>JANRIX010000030.1:0-8643 GCA_033764435.1 Burkholderiales bacterium
AAGCCCGGCACCTGCCTGGACGGTGAGACCGTTCATGAGCCAGATGGCCATGGCGCCGTCAGTGCGTTGCCAGAGGATGTCGGCTTTGCCGTCACCGTTGAAGTCGGCGAGGTGCTGGATGGTGTAGCCGGTGCCGGGGGGGAGGATGCCTGCGCCTGCAACGACGGTGGTGCCGTCCATCCTGAAGAGGGTGACATCACCGGCGGTGAGGTGCTGGAAGGCAAGATCAGCCTTGCCGTCGCCGTCGAAGTCGCCGGCATGGGTGACTTGGTAGGGAGAGCCGGCGGTGAGACCGGCACCGGCCAGCACCGCCGTGCCGTTCATGAGCCAGGCGGCGGTGTCACCTACCCCGCCCGGGTTGGTGCGCCAGAGGATGTCAGAGCGGCCGTCGTCGTTCAGGTCGTTTGGGGCAAGGTTGGAAGAGATAACAGGTCCAAACCGAACTTCCCTGTACATCGTCGCGCCGTTCTGGTCGATAGCTTGAATCTGATAGGTGAGCTGACAAACAGGCTGACCAATACAGGTTGCACCGGCCAGCTCGGTCACCACATTTCCGGGTGACGCCGTCGCCGTAATCGTGACCATGGAGCCATCTGGGAACTGCCCCTCGATTTCACACTCCTGCGGGCCGCAACTTACCCCGCCGGGAGACAGCGAGACCAATCCGCCCCCGTAGTTGTAGACCCCTTGGATTGCAGTCAGCTCGTACACAGCACGGACCGAGCGTGCCTGATTCATGGTGACGACACAGCTTCCGCTACCGGCACAGTCGAGCGACCAGTTGCTGAACGTGATCCCGTTCACAGGCATCGCCGTCAGCGTGACCTGTGTGCCGGTGGGAAAGACCGCTGTGCAGGCCCCCGGACAATCAATACCCGCAGGTGCCGAAACAACCCGCCCAATGAAGGAAAGCCAGGTCACGGTGAGCGTCGCATTGGCGGGGGTAAAATTCGCCGTAACATTTCGCGCCTGACTCATGGTCACCACGCAATTGCCGGTCCCGCTGCAGCCTTCCCCAGTCCAACCCGTGAAGACCGAGCCACCCGATGCCACAGCACCCAGGGTGACCACGGTCCCGGTCGCGTAACTCTCGCTGCAATCCGCGCCGCAGCTGATGCCCGCTGGCGACGAGGTCACGGTGCCGCTGCCGGTGCCTGACTTGGCGACCGTAAGCGTCTGGGTAGACGCCAGGGTCGTCACACTGAAGCTCCCTGCCACCCCACCGATGGTGAAGTTGCGCGTCACTGTCGTACTGAATGAGCTGGAAGACGTGACGCGAACGCAAACGGTGTCGCCCGGATTCAGCGTTGCGAAATTGGCGACATACGTCCCCGTGCAGTTGACCGAGTAGGAACCACCAAACCCGTTCAGAGGTGTCGGAATGTTGATGCCCGTGATGACAATCGGATCGCTGTCCACGAGGGTGGAGAGCGGCACATTGATCTTCGGGTTCACGGTGAACGGATCGGGCGTACTGTCATTGCCGATCAGGCGGGCCACGGCGAAGCGCTGGTTGGCTGTGATTTCATCGCTGACGCCGGCCACGACAATCTTGTTGTTTGAAGCCAAAGCGATGGCGCGCGGTCGCGCCTCCAATCTTCCCTCGAAGTTGAAATTGGTGCCGCCTGCCGTACCAAAGTTGCTGACCAGCCCGGCTTGGTTGAACTTGAAAACGCCAAAGTGACTGATGCCTTGGAGATTCGGATCACCTCCTGTGTTGCCAGAACCAGCAACAATGAAGCTTTCCTGCAAGCTGTCATAAACTGCCGCCCCGAACGCCATGTTGATGCCGTTCACCGTCACTGTGCCAGCCGTGCCGTATGTCGTATCCACCGCGCCGTTGCTATTTAGCCGCGTGGCGGATACGCCGCCTGAAGTCGGCCCCACCACGAGCAGCTTGCCTCCCGCAGAAAACAGCCTCGCACCCGCCACCCCTGGCAAGGACGTCTGGCCGCCTGATCCAAATGACAACGTGTCCAATGCGCCGTTGGCTGTGAACTGGGCAATGCCCGTGAAGCCACCCGCATAGGCATTGATGTAGCCAGCCAAGACAATCTTGTTGTCAAAGAGAACAAGCAGGGAGGTTGGATACTCGTCATTATTTGAAACGGTGACCATCGCACCACCTGAGGTGCCGAAGGTGGTGTCCAGAACACCTGACGGCATGAGGCGGATCACGCCCAGGTCAGCCCCTGCGCCGGTCCGTTGAGCGCTGATGGCGATGATCAGCTTGCCATCGGACTGCAAGCGCACATCTCCCGTGTAGACGAGGTTGGCTACGGCGACATGGCTGATGCCATTCGTGCCATAAGTCGTGTCCAGCGCCCCGGAAGAGAGCAAGCGCATGGTGCTGACGCGTGTCGTACCGCTCGAGACGGAATAGCCCGCGACCACGATCTTGCCGTCCGCCTGGACCGCCACGCCTGTTGCGGCCTCAAAGCCAGTGCCCATGCTGATGGTCACCAGACCACCCGCGCCAAACGTCAAATCGAGTTGGCCATCTGTTGTGTACGTGGCGACAGCAAACTCGGTGCCGTTTTTCGACGGGCTCACCACATCGCCCACCACAACAGTTCGGCCATCCGCCAACGTTGCTACGGCAGAGGGCGTGGCGTCCCGATAGCCGATTTGCGGAAACGCCTTGCCAGAGAGTCCGAAGCCACCATCGAGCGCACCATTGCTTTGCACTTTAGCCAGCGCGATTCTGGATGTGTTGTCACTTCCAGAGACATGAATGAGAAACCCACCGTCCGTGAGATGCAGCAACTCCGAGTCGAATTCATAGGCATTGACGCCGAAACTGATGTCGGCCTGTCCTGTGCCATTGAAGCTCGTGTTCAGATTTCCGGCGGCATTGAATCGGCTGATACTCCACGTGCTGGCAGGAAGAGTCGCTGCATGCAGCACGTCATAGGAACCTGTTGCTGAGAGCGATGCGTTGGCGATGAATCCCACACCCGTCATGGGGGCGATGCCGTCAGAAGAAAAAGTGGTGTCCAGCGAACCTGACGTCGTGAGCTGGTACATGAGCGCGGTGAGTGTCGAGCCGACCCTGTCCGTCCCGGCGAGAATGATCTTTCCATCTGCGCGGACGGCGACATGGCTGAATGCGCGATCTATTCCGGACGCTGTGAACACTGCTCTACCGCCTAGAAAGCCGAATGTGGTGTCGGCAGCACCAGCGGCGGTGAGACGGCGCACTTCTCCAGACCCGTCCCCGCCGCCGAAATTGGAGCTTCCCGCGGCAATGATCTTGCCATCCGCCTGCCGCGACAACGCGTTGAGGAAGAAAATGCCGCCAGCGCTGGGCGGCATCATCGGCACCAGGCCACCGGTTCCAAAGCCCGTATCGATGGTGCCGGTGTCGGTGACGCGTGTGAGGATGGCGCCGTAAGTGTTGCTGGCGGTGTCAAACGCGCTGCCTGCCACAATGATCTTGCCGTCAGGTTGCCGGAGGATCGCGCGCAAATCTTCAAAACCGTAAAGATAGGGGGCGGTGCTCACGGACACCACCAAGATGCCCCCGGTGCCAAATGCAGGGTCGAGACTGCCATTGGCCAAATAGCGGCTGATGATGAACTTTCCGTCCGCGTCTTGACCTGACCCCAGCGGATAGCCCGACGTCGCCACGATAAGCTTGCCGTCCGCCTGGGGCAGGAGCTTCGCGGTATTGGAAATCGAAAATCCCTGCGGGATGTCGGGGTATATCAGGCGACCGCCTGTGCCAAAGCTGGTGTCCAGGGAACCATTTGCATTCAATCGCAGCGCGTAGACCAGTCCCCGCCGATAGCCATAGGACAGGATCTTCCCGTCCGCCTGAACCATCGAGCTCTGGGTGATCCAATCGCCGGAATCAATCCCGAAGCGGGTCTGAACTTTTCCGCCCACGCCGAACGTGGGATCAAGCGTGCCGTTGTTGGCGGACACGTTGCCGACGCCTGTCAGCATGCATGCGAGGGCCAGGCATCCAATCATGCTGGACAGTCGACGGAGGTTCATATTCATCCCCTTAGCTTTTGGCCAGATGGCCAGTTGTGCTTGCTGGTTCATCCATCAATTCGGAATGCCGCAACATTTGTCCTCATCCCGGTGGTGCTCGCGAATGTCCGCAACGCGAGATGCCCGAGCCAAGTCAAGCAAGCGGAAAGCTTTGCGCGACCTGAACTGACCGGTTGATTTTGCCGCCACTCGCAGGCCGCCATGACTTACAAGTGGCTTACACATGTCATTGGTCGATTGTTGTTCGGGGCCCATACCGCTGCCTGCATCCTGCAACCGTGATCACGAAGACGCTTACTTCCCATGCTTTCGCCCACCCAGCCGCGACAGCGCCCTCGACCGGTCTTGGGCAATGCGCTGGCGTGCCGCCAACACCCAGTACACCCCATCCAGCGCAGGTAGAAACTCTGCCTGTCCGAAGCCTTCAAGCTGGGCCGCCCAATGTTGCAACTTCGCCAGCGAATGACGTTCCTGGCGCCGCTGAAGAGGCAACAGCACCTCGCGAGTGAGCGCCTCTAGCGCGAGCGAGTCCACCCAGGTGGCGCTCGCGTCGACGCGAAGCACATCGCCATCCGCAACGATCGCGTTCGCGCCGTAAAACCCCGCTCGCAGTCTGCTGAGCGAGGTATTGAGGGATTGGCGGCGGCGGTCCGGATCAGTCAGCGGCCAGATACCTGCGACGATCCGGTCCACGGCCGCGCCGTCGGGACCGGCCGCGATGACACGCAGCAGCAACTCGTGCTGGCGCGTCAGCGTTGTCGGCGTGAGATCGGGACCGCCGACCCCTTGCTGAATCGAAAAGCCGCCAAGACACCGAATGTGCAGCACATCATCGCGCTGCGAGCGCAGCGCATGAGCCGGACCATGCTCGTCCATGTCGGCGGCGGGATCGCCTGACTTTGCCTCTTCCGATACTTCGACGGCGCAATTCATGGCGCCAAGATAGGCGCCGAAAATGGCTGCTGGGGCTTACAGATGTCTTACAGATTTACGCCAGACAAAGCCGGGCCTGGGCAACCATGCGAATATTCGCGCATCGACTTTCGCATCAGCCTGGGCTCATACGCCCGCTGCCCTTCGCTGGCGCAGCCGCGCGGCGGCAGCACGCAACGCCTCCGACGGAAGCAGGCCGAACTCGGTGAGGAGCCTTTGCTCACTACGCTCGCAGAGCTGGACAGCCTCGGCAATGCGTCCCGCACGTTCGTAGTGTTCGATGAGTGCCAAATGCGCGCTTTCGGCTGCACCATCCCGGTCGGAAACAAAGTGCAGGATGTCGGCTGCGTCTTCCCAGCGACCCTCCGCCATTTCGTGGCGCACCTGGCGGTCCAGCAGACGTGTCAGTTTGCGCCAGATCCGATCGCGTAACGGCAGCGCCCAGGCAGCATCGCCTGCTGTTGCCAGAAAGTGTCCCGGATAGTCGGCGACCAAACCGCCCAGCGCTTCTGCAGAACTTTCTGCACTTTTCCCGGCCAGCCCATCCAGCCTTGCCTCGAGCGCAACCGAATCGACCCAGATTTCCTTCCGGTTCAGCGTGAGTGCTCTGTCGGCGAGGTGGATGGCGGTATCGGAATCGAGCAGCTTGCGCAGTCGATGCAACGTGGTATCGAACACCTGCTGGGTGCCCTGCCGTCCTTCGCCCGGCCAGAGCGCGGTGATGATGTCGTCGACAGGGACCGCGTCTCCACCACGTGCGATCAGAACCTGCAGCAATTGCATGACCTTGGCCTGCGTCCGGCCTGCCTCGGCTGGCTGACCCTTCAGCGTGAGCGAAAAACTCCCCAGCGTCGTGACCCGAATGGGCCAGGGCCACTGCGATTGCAGTGCATCGGGCGCATCAAGCCCCCGCCGCGCGATCAGCTCGCGCACGTAGGGCGGGTCAATTCTCCATTCGAGCGCCTTGGCGCAGAGCCGCGCCGAGAGCGCCTGTGCGTTGCGCAGCACGTGGTAGAAGTTGAGCGCCCGTGCACCTGCGATGGCCTGCGCAAGCAAGGCACGCGCATCGGCGCGCTCAGCCTCGACCGCCTCGGCGGCATCGATCCAGAGGGAGTAGAGATCAATGATGGCTTGCGGCTCGCGGATGAAGTCGCCGCGGTAGCGAGCAACCAGCTCTCTCGCCACGTGCCACTGGCTGTCGAGACACTCGATGCCGACTTCGAGCATGAAATAGACCAGTCGTGAATCCCGCTGCACACCGATCTTGTCGGCCAGCGCCACCGCTTCACGCGCTGCAGTGCGCGCTTCGTCGAGGCGACCCTCCACTGCACCGAACTTGGCGCGAAACACCAGCGGGATCAACTGTGTGAACGGCCGCGCAGGATCAATCACCCTGTCGAGCTCTGCGAGCAGCGGTTTCGCAGCCACCACATCGCGGCGATCGCAGAGCGCATCCAGGCGCATGGCCAGGGACAACAGGCGTGCCTGCGGCAACGCACTTTCCGTGGCAAGCGCCAGTGCGAGCGCGCTCAATTGGAGTGCGCGCGGCACGCTGCCGTGCATCATCTCGAAGTTGATGTTGTCGTAATACCAGTTGAGGCGCAATTGCGGACTGGCCAGAGTATCGAGCCCGTCCGCTTCCACCCGGTTCACGGCAGGCTGCATCAAATCAAGCCGGTAGCAGCGAAACGCGACGGTTGCAATCTGGGTCAGTGCCTGGAGCTTGACCCCGGGATCTTCGATGTGCGGCAGCTCACGATAGATGCGCGCCACCAGCCGATCAACATGGCTTTCGATTGCCGAGCCCATGTAAATGGCACCTAGCAGCCCGGCACTCACCTTGAGCGCAAAGTAGGCGGTCGGGAATTCCTCCACGTCGAGAAGCGGCTCGATCAGCGCAGTCCAGGTGCGGTGTTCTTCGGCCGACTTGAATTGGTAGAAGCTGCTGTAGCGCGCATCCACCGCACTGACCAACTGGCCTGCACGGTCACCTGCGGCAACAAAACCGGCGTGCGCATTTCGTATCCAGACATTAGCCTTCTCGACATCCCGGGAGAGCCAGCCCTGACCACAAAAATAAGCCAGCCAGGGATGCGCATTCAAGGCTTCCGGCGGCGCAGACGCAAGCAGATCCGCCAAGCGAGAAACATAGCCCCGATTGACCAGGGTCTCCGCGTCTTCGACCAGCATGGACTGCAACAACGGCCATGCCCTCGCGCTGACAAGGAGTTCCACCGAATCCAACAGGTCGCCCCGCTCCCTTGCATGCCGGGCGCTGGCCAGTTTCAATTCGCTCAGCGAGGTCGCATCGAGTGACCGTTCCGCCTGAGCCTGCAGAAAGGCTCGGTACAGATCATGCACACGGTAACCGCCAGAATCACCTTGCGCGACCACAAACTGACCTTCGCGCGCGAGGCGTCTCAATCTCTCGGCAGCATCTTCTACACCGCAGAGCACGGCTGCGTCCTCAGCGTTGATCGCGCGCAGAAAGCTGGTGTCGACCAACAGCTTTCTATCCGCTTCGTGCAGGCTTCCAAAGGCCTGGGATGCAAAATAATTGAACAGGATTTCCTGTCCTGCAACCGCGACCGGTACTGCCTTGCCTGCGCCCTCTGACGCTTGGTTCTGGTTGTCCTGCGTGGCCAACAGCAACGCACCGGCAATCCAGCCTTCACTGCGCTCCCACAGATGCTTCAACCGGGCATCATCAGCGACGCCGCGCAGACGAAATGCGGCATAGAACTCTTCCTCAGTAAAGGCGACTCGATCAGGCGGTACAAGGGAGAGGCGACCCTGGCCCAGCAATCGGGCGTAAGCCTCGCCCGGCGGCTGGCGGCTGATGACCTGTAGAGACCAGGCACCTGCCATCTCTTCCAGCAGCGCAGCCAGGGCCGCATGAACAGGAGTCTCGCCACCGACATCCTGCAGATTGTCGAGCACAAGTGCTGCTTCCGCATCATGCGACAGCAACGCGCGGGCAAACCGTCTCGCGAAGAGTGGCAGGTCTCGAGCCAGCTCCGGCGCAAAAAGCGGAAGCACCTCTCCGCGCTTCTTGAGTATGGGTGCGACGGCCAGGGACAGAAAATGGAAGAACGTGGCCGGTTCGGCGTCTCCCTCGTCGAGGTGCAACCACGCCAGCTTGCGGCCTGACGCAAGCGCGGCATCGGCCACGGCCGTGGTCTTGCCACTACCCCCGGTTGCGTGAATCCAGGTTGCGCCGCGGCGCTCTGCAGCTTGCAGCAGTGCAGTGACCCGCGGACGGCGCGAAACATTGCCGAGGCGGGGCGGCTGCACTTTGGGGATTCGCACGGCGGGCATGTATGAAATTTACATGATGTTGCAAGCACTGACCTGTGAATGTCAGCGAGCAGTAAGGCACAGGTGCCCTTCCGCGTACGGAGCCGCGCACGCGGTTCACAGAATTAAGCGGATGGATACGCGACCCATGTTGTGTTGAATTCTGTGCTGCCTGTGCTGCTTGCGAATATTCGCACCCTGCCAAGGCGTGAATATTCGCACCCGAACCCGAGTGCGAATATTCGCCTTGTTCTGCCCTTTCCCTGCAGCCCTACGGCACCGCCTGATACCCCGTCCCCGGTCCGATGAGGATGGCATTGGCCGTGATGACGCCACCATTCATGACCATGAGCCGGTAGCTGCCGTCGGTGTGTTCCCACAAGAGGTCCGCCTTGCCATCACCCGAGTAGTCCC
>JANRIX010000032.1:0-1538 GCA_033764435.1 Burkholderiales bacterium
ATCGATCTCCGCACGGGCGGCAGCCTGTGTCGCCGTGACTGCATCGGCTTCACGCTCGAAGCGGGCCTCACGGGCTTTGCGCTTCTCCTCGCGCGTGAACTCCTGTGCCACGCCGACCGAGCGCATGGTCATGAAGTCCTGGGTGAGGCTGAAGCGTTCCGCGCCAGTGACGGGCAGGTTGTTCACGCCGAGTCGCAGCGTCGGGTCCGGGAGCCGAGTTGCCGCGGTGGCTCGCTCCCGCGCGGCAGCGACCAGCGCATCCTGGCCCGTGAGGCGACGCGAACGCTCTGCGGCGAGCTGCCGAGCGGTGTCCAGGGTCAGCGGCGGATCGGCGGCTCGAATGACGCCGGGATTGGCGATGGCGAGGCAGGCCGCAACGAGAAATCTGCATGCGGTGTGAAGAAACCGCGCGAGCATACGCGCGCTATTGAGCGCATCCATGGAACCTCCGAACGACGAGTGACGGAACCATTGCCGCGAAGATGCGGCAAGGGGGATCAGGCGTCGCGGAAGTTCATAGCCGGAAGCAGCAGTGCCGGATTGTCGCGGGTGGGCCTACTGTGCGGATCGGCTTGCATCCGGCAGGCGACTGGTGCCTCCTCGGGATGCTGAAATCCGCGGTGAAAAGCGACGCAAACAGCCCGTGAACCAAAGGCAGGGGCGGCAGATCTCCGGCGACCTGGGGCGTCTGTTGCTGCCCCACCGCGCAATGCGACTTGCAGAGGTTGGGCTGGACGTCATCCTGGTCCGGGCACCCGCCTTGCATGGAGGCCATCTCTCCATTTCCGGAGCTTTTCGGGCACGCATACGCAGCCACCGAGAAAGTGGAGAACAGCAGCGCACAAAGGCCGACCAAAGCTGCGAAGCGAAATGAGGTGCGTTTCACGAAGCCAGCAACGCTTACGATCCAGACACTTGCAAGAATGCTACCGGTTGCTTGGCGAGTCAAGGTGGTGCTCGTGCTGACGACGGGGTCGGCATTGGGCTCAATCTTTCGTCGCCGCCCTTCACTTCTGCCCGGTGTGATCAATGCCGGCCTGGTCCGGCAGGCATCTCGAGGTCCTCCGCATCCAGGTCGGATCCGCAGCTGGCCGCGAGCTCGTTGCAAACCCAGGCCGATCGACGCATCCTCGCGCAATACGGCACACACCTCGTTTCGTCCTGAAGCCGACCCGATGCGCGGCGGGGAGAATGAGTGGCCGCCGTTTGGAGAAGAGGGGGGTCGCATGAAGAGCATGACGCTCGATGTTCACGGAATGGTGACGATGCATTGTGCGCGGGTGGTGGAAGACGCCTTGCACAGGCTACCCGGCATTCGCCGTGCGGACGCCAATGCCGTAGGGCAAACGGTGGTGGTCGAGTACGACGAAGCCGCCATCGACGAGCACCGTCTGCGTACGGCGATCGACGATTGCGGATTTCTCTGCGGCGGCGAGTGCCTGCCGGCGCATGTGTGCCGTGCCGAGAAGGCGCAACAGCACGCTGCGCATGAACACACGCAGCACGAGGCGCATTCAGCCCATGCAAGACCGACCGCT
>JANRIX010000035.1:0-17120 GCA_033764435.1 Burkholderiales bacterium
GCCTAATGGGGCGACGTTCCAGAGCAGCTTCGGCATCTCGAACGGCCTGGTGAATCGGCTGCCTGTGATTTCGGTGGCGGGGACGTACACCATCCGAATCACGCCTGCCAGCAACGGCACGGGCAGTGTGCAATTGACCGCATGGAAGGACCTTGCTGTTCCCCTGGATGCAGCGGCTACGAGCCCAACATCAGTTTCAATCGCATTTGGTGGCCAACAGGTGCGCCACACATTTGCAGGGACGGCTGGCGACGCGCTGAATTACGCTTTGAGCGCGGTCACTCTCTCGTCAGGCGGCACAGTTCAGGTGCTGAGTCCGGTCGGCAGCACAATCGTCTCGCCGTCGGGTTTCGGCGCTGGTGGATTACTACTGAACATCCCTACGCTTACGACAACCGGCACTTACACCATTGTTGTGATTCCCAGCAGTCAAGGCACTGGCTCGTTCGACGCCAGATTGACCGCGCGCTAGAACCCAGCTAGGCACCAGCTCACCATGACAAAGATAATGACTTTCGCTTCGCGTTTGCGTTTCTCGACTTCCGCAAGCACATTCAATTGCAGCGTAGGCTTAGCTATCGAAACCGCATGGACGCGGTTCAGATATTCGCTTTGTAGGATTTCTCGTGCGCTGATGGTGCTGGCCGTCTTTGGTTTCAGCGGGCAAGCGGCAGCACAATGGTCTGCACTGCCTGCGCCAGGCCAAAGCGCATTGAGTACTGCGAAAGAGCCGACCGTATTGGCTGTGGCCAAGGACTCGCGCGTGCTGGTCACCGGGTTGAAGGGCAACAAGTCTGTGGCGTTCTACCATCCCGACACCGGCGCTCTTCTAGGCACAACGGGTTTGCCGAAAGAAGCTATCGCCGTGGCCCTGTCTGATGATGGAACCCGCGCCTACGCCCTTTACGATACCGACATCTCAGTGGCCGTTATCAACACTGCCACACGTGCCATTGTCTCGACCTGGCGCGTCTCAGGCAGCCCGGTCGAACCAGATGCCGGCGCAGGGCAGGGCATGGCGCTCAATACCGCGCGCAACGAGCTGCTGGTTCTGGACAAGAGCGGCAAGCGCGTCATCGCGCTCTCCACTCAGACCGGCGCCGTGCTGCGTTCGAAGACGCTCGCCAAGAAGCCAGAGCTTGTCAGCCTAGGCGGCACCACATCAGTGCTGGTCAGTCTCGACGACGGGCAGCTCATCGTTCTTGACGCCAGTACCCTGGAAATCAGTCGCACGATCGCCCTAGGCGAAGACCTTCGCGCGCTCGCTTGGTGGAAAGGTAACGCCGGCGCTAGAGCGCTCGCCGTTACTCGTAAGCAAGATGCGCTTGCAATTGTCGATACCACGACTGGGCAAATCGCCCGAGTTCCTCTCTCTGACAAAGCCGAAGGCGTGGAAGTCGAACAACAGGATCATTGGGCCTATGTTACGGCAAAGGACGAGGACACCGTTTCGCTCATCGACCTCCTACGCCAAGCCTTGACCGGCTACTACACCGTGCCGGGACCCACCGGCAACCTCTTTTTCGACGCTGCCGCCAATGGCGGGGCCGGCGCGCTCTATATCACCCTCACCAAGGACGACAAGCTGCTGCGTCTGGACCCCTCCCAGGCCAGCCTCATCCGCAAAATCGCGGTACAGAAGACCTTGCAAGATGTGGCCGTCAATCAAACCACGCACGAAGCGCTGGCGGTCAGCAGCGATGACCCCGACTTCGCCCGCATCAAGCTCTCCGACCGCAGTCTGACCCGGCTTGCCCTGCCAGACAAGGCGGCCAAAGTCGCGGTGGACCCCGCTCGCAATCTCGCCATCGTCGGCGACACCAAGAAGCGGCTTGTATTCGTGAATCTGGCGACCTCACCTGCCACGGTGTATCCAGAGCGCTTGACGCTTCAGGACGATGCCGTCGCCATGGCGGTGGACGCCGGACGTGGCCTCACAGTGGTTGGCGCAAAAGGCGAGAAGCGTGTCGAAATTGTCAACAACCAGACCCGCACACTGGGCACCGGCGTGGCCTTGCCCGCGAAAATCCAAGCCATCGCCCTCCATGCAGGCAAGGGCATCGCCTATCTCGTCACCGAGGACAAGCGGCTCCGCCTCCTCAACCTGGACAGCCGCGCACTGGGCCAGGTAGTCAACCTGAGCTTCGAAACAGAGGGTATCGCCGTCGATGAAGGCCTGAATCTCGCCGTCTTGGTGACCAAGGACAATGATCGCGCGCACCTGCTAGACCTCAACTCGCTGCAATGGGTCACCAGCCTCGCCATGCCCAGGAACCCCATCGCAGTGGCCATCCAGCCGGACACGCACATTGCCGTGGTGGTGAGCAAGGATGAGGACCGCATTTCACTCATCGACCTAGAGACTCGTTCGGTCACGCCGGAATTCAACAAGGTTGACAAGCCCACAGCGGTCGCGGTGTCGACCCGTTACAACCAAGCATTAATTGTCAGCGCCGAGAAGGACGCGTTGACACTCGTGCAACTGCCTAACAAGGCACCCACTGTCAACGCAGTCAATCCCGTGGATGCATTCGTTGGCAGCCCGGATACCACACTTACATTCACCGGCAGGAATTTTGCCGAGGGCAGCGTGGTGTTCGTCGGCGCGCAGGAGTTGCCGACAAGCTGGGTCTCTTCGAGCCAAATCACCGCGGTGATGCCAGCCGCATTGCTTGCCAGCGCTGGAACATTGTCGCTCAAGGTAAACAACCCTGGCCCTGGCGGTGGCACCTCGGGAATAATCAACTTTCCTGTGAAAGTTCGCGTGCCTGTGCTGGACAGCATCGTGCCAGACACGACATCGGCTAACGGTCAAGCCAAGACAGTCACGCTGACGGGCCAGCATTTCATTGCGCCAGCTCAGGTGCTCGTCAATGGTCAGGAAATTGCTGCTCAAGTCAGCTCGTTCACCGCAGCGGTAGCGACCCTGCCAGGATCGCTGTTCAGCACTGCCGGCGTGCTGGAGATTCGCCTCAAGACGCCTGGCGGAACGTCAAACGCGCGCACCCTCACCATGACCACGCCTGCAGTGGCGCCGTATATCTACACCAGCGCGCCCGCAACCGTTCAAGCACTGGGTCAGCCGCGTGATCTGACGCTGTCCGGCTACAGCTTCGTCTCTGGCGCCGTTGTGCTGGTCGGCACAGGAAGTGCGCAAATCCAAATTGGCACGTCGTTCGCGAACCCGCAGAATCTTCGATTCACCCTGCCAGCCAGCCTGACCGGCCAAGCGGCAAACCTGATCCTCAGAGTTCGGAATCCGGATGGTCAGCTCTCAAATGAGTACCTATTGCCGGTGGTCGCGCCAGATCTCGTCGTCGCTGCCATTGCGCCAGAGCGCGGCGAGGTTGGGGCAATTGTTGGCATTTTTGGTGCGGGCTTCGGTACGAATCCAGCCGACAACCAGGTACGGTTTGGCGGTGCGAGTGGGGGTGTACAGGCGGTGGTCCAGTCCGCATCAATGACCGAATTGCGCGTGATCGTGCCAGCCGGTGCCCTGACGGGCCCAGTTCAGGTCGCAGTTGGCTCGCGCACGGTAACCGGACCCGTGTTTACGGTCGGCACGACGCCTGCTGAGGATTACACGTTTGGCGCCAACTCCGCCGAGGTGGTGCTGCATCAATCCGCGACGGCTTCGGTTGACGTCAAGTTGAACAGCGCGGGAACGCAAGCCTTCACTGGGCTGGCCAAGCTCGCCGTATCGGGCCTGCCGGTTGGCGTTTCTGCCGTCCTGAGCCATCCATACCTTGCGGCGGGATCCAACGCGACCGTTGTTCTCAGTGCTACACCTAATGCAGCGGTTGGTTCGTCCACCTTTACCGTGACGGCCACTGGAGACACAACAAACGGCATCGTCACCAAGACCGCGAATGTCCGCGTTGAAGTGCGTGCTGCTGCCACTGGCGTCAAGGGCCGTTTCGTCGATCCAAAGGGGAATGGTATCGGCGGCGTGCTGGTGCGATTCGACCCGCCGGGTGGACCAGGACTTTCGCCCATTCAGGTCCAGTCAGACGCAGCTGGGAATTTCACGTTGACTGGCATCCCCGCAGGGCCGACTACGCTTCGCATGGATGCGACGCCCGCTCATCCGCTGTATCCAATCTGGCCCTTCCTCGTCACGATCGAGCAAGGAAAGATGATCGTCATGCCAGACTGGACCATTGCACCGCCTCCAGCGGACGACAAGTTCACTGCGATAAACAATGCCACACAGGATCAGCAGATAACGGACCCACGCTTCCCCGGTGTCAAGATCACCATCCCCGCAGGGGTTTCAATTGTGGGCTACGATGGCATCAGGAAGTCCCGCATCGCAATCGAGCGACAGGATCCGGACAAGCTACCCATTCCCGCGCCACCACTGCCGACTAAATCAAGCTATCAGCTGTACTTCGGCACCCCCATGGGTGGCATTCCTTCCGCGCCAATTCCGGTGACCTTGCCAAACGACCTCGGGCTGGAAGCGGGCGAGAAGGCTGAGTTGATGTACTTCGACGGCAGCCCGATGGGCGGGGAGGGTATGTGGAAAAGTGCCGGCACCGGCACTGTTTCACCAGATGGCCTCACCATCGCATCGGACCCCGGCAATGGTGTGCCCCGCTTCTGCGGCGTGTGTGGCGTGTTGAGCTTCTGCCGCCCAGATCCGCCGCCTCCCGATCCGACGCCGCCGCCGTGCCACCCACCCGGCGGAGGTGCCGGTGGTTCCGGCGGAGGCGGAGGCGCAGAGCCGCCAGTCTGCAAGGTGGCAAACCCTGTCCAATTGTCCAACGGCCAGGAGTCACCAATTGCGACAGACTTCACCTTGTCCGGCTTGGTACCGCTGGCTTTGACGCGCTACTACAACCCGGTGGACGCATTCAACAATCGTGCCGGCACGGTTGGCAGCTTCGGCTATGGATGGGGATTCGAGTACGACGTGGTCCTGCTGCCGTTTGAAGGCCCTGAAAAGCGAATTGTCATGCCCGGCAATCTGAAGGTGAACTTCATCCAACAGCCGAACGGTAGCTTCGTGAACGGAGACAACTTCCGGTTTCAGGGTGCAGTGCTGCGTAGGCTGTCAGAGAGCCATTGGGAACTGGAAATGGCTGACAAGACAGTTTGGAAATTTCAACCCTTTCCGGGTATAACTGGCTTGATTCGTGGAGGCCCTCCGCTCTTCCTTACCGAGCAGCGCCGTCCGAATGGGCAGGTGCTGAACATCGGTCGACTGCCGAACGGTCGGGCGACCTCAATCGGTACTGCAGAGCGTCAGGTTTCTCTGAGCTATGGCGCACACGGCTTTGTTTCGGAAGTCAGCGATCCGCTCAATCGAAAGGTTCGCTACACCTATACGTCCGCAGGACGGATTGAGACCGTGACGAATCCTGAAGGCGGGGTCACCCGCTATGAGTACGGCTCATTTCAAGGCGACTATCCAATTGCCGCCTCTGGCAGTCTTCCAAGTGGCCAAACACATGATGCGAGCTGTATTCAAATTCTGAACAACTCACAGGATCCTGACCTCGGCGTGCCCATCAAGACGATTCAGTATCCCGGCACTACGGCCAAGACCGTCAACACCTTGGGTCACGGCGGTCGCGTTCTGCGACAGATCCTGGCCGATGGATCGGAATACCGTTTCCGCTACACCTTAGTCGGTGGATGCCGCGCTGCGAATCCCGGCGTACCCGTCGCTATTCGTACTTGCAGTGCCCTCAATGATTCCTGCGAACAATCTTATGAGCGCGCCCAACGCGGCGAGCATGTCTTCGGCGGCGTCATAAGCGCAGTAGTCGTAACCGACCCCAAGGGCCGCGAGACCACGGTGCGCTTCACGCCGCAAGGCACGGCTTCCGGTCAGACCAATGAGCAAGGCCAGCCTTCAAGCTTCAAGCGCGACAGTGTGGGCCGCATCATCGAATCCACCGATGTCCTGGGCCGCACGATGAAGTACACGTTTGACGCTGTCGGCAATGTGAGCCGCATGATCGACAGTCTCGGCCGCATCACGGATATGACCTATGACAGTCGCTGGAACAAGGTCGCCACCGTCACTCGTTACCTGAACGGCCAGGCCATCACCAGCAGCAACAGTTACGATCCGGTGACCGGAAACCTGCTCACCAGCACCACGCCGGAAGGCCACACCACGACCTTCACCTACACCCCCAAAGGCCAGGTCCAGACGGTCTCCAACCCGCTGGGCCACGTCACCCGCTTTGACTACAACCTGGCGGGCGATCTCATCAAGGTGACCGACCCGCTGAACCATGAAGTTGTCATGGACCCCGATCTCGCCGGGCGCACCATTCGTATGACCGACCCCATGAACTTCGTGACCCGGATCGAGCGGAACGCGCTCAACCAGACCACCAAGATCATTGACGCTGATCTGGGCGAGACGGTGCTGGCCTATAACGCCAAGCATCAGCTCGCAAGCATCACCGATCCTTTGAACCAGGTCATCGAACGATACGACTACGACGACCTTTATCGGCCCACACAGCGCACCGATGCCTCCAGCAAGGTGGAGACCACCCGTTACGACGCCATGGGCCAGGTCGACCGCCACACCGACCGGAAAGGCCAGGTCACGACCTCAACCTTTGACGAAAAGGATCGACCGCTCATCACCACGTTTGCAGACGGCTCCACGATTACTAGGAGCTACGATGCGGTGGGCAGGCTCGTGAAGCTCGTCAGGAATGGCGCCGGGCTTGATGAGACCTTCACCTATCGGCTGGACAACGCCGACCGGCTGACTGAACTCGTCCGCGTCGCAGGCAGCCGCACAGACAGAGTGAGCTACCAATACGACAGTCTGGATCGCATCACCCAGCGCACAGTGAATGGCGAGGCAACTGTCTACACCTATGACCGATCCGGGCGAATGCAGACAATCCAGCACAAGGGCCAGACTACACGCTACATCTGGGATGCCGCCGGCCGACTTACCGAGAAGACGCTGCCCAACAACCTGAAGCAGCAGATGGTCTATGACAACGCAGGACGACTTACGCAATTGAGCTACAAGACCGCTGCTAACGTCGTCATTGAACAGATCGACTATGGCTATGACGCGAGAGGGCAGCGTATTAGCATGACCACGCTGGGGGTATACCCAACCGCGAGAGACACACCAATCGAAGCGACCTACAACGGCGCCAACAGATTGACGACGCTCACGCTTAAGGGTGTGGGTGCGCCGACCACGCCAGGCGGACCGAATGCGGATGAGACCTACTCGTTCGCCTATGATGACAACGGCAATCTGACCGAAAAGCGCGGGCAGGGTGCAGCATCAGGCAACGTCACGATCTACAGTTGGGACAAGCAGAACCGCCTGACGGGTATCACCCAGACGGGTGCAGACTCCATTACCGCTAGCTTCAGCTATGACCAGTTCGGTCGCAGAACCAGCAAGAACGTAAATGGCAGCCAGGTGAACTATGTCTACGACGGCGATCAGGCAGTGGGAGAACAGGTCAGTGGCACCACCGTTAGCCAGCTGACAGGACTGGCTATTGACGAGCACATCGCCCGATATAGTGGACAGGAGCAATTTGTATATCTTACCGACGCGCTCGGCTCCATCATTTCGCAAACGAAAGCCGACGGCAGTTTTCAGAATAAATACGGCTACAGTCCCTACGGCCAAGTCTCAACCGATGCCGATGACAAAGGCAACCCGCATCAATACACCGGTCGCGAAAACGACAAGACGGGGCTGTACTATTATCGGGCTAGGTACTACATGCCCTCTTGCGGACGGTTCATCTCCGAAGACCCAATTGGGCTATCTGCAGGAGATACCAATTTTTATGCCTATGTAAGTGGCGATCCGGTAGACAACTCGGACCCTAGTGGAGAGTTTCTCCTGGCTGGGGCGCTAATCGGCGGTGGTATCGACTTGGCCCTGCAATTGATTCAAAACGGTGGAAATCTGAGATGCGTTAGCCTTACGCAACTTGCGACTTCAGCCGCATTGGGGGCAGTCGGAGGCGGATTGGGAAGCGCACTTACGCGAGCTAGGCAAGTTCGTCAGGCGTACCAAAATGGACTATCAGCAGCTCGTGACGCAAATCTCACAAACTATCAGGCTTGGGCTGTTCGGCGTGAACTTGGGAGGGGGCTTAAGGAAGCAACGCCTCAGCCGTTCCGAGAAATCATTCGACGTAGAAATCTTCGGGAGTATGGAGATGAACTCGGCCCAGGATTCAGGAATAAGCCAGCAACAGAGGCATTGACGGACACCAATCGACTTGCTGACACAGTGCTAATGTTGCCTCCTAGCGGTATGGGTGTCGGGGGCGCGGCTGCCGGTGGGGTGATGGGGGCACTATCGGGATCACAAGGTGCTGGTTCATGCCAATGATTTTTCTGCGTCGGTGGCCTTACCCCAGATCGAAAGCCAAGAGCCTCCCAGTAGTGCGCGAATACTCTCTAACGTATTTGGAAGGAGATATTCGGATGGCTGCTGTGGTCGACCACGAAGCTCTGCCGGATCGCATTGATGGATGGTTCACCAAGATTGATGGCATTTCCACGGGCCTGTTCCGTGATGAGAATGAGGCATTCTGGTTTTTCTACGCACAGACATTCATTCGCATTGATTCAGATGTGCAGTGCAAATTTGAGATTAGGCATCTAAAGATCAGGTTTGAATTGATGCGCGGGAATAGATCTGTCTTGCTAATCTGCTATGGAAATCGCGCCCAACTTTTCTGGGATACTTTGATTGACGCTTTTGACTCGGATTCTTGGAAGGAAGCAGATCCGCTTTATGAATTTTGCCGTCAGATGAAGCGAAGCGGCGGGTTGGTTGAAATGGTTAGCTGCCTACAGAAGGGGAGTGGTTCCTTTGATCTAATTTAGCGCTTAGGAATGTCAGTGATAAATCACAAATAACTCTTGCACCATGCGAATATTCGCGTCATGCCCACCCTGCCGCGCTGTTCCGTCGCTTGCGAATAATCGTACCAGCAGGCATCCACCGCGCTCCGCGCGCAAGTTTGATCAGGGTTAAAGTAAGAGTGGATCACCTGCTGCGGCGTTGCATTGAGACAGCCGTTCGGCGGGCGTAGGAGAAAAGCTGCTCTAGCCGCCCCCCCTGCCGCACTCCCTTGAACAAGGAAGTCGTGATGGACTCGATCTCCCCTGGCGCACTACCTGCATCACAAACATGACAAACTCTGTGAGAAGAATCGGGTGGTTTGGCCTGGACCAATCAACGCCACTCACCAGATGGTCAGCGAGATGCACTGTTTGAATCAGGTCATCGAACGCCATGAATATGACCACATTTACCTTCCCACGCAGCGTGCCGAAGTCATCGATTAAATCGAATTCCCGCGAACTCATACTCTAGGCGAGTTCATCTTTCGCTTTCTGTCCAAGTTCCCGACCCCAGATGACGGGCTTCTGCAAAAGCTGATGGCATTTGATGGAGCCGTTCTGCGAAGAGTGAGCGTTGCTCCGGCATGAGCACCTCGACTAGGGCGCAATATTGGTATTTGTTTACCAAAGCAGCCTAAGTGCCTGCTCGGTCTGCTTGTGTCGTTCATCATCCTCCGAGTGGAGGTAGATGCTGGTTGTAGAAAGCGACTCGTGTCCCAGATTGTCGCGCACGAAGCGCAGATCCAATGCACCGTCTGCCATCGACGATCCCGCCGTATGCCTCAACCAGTGTGCGGAGGCCTTCTCGAGTAGTATCGCAGCCGGCTCTTGGTCAGTACTGCGCCGGCGAATTTGACTGGCAGCCTCCGCAAAAATCCGCTTCACGATGTCGTGCAATGCCATGCGGGTGAGACGGCGCACCTTGCCTCCGATCGGCAGAATTAGCGGTGTCGGGTCCTCCGGCATCGGGAGTGGGGTGAGGCCGCAGGCTCGCCGGTAGCGGCTCAGTTCGATCATGAGTTCATCCGTAGCGGGTACCTCCCGCTCCTTGCCGCCTTTACCAACCACGCGCATCCACCAGCGCTCTGCGCCGTCTCGGTCGCGTCTAGCGTAGAACACCCGCATATCGTTCTCGACGACTTCGGAAATGCGTAATCCGCCCAAGAAGAGGAGAGAGACCAGCCAGCGGTTCCTCGCATAGTGTTCCAACTGGCGATCGGACTGCCGGGGCATGGCCTCGATGCTGGCCTTGACTTCGTGCCAGACGGAAGAGGGGAGATAGCGGACCATTTGGGGTTTGGCCGACTTTCGCTTTGTTCGTCTTGCAAGAGACAGGGGATTCCCGGTCAGATATCCCGCGCTCACGAGCCAGGTAAACATGGCATTCAAGATCACCATGGCTTGGCGCTGGCTGGAGCTGGCCAACGGACCCGCGAAAGGGCGCCAACTGGGATGACTCCTTGGCAGTTTTCGCGGGCCGCTCAACACCCATCTTGCGGCCGGCTGGGGATCGGCAAGGAAGCGCTGGTACGCCAGCAAGTCCTCGTGAACCAAAGATGAAACCGGCTTACCCAGATGAAGAGTCGACCAGAGCAGCAATCGCTCAGCTTCTTTCCGGTAAGAATCGAATGTCGCCTTAGTGTCGGCGTATCGGTCTAGCCAGGCTGCGATGGCGGCCAGATCATTCTCCGCCGCGATTTGCGGCCGTCTGGAGCGATTTCGGTTCAGCCCCTCAACCCCGTTGAGTGCCGCTGGAATGGCGAGCAGTTCCATGGGCTTGACCACAGGGAGAGAGACGATATCGCTATTCAATTGACTACCTTTTTTGGGAAAGGACTTTTCTGCAATATTTGACATTATAGGGATAATGTCAAGAGTCTATTTATCAGTGTAGTGTTATTGACGTATTACGTAGCGATACCTACTATTGGTGGAAGGTCAAAAACCCACTTTTGAGGCTCCCATGACAGATACCGTGATCGACGAAAAGGCTCTCCAGGCTGATATTGACGAAGCACGCAGCAAGATCACCGACACCAGGGCCCTCTACAAATGGGTCTGTGCCCTGCTGTTCTTCCGCTACGGCATCACGCCCACGACCAACCGCCTGTACCAACTGGTGCGTAAGGGCAGCATGGGGACCGTCACCACAGCGCTGTCGACGTTCTGGCAGGACCTCCGAGAAAAGTCCCGTATCCAGATCGATCACCCAGGCGTCCCGGATAGCCTCAAATCGGCCGCCGGCGAACTGGTCCACGCACTCTGGGAGAAAGCCAATGTGGAGGCCAAGACCCAGTTCGATGCGGCGATGACGGAATCTAGCGCCAAGGTCGCGGCCGCCGAAAGCGCCGCTGGCGAGGCCCATAGGATCATGGAAGCACTGCGGTCAGAGTCGAGCATCTTCAGCCAGCGCATAGAGGCCATGACAGCTGAGAAAGCCACCTTGGCCGGAACGTTCGAGGATGAACGACGCGCGCATAGTGCGACGTCGGCGAGTCTCGCCGCGGCCCGCGCCGACGCTGCCACCTTGCGCCAGGATCTGGCCGACACCAGGCGTGATTTCGCCGCTGAACTCGAGAAAGCGCGTGAGGCTGTTCGCCTTACGCAGGAGCGCCTTGATGCAGCGGAGCGCCGCGCACTCCTGGAGATTGATCATGAACGAACGGCGCGAGCGGAAGCCGACAAGGTCGTACTACGTCTGCGTACCGACTTGGCCACCTCAGAGAAAGCCGCCAATGCTCGAATTCAGACATTGGCGGGCGAGAATGGCGAGCTCGTTGGCCGCCTGAAGGCCGCCGATGCAGCCCAAGCGCGATCTGACCAGGAAGCCACCCAATTGCGTTCTGCCGCCTCCGAATGGGAAAGCAAAACCGCGCGGGCTGAAGGCTCGCTCGCCGCCATGAAGGACCGGATCGCCGAGCTGCAAAGGGACTTGGGTCGCGATCCCATTGAGCGCGCCCAAGACGTCACAGTCGCTGCGATGAAGGACTTTGCGAAGTTCGCCGAGGAGTGGAAGTTGAACGACGCCGAGCAGCTGGCACTGCTGGACATTCGGGATCCCAAGCGCATGAAGTCGTGGGCAGCCGGTGAACAGATCATGGCCCCGGTCAGCTACCAACGAGTGCAGCAACTGCGCGAGATTTATCGGCACCTCGATATCTGGTTGACCCGTTCCCGCGGGGCAGATTGGCTACGCAGATTGAACGACTCTGAGAAATTCAAAGGGAAATCCGCCATGGACCTCATGCTCAAAGGCCATCTGAAGGACGTGAGGGACTTTCTAGCGGCTGCAACTTCGGGGGACTTCGGCTAGGGACAGGACAGCGGATTTCACTCGAGTGGTGGCCGAGTCAGAAGCAAAGAAATCCGGTGCCCCTGATGACGAGTCGACACAAGTAGATAATTGCGGCAAGAGGTGACCATGCTTATTGAGCTCAAGCAACGGAAAGGCCAAGCCAATACTTTCGACCCAGCCGTGCGCGCACCGGAGCGGGCAGTCCTGGAGTGCCCGTCGAACGGCTTGGACCTAATTCCATATTCGAACTCTTCGACGATCACGCTTGGCTCAAGGAGAAACCGTAATGGCATTTAGGGCGGGGGTAATGCGACCTGAAGATGTGGAGGCCTTTTTCAAAGTGGGCTTGAAGCGCGAGAAACTTGCGCTCACGAACCGCGGCAAACTGCTTGCGAAGCTCGCCAAGCAGATGGAGAGTGACAAGTCGCTGGTCAAGATTGTTGCGTTCGCCCATCAGGCGCTGGAAAGCGAGGAAAGAGCCTACCTATGGCTCGTCCGAAATCATGGTCTGCTTAAGGGGCGGTCGCCCGTCCAGGCCATACTGGACGGCGACAGTGCGCTCGTGATGCAGTTACTGGCCAACATTGAGTATGGCATGCCGGTTTGATGGCACTCGTCAGTACTGATTCGCCTACTTGGTCCAGCCGACTATTGAGCGGGACGCACATGCGCGGTCGGTGTCGCCGACACTTGTTCACCAATCTGCAGCTCTGGACACTTGACGCTCGCCAGACTCGGATGCAATGCGCGCGGTAACGCTTTGGCCGGCGCTTTCATGGCCAGCTGAATTGAATGCAGGTTTTGGCGTACCGCATCCCGGCCTGATTCAACGATCTGGTGTCGCATGTCGTACTTGATCATGAACTCAGGCGGTAGCTGGGGGACTAGCGTGTAGTCCGCATCCGCGCGTTCATTGATGGCCAGTACTCGATGCATGACGAGTGTGGTTCGCCAGTAGGCTTCTAGAATGTTCGCAAAGTGACGCTCAGCGGGGTCTAGTGTCACGTCAACTGCAATGATCTTCTCCGCCCCCAATGCTCTCGCGACTCTGACAGGCAGTGGGCTCGCCAATGCGCCATCCAAGTAGCGACGACCGTTGATGCGAGGCGGTGTCAAAATGACCGGCACGGTCGATGAGGCCTGCGCCGCTTTGCCTGGGTCGCCCGCGTTGAACACCTGCAGACAGGTTCGCTCCGCTTCGACGGCAACGGCGGCAAAGGCAATGGGGAACTCTTCAATCACGTGATACTTGGCACGCCGGTCGATGAAGTCGTGGAGACTCTGGCCGCCTAGTAGCCCCAGACGAGGAACCGTCCAGTCACGCAAATAGTTCACATCCATCCGCTCTACCACCTCGACCAACTCCGTGTCCGTGAGGCCGGAAGCGATGAGCGCGCCCACCATTGCGCCTGCGCTCGTTCCCACGATGAGATCGGGCACGATGCCGTTGGCCCTGAGTTCCGACAGCACCCCAAAGTGAGCGAAACCGCGCAGAGTACCGCTGGACAGCACCAATGCCAATTTATACGGCTGCTGCGGTGGTACAAAATGCGGATCCACACTCGTACTAGGCAGTGGGGGATGCAACGCAGTGCAGCCGGCCAGGAGAGCTATCGCTGCAGGCAGCATGGCTCGCTTGATCCAGGACCTGCTCATGGCAAGGCCTTTACGCTGGTGGATTCCATGCAGAGATTCGCTCCCTTCCTTGCAGCGACCAACGCCGAAAGGGCTTCGCTCATGGCATCTATCAACAGCGCACTGTTTTGTTCAGCTGGGCGGTCCGTGCGGACTTCGCTCGTTCGCCGCGCGCCTACGCGAGTTGCGCTGAGCCGCGTCTTGGGGCACAGCGCGTCCACTTGGACCATCAGAGACTGAAGCGCGGGAATCTCAGTGTCCTGTGCCCCGATATAGGACCCGATGTAGCGGCCGACAGCAGTGCTCGCCTTTTCGCCGAGGTTCTTTTCCAGCGCCGAAAGGTCGAGGATGCTCGCCCGCAAAATCATTTCCGGCTGCGCTGTACCCGGTATGGCCCAAAAAATCGGGTCGTTGTCGAGTACCAGAAAGCAGCCCGACGTCAGCAAAACCTTGCGCAGCGCCTGCGCCGGACTGTGAAGCTGGAAGCGGCGAAGCTGTTCGGTCATCCATGGCGGCGTGTTGACCTGGTCATCGATCAATATCACGCTCGCCAATGGTTTGTCGCAGGCGATGGGCCCATCGTCGGATACCGAGGTCTGAGCCCAGGTCAGCGACATGGATGCTTGGCTCGACAGAATGAGCCCGATCCAGATTGCTTTCTTAAACCGCAGGCGATGCATGGGAAACCTCCTCAAGGATTGGTCGATCAGAAACGCACAGCGAGCGGCGGCGCATCAACAGGTAGGCAGCCGGAATAACGAACATCGATAACAAAGGCGCTGTGATCATGCCGCCGACCATGGGCG
Source organism: Burkholderiales bacterium (assembly GCA_033764435.1). Taxonomy (GTDB): domain Bacteria; phylum Pseudomonadota; class Gammaproteobacteria; order Burkholderiales; family Usitatibacteraceae; genus JAEUMY01. Next base: position 14,611 of record JANRIX010000035.1, read on the forward strand.
CGGCGATACGTTGCATGACCTCCGATCCCGTGCCCGATCCCCACAGGATTGGAAAGAGACCCGCCAGGATCACGGCGACCGTCATTGCCTTGGGCCGTACACGCAGGACGGCCCCTTCGCGAATCGCCTCAAGCAAGTCAGCCTCGGTTTGGTCACCCCTCCGAGTCCTGGCGTTCCAGGCCTGCTGCAGATAGATCAGCATCACGACGCCGAACTCGGCCGCTACCCCCGCGAGAGCGATAAACCCCACGGCGGTCGCAATGGACATGGCATGCCCCAAGAGATACATCAGCCAAAACCCGCCCACCAGCGCAAGCGGCAGCGACGCCATGATGAGGATCGCCTCATCAAAGCGCTTGAAGGTGAGATACAGCAGAACGAGGATGATAAGCAGCGTGAATGGCACGACCACCTTCATTTTGGATTGGGCACGCTCCAGATACTCGAACTGCCCCGACCAGGACACGGAGTATCCCGGTGTCGGCTTCACCTGCTCCGCCACGGCCCGTTGCATGTCCCGCACTGCCGATTGAAGGTCTCGGCCACGGATGTCCACGTAGACCCAACCCGACAGCCGGGCATTCTCGCTTTTCAGCATGGGTGGCCCGTCCACCACGCGGATCGTGGCCACATCGGAAAGTGAAATCTGTGCACCCCGCTCGGTTACGACCGGCAGGTTGCGAATCTTCTCGATGGAGTCCCGCACCTCGCGCGGATAGCGCACATTGATGGGGAAGCGCTGAAGGCCTTCCACCGTTTCGCCAATGTTGTCGCCCCCGATGGCCGCCGACACGACGCCCTGCACGTCGCTCACGTTCATGCCATAGCGCGCTGCGGCCAGTCGATCAATCTGCACGTCAATATAGCGGCCACCTGTGAGACGTTCCGCCAGTGCGGACGTGACGCCGGGCACGGTCTTCACGACACGTTCAATGTCGGCCGCAATCCGGTCGAGCTCAGCAAGCTCGTTCCCCGCGATCTTCACGCCCACCGGGCTCTTGATTCCAGTCGCCAACATGTCCACGCGGTTGCGGATGGGTGGAATCCAGATGTTGGCGAGTCCGGGCAGTTTCACCGTACGGTCCAGCTCATCGACCAGCTTTTCCGGGGTCATGCCGGGCCGCCATTGGTCGCGGGGCTTGAACTGGATCGTCGTTTCGACCATTTCCAGCGGCGCTGGATCGGTTGCCGTTTCCGCGCGGCCGATCTTGCCGAATACACGAGCGACCTCGGGCACCGTCATGATGAGCCGATCAGTCTGCTGCAGGATTTCTGCAGCCTTGCCTGCCGACAGGCCGGGCAACGCCGAGGGCATGTACAGCAGATCGCCTTCGTCCATGGGCGGCATGAATTCGCCGCCAATCTGCGTGAGCGGAATGACCGTCGCTGCCAGGATCACCCCGGCGATGGCGAGCGTCGCTTTGGGCCATGCCAGGACCCGATTCAAGATGGGCCGGTAGACGGCTATCAGCCAGCGGTTCAAGGGATTGGATTGTTCGTCCGGGATTTTGCCCCGGATGAGGTAGCCCATCAGCACCGGGATCAAGGTAACCGCGAGACCAGCTGCGGCGGCCATGGCGTAAGTCTTGGTGAATGCCAATGGCGAAAATAGCCGTCCCTCTTGGGCCTCCAGCGTAAAGACTGGAATGAACGACAGGGTGATGATGAGCAGGCTGAAGAAGAGCGCCGGCCCCACTTCCGAGGCCGAGTCCGCAATCACCTTCCACTGCTCCTCATCGACCAGTTCTTGGTTCGGATGCGCGTGATGCCAAGCTTCGATGTGCTTGTGCGCATTTTCAATCATCACCACGGCTGCATCGACCATGGCCCCGATGGCGATCGCGATTCCGCCCAGCGACATGATGTTCGCGTTGACGCCCTGGTAGTGCATGACGATGAACGCGGCCAGCACGCCCAGCGGCAGTGAGACGATGGCCACAAAGGCCGAGCGCAGGTGGAACAGGAACGCGAAGCACACCAGCGCGACCACGATGAACTCCTCCACCAGCTTTTCGTTCAGATTCCGGACAGCGCGTTTGATCAAGTCCGAGCGGTCGTAGGTAGGCACGAACTCCACGCCGGGCGGCAGGCTGGGTTTCAATTGTTCCAGCTTGGCCTTCACCGCGGCAATCGTCTCCAGCGCATTCTTGCCAGAGCGCATCACGATGATGCCGCCGGCGACTTCACCTTCCCCGTTCAGCTCCGCAATTCCGCGCCGCATTTCAGGGCCCATCTGAAGGAAGGCTACGTCCTTCAGCAGCACTGGCACGCCGGTATCGCTCGTCATGACGGGAATTGAACGAAAATCGTCGAGCGATTTCAGGTATCCGCTCACGCGAACCATGTACTCGGCTTCGCCGAGTTCCAGGACGGAGCCGCCCGATTCCTGGTTGGCGTTCTTGATGGCCTCGATGACTTTGGCATGCGGCAAGTTGTAGGCGCGCAGCCGATTCGGATCGAGCACCACCTGGTATTGTTTCACCATGCCGCCCACGCTCGCTACCTCCGCG
>JANRIX010000036.1:0-1738 GCA_033764435.1 Burkholderiales bacterium
AGGTGGCCGCCGCAGCCCAAGGCCTCACCGATGTCTTCCCCAAGGGTGCGGATATAGGTGCCCTTGCTGCATTTCACATGCAGGCGCAGGAAAGGTGCCTCACCCCGGAGTTGCACTTCAAGCAACTCCAGCTCGTGGATCACGACATCACGCGGTTCGCGCTCAACGGTCTCGCCATCACGGGCGTATTCGTACAAGGCCTTGCCGTCCTTCTTCAGGGCGCTGTGCATGGGCGGCACTTGGCGGATCGGGCCCATGAACTGGTCCAGCACCTCGACCACCTGGCCCAGGGTGCATGTCACCGGCCGGGTTGCGATCACCTCGCCTTCGGCATCGGCTGAGCTGGTGCGAAAACCCAGGCGCACGGTGGTTTCGTAGGTCTTGTCGGCGTCCAGGTGCAGCTGGCTGAACTTGGTGGCAGCACCGAAGCAGATGGGCAGCACCCCGGTGGCCAAGGGGTCGAGCGTGCCGGTGTGGCCGGCCTTTTCGGCGCGCAGCAGCCACTTGGCTTTCTGCAGCGCGTTGTTGCTCGAAAGCCCGAGCGGTTTGTCCAGCAAAAGCACCCCATGCACAGGGCGCCGTTGCACCCTGGTGCGTGGCGCTTGCATGCTCAACCCTCGTCTTTGGAACGCGATGCGACAGCCTGCGCAATCAGCGCATTCATGTCGGCGGCCCGCTCGGTGGTGCGGTCGAACAGGAAATGCAGCGTCGGCACGGTGTGGATGTGCAGGCGCTTGAACAGGCCGTTACGCAGGAAACCTGCGGCCTGGTTCAATGCGTCCTGGGTCTCCTGCGGGTCGCCCACGAGCACGCTGAAGTAGACCTTGGCGTGCGCATAGTCGGGTGTCACCTCGACGGACTGCAGTGTCACCATGCCCACGCGCGGGTCCTTCAACTCGCGCGCGATCAACTCCGTCAGATCGCGCTGGATCTGATCGGCGACCTTGAAGCCGCGATTCGGAGTTGATGACTTTTTAGCCGGCATGGTTTACAGCGTACGCGCGATTTCCTTGACCTCGAAGAACTCCAGCTGATCACCTTCCTTGATGTCGTTGTAGTTCTTGAGCTTGATACCGCACTCGAAGCCTTCCTTGACCTCGCGCACATCGTCTTTCATGCGCTTGAGGGAGTCCAGCTCGCCTGTGTAGATCACCACGTTGTCGCGCAGAAGGCGGAAGTGCGCGCTGCGGGTGACAAAACCACCCGTGACCATACAGCCCGCGACCGTACCGATCTTGGACGCCACGAAGACGGTGCGGATCTCGGCCATGCCGATGACTTCTTCCCGTTTCTCCGGCGCCAGCATGCCCGACATGGCCGCCTTCAACTCATCGACTGCGTCATAGATGATGTTGTAGTAGCGGATCTCGACGTCGTTGCCCTCGGCCAGCTTGCGCGCGCCGGCATCGGCACGCGTGTTGAAGCCGATGATGATGGCCTTGGAGGCGATGGCCAGGTTGACGTCGGATTCGCTGATGCCGCCCACGGCTGCATAGACCAGCTGTACCTTGACCTCGTCGGTCGAGAGTTTGAGCAACGAAGCAGCCAGCGCTTCCTGCGAGCCCTGCACGTCGGCCTTGACGATGATGGGCAGCATCTTGACCTCGCCGGCGGCCATGTCGGAGAACATGTTCTCCAGCTTGGCCGCCTGCTGCTTGGCCAGCTTGGTGTTGCGGAACTTGCCGGCACGGTAGGTGGCAATCTCGCGCGCGCGGCGCTCGTCAGCCATCACCATGAA
>JANRIX010000060.1:0-7822 GCA_033764435.1 Burkholderiales bacterium
AAGGTGGGCGCGGAGCGCGGCTGCGACGTGCTGGCCCTCGACTCCGGTTGCCAGCGGCAACAGGCGCACAAGTTCTACTTCCGCGAGGGCATGGTCATTCCCTCGTTCCACTTCACGAAATCACTGAAATGAAACCCATCAACGTGGGCCTGTTGGGCCTGGGCATTGTCGGCAGCGGCACCATCGACGTGCTGTCGCGCAACGCGGGCGAGATCGCTCGTCGTGCCGGTCGTGAAATCCGCGTGGTCGCCGCCACGGCGCGCGATCTCACCAAAGAGCGTTCCGTTTCGCTGGAAGGCATCAAGCTGGTCAATGATGCGGCCGCCATCGTCAACAATCCGGACATCGACATCGTCGTTGAACTGGTCGGCGGCATCGAGCCGACACGCCAGTGGGTGCTGGCGGCCATCGCCAACGGCAAGCACGTGGTCACGGCCAACAAGGCGCTGCTGGCATTGCACGGCAACGAGATCTTCGCGGCGGCGCAAAAGCGCGGCGTCATGGTCGCGTTCGAAGCGGCCGTGGCCGGCGGCGTGCCGATCATCAAGGCACTGCGCGAGGGCCTGACCGCCAACCGCATCGAGTGGATCGCCGGCATCATCAACGGCACCACCAACTTCATCCTCTCGGAAATGCGCTCCAAGGGCTTGAGCTTCGAGACCGCGCTGAAGCAGGCGCAGGACTTGGGCTATGCCGAGGCCGATCCCACGTTCGACATCGAAGGCGTCGACGCCGCGCACAAGCTCACGCTGCTCTCCGCCATCGCCTACGGCATTCCCATCCAGTTCGACAAGGCCTACACCGAAGGCATTTCGGCGTTGACCGCGAAGGACATCGCCTACGCAGAGCAACTCGGCTATCGCATCAAGCTGCTCGGCATCACGCGCCGCGCGGAGCAGGGCATTGAACTGCGCGTGCATCCGACATTGATTCCCGCCAAACGCCTCATCGCCAACGTGGAAGGTGTCATGAACGCCATCCTGGTGAAGGGCGATGCGGTCGGCCCGACGCTGTACTACGGTGCCGGCGCCGGCTCGGCCGCTACTGCGAGCGCAGTGGTGGCTGATCTCGTTGACGTGACCCGCATGCTCACCGCCGATCCGGAGCAGCGCGTACCGCATCTCGCGTTCCAGCCGGACCAGTTGCACAACACGCCCATCCTGCCCATGGGCGAGGTGCGCACCGGATGCTATCTGCGTCTGCGCGCCTACGACAAGCCCGGCGTCATGGCGGATGTCACGCGCATCCTGGCGGATCTCTCGATATCCATCGACGCCATGCTGCAGAAGGAGGCAGAGGAAGGCGAGGATGTGGTCGACGTCATCATCCTCACTCACGCCAGCCCCGAGGCCGCCATTAACACCGCCATCAAGCGCATCGAGGCGCTGGCCACCATCGCCGGCAAGGTCGTGCGCATCCGCCTGGAAGAACTGAGTTGAAATATCTGTCCACCCGTGGCGGTGCGGAGCCGCGCAGCTTCTCGGACATCCTGCTTGAAGGCCTGATGCCGGACGGCGGGCTCGCCGTGCCGGAGACCGTGCCGCGCTTCATGAGGGTGAAGCTGGATGCGCTGCGTGACCTCGCGTATCCGCAGCTCGCCTTCGAAATCATCCGGCTCTACGTCGACGACATCCCGGCACAGGATCTGAAGGCACTCATCGAGAAGACTTACACCCAGGAAGTGTTCGGCACGGCGGAGATCACGCCGGTCACAAAACTTGAGCCCGGCTTCGCGTTGTTGGGCTGCTCCAATGGACCCACGCTGGCGTTCAAGGACATCGCCATGCAGTTTCTTGGCCACCTGTTCGAGTACGTGCTGACCAAGCAGGGCCGGTCGCTCAACATTCTGGGGGCCACCAGCGGTGACACCGGTTCCAGCGCCGAATACGCCATGAAGGGCCGGGCGAATATTCGCGTGTTCATGTTGTCCCCGCACGGACGCATGAGCCCGTTCCAGCAGGCCCAGATGTACTCGCTGGACGACCCCAACATTTTCAATATCGCCATCCGCGGCGTGTTCGACGACTGCCAGGACATCGTGAAGGCCGTGTCCAACGACGCGCGTTTCAAGAGCGAGTACCGCATCGGCGCGGTGAACTCGATCAACTGGGGCCGCATCGTCGCCCAGGTGGTGTACTACTTCAAGGGCTACTTCGCGCTCTCCAGCTCCAATGACGAGATGATCGACGTGGTCGTGCCCTCGGGCAATTTCGGCAACATCTATGCGGGTTATCTCGCCAAGCGCATGGGCCTGCCCATCCGCCGGCTGATTCTGGCCACGAACGAAAACGATGTGCTGCACGAGTTCTTCGAGACCGGCTGCTACCGCCCGCGCAAGTCGGACGAGACGCACGCCACGTCCAGCCCGTCCATGGACATTTCCAAGGCCTCGAACTTCGAACGCTTCATCTGGCACGTATGTGGCGGTAACGAGGAGAACGGTGCGCGCAAAGCGGGCGACCGCGTTGCAGCCCTCTGGCGCGAACTGGAACACTTCGGTGGCTTCGATCTTTCCGAGGATGCGGAATGGTCGGAAGTGCGCGACTCAGGCTTCTTGTCCGGCGCATCCAGTCACTCGGCGCGCGTCTACACCATCAAATCCGTGTTCGAGAAGTTCGGCGTGGTGATCGATCCGCACACGGCGGATGGCGTCAGCGTGGGACGCCAGTTGCGCGATGACGAGGTGCCGATGCTCTGCATCGAAACCGCGCTGCCGGCCAAGTTCGAGGCGACGGTCAAGGAGGCGCTGGGTCGTGCGCCGGCGCGTCCGGCGGGCTACGAGGACATCGAGCAATTGCCGCAGAGCTTCACGGTGCTGGATGCGGATGCGGGTGAGGTGATGGATTTCATCCGCGATCACGTGAGCTTTGGGTAGGTCTGGCTCTCTCTAGTCGGGTATGTAAGTCAACTGCGCCGAAACTATCTTGTTGTCGGCAACCCGCATCTTGCAGATGTATACAGAAAAGCCACTAGCAGGAAACACGGCCTCAATTTGATCCCTTGAATGTTCGGGAGTGTGCAGCGACACGTCGATTGCAGCGGCACGCTGTTTAGCAATAGCGACATCCGTGCCCGCACGCATCTCTTGGCAGTATTTGGTCGCTTTGTGCTCCGCACGGCTGTCCTCTCTTGCGAAGGACAACAATTGAGCAACGATTAACCCAGCGATGATCAAGAGGATCACCGCCGCCCATAGCGCTGCTGTTTTCAGAAATGCTTTCATGCAGTCTGGATTTCCCGAACGCTGGAAGCGCGTTTATTGGAGCCTTTCGCTGGGCTACCCGATTACGCCCAGCTCACGATGTGTTGGGTGGTGAAAGCCATCGTTATCCCCTTGCGAATATTCGCTGCAGCCGGGCTAGTCAAACGCCAGCCGATAGAAGAAATCCACCGCGTTCTCGCTGCCCGTCACAAGTTGCACTCGCCAGCGGCGCGAGAGCTGGTACGAGAGTTTGATGAGCGAATCGGCGCCATTCAAGCCCTGTTCGTACAGGATGCTCGCGCGTGAGGAGAGGCGCTTGCCGACGGTCACTACCATTGCCGACTCGGTTCCCGGCGTGGCGGACGCGGACGCGCTGCTGCCCAAACTGATTTCATCGACACCCAGCGTGCTGGCGAGGCTGCCGGCGAGCGATGCGGCGGCACCTTGCGCCAGCAGCGTGCGCGCCGCGGCCTGCATGGCGCCGCGATCCGATTGGTCCATGCCGTCAGAGCCGCGGCCCAGCACCAGCCAGGAGAGCTTTTCGCCGTCCGGCATGTCTGGTGTTGAAACGAGTTTCAGCACCGGCTTTTCCGCCGTGCCGCTGATGTTCACGCCCACCTCAACCGCCATCCCGCGACGTTCGGCCAGGATGTCAAGCGAGGGATTGTCGATGCGACCGTTGAAGCTGACCACGGCACGCTCGATGGCGAGCTCCTGACCGTACGCCTTGTACGTGCCCGCGCGCGAGCGCAGCGTGCCGGTGGTACGCAGCGGATTGCCGGGTGCCGACGTGACCTGCAACCGACCGCCCAGACGAACATCCAGTCCCCGGCCCGTGAGCTGGAAGTCATTGCCCAGGTTCAGCCCGAGATCGAGGTTCAGCGGGCGTTCACCGTTGCCTGCTTTCTTCCCGTTATTCCGGCCGAGCACGACCACATCCTCCGACAGTGTGGGCGACGACGTCTCGGTGAGGATGATGCGGCCCGAATCGGCGCGCAGCTGCCCGGTGAGGAACAGCTGGCGATTCTTCAATGCAATGTTGCCGGCACCACTGGCCACCACGCTGCGATCGACCAGGTTCAACAGATGCAGTTTGTCCGCGCGCCAGTCGATGCCGCCGGTGGGGTCGGATTCATCCAGTTCAAGTCGGCCGACGGCGTCGAACACGCCTTCGCCGCCGCGCAGGGTGAACTGATCCAGCGTGATCACGTGATTGGCGATGCTTGCAGCGAGTTCGCCGTCTCGGAACGAGATCCCCTCGGTGAGATGGGCATAGCGAATATTCGCACCCGCGATGCGACCGGCGGGACGCACGTGCGGCCAGGCGCCGCCCAGCTTCAGATTGGCGGTGAGGAGCCCGTCCACGTCGTGCGCCGGGCCCAGCCACGGTCCCACCCAGCGCAGTGACGGCAGCTGGATGTCGGCATTGCCGGACAGTGCCGCAGTGCGGTCCACTTCAAGATTGCCGTCACGCAGCGTGATCGGGAAGGTGAGGTCGAGAGCGATCTTACCCGCGGCACTGCCGATGCCATTGAAGTCCATGCGAACCGTGCGCTGCGAGGAATTCACCGCGAGGCCCAGCTGGCTCAACCCGAACGCGAAGGGCGGGGTGCTCTTCAACGTCAGATCGCCGTCCTCGCGCTCGATGTTGGCGCGCACGTTGGGCAGATCCACCCAGTTCACGTCCCAGCCGCCCTTGAGGCGTAGCGTGCTGGTGAAGAGATCGGTCACGGCCGGATCCAGCAGCGGATAGAGCGCCGTCACCGGAAAGCGCGACAGCGTACCGCGCGAGTCGATGGTGGTGGGGGTGCGATCCAGCGCCTCGATGATCAGTTCGCCACCGCCGACATCGAACACGGCATTGTCGATGCGCTGGCGCTCGCCACCGACCAACAGGCGTGCAGGCTTCTGCAATCGCGCGCTCAGCGGGCCGCGTGCATTGAACGTGACCAGCTCACCCGCCCAGCTCCAGTAATCGCCGAAGCCGCCGCGGGTCGCGGCGTCCAGTGTCCACTTGTCGTTGCGCGCAGTGAGGCTGGCCGTGTGGGCAGCACCAGTGCCGTCCACCTTGATGCCGAGTTGGTCGATCAGCTCGCGATGATCCATGCGCAGCTTGCGAATATTCGCAGTGACATTGAGCGGGGCCTCCCGCGCTTGTGCGATGCGGGCGTTGAGGTCCACGTCGGCGATGGTGGTGTTGCCCGGCAACTTGATGCCGCTGGCATTGAGTGTCGCCTGAAGTTCGGGCTGTTCCAGCGTGCCGGTAAGCGTGCCGCCACCGCGCACCTCGCCCTCGAAGGCGCTGCCCAGTGTCGCGAGATTGGGTGCCCGAACCTGCCACTGCAGCGTCGCACCCGGCGTGCCGAACGCGCCTTGTGCGGCCAGATGATTGCCGGCGAGTTGCGCGGTCAGGTTGCCACGCTCCAGCACCTTGCCGCGCAGGCGCACATCTGCCTTGGCGTTGAACGGGCGTCCGGTGAGCGTGCTGTCGGCCAGATCCAGTTTCAGCGTCAGGGATTCGTTGCCGACCCCGCTGACATCAAAGCGACCATTGAGCTGACTCTGCGGAAACTTGCCCAGCGCGGCGAGGTTCACCCGCGACAGCGTGCCAGCAGCGGTGAAGGCGCGCGTGGCTTTCAGCCCGACCTCGAAGCGTCCCTCGGCCTGGCCCACCTTGGTACCGGCGAGTGTGACCTGTCCGCTCGCGGTGTCCGTGGTCAGTTTTACCTCGCCATTCAGGGCGAGCTCTGCATCCTTCACCGCCAGCTTTGCCGTCTGATCCCGTGGCGTGAGGTTCAGTGCGACCGGGCCTTGCAGCGACGTGCGCACCAGTGCGGTATGCCAGGCGCGCAGATCGACAAGCGCGAGGTCCAGGTCAAGCGCGAGCGTCTTGCCGGGCGCGGCCCATTGACCTGCGCCCGCCAGCTGCCCGGCCCTGCCGGCATCCACGCGAATATTCGCAAGGCGCGCATTGCCCTGGCGATCCAGCTGAAGGCTGGCGTTCAGGGACTGCACCGGCAGCAACGCTTTGTCGAGCGTGCCCGTGAGTGTATTGGCGATGCGCACCGTGCCCGCAAAGCCCTGCGCGTCCGGCTGCAGCAGCACGCTCCCGCTGAGTTTCGTCTGCGGCGCGGCGGGCTCCCATGCGCGCAGGTTGAGATCGGTCACGCTGATTTCAGCCTGGGCCACCGGCTGCGGTTTGAAAGGCTCGAGGCGGGCTTTGGCATTGATGAGTGCGGCCGGTCCATTGCCGGTGGTGCGCATGCTTGCCGCGGCATCCATTGCGAGGAGATTGCCGCCCGCCTTCAGGTCCGCCTGCCAGGCATGGCCATCGGTTTTGCCGGTCGCGCTGGCCTCCGCATTCAATGCGAAGGGCTGGGCTGCGTCGATGCTGCCGGAGAGGCGCGCGCGCATGCCGTCGTACTCGATGGCCAGACTGTCGATGCGCAGCGATTGCGCGTCAGCCGCGAAGCGGGCCTCGATGTCGCGCACGGTGACTGGCTTTGCGCCCAGGGGCTGCCACACCAGCTCAGCAATCGATGCGGCCCGCACGGCGATCGGCATCGGCACGGCCAGCGAAGCGGGCGGCGCAGCGGGGCCATCGGACTTGGCCAACTCCGTCACGGTCACCTTGCGCATGCGCAGCGTGGCGAGATCGATGCGCGCGGGCAGGATGTCGATGTCATTGGCTTCGGCGCGCAGCGACTCGATGTCCACGCGAAGTTTCCTGTCCTCATAACGGATGCGCTGGATGCTGATACCGGACAATAGCGAACCCTCCGCGCCTTCGATGGTGAGCCCTTTGGTGAATCGCTCCGCAAGCGAAGCAGCAACGGGGGCGCGCACCAGCAGCGCGGCGCAGACGCCTGCCAAGACGACCAGCAGCACCACAACCGCGAGTGAGATCTTGAGCGCGCGCCGTGCCATGGTCAGAACGGAATACTCAGGTTGAAGTGCAGCCGCAGCGTGCGCGTCTCGTCAGCGAACGCGAGATCCAGGCTCAGCGGCCCGACCGGCGTGCGCAATCGTGCGCCGGCGCCATAGCCAACGGAGGCCTTGTAATCCTGCCAGCTGTCGGACGCGCCGCCGGCATCGACAAACACGGCGCCGCCCCAGTTCTTGGTGAGCCAGCGCGTCAACTCCACGCTGCCGACGGCGAGATAGCGGCCGCCCACCACAGCAGAGCCCTGGCGCACGCCGAGGCTTTCGTAGCCGTAGCCGCGCACGCTGGATGAGCCACCAGTGCGAAACAGGTAGTCGAGCGGAATGCCCTCGCGCGAATTGGCCGCGACCACGCCTGCCTCGCCGCGCAGCGTGATGAAGGTCTTGCTGTCAAGGGGATAAAGCGTCACCGCCTTGACATGGGTGCGGACAAAATCCTGTTCGGAGAGCAGGGCGCGGCTGGCCCCGCCCAACTGCACGCTGAGCGCGTAGCCCGAGTCGGGGAAGATCGCCGGCTTCAATCGGCGCAGCGTCCATGCGTGGTTCAGCATGAGCGTGCGGTTCACCGTCGGGTTGCTGCCCGCGACGGTCAAGTCTTCTGACAGGTAGGTGAGTGTCCAGATGCGATCGATGTCGCCTGCACTCTTGCCGCGCTGCACGAAGTTCGCATAGCTCCGG
>JANRIX010000005.1:0-138246 GCA_033764435.1 Burkholderiales bacterium
GCCGCGCCAATGGTCTGGGTGAGATTGTTGGCCTGGCTGCGATCCACCGGCACCCCACCCAGCCAGCGCATCACGCCACCAAACGGAAACCTGAAAATACTGGCCTTGCCCAGCCAGTAGCAGTTCAACCGCCAGTAGAACGCGCCCATCAGGGCCATGGGCAGATCCCAGTTGCTGGTGTGCGGCGCGGCAATCATCACGCAACGACGCGCGGCCTCCGGGTATTCGCCCACGACGCGCCAGCCCGTCAGCTTGCGCCAGAGCCAGAAGATGAAGCGGAAGAGATGGCTGATGACGGGCGTCTGGAAAATGGTGAAGTGCATGGGTGAGTGGGAAAACCGGGAAAATGGCCAGCGATTTCACCCAGTCTATGCAGTTGAATTCAAACGAGCGTTGATCGACACCAAGCCGACAAGCGGCGGTATCTTCCACGGCATGGCGCAGGCAGCCTGGTCAAGCATTCAGCCATGCCAATCCACGGTCTTGAGTTTCGCCACCCGGGAAAACTCGCGCAGGTTGCGCGTGACGAGCATGGCATCGTGCGCCAGCGCGATGCCTGCAATGAGATTGTCGAGCGGTCCAATGGGTTGACCTTTGGCTTCGAGTGCGGCGCGGATGTCCGCCGCTGCGGCTGCTGCGGCTCGATCCAGATCCCAGACCTGAGCCGCACTGACAAAAGCGTCAAGCTGTTTACGGCGCTGCTTCGGGCTGGATGATTTGCGCAACCCCGTTTCCAGCTCGAACAGGCTGACTGTGCAAACCGCCACCTGATCCGGCGGCGTCGCCAGCAACCGCGCCGCCACCCCACCCTCTCCCTTGAAGAAATAGATCAGGGTGTTGGTATCGAGCAGAAACATCAAAGCGCTTCCCGCTTGGTGTCCTTGCCGGCTCCCTTGCGCAAGGCCTCAGCCGAGGGAAAGTCCGACCAGGCGCCCGCCGCCGCACGCACGGATTCCGGCCACTCAGAGCGCGTCTTTTCCTGCACCAGCTGCGCCAGCCAGCGGCTCATCGGCATCCCGGCCGCCTTGGCAGCCTGCTTCATGCGCTTTTCGCTTTCACCATCAAGATAAATTGTCACTTGGCCCACGATCTGATCTCCTGCACATATATGGCACATATATTAGCAGGTTCCAGCGATTCAAGGCCCTTGCGACGTGCAGGTCGCATGGCCCTTTTCTCCTCCTCGACGGCTTCCGCAAAAAAAATGCCCCACGAACTTGCGTTAATGGGGCAAACCGCTCTCGGAGGAACGCCCGGCGGGAATTCGCATCGCATGCGATGCGCCGCCGGGCGGGCCTGAGCGACATGCAGGTCGCTCAGGCCTTTTCTCCTCCCCAAAAAAAATGCCCGATGGCAAAGCCATCGGGCAAACCGCTCTCGGAGGAGAAAACATGCAGGCGAGAAACCTGCACGCTCCCTACTATGCACAGCCCGTGCCAACTCCGAATTGCGAATATTCGCTTTGTGCGTCAAATACTTGGCGCAAACCGCGCAAAAAATCGCGCGCACCAACTCGAAGCAACCGCTGTCACATACGCAATTTCCTGCGCCAATCTGGCGCAGGAATCTCGCTACTTTTGCGCGCCAAGCTGGCGATAGCGCTCCTCATACTTGTCCCGCAGCCGCGTCTGCTTGTCGGTCAGCGGCAGCTCGCGGCCTTGCACGTAAACGCGTTCAACCTGCGTGCGGATTTCCAGCGGATCGCCATCGGTGACAAAGAAATTGGCGAGCTTGCCAGCTTCCAACGAGCCGAGACGATCCGCCACACCCAGCACCTCGGCGGCCCCCAGCGTGATGGCGCGCAACGCCTGGTCGCGCGGCAGGCCATGCGCGACGGCGGTGCCCGCTTCGAAGGGCAGGCTGCGCTCGCGTGCCGCGTCGAACGCGGCGCCAGCACGCGCGATGACGAACTTGACGCCCGCCGCATGCAACCGCGCGGGAATGGCGAATGGCGTCTCAGGCGGATCGTTGCGACGCGTCGGCAGGCGGTGCAGACCGGCGACGATCACCGGCACATCCTTCGCCTTCAGAAGCGGCGCAAGATGCGGCGCATCCATGCCGCCGACGATGACGATCTTCAGTCCGAAGCGCTCGGCGAAACCGAGCGCATGGCGGATCTGGCCCGCATCATCGGCATGCACGAACACGGTGCGTTGCTTGCCCGATGGCGCGGGAAACACGCTGCGCATCGCCTCCCAGCGCGCATCGCGCTCAATCTTGTCGTCTGCTGCCACCGCCTTGGCGTAGGCCGCGGCGGATTCGAACGCCTCTTCCAGCGCGCGCAGGCGCGACTGGGTGACGCGCTGCATCTCCTCCAGCCGCTGCGGCAGCAGCTGCGGATTCTGCGCGCCAGGCGAACGCATCGAGGGCAGGAACACGTGCAGGCCCGCCTCGCGCTCGATCGCCATCTCTTCCCAGGTCCAGCCGTCCAACTGGATCACGGCCGACGTGCCGCCGATGAGGCCAGTCGGGCCGGCGCGCGGCACGGACAGCGCGGCCAGCACGCCATTGGCGCGGGCAACCGGGATGAGCTCGCTATCCGCGTTCACCGCCACCAGTGCGCGCGCATTGGGGTTGAGCGGGCCGGTCTCGGTCACATCAACGGTGGCGCGCACTGACGACACTTCCGCCAGACCCATCGCTGTGTTGGCCGCGATGAAGCCAGGATAGACGTGCTTGCCTTTCAGGTTGACCACGTCGGCACCGGGCCGGTCCGGCACGTTTGCCGCAGTGCCGATGGCGACGATGCGGCCCTGATCGACGAGCATGCGGCCATCCGGAATCGATGCGCCGGAGACGGTGTGCAACGTGGCGCCGGTGATGAGGAGCGGCTTCGCCTGTTTCGGCGGCGGGATTTCGTTGGAGGCAAACGCAGGCAGCAGCGATGCAAAGGCAACGGTGAGCGCCACACGTGAGAAGTTGCGGGGTTTCATCGTGCATCCTCCGTGCATTCATGCCAGTTGCCGCCGTCCCAGTACTCACCGCGATAGGCAGCCTCAAGATGCAGTTGCCGTTGCAGCCTCAGATGATCGAGCAGGTCCTGAATATCGTTGCGCGGCGCGGCGGGCGCATCCGCCCGCTGCGCTGCGCCGCCGGGCGCGCCAGCGGCGGCGAGCCGTGCCATACGTGCCGGCAACGCCTTGGCGACAAGGCGACGCTTCTCGGCCTCCGCTTCCGCCGTCATCGCGCGATGCGATTCCAGATCGTAGTAGCGGCGTCCATCCACCCAGGTCTGCTCCGCCACAGCCAGCGGCGAGAGCGGATCGGCGGACCAGATGACGAAGTCGGCATCCTTGCCCGCTTCCAGCGAGCCGGTGCGCGCCTCGATGCCGAGCTGCTTCGCCGCATTGAAGGTCACGAACTTGAGCGCCTCGGTGTCCGACACGCCGCCATAGCGCACGGCCTTGGCCGCCTCGGTGTTGAGGCGACGGGCCAATTCATCGCTGTCCGAATTGAATGTCGTCAGCACGCCCACCTTGTGCATGATGGCGCCGTTGTACGGAATGGCATCGGCCACTTCCATCTTGTATGCCCACCAGTCGGAGAACGACGAAGCCCCCGCGCCAATGTCGCGGATGGCGTCGGCCACCTTGTAGCCCTCCAGCACGTGCTGGAAGGTCGCCACGGGAATGCCCAGCTCCTTGGCCACGCGCGCGAACATGAGGATTTCGTCTGCGCGATAGGAGTGGATGTGCACCACCCGCTTCTTCTCCAGCAACTCCACCAGCGTGTCCAGCTGCAGGTCGCGGCGCGGCTCGGGGACCGTTTTGGGATTGGCTCTATGCGCGGCCCAGCGCTGCTGATACGTCTTGGCAGCAGAAAACGAGTCACGCAGTATTTGCTCGACACCCATGCGCGTCTGCGGATAGCGCGTGCCCTCGGTCTGCGAGTTGGACTGCTTCACGTTCTCGCCCAGCGCAAACTTGATGCCCGGCAGCGCGTTGGCGAACTTGAGGCCATCGGCATCCGCACCCCAGCGGAACTTGAGCGTCTGGCTCTGGCCGCCAATGGTGTTGGCCGAGCCGTGCAGGATGTTGGCCGCGGTCGTGCCGCCCGCAAGCTGGCGATAGATGCTGATGTTGGTGGCGTCGATGACATCACCGATGCGCACCTCGGCGGTGACCGAGCTGGTCGACTCGTTGACGCTGCCCACGACTGCCGTGTGCGAATGCGCATCGATCATGCCGGGGGTGACGTGCTTGCCGCGCGCGTCGATGACCCGCGCACCTGCCGGCGTCGCAAGCCCGCGACCGATCGCAACGATCCTGCCGTCCTTCACGATCAGGTCGGCGTCGGTGAGCTTGCCGGCGGCGGCACTGGTCCACACCGTCGCGTTCTTCACAATGACGTGTTCCGCGACCGGCGTTGACTTCATGCCGTAGCTCCCGGCCGGCCAGGCCTGGGGCGCGTTCGGCGACGGCGCATCGGCCGCGCGGGCAGCCGCGCGTTCCACTTCCACGAAGGGCGCTTTGCGCTTCGCGTACCAGGGCGCGACACCGGCCACCGACTGCGTGGCGCCCTGCATCACGTCACCGCGTACATCCGCGACAAGCGTTGTCTTGTCGCCCGAGACGCGGCCGCACGGCATCGTGACCACCATCTGCCGTCCACGCACCGTCACATCACAGCTCTGGCCATCGAGCGTCAGCGTGGGCCGGGCGCGCGTGCCGGCAATTGCCCAATCCGCTTCCACGCCCTTGTCGGACACGGTCCAGACACCGCGCACGTCGACACGATCCTGCGCCGGTGCGCTGTGCGGACGGCCATCGATGAAAGTGAGCTCAACCTCGGCCTGTTCGCTGGCGAAGAGATCGCCATTGGCAATCACGACATTGGCGAGACGGCCTGGCTCCAGCGTGCCGAGCTGCGCGGCGGCACCGATGAGCCGTGCGGGCGTCGTGGTCAGTGCTGCAAGTGCGGCGTCGCTGGTGAGGCCGCGCTTCACGGCCAGGCGCACGGCGGGCCAGAATTCGCGCGCCGGATCGCGCAGGCCGTGCGCGGTGAAGCCGAACTCCACGCCGGCTTTCGCGAGATACGCGGGATTGGATGGCGCCTGCTCCCAGTGCTGCAATTGCTCGAGTTGCACGTCCAGCGCCGCGTCGGGCGTCTCCACTTCCGGTGGCGCGGGAAAGTTCAACGACACGATGACCGGCATGGCCAGCGCCTTCAACTGCGCGGCGCGGCGATACTCGTTGCCATTGCCTTGCGCGATCACGCGCAGGCCGAACTCATCGCGAATATTCGCAATGCGCTTGAAGTCCTGCTCGCCATCCGCCGCGAAGATGACCGGCTGCTTTGCGGCCAGCACGGGCTGCAGCGCTTCCATCGACGCATTCGGTTCGATGCGCTCGCCATTCAACGTCGCTCCGAACGTCGCACCATTGCGCTGCCAGCGCGCGTCGTACAGCGTCTGACGGATGAGTGCGATGGCACCCATGGCCGAGTTGGGATACTGCACACCCGCGCCGAAGCCGCGCTCGTATTCGATGGCGGCATGTTGCGCGGCGCGCGGCATCAGCGTGAGCGTCTTGGCGTCCGGCTTGTCCGCCGTGTTGATGAGCGCGCTTTGCCCGCGCCAGGTGCCGGACATCGGTGATGCCAGCACGGTGGTGAAGCCCAGATCCCGCGCGGCCTTCAGCTCGTCCGCCTTCAGTTCCAGCTGGGTCGCGACATCGAAGTCGGCACGCACGGAGCGATTGTCGGACGAGAGCGCGCGCGGACCCGGGGCGCGCAGGTCCACGGGGACCACGCCGGCCTGCGCCTGGCCACCGCCAAACTGGAAGGCAGGCTGCGCTGGCCGTGCACGGGCGGCAGCAGGCACGCCGACACTGCTCGCGAGATCAATGAACCCTGGATAGACGACCCGACCCGGGAGGATCCACACCCGCGCACTGGCCGGTACGGCGACGTTGGCGCCGGCCGCGACAATGCGGCCGTCCTTCATCACCAGCACGCCGTTTTCGATGACCTTTCCGGGGGCCACCACCAGCTTCGCGCCGGTGATGGCGTGATGGCGCACGGTGTTGTCGCGCAAACCTTCAACGCGCGTGGTGCCGGTCTGTGCAAATGCGGGGGTCAGCGGCTGGAGCAACAACGCGCCAGTGATGACAAAAGAAAGCAGCCGCTGCGCCGGACGGGACGATGCATGAGAAGTCCCCGGGCGCAGGTGGCTGCGCGAAAGACTTCGCATGCCTGCCTCCTGTGTGGTCGTGTAGCGGCAGGGCTTCATATTGACCCTGCTCGCGCAGGTGTCACTTTAGCGTGAGCAGCCGTTGCCTGCCCTCGGGGAAAGACTACTTCTTGCCGCGGACTCTTACTGCATCCACTTTTTCAGTAAGCGGTTTGAAGTAGGCCTCGATCTTCGTCACGTCTGCAGCGACATCGCCGGACGGCTGCAGCACGTCGCCAAAGTGAACCACGCGATCCACCAGATCGAAGGACACAAGCAGGACCGGCACATTGGCCTGGGTCGCGATGTGCATGAAGCCGGACTTGAAGTGCTCGACTTTTTTCCGCGTGCCTTCGGGCGCGATGGCGAACCAGAGGGTCTCGCGTTCCTTGAATGCATTCACCGCCTCGCCTACGAGGCCGTGAGCGGAGCCGCGATCAACCGGGATGCCGCCGATGGAGCGCATCCACTTGCCGAACACGCCCTTGAACAGCGTGTGCTTGCCGAAGAAGTTGAGCCGGAGATCCATCGCCCACATCACCAACACGCCCAACACGAAATCCCAGTTGGATGTATGCGGCGCCACGGCCACCATGATCTTGCGAATATTCGGCGGCTGACCGGTCAGGCGCCAGCCGAACAGGCGCAGCAGCGCCTTGCCGATGGCCGGCGCAAGCGTGCCGCCGCGACGCGGCATGTTGGGCAGATCAGGGAACAGCAAGCTGAAGCAACCTGCGGAATCAGCCGAGGTCGATCTTGCCGTCGATGGTGAAAGTGCCGAGACCTTCGAGCGTCAGCGTCATCTTGGCCGGGACGCTGGCGTTGGGGCCGAGCTTGCCGTCGGCGACGGCTTTGGCGACCGCCTGTTCGATCTCGCGCTGCGACTGCACGCCGACCGATTTCAGGAACTTGCGCACGCTCATGTTGAAAACTTCCTGGTCCATGCTGTTCTCCTCGATGGCGCGGCTCGTCGTCCGCGCTTGTTGTACTGACTGGCCTACTTCTGCCTGGTGGTCTACTTCTGCTTGAGCGAAAGCAGCGCCTCGCGCAGCGTTTCCTCGGACAGATCGTTCACGCTGCTGGCGATGGCCTCGGCGAGCGGCACGACCGACATGGGCAGCTTCTCGATGTTCACCTTCTCGACAAACTTGGCGGCGGCGCCGGCGAGCTTGAGCAGCTTCTGGCGGTCGGCCATGAGCAGCTCGATTTCGCTGGTGAGCATCAGGGTTTCGGTTTTGCTGGGATCGAATTTGGTCACGGCACGTCACCTGCTGGATGTTGAACGACAATCGGGCATTGCTTGAATGAAGCGCATTGTAGCAAGGCATGCCGCGCTGTCTGTGACACTCGCCGGGCCATCAGCTTCGGGCGGCCAACGGCAGATTGATGAGCAGGTTCTGCGGCTTCAGCTTGAGCACGTGTTCCGCCGTCATGGCGAGACCGAGATACACCGGCCGCCCCTGCCCGCTGGCGCGCAGGTCGGCGCGCATGTCGGCGGGATTCTCGAATTCCAGACGGAACAGGCTGATGAGCCGTTCGAGCCGCTCCGGATCCACTTCGCGGCCCTCGTAAAGGTCGTTCAGCAGCGCGGTTGCGGTGACATCGAGCCCGACATGCCAGCGCCACGCTTCGTCGGCCACCTGCTGCTGCGGCGTGATGCGCACCGCGATGCCGGTGAAATGCCGCACCCACTGTTCGAGCACAGCCGCCAGCGCAAACAGGCCATCGCGGCCCTGGGTGAGATCGAGCACGTACTTGTAGCGTTCGTCGGCCAGCCAGTAGAGCTGCGCCGTCTCGTGGCTCAGCACATCGAGCTGGAACGTGCGCATGGGCGTGTTCTGCTGGGACAGGAGCCGCCCCAGATTGCCGAAGCCGCCGGTCTCGGCAAAGTATTCAATTGACTCCGCATCGCCGGCCAGCACCTGCCCCGACTCCACCGATACGCGCTGCCGGCGATAGAACATCTCCGCCGCGCGCACCCGGTACACGTCCTCGCAGCCGTTCAGCACGCCGCGCAGGATGGCCTGGCACACGAGATCAACGAAAAGCGGCGGCAGGTCGATGCGGCCGGCACGGAACGTCGCGAGATACCAGGCCTCCAGCGTGCCGGCTGCGACCAGCCCATCGCGGAAAGCGAGGAAGTGGCCGTAGTTCTCTCGCGCATCCTGATCGCGAATATTCGCAAGCTCGGTATCGTTCACGGCCCGCAGCGGGTCGGCCACCAGCGCCGCATGCAGCGCGCGCTCTGCCGCGCAGGACTCGGCTATCGGCGCAAGCTCGGGCCGAGCCAGCAGCCGCGCGATCCAGCGCGGCGTGACCGTGAGCCAGCCATCTGCCGCGCGTCGCTCGAGATCGTGAAAGCCGCTGGACGGCCAGAAATCCTGCATGCCTGCTCCTTATGGGTTGACGCTTAATGCCGATATTTACAGCCTGCCGCTGCGCTTGATCTCAAGATACTGGTTCACCAAGGCGATGGGCAGCATCGCCGGCGGCACATCCAGCGCGAAGGTTTCCTTCTTCACCAGCTTGGCGAAGGTACGCTCCCGCGCATCGAGATAATGCTGCGCCGACGCGACGTCCAGCGCGTCGTCGAACGTCTTGACCTCGCGTTCCAGCACCGCATCCAGCGCCGCCTCGCGCAGACTCGCCAGCACCACCAGATGCTTGGCTGCCAGCACACGGATGGCGAGCTGCAGTTCATCCTCGTCCTCGTCGCGCAAATTGGTGAGGATGACCACCATGGATCGCTTCGGCACCCGCGCCATCAACGCCTTGGCCGCCTCCAGATAGTCGCCGGTGCGCGGCTGCGGCTGCAGATCGTACAACGCATTGGTGAGCTGGTTCAGCGCGGCCCCGCCCTTCTCCGGCGAGAAGAAGCGATCTCCGCCAGCCGGCTGGCCGAACGACAGCGCGCCCACGGAGTCACCCTGCTTCAACGCCACGTGGGCCAGCAGCATCAGCGAATTCAGCGCCTGGTCGAAGTGCGAATATTCGCCATCCTGCGCGCGCATGCGCCGCGAGGAATCCAGCAGGAACATCAGCCGCTGATCGCGCTCGTCCTGATAGTCGCGGGAAATCAGCTTGCGCTGCCGGGTGGTGGCCTTCCAGTCGATCTGGCGCAGGCTGTCGCCCTGGCGATACTCGCGCAGCTGATGAAACTCCATGCCCTCGCCGCGCCGCCGCTTCAGCTTCACGCCCAGACGCGACAGGCGATGATCGGTGGCCAGCAACGCGAAACGCGCCACGGCGGCAAAGTTGGGGTAGACGCGGATGGTCGTCGGCGCGGCCAGCCAGCGGCGGCGGCGCCAGAACCCCCAGGGCGAATCCACCAGCACCTCGACACGGCCAAACTGCGCGGGACCGCGCTCCACCGGCGTCACCTCGTACCAGAGCGTGGTTTCGCTGTTCGCGGGAATGCGAATATTCGCAGGCAGGGCCTTCACATTGAGCAGCGCTGGCGCGTGATCATGCACCGTCATCGCCAATTCACGCGGGCCGCTGTTGGCGACCTTGATGGCAAGCTTCTTGGCCACGCCCAGCGCCAGCGCATGCGGCAACACCCGGCGCGCGGTGAGCACGTCTGCGGGCGCGGTGCGGAGCGCGATCCAGCCATCGGTGAGCACGACCACACCCAGCAATCCCGCCAGCCCCAGCCAGATCAGTTGAACCGAAGGCATGAGCTTTGCGCCGACCGCGGCGACCAGCGCGAGTGCCGCCAGCACGGACAACGCGTGGACCAGGCGCCTGCCCGGCGACAGGGGCAGGCGGCGCGGCGCGGTGGCAGCGATGGCGGTGGCAGCGGCGGAAGAATGCATGGCGCTCATTTGCAAACGATGCGTCAGGTCCGCGGCGCCTCGATGGAATCCACAATCAGGCCCAGCATGCCGTCCTGCGTCTGACCTTCCAGCTGCACATCCGGCGCCAGCGCAATGCGATGCCGCAGCACCGGCAGGGCCACGGACTTGATGTCGTCGGGCGTGACGAAATCGCGCCCATTCAGGAGTGCATTGGCGCGGGCGGCACGGATCATGCCGATAGTGCCGCGCGGCCCCGCGCCGATGGCGACACCCGGCCAGGTGCGCGTGGCCCGCACAATGCGCACGGCATAGTCGTAGATCCGTTCATCCACGGCCAACATGGCCGCAATGCGCTGCAGCGCCTGCACCGTTTCCGGCTTCACCACCGGCGCCACCTCTTCGACCTGCAGCGAATCGCCGATGTGCCCCGACGTGATGCGCGTGACCAGGGCCTTCTCCTCGTCCGCGGCGGGATAGTCGACCAGCACCTTCAGCAGGAAGCGATCCAGTTGCGCCTCGGGCAGCGGATAGGTGCCTTCGAGCTCGATGGGGTTTTGCGTTGCGAGCACCATGAACGGCAAGGGCAGCGGCAGCGCAGTGCCCTCGATCGTGACCTGGTATTCCTGCATCACTTCCAGCAGCGCGGATTGCGTCTTGGCCGGCGCGCGGTTGATCTCGTCGGCCAGCAGCAGGTTGGCGAACACCGGCCCCTTGCGGATCTGGAACTCGTTCTTGCCGCTGTCGAACATGGTGTGGCCGGTCACGTCAGACGGCATGAGATCGGGCGTGAACTGCACGCGGGCGAAACTGCCGCTGAAGGTGCGCGAGAGTGCACGCACCAGCAGCGTCTTGCCGAGCCCCGGCACGCCTTCGAGCAGCACGTGGCCCGAGGCGGTGAGCGCGATGAGCACCTGCTCAACCACACTCTCCTGGCCGACGACGGCCTTGCCGATCTCAACCTTCAGCCGCTGCAGGACGTCGGCGGCCTGGGCGATCTTCTCGTTGCTGATGTGGGCAGGGCTGGACTCTGTGGGGTTGGGCAGGTCGGTCACAGTGATTTCCTCAGTTTTTCCAACGTAGCAATGGCCCGGGCAAAGCGGTCCGGGTCGGGATGGGGTTGCGGGAACAGGGACTCGCGGATGAGCGCTTCCGGCAAGGCGCTCTTCTTCGCCAGTGCCTGGATCATCACGTCGGGATTCTTGGTCGGTGGCAACACGCGCGCCATCTGCTTGCGGGTGCGTGCGACGGCACTTTTCCATAGCGCGCCTGCATCCTGTTCGCGCCAGATGAACTCGCCCATGGCCCGCACATGTTCCAGCAGGCTGCGGCGAACGGGGTCGACGCGCGCCGCCACCGGGCCCAGACGCGTGCCGGCACGCCAGAGGACAACCAGGAGCAGAACAGCCAGCGTCGCCACCACGGCAGCGCCGTGCTGCCAGACAAGTTTGTGAAGGCCGGGCACGTCTTCGCTGGGCACCAGCCATACGCTCATGCCTTTCAGGTCCGGCCCGAGGAGGGCGACCAGAAAGTCCGCATGATCATTGCGCCCGATTTCGTCATTGCGCAGAAAACGCCACTCGGTCAGCACCGTGACCCGGCCCTGCCCCAGCGGCAATGCAATCGCCTGCGTGCCCCGGCGGCCCTTCACGCTCCAGAGCGGCGGATCGTGCGACGTCAGGTGGTAGAAGCCGGAAAAGCAGATGCGCAATGCCTGCGCCGGAAAGCGCACCGGCTCGGACCCGGCGACATCGCGCTGCTCGGGACAGGGCACGTTGGATTTGGGCAGCCAGGCCGGCATCGGGCCGGGCACATCATCCGGCAACATATCCGCCGCATCCTCGGGCGCTTCCTCGATCCGGTCGATGACATCGCCGTCGCTCTTCTTCGCCTGCGTGTCACCCGCCGGGCTGGCGGGATCGGCAGGCGCCGGGTCTGGCGCTGCCGCTGGCGCGGTCTGTGGTGACGCCGGCTTGCGCGACCGCCTCGGCTTGAGTTGAATCCGCTTGACGCCGAGGGTTTCCATCAGCGGATCGGCGCGTTCACCGGGCTCGTTCAAGGTGTGCGCCACGGCAATGAGGTGCCCGCCGCTTCGCACCCAGGCTTCCAGCGCGTCATGCTGCACCGGCGAGAGCGTGCGCCGCTGCGTCGGCAGGATGAGCGCGGTGCGTGCGAGATCGCCCGTCGGCGGCTCGCGGAAACTCGGCGAGGATTTCGCGTCCGCACCCAGCTCTGTCAGCAGCCGCTGTGCGGCGAAGAGCGGATTCAGCACCGCCTCCCCCTTGGGCTGGCTGGGCACGCGGACTTCTTCCCAGGTCATGTTCTCGATCACCCACCACGTGAGGGCAATCAGGCCCAGGCCGATGGCGATGAGCAGCAGGCGGCGCGCGGTCATGTCGCAGGCCTCGGCTGCACGACACCCGGTACCGGCGCGACCGGTGCGGGCCGGGCGAAGTGGCGGTTGAATTCGTCGCAAAGCGCCAGCGCGGTGTCATCGCCCGGCAGCCGCCGAGCGTAGACGGTAAGCTCCCAGGCCTGGGTGAGGCGGGCGAAATAGTCCGCAACCTCGCCGCCCACGCTCTTCCGCGTGGCGCGCAGGCATTCCTGCTCGGTGAACGACGAGCGGATCGCCACGCCGGCACGCAGCACCAGCGCCGACAGCGCGCCGCGATACAGCAACGACAGCGCCTGAACCGGGTCGCCACGTCGCCAGGCCTCGCGTGCAGCCGCACCGATGTCATCCGGCAGCGACTCGGGCCGGATGTCGAGGCCCGCGACCTGCGTGGGCAGCGCCACCTTGCCCGAGCCCAGGCGCGCGCCCGACATGCGCCACCAGTAGTGCAGGCCGATCACCAGCGCCACCACACCCAGCGCGGCCAGAATCCACACGACCACGCGTGCGATCTCGGCCATGCTTTTGAAGAAATTCTCCAGCGCCTTCATCCAAGACGGCATTTGCTCGGGCTTTCGCTCCGTCTGCTTGAAGCGCGGTACCTTGCGCACTTCCTCCGGGCTGAAGTCCGGCCCGGCGAGAATGCGCTTCATGGTGTCGCGCACGGCCGACTGCTCGACCGTCAGCGTGCGCGGGTCGTCAGGCTCGCCCTGCTGCTCGCGCGTGTTTCCAGTGTCATCTGCCGCGTCGCGCTCAGGTGCGGGCGCGGGACAGGTCGCGGTTTCCGGCCGGGCAGCCGATTCCGCGAAAGCGGCCGGCGCAGCCCATGTGACGCACAGCGCAAGGCTGATGAGGAGTGCACGCACCATTGCCCGCATCAATGCACGCCTCCCGCGACAGCCACGCGCGCTCGCGGCGCAGGCAGATCCGTCTCGGCGATCTCGGCCAGGTTGCGCCTGAGATCGAGTTCGATATCCCAGGCTTCGAGTTCCACCCGGCGGTTGAGATACAGGGTGAATCCGGACGCCACGTAGATCGGCTCCAGCAGCGTGATGACCACGATGTAGCAAACCTGGGTCATGAGCGTGAACCAGATCGGCGCATCGTTGCCGGTCATCCAGGTGAAGAACGGCAGATCGAGGTACCGGGGCATGAAGAGATAGGCCAGCACGATGCAGGACAGCGTGAGCGCCTGCTCGGCATGGATGAAGGTCACGGTCTTCAGCACCGCATTGCCACGGGTGTGCTTCTGCAGGACCTTGAAGCGTTCGCGGCGCCGCTTGCCCTTCAGCCCTTCCAGCAGATACACGGGCAGGTTGAAACTGCGCGCGAAGTCGAAGCGCCCGAGCGTGAGCGACCACAGGAGGCCGCTGCCGATAATCTGTCGCCAGTCCAGCTCCCGCAATCCTACCTGCACGCCGAACACGGCGCGGGAAAGCACGAAGAGGACGATGCGGTCATACAGCGGCTTCAGCCACCAGATGAGAAGCGTCGGCAGCCAGGTGGCCACCGGCGCGAGCGCGAGGCAGGCCAGCATCAGCGGCAGCACCGTGGCCGCCCACACGGTGTACACCGTGCCGGCGTTGCGCTGCAGGAGGCGCACGCCGAGATCCATCGCCTCGCTCGCCCCGCGCGGTCGGAGCTTCAGGTTGAGGGCTTCGAGATTCATGCCCGCACCGCCGCCGCGCCGCGCGGCCTGCCCTGGAAAATGCAGTAGTACAGCACCAGCGTCCACAGCAACGCCGCCATGCCGTACTTCACCTCATTGGGAATCCAGCGGCTGGAGGACCAGAACGCTTCGATGAATGCGGCGATGACCAGCATGACCACGACGCCATACATGATCCGCGCCGCCTCGCGCGCCGCCGCGACCAGCGCGGCACGCCGGGTGAGCGGCCCGGGCGCGAGCAACGCGAAGCCCATCTTCAGCCCGCAGCCGCCGGAAATGACAATGGCGGTGAGTTCGAAGCTGCCGTGGCCGCAGACGAAGCTCCAGAACGTCTCGCCATAGCCCAGGTGGGTGAGATAGCCGGACACGCCGCCGATCTGCAGTCCATTGAGGACGAGATAGAACAGGCTGCCCACACCGAGGAGAAGGCCGCTCGCGAAGCACTGGAAGCTCACGCCGATGTTGTTGCGGATGTAGAAGCCGAACATGAGGAAGTCGGAGTCACCCGGACGCTGGCGGCCGATGATCTCGCCGGCCGGGTTGTACATGCGCTCCATCTCGGCCACTGCGCCGGGCGGCATGAGCGAATAGATCAGCTCAGCCTGCAAAAACACCAGCAGCCCCATGATGACCAGCGGCAGCGCGAACGCGGCGGCGGCAACGAGCATGAAGCCGCTGTTGGCGCGCAGCAGCGCGGGCAGATCGAGCGAGAAGTAGCGCCACGCCAGCGTCCAGAACCGCGTGCGCGGCCGGTAGAGCACCTGATGGGTGCGCTGCACCAGCCCGTTCAGGCGGGTCACCAGATAGGCGGGATAGCCGCGATCGCGCGCCAGCGCGAGGTGATGACAGGCCTCGCGGTAGAGCGGCGGAATGGCTTCGGCCGTCCACTGTGCAGCCGACGCGCGCGCCTTCTGGTTGTCCAGCCCGCCCAGGAGCGCTTCCAGCCGGTCCCAGGTGGGCGCGTAGCGGCGTTCGAACTCGACGGGCGTCATGGCCGCGCCTCAGTCTGCGGTTGCGGCGACGACTGGGGGGGTCGCGGCGCCGCCGGGGGCGGCGGAGACCGCCGGCCGAGCAGCCATGCGGCCATCGCGAATATTCGCGATTCCGAGACATCGTGTCCCGAAAGCCCGATGGCGCGGCCGGCCAACTCGCACAGCTCGCGCAAGCGTTCGGGCGTGAGCCGCGTCGAGCGCTCGGCCAGCTCGATCACGGCCTGCTGCACCTCGGGCCGTGGAATGCGCGCCGGCGCCAGCGGCATCACCTCGGGCAGCACGCGGCGACGCGCGGGGGGATCGACATAGACCACACGCGTCCCCGCCGCAAGATCGCCCAGCCGCTTGAAGTCGCGGGTGAGCAGCATGGACACGATGGCGACGCCGTAAAGGAAGGGCAGGAAATCAACAAAGCGCAGCAGGTTGCGCACGACTGACGACGCAAAGGTCACCGGCAGCCCGTTGTCCTCGACCACGGCAATGCCCATCACCCGCTTGCCGGGGGTCGCGCCGCGACGCCAGACCTCGAAGACGACCGGGTAGAACCATTCGATGAGGAAGAGCCCGATGAGGAAGATGCCCGTGCCGAACTCGCCGGCGTAGCCCAGTGCCATGGCGAGCATCATGTACATCACGACGCGGAAGATGAAATCGATGACGAAGGCGCCAAAGCGCGGCACGATGCCGGCCGGCCGCAATTCCAGCAGCACGCCCTCGGGTGTTTCAACGCCGAGGCGGGTATCCAGCAACGGACGGGAGGACAAGGTGGCAGGCTTCGCTTGGCGTGAAGGGCTGGATGGACGCTCAGGCCTTGACCACCACGGTATCGGCAATGTCGTCATGCAGGCACTTGCGCGACTCGCGGAAGATCATGAGCGCATTGACGAGGCCGATGATGTTGCCAATGAACGGCACCATGGAGACGGACTGGATGGGCAGATAGCGGACAAACAACGCCCGTTTCGCCCCCACCGGCGAGCCGTCCGAGCGGACGATGCGAATGTTGAGCAGCTTCTTGCCCCAGCTCTGACCATTGGCCTCAAGCGGCACCCAGTTGATGACCGCATAGATGACGAACGCGCCAAGGAAGAGCCCCAGCGTAAGCAGGAATTCGGACAGGACGCTTTGCGACGCCTGCTCGGCCAGACCGAAGGGGTCGCTCAGCACGACGAAGAAGACGACATAGAACGGCACGCCGAGGATGATCGTGTCGACAATCGCAGCACCCAGCCGCGACAGCCGCGACGCCAGCTCCATGTCGCCTTCCGCTCGCACGTCATCCACCCGCACTTCGGTTGGCGCGTAGATGTTGCCCTTGTCTTCAGCCATGCCGGTCTCCCAGGTTGCGGGCGCCGTCGAAATGCGCCGCCTCGCTCGTCATCGTGGGTCGATTATGCCGAAAATCGATTGCGGCCCCGTGTACGCGCCCGACTTGCAGTCGCCCAGTTGTCCCTCGCGAATATTCGCAAGTGGCGGCAGCTTGCAAGCAGCTTGCAATCAGCCCGGCAATCCGCCCGGCGATAGGCGCCCGGGGAGCGCACGACTCACCGCATGGCGCAGCGCCGCTTCAGTGATTGGCTTCTGCAGGAACTGGGCGCCCAGCGCCTCGGCCTGACGGCGGGTGGCCGGGTCTTCGTTGGCGGTGATGAGGATGATGGGGCAACGCAGGTCGTGCTTCTGCATGTTGCGCACCACCGAGAGCCCATCCAGCATGGGCATGCGGATGTCGCACACGGCAACCGCGAAGCCGCCCGCCTGCAACAGGCGCAAGGCCGTGAGGCCGTCGCGCGCCGACTCGACCGAAAAGCCCGCGCGCGTCAGGACAAAACTGCAGAAGTCTCGCGTCGTCTCATCATCATCGACGACGAGCGCGCGATCAGGCGTGGACTCGCTCGTCATGCCGAAGTCAGTCGCTGCGATGCGTGGCCGGTCACCGGGCGGGTCACGCCTTCAGGCAATCGACGAAATACTCCACACGACCATCCACCGTCTCCTCGACCAGGCCATGGATGTCGGTCTCGAAGCCCGGGAACTTGGCATTGAAGTCACGCGCGAATTTGAGGTACTGGACGATGGTCTTGTTGAACCGCTCGCCGGGAATGAGCAGCGGAATGCCCGGCGGATACGGCGTCAGCAAGACTGCCGTCGCACGGCCCTCCAACTGATCCAGCGGCACGCGGTCCATGTCGCGATGCGCCATGCGAGCAAAGGCATCGGCCGGGCTCATCATCGGCTCCATGTTGGACAGATACATTTCCGTGGTGAGGCGGGCCACGTCGCTGGCCTTGTACATGTCGTGGATTTCCTGGCAGAGATCGCGCAGGCCGACCCGCTCGTACTGCGGCTGGGTGGCCACGAACTCGGGCAGGATCTTCCACATCTTCTGATTCTTGTCGTAGTCATCCTTGAACTGCTGCAACGCCGTGAGCAGCGTGTTCCAGCGGCCCTTGGTGATGCCGATGGTGAACATGATGAAGAACGAGTAGAGGCCGGTCTTCTCCACGATCACACCGTGCTCGGCGAGGAATTTGGTGACAATGGAGGCGGGAATGCCGGTCTTGGCGAACTTGCCGGAGACATCCAGGCCGGGCGTGACGATGGTGGACTTGATCGGGTCCAGCATGTTGAAGCCTGGCGCCAGATTGCCGAAGCCGTGCCACTTCTCGTTGGCCTTCAGCTTCCAGTCGTCCTGCGAGCCGATGCCGTCCTCGGCCAGCTTGTCCGGGCCCCAGACCTTGAACCACCAGTCCTTGCCGAATTCCTCATCCACTTTGCGCATGGCACGGCGGAAATCCAGCGCCTCCAGAATCGATTCCTCCACCAGCGCGGTGCCGCCCGGCGGCTCCATCATCGCCGCCGCCACGTCGCAGGACGCGATGATGGCGTACTGCGGGCTGGTCGAGGTGTGCATGAGGTACGCCTCGTTGAAAATGTGCTTGTCGAGCTTGCGCGTCTGCGATTCGCGCACGATGATCTGCGACGCCTGCGAGATGCCGGCGAGCAGCTTGTGCGTGGAGTGCGTGGCGTAGAGCATCGTTTCCTTCGGCCGCGGACGGTTCTTGCCGATGGCGTGCATCTCTTCATAGAACTCATGAAAGGTTGCGTGAGGCAGCCAGGCCTCGTCGAAATGCAGGTTGTCGATCTCGCCGTCCAGCATGCCCTTCAGCGTCTCCACGTTGTAGAGCACGCCGTCATAGGTGGACTGGGTGAGTGTCAGGATGCGCGGCTTCGCCTTCTTGTCCTTGATGAAGGGATTGGCCTCGATCTTCTTGCGAATATTCGCAGGCTCGAACTCCTCCTTCGGAATCGGCCCGATGATGCCCAAGTGGTTGCGCGTGGGCATCAGGAACACCGGGTTGGCGCCGGTCATGATGATCGCGTGCAGGATGGACTTGTGACAGTTGCGGTCCACCACCACGATGTCGCCGGGCGCCACGTTGGCGTGCCACACCATCTTGTTCGAGGT
Organism: Burkholderiales bacterium; assembly: GCA_033764435.1. GTDB lineage: Bacteria > Pseudomonadota > Gammaproteobacteria > Burkholderiales > Usitatibacteraceae > JAEUMY01. Next base: position 18,483 of record JANRIX010000005.1, read on the forward strand.
CGACGTGCCGTTGGTGACGAAGAAGCAATGGTCGGCATTGAAGATGCGAGCCGCATTGCGCTCGGATGCCGCCACCGGCCCGGTGTGGTCCAGTAGCTGGCCCAACTCCTCCACCGCGTTGCACACGTCGGCGCGCAGCATGTTCTCGCCAAAGAACTGGTGGAACATCTGGCCGATGGGCGACTTCAGAAACGCCACGCCGCCGGAGTGACCGGGGCAGTGCCAGGAGTACGAGCCGTCCTGGGCGTAATGCACCAGCGCGCGGAAGAACGGCGGCGCCAATCCATCGAGATAGGACTTGGCCTCGCGGATGATGTGGCGCGCGACGAACTCCGGCGTGTCCTCGAACATGTGGATGAAGCCGTGCAGCTCGCGCAGGATGTCGTTGGGAATATGGCGCGAAGTCTTGGTCTCGCCGTAAAGATAGATGGGGATATCCGCGTTCTTGAAGCGGATTTCCTCGATGAACTTGCGCAGGTTCAGGATCGCCTGGTCATCGCCCTCGGAAATCCCGAGTTCCTCGTCATCAATGGACAGGATGAAGGCCGATGCCCGGCTCTGCTGTTGCGCGAACTGGGACAGGTCGCCATAGCTGGTGACGCCCAGCACTTCCATGCCTTCCTTCTCGATTGCATCCGCGAGCGCACGGATGCCCAGACCGGAAGTGTTTTCCGAGCGATAGTCTTCGTCGATGATGACGATGGGGAAGCGAAATTTCATGGCGGTGTCGGGATCTCGGGCGTGGGCGGAAAATGAGCGCGCAGTATAAGGCAACGACGCCTCCGCTAGAATGACTTTTGTCCGCTTTCCTCCTTACGCCCTCTCGCCTCCCTCCTCACCTGCCATGACCACCCGCACCATCACCCAAGCCTCCTGCGCCGACGACTACGACCCCAACTCAATGCCAGTTGTGAAGGCGCGCGCCTTCATCCAGGAATTCCTCTCTCCCGTGAGCGGTGTGGTGCGCCTGCCGATCCGCACGGCGCTGGGCCGCGTGCTGGCCGAGGATGTGATCTCGCCCGTCGATGTTCCGGCCCACATCAACTCGGCCATGGATGGCTGGGCGGTGCGCTTTGCCGATCTGGCTGGCGATGCGGAGAGCACGCTGACCGAGGTGGGCGCCAGTTTCGCCGGCGTGCCGTTCAGGGGCGAGATCAAGCCGGGCGAATGCGTGCGAATCTTCACCGGCGGCGTGGTGCCGGCCGGCACGGACACCGTTGTCATGCAGGAGCGGGCCAGGGCTGCGGGCAAACAGATCACGTTCGCTGCCGGGCAGAAGAAAGGGCAGAACGTGCGCTACGCAGGAGAAGACCTGAAGCAAGGCGCCATCGCGCTGGCCCGGGGTCGCCTCGTCCGGCCTGCCGAGCTGGGATTGCTCGCATCACTGGGCGTGGGCGATGTCACCTGCTACCGCAAGCTCCGCGTCGCGTTCTTTTCCACGGGCGACGAGCTGGTGTCCATCGGCAAGCCGCTGGGCGAAGGCCAGATCTACGACTCCAATCGCTACACGCTCTTCGGCATGCTGGAGAAGCTGGGATGCGAGGTGCTGGACATGGGCGTCATCCGGGATGACCCGACGCTGCTGGAGAAAGCCTTCCGCGATGCGGCCGCCAATGCGGATGTGGTCATCACCTCCGGCGGCGTGTCCGTGGGTGAGGCCGATTTCGTGAAGCAGCTGATGGACAAACTGGGCGAAGTCGTCTTCTGGAAAATCGCGATGAAGCCCGGCCGTCCGCTGGCGTACGGCAAGATCGCCGGCGCGCACTTCTTCGGGCTGCCCGGCAACCCGGTGTCGGTGATGGTGACGTTCTACCAGTTCGTGCGCGATGCGCTGCTGACGCTGCAGGGCGTGACGCCAGTGCCGCCGCAACCGATGCTGAAGGCCGTGTGCACCTCGCCCATCAAGAAGGCGCCCGGCCGCACCGAGTTCCAGCGCGGCATCCTGTCGCAAGGCGCGGATGGCGCCTGGACCGTGCGCGTCACCGGCGAACAGGGCTCGGGCATTCTCAAGTCGATGTCTGACGCCAACTGCTTCATCGTGCTGGGCGATCACGTGGGCAACGTGGAAGCCAACACGATTGTGGATGTGCAGGTGCTGGAAGGCGTGGTGTGACCGCCGAGAATGCGGGTGAAGGCACGCAACATCCTTACCTGACGGTCAAGGAAGTCGCGGCCTACCTGCATCTCAACGAAAAGAAGATCTACGCCCTGCTGCAGGAAGGCAAGCTGCCCGGCACCAAGGCCAGTGGCAAGTGGCTGTTCCCCAAGGCGCTGGTGGACGCATGGTTGCTGGAGACCACGCAGATGGCGGCGGCGGATGACCGCCTGCTCATCACCGGCAGCGACGATCCGCTGGTGTCCGCCACGGTCAATGCGCTGGCCCAGGGCGTGGGCAGTGACGCCACAGTGTCGTATTCGCCAGTAGGCACGCGGGCCGGACTTGATCTCCTGTCTGCCCACCGGGCGCATGCCTGCGTCATCCACTGGGGCCCGGCCGAGATGGCGGAGCACAATCACCAGAAGCTGCTTGCGAATATTCGCGGGTCGGAACAATGGGCGCTGGTGCGCCTGGCGCGGCGTTCTCAGGGCATTCTGCTCAGGAAAACATTGGCCACGCCGCGCAACCTCGCGCAACTGGTGGCGCCGGGATTGCGCTGGATCGCGCGCCAGGAAGGCTCGGGCTCGCATCATTTCTTCCTATCTCAGATCCGCCTCGCCGGGCTCTCAATGATCAACTTGGACATCGTGGCCGAGATGCCCACCGAGCGTCTCGCCGCCTCCGCCCTCGCGCGCGGCATGGCCGATTGCGCGCCCGGCTGCGAGGCGGCGGCGCATGAATTCAACCTGGGCTTCCTGCCGCTCGGCTGGGAATGCCTCGACCTCGTGGTGCCGCGGGTGGTGTTCTTCCGCCCGCTGCTGCAGCAGCTGCTCGTCGGCCTCACCAGCGAGGACACGCGCTACATCGCCGGCGAGCCGGTCGGCTACGACCTTTCCGAGTCCGGTAAAGTGGTGGCCGGTCATCTTTCCCCCGCTTCCACATGACAGACGCCGCAGCGCGCTGGGCCGACATCGGCCCGCTGGAACAACTGAAGCAACTGGGCGGTCTGGCATTCCTGCAGAACGTGGTGAACGGCACCTATCCCGAACCGCCCATCGCCGCCACGCTGGGCTTCCGTTTTGTCGAAGTCGAGTCCGGCCGCGCCGTGGTCGCGCTGACCCCGCACACCGGCCACTACAACCTGATCCAGACCGTGCATGGCGGCGTGCATGCCACACTGCTTGACACGGCGATGGCGTGCGCCATCCTGTCCAGGTTGCCGACCGGGCAGGGATTCACCACGCTGGAACTCAAGATCAACTATGTGCGTCCCATGACGGCGGCCACCGGTGAAGTATGCGCCGAGGGCCGCATCATCAACGTCGGCCGCACCATCGCGCTGTCCGAAGGCCGGCTGACCGACAGCGAAGGCCGACTGATCGCGCATGGCACGACCACCTGTCTCGTTCTCGCCCTGCAATGATTGGCCCCAAGCTGTCCCACCCTGTCATCCCATGCGAATATTCGCGAAGGAGATCGTGAATGCAACGCCGTGAGTTCATGAAGCTGTGCAGTGCCTCCGCCGCCGCGTGCGCGACCCCCATTGCCGCGACCGCGTTTGCCGACAACCCGCCGGTGAATCCGTCGTCACAGCGCTACAACAAGGTGAAGCTGGTGGACAAGGACGGCGTGCCCATCAAGCTGAGGGCGCTCAAGTCCAACCACAACTACGTCTTCAACTATCCCTTCGAATCCACGCCCTGCTTCCTGCTGAATCTCGACAAGCCGGTGCAGAGCAAGGTCGCGTTGAAAACCGAAGGCGGCAAGGACTATGACTGGCCCGGCGGCGTGGGGCCGAAGAAAACGCTCGTCGCCTACTCCGCCATCTGCGCGCACAAGCTTGCCTATCCCACCGACCAGGTGAGCTTCATCAGCTTCAAGGCGCAGGCCGGCAAGGCCAGCAAGCAGGCCAACGTCATTTCCTGCTGCGCCGACGCCAGCGTGTACGACCCGTACGCCGGCGCCAAGGTGTTGAGCGGTCCCGCGCCACAGCCACTGGCCGCGATCCTGCTGGAGCACGACCCGAAGACCGATGAGGTCTGGGCGCTCGGGACATTCGGTGGCGAAAAATTCAACGAGTTCTTCCAGAAGTACGACTTCAAACTCTCGATGCAGATGGGCGGGAAGGCGAAGGACAAGGTAAAGGCGACGACGCGACTGGTGGCGCTGACCGAGTATTCCGCGCAGACGGCGCAATGCTGATCAACGGCCGCAACCGGCTCGCGTTGTGGTGGCGCCCATGAACGACGGCACGGTTGTGCCCACCACCTCTCGCCTGCCGGCATTGCCCACGGCCATTGCGGGCCGGCTGGCGCTGCGTCTCGCGCTGCCGCTCGCGGGGTACTACGCAACCGCCTTTCTTGTGCAGCAGACCGGCAAGACGCTGGTCGGCGACATCCTGTTTCCGCTGGTGGCGTTCTGGTTCCTGCTCACCTACACCACCGCCGTGAAAAGCGTGGAAGGACGCGAGGCGAGCGACGCCCGGCCCTTCAGCATGACCGGTGCGCTCGTCGGCGTGGGCCTGGCGCTGGCCGGCCTGATCATCATCGTGGGCGGGGTGTCGCTGTATCTGTCCCTGACCACGACTGCAAGCGGCAGCCTGATCGACGCCATTCGCGGCAGCACCATGTCGATGGAGGAACTGCTCCGCTCACGCACGGTGGCCATGGCGGTGGCGGCGAAGGAGGAAATCCTCTTCCGTGCTTTGCTGTTTCGCTGGCTGCTCAGTCTCATGCCGCCGGGCCGGGCACTGGTGCTGCAAGCGGTGCTGTTCGGCGCGGAGCACTGGGTATTCGGTACCTTCTCCGTCCTCAACGCGACACTGGTGGGCCTCACCCTGGGCGTGCTGTATCTCCGCACCCACAACCTGTGGCTGGTGCTGGGCTTCCACTTCGCCTGGGACTTCTTCATCTATGTGCTGGCAGGCGGTTTCAGCAACTACGTGCGCAACCTGTCCGCCGCCCAGCAGCAGGATGTCGGCACGGCCTATTTCGCGGTCTTCGTCCTGTGCCAGGCGTTGCTCGTCTGCCTCGCCGTGTGGCTGGCACGAAAGCCGGGCAAGCTGTTGCGTCCGGCCTGACCAGGGCCTGCCACGGTTCAACCACGCGAATGTTCGCCATGCATCCCTCACGCCACGCATGAAAAAAGCCCTTCTCATCACCGCCCTCATCATCGGCTTCGCCGTGTTCATTCTCAGCATGCTGGTCATGCATGCGAAGCCCGAGGCGCCGGCCAATCCGATGCCGACCCGCGACAAACTGGTGCGCGACCACTCGCCGATCCTGGGCAGTCCGGCCGCGCCGGTGGTCATTGTCGAGTTCCTGGACCCGGCCTGCGGCACGTGCCGAGACTTCTATCCCCTGGTGAAGTCCCTGCTCGCGGACAGTGCGGGCCAGGTGTCACTGATCATCCGCTACGCGCCGTTCCATGTCGGCGCGGACCGCATCGTCATGCTGCTGGACGCCGCGCGCCGGCAGGGCCAGTTCTGGCCGGTTCTGGACACGCTCATGGCCACGCAGGACACCTGGGTCATCCAGCACCGGCCGCAGCTCGAGCTCGCCATGGCCGAGCTCCGCAAGACTTCCCTGTCGCTGGACTGGGCGCGTCTCGAGCGCGACATGAATTCCCCGGAGGCGCACGCCATCGTCAAGCAGGACCTCGCCGACGCCAGCGCGTTGCTGATCTCGAAGACCCCGGAGTTCATCGTCAATGGACGGCCACTGCAGACCTTCGGCTGGGAGCCGTTGAAGAAGCTGGTGGCGGAGGAGCTACAGAAGGTGCACGCGCGCTAGCGTTGGCTCACTGCGAATAATCGCCACCAGCGCGGGCGCCAGACTGTCGCGGCCAGCTTAGTGGGCCGGCCAGCCCTCATTCGGCCGCCGCGCAATGATTGTCACGAAGCGCTTCAGCGTCTCACGGGGTGCCGCGAAGTCGCTGAACTCCGCGCGCTCAATCCGCCAACCGGCGAAACGGTTCTGCATTTCCTCCGGCTTGAACAGGCAATGTCCCGATACATCAAACATGTCGAGGTAGCTCGTCCCCTCGATCAGCACGTTGATTGCCACGACACCGCCAGGGCGCACATGCGCCTTCAACTCTTCCAGCACGCGAAACGCGGTCGGACAGTCGAAGAACGCGAGAAGACCGATCGACACGACTGCATCGAATTGGCCCGCAACGGCGTAGTCCCGGAGATCCGCCTGCACCGCGCTCACCGGCGCATGTTCCGACGCTGCGCGTCGGCGAACGTGCTCGATGGCGGCACTGCTGGCATCCAGCGCCAGCACCGTGCAGCCTTGCCGCGCCGCCGCGAAGGAGAGGTTGCCCATCCCGCAACCAAAATCCAGCACCTCGCCGCGCAGCCAGGGCAACACTGCCTCCTCGAACGGATTGAGGCTCAATTGATCGTCGCCACCTGAACGGAACTGACGATCGAAGAAATCAACACTGTGGGTTATGGCGGCACCTCATTGCACAGGGGCGTACACGGCAGCCGTTGGCGGGACGCGAATATTCGCATGGCCGCAGCGGGGCCTGTCAACGCCTTCCAGCGCGTCCACCACCAACGCCATCATCGCCAGCGTCTTGTCATTGATGCGCGGATCATCGGCGAAGAAGTGATCGCTGCCGAAGGCGACGATGACCGGCGTGTCCGGCACGATGGCATCGGCGAGCAGGGTCAAGCCGTCGTTGGGCCCCAGCGCGCGCAGCAGCGGATACTTGTCGCTGGCGAAGCGGCCCACCTGTCCCGAAAGCGGCACGCCAAGGTAGTTGATGACCAGCAACTCGGGATCGAGCCTGAGTGTGGCGAACCGCGCCCGGCTCCGCTCGACTGACATGCTTTCAATCGCGGCGCGGTCCCAGCCCTTGGACCACATGTACGCGTTGAGCAACCACACCTGCGGCCAGCGCAGCGCCAAGTCCACCAGCGGCGAGCCTTGCAGGATGCCGCCGAGATTGAGCCACGCCTTCACGGGCCGCCGCTCGTCGGCCGTGAGCAGTCGGCCCAGCGCCAGATGAATCGCCGGCCCGGCGGAGCTGGCGCCCGCGATGAGAATCTCCTTGCCTTGCCCCGCCTGGCGCCGCACCGCGTCGGCCACCACCCGCGCGTTCTCCTCGACACCGCCATTTGGCGGCAGCGGCACGAGATGATTCTCCAGTCCAAAGCCGGCGGCCAATCGGCGCGGCTCGCGGAAGTCCGCGCCCGTCTGCTGGCCGTTGGCAAGATAGTCCCAGCCCGGCACGAACAGTACGACGTAGCGTTGCGCGGCGGGATGCGCGCGCCGGTCCGCAGCCAGCGCTGCGGCAAAGCGGCGATTGATGTCGCGGTGACAATCCTGCTTCAAGAGCTGATCGGCGAAATGCAGCGTGGCGAAGTCGACGGAAAAGGTCTGCGAAATCGACTGCAAAGCCTCGCGAGAAGCAAATTCGTCTGACCGGACCTGCAGCTCGGCAATGCGGGCATCCAGCATGGCGTCACCGCGACGACCTTGCAGCCAGGTCTCCAGGTAGTACTTCGCCTCGGGCGCGTCCACCGTGGTTCGGACAGGCTGGCCCTGGAAATCCGTGTCGACAGGTAGCTTGGGCATGTCCGCGCACGCGGCCGCCAGCAGCGCAACGCAGGCCATGAGCAGTCGCCGCAGGGCCGCTCGCGAATTTTCGCATTGGCCCCTAGCCGCCACGCAGCAGCCTCTCACCCTGCCGGATCAGCAGCGCCAGCCGCGCGCCGGCCTGCTTCCCGCGCGCTTCATCCGCCTCCAGCCGCTCGAACGCCTTCGCCCGCGACATCGCATCCGTCACCAGCCGCTCGCCGTCGAACATCACCACCAGACCGCACTCATGTCGCGCCGACTGGCCTGCCTCATCCACGGTCCAGCGCTGCCGCCAGTTGCGGATTTCATGATTCAAGCGCGATGGCCCCTCTGGTGGACCCTGCTCTGTGCGACCGGACTTCCATGCATCGGCATGGTCGCAACTTCGCTGAAAAAACGAACTCGACGGAATCGACCGGCTCGTCCGCGATGTGCTCGCAGGGTGTGCAGATTGTCGCCGAAGAAGAGTCGCGTCATGTGCGCCAAGGCGTGATGGTTGGGTTCCCGGCAGGAACTCCTGTTTTCCCCGCATGCGCGCCGCGAGGTTGCTGCGGATCCTGATGTGGTGAGGTCTTCCCGGATCTGTCCAGCTGCGAAGGCGCCGGCGCCAGTATGCCGGAAGGCAGGACGGAATTGGGATTGCGAATATTCGCAGGGACGAATGCCCTGCGAATATTCGCATCCTGCTCACTGCATCAGAACGTCGCCCTCACTCCCAGCGTGAACGCGCGCCCCGGCTGCGGCGCGATGTCCTTGAGATAGGACGTGTGCAGGCGAATCTCCTTGTCCAGCAGATTGCGTCCCTGCAGGAAGACTTTCCAGTCGCCTGCGCCCGCGAGCGACGTCTGCCACGCCAGTTCCGCATCGACGCGGGTATAGCCCGGCGTCGGCGTCTCCAGCTCGGCCAGACGCTGCGCACGCTGCACCCGGATGGCCGAGACCCGCGCGGTCCACGCGGCCCACGTCTGGGCGAGCTCGACACCCAATCTCGCGGGTGAGATACGCGGCAGGTTGCCGCCATTCTTCAATGTGGCACGGACGCGGTCAGTGAACACCCGGGCCGAAAATCCGCCCGCGTTCGGACGCCATGAGAGTTCCGCCTCGTAGCCGCGGAATGTGGCGTCGGCCTGTCCCAGGGTCTGGATGAGCAGCTCGCCGTCGGCATCCAGCTCACCTTCCGCATCCACCCGATCGGCAATGCCGTCACCATCGCTGTCGATGCTGGCGGCAAAGATGTAGTTCTTCATGCGATTGGAGAACAGGTTCACCTTCCAGCGCAGCGGCCCCTCGGTGCGTTGCAGGGTCACATCGATGTTGCGCGATGACTCCCGGCCGAGATCCGGATTGCCGATGTCGAATGTCGCGGTCGCAAGATGCGGGCCGAAGGCATAGAGCTCCTCAGCCGACGCCGCGCGCTCGGCATGCGTGGCGTGCACCGACAGGCGATGTCCCGGACTGAACTGCCAGCCCGCGCCGACCGAATAGGAAGCCAGGTTGAAGTTGCGGCGGGGCAGGTCTGCGTCCGGGCGCAGCTTCTCGCGCTCGGTGCGCGCCCCGATGCTGAACGTCCAGTCACCCGACGCCGTCTTCACCGGCAGCTCCTCGACGATGAAGAAGCCCAGCGCGTCGCTCTTCGTGGGCGGCAGATAGGCTTCCTCGCCCACCGCGGACACTTTGCGGTCCTGCCACTGCAAACCCAGGGCGCCCTTCCAGCCGGCAAGCGGCGCATGGCGAATCTCCACGCGGGCTTCGTCGCCCTTGTTCTTGAACGTCGTGGCGACTTCGCCATCCGGCTCGATTTCGGAATGCTCGTAGTCACCGCGCGCGGCGCGGAACTTGACGAGATCGATCCCGGTGACGGGGCGCGGCATGTCGCCGGCGAGTTCGACGCGGCTCTGCTTCAGCTTGATGAACGTGCCTTCGCCGGTGGGAAGCCCATAGGTGTTGCGCAAGCCGGAGACGCCCGCACCGAGGAAGCCGCCGCCGCGCGTGAACGCCACGCCGGCGCCGGCGCCCTCGGCATCGAGATCGCTGCCGGGGAGCCGGACCGATGCGCTGTCCGGATCATCGGCCACGATGCGGCCCGGAATTTCATAGTCCTTCGCCCGCCGCCTGAAACCGTCCAGGTGCCAGGCGACATCGCCGTTGCCGCCTTCGAGCGTGGCGCTGCCGAAGCGGCCCCGATCACCGGACGAGGCGCGGAGCTCCGCCTCGCCCGACACGCCTTGCTTCGGCGCGGTGGGCACGAGATTGGACACGACGTTGACCACGCCACCGATGGCGCCGCTGCCGTACAACAGGCTTGCCGGGCCGCGCAGGATTTCGATCTGCTCGGACTGTGCGGCTTCGCTGGTGACCATGTGGTCGGGGCTGAGCGTCGACACATCCAGCGTGCCGACACCATTCTGCAGCACGCGCACGCGGGCACCATCCATGCCGCGAATGACAGGCCGGCCGGAGGCGGGCCCGAAGGCACTGGACTGGACGCCCGTCTCGCCCGCGAGCGTGTCGCCAATGCTCGCTGCACGCTTCCGGCGAAGGTCCTCGGCATCGAGCACGGTGACGGGCTGGGTGAGTTCGTTGAGCGGCGTGGGCAGGGGCAGTGCCTTGACCTCGATGGTTTCAACTTTGGGCGGGACGCGCGTTGCAGGCGTGGCGGGTGCCTGTACAGGCGATGACTGACGGGCATGGGTGGATACGGACAGCGTGCACAGCACGGCAATGACCAGCGCGCGCCGGCCGAATGGAACGGACAACATGAAATTCTCCTGAAATGACCTAGACAGGTCTCACCGTCACGGCTGGCGACGAGGACCGATGACTTGCAGTGGAGGTCAGCTCAGGTGGAGTGGCGGTGCACGCGCAGCGTAGGGCGTGGCGGCAAATGCCGCGCGCGCCGGCGGATCGAGCGGCGCACGGGGCAGCGCTGCCTGTGGCAGCACCAGGTTGCCTGCCAGCGACACGCCGGGCACATGGACCACTGCTGAGTAATGCGCGCAGAGATCGCACAGCGCCAATGCGTCCTCGGCATCCCCAGACCCATGCCCGGCATGGTCATGCGCGTCGTGGTCGTGCCCGGCGTGATCGTGCCCGGCGTGATCCTGCATCGCATGGGCCCGCGCCGAGGGGTCGCCCGCCAGGTCATGCGACCAGCCGTGCGCCAGCGCGGCCGGCTGGGCCACGCTCAGGCAGAGCGCGGCAAGCAGGGCGAACAGTTGCGGGGGCAGACAACGGAAGGAACGCATGGGGCGCGCAGTATAGCGCCCTTGGCGCCACAGCCCGGGAGGATGGCAGCGGCTGCTTGACCTTCCTCCCATGGGAAGGTTCATAATGCGACCTCGATCAGGAACCATTGCGGTCATCAAAGGTCTGTCCCAATCATGAAACTGCTGCGCAAAATCGCTCTCGCCTGGATGTTCGCCTGGCTGCCCGTCTCGGGCGTCATGGCGTCCACCATGCCGCTTTGCGCGCAAAGCATGGGCGGCGCGATGCAAGCCGCAGCGGCGACGGGCCAGATGGATGCCATGCCCTGCCATGACGGTGGAGCCGTCACGGCAGAAGCCGACACGCAGCCGCCCATTGAGCACTGCGACCTTTGCCATCTCGCCGGTGCGCTCGCCGCCCCGACCCTGCCCTTCGTTGCCAACGCCGCCCCCGGCGTGGCGCCCTTCGACGCCTCGGTGAGCGATTTCCGCTCCTGGGTGCCTGATCCCCCGCAGCATCCCCCGCTTTTCTCCCCGGTCTGACCGCCGGGGGATCCGTGGTCGACACCGCACCGTGCGCATCATGGTGCGGGAGCGCCACCTCCTCTCCCGGCATTCATTCACCGAGGAGAGATCATGTTGCGAATATTCGCGTTTTCTGTTGCATCCATGCTGGCGGCATTGCCGCTGGCCGCCGAGTCCCAGACCCGGCATGAGCATCATCCGCAGCCCACAGCCCCGGCCAAGGCCGCGCCACAATCTGCGCCAGCCAAGGCCGCAGCACAACCCGCACCGGCCCCGGCATCCGCGGCTGCCCGCGCGCCCCACAGCTCCGCATTCGCCCGCTATCAGCGCTTCACGCCCGACGAGCCGCTGAAGGACTGGCGCCAGGTCAACGACACGGTGCGGGCCATCGGCGGCTGGCAGGTGTATGGCCTGGAAGCCGCGCGCGCCATCGAGGCCGAGAAGAAAGCCCAGGGAGGCAAGCCATGAAGCGCCGCGTTCTCATTCTTGCACTCACGCTGGCCTCAGCGTTCACCCTGGCCGGCTGCGCCAGCACCGGCATGGAGGGCACGCGCCAGTTCAACGAGAACTTCGCCCGCGATGCCTATGGCGTTTCTGTCTCGTCCGACAGCAGCGCTGCGCGGGGGAACGCGGATGCACTGCTCGGCCAGCCACTTTCGGGCGATGATGCCGTGCGCCTTGCGCTGACCCTATCCCCGCAATTCCAGGCAATGCTGGCCGAGCAGGCCGCGCAATCCGCCGCTGCAGCACAGATGGGGCGCCTGCCCAATCCGGTGTTCAAGTTCGAACGCCTGGTGAAGAAACACGACGGCGAGGTCGAGCTGGACATCGGCCGCATGCTGTCGATCTCCCTGCTCGAATTCATCTACCTGCCCTCGCGCATGCGCACATCCGATGCCCTGCAGCAGCAGGTGCGGCTGGCCAGCGCGGCACAGGTGGTTGAAGCTGCGACCAATGCGCGCCAGGCCTGGGTGCGCGCCGTGGCGGCGGAACAGGCGCTGGTGTACTTCCAGCAGGTCATGGATGCCGCCGAAGCCAGCGCGGAACTCGCCAAGCGCATGTATCAGGCGGGCAACTTCAGCAAGCTGCAGCGCGCGCGTCAGCAGGCGTTCTACGCCGAGGCGACGGCGCAACTGGCTCGGGCGAAACAGACCGCAGTCAGCACGCGTGAAGCCTTGATCCGCACCCTGGGCCTCAATAGCACGCAGGCCGCGCAACTCAAGCTGCCGGCCCGCCTGCCCGACCTGCCGACATCAGCCAAGCCGGAAAGCGTGATCGCCCAAAAGGCGCTGGATCAGCGGCTGGATGTGCGGCTGGCTGTCGCCGAACTGGAGGCGCTCGCCGCGCGCCAGGGCTTCACCCGCACACAAAGCGTGATGAACGCGCTGCACCTGACCGGCATCCGCATCAGCGAAACGGGCGAGCCAGTGAAGAAAGGCTACGAGCTGGAAATCGGCATCCCGATTTTCGATCTGGGTGATGCCACGCGCAGTCAGGCCGCGCAGCAGGTCAAAGCCGCACAGTTCCGCGTCGCGCAGACCGGCCTCGCTGCGGAATCCGCGTTGCGCGAGCAGTACGCCGCCTGGCGCACCGCTTACGACTATGCGCTGCACTATCGCGATGAAGTCGTACCACTGAAGAAGCTCATCGCCGACGAGATGCTGCTGCAATACAACGGCATGCTGATCGGCGTGTTCGATCTCCTCACCGGCACGCGCGACCAGATCGGCAGCATCATCGCCGCCATCGACGCGCAGCGCGATTTCTGGCTGGCCGATGCCGCGCTCGACGCCACATTGCTGGGCAAACCCGTCATGGCACCCCTGCCCTCCGCTGCCGCTGTCGCCGCGGGTGGTGACGCCGGCGGACACTGATCAAGGACCACACATGAACTCCCGACGCAATTTCCTCATGGGCAGCGCGCTCATCGGCGCCGCCGCTGTCAGCAAAGCCGCCATGGGTGCCGTGCCCGAAGCGCCGCTCATGGACAAGCCCGACATGGCGCCGCCGCTCTACCCCAAGGCCGGCCGGCCCTATCGTCCCGTGGTGACGCTGAATGGCTGGACGCTTCCGTTTCGCATGAACAACGGCTGGAAGGAATTTCACCTCATCGCCGAACCCGTCATCCGCGAAATCGCTCCCGGCATGAAGGCCAGGCTGTGGGGCTACAACGGCCAATCGCCCGGCCCGACCATCGAAGTGGTCGAAGGCGACAAGGTGCGAATATTCGTCACGAACAAACTGCCCGAGCACACGGCGGTGCACTGGCACGGCCAACGTCTGCCGGCCGGCATGGATGGCGTCGGCGGTCTCACGCAGAAGCAGATCCCGCCCGGCAAGACCTACGTGTACGAGTTCGAGGCGCGCCGCCCCGGCACGTTCATGTATCACCCACACGCCGACGAGATGACGCAGATGGCGATGGGCATGATGGGCTTCTGGGTCACGCATCCGAAAGACCCGGCGAAGATTCCCGGCTATCGCGAGGCGGATCGCGACTTCTGCTTCCTGCTCAATGCCTACGACATCGAGCCCGGCAGCGCGGTACCAAAAATCATGACCATGCTGGACTTCAACCTGTGGACGTGGAATTCACGCGCGTTCCCCGGCATCGATCCGCTGGTCGTGGGACTGAACGACCGCGTGCGCATCCGCATCGGCAATCTCACCATGACCAACCACCCCATCCACCTGCACGGCCACGAGTTCGTAGTGGCGGGCACGGATGGCGGCTGGGTGCCGCCCAGCGCGCGCTGGCCGGAGGTGACGACGGACATCGCCGTGGGCCAGATGCGCGCCATCGAGTTCGACGCCACCGAGCCGGGCGACTGGGCGTTCCACTGTCACAAGTCGCACCACACCATGAATGCGATGGGCCACAACGTGCCCACCATGATCGGGGTCGATCACCGCGAGGTCGTGACCAAGATCACCAAGCTCATCCCCGACTACATGGTCATGGGTGAACGCGGCATGGCCGACATGGGCGAGATGGAAATGCCTCTGCCGGATAACACGTTGCCCATGATGACCGGCCAGGGTCAATTCGGCCCGCTGGAAATGGGCGGCATGTTCACCGTGGTCAAGGTGCGGGAGGGCCTGAAGAAAGACGACTACAAGGACCCGGGGCACTACAAGTTCCCGGCCGGCACCGTCGCCTACGAATGGACCGGCAAGCCGCTCAACGTTGACCGCGCGCCCACCTCACGCGCCACCGAGATCAATCCCGCCACCGGCAACGCGGTGGGCAAACGCGAGATCACCGTGGACGTGAAGAAGCCCACGAACCATAAACATCATTGAGGGACATGCAGATGAAACGACAGACCATCGTGATCATGTTGGCGCTAGCGATCGCAGCGCCACTGGCCTTCGCCCACGGCGGAGAGGACCACAAGAAGCCGGTCGTGAAGAAAGCCATTTCCAAGGACGAGCATCCCTGGGGCCGGGAAGGCGATCCTGCCAAGGCCAAGCGCACGGTCACCATCGACATGAGCGACGCCATGCGCTTCACGCCGGACAAGCTGCAAGTGAAGGTGGGCGACACGGTCAAGTTCGTTGTCGCCAACAAGGGACAGGTCATGCACGAGATGGTCATCGGCACCGAGAAAGAGCTGAAGGCTCATGCAGAAATGATGAAGAAGCATCCCGGCATGGAGCACGACGAGCCCTACATGGCTCATGTGTCGCCGGGCAAGAAGGAAAGCATCACGTGGCAGTTCACCAAGGCGGGCGACTTCATGTTTGGCTGCCTCATCCCGGGCCACTTTGAAGCGGGAATGGTCGGAAGAATCAAGGTGACGTCATGACGATACGTCTGATGCTCTCGCTGTCCGCTGCTGCATTGCTTGCTGCCTGCGCCCAGCTCTCCCCATACGCCGGGCAGGAGGCCCTCGGCATCAAGTCGCTCTCGGCCACCGAGATCAAGGGCTATCTCGACGGGCAGGGGATGGGCTTCGCCAAGCCTGCGGAACTCAATGGTTACCCGGGCCCCATGCACGTGCTGGAACTCGCTGATGACCTCAAGCTCAGCGAACTCCAGCGCGCCCAGACTGCCGAACTCCTGCACATGCACAAGGCCGAGGCACGCGAACTGGGCCGACAGTACGTCGACGCCGAGGCCGCGCTGGAGCGAATATTCGCGAGTCGGGAAGCAGAATCTTCCGCACTCCATGCGGCACTGGCGCACAGCGCCGATTTGCAGCGACGCATCCGGTCGTCACACCTCTCTACCCATCTGAAACAGACCGCGCTGCTCGCGCCGGAACAGATACGCGAGTATTCGCGACTGCGAGGCTACGCACACTCACACAATCACACCCACTGAAAGGAAACGAACCATGCAACGCATACTGCTATCCGCACTGACCCTGATCTCATTGTCTGCAAGCGCCACCGAATTGACCGACGCCGAGGTCCGAAAAATTGACAAGGACGCCGGCAAGGTCACGCTGAAGCATGGTGAGATCAAGAATCTGGAAATGCCGCCCATGACCATGGTGTTCAAGGTCAAGGAGCCCGCGATGCTGGAAACCCTGAACGTGGGCGACAAAATCAAGATTGCTGCCGAAAAGATTGGCGGCAGCTACACCGTGACCAGGATCGAGAAGCCAGCTGCGAAGTAGCACTGCGCCGCCTTCACGTGCGCGAACATCCTGTCAGTACGTGATCGTGACGTAGGTGGGGCGGATACCGCCCCAACCCGGCAACCGCACCGGCACGGCAGTTTCTTCGCGGCGCAACGCCGGTGGCGACAACACCGGCGAATGGGCGTCGGTGGCCGGTACGACGAACCGCTCCAGCTGCACCGCCTGCGCCACTGCGTCATCCGCATGAATACTGGCCGTGAAGTTCACTCCAGGCGTGCAGCGCGACGCCACGGTTGGACGAACTGCGCCCTGCACTGCAATTCCGTCAACGGGATGCGTGCGCCAGGCGCAGCTGGAGACGACCGTTGCGCCCACCGTTACACGACCACTCACCGTTCCGGCGTGAGCCACGCGCGTGCCAGCGAGCCACAGCAACACAAGCGCCATGCATGCGATGCAACACACCGATTTGTGGGCCACGTCCAGGTCCGTTCCTCTTTGCGCGAAGGATCCGGTTCCGCAACAGAAGTGGCCCCAACATGCCGGGGCAATCAGTCTGCCGCTGGAACTCGGACTTTCCTGGATATCGGCTGTGCTGGCTCGATCTTGAGCACCAGACTGGCTGCGGCATGAAAGAAATCGCTTGACCTTGCCATCATGGTAAGGTTCAGCATGCTGGTCATGGTCACCCATCAGGAGTTTTCAGCCATGCCACACCACACTGCTACCGACGCCATCGCGCCCGTGAAATCAGTCCGGGCACTGTCCGCCACGGCCGTACATTCCATCCACGTCCCGCATGCCGTCCCAGATCAACAGGGCACACATGCCGCCGGGCAGCTACATGCGTCGCACCAGGCGCCTTCGGTGCCCCGTTCGCCGCAACGACTGACGCGACTTGCCGCCCAGGCCACCCTGCACTGCCTCACCGGCTGTGCCATCGGCGAAGTGCTGGGCATGGTGCTGGGCACAGCCTGGGGCTGGTCCAATGGGGCGACCATCGCGCTCGCCGTCACGCTGGCCTTCGTGTTCGGCTACGCCCTGACCGCGATCCCGCTGCTGAAGAGCGGCTTGCCGACCGCAACCGCACTGAAACTCGCGCTGGCTGCGGATACGGCCTCCATCTTCACCATGGAGGTGGTGGACAACGCCATCATGCTGGCCATTCCCGGCGCCATGGATGCGCCGCTTACCAGTGCGTTGTTCTGGGGCAGCATGATCGTTGCCCTGGTCATCGCGGGCTTTGCCGCCTATCCGGTCAATCGCTGGCTCATCGCAAGAGGTAAAGGCCATGAGCTGGTCCACGTTCATCACTGACTATCGCCAAGGAGCCCTACATGGAAACGCTGAACATCGGCGACGCCGCCAAAGCCTCGGGAGTGACCGCCAAGATGATCCGTCACTACGAGGAGATCGGGCTGATGCCCAAGGTGCGGCGGACGATGTCGGGGTATCGCATGTACAGCGCGCAGGACGTGCACATGCTTCGCTTCATCAAGCATTCGCGCAATCTCGGCTTCTCGATGAAACAGATCGAGGCGCTGGTCGGCCTGTGGCGCGACACCCGGCGCCCGTCGAGCAAGGTCAAGGCATTGGCCATTGAACACATCGCGGAACTGGACCAGAAAATCCGCGAGCTTGAGACCATGCGCGCGACGCTGCAGCGTCTGGCCCATGCCTGCCACGGCGACGACCGCCCCGACTGCCCCATCCTCGAAGAGCTGGCCGTGGATGCGCTGACGACGCCGAACGGGAACGGCGCCGCCGGTCCCGCGAAGAAACGCAAAGGAAAAAATTGTGAACACGATTGCCACTGAATTGCCAGCGAATATTCGCAAGGCGGTATCACCCCTGACGCTGGACCTGCCCATCGAGGGCATGACCTGTGCCGCCTGCGCCACCCGCATTGAAAACGTGCTGAACCGCCAGGCTGGCGTGACAGCCACGGTCAACTTTGCCAACGAAACCGCGCATGTGGAAAGCAGCACGCTGGATGCGGAGGCCATCGTCCAGGCCATCCGCGACACCGGTTATGACGTGCCGGACCGTACGGTTGAACTGGCGCTGGAAGGCATGACCTGCGCGGCCTGCGCCACCCGCATTGAGAAGGTGCTGAACACCGTCCCGGGCGTCAGCGCAACCGTGAACTTCGCCAGTGAGACTGCGCGCATCACCGCATCGGCTGCCGTCACGACCGAGGCGCTGATCGGCGCGGTGGAAGGTGCCGGCTATGGCGCACGGCTGAAGGATGACGCGGACCCGCTGGGCAAGGCGCGCAAGGCCGCCCTGCTGCAGCGCGAGACCCGTCACTTCTGGATTGCCGCGGCCCTCACCCTGCCGCTCATGGCAGAGATGGTGGCGATGTTCAGCGGTTATCACGAGTTCGTGCCGCGCTGGGTGCAGCTGCTGCTCGCCACACCGGTGCAGTTCTGGATCGGCGCACGCTTCTACGTGGGCGCCTTCCATGCGCTGCGCGGCGGTGCGGCCAACATGGACGTGCTCATCGCCCTCGGCACCACCATGGCGTGGATCATTTCCGCCTACGCCACGGTGACCGGACGTCACGATCTGCATGTCTACTTTGAAGCGAGTGCCGCGGTCATCACGCTGGTGCTGCTGGGCAAGGTCATGGAAGCGCGAGCCAAGGCACGCACCTCATCCGCCATCGAGGCGCTGATCCAGATGGCGCCCAAGACCGCCCGCGTCGAGCGCGACGGCGAACTGGTCGAAGTGGACATCGGCCAGATCCGTCGCGGCGACGTGGTGCTGGTGCGCCACGGCGAGACCCTGCCAGTGGATGGCGAAGTCATCGAAGGCCGCGCCGCCGTGGATGAGAGCCTGCTGACCGGCGAAAGCCTCCCCGCCACCAAGGTCGTCGGCGACAAGGCATTCGCCGGCACGAAAAACCAGGACGGTATGCTGAAACTGAAGGCGACCGGCATTGGCGCCACGACACAGCTCGCGGAAATCACGCGCCTGGTCTCGGCCGCGCAGGGATCGAAGGCGCCCATCCAGCGCATGGCCGACCGCATCTCCGGCGTGTTCGTCCCTATCGTGGTCGCGATTGCTGCGCTGACGTTTGCGATGACCTGGGCGCTCACCGGTGACTACGAGCCTGCGCTGATCCATGCCATCGCCGTGCTGGTCATCGCCTGCCCGTGCGCACTGGGGCTCGCGACACCGACGGCCGTCATGGTCGGCATCGGCCGCGCAGCGCAGCATGGCCTGCTCTTCCGCAATGCCGCCGCGCTGGAACAGGCGGAGAAGCTTTCCGTGCTGGTGGTGGACAAGACGGGCACGCTGACCGAGGGCAAGCCGGCGGTGACGGAAGTCTTGCCGCATGGCGAATATTCGCAAGCGGATGTGCTCGCACTTGCTGCTGCACTTGAGCAGGGTTCAGAGCATCCGCTCGCCCGGGCCATCCTGACGCATGCAAGCAACGAGCGTGTTCAGTCCGCCGTCATTCAGGACTTCACGGTCATCACCGGTCACGGTGTTTCCGCAAAAGCTCAAGGAGCAAATATTCGCTTGGGTGCACCGCGCTGGATCATCGAGTTCGCGCCGTTGCCGCAAGCTGACATCGATGCGCTCGCCAGCCAGGGCAAGACCGTCATGGCGCTCGCCAGCGACGACAAGCTGGTTGGCTTGATCGCCGTGGCAGACCGACTGAGAGCAACTTCCCGCGCCGCGGTCGAAAGACTGAAGCGCGACGGCATCGAGGTCGTCATGCTCACCGGCGACAATGCCGGCACCGCAGCCGCCATCGCCCGCGAAGCCGGCATCACGCGCTTCGAGGCGGAAGTCAAGCCGCAGGACAAGGCGAGTCATGTGCAAGCGCTCAAGGCGAAAGGCGCGCACGTCGGCATGGTGGGTGACGGGGTCAATGACGCCCCGGCTCTGGCAGCGGCAGACGTGAGCTTTGCCATGGGAGCCGGCAGCGATGTCGCCATCGAGGCCGCCGATGTCACACTCATGGTCAACGATCTCAACGCAGTCGCCAACGCCATCGAGCTCTCTCGCGCTAGCTTGCGCAAGATCCGCCAGAACCTCTTCTTCGCGTTCATCTACAACGTGCTCGGCATTCCATTGGCTGCCATCGGCTGGCTGAGCCCGGTCATCGCAGGTGGCGCCATGGCCCTGTCTTCGGTCTCGGTCGTCACCAATTCATTGCTGTTGAAGCGCTGGAAGCCTTGAACCCAGGCAGCCACATCCAAATCGAATCATCATCCCGTCCCAACAGAAAGGAACCCATCATGGAAAACACCACTCTCTCCATCACTGGCATGACCTGCGGCGGTTGCGCCGCCAGCGTGACCCGCGTGCTCACCAAGCTGGATGGCGTCGCCAGCGCGCAAGTCGATCTCGCCGCCGCCAACGCCAAGGTGACCTTCGATCCGCAGGTCGTCAATCTCGATGACCTGAAGCGTGCGATCCAGGGCGCGGGATTCGGCACGGCCTGATCCGAGCAACGCGAATATTCGCAGTCCATCGTGATCCCCTGGCTCCAACCCGGCCAGCCGTTTCCGCCGGCCGCCAAGGCACTCAGGCAGCCCAATGGCCTGCTCGCGGCCAGCGGGGAGATCACGCCTGAGCGCATCCTCGACGCCTACTCGCACGGCATCTTCCCGTGGTATTCGGAAGGCGAGCCCGTGCTGTGGTGGAGCCCCGATCCGCGCATGGTGCTGGTGCCGGATCAACTCCGGGTCACGCGCTCGCTGGCGAAAACGGTGCGGAGCGGCAAGTTCGAGATCCGCTTCGACACCGCGTTCGAACGCGTCATGCGTGAGTGCGCTGCGCCGCGTGAGGGGCAGGACGGCACCTGGATCGTCGACGATATCGCGCGCGCCTATACCGCGCTGCACGAGCGCGGATTCGCCCACAGCGTGGAATCGTGGCGCGATGGCGAGCTGGTCGGCGGGTTGTACGGCGTGGCCCTGCCGCGCATGTTCTTCGGCGAATCCATGTTCGCTCGCGAAACCGATGCATCCAAGGTCGCACTGGTCGCCCTGGTGGGGAAGCTGAAGGCGGACGGCTTCGGCCTCATCGACTGTCAGCAGGAGACGCGCCACCTGGCGTCGCTCGGCGCCGCGCCGATCCCGCGCGCCGAGTTCGTGCAAAAGCTCAGGGAGTTGATACACTTTCCGCTCATCCCAACCCGGTGGTGAGTCGACCCGTCCGTGGCACGCTTAAACGATCTTCCGTTCGCGAATCTCCAGTTCTACGCCACGGCGCCCTACCCGTGCAGCTATCTGCCGGGCAAACTCGCCCGCTCGCAGGTGGCCACGCCGAGCTACCTGATCGACACGCCGACGTACTCCAACCTTGTGGCAGCCGGCTTCCGCCGCTCGGGTGCCTTCACCTACCGACCCTATTGCGACCACTGCCGCGCCTGCGTGCCGGTACGCGTCGCCGTCGATGAATTTGAACCGAACCGCACCCAGCGGCGCACACTGAAGCGCAACGCCGGGCTATCGGTGCGAACCATGGAGCTCAAGTTTTCCCACGAGCACTACGCGCTCTACCGCCGCTACCAACAGCAACGCCATCCGGGCGGCGGCATGGACCACGATTCGCGCGAGCAGTACTCGCACTTCCTCCTGCAGAGCAACGTGCATACGCGGCTCATCGAGTTCCGCGACCATGGGTACCTGCGCATGGTGAGCATCGTCGATGAACTGGCCGACGGACTGTCATCGGTCTACACCTTCTTCGATCCCGAACGCTCGCACCTGTCGCTGGGCAACTACAACATCCTCTGGCAGATCAGTGAAGCCAAACGCCGCGGCCTACCCTACGTGTATCTCGGCTACTGGATCGCGGAGAGCCGCAAGATGAATTACAAGATCGGCTATCAGCCGATCGAGGGGCTGGTGCGCGGGCAGTGGGTGCGCATCGCCGAACCACAGAAACAAGGTTGACGCTTGCTCTACCCCATCGCGCGTTCCGCGCTCTTCGCGCTCGACCCTGAGAAAGCCCACCACCTTGCGCTCAACTCGCTGAGGCGCCTGGAGCGTCTGGGCCTGGCCGGGCTCCTGGGGTGCAAGGTCGCAGCCCCCCGCGAACTCCTCGGCCTCAAGTTCGACAACGCGGTGGGCCTCGCGGCAGGCCTCGACAAGAATGGCGAATACATCGATGCCATGGCGGCGCTGGGCTTCGGCTTCATCGAAGTGGGCACAGTGACGCCGCGCCCACAGCCGGGCAATCCCAAGCCGCGCATGTTCCGTCTCGTTGAACATGAGGCGCTCATCAACCGCCTGGGCTTCAACAACGGCGGGCTGGATGCCTTCATCGCCAACGTGCAGCGGGCGAAGTACAAGGGCGTGCTGGGCCTCAACATTGGCAAGAATTTCGACACACCGATCGAGCGCGCCACCGAGGACTACCTGATCTGTCTGCGTGGCGTCTATCCGCACGCGAGCTATGTGACCGTCAACATTTCCTCGCCCAACACCAAGGGCCTGCGCGATCTGCAGGCGGCGGCACAGCTGGACCAGTTGCTGTCTGCATTGAAGGACGAGCGGGTGAAGCTGGCCAAGAAGCACAAGAAGCAGGTGCCGCTGCTGCTCAAGATCGCACCGGACCTCGACGCTGCGGCCATCAAGGACATCGCGCAGCTGCTGCTCGATCACGGCATCGATGGCGTCATCGCCACCAACACCACCATCATGCGTCAGGCGGTTGAAGGCCATCTACTGGCCAAGGAAACCGGCGGCCTGTCCGGGCGGCCGGTGTTCTCGCCCTCCACCGAAGTGCTGCGCCAGTTGAACAAGGCGCTGAAGGGCAACCTGCCCATCATCGGCGTGGGCGGCATTCTCTCCGGTGACGATGCCAAGAAGAAAATCGCGGCGGGCGCATCGCTGGTGCAGATCTACACCGGCTTCATCTACAAGGGGCCGGACCTCATCAAGGAGTGCGCAGAGGCATTGCGGTGATCATTGGCGTCCCGAAGGAAATCAAGGACGGCGAGAAGCGCGTCGGGCTGACGCCGGACGGTGCAGCGCAGCTCATCGCCGCGGGCCATGCGCTCAAGATTCAGGCCGGTGCCGGCGAAGGCAGCGGGTTTCCCGACAGCGAATATTCGCAATGCGGGGCGGAAATGGTGTCGTCCGCACGTGCCGCCTTCGACGCCGATCTCGTCATCAAGGTCAAGGAAATCCAGCCGGGTGAATGGCGCGAGCTCAAGCCGGATTCGGCACTCTTCTGCTTCCAGCATCTGCAATCCGATGGCGAGACGGCGCGCGAGCTGCTGGCCCGGCGCATCACCGCCATCGCCTTCGAAACGGTTGAGGATGCGAGAGGACGATTGCCGCTGCTGGCGCCGATGTCCGCCATCGCGGGCGAGCTCGCCATCACCATCGGCGCGAATGCGCTCATGGCACCGCGCGGTGGCAGCGGCGTGATGCTGCGTGATGCAATGGTCCTTGTCGTCGGGATGGGTGTCGTGGGCCAGGCCGCTGCACGGACTGCGCGAGCGCTCGGCGCCAATGTGCTTTGCTTCGGCCGCGAAGCGCAGGGCGAGGTGCGGGCTGCAAGCGAACTTGCCGAACATCTCGCCCACGCGGACCTCGTCGTGGGCGCTGCGAATATTCGCGGGTCGCGCTCGCCCCGGCTGATCCGCCGGGCCGACGTGCAACGCATGCGCCCCGGTTCCGTCATCGTCGATGTGTGCATCGACGGCGGCGGCATTGCCGAAACCTCCCGGCCCACGACGCATGCCGACCCGACGTTCGTTGAAGCGGGCGTCATCCACTATTGCGTGCCCAACATGCCGGCCGCCGTCCCGCGCTCCGCGACGCGTGCACTGTGCGCAGCCACGTTGCCGTACGTGGAGGCGCTGGCTCGCCTGGGCGTGTGGGGCGCGCTGCGTGCCGATGCCGGCCTCGCGGCCGGGCTGCACATGGCGGGCGGACAGCTCACGCATGAAGGTGTCGCCGCCGCGCTGGGCCTCCCGTGCATGCCGGCCGATGCGCTGCTGCATCGCTGCGGGCTACGATAGCCGCCATGAATCCACCCACCACGCTCGCCGACCGCATCGACGCGCTGCTCCCACAGACGCAGTGCACGAAATGCGGCTATCAGGGCTGCAAGCCCTATGCGGAGGCCATCGTTGCGGGCGAGGCCGACATCGATCAGTGTCCGCCGGGCGGAGACGAAGGTGTGGTGAAGCTGGCGACCTTGTTGGGCCGCGCGCCCAAGCCGCTGAATCCTGAGTTCGGCGAGTACCGACCACCGGCCGTGGCGGTCATTGACGAGGCCACCTGCATCGGCTGCGCACGCTGCCTGCCGCCCTGCCCCACCGACGCCATCATCGGAGCGAACAAGTGGATGCATACCGTCGTGCCGGGTCTGTGCACCGGCTGCGAGCTGTGCATCCCCGTATGCCCGGTGGACTGCATCCGCATGGAACCCGTCTCGGTACTGCCGGATGCGACAGCATCACGCGAGCGATTTCAATGGCACCAGTTCAGGCTTCAGCGCGATGCGAATGAACGCGCGGCACGACTCGCCGCACTCGAAGCCGAAGCCCTCCGGAATCGCTGAGCACACGCCACCATGAAACCCGCCCAACGCATCGAATTCTTCCGTCGCCTGCAGGCCGAAAACCCGGAACCGAAATCCGAGTTGAACTACACCACGCCCTTCGAACTGCTCGTGGCCGTGGTGCTGTCGGCGCAGGCCACGGACAAGAGTGTCAACATCGCCACGGCCAAGCTGTTCCCCAAGGCCAATACGCCGAAGGCCATCCTGAAGCTGGGCGAGGAAAAGCTCACCGATTACATCAAGACCATCGGCCTCTTCCGCACCAAGGCGAAGAACGTGATCGCCCTTTGCAAAATGCTGATCGAACAGCATGGCGGCGAGGTGCCGCGGACGCGAGAGGCTCTACAGGAACTGCCGGGGGTGGGCCGCAAGACCGCCAACGTGGTGCTGAACGTCGCGTTTGGCGAACCTACGATGGCGGTGGACACGCACATCTTCCGCGTGGGCAATCGCACCGGGCTGGCACCGGGGAAGGATGTGCTGGAAGTGGAAATGAAGCTGGAAAAGCGGGTGCCCGACGAGTTCAGGCTGCACGCGCACCATTGGCTGATCCTGCACGGCCGCTATGTCTGCGTGGCGCGCAAGCCGCGTTGCGGTGCGTGCGTGGTCAACGACCTCTGCGGATTCAAGGACAAGACCGACGAAGCCTGAAGCCATGTCGGGACTGGCTCTTTTCGACGGGGTGTTGCAAAAAAGTTTCAATGCGAATATTCGCGTGCGCCTCACTCTCAGCAGCCAATACTCCGAATGCCAATCGCATACCAATTGAGGCATTTTTGCTGCGCTGCATGATTGCGCTTTCGCGACACAGCAATAAGAATGCGCCCCATCCCCGGACTGCAATGGGGAACCCAATACGAGGAGGAGAAGATTCGGGGCGGCCCCGCAAGGTGCCGCCCCAATTTTTTGTGCACGCCGCCCGCCTCGCGCCTGCGACCTGCGCCGCGATTTCAGTTGCCAGCGCGGATTCGCTCCCCCTACAATCGTTTCGGCCTTGCCGTAGCCGCAAAGCCGATTCCGAGACCGGCCCTGCTTCCTGATGCCGGCAAATCATTACCGCTCCGCACTTTCGCCGGTGTCCTTTGCATCCGGCCATGACGTCCTCGAACAATCCCAATCCTGAGGAGACGCATCGTGCAGAAGTCGCTTCACATCGACCCGGCCAAGTGCACGGGTTGCCTGCAGTGCGAGATGGCCTGCTCGTACGAAAACTACCAGGTCTTCAACCCCGCCAAGTCCCGCATCAAGGTGTTCGAGTTTCACGACACCGGCAAGAAGGTGCCCTACACCTGCACCCAGTGCGACGAGGCCTGGTGCCTGCATGCCTGCCCGGTCGAGGCCATCCAGGTGGACAAGGCCACCGGCGCCAAGATCGTGGTCGAGGATGTGTGCGTGGGCTGCAAGGTGTGCACCATCGCCTGCCCCTTCGGCACGGTGAATTACGTGCAGTCCACCGGCAAGGTGCAGAAGTGCGATCTCTGCGGCGGCAAGCCCGCCTGCTCCGAAGCCTGCCCCACCGGCGCCATCACCTACATCGACGCCGACTGGACTGGCCTGGACCGCATGAAGCAATGGGCCGATAAGTTAGGCAACCAACCGGCCGCCGGCCACGCAGACTGAGGAGACGACCATGGCATGGGCAAAGCAACTCCTGCGGGTCAACCTCACGAACGGCACGTGCAAGGCCGAACCCCTCAACATGGCCTGGGCCAACGAATACCTGGGCCAGCGCGGACTCGCCACCAAGTACTTCACCGAGGAAGTGAAGCCGACGGTGGATCCGCTCTCACCCGACAACAAGCTCATCTTCGCCACCGGGCCGTTGACCGGGACCATGGCCTCCACCGGCGGCCGCTATTCCGTCATCACCAAGGGCCCGCTCACCGGCGCCATTGCCTGCTCCAACTCCGGCGGCTACTGGGGTGCCGAACTTAAGATGGCCGGCTGGGACATGATCATTTTCGAAGGCAAGTCACCGAAGCCGGTGTACCTCTTCATCCAGGATGACAAGGCCGAGCTGCTCGATGCAAGCGACTTGTGGGGCAAGACGACGTGGGACACGGAACCGCTCCTGAAAACGCGCCACCAGGATCCGCAGATCCGCGTGTCGTCCATTGGCCGTGCCGGCGAAACCGGCTGCCTGTTTGCCTGCGTGGTGAATGACCTGCATCGCGCCGCAGGGCGCTCCGGCGTGGGCACGGTGATGGGCTCGAAGAACCTGAAGGCCATCGCGGTGCGCGGCACCAAGGGCGTGGGCAACATCAAGGACCCGATGGCATTCTTCAAGGCGACCAACGCCGCCAAGAAAGTGCTGGCCGACAACGCCGTGACCGGGCAAGGCCTGCCCAAGTACGGGACCCAGGTGCTGATGAATGTCATCAATGAAATCGGCGCGCTCCCCACCCGCAACCACAAGGATGTGCAGTTCGAAGGCGCCAAGGACATCTCGGCCGAGGCCATGCACCAGCCGCGCAAGACCGACGGCAAACCGAACCTGGTGACCAACCAGGCCTGCTTCGGCTGCACCATCGCCTGCGGACGCATTTCCAAGCTGGACGAGACCCACTACACCGTGGTCAACAAGCCTGAGTACTGGGGCGCGTCGGGCGGACTGGAGTACGAAGCCGCCTGGGCACTGGGCTCCGCCAATGGCGTCAACGACCTCGAAGCGCTGACCTATGCCAACTTCGTGTGCAACGAAGATGGTTTCGACCCGATCTCATTCGGCGCCACCGTCGGTGCGGTGATGGAACTGTACGAGATGGGTGTCCTGAAGAAAGAACAGCTCGGCATCGAGGCGCCCTTCGGCTCCGCGCAGGCGCTGACCTTCTTTGCCGAACAGGTGGCGAAGGGCGAAGGCTTCGGCAAGGAAATCGCCATGGGCTCAAAGCGCCTCACCGCCAAGTACGGCCATCCGGATCTGTCCATGTCGGTGAAGGGACAGGAGTTCCCGGCCTATGACTCGCGCGGCATCCAGGGCATGGGCCTGGCCTATGCCACCTCCAATCGCGGCGCGTGCCACCTGCGAGGCTACACCGTGGCCTCCGAAGTGCTGGGCATTCCGGTGAAGACCGATCCGCTGGTCACCGACGGCAAGGCGGGACTGGTGAAGGCCTTCCAGGACGCCACCGCCGTGTTCGACTCCTCCGGGCTCTGCCTCTTCACGTCGTTTGCCTGGACGCTGCAGGACGTGGCGCCGCAGTTGCAGGCGGCGTGTGAAGGCGACTGGTCGCTGGAAAACCTGAACGTGGTCGGCGAACGCATCTGGAACATGGAGCGCGAGTACAACCTCGCCGCCGGCTTCACCGCCAAGGACGACAATCTGCCCAAGCGTCTCACCACCGAAGCCGCCAAGACCGGCCCGGCCAAGGGCTTGGTCAACGGCCTCGACAAGATGCTGCCCGAGTACTACGCGGCGCGCGGCTGGTCGGCGGATGGCGTGCCGACGCCGGACACGCGGAAGCGGCTGGGGACGGCAGCGCTGAAGTAGATCCCGTCGCAGCAAACCCGCCACCGCCCCGCTCACCGGGGCGGTGGCGATTTGGAGAGCGCCATGCACCACCTCATCATCGGCAACGGTCCCGCAGGCGTGATCGCGGCGGAGACCCTTCGCAAACACGCACCGCGAAGCGACATCATCACCCTTCTGGGCGACGAGCCGGAGCCGCCCTATTCGCGCATGGCGATTCCGTATCTGCTGCATGGCGCCATCGATGAGCGTGGCACGTACTTGCGCAAGAACGCGGACCACTTCGCCGCTGCGAGTATTCGCACCCTGACCCGGCGAGCACTCGGCGTGGACACGCGCGGCCGCTGGGTGCGCATGGACGGCGCGGAGTCCATTCATTACGACAGGCTGCTCATCGCCACGGGTTCCGTGCCCAACCGCCCGCCCATTCCCGGCATCGATCTGCCGAACATCCACCCCTGCTGGACACTTGCAGACGCGCGACGAATCATGGCCATCGCCAAACCCGGCGCCAAGGTGTTGCAGATGGGCGCCGGCTTCATCGGCTGCATCATCATGGAGGCGCTGGCCGCGCGCGGTGTCGACCTCACCATCGTCGAAACCGGCAACCGCATGGTGCCGCGCATGATGACCGAAGGCGCGGGCGCCATGATCAAGTCCTGGTGCGTGCAGCGGGGCATCAAGGTGCACACCGGTGCATCGGTGACGCGCATCGAAGCGCGCGACGGGCGCCTCTTCGCCACCCTTTCCAACGGCGCGGGCATCGACGCCGATCTCGTCATTTCCTCGACCGGCGTGAAGCCCAACATCGGCTTCCTCGCGGGCAGCGGCATCGACTGCGACCAAGGGGTGCTGGTGGACGCACGCATGCGCTCCAACGTGCCGGAGGTCTACGCCGCAGGCGATGTCTCGCAGTCGCTGGATTTTTCCACGGGGGAGCGCGTGGTCAACGCCATCCAGCCGGTCGCGGCGGACGAGGCGCGCATCGCGGCGCTCAACATGGCCGGCAAGGACGTTGCAACCCAGGGCAACCTCGCCATGAACGTGCTGGACACGGTGGGGCTCATCGCCTCGTCATTCGGCCAATGGTGGGGCGAGAAACCGGAGAACGGCGGCGACCATGCCGAGCTCGTCGACACCGCCCGCTTCCGCTATCTGCGCCTCGAGTTTCGCGATGACGTGCTCATCGGTGCCTGCAGCCTGGGGCTCACCGATCACGTCGGCGCGCTGCGCGGGTTGATCCAGGGACGCGTACAGCTCGGCGCATGGAAGGACGCGCTGAAGGCCCAGCCCTTGCGCATCATGGACGCCTACCTCGCCACGGCCCAGAAGTCATCTGCGTGGTAGGTTTGCCCGCACCATGCAGATCACGCTGAAACTCTACGCCACCCTCACCGACTATCTGCCGCCCACCGCGCGCGCAGCCAACCAGATGCCGCTGGAGGTGGCGCCGGATGCGACCATCACCTCCATCCTGGCCCCGCTGAATCTGCCGGAAAGACTGGTGCATCTGGTGCTGGTGAATGGCGTCTACATTCCGCCTGCCGACCGCGCCACGCGAATATTCGCAGAGGGCGATGTCCTCGCGATCTGGCCACCCATCGCGGGAGGCTGAGTGGCGCAGCATGCATTCGAGATGGCGCTGACGCGCGCCGAGTTTCTGCGTCTGCTGCCGGCGGCGGTCCAATGCGCTATCGAGGAGAGCGCCGGGGAGATCCGCGGCGAGTCTGCCAGCGTGAGCTGGCGCATCACGCTTGTGGAACTCGAACCACGGCGCATCGCGCTGCTCTCGCTGCCGCGACTGAACGTGACGCTGAGAATTGATGCAGCCTCCGATGCCGTCGCGAACGAATGGCTGCGGCGCTTCCAGCTGGGCTATCAGCGCGCCGGCGGCTAAGCACCTGCGCTGAATCAGGCGGCAATGCGTTCCAGCGCCGCGCGGTCAAGGATTTCGATATCGAGATGACGCACGGCCACAACGCCGCGCTCGGAGAGTTCGCGCAACGTCCGCGAGAAGTGCTCCTTGGTCATGTGCAGACGCGAGGCGATCAACCCTTTGCGTGCCGGCAAACGCACCACCTGGCCGGGCTTGCGGCTGGCCGAGCCGAAGAGGTCGATGAGATAGCGCGCGACCCGGCCATCGGCCTTGCGGAACAGCAGATTTTCAAGATCGTTGACCTGCGCGCCGGCTAGCGTCGCCAGCATCTGCACGGCGTTCCAGCAGAGCCGGGGATTTCGCTCGAACTCGGCAAGGAGTGTCTTGGCCGGGATCTGGATCAGCGTCGTGGTGGTGATGGCGATGGCGCTGGTCAGTTGCGGGCGGTGGGTGACCACCGCGACTTCGCCCACCGCGTCGCCGCCGCCGAGCAGATCAATGACGTGTTCTTCGCCCTGCGGCGTTTCCACGCAAAGCTTGACCTGTCCATCAATGACGACATGGAGGTCGGTGCAGGGCAGCCCCTTCCGGCAGATCACATCGCCGCGCTTGACGCTCAATGCGCGCGAGTCGGCAAGCAGGCGCTGCATTGCGGACGCATCCAGATCGCGGAAGAGTCGGCATTGGTGCAGCGCGGCGGTTGGCGTGGGCATGAACCGGTGCATGGCCGGGTCCTTGGTTGGCGGATGGAGTCCTGATTGCCATCAATGGTGCACACCCGGACGGGGGCCGATTTGATTTGCATCAAACAGGCTGCACCCGAATTGAAATCCTCTCGGGGCAAAGCGAGGGGCGCCCGGCCGGCATCTCATGGTTCAATGGCGCCGTTCTGCTCTTGCATCCGCCCATGTTCAACCCAAGCCGCGACGAAGTCCGTCGCTTCCTCATCGATGCCTGGCGCAAGCACCGCGAGGGCCTGCCGGCCACGCCGCTGGAGACGCTCGCCGGTGAACTCGTCGGGGCGCACCCCGAATACCATGCCCTGCTCGAATCCGGCGAGGCGGCCATCGACCGGGACTGGCTGCCGGAACAGGGCGAGACCAATCCGTTCCTGCATCTGTCGATGCATCTGTCCATCCGCGAACAGGTTTCCATTGACCAGCCGGCCGGCGTCGCCGCCCATCATGCGCGACTCAGCCGGGCGCTGGGTTCGGCGCTTGAAGCCGAGCATGTGATGATGGATTGCCTGGGCGAAATGATCTGGCAGGCGCAGCGGCACCACACGGCGCCGGACCCCGCGGTCTACCTGGATTGCCTCGGCAAGCGGTCGACGTCGACCTGAGCGGACCTGAGCCGCGGGAGCGCCCAGCCTTGCGTTGGACCCCAGTTCCGACGCCGAAAACGAAAAAGCCCGGATGCACCGGGCTTTTTCGTTGGACAGGCAGGCGGATCAGTACTTGTGATCCAGGCCCTTCTGGCTGGCGTAGTACGCGGCAAGGTCGGCCATCTGCTGGCGCGACAGCGTGGCGGCAAAGCCACCCATGATCGCGTTCTTGCGCTGCTTGGACTTGTACTGGACCAGCGCGTTGTAGAGGTAGTCGGCATGCTGCCCGGCGAGCTTGGGAAATTCGCCGGACTTGCTGTTGCCATCCTCGCCATGACAGGCGGCGCAGGCAGCGGATTCGGTCTTGCCCCTGGCGGGATCGCCCTTCGGCATCGACGTGGCGAAGGCTGAGGTGGCGAAAGCGGCCATCAGTGCGGCCAGCGTGAGCGTGTTCAGTGTGCGCATCATGAATGAGTTCCCCGATTACTTCTTGTCAGCCGCGTAGTACGCCGCGATGTCGGCCATGTCCTTCTCCGACAGCATGGAAGCCTGGGCCTTCATGGTCTCGTTGAAGCGTTCGCCATTCTTGTAGGCCTGCAGCGCCGCAACGATGTAGGCGGCATGCTGGCCGCCCAGCTTCGGCACCTTGTAGACGTCGGGATAGGCCACCTTGGTGCCACCCAGACCATGGCAACCCGAACAGGCGAACGCCTTGGTCTTGCCGGCGACGGGGTCACCGATCACCTGCGCCGAGGCGCCGGAGGACCAGATGCAGGAGAGCGTGAGGCACGCCAAAAGAGAGAGCAGCGGTTTGCGCTTGGATATGAGGGTCATGGCTGTTGTTCTGACTGTGGGTAGCGTCCGTGGCAGGCCATCACGACTCCCTAGCCTGCCCGCACAGGGCAAAAATCAGTCGCGGAGTATAGCACGCAGCCCTTGCGCCGAGACAGCCCGGGAAGGGCCCGCAGTCGTTCGTGAGGGCGGGCGAGCACGCCCGCGATCAGTCGCCGGACGGGGCGGCGCGCAGCTTCCACACCGCCTTGCCCCCGCTGGCCTTGTCGATGGACTCGACCTGGGCTGCGTGAAGGCGCAACTCCTCGGCCGTCGCCCACACCCGCTTCAGGCGGGTCGGACGCGCCTTGCGAATATTCGCAGCGTCATTCGCCTCGGCCGCCGCGGCCTCCAGCCCGATCTCCAGACTATCCTGGCCGCGGGTCATGGCCATGTAGACCTCGCCCAGCAGGCGGGCATCGAGCAGCGCGCCGTGCACCACACGCGCGGAACGATCCACCTGGTAGCGTTCGCAGAGCGCGTCGAGCGAATTCTTCTTTCCCGGATGCATTTCGCGTGCCATGGCCAGCGTGTCTGTCACGGTGCAGAAGGTGGTGAGCGCCGGCTTGCCCACGCGGTCCAGCTCGGCGTTGAGAAAACCCACGTCGAAGGGCGCGTTGTGGATGATCAGCTCCGCGCCCTCGACATAGCGGATGAATTCATCGACGACCTCAGCGAAGCGCGGCTTGTCGGCCAGCATGTCGAGCGTGATGCCGTGCACCTGGGTAGCGCCGACATCGATATCGCGATCCGGATGGACATAGTGGTGCAGATCGTTGCCGGTGAAGCGCCGCTGCAGCATCTCCACGCAGGCAACCTCGATGATGCGGTGGCCCTGGCGGGGATCGAGGCCCGTGGTTTCCGTATCGAGCAGTATCTGTCTCATGCGAATACCCTCATGCGCGTGCCTTCATGCCGATCTCCACGCCGCGATTGGCCAGCGCGTCCGCGCGCTCGTTGCCGTCATGTCCGGCATGACCCTTGACCCAGCGCCAGTCAACCTTGTGCTGCGCCGAGATGGCATCGAGCCGGCGCCAGAGGTCGGCATTCTTTACCGGCTTTTTGTCGGCCGTTTTCCAGGCGCGATTCTTCCAGCCGTGAATCCATTCGGTGATGCCCTTCTGCACATACTGCGAATCGGTGTGCAGCACGACCTCGCAGGGTCGCTTCAGCGCAGACAGCGCCTCGATGACAGCAAGGAGCTCCATGCGGTTGTTGGTCGTTTCGGGTTCGCCCCCGAAGAGTTCCTTTTCCTCGGTGCCGAAACGCAACAGCGCGCCCCAGCCACCGGGGCCGGGATTGCCCTTGCAGGCCCCGTCGGTGAAGATTTCTACGGACATTATTTGATGAGAGTGAGATGAGAGGAGGAGCGCGCGGCTTCCTGACGCTTGGCTGCGGCTGCGAACTTGCGTTCGACTTTCTGCTGGCTCCAGGCTGGGGTGATGATGCGCATGCCGCGCACCCGCTTGACCGCCTGCAGCATGTAGACACCGCCGGCCACACCCCACCAGCGGCCACCAGTGCGGTCGAGGAAGCGCCAGCGCTTCAGCCATTTTTCCGACTTCATCGGCGGCGCGTAGCAGGCCAGGTGACCGTCGGCCACGTCGAAGCCGAGCAGCGAAAGCCAGTCCTTCATGCGGATGAGCGACACAAACCGGCCGTCCCAGGGTGCGGCGTCCGCGCGGCCCAGCACGCGGCGCAGGCCGAACAGGCTCCAGGGGTTGAAGCCGATGATGATGAGTCGCCCTTCGGGAATCATGACGCGGTCAATCTCGCGCAGGACTTCGTGGGGATCGTCGGCAAACTCCAGCACGTGCGGCAGCACCGCGAGGTCAACACTGTGGGTTGCGATCGGCAGCTCCGCAAAGCGTGCGCGCAGGTGCACCGACTGCTCGGCGCCCACCTGGGTGAACGGGTCGATGCGCAGGCGATGGACGATGCGCGATTCGCGCAGCAGGTCCAACTGCGGAAGACCGAGCTGCAAGGCGTGATAACCGAAGATGTCCGGGGTGGTCTGATCGAGCCAATGTTGCTCCCGGTCAAGCACGTACGCCCCGAGAGGCGTGCTCAACCAGTCATGTAAACTTGCAGGCTTGTTGCGATCATCCATGCCGTCCATTTTAGGTCATTTTCAGGCCGCATCTGCCACCCCATACTTCCGTGAGTTTGCGCCAGCCTTTCAGCGTGACGCCCGTCCCGGCGTTTTCCGACAATTACCTGTGGCTGGTGCACGACAATCGTTCCGCGATCGTGGTCGATCCGGGCGATGCCGCACCGGTCGAGGCGGCTCTGGCCCGTCTCGGTCTTGAGTTGGTTGCCATCCTGGTCACCCACCACCATGGCGATCACGTGGGCGGTCTTCCGGCCCTGCTCAAACATCGAAAGATCCCCGTGCATGGGCCCGCGGGCGAGCGCATCGCCGGCATCACGGCCCCCCACCGCGAGGGCGATGAAGTCGTCATTCCGGAACTCGGTGCCCGCTTCCACGTGCTGGATGTACCCGGCCATACGCGAGGCCACATTGCCTACGTGGGTCACGGACTGCTCTTCTGCGGCGACACGCTGTTCGCCTGCGGCTGCGGCCGGCTGTTCGAAGGCACGCCGGAACAGATGACGGCATCACTGGCCAAGCTGGCCGCGCTGCCGGGGGACACCCGGGTGTACTGCGCCCATGAATACACGCTTGCGAATATTCGCTTTGCGGAAACGGTGGAGCCGGACAACGCGGCACTCGTCGCGCGCAAGGCCATCGAATCCGCGCGCCGTGCTCGCGGCGAACCGACTGTGCCCACGACCATTGCCGATGAACTCGCGACCAATCCATTCCTGCGCTGGAACAGCCCCGGCATAAAGGCCAGCGCGGCGCGCCACGCCGGCCACGCGCTCACCGAACCTGCCGCCATCTTCGCGTCGTTGCGCGAATGGAAGAACAACTTCTGAAGGAGAACCGTCCATGAAGACCCGCATGCCACCCGTCCTGAAGCCGCTCTGCCTCGCGCTGGCCTTCGCCGCCCTGCCAGCGTCGGCCATTTCACTTTCCGACATCGACAAATCAGCGAATCGCTGTGAAGACTTCTACGCCTACGCCACCGGCAACTGGCAGAAGAACAATCCCATTCCGGCCGACCAGTCACGCTGGGGTGCCTTCAACGAAATCGAGAAGCGCAACAGCGAGACGTTGAAGGACATTCTCGACAGCATCGACAAGATTCGCCGGGCCCGCACGCCTGTCGAGGAAGAGGTGCTGGCCTACTACAAGTCCGGCATGGACGAGGCGGCCATCGAAAAGGCGGGGCTTTCGCCGATCGCGGGCGACCTGAAGCGAATCGACAGTCTGGCCACGGCAAAAGATGTCACGACCATGCTCGCGTGGATGCAAAAGTCGCAACCCAATCTCGGCCGTCGTGGCCCGCAGCCCGTGGGCTTTGCCTTCGGCGCGCGCCAGGATGCCAAGAATAGCCTGGCCCACCTCAGCTATTTCAGCCAGGGCGGGCTGGGCCTGCCGGAGCGCGACTACTACCTCAAGACCGATGAGCGCTCCCAGAAACTGCTGAAGGCCTACGAGGACCATGTCGGCCGCATGCTGGCGCTGCTGGGCACACCGGCGGATGCAGCCAAGGCCGATGCCGCCAAGGTGGTCGCGCTCGAGACCCGCATGGCCCGGGCGCACATGACGGCCGTGGAGCGGCGCGACCCGGACAAGACCTACAACAAGAAAACCATGGCCGAGTTCCAGGCCATGACCCCTGCCATCGACTGGAAAGCCTGGTATGCGGAAATCGGGCTGCCGATGCCTCCCGACCTGTCTGTCGCACAACCGGCGTACTTTGCCGAGCTCTCGGCAATGCTCAAGGACGTGCCGGTGGCCGACTGGAAGCCCTATCTGCGCTTCCATCTCGCAAACGTCTGGGCGACCCATCTGCCCCGCGCATTCGTGGACGAAAACTTTGCCTTGCGCGGCAAGCTTCTCTCCGGTCGCGAGGTCAACTCGCCCCGCTGGAAGCGGGTCATTGAAAGCGCTGATCTTGAAATCGGCCACCTCCTGGGACAGCTCTTTGTGGCGCGGGCCTATCCTCCCGAGGCGAAGGCAAAGATGGATGACATGATCGTCAACATCAAGGCGGCCATGCGGGACAGCATCAACAACCTCGAATGGATGGGACCGGAGACCCGCACACAGGCCCTGCGCAAGCTCGATGCCATCGTCTGGAAGATCGGTTATCCGGAAGTCTGGCGCGAGTATCCAGGGCTGAAGCTCAGGCCGGACCAGTATCTGGACAATGCGCGGCAGGCTGCACTCATCAACTTCAAGTATCGCAACGACCGTATCGGCAAGCCGGTGAACCGCAAGGAGTGGAGCATGACGCCGCCCACGGTCAATGCCTACTACAGTCCGGGATTGAACGAGATCGTGTTCCCGGCCGGCATCCTGCAGCCGCCCTTCTTCGATGCGAAAAAGGACGACGCCACCAACTATGGCGGCATCGGCATGGTCATCGGCCACGAGATCACCCACGGCTTTGATGACAACGGTCGAAAGTACGACGCCGACGGCAATCTGAAGTCGTGGTGGAGCAAGGACGACGAAGAGCGCTTCCTGAAGCGGGTCGCCATGATTCAAGACCAGTACAGCGCCTTCAAGCCGCTGCCCGATCTGAATGCCAACGGCAAGCTCACCACGGGCGAGAACATCGCGGACCTTGGCGGACTCAACATCGCCTTCAATGCGTTCCGGCGCACGCCGCAGGCCAAGGCTGCCCAGATGCTCGACGGCTACACACCGGAGCAACGTTTCTTCCTGTCGTACGGACAGATCTGGCGGTCAAACTATCGCGTCGAGCAGCTGCGCCTGCAGGTGGCCACGGGAAACCATTCACTGCCGCAGTACCGCGTGATGGGACCGTTGGCCAATTTCACGCCGTTCTTCAAATCCTTTGCCTGCCCGGCGGACAAGTCGTTCGCGCGCAGCGAGGCGGAAAAGATCGTGATCTGGTAAGCATCTGATAAACACTGAACGACTAATTGAAGTCCGGGGGACTTCAATTGGACGCCGATGGCGGTCCCGGAGGGATTTGGGGATCGTCCTAACGAGACCCAAACAATATTCGCAAGATGAACTTCACCATCCAACCCTCGACACCTGCGGACGTGCCGGTGATTTTCGACCTCATCAAGCAACTCGCCGTGTACGAAAAGCTGGAGCACATGGTCACCGGCAACAAGGCGATGCTGCATGACGCGCTCTTCGGTACCAGGCCCGTGTGTGAATGCGTCGTGGCGCGCGAAGGCGATCAGCCCGTCGGCTTCGCGCTCTACTTCTCCACGTTTTCCACGTTCCTCACCAAGCCCGGGCTGTACCTCGAAGACCTCTTTGTGGTGCCGGACAAGCGGGGACTGGGGTACGGCAAGGCGCTGTTGAAGCACTTGGCACAGCTCGCGCAGTCACGCGGCTGCGGCCGGTTTGAATGGCGCGTGCTGGACTGGAACGAACCGTCAATCAAGTTCTATGAATCGATTGGCGGTGAAATCATGAAGGAATGGTGGCTGGTGCGCATGACCGCCGACCGCATCGATCAATTTGTGAGCAGGAAAGACTGAGGACACCATGCTGGCCCAACTCAAGACCGACTTCAATGCAATCAAGCCCGCCGTGGACTTCTGTTCACTGCGCTACGTGGAGGAAATCAGCGAACAGCTGTCCGTGCGCCAGGATGTTTCAGAGCCGCCGCAAACGGCGTTTGACCGCGGCGCGATGATCACTGTCATGCACAAAGGTGGCATCGGCTATGCCGCCACCAGCGATCTGTCGCGCGCCGGTCTTGCCGCTGCAGCAGAGCGTGCGCGCTACTGGGCCGAGCAGACTGCGGGTCGCACGGTTGCGGACTATTCGAAGCTCGCCAAACCCGCACTCGGCAAGACACCTGCGCAGTTTTCCAGCAAGGTGGTGAAACCCATCGCGCAGATTTCCAAGCGCGACAAGATGGACCTGCTGATGCGCGAATCCGCGCAATGCAAGGTGGACCCACGCATTGTCGATTGGGGCGCGGGGCTCTGGACCACGCAGACCCACCAGCTTTACCTGACGGCAGATGGTGGCGAGATCGAGCAGCAGTTCCAGTACGTCGTGCCGTCGCTGCATGTCACCGCTTTTCATGAAGGCGAGACGCAAATTCGTTCCTGGGGTGGCCGCTACAACGGCTTCTGCCAGCAAGGCGGCATGGAGATCCTTGAGCGTGCGGGCTTCGCCGGCTGCGGCAAGCTGACGGCGGAAGAAGCCCTGCAGCTCCTCACTGCCCCCAACTGCCCCTCCGGCGTGATGGATGTGATCCTCATGCCCGACCAGATGATGCTGCAGATCCATGAGTCCATCGGCCACCCGCTGGAACTGGATCGCATCCTTGGCGACGAGCGCAACTTCGCCGGCACCAGCTTCGTGACCCTGGACATGTTTGGCACGTATCAGTACGGCTCGCCGCTCCTCAACGTGACCTACGACCCGACCCGCAGCGAGCAGTTCGCAAGCTTTGGGTACGACGATGACGGACTGAAAGCCGAGCGCCAGTTCATCATCAAGGACGGCATCCTGCAGCGTCCGCTGGGCGGCGCGATCTCGCAGGGCCGCGTGGCAGCGGAGGGCAAGCCGATGCAGGGCGTCGCCACCACGCGCGCCTGTTCGTGGAACCGCGCGCCCATTGACCGGATGAGCAATCTCAACGTGGAAGCGGGCGCATCGACCCTTGACGAGATGATCGCCTCCATCGACAACGGCGTGCTCATGAAAACCAACACGTCCTGGTCCATCGACGACTCGCGCAACAAGTTCCAGTTTGGCTGCGAATATGGCCAGCGGATCGAGAAAGGCAAGCTCACGCACGTGGTGAAGAACCCGAACTATCGCGGCATCTCCGCCACGTTCTGGCGCTCGCTGTCCATGGTGGGCGGGCCGGAAACGGTCGAGGTGCAGGGCACGCCGTACTGCGGCAAGGGCGAGCCCAACCAGGTCATCCGCGTGGGCCATGCATCGCCGGCCTGCAAGTTTTCCAACATCGATGTCTTTGGCGGAGAGGGCTGACTGAATCAATTGGAGACTGGTTTGAATTGACGTCGGGCGAGAGAGACTGGGCACAATGGAGTACTCGGCTGACACTGCACCTTGGTCCCTGGTAAGGCTGCTATTTGTTCTTCCGCACTTGCTGATAGGCATAGGATGCATTGCCGGAGCAGTTCGACGAAAGCTTAACTTTCCTCTGCTGGCCTTTGGAATGTTGTTTGCCGGAGTTGCCAGCTATGTTTGGACGACAAATGCCATATCAACATGGCAATGCCATAGCGCAGCCTCCAAGGGAGAAGGTGTGTTCTTGACGGGAACTGTCAGCTCTGTAGAAGCAACGATCAGAAAAGGTGAGCGCTCGGTCAGCTTCAACATAGGAGGAGCGAGAGTATCAACGGCAACTTACGGCCTGAATAGTGACTGTGGTTTTATTGACTCAGCCGGTAAAACCTATAGCCCTAAAGAAGGCCACGTAGTCGAAGCCCTGCTGTTCAACGGACATCTGATTAAGTTGAAAGTTGTGAACACGACTGAATCAAATCAGCAACAACCTTGACGCCCTAAATTGAAATTACCTCTTTCCCACAATTACAAGATAACTAGCGACTCAGACAATGCAAACGTACTTCTATGAACTCGCCGACTGGATCGGCACGCAGATGCAATCCGGCGAGACCTTCCTGGCCTGGCTCTCGGCCGAGGAATCGGACTTCATCCGCTTCAACCACAGCAAGGTGCGTCAGGCCACCAGTGTGAAGCAGATCGCGCTGACGCTCGGGCTCATCAAGGCCATCCGCCGCGCCGACATCAAACTCATGCTCTCGGGCAATGCCGAGCAGGATCGCGCCCAGGTTCGCCAGGTGCTGGACATCCTGCGCGCCGATCTGGCGCAGCTGCCGGAAGATCCGTATCTGCTGTTCTCGGAGACGGTCCACAACAGCGAAGTTCAGGCAGAGGCCAAGCTTCCCTCGCCCGCCGAGGTCCTGGAGCAGGTCACGCGCGAAGGCGCTGGTGTGGATCTTGTCGGCCTCTACGCTGGCGGCAAGCTCTATCGCGGGTTTGCCAATTCGTTGGGCCAGCGCAACTGGCACAGCGCAGACAATTTCAACTTCGAGTGGTGCCTATATCACGCAGCCGACAAGGCCGTGAAGTCGAGCTATGCCGGCGCGGTGTGGGATGCACGCGAATATTCGCAGAAGATGGCATTCGCCAAGACTCAGCTCGCCCGCCTCGGCGACAAGCCCATGGCCCTGAAGCCGGGCCAGTACCGCGCCTATCTCGCCCCGTCCGCACTGTCCGAGGTGCTTTCCATGCTGTGCTGGGGCGGCTTCGGCATCAAGTCGCAGAAGACCAAGCAGAGCTGCCTTGCCAAGATGATCGAGGACGGCGCGGTGATGAATCCGGGTGTCCGCATCAGCGAGAACACGGCGGAGGGTCTCGCCAGCGGCTTCCAGCAGGAGGGTTTCCTGAAGAAGGGTCGCGTGGACCTCATCGCCGGGGGGCAGTTGAAGGATGCGCTGATCTCCCCGCGTTCGGCGAAGGAATACGCCGTCGAGACCAATGGCGCCAACCTGTACGAGATGCCGGAGTCGCTCGACATGGCGGGCGGTACGCTGGCGCGTGACGATGCGCTGAAGGCACTGGATACCGGCCTCCTGATCGGCAATCTCTGGTACCTCAACTTTTCGGACCGCGCGGCCTGCCGCATGACCGGCATGACCCGATTCGCGACGTTCTGGGTGGAGAACGGCGAAATCAGGGCACCGCTCAACGTGATGCGCTTCGACGATTCGGTCTACCGCATGCTGGGCGACAACCTTGAAGGCCTCACCCGCGAATGCGAACTGCAGCCGAGTTCGGACAGCTACGGGGAACGATCCGTGCAATCCACACGTCTACCGGGCGCGCTGGTGCGGGACTTCGCACTGACGCTGTGACGGGGGCAAAGGGCCAGGCACGAGCCAGGTGAAAATAGGGTTGACCACAGGCCCCGCTTTTCATAGACTTTCTCCCAATAAAACAAACAGCTACATAATGAATTTCAGGCGCAACCTTATCTCTGCTGCTGTAATTGCCACGTTGCTAGCTGCGGTCACGACCGCTTCGGCATCCACCCAGCCGTCGCCAATGGTGCCCGCAGCGCCACTGGGCCCGTCGATTCCCGATGAAGCCCCGGCGCCCGTGCCCGCACCCGTCGCGACCGATGAACAACCCGCACAACTCTCCCCTGCGGAAGCCCAGGCCAACCGCGACCTGTGGGAGCGCATCCGCGCCGGTTTCAAGATGGCGCCGCTGGATTCACCTCTCGTTTTGCAGCACGAAGATTGGTACTCCAGCCGCCCGGACTACATCGGCCGTTTCGTCGATCGCGGCGCGCTTTATCTGCACCACATCGTGGAAGAGGTCGAGAAACGCGGCATGCCGATGGAAATCGCGCTGCTGCCGGTGATCGAGAGCGCGTTCAATCCCGGCGCCTACTCCCGCGCCGCAGCGGCCGGGATGTGGCAGTTCATTCCGTCGACCGGCAAGCTGTATGGTCTCGATCAGAACTGGTGGGCAGATCACCGCCGCGACGTGGTGGCCTCGACCCATGCCGCGCTGAACTACCTGGAAAAGCTCTACAACCAGTTTGAAAGCTGGGAGCTGGCACTGGCCGCTTACAACTGTGGTGAAGGCTGTGTGGCCCGCGCCATCGCGAAGAACGAGAAGCGGAAGAAGCCGACCGACTACCTGTCGCTGGATCTGCCCAAGGAGACGAAGCACTACGTGCCGAAGCTCATGGCCGTAAAGAACATCATCCAGTGGCCGTCTTCCTACGGCATCAAGCTGGACGCCATTCCCGACGAGCCCTATTTCACCCGCGTAGCAGCCCCACCGAAAATCGATGTGAAGCTCGCGGCCAAGCTGGCAGAGATGCCGGAAGACGAGTTCGTCGCGCTCAATCCCGCCTTCAACAAGCCAGTTGCCTCCATTGCCAGTGGTCATCTGCTGCTGCCCGTCGACAAGGCGCCCGTGTTCCGCGAGAACCTGGAGAACTACGACAAGCCGCTCGTTTCCTGGTCCACCTATTCCGCGAAGCGCGGCGAGTCGGTTGACCAGATCGCGCGCAGGCATGGCGTATCGCCGGCCTACCTGAGACAGGTCAACGGCCGACTGAAGGAGCGCAAAGGGCGGCTCAGCCAGCCCATGCTGCTGATGGTCCCGGCGCAGCAAGTTGGCGGCTTCGTGAAGGCCTCTCTGGATTTGCCCGCCGTGGCACCGGCGTCCGCAGCCTCGGACGGCCCGACGACCTATCGCGTGCGCCCCGGCGACTCGCTGTACACCATCGCCCAGCGCCATGACCTTGAGGTCGATGATCTGCGTGAATTCAACAACCTCCGTGGCAACCATCTTGCCGTCGGCCAAACGTTGCGTCTGACCGGCCACTCGGCGCCGCTGCTGAAGTCGACCCCGATTCCCACCGCGAAGGTCGCTGCCGCGCCAGCAAAAGTTGCGGCACCGGCACCCAAGCAGGTCGAGACTGCCGCGAACATGCGCACCTACACCATCCGCGCTGGCGACACGCTGTTTTCCATCGCCCAGCGCTTTGGCATCGCGCTGGACGACCTGCTGCGCTGGAACAACCTCACCGCACAATCCGTCATCCAGCCCGGGCGGCAGGTACGCATCAGCGCCTGAGCCCCGAGCGTGGCGCCGCAACTGGCCAGCGCGCGGCTGCGGCATACTGGACGTCGAATCACTGATCGAGCCGCCGCAGCGCGGACGGTCCAGGTACCGCGGCACGGCGCACTCGCGTCGCGCTGATCTGGTTGAGCACGTCCATCGCGAATATTCGCCACAGAGGGAGAACACTTCATGACAGCAAAAGCTTCGAAGCACCTTACCCTTCGCACCACCCTGCTCTGTCCCATGGCCCTGGCACTTGGCCTGGCGGGCTGCGCCAGCACGCCGGAAGAGCCGCTCCTTGCCCCCCGCAAGGAGAACATCGTCGCGGTGACCGCGTCGAACCTGCTCATCACCTTCAACGCCGGACAGCCCGCCAAAATCCTGTCGAAGCGGGCCGTGACTGGCCTGCAGCCGGGCGAGGAGATTGCCGGCATCGACTACCGCGTGGCAAAGGGCGTGCTCTACGCCTTGGGCAGGACCGGCAAGGTCGGCCGCCTGTACACGATTGATGTCGCCAGTGGCAAAGCCACACAGGTGGGCGCCGGCCCATTCGCGATTGCACTCGAGGGCGATGAATTCGGCTTCGACTTCAATCCGACGGTGGATCGCATCCGCCTCGTGAGCAACACCGGCCTGAACGCACGCCTGCACCCGGATACCGGCGCGGCAGTGGACGCCAACCCCAACATGGAAGGACTGCAGACAGACGGCAAGCTGGCCTTTGCGGCCACCGATGCGCATGCCGGCAAGACGCCAGCGATCATGGCCGCCGGCTACACCTACAACAAGCAGAACGACAAGATCACCACCAACTATGCGGTGGACGGCAAGCTGGACCTGCTGGTCATGCAGGGCACAAAGGAAGGCGCCACGCCACCGGTGTCCCCCAACACCGGCCAGCTCTTCACGGTGGGCAAGATTGGCGTGGGTGAGTCGACCCGAGTGTCATTCGACATCGCTGACGTCAACAACGCCGCTTTTGGCGCGTTCACTGCAGCAGGCGGCAAGTCATCGCGGTTCTATCTCATCAGCTTGGAGACTGGCGCCGGCACGTTCCAAGGCACCATCGGCGGCGGCGAGCCCGTCAAGGGAATCGCCATCGAGCCCTGAAGCACTGCTGTTGCGCCCACGCGAGTATTCGCATGCACTGAAACGACAAGGCCCGCAGATGCGGGCCTTGTCGCTGCTGCGGGCGGATCGATCCGTCAGGCAGCAGCGCGGCTGCCATCCCAACCCTTCGGAATGGAACCCAGCAACTTGCGCGTGTACTCCTGCTTCGGATTGAGATAGATCTCGTCGGAGTTGGCCACTTCGACCACATCACCCTCGCTCATCACCATCACCTGGTCGGAAATGTATTTCACGACGGCG
The DNA here is from genome assembly GCA_033764435.1 of Burkholderiales bacterium. Classification (GTDB taxonomy): domain Bacteria; phylum Pseudomonadota; class Gammaproteobacteria; order Burkholderiales; family Usitatibacteraceae; genus JAEUMY01. The sequence goes on from JANRIX010000005.1 coordinate 62,618, forward strand.
AGGTCATGCGAGATGAAGATGTAGCTCATGCCGAACTCGTCCTGCAGATCCTGGAGCAGGTTCAAGACCTGCGCCTGCACCGACACGTCGAGTGCCGAGACCGACTCATCACAGATCAGCACTTCCGGCTTCATGGTGAGACAGCGGGCGATGGCGATACGCTGACGCTGGCCGCCGGAGAACTCGTGCGGATACTTGTAGAACGACACCGGCGGCAGCCCCACCTTTTTCAGGAGTTCCAGCGCCATCTGCACCCGCTCCTGCTGGTTGGCGCCAATGCCATGAACCTCCATCGGCTCCTGCAGGATCTGGCCCACCGTCATCCGCGGATTCAGCGAGGCATACGGGTTCTGGAAAATGATCTGGATGCGGCGCTTGTATTTCATGAAGTCGCGCTCGGACAGCTTCAGGATGTCCACGCCATCGAACAGCACTTCGCCACCCGATGCCTCATGGAGGCGCATCAGCGTGAGGCCCACCGTGGTCTTGCCGGAACCGGACTCCCCCACCAAACCCAGCGTCTTGCCCTTGGCCAGCTTGAACGATGCACCCTTCACGGCCGCGACTTTGCGCTTCTTGAACAGGCCCTCCTTGAGCTCGAACTCCTTCTTCAGATTCTTCACTTCCAGCACGATCGGCTCGCTACCCGTCAGGCCACGCGAGCGCTGCTCGGTGGTGACCTTGCCATCGCCATTCAGGAAGTCATCGATCACCGGCAGGCGCTTCGGCCGCACTTCGATGCGCGGACGGCAGGCCAGCAGCGCCTTGGTGTAGGCGTGCTGCGGCCGCTCGAAAATCTCCCGGACGCTGCCCTTCTCCTGAATCTCGCCTTGCTGCATCACCACGACCGAGTTGGCGATTTCGCCGACCACGCCCAGATCGTGGGTGATGAACAGCACCGACATGTGGTGCGAGGCTTGCAGCTTGGCGATGAGATCGAGAATCTGCTTCTGGATGGTCACGTCCAGCGCCGTCGTCGGCTCGTCGGCGATGAGGAGCTTCGGCTCGCAGGCGATGGCCATGGCGATCATGACCCGCTGCTGCTGGCCGCCGGACATCTCATGCGGATAGGACTTGATGCGCAGCTTCGGGTTGGGGATGCCGACCTCGTTCAGCAATTCCTCTGCGCGCGTCCAGGCCTGCGCCTTGGTCATGCCCATGTGCAGGCGCAACACTTCGGAAATCTGGTCGCCCACCGTGAACACCGGATTCAGCGACGTCATCGGCTCCTGGAAGATGACCGAGATTTCCTTGCCGCGCAGCTTCTGCATCTCGGCCATGCCGAGCTTGATCAGGTTGCGGCCCGAATAGTTGATGACGCTGTCGGGATGAATGATGGACTGTCCCTCGGGCAGCAATCCGAGAATGGACATGGCGGACACCGATTTGCCCGAGCCCGATTCGCCCACCAGTGCCACGGTGGAGTTGGTCGGCACATCGAAGCTCACACCCTTCACGGCCTCAAAGATCTGGCCCAGGTCCAGGCGGAACGAGACGCGCAGGTTCTGGACTTCCAGAATATTCGTGGATTGAGTCATGTCTGGATTCCGTCCTTACTTGATCTTGGGATCGAGCGCGTCGCGCAGCGAATCCGTGAGCATGGAGAAGGCGGTCACGAGAATGGCCATGCTGGCGCCGGCGGCGACCAGTTGCCACCACTTGCCGATGACCAGTTCGCTCTGCGCTTCGGCCAGCATCGTGCCCCAGGACACCATGTCCACCGGCACGCCCAGCCCGAGGAAGGACAGGATCACTTCGGCCTTGATGAACTGCACCACGTGCTGGGACAGCTGGACGAGGCACACGTGGCTCACGTTGGGCAGGATGTGCACAAACATGCGTGACATGTGCGAGGTGCCGATGGCGGCCGCGGCACGCACGTATTCGCGGTTGGCGTGCTTGATGTATTCCGCGCGCACCAGGCGGTAGATGCCGGTCCAGCCGGTCAGGCCGAGGATGATGATGATGGGCAGGATGCCCTTGCCGAACTTGCCCGAGGCCGCGGCCACGGCTGCGAAGGCCAGCACCAGCAGGATGTAGGGAATCGAGGTGAAGATGTTGTAGAACCACTCCAGCACATCATTGACCTTGCCGCCCATGTAGCCGGCCAGCGCACCGAGGAATGTGCCGATCACGGTTGCCAGGAGCGCCGCAACAAGGCCCACGAAGATCGAGACTTCCGAGCCCTTGATCACCTTCTGGATGACATCACGGCCCCACTTGTCTCCGCCGAAGAGCAACGTGTCTGAGCGCGGCGTCTCGGTCACCGAAATCTGCTTGGCACGCTCTTCCCATTCCTTGTATCGCGGCGCCAGCGGGTCGATGTCCGACAGATCGACCGGCGGGACCTTGGAGATGGGCACGCCACCGGCGACGGTCGCGGCCTCCAGGTTCTCCGCACCCTTCAGGAACACCGGGTTGGCGTAGGACACGCCGACTTCCTTGCTCCAGTTCTTGGCCACGATGCCTGCATATGATGCGGCCATCAGCAGGACGAAGAAGATGACGATGACCATGGACACCATGCCGACCTTGTCGCGCTTCAGGCGACGCCAGGCCAGGGTCCACAGGCCCGGCGACTCCTGATGCAGCGGGGCCGCCGTGGGTTGGGTGGTTTCTGCGATCGAGCTCATGTGCAGGCTCCCTTATTTCAACTGGACACGCGGGTCGACGAACTTGTACATCACGTCGACGGCGAGATTGACGAGCATGGTGATCATGGCGAGGTATACCGTGATCGCCTTGATGACCGGGAAATCGGAACGGTTCACCGCGGTCACGACTTCGCGTCCCAGACCGGGAATCGAGAAGAACACTTCCAGCAGGAAGGAACCGACGAAAAGACCCGGGATGTAGATGCCGATGTTGGTGAGGATCGGGATCATCGCGTTGCGGAGCACGTGCTTCCTCATGATCACGTTTTCCGGCACGCCTTTGGCCCGTGCGGTGCGCACGTAGTCCTGGTTGATCTCCTCCAGGAAGAAGGAGCGGTACAGGCGAAGCTGCGGCGCCAGGCCCACGAACACCGCGAGCATGATGGGCAGCGGCGCGTAGGTCAGAAGGTTCTTCCAGAAACTCTCGCTCCAGCCCTGCACCGGGAACCAGCCCAGGATGAAGCCGAACAGCCACTGGAACACGATGATGTAGACCAGGAAGCTGATCGACATCGCCACCGTGCAGATGATCATGATGGTGCGGTCGGTCAGCGTGCCGCGCACGTAGGCCACACCGATGGCCAGAATCACGGCCAGGATGGTCTCGATGACCAGCACCGGGATCATGATGGTGAGCGTCGGACCAACACGGGTGAGGATGATCTTGGAGACTTCCTCGTTGGTCGACCAGCTTCGGCCGAAATCGAACGTGAAGACCTGCTTCACGAACACCCAGAGCTGATAGGCGTAGGACTCATCCACGCCGAGCTGCTTGCGAATATTCGCAATCTGCTCAGGGTTGGAAATCTTGCCGGCCAGCACCAGGGCGGGGTCACCACCGAAGTACGTGAACAGGAAAAAGATGAGCAGGATGACGCCCCCCAGGGTGGGAATCATCTGCCACAGTCTTCGAATGATGTATGCCGCCATCGTGCCTCCTCAACATAATTCCGCCACGCGGATCTTCGCGTACGGGCCCTGCTTCTTCTGACTGCTTGCCTTGGACAGCCGGCTCACCGGCAGCCCGCCTACCTGCTTCCCAACGCCTTGTCGCGCGCGGCGACATCCAGGTCGAGATACATGTAATTCGTGTACAGGATGGGGTGCTTCTTGAAGCCCTTCACCCAGGGATACATGAGGTGATTGAACACGCGGTGCACGCCGAGCCGCCAGGGTGCATAGGCCACGATCAGGCGATTCATGTCGCGGTAGAGCGCATTTCGCTCCGGGCCGTCCGGGATGGTAAGCGATTTCTCGTACAGGCGATCAAACGCCGCAAGCCGGAACCGGGCGTCGTTGGACTGATCGGTGTTGGGGCCGTAGAGCAGCTGCAGAAAGTTCTGCGCGTCGGGATAGTCGGCAATCCAGGCCGACTGGCCAACCTCGAACTTGCCGACCTTGCGGTCGCGGAGCAGATCAGAGAACTGTACCGGCAGCGACGTGACCTTCAGGCCCACCGCGGCCATGCACTTCACGAAGAGCTCCGCCAGCTGGCGATTCTCGTCATTGCGCGCGTTGTACTTGTAGTTCACCGCGAGCGGCGTGCCATCCGGCTTGTCACGCCAGCCATCACCGTTTTTGTCCACATAGCCATACATGTCCAGCAGGGCCTTGGCGCGCACGGGATCGTACTGCGTGGCGTCGGCACGGAACATCGGATCAAAGCCCACCACGCCCGGCGGCACCGGCGACTGCGCTGCCATGGCCTGACCCTTGCGGGCGATGCGGATTTCCTGCTCGTTGTCATACGCCAGCACCATCGCCCGGCGCAGGGCGACCTTGTCCGGCGTGTAGCCGCCAATGGTCGGGCTCAGCTTCTCGTCGACGTTGAAGGCGTCGTAGGTGATTTCCGGCTGGGACTCCTTGAACGCCAGGACACCCTTCTTCGCGAGGTTTTCGGCCAGCTTGCCGTTGGGCAACACCTGACTGATGAAGGCGAATGGCGTTTCCAGCATCACATCGTGATCGCCATTCATGAACGCCAGGAAGCGCGGCTGCTCCTCCTCGATGGGATAGATTTCGATCCTATCCAGCAGCGGCAGCTTCTTGCCGCGCAGATCGGCAATGGCGCGTTGGTCCCATTCGTCCTTCGGATCGGCGAACTCTTCGTTCAGCGTGAAGCCGCGGAAATTGGGATTCTTCTCCAGCACGATCTTGAAGCGCGGCGTCCACTCCTTGAGGAGGTACGGACCGGTGCCCACCGGGTGGGCATTGGTGTTGTTGCCGTACTTCTCGATCACCTCGCGCGCCACCGGCACCACGTTGGGCATGGCGAGGATGTAGAGAAAGTTGTAGTCCGGTTCCTTCAGCTTGAAGCTGATGGTGTATTTGTCGGTGACCCGGATGCCTTCAATCTTCGCCGCATAGTCGAACTTGCCCGTCTTCTTGGATTGCGCAGCCAGTTCATCCAGCCCCACCAGCTTGTTCTCGAACAGCCATTCATACGGGCTGCGATTGACCGGATCGCGGAAACGCTTGATGGAGTATTCGATGTCCGCCGCCACCAGTTCGCGCTTCTTGCCGCCGAATGCGGGGTCGTCGGCAAAGAGAATGCCCGGGCGCAGCTTGAAGGTGTAGCGCGTGCCGTTTTCCTCGGCAGCGGGCACTTCGGTCGCGGTAAGCGGTACCAGCCGCACCGGCCGGGCCAGGTAGTCGTAGGTCAGCAGCGGTTCGAAAATGTTCTCCATCACGCCGACCGAGTAGCGGTCATCGCGCTGCTGAGGATCGAAGCCGGTTTCCGCGGTGCGGAACTGGGTGCGCAAGACTTTCTGCTGCGCGGTTGCCGAGACAAAAACACTCATCAGCGTTGCCGCCACCACCATCAGTGCGAATATTCGCATTGCGGACCTCTTCCTCATGGCGCTCTTCCGGTTGCCTGAGCCTGCGGATCAATGTCGGCGTACATGAGGTAACTGGTGTCGTTGATGGGATGACGCTTGAAGCCGATGACCCAGGGCCGCGCGAAGTGGTGCCAAACGCGATGCACACCAATTTTCCACGGCGCATAGGCCAGTGCCAGGCGTGACATCTCTCGGTAGAGCCGATCACGCTCCGGCGACGGCGGCAGGCTGGCGGCCTTGCGATAAAGCTCGTTGTACTCGGGCAAATCGAAGCACGCCTTGTTCGATTCCGGGCAGTTGGGGCCGTAGAGAAGCTGCATGAAGTTCTCGGCGTCAGGGTAGTCCGCTGCCCAACTCAAGCCCCAGATTTGCAGCTTCTTGGCTTTGGACTGCTGGTAGGCATCGACGAACTGCATCGTGCGCGTTTCCACCTTGAGTCCGATGGCCTTGTTGGCCTCCAGCCACAGGCGATCAAGATCACGATAGTCCTGTGAAGGCTGCGTGGTGTAGATCATGCGGATGGGATTGCCCTGCGGGTCCTCGCGCCAGCCATCACCGTCGCGGTCGATGTAGCCGTACATGTCCAAAAGGGCCTTGGCCCTGGGAATGTTCTGATCCCCCGCTTCGCTCTTGAAGTTGGGGTCGTAGCCAGTGACGCCGGGCGGAATGGGCGACTGCGCCTGGATGGCCTGACCCTTGCGCGCGATGTTGATCTCGGCGTCCATGTTGTAGGCCAGCACAATGGCGCGGCGCAACGCGATCTTCTCCGGCGTGTAGCCGCCCACCACCGGATCAGTCATGTTGAAGTAGGTGAAGAGGGTCTCCATCTGCGGCGCGCGTTGTGCTTTCACGCCTTCCCTCTCCATGCGCGGCGTAAGTTTGCCGCCCGGCATGATCTGGTTGATGAAGTCCGCTGGCGAATTGTCCAGCACATCATGCTCGCGATTCAGAAACGCGAGGAAGCGTGGCTGCGGCTCCTCGATCACATCAATCTCGACGCGGTCAACAATGGGCACCTTGCGCCCGGCCAAGTACTTCACCACCTCACGGTCCTGCGGATCGTTCTGGTCCGCATGCGTGACGTCGATGAATTCCTCGCGGTAGTCCGGATTCTTTTCCAACACGATCTTGGATCGCCGAACATGCGTCTTCAATATGAAGGGGCCAGTGCCCACCGGATTGGCACCGAAGTCCGCCATGTGCGCTGCCTCAACCTCGCGGGCAACCGCTGCGGTGGCGGGCATGGCCAGGATGTAGATGAAGTTGTAGTCGGGCTGCTTCAGGCGGATTTGCAGCGTGTGTGGCGAAAGTTGCCGGATGCCTTCGATCTTCGCGTCGTAATCGAACTTGCCCGTCTTCCTGGCCTGCGCAGACAACTCATCCAGGCCGACGATCTTGCCGTCGACCAGCCATTGCCACTGCGCCTTGAGTCTGGGGTCCACCAGGCGCTTCAGCGAATATTCGTAGTCGGCGACGGTGAGTTCGCGCTTCTTGCCATTGAACGCGGCATGCGGGGTGAAGGTAATGCCCGGCTTCAGACGAATGGTGTAGACCAGGCCGCCCTCGGTCACCTCCGGCATCGCTTGCGCCGTGTTGGGCTTGACCTTGACCGGTCGCGCCAGGTAGTCGTACTTGAACAGTGGGTCAAAGACAACCTGATTGATCCAGTTGGAGTAGTTGTCCGACTCGACCTGGGGATCGAACGATTTCTCGGATGACTTCATGGCCACGCGCAGAACCTTCTGCGGCTCGGCTGTCACGTCGAGGGCTGTGCCGGCGAAGCCTGCCAAGAGCCATAGGGAAAGCATCGCAGCGGCACCCGATGCGGGGTTGTGCCGCCGTTTCACCTGCGTCGCTCCGTTTGTTGTATCCGGGTCATGTATTCCCCGTCTCCTCTGCGTCCGTTCAACGCCGACCTTTTGGGCCGGGCCGACGGTCCGTCTTGTGTGGACAAAATCCCGCGATTATAGCGGCTTGAACATGCCCGGCCATCACCTGGCGGTGGCTGTTCGGCACTGCTCTCACGGGGTGATGAATTTCTTGCGCTCTTCCAGATCGATATCGACGAATCTCCACCAACTTTGCGTCTGCACCATGGGCCGGCGGAAGCCGATGACATAGGGGTAATACAGGTCGGAAATGATGCGATGCGTGTTGATCTTCCAGGGCGCGTAGGCCACCATCAGCCTCGCCATTTCCTGATAGAGCTTGGTTCGCTCGGGTGAGTGAGGCAACTGTTCCGCCTTTTCATACGCTTCATCGAAAGCGGCCAGCTTGAAGAAGGCGCGATTGCCCTTGAAGCCTGCGGTGGGTCCGTACAAATTGAGCAGAGTCCCGCCCGCGTCCGGGTTGGATGCCGAGCCGCCCAATTGCCACATCATCAGTTTTCCCGCATTGGAGGCCTTGAGATGGTCCGGCCACTTGCCTTTGTTGATGTTGATCTTCAGACCGATCTCATCCATGGACCGCTTCCACAGCTCGTCGAACTGCTGGTCGCGAGCCGTCGGTGAGGTGTGGTGCTGCAAAACCAGCGGCTTGCCATCCGGCATCTCGCGATAGCCATCGCCGTCGCGATCCACATAGCCATACATGTCCAGCAACGCCTTGGCCTTGGAAGGATTGTATTCATTGGCAGAAGTCTTGAAGTTGGGGTCATAGCCAATCACGCCAGGACTGTAGGGCGTGTGTGCCGGGATGGCCTGACCTTTGCGAATGATCGCGATCTCGTCGTGCGTCTTGTAGGCCAGCGAGATGGCCCGACGCAACGCGACCTTGTCGGGGGTATAGCCGCCGACGATGGGGTCGTTCATGTTGAACACGGCATAGGTGATATCCAATGCCGCGATCTGCGACAGCCGGATGCCCTGCCGCTCCAGTCCAGGGGCCAGCTTGTTGTTGGGCATGACCAGGTTGGCAAAGTCCTCGGGCACGATCCAAAGCAGGTCGTGCTCGACATTCTGGAAGGCCAGAAAGCGCGGCTGCCGCTCTTCAATCACATACACTTCGAACTTGCTGATCATGGGCAGTCGCCGGCCCTTCAGCTTGGCCAGAATCTCCTGGCCTTCTTTGTCGTCCGCCGCGGGCTCGCCGTGAAAGTACTCTTCGCGGAAATTCGGATTGGCCTCGAAGACCATCTTTGACGACCGCTTCCAGAAGGTGATCCGATAAGCGCCGGTGCCAACCGGATGGGAGCCGATGTCGTCACCGTACTTCTCGACCACCTCCCTCGCCACGGCACAGGCCACGCGGCAATCAGCCAGGTTGTAGATCCAGTTTGGTTTGGGCTCGTTCAGCTTGATCTGCACTGTGTAGCGGTCCAGCGCACGCAGGCCTTCGAGCGGCGTGTCGTAGTCCATTTTGTTGGCTTTGCGCACCCGCTTCATCATCTCGTCAGAACCGACGATGTATCCTTCCACCTCGGCGAGCAACGGCGCGGAGAGCTTGGGATCGAACAGCCGCTTGATCGTGTAGACGTAATCCTCGGCGGTGAGCTCGCGCTTCTTGCCGCCGAAAACCTCATGCGGTGCGAAATAGATTCCCGGGCGAATCTTGAAAGTCAGCGTGCGGTAATTGTCCGTGAATTCCGGCATGCCAACCGTGATGTTCGGTACAAGTTTAGTGGGGCGGGCAAGGTAGTCGTAGCGCAGCGGGGCATCAAATTGGGCGTTGTTCACGATGCTTGAGTACACATCGCTCACCTTCTGCGGATCCATGCTGGTCTCGGCCACTTCGAAGGCATAGCGCAGCACTTTCTTCGGGTCCGGACCGTCCTTGGATTGGGCAGCAGCCCCCCAAAAAAAGCCCGCCGCAAGCAGACCCGCAATGGCGCTTGCGCTTTTGCGAATATTCGCAATCATTTCTTTCTCCTGCGCTGTTCTTCCAGGTCGATATCCACGTACTTCCACACCGAGTTCATGACCGGATTCATGCGGTAGCCGATCACCCAGGGTTGGGTGAGGTTGTTCCAGATGGGGTACGCGGACAAGGTCCACGGCGAGTAGGCCATGAACGTGCGATTCATCTCGCGGAAAATCGCATTGCGTTCTGGCGAATTGGGAATGCGCTGTGTCGCCTCGTACATCTTGTTGTACGCGGGCAGGTTGAAGCGCGAATGATTGGACTGGCCGCTGTTCGGACCGTACAGCAACTGCAGGAACGAGTCGGCGTCCGGCAGCGTCGACGTCCAGCCCACACCCCACATCTGCAACTTTCCGGCGCGTGATTCCTTCAGCAGGTCCGGCCACTTCTGGAAGTTGGCCTCCATGCGGATGCCGATGGCCTTCATGCTCTTGATCCAGACCTCGGTCAACTGGCGGCGCTCCATGTCCGGCGCGGAAGAGAGCGTGATGACGAGCTTGGAACCGTCCGGATTCTCGCGATAGCCGTCGCCGTCCTTGTCGACATAGCCATACATGTCGAGCAGCGCCTTGGCACGGCCGGGATCGTACTCGACCGTGTCGGAACGGAAGTCGGGATCAAACCCGTTGGCACCGGGCGCGATGGGCGAGTTGGCCCGAATGGCCTGACCCTTCCTGACGATATTGATCTCCTCCTCCGCATAGTAGCCAAGCGTCATCGCGCGACGGAGCGCCACCTTGTCTGGCGTGTAGCCCCCGACGACCTTGTTCTCCATGCCGAAATAGGTGTACTGGAGCGAGATGCGCGTCACCCGGTCGAGCTTCATGCCGCGGGCGGCCAGGTCCGCCGCGAGCTTGCCGCCGGGCGCGGCTCGGGTGGAGAACTCGAAGGGCACCTCATCGATGACATCGTGCTCTTCATTCAGGAACGCAAGCCAGCGGGGCTGTGGTTCCTCGATGATGGAAATCTCGATGCGACCAATCATGGGCATCTTCCTGCCGGACAGCTGCTTCACGATGGCTTGCGAATATTCGTCATTGGCCGGCGCCTCGGATGCCCAGACCTCGTCGCGGAAGCCCGGGTTGGCCTCCAGGACGATGCGCGAGGATTTGCGCCAGAACGCCAGCTTGTAGGGCCCGGTGCCCACTGGATGATCGCCCGTGCTGTCACCGTACTTCTCCACGACTTCGCGGGCGACACCGCCAAACCGCGAGTCCGTCATGCGATAGAGAAAGAGGAAGTCGGGCCGCTTGAGACGGATGATGAGGGTGTGCTTGTCCGGCGTCTCGAAGCCGCGCACCGGCATGTCGTAGTCAAAAACCCTGGTCTCCTTCCATTTGGCGACGACCTTGTCCATGCCTTCAATGTGATCGACCAGATACAGGACATTCGAACGCCAGCGCGGATCGAAGTGCCGTTTGATGCCATAGACAAAATCGGCTGCGACCAGCTCACGCTTCTGTCCTTTGAACGCGGGGTCATCGGTAAAGTAGATACCCGGCTTGATGCGGAAGGTGAAGACCGTCCCATCTTCAGAAACGCTGGGCATGTCGACTAGCACGTTCGGCTTCAACTTGTACGGTCTGGCCAGATAGTCATAGGTCATCAGCGGGTCGAAGATCGCCGCGACAACATAATTCGAATAGAGATCCGAGATGGTAGCGGGGTCGAACGAGGTTTCCGCAATCCGGAAGGCATACCTCAATACCTTGTTCGGGTCAGCCGCCCTGGCGCTGGGAAATGATGTCGCGCACAGGACAGCCACGCACATGGACAGCAGCGCAATGCGTCCCGGCATCACCCGGGAAAACTGCTTCAACAGACTGAAAACCATCAAGAAATTCCCTTCTAGAGAGCGGGCGTACTATACCTCAAGACCGGGGGCGCGAAGGTGCCCAAAGATGGCCCGCTCGGGCCAGCGCCGAAGGACCTGCTGCCACCGAATTTTCAGCTCGCAGGCTGGCCTCACACCCTGACGGAGACCGTCAGGCGGGACGGCGAAGTCTGTTGAGGTGCGGTCAGGGTACTTTCCGCCCGCGCGAGAGCCAGGCGGCAAGGCAGATCATGGCGACCGCCGCCTGTTCATTGTGGAAGGTGCTGTTCACGAGTCCAATGAACGAGGTGGTCAACAGTGCCAGCGCAGCCGCGGTCCAGGCCACCCACTCATGCCGCTCCGTCATGCGGAAAAATCCACGGGCCAGCGATGCGATCCAGGCGATGAAGAACAGCAAGACCGCCACTACACCAAGCATGCCGCGTTCGGCCAGCGTGTCGAAGTAGAGGCTGTGCGCATGTGGGGCGAGAAAATCCCGCGCGGGATCCCAGCTTCGTCCTTGCTCCGCCGTCCATTTGCGATACTGATCAGTGGAAATCCGGGAGAAGTTGTCCATCCCGATGCCGAAGACCGGATGCGCGCGCCATGCGGTGACCGCCCGCTCCCACAACAGGTCGCGGTACGCTAGAACATTCTGGCTGTCGATATTGCGCACATGCTTTCGCAGCACCCAGGGGTCCGACGCGACCAGCAGCACGGCTGAAACCGCGAGCACGCCAGAAACCGCCAGCAAGGGTTTCCATGAGCGACGCAAGTGCGGTGCAACGGCCAGCAGCACCGCGATGGGCAGGCAGACCACGGCGACCCGGCTGCCAGTCGCGACCACGGCCACGGCGATCAGCCCCAGGACGACTGCAAGCACTGCGCGCCAGCGGGCGGCAATGCACGTCCACATGCCACTTAGCATCGCGGCGGCGACACCAAACACCGTGCACAGGTAGGTCGCGGTGTGATTCGAGTGACCGATGGAATGAAGCTCAAGGCCTTCCTTGTTCGATCCGGCAAACTGCCACGCCCCGATGGCTGTCGCCAGCAGCGTGCCCGCGATCAGGCTGATGAACACGGCAAGCCACTGCTCACGCGAATAGCCCGCACGCACCAGGCACCAGAGGAACAGGAATGTCCGGACCACGTCCCGCGCGCCCAGCCATTCACCCCCCTTGATGCCGGCAAACGGGGTGCCCGCCAACGCAAGAAGAATGGAGGCTGCGATGACGGCATCCCACCGTCCCCATGGCCCACCCCATTGGCTGGATCGCCAACGGTTCACCGCCCAGATGACAAAAAAAAGCACGCCGAAAATGTTTTTGGGCGCTTCATACAGCGGAAAGACAAATGCCAGCCCGAGCAGGAGCACGAGCTCGGCATTGCGCGAGGCGGAGCCGGGAAAGACGCGCTCAAGCATGGCGAGCCGCGGGATGGCGGGCGATCTCGGCACTGAACACTGAATCGGCCCGCTCACGGAAGGCCTGAAGCGAAAACTGCTGAAGATGTGCCGTGGCCAGCCTTGGATCGGGCCGTGCCGCGCGTGCACGCTCAAGCGCCAGCGCAAAACCCGCGCCGCCATCAGTCCGTGGATCGGCATACAGATAGCCGGTCACGCCATCAATCATGGTCTCGGTGAACGGCGGCGCATCGGGCGCGAGGACTGGCGTGCCGCACTGCTGCGCCTCGATCACGTTGAGGCCCAGCGCTTCCCGTTCCGGCAAGCCGGTAATCAGATAGTCGAGCTCCGCATAGACCGCAGCCACATCCGCCTGAAATCCCCAGAAGCGCACGCGATCGCCGAGCGGCGCCAGGACTGCGCGCAGCTCGCGCAAGGCGCGGTAGCCGATGGCGCTGCCGAACACTTCCAGATTCAGATCGGGCTGGCGCTGCAGAACCGGCATGAGACTGTCGAACAACGCCGGGAACTGTTTCAGTGGTGCAAGCCGGGAGACAACGCCAAGCGTCAGCCCCGGGCGCCTTGCGAATATTCGCCTCGGCAGCATCCGGCCGACAATCGGCTCGCACCAGGCGAACAACCGATCCCGCGCCTTGCGCCGGTCCCACTCAACCATCGGGCCGCGACTGATGTCACTGCCCGCCTGCTTGCGCTGAAGGTCGGCCACCCCGAGCAGGGGCGTGTCATTGACCGTTTCGAAGCCGGCGGCACGCAAGGTGGCCGCGACGTGACGTGACACTGGCAACAAACGATGGGACGCGCCGTAGTAGTACGGAACCGACTTGGAATAGACAGCCTGATGTCCAATGCCCAGCACGAGATACCGGCGGGCGAGACGATCCATGAGCCCCTTTGGCACCGGTGCATGCACGCACACAACGGCACCCTCAGGCACACCGGAAATGTCGTCCTTCAGGCGGAACTCATGTTCGCGCAGCTCGACCTCTCCGCGCTGGATGCCGTCCCAATAACGCGCGCCGCGACCGGCCACGACCACATTGCGCCAACCCATAGCCTGCAGCGCCTGCGCCAGGAATCCTGTGTAGACCTCCGCACCGCCCAGCGTGGGCGATGGATTGAGGTGAAAGACGGGCGGGCGATCAGGCTGCATCAGTCAGTGTGGGCCGAGGAGCCGGCTTCCCGACTGCTGCGGTAAACTCTCGTGAAAATTCAACATTCAAACGTGCCGAGGCGGCATTCTACCGGGCGGCGGTGTGCTTCCGAAATCTCGCTGCAGCCGCGTTGTGACAGCCCGCACGTCATCCGCCATCTGACAGGACCTCAACATGGGCTTTCTCGCCAACAAGAAAATTCTCATCACCGGACTGCTATCCAATCGCTCCATTGCCTATGGCATCGCCAAGGCGGCGCGAAGGGAAGGTGCCGAGCTGGCCTTCACCTACCAGGGGGAAGGCGTGCGCGAGCGGGTTGAAAAGCTGGCTCCCGAATTCGGCAGCAACATCATCCTGCCATGCGACGTGGCAAGCGATGACAGCATCGCAGCCACATTTGATGCGCTGCGCAAGCAGTGGGATGGCCTGGACGGGCTTGTGCATTCGATCGGCTTTGCACCCCGTGAAGCGATTGCCGGCGACTTTCTTGAAGGCGTGACCCGCGAGAACTTCCGTATCGCGCACGATATCTCCAGCTACAGCTTCGCGGCAATGGCACGTGCCGCTCTGCCCATGATGGAAGGGCGCAATGCTGCGTTGCTCACGCTGTCCTATCTGGGTGCGATCCGGGCGGTACCCAACTACAACACCATGGGCCTTGCCAAAGCCAGTCTAGAAGCTTGTGTGCGTTACCTCGCCACCAGCCTCGGGCCGCGTGGCATTCGCGTGAATGGCATATCCGCCGGGCCGATCAAGACGCTCGCGGCGGCCGGCATTGGCGGCTTCGGGAAGATCCTGCACCACGTCGAGAAGCACGCGCCGCTGCGCCGGAATGTAACGACAGAGGAAGTGGGCAACGTGGCAGCATTTCTGCTCTCCGACCTGTCAAGTGCAGTCACTGCCGAAATCACCTATGTCGATTGCGGTTTCAGCACGGTGGCGGCCGGAATGGAAGAGTAGTCACTCGACACCGCACCACGCAAAACACAAGGGCGCCTCGGCGCCCTTGCGTTCTCTTGCATTGATCCGAATGGCTTTTCAGCCATGCCGGTGGCTCGACTACTGCGGCCTGACCTCGATCGCGCTCTCGCGAATCTTCACGCCCGTTGCAGTACGGGTCTGAGCCAGCAAGGCAGCAAGCTCCTCCTGGAGGATGGCCTGTTCCGTACGCTGGCGAAGTGCGGTGAACGTGGCCGAATCCAGCGCCGGCGGATCAATGATCTTGCTGATGCGGACCAGCGTGTAACCGCCCTGCGAATCAGCCACACCGACATAAGCTGGCAGCTTGGAAACATTTGCCTTCATCACCTGGTCGAGCACTTTTGGATTCAGTGCGCCAGTCTGTTGACGGCTGATGGCCAGAGGCTGGGGCCAAGTCACTGCGACTTCACCGCCTTCTTTCAACGCCTTGAGCTTCTTCTCACCCTCGGCTTGAGCAAGCTTTGCCGCTTCCTTGCGCTGAAGCGTCCTCTGGATGTCTGCTTCGACAGAGGCCAGCGGGCGAATCTCCGCCGGCTTGACCTCGACCGCGCGCGCAGCAACCAGCACGTTGGGCGCAATTTCCACCGCTTCGGTATTGCGCTTGTTCTTCAGGACTTCGTCAGAGAACATGGCCTGCGACAGCTTGGGATGATTGAAAGGGGGAAAGCCCATGCCCTTTCCCATCCACGGTGTGGCACGAATGGCGAGCTTCAGTTCTTCAGCAACCGGCTTGAGCGAGCCGGACTGTTCAAAGACGCGGTCACTGAATGCCTGTGCGATTTCGGCAAACTTCTTGGATGCGCGATCACGACGAAGATTGCGCTCGATCTCGGCCTTGGCCGACTCGAACGACTTGCCTTCTTTCGGCGCATTGATCAGGATGTGGCTTGCCTCGCGCTGCTCTTCGACTCCATCCTTCTTTGGCTTGATGCCGGTGAGCTTGATGATATGGAAGCCGAAATCGGTTTCCACCAGATCGCTGATCTGATCCACCTTCAGCTTGTTGAAGACAGCGTCCTCGAACGGCTTGACCATGGCGCCCCTTCCGAATGCGCCGAGACTGCCACCGGACTGTGCCGATCCCGGATCCTGCGAATATTCGCGCGCCAGATCGGCAAATCGCTTCGGCTCCTTGCGCACTTTGGCGAGAACTTCCTCGGCTTTCTTCCGGGCTGCAGTTTTCTCTTCGAACTTGGCCGCATAGTTGGCAGCGTAGGCCTGCTTGACCTCTTCGGGCGAAACGGTTTCCGCAGCGGCCAGACCGTCAAGCGACAGTTCGACATACTCGGCGCGGACCTGGTCAGGTATCGTGAACTCGGCCTTGTTCTGTTCGTAGTAGGCCTTTACCTGCGCTGCATCGATCTTCGCTTGGGTAAGGAATTGATCGGCCGGCAACTGCACCAGGCTGACTTCACGCGACTGGTCCATCGCCTTGGCAAAGAGTTCTGCCGAGACGCCGCTCGCAAATCCGGTGCGGGTAATCGAATCGACGAACAGCGCGCGCTCCATGTCTTTGCGCATGCCCTCTTCGAACACCTTCGGCGGCCGGCTGTTGGCCTTCAGGACAGAGGCGTACCGGTCCGCCGAAAACTTTCCGCCGTCCTGAAAATCCGGAATCTGCGCGATCTGATCGGCCAAGGCCATGTCGCTCACGCGAACACCTGCCCGCTCTGCAGCCACTACGATCAGCTTCTGATTGACCAGATCATCAACGATCTGCATCCGCGCTTCCTTGGACTCAAACATCCGCGGATCGAAATTGGCACCCAGCATGCCGCGAACGCGATCCTGCTGCTGTCGGAGTGCCTGGTCAAATTCACCTGTCGTCACGCGCTGTGCACCCACTTCAGCCACCGTATCCTGGCCGGTCGGGGTACGCACGTAGGCCTCAATGCCTACAAATGCAAAAGACACCACAATGAGGCTGTAGAGGATGATCTGGACAATCTTGGAGCGGGCGGTCCGAAAGACAATATCTGACATTATTCACCTGCAATGCACGTGCTGGTCGTGCCGATAACAAAAAGGGCGAACCAAGTTCGCCCCTGAGAATTGTTGGCGGAGTGGACGGGACTCGAACCCGCGACCCCCGGCGTGACAGGCCGGTATTCTAACCAACTGAACTACCACTCCACACGATTGAGACTGGTGGGTGCTGACGGGATCGAACCGCCGACATTCGCCTTGTAAGGGCGACGCTCTACCAGCTGAGCTAAGCACCCCCGGCACTGCCGCGTCCGAAAGAAATCAAACCTTCGGCACCCCGGAAAGCTCGCTAGTTTAAAGCATCCTTAAGCGCTTTGCCAGCCCTGAATCGCGGAACTTTTGCGGGCTCAATAGGAATGGACTCTCCTGTGCGCGGATTCCGTCCCATCCGGGCAGCTCGTTGAACCGGCAGAAATGTTCCGAAGCCCGCGAGCGTCACACTCTCTCCCGCTTTCAATGCTGCGACGATCGCATCAAACGTCGCGTCCACAGCCCGACCTGCGGACATTTTCGAAATGTCCGCCGACTTGGCCACCGACTCAATGATGTCCATCTTGTTCATGATTCCGCCTAGTGCTTGATGACCGCCGGGGCGTCACCGGAAGGCTTGCCGGCGACCGGCGCAACTTCATCCTTCTCCGGCAGAGGCACCGGCTTGCGTTCCAGCGCCATTTCCAGCACCTGATCAATCCAGCGCACGGGATGAATCTCCAGCGCATTCTTGACGTCGTCTGGAATCTCGGTGAGATCCTTCACGTTTTCATGCGGGATGAGCACAATCTTGATGCCCCCACGATGCGCGGCCAACAGCTTTTCCTTCAAGCCGCCAATTGGCAGTACCTCGCCACGCAAGGTGATTTCGCCGGTCATGGCGACATCCGCACGAACCGGAATTCCACTCAAGACAGACACCAGCGCGGTGGTTATCGCAATGCCCGCGCTGGGGCCATCCTTGGGTGTGGCACCTTCCGGCAGGTGGATATGCAGATCGCTGGTCTCGTGGAAGTTTTCGGCAATCCCGAGAACGCGCGCCCGGCTGCGTACCACCGAAAGTGCGGCCTTGATGGACTCCTGCATGACCTCGCCCAACTTGCCGGTGGTCTCGACCTTGCCTTTGCCCGCGAGTCGCGCGGCCTCGACAGTCAGCAGCTCGCCGCCAACCTCGGTCCATGCGAGTCCAGTGACCTGACCAATCTGGTTGACCTTCTCGGCGATGCCATAGGAGTACTTCCGCACACCTAGGTACTTGTCCAGATTCTTGGCGGACACAGTGACCTTGCCGGTTTTCTTCTTGGTCAGCAGCGACTTGATGACCTTGCGGCAGATCTTGGAAATTTCACGGTCCATGCCCCGCACGCCCGCCTCGCGGGTGTAGTAGCGGGTGATGTCGCGCAGCGCACTCTCGGCGACGACCAGCTCATCCTCCTTCACGCCGTTTGCCTTCATCTGCTTGGGCAGCAGGTACTGGCGGGCGATGTGCACTTTCTCATCTTCCGTATAGCCGGAGAGACGAATAATCTCCATGCGATCCAAGAGCGCTGCGGGAATGTTGAGCGTGTTGGCCGTGGCGACGAACATCACGTCCGACAGGTCGTATTCAACCTCTACATAGTGGTCAACAAACGTGTGGTTCTGCTCCGGATCCAGCACCTCGAGCAGGGCCGAGGCGGGATCGCCGCGGAAGTCCATCCCCATTTTGTCCACTTCATCCAGGAGGAAAAGTGGATTGCGCACAGCCACCTTGGTCATGTTCTGCAGGATCTTGCCCGGCATGGAGCCGATGTAAGTACGACGGTGGCCACGGATCTCTGCCTCGTCACGCACTCCACCCAGGGCCATACGCACGAACTTGCGATTGGTCGCCTTGGCGATGGATTGGCCCAGCGAGGTCTTGCCCACACCGGGCGGGCCGACCAGGCACAGGATGGGTGCCTTCAGCTTGTCGACGCGGCTTTGCACGGCGAGGTACTCGACGATACGTTCCTTGACCTTCTCCAGACCGTAGTGATCGGCATCGAGAATCTTCTCGGCCTTCACCAGGTCGGCAGACACCTTGGTCTTCTTCTTCCAGGGGAGATTGATCACGGTGTCGATGAAGTTGCGCACCACGGTCGCTTCGGCCGACATCGGTGACATCAGCTTCAGCTTCTTCATCTCGGCCTCGACCTTGGCCTTGGCTTCCTTGGTGAGATGGGCCGCCTTGATCTTCTTGTCCAGCTCGTCGATGTCGGCGCCATCCTCGGACTCGCCCAGTTCCTTCTGGATGGCCTTCACCTGCTCGTTCAGGTAGTACTCTCTCTGGCTTTTCTCCATCTGGCGCTTCACCCGGCCGCGGATACGCTTCTCCACCTGCAGGATGTCGATCTCGGTTTCCAGCAAGCCGAGCAGTTGCTCCAGGCGTCC
Source organism: Burkholderiales bacterium (assembly GCA_033764435.1). Taxonomy (GTDB): domain Bacteria; phylum Pseudomonadota; class Gammaproteobacteria; order Burkholderiales; family Usitatibacteraceae; genus JAEUMY01. The sequence continues at coordinate 81,730 of JANRIX010000005.1, forward strand.
CTGCACACTCACGTTTTCCAGGATCTGCTGCTTCTGCTCCAACTTGAGCGGGAGATGGGCCGCGATGGTGTCGGACAAGCGTCCTGCGTCCTCGATGCCCGCGAGCGACGTCAGAACCTCTGGCGGAATCTTCTTGTTGAGCTTGACATACTGGTCGAACTGGGTGAACAGGCTGCGACGCATCGCCTCGATCTCCGTGTTCTCCGAGTCCTCGGGAGACACGAGCTCGATGTGTGCCTCGTAGTTCTCCTTGACGTTCAGCACATGCAGGATGCGCGCGCGCTGAATGCCCTCGACCAGAACTTTCACCGTGCCATCGGGCAGCTTCAGCATCTGCAGAATGCTGGCCGTGCTGCCTGTGTCATGCAGGTCCTCAGGGGCCGGATCATCCTTGGCGGCGGACTTCTGCGCGACCAGCACGACATTCTTGCCCTCTTCCATCGCGGCTTCCAGTGCCTTGATGGACTTGGGTCTTCCCACGAACAGGGGGATGACCATGTGCGGAAACACGACCACGTCGCGCAGCGGCAGCAGGGGCAGGATCATCGGTTCGGAAGGGGTGGTCGGATTCATGAGTTTTGGCGCTTTGAATGAGGTGTACGCAGGTGAGATGGGTTGCCGTCCGGAAAATTCAACCTGCCCGACGGGCCGGTTGGGCCGGAATCAGACCCCGGCGACCTTGGGTTGGTCGGCGTAAATGAGCAGCGGCTGACCGCCGTGGGCGATGACACCCTCGTCCACCACGACCTTCTGCACATTCTGCATGGAAGGCAGCTCGAACATCACGTTGAGCAATGCGTGCTCGATGATCGAGCGCAGGCCACGCGCACCGGTCTTGCGATCCAGCGCCTTGCGCGAAATCGCGGCCAGCGCCGGTTCGCGAAACTCCAGCTCGACGCCTTCCATGGCCAGAAGTTTCTGGTATTGCTTCACGAGCGCATTCTTGGGCTCGGTGAGAATCCGGATGAGCGCCTTCACGTCCAGCTCGTCCAGCGTGGCAACGACAGGGAGACGACCAACAAACTCCGGAATCAATCCGTAGCGAATGAGATCTTCCGGCTCGACATCATGGAGCAATTCGTTCTTGGCCTTGCGGTCGGTGTCGCTGACCACGTCTGCGCCAAAACCGATGCCGGACTTGTCGGTACGGTTCTGAATGACCTTCTCGAGCCCGCTGAACGCGCCACCACAAATGAAAAGAATGTTGGTCGTGTCGACCTGCACGAATTCCTGGTTGGGATGCTTGCGGCCGCCTTGCGGGGGCACGGAAGCCATCGTGCCCTCGATGAGCTTCAACAATGCCTGCTGCACACCCTCACCGGATACGTCGCGGGTAATGGACGGGTTGTCCGCCTTGCGCGAGATCTTGTCGATCTCGTCGATATACACGATGCCGCGCTGCGCCTTTTCCACATCGTAGTCGCACTTCTGCAGCAGCTTCTGGATGATGTTCTCGACGTCCTCGCCAACGTAACCCGCCTCGGTCAGGGTGGTCGCATCGGCAATCACAAACGGAACGTTGAGCAAGCGCGCCAGCGTCTGTGCCAGCAAGGTCTTGCCCGAGCCGGTGGGGCCGATCAGGAGAATGTTGGACTTGGACAGTTCGACCTCGCCATCCTTGGCACCGGTCTTCAAACGCTTGTAATGGTTGTACACCGCGACCGAAAGAATCTTCTTCGCGTTCATCTGGTCAATGACGTACTGATCCAGGATGTCGCAGATTTCCTGAGGCGTTGGCAGATCGCCTTTCGTCGCCTTGGAGGCGGGATCGGACTGCGCTTCTTCGCGGATGATGTCGTTGCACAGGTCGATGCACTCATCACAGATGAACACCGACGGGCCCGCAATGAGCTTCCTGACCTCATGCTGGCTCTTTCCACAGAAGGAGCAGTAAAGCAGCTTTTCCCCGCCGGCTTTTTCAGTCATCGGTGCGCCCTGTGATTAACGATCTGCGCTGGATGTGTTCGACACGGACGTGGCGCCAGTTCAGGCTTCAGCGCCGCGCTTGGCCAGTACGCGGTCGATAATACCGTATTTCATGGCCTCTTCGGCCGACAGGAAATTGTCGCGATCGGTATCGCGCTCAATCGTCTCGTAGGACTGACCCGTGTGGCGCGACATGATTTCGTTCAGGCGGCGCTTGAGGAACAGCGCCTCCTTTGCGTGAATCTCGATGTCAGACGCCTGCCCACGGAATCCGCCAGACAACTGATGGATCATGACCCGCGAATTCGGCAGCGAATTACGCTTGCCTTTCGCCCCCGCAGCCAGCAGGAAAGCGCCCATGCTGGCGGCGAAGCCTGTGCATAGGGTTGTCACATCGGGCTTGATGAACTGCATCGTGTCGTAAATGGCGAGACCAGCCGTGACCGAGCCGCCAGGCGAGTTGATGTACAGATGGATATCCTTGTCCGGATTCTCGGACTCGAGAAACAGCATCTGGGCGACGATGAGGTTTGCACTGGCATCATTCACTTCGCCAACCAGGAAGATGACACGCTCCTTGAGCAGGCGGGAGTAGATGTCGAACGCGCGCTCACCGCGGCCGCTTTGCTCGATCACCATGGGCACATAGCCCAAGCCCGTCGTTTCAATACTGTTCGATCCAAAGCTGTTCATGCTTGCTCCGCCAAATCTGATCACGTCGTTCATGCGCGCTCAATTCCCATCAAGGCATCAAAGCTGGTCTTCTGTTCGGCCACATTCATCTGCGATGCGCACCAGTTCACCACATTTTCCTCGGCGACGACGGCCTCGACCTCAGCCAGACGCTCAGGTTGAGTGTAGTACCACTTGATCATCTGCGCCGGTTCTTCGTAGCTGTCTGCCAATTCCTCGATCATGGCGCGGACCTGCTCCGGTTTGGCAAGCAGATTCTGCTGACGCACGAGCTCGGACAGGATCAATCCGAGCTTGACGCGCTTTTCGGCACGATCGACGAAAAGTTCGACCGGCAGGGACATGTCCTTGGTTGTCATGCCGCGGGATTCCAAGTCCTGCTTGGCACCTTCCTGCAGGCGGGCGATTTCCATCCCAACCAGGGACCGCGGAAGTTCAACTGCCGTGGTCTCGATCAGCGCATCCATGACCTGCTCCTTGACCTTGGCCTGGGTACGCTTCTTCGCTTCCCGCTCCAGATTCTGCTTGATTTCGCTGCGCATCTGCTGAACGTTGCCATCAGCCACACCCAGGCTCTTGGCAAACTCCGCGTCAATGGCGGGCAGCTTGGCTTCATTCACAAGTTTGACGGTGACCGCGAACTGGACCGTCTTTCCTGCCAGGTCTTCCTTGTAGTCGGCCGGAAAGGTCAGGTCGAAGGTCTTGCTTTCACCGGGCTTCAGACCGACCAAGGCAGCTTCGAAGTCAGGCAGCAGACGCTTCTCGCCAATCACAACGCCGAAGTTCTCCGCCTTTCCGCCATCGAACGGAACACCGTCCAGCGTCCCACTGAAATCGATGACCAGGAAGTCACCCATCTGCGCTTGGCGTTCCACCTTTTCGAAGGTGGCGCGCTGCTTGCGCAGCGTCTCCAGGGTGTTGTCGACATCGCTATCGGCAACCTCTGCGAACTCCTTGACCAGCTTGCGCCCAGCCAGCGAGGCGACCTTGACCTCGGGATAGACCTCGAAAGTCGCGGTGAATTCAAAGCTGTCAGCGTTCTGGCCTGAATTGGCAGGCGCAAAACGCGGCATGCCCGCCACACGTACATTCTGCGCGCGCACTGCGTCGGAGAAGGATTTGTTGACCGAGTCGGTGACCACTTCCTGACGCACCTGAAAGCCATACTGCTTGGTGACGAGCGAGATGGGGACCTTGCCAGGACGGAAGCCCTGCATCTTGACGGTACGCGCCAGGCGCTTCAGTCGAGCCTGGATTTCAGACTCGATTTCGACCGCCGGAACGGACAAGTTGAGATTGCGCTCGAGGGAGGTTGCCATGGGGGCAGCAGTGGCTGTTTGCATCGGGTGATCCTTTGACTGCAAAAGGGGTGAGTGGAGAAATGCGTTCGAGTTAAGGGTTTCAGGTGACTGACGCCGGGTAAGGCTTGCTGGTGCGAAAGGAGGGACTCGAACCCACACGCCTTGCGGCGCTGGAACCTAAATCCAGTGCGTCTACCAATTCCGCCACTTTCGCCGATATCGCAGGCGGTTGAACCACCTGAGCTGCCAGCAACCGCGTTCACCGGTGTTACGGCAAAACGTGGCTCACCTGCTTAATAGCCAGCCGGTTATTTTACCCCATCAAGACCGCTGTCGCCATCTGGACGCCCTGTCCGCTGGCGGCGACACGCTGTGCCAAGTACCGTGGCTGCCGCGGTCATTCAGCCATGCCGAAGCGCTGATCGGCCGGAGGCTATAATCGCTCCGCCCGAGAAAGCCCGTCATGCCGGTCAATCACTACGAAAACTTCCCTGTCGCATCCCTCCTTCTGCCGCGTCATTTGCGCAAACCGATTGAAGCCATCTACGTCTTCGCCCGCAGCGCGGACGACTTCGCTGATGAGGGCGCCCGCACCGATGCCGAGCGCCTCAGTCTATTGGAAGGTTATCGGCAATCCCTGAAGCGAATTGAGGCCGGAGATCGCGACGACCTGCCGCCAATGTTCAAGGAGCTTGCGCGATGGATCGATGCGCATCAATTGCCCCTCAGCCTGTTCCATGACCTTCTGGATGCATTCAGCCAGGACGTTACGGTCAAGCGCTACGCGAATTTCCATGATCTCCTGGACTACTGCAGACGATCCGCCAACCCTGTCGGGCGTCTGCTGGTGCATCTGAATCAGCGCCAGTCCGAACAGACTCTCGCGTGGTCGGACGCCATCTGTTCGGCACTCCAACTCATCAATTTCTGGCAGGACATTGCGATCGATTGGCAAAAGGGGCGGGTCTACCTGCCGCAGGAGGATCTCGCCCGCTTTGGCGTGCACGAGGACGACATTGCAAAAAGCGAGGCCGGGGCGGCATGGCAGGCGCTCATGCTCCATCAATGCCGTCGCTCCCGCGAAATGCTGGAAAGCGGCAGGCCGCTGTGCCGAGCTCTCCCCGGGAGGATGGGCTATGAACTGCGCTTCATTCTTGCTGGCGGGAACGCGGTACTGGACAAGATCGAAGCCGCAAGAGGCGATGTGTTCCGCCAGCGCCCCGTGTTGGGTACCCTTGACTGGATCAGGCGCGCCCCGGCTGCGCTGTTCGGCTGAGCAAAATCATGACGCCCACGCAATATTGCCAGGAGAAGGCCGCTCAATCCGGCTCCAGCTTCTACTACAGCTTTCTCTTCCTGCCCAAGCCCCGCCGCGCGGCCATCACGGCGATGTACGCGTTCTGCCGCGAAGTGGACGATGTGGTGGACGAGGTTACGGATACCGACGTCGCGCGTGCAAAACTGGGCTGGTGGCGTGCGGAAGTCGACAACTTGTTCAACGGCCACCCCAGCCACCCGGTAACCCAGGCTCTGCAGCCTTTCCTGACAGGGCACGGCATCACCCGCGAACGCATGTTGCTGGTCATCGATGGCATGGAGATGGACCTTGTGAAGCACAGGTACGCGGATTTCGCCGAACTGGAGAAATACTGCTACCTTGTGGCCGGTGTGGTCGGTGAGCTGTCGGCCGGTATCTTCGGTTTCCGCAATCCGGCGACGCTTGAATACGCCAGGAATCTGGGGATGGCGTTTCAGCTCACCAACATCATCCGCGATGTGGGCGAGGATGCACGGCGCAACCGCATCTATCTGCCGCGCGAGGACTTGATGCGATTTGGTGTTGCCGAATCCGACATCCTGGCGGTGAAGGCGACAGCTGGCTTTCATGAACTGATGGCCTACCAGACCAGCCGGGCGCGGACCTACTATCAGGGCGCGCTGGCCGCGCTGCCACAAGATGACCGCCGCTCGCAGCGGGCCGGGCTCATCATGGCCGCCATCTACTCTGCGCTCCTGGACGAGATCGAGGCGGACGGCTTCCATGTGCTCCATCAGCGGATTTCGCTGACGCCACTGCGCAAATTGTGGCTCGCCTGGAAAACGTGGGTCGCTGCGTGATCAAGCCAGGCAGGACGGATGCGGTCCCGAGTGTTGCCATCCTGGGCGCAGGCTATGCGGGTGTCGCCGCTGCCGTTCGGCTGTGCGAAGCGAATATTCGCGTAAGCGTGTTCGAGTCGGCTCGAACGCCGGGTGGGAGGGCCCGCGGTATTCATTACCGCGGATATGCGCTGGACAACGGTCAGCACATGCTGATCGGGGCCTATCAGCGGTTGCTCGGCATGATGAAGACAGTCGGGCTGGACGAATCGGGCCTGGTCAGATTGCCGATGCAGATGCGCATGCATCCCGACATCCGTCTCACCACGCCGAAGTGGCCTGCGCCGTTGCACCTCGCCTGGGGGCTGGCCACAGCAGGCGGCCTGACGTGGCGCGACAAGCTGGCGGCGGCGCGCATGTCTGACATGGTGCGCCGACCCGCCCTGCCCATGCAGCTGCGGGATGCAACCGTCGAGCAGCTTCTCGCAGCCAGCCGCCAGACCGACACAATGGTTCGCGCCATCTGGCTGCCGCTCTGCATCGCAGCCCTCAATACTCCTATTCAGTCCGCATCGGCCGGGGTCTTCGCGAACGTGCTGCGCGACTCGCTCTTCAAAAGTCGTGCAGACAGCGACTTTCTCCTGCCGCGCATAGACCTGACCGCAATGTTCCCGGGGCCGGCGCTTGAATGGGTCGAAGCGCGCGGCGGCATCGTTAGGCTAGGCACCCGCGTTCGGGAACTCGCTGGACAGCGCGGCGCGTTCCGGATCACCGCAGGCGCCGCAAACGAATCGGCGCCGGACGGCGCAGGCACATTTGACGCGGTGATCTGTGCGGTTGGACCCCACCAGCTTGATGACCTTGCCGGTGATGCAGCGGCATACCTCCCCTCACGGCGTCCGCGCCACTTCGAGCCCATCTGCACGATCTACCTCGCCTATCCCGTGCCCGTGCCGTTGCCGGCGTACATGGTTGGGCGTCAGGCGGGAATGACCCAGTGGTTCTTTGACCGCAGTCGGCTGGGCGGCCCGTCCGGCCTGATCTCGGCAGTGATTTCCGCTTCAGGTCCGCATGATCAACTTTCGCATGACGAGATCGCGACCCGGGCGCACGGGGAACTGCAGGAAATTGTGGGCACGCTCCCGACGCCAGACTGGAGCAAGGTCATAGCCGAGCGCTTCGCGACCTTTGCCTGCACCACCGACGTGCCACGCCCCACCATACGCACCACTCTGCCAGGACTTTACCTCGCAGGGGACTATACCGACGGACCCTACCCTGCAACGCTTGAGGGCGCCGTGCGCAGCGGCGAAGCCGCCGCCGCATCCTTGCTTGCCGATTTCAAAAACTGAATGCCGATCATGCCCAGCACCGATCAGTCCTCCCTGATTCTGCCCGATCCTTACTTGCCATCGCAGGACCTGTTGAAAGACCGAGTCATCATCGTGACGGGGGCGGGCCAGGGTATGGGGCGAATGGCCGCCACCGTGTACGCAGAACATGGCGCCACGATCATCCTGACCGGCCGCAATGTGGCCAAACTCGAAGCCACGTACGACACACTGGTGGCAGCGGGCGGTCCCGAGCCCGCCATGCTGCCCTTTGATCTCGCCAAGGCGGATGACACGGCTTTCCATGGATTTGCCCAGACCGTGCACGCGACCTTCGGCCGCCTGGACGGCATCCTCCACTGCGCTGCACATTTTGTCCCGCTGGCACCGGTTGCAACCCAGACGCTGGACCAGTGGCTGGAGCTGCTGCGCGTGAACCTCGCCGCTCCATTCGCACTGACCCGCGCCTGCTTGCCCATGCTGAAGCGGGCGACCGATGCGTCGGTGGTCTTTGTCGGCGAATCACACGGCGTTCGGCCAAAGGCCTATTGGGGGGGGTTCGCAGTCGCCAAAGCCGGGCTGGGCGCGCTGACCACGATCTGGGCGCAGGAACTCGCGCAATCGGCCGTACGCATCAACTGCCTGGTTCCCGGCCCCGTGGACTCGCCGCAACGTCGCCAGAGCCATCCGGGAGAAATGCCCGGCAGCCTCCCGACGCTGGCTTCACTGGCACCCACCTGCCTGTACCTCATCGGGCCCGACAGCCGCCAAGTGACTGGACACTTGCTTGAACTGACCCACCGCGACGCGACGTGACATGAATGCGTCAGAGATGGCGGTTCATTTGTCATCGGTCTTTCGGTACACTTAACACATTCGCAGAAGGCCGACGGCGCGTCAGCATCCCGGAATCATCGCGCCGAACGCTCACGGAGTTCGGCGTAGCCCAACCGAACGTCGACGCCCGCTCAAACAGAAGTCTCCGACCTCGAAGCCCCACCAGGAACATGATCGATCAGGCCAATCGCACTTTTATATGCAGCGTGGTGTTCGTGGACCTGGTCGGCTATTCGAAAAAATCGGTCGCCGAGCAAATCACGCTGAAAGAGCGCTTCCAGACGCTGCTGGCCGACTCGATCAAGGACATCGCGGTCAACGAGCGGATCATCCTCGACACGGGGGATGGTGCCGCAATGAGCTTTCTTGGCGATCCGGAGGATGCGCTGTTCGTCGCGATGACCCTGCGCGATTCGATGAAATCGAATGGCGAGATGGAAGGCGCAGTGGGCCGCGACGAGGATGAGGGCGTCATCTGCATCGGCATCAACCTGGGGCCGGTGAAGCTCGTGCGGGACATCAATGGCCATCCAAACATCATCGGCGATGGCATCAATGTGGCACAGCGGATCATGAGCTTTGCCAAGCCGGGCCAGGTCGTTGTGTCCCGCTCTTACTACGACGTGGTATCGGTCATTTCCGAGGCCTATGCGAAGCTTTTCCGGTACGAGGGGTCGCGGACCGACAAGCACGTTCGAGAGCACGAGATCTACATTGTTGGCGAATCCGACGACGCGTTTCGTCAGGCCAAACTCGGGTTGGAAAACCGCGCGGCGCAAACCAATCCCAAAGGGCGTCCACAGAACCAGGTGGGTGTGCAATCCGGCACCTACCGCATCAATGCACTGCCGCTCCCGGACGACGAAGCGCCCGCGGCAAAAGGATTCCTGCAGGACACTCGCAAGGTCATCATGGCAAGCGCCGCGCTGGGCCTTGTCGTCCTGGTGCTTCTCGTGATGGTCCTCACGCGGAAGCCTTCTGCACAGTCGGAGCCAGCCCAGACTGTGGCGACCACGGATTCCGCCCCAACCACGCAGGCTCCGGCAACCAGTGCGCCGCTCACGCCAGCGGCTGATGCAACGAGGCCAGCAGACGCCGCAAAGGCCGCCGAGCCCGCGAAGCCTGAAGCTGCCCAAGCCGATGCCAAACCCGCTCAACCGGCAACCACGACCGGCAACGGCGCGGCGCCCAAATCCGACGCCGCGAAGAGCGATGCTGCCAAGAGTGCCGAGCCTACCAAGGTCGAAGCGCCGCCGGGCACGCTGAACCTTGCCGTGGCCCCGTGGGGCGAAGTGTTTGTGAATGGGCGTTCCAGAGGTGTGAGCCCCCCCATGAAGAACCTGAAGCTGCCGCCCGGCAAATACCGAATCGAAATCAAGAACACGACTTTCCCGCCCTACTCCGAAGCCGTGGAGATCAAGTCGCGGGAAGAGATCACCGTGCGGCACAAATTCTGACCGCCGAACAGCGAGAGCCTGCCATGAAGCCTGGATCATTGTCGCCCCGGATTCATCTGTTGCCGCGTTTCGCCCTGCTGGCGACCGCTATGCTGCTGACCCTGACTGCATGCGTGCCTGTGCCCAAGGCACCCGACGCGACCGCACCCAGCGTGCCGACCGTCACTGAAGCCCAGTTGCGTGAGCGTGCGGCACAGAACCTGGCGCTCGCCCAGCGGCAGTACGAAGCCGGCACATTTGACGATGCGCAAAAGAGCCTCAACGAGGCGCTGACTCACGGCGTCCTTTCGCGCGAGGATCAGGCTCAGGCGCGCAAGCTTCTGGCCTTCATCCATTGCGTATCCAATCGCGAAGACGCCTGCCGAGCCGAGTTCCGCAAGGCGCTTGAAATCAATTCACGCTTCGATCTCACACCGGCCGAAGCGGGCCATCCGATCTGGGGCCCGATCTACCGCAATGTTCGGGCGCAGCTAGTTTCGGCTACCACGCCAGCACCGGCGCAGACAGCCCTGACCAAGGCCGAGCAGTTGCTTGCCGACGGCATGGCCAAGTATGACGCCGGCGAATTCGACAGTGCCTACAAGATCCTGCAAAGCGCCGTCAAGGAAGGATTGGACAAGAAGGCGGACCAGCTCAAGGCCATCAAGCATTCCGCGTTCTGCCTCTGCCTCGCGGAAAGGTGGGGCCAATGTCGCACCGAATTCATGAAGCTGTTCGACATCGATCCGAGCTTTGACCTGACACCCGCCGAAGCTGGCCATCCGTCGTGGACCCGCACCTACGCCGGTGCGAAGCAACGCTGGAAAGATGCCCAGGCCGCAAAAGAAAAGCAAACCGCCAAGCCGGCGGCAGCGACCAAATAAGACCGCCGGAGATCATGTCCGAAAGCAAACTAGAGGTCCTCGGGCGATACAAGATTCTGGACATTGTCGGTCGCGGGGCGATGGGCATCGTCTACAAGGCCGTGGATCCGGTCATCGATCGTATCGTCGCGATCAAGACCGTCAACCTCTCCCTGTCCAAGGAGGACCTCGCTGAATACGAAGCCCGCTTCCAACAGGAAATCAAGGCTGCCGGCAGATTGAATCACCCGAATATCGTGACCATCTATGACGTCGGCCGCAATGCCGAGCTGGCGTACATGGCCATGGAGTTTCTCGATGGCGACGAGTTGAAGGACCTGCTCGCCGCAGGCGAACGCCCGAGTGTCGAGACCACAGTCGAGCTGATTGCCCAGGTGGCTGACGCCCTCGCGTTCGCCCATGAGCGTGAAGTCATCCACCGGGACATCAAGCCCTCCAACATCATGGTCGTGAAGGTGCCGAATGGCGTCATGGCCAAACTGACGGACTTCGGCATCGCGCGCATGCCGGCATCGGCTGTCAAGACCATGACCGGCATGATTTTGGGCAGCCCGCGCTACATGTCGCCGGAGCAGGTCATCGGCAAGTCGATCGACCATCGCTCGGACATCTTCTCCCTGGGCGTTGTCCTCTACGAGACGCTCACCGGGATCGCGCCCTTTGATGGCGACAACGTCAACGCCATCATGTATGCGACGGTCAACACAAGTCCGGTACCGCCCTCGACGCTGAACCCTGCCATTCCCACGATGCTGGACCTCATTGTCGCGAAGGCATTGGCCAAGCAGGTGGATGACCGCTACGCCTCAATGCGTGAGCTGTGTGCCGATCTGCGCGAAGTGAAACGCATGCTGGTCCCTGCCGTGGCAGCTCCACCGCTTAACGCGGCAGCACCGCGTCCGGCGGTACCCGATGCCTCGCCGGCCAGAATTGCGAAGGATGCGCCGACACAGGAAGTGTCGCCGCTCAAACTCGATCGAAAGTTCGACTCGTTCGAAGCGACCATGCGCCTCGCGGCCCTGACGCAGCAGACCGAAAACTTCCGCGAGTTCATCAGCGAAACGCAAAAGATGCGGGCCTACAAGGGCAAGATCGAACCGCAGGTCATTGAGGCTGCCGCTCCCCCGCCACGCGCGGTCGCAACACCTGAGCCGGCGAAGGCCGCGCCCAAGGCTGTCGTCAGCGCGGATACGGCCACGATCAAGCTGGATCAGCGGCCTTCAGGCCCCGCGATGCTACCGATCCTGGTTCTGCTCGGCCTTGCGGTGACCGCTTTGGCGCTGGTGATCGTGCTGCTGATTCGCTGACGGCCCGCCATAGACGGGTTTGCCCATTCCGGGCTTACCCATTGCACGTCGCATTGAGTCAACCCGCTTTGCGGGTGCGTGACAGAGGCGCCGGCTCTTCGCCTGCTGCGCATGAAGTCATCGGCTGCTGCATGCCCGCACCGCCCGCCCCGGCACCGATCCCCGCAAGGTAGATATCGATCATCCGTGCCGCCTCTAATCCCAGATCGAAATAGCCGGGATCAAGCAGCCAGTTGTCGATCAGTCCGTCGATCAGCGCATGCAAGCCAATGGCGGCCCGGCGCGGGTTCACGCCAGCTGGTATCTGCCCACGCTCCGCAGCCATGCGAAACCCTGCCTCGACCTGATCCAGGCATTCGGAGCGGCATTCAAGGTGGCGTTCTCGCAGCGCAACCATGTCATCCACATATTCGCACTTGTGGGCGACGATCTCGAACACGCGCTGCATCTGGGCATCTCGTGCCGTCTGCTCAAGCACGCCGACCGCGCACGCTCTGACATGCGCAAGTGGATCGTCCACAGCTCTGCCGTCTGACGCATCCACGAGCGATTCCAGCGGCAGGGTGACCCGATCCATCATGGCATCGAACAGGTCCGCCTTGTTCTTGAAGTGCCAATAGATGGCGCCGCGGGTCACGCCCGCAGCTTCGGCGATATCGTTCAGCGAGGTACGCGACACACCCTTCTCATGAAACACGCGCTCGGCTGCATCCAGCAGCAGGTTGCGGGTTTCCTGTGCCTCTTCCTTGGTTCTCCTGACCATGCAAATTTCCACTCCGTCGTGATCCCGGCGCGTGATTCGCGCGGGCGTGCATGCGACCGGGATTCTAGCTGCACCGGTGCGCCCCCTGCGGGCCTGCCCATTCAGGACGGGTTGCCGCAAGAGGCTGCGCCGGACCCGGCAATGCAGTCCATTTGAAGACCACTTTACATACATGCACGAATGTATGTATGATACGCCTCAAATCACGTCTAGACAAGCCCTTGATTCACGCAAGGGCTTGATTCACATCAAACAATCAACCTCCACCTCTCCAGAAAAGGCATTCGCACATGGCCTCCTCAACCTACCCGGTTCAAGATACGGCGCCCGCCGCCACAGTTCTAACGCCCGCTTCAAGTCGGCCTTCCCGCCCGTGGTCCGGGACGCTGAAGACCCTCACCGTCGCATCGCTGGCCGTCCTCGCCGCTGCGTGCGGCAAAGCGCCCCAGGGCGGATTCAGCGGCATGCCACCCGCACAGGTGGTCGTGCAGCCTGCCACTGCCCGCGACATCGCAATCGACTACGAGTATGTTGCCCAGACAGCCGGCTCGCGTGAGGTGGAAATCCGCGCTCGCGTGAATGGCATTGTTGAAAAGCGCCTGTATGAAGAAGGCAGCGTGGTGAAAGCCGGACAGCCGCTCTTCAAGCTGGATGCCGCGCCCTATGCCGCCGCAGTCGCCCAGGCGGAAGCCGCGGTGGCCAGCGCCGAAGCCAACGCCCGCCAGGCCGAACGCGAATATTCGCGTCTGAAGCCGCTCATCGAGGTCAAGGCTGTCAGCCAGCGTGAATGGGACCAGGCGCAGTCAGCCCTGGATATTGCCCGCGCCCAGGTGAAGGAAGCCCAGGCGCGCCTCGCTGCCGCCCGGGTTGACCTTGGCTATACCCAGATTGCTGCCCCCATCAGCGGCGTAGTGGGCCGCGCCCTCAAGGTGGAAGGCGCGCTGGCCAATGCAACGGGCGGCGACAGCCTGCTGGCTACGCTCGCGCAGACGGACCCGCTGCACGTGAATTTTGCGATCGCGGAGAAGGACAAATCCGAGCGCGACGCGGAAATCGCAGCCGGCAGCCTGAAGCTTCCCAAGGGCGGCTACAGCGTCAAGCTGAAGACCTCCGAAGGCCGATCCCTGCCCCAGTCCGGAACGATTGACTTTACGGACTACAAGGCCGATGCCAACACCGGCGCCTACGCGGCCCGCGCCACGGTGGGCAACAGCGCAGGCCTGCTCACGCCTGGCCAATTTGTGCGCGTGGTGCTGACGGGGGCCACACGTCCCAACGCCATCGTCGTGCCGCAGCGTGCGGTGCTCGATGGCCCGATGGGAAAGTTCGTCTACCTCGTGGGCAAGGGCCAGGACGGCAAGCCTGCCGCCGAGCCGCGTCCGGTGGTGCCCGGTGAGTGGGTCTCGCTGGATGGCAAGGAAAAGAACGGCTGGGTGATCCGCCAGGGCCTCAATGTGGGCGATCCGGTGGTCATCGACGGCATGGCGCGAATATTCGCACCGGGCCAGCCGCTTATGCCGATGTCGCCGGAGGAAGCCGCCAAGGCGGCCGCAGCCCAGCCCGCTGGTGCGCCGGGCAAACCGGGTGATGCACCCGCAGCCGCGAAGCCTGCAGAGCCCACCAAACCCGCCGACCGACCCGCCGATCAACCCGCGGCCAAGAAGTAAGCGGAAAGGATCCCTCACATGTTCTCCCGCTTCTTCATTGACCGGCCCATCTTCGCCTTCGTGATCTCGATATTCATCGTGATCGCGGGTCTGGCGTCGATGCGCTCGCTGCCCATCGCGCAGTACCCGGAAATCTCGCCGCCCGTCGTGCAGGTGATCGCCGTCTATCCCGGCGCGTCTGCCGAGGTGATCGAGCAGACCGTGGCGGCGCCCATCGAAAACGCGCTCACCGGCATCGAGGGCCTGATGTACATGGCGTCGACCTCGACCTCCAACGGCATCGTCACCATCCAGGTGACGTTCGAGATCGGCACGGATCCGGACCGGGCTGCGCAAAGCATCAACAACCGCGTCAAGCAGATCGAAGCCAAGCTGCCGCAGGAAGTTCGTCGCCAGGGCGTGACCGTCGAGAAGGGTTCGTCGGCCTTCCTGCAGGTGTTGGCGTTCTATTCCCCTGACGGCCGCTTCAACGATCTCTACACGTCCAACTACGTGACGTTGAACGTGCTGGACAACATCAAGCGCATTCCCGGCACGACCTCGGTGCAGATTTTCGGCGCCAAGGACTATGCCATGCGCGTCTGGCTGAAGCCGGACCGCATGACGCAATTGCGGGTCACGGTGGACGAGGTCGCGCGCGCGCTCAACGAGCAGAACGCGCAGTTCGCGGCCGGCAAGATCGGCCAGACGCCCAATGGCGGCGGCCAGGAGATGGTCTACACCATCACCACCAAGGGCCGGCTGTCCACGCCCGAGGAGTTCGAGAACATCATCGTGCGCTCGAACACCGACGGCTCCGCGCTGCGGCTGAAGGACATCGCCCGCGTCGAGCTCGGCGCCAAGGACTATGACTTCGTGGGCCGCGTGAATGGCAAGCCCGCCACGCTGATCGGCATCTTCCTGCAGCCGGGCGCCAACGCGCTGTCGGTGGCGGACGAAGTGCATGCCACGCTCACCAAGCTCAAGGCCAAGTTCCCCGAAGGTCTCGACTACTCGGTTCCCTACGACACCACGCGCTTTGTGAAGGTCTCCATCCGCGAAGTGGTGAAGACGCTGGCGGAAGCCATGCTTCTCGTGTTCCTAGTGGTGTTCCTGTTCCTGCAGAACTGGCGCGCCACGCTCATTCCCTTTGCCGCCGTGCCGGTGTCGCTCATCGGCACCTTTGCGGGTCTCATGGCGCTGGGTTACTCCATCAACACGCTCACGCTGTTCGGCATGGTGCTCTCCATCGGCATCGTGGTGGACGACGCCATCGTGGTGCTGGAAAACGTCGAACGCATCATGCATGAGGAGAAAAAGTCCGCTCGCGAAGCAGCCATCATCGCCATGCAGGAAGTGACCGGACCTGTGATTGCCATCGTGCTGGTGCTGGTGTCGGTGTTCGTGCCCATCGCGTTCCTTGGCGGCCTGACCGGCGAGCTGTATCGCCAGTTTGCAGTGACCATTTCCATCGCGGTGGTGATCTCCGGTGTCGTCGCGCTGACCATGACGCCGGCCCTCTGCGTTGTCCTGCTGGATGGCCAGAAACGCGCACCCGCCCGCTTCTTCGTGTGGTTCAACGACTGGTTCGCGCGCGTCACCCAGCGCTACACCGGTGGTGTGCTGTGGATGATGAAACGTGGCGCGCTCGGCGTGATCCTGTTCGTCGGCATGGTCGCAATCACGGCAGGCCTGTGGAAGTTCACTCCCGGCTCGCTGGTGCCCGATGAAGATCAGGGCTACTACATCGCCGCAGTGTTCCTGCCGGAAGGCTCGTCGCTGGAACGCACCGACAAGGTCATGACCGAAGTCGTCGCCGCCATCCGTTCCAACCCGGCCAACGAGTATGTGGTGGCCTTCACCGGCTTCGACTTCCTTGGCGGCGGGTACAAGAACAGCGCCGCGACCGTGTTCGTGACCCAGAAGCATTGGGACGAACGCAACGTATCGGTACCGGATTTGGTGGGCGAATTCTTCATGAAGACCGGCCACATCAAGGAAGCGCTGGTGCTGGCGTTCAACCCCCCGCCCATCTTTGGTCTTGGCAATACGGCCGGCTTCGAGGTCTACATCCAGAACAAGGGTGAAGGCGGTGCGGCCAAATTGGCCGAGGCCATGTACGGCATCATGGGTGCGGCGAGCCAAAGCAAGGTGCTGGCCGGCGTGCAGACGCTGTGGAAACCCGCTTCGCCACAATTGAAAGTCAACGTCGACCGCGAGAAAGCCAAGGCACTCGGCATTCCGCTGGACAGCGCGTTCAACACGCTGGCTGCAACACTGGGCACGTACTACGTGAATGACTTCAACAAGTACGGCCGCGCCTGGCAGGTTCTGATGTCCGCCGACAGCCAGTACCGCAAGCGCCCCGAGGATATCGGGCGAATTTTCGTCAGAAGCGATCGTGGCGCCATGGTGCCGGTGTCGGCCTTTGCCAAGATCGAGTATTCCGCCGGCCCGGACACGCTGGACCGCTATAACAACCTGCCTGCGGTGAAGTTGCTGGGGCAGGCGGCGCCGGGGCATTCGTCCGGTGAGGCCATCGCGGAGTTCGAACGCATCGCGGCACAGGTGTTGCCGGCGGACATGAGCTTCGACTGGACGGGATCGTCGTTCCAGGAGAAACGTTCGTCAGGCACAGAAGGCATCGCGCTTGCGCTGGCCGCGTTGATGGCATTCCTGATCCTCGCTGCGCAGTACGAGAAGTGGTCGCTGCCCCTGTCGGTGCTGCTGGCCATGCCGTTCGGCGTGTTCGGCGCACTGGTCGCGGTGTGGATCGCGGGGCTCACCAATGACGTGTACTTCCAGATCGGCTTGGTGACACTGCTGGGCCTGGCTGCCAAGAACGCCATCCTGATCGTGGAGTTCGCGGTGTACAAGTCGGCCGAAGGCATGAGCGCACCCGCGGCCGCGCTGGAAGCGGCGCGTCTACGCTTCCGGCCCATCCTGATGACGTCAATGGCCTTTATCCTCGGCGTGGCGCCGCTGGCCTTTTCGTCTGGCGCCGGAGCGGGATCGCGTCACTCGGTCGGCACGGGCGTCATGGGCGGCATGCTCGCAGCGACCTTCCTTGCGATATTCTTCGTACCACTTTTCTACAAGATCATCATGGATCGGCGCGTCAGCGAGCCGCGCACTGCGGAGGACATCCGCGAAGAGGCGCACCGCTCACAACTGGAACACAAGCATGCTTTGCGGCATGCCGCACCGTCCAACACCGGAGGCAACAATGATTGACCGGATCAACGCTTTGCAACACTTCAGACCCCTCGCCGGTGCCGTTCTCGCCAGCCTCGCCCTGGCCGGCTGCGCCGTCGGGCCCGACTACCAGCGCCCCGCCGCAGAAATCCCGCAAGCCTGGCCGGCCTCGCCGGCAGGCGCCACGCAAGTGGCGGCCGATTCAGCGTGGTGGAAGATCTATGCGGACCCGGCACTCGATGCGCTGGTCACCGAGGCACTCGGCCGCAATGCCGATCTCGCCATCGCCGCCGCCCGCATCACCGAAGCGGAGGCACAGCTCGGCATCGCGCGGACGGATTTCAGCCCCACCGTGTTTGCGGACGGCGGCAAGAGTCGCAGCCGGACCTCGGAAAAGAGCGGCCAGTTCCAGGAAGGCATGCCGCTCACCACGAGCAGCAACCGCGCCGCGCTGAATTTTTCCTACGAACTGGACTTTTGGGGCAAGTTCCGCCGCGCAAGTGAAGCCGCACGTGCGGAGTTGCTGGCCACCCAGGCCGCGCGCGACACAATCCGCCTGTCGTTGACGGCACAGGTGGTACAGGGTCACTACAACCTCGTCGCACTCGACGCACGCGTGGCGGCCACCGAACGCACCCTGCAGCGTGGCCGCGAGGCGCTGGCGCTGCTCACCAAGCAGTTCGAGGCCGGGATGATTTCTCGCTTCGAACTGCAGCAGCGCAGTGCGGAAGTGGACGCCGTCTCCGCCCAACTGCCCCCGCTGCAACGCGATCGCGTAGCGCAGGAGCGCGCGCTGGTGGTGCTGCTGGGCCGTTCACCACGGGAAGTCGTGGATGCGAATATTCGCAGGGCCGGCACGCGCGCCGACGCGACCACGCTGAGCCTCGCCGCGCCGGCCGGCCTGCCGTCGGAGCTCCTGCTCAACCGGCCCGACTTGCGTGAAGCCGAGCAGCGACTGGTGGCCGCAAACGCCCGCATCGGCGTCGCGCGTGCAGCATACTTTCCATCCATCACCCTCACGGGCGCCATCGGCAGCGAAAGCGCGCAGCTCTCCGACCTCTTCAGCGGCCCCGCACGTACCTGGAATTTCGCCGGCAACCTGACCCAAGCGCTCTGGGGCGCCGGCCGCCTGATGCGCGAGGAAGAGATCGCCGAAGCGCGGCAGAAAGTGGCGGTCGAGCAATATCGCAATGCCGTCATCAACGCCTTCCGCGAGGTGCAGGATGCCGTCTCGGCGCAGGCCGCCGCGCGCGAGGTCTTCGTGACCGAGACCAGGCGGGTGGAGTCGCTGAAGCAGGCCTACGCGCTGGCCAAGCTCCGCTTCGAGAACGGCATCGCGAGTCAGCTTGACGTGATCGACAACGAGCGCGGACTCATCGCCGCCGAACACAATCGCATCGAAGCGGAGCGTGCGCTGCGGGCAGCGATTGCCGACCTGTACCGCGCGCTGGGCAGCGGCAGCACCGCGGCGCAGGCCTGAATCCGGTCTACCAGTAGTTCTCGACCGCGATGTGACCTGGCGTGAGCTTGCGGTCGTTGGTGAACCCGCGTGCCTTCAACAGCGCGCGGGATTCCTCCACCATGGCCGGGTTGCCGCACAGCATGAAGCGCGAACGGGCGGCGTCGAACTTCACGCCTGCCGCCGTCTCCAGCCCGCCGGAAGTGATCAGCGTGGTGATGCGCCCCTGCGTCAGGGCCGAGTCCGGATCGCGCGTCAGCGTGGGCACATAGTGCAACGTGGCGCCGCCTGCGCGGGGCACGCGAATCCACACCTCCAATTGCTCGCGATAGCCCAGCTCAGCTGCGTGCCGAACGCTGTGTACCACCACCAGCCGCTCGAACTCGCGCCAAACTGCATCGTCTTCGAGCATGGCGATGAAGGGTCCCAGCCCCGTGCCGGTGGACAGCATCCAGAGATCTTTCGGCCCCTCTCCGCGCCAGAGGCGGTCGGCCGTGAGGAATCCCTGCGCCGGCTTCTCGACCTTCACTTCGGCACCGATGCCGCGCGCGTGTATGAGCGGCGTAAACACGCCGTGCTCGACCACCACGGCATAGAACTCCAGATACTCGCTCCGCGGCGCGGACGCCAGCGAAAAGGCGCGCCAGATCATCTCGCCCTTGTCGTCGGCAACACCCAGCCGCGCAAACTGGCCGGGCACGAAGTCATAGCCCTCCGGTCGGGAGATGCGGAACGAGAACAGTCCGGGCATCCACTCGCGCCACCAGATAACCTTCTCAGTGGTGACGCGGGACGCTGCGGAGTCGATTGGGGTACTCATGATGGATCAGGCGGGATCAGGCAGTGCGAATATTCGCTGCATCGTACCTGCAATGCCCCTTGTCGGCGGCGATGTCCACAGCACCCGTGGGCTCATTCACTGACGATTGCGTCATTGCGTGTTGAACTGCAGCGCGGCCAGGCGTGCGTACAGGCCGCCTTCAGCCACCAGCTCATCATGCGTCCCGGTCGCGACAATCCGCCCATGGTCCATCACGATGATCCG
This sequence comes from Burkholderiales bacterium, assembly GCA_033764435.1. GTDB lineage: Bacteria > Pseudomonadota > Gammaproteobacteria > Burkholderiales > Usitatibacteraceae > JAEUMY01. The sequence continues at coordinate 101,650 of JANRIX010000005.1, forward strand.
GTCGGCCGACTTCACCGTGGCCAGGCGGTGGGCGATGATGAGCGTGGTGCGCCCCTTCATGAGTTCAGCCATGGCGAGCTGAACTGCCTTCTCGCTTTCCGCATCCAGCGCACTGGTCGCCTCATCCAGCAGCAGGATGGCGCGATTGGCGAGGAAGGCTCGGGCGATTGCGATGCGCTGCTTCTGCCCGCCGGAAAGGCGGATGCCGCGCTCGCCCAGGTTGGCATCGAAGCCGCCAGGCAGTTTCTCGATGAAGTCCAGCGCGTAGGCATGGCGGCAGGCCTCACGGATAGCCTCGTCATCCGCATCGGGCGTGCCGTAGCGCACGTTCTCGCGCACCGACGTGCCGAAGATGACGGGATCCTGCGATACCAGCGCGATGCGACCACGCACCGCAGCCACCGTCGCTTCGCGTGAGTCGACGCCGTCGATGCGCACCACGCCCGATGCCGGATCGTAGAAGCGCAGCAGCATCTGGAACACCGTGCTCTTGCCCGCGCCGGACGGGCCGACCAGCGCCACAACTTCGCCCGGGGCCACCTTCAGCGAATATTCGCTGAGCGCAGGCGTATCGGGACGGGTCGGATAGTTGAAGCCCACACGGTCGAACTCGATCTCGCCGCGCGGTGAAGGCAGCGACCGGGGGCTCACGGGATCACCGATCTCTGGCTGGGTCGCCAGCAGTTCCAGCAGACGTTCCGACGCGCCCGCCGCGCGCTGCAGGTCGCCATACACCTCCGCCACCACGAACACGGCATTGGCCACGATCACCGCATAGAAGACGAAGGCCGACAGCTCCCCTGCGGTCAGGCGACCGGCGAGCACGTCATGGCCACCGACCCAGAACAGCACGCCGATGGCGCCTGACGCCAGCACGGTGATGGCGGCGATGAGCATGGCCATGGCCCGATTCTTGGCCACACCCGTGGATGCCACGGCCTCGGCCAGATGGCGGAATGCAGTGCGATCGCGGTCCTCGTGGCCATAGGCCTGCACCGTGCGCACTTCATGGATGCTCTCGTCGATATGTGCGCTGACGTCTGCGACGCGATCCTGCATTTCGCGGGAGAGCGTCCGCACGCGCCCGCCCAGCATGATCATGGGCAGCATCACGAACGGCAGACAGGCCAACGCGATCAACGAGAGCTTGAGACTGGTGAACACCAGCATGACCGCGCAGGCGCACATGGTGACGAACATGCGCGCGGCATAGAACATCGAGCCGCCCATCACCGTCTCAACCAGGGTCACATCGTTCGTCAGCCGGGAAATGGACTCGCCGGTTCGCGTCATCTCGAAATAGGACGGTGACAGCTTCAACATGTGGTTGAACAGTCGCTGTCGCAGGGCGGATGTGAAATGCACACCGACCCAGTACACATTGAACACGCGGATGTAGGTGATCGCCCCCAGCACGGACACGAGCACCAGCATGGCCAGCGCCGACTGGTCCAGCATGGCCGGATTCTTCTGCACGAACCCGGAATCGATCACGATGCGAAGCCCCGAACCGATGGCCAGCACCAGTCCGGACGACAACAACAGCGCCACGAGCGCAACCGCGATGCGCACCTTGTGCGGCTTCAGCATCGCGAAGAGCGGGAGCAGGGATCTGAGACTGCGTTTGACCGGAGGCGTACTCATGCTGCTCCAAAAAAAACAAAAACGGGACGCAACATTGCGTCCCGTGAAATCAGAACTGCGAATATTCGCGAGTGCTCAGGCGCCGCGCTTCAACGTCGGCTTCTGCACGGTGCCGGATATGCCAAAGCTGCCGCGATCCTGTGCAACACTGGAACGCAACTCAACGCCGATGCGTCCACCCAATTGATCACTCGCACCGACCACAACTTCACCATTGGCCAAGATGACGCCACCCTGCAACCTGAGCTTGTTGTAGCGGACCTCGCCGCCCGACACGGCCAGGCCACCGGCGAGTTCAGCGAACTTGGTCGCGCCACCGCGACCGCCACCCTCCGTGCGCATGGCTTGCACAAGATCGACGTTGCTCACCGAGCCCTCCTTGACGGTGTAGTTGCCGACAATGTTCGGCGCCTTGAGCAGCCCGCCGAGTGTGGGCGACGAGGCGGTGATCGAAAACGCGCCCTCCATGCGACCTGAGATCGCAACGTCCTTGGTGAAAGTTTCGAACAGCGGCGCAAGGCTCACATCCTTGGTCGAGATTTCCGCATTCACGTTGATACCGGATGCCCAATCCGCCTTGAGACTGCCAGTGAAGCTGCCGAAATACGCCGTGCCGGCGATCTCCGGAAAGATCAGCTGCGTTCCCTGGATCGTCCCCTTGGCTTTGACATCATCGATGGGAATGGGCGCGCCTATCGGGAGCGGCATGCCGCGCACAGTGGCCTCCACCGTCCAACCGTCGGCCTCCGGCTTGATGTCCAGGCCCCACTTGTTGTCAATCGCCTGCAGACTGGCCGACTTCAGCGCACCGCGCTCGAAGCGAAAATTGGCGTTGAACTCGTTCAGCACCAGTTGCTGGCTCTCCACCTTCACATTGCGCAGGACAACCCGATCAATGCTGACATTGGCCGGCCGGTCCTCATTCTTGCCCCAGAGGCCGATGCGCGCCGCCGCATCCTCGCTGATCGTCACAGCCTGCAATTCGAGCGTCTCGATGCGCACGTTCTGATCGAACAGCGCACCGATGGGAATCTGGATCACACCAGAGCCGGCCGTTGCATCACGCGCCTTGCCTACGGTGACAGCACCAAGCTTCAGGCGCGGCGACGGGAACAGTGCAAAGTTGACGCCGGAAATGGAGACATCGTCATGCAGCCACCCGGCCAGGCCGCGCTGGATTTTCGATTGCACCGAGCCCAGCGGAATGACATGGATGATGCCGATGAATCCGCCGATGAGCACAACGAGCGCGATGCCGATGTAGGTGCCCCACGGCGTGGGCCCCTTCAGCTTGACGCGCTGATGGCGTGACGCGCCACCGGACTCCAGCGCCTCCTGCTCCTTGCGCGCACGTTCATCCGCCTGCGCCTGCAAAAGCTTGAGGTGCTCGACCTGACGCTGGCGTTCCTCTTCCTCTTCCTCCTCGCGGGCACGGGCTTTCTTCTCCGCCTTCTCCCGTGCCTTGCGTTCGGCATCGATGCGCCCCTCGACTTCTGCCTCGATGCGCGCCTTCTGCTCGGCCTGCTCGGCCGCAGCCTTTATCGCGATTTCGCGGGCTTGGGCTTCCATCCGTGCCTTTTTCTCGGCCTCTTCGCGCGCATGTGTCTCCGCTTCCAGTCGCGCTTCCACATCGGCCTGCGCGCGAGCGTGCAGCTCGGCTTCGACCTTGGCGCGCGCTTCGGCTTCAAGTTTGGCGCGCTGCTCGGCTTCCAGGCGTTCCTTCATCTCCGCTTCGAGGCGAGCGCGCTGCTCGGCCTCTTCCCGGGCGCGCGCCTCCAGACGGGCGCGATTGCGCGCCTCGTTTTCCCGCTGCGCGGCGACGTCTTCCTCTGCCTTGCGGCGCGCTTCTGCCTCGCGACGCAGCCTGTCTTCGAGCTCCTGGCGTTCTATCGCTTCACGTTCGGCGCGGGCGCGCGCCTCCAGCGCAGCGCGCTGCAGCCGCTCGGTCTCAGCCTTGATGCGCTCTTCCATTTCGGCGCGCAGCTTGACCTCTTGCTCGGCCAACATGCGCTTGGTATCTTCCTCCGCCTTGCGCTTGGCCTCCGTTTCTGCCCGATGAAGCGCATTGGCTTCCTCGGCGAGCCGGCGTTCCAGTTCGGCGCGCGCTTCCTCGCGCGCATCGGCCATCACCGCCTCTTCAAGTTCCGCACGCGCGCTGTCCTCGATCTCCACACGAAGCTTCGCTTCCATTTCTTCGCGGATGCGCGCCTCGATTTCTTCCTTCAACTGCGCACGCAAATCACGCTGGGCGATCGCGGCTTCCTCGGCCTGCCGGCGCGCGGCTGTTTCGGCCTGTGCGCGAGCCGCAGCCAAGGCCTTGGCCTCTTCTTCCGCCTTGGCCCGAGCATCCGCCAGCGCCTTCGCTTCACTTTCGGCTTTGGCTCGCGCCGCCGCGAGGGCCTTGGCGGCCTCGGCTTCGCGGGCCTGCTGCTCCGCGGTCATTTTCGCGTGCGACTCTTCATTCGCCTTCTTGCGCGCGGCTTCCTCGGCCATGCGCGCTTCCAACTCGCGCTTGGCCCGCTCAGCAGCCTCCTGCATGCGCCGGGCTTCTTCAATGGCGCGGCGCTCAGCCTCGGCCTTGGCTTTGGCTTCCACTTCAAGTCGGGCGCGTATCTGGGCCTCGCGCTCCGCACGGGCGCGGGCATCAGCCTGGGCCTTCTCGCGTGCAGCCGCGAGCGCCGCGGCATCATCGCGTGCCGCCGCTGGCGTGGCCGCCGATGGGGCCACCGCCGCCTTCACCGGCTTGGTGAAGTCAAAATCGTCCTCTTCGTCGCCGAAGGCCGAGCTGAAGCCGGAATCTTCCTTTTTCGTCTCGAAAATGCGAATGAATCCTTCCTTGACCAGTTGCTGCAATGCCTTCTCGGTCGTTGGAACAGGAAGATCCGCCGCCTTGGCGGTCTGCTCGAGCGTGGACTTGCCATCCACCAGCTTGAGCACCTTCATCAAATCCTTGGAAAGGGGCGCGGTCCGCTGGGTGATCTGGGTCACCCCTTTGCCCGTCTTGCTGTGTATTGTTTTTAGGTCCATCCAGTGCCTCGCTCCGATTGCACGGCCATTGCAGGTCAAGAATCAGCAACATGTCCGGCCGCACACTGCGTTGCAGGCGGGCATGGCCAGACGAAAGACTTGGGGATGATCGCACGAATCCGGGGTCAATTCCACGGCCTGCGCGCCTCTGGCGACCCGCCCGAGGCCCATGAACGCGTGAACTCCGGGCCAGTATCCGGGTCGGAATGAGCGTGAGTAAACGGAAGCTGCCGTTCAGCCGTTGTGCTGTCGAGGAGAAGACACCATGCATCCGCTCAGACTCTCGATGAAACAATTTGTTGCAGCACTGCTCACCGGCGCCATGGCGTCCCTGGCCCTGGCTGCCGACCCACCCGGCCGAGTGGGCCGGGTCACCATGATCGAGGGTACAGTGAAGTTTTACGCCGATCAGGAGAATGGCTGGGAACCAGCCCGGCTCAATCTGCCGGTCACCTCGGAAAACTCCATCTGGGCGGAGGGTCGCAGCCGCGCCGAGTGGCGGGTGGGCCCTGCCGCCATACGTCTCGACCATGACACCGTTCTCGACGTGCAGAAGCTCGAGGACACCGAGACGTTGCTCTACCTGCAGCGAGGCGCTGCGAATATTCGCGTAGGCCTCATCGAGAAGGGTGAGGTGTTTCGCATCTTCACGCCGGAAGGCACGATGACGCTGCGCGCGCGCGGCAGTTATCGCATTGAAGCCGACATGGACAAGGGTGAATCGCGCATCGCGGTCCTGTCCGGCCGGGCGCGGGTTGAATCGACTGCCGGCAGCCCATGGATCGAAGCCGGGCGCATGGCCTTGCTGGAGCGCGGCAGCACCCGCATCGAACCGCTCGCCCGCACGGAATTCGATGACTGGGCGCAGACACGCGATGATGGCCTCGACATTGCAGCACCCGAGGAAGTCTCTCCCTACATGACCGGCTATGAGGAATTGAACCGGCACGGCAACTGGGAAGAGGAAGGCGAGTATGGCCGCGTGTGGGTGCCCCGGGTTGTGGTCGACTGGGCGCCCTACCGCTATGGACACTGGCGCTATGTCCGCCCTTGGGGATGGACCTGGATCGACGATGCCCCATGGGGTTTCGCGCCCATGCACTACGGTCGCTGGGTGCACGTGCGCGGCCGCTGGGCATGGTGGCCCGGCAATCGCATCCATCGCCCTGTCTGGTCACCTGCACTGGTCGCGTGGGTGGGTGGCAGCGGCTGGAGCGTGACCTACAGCACGGGCAGCGGTCCCGGGATCGGCTGGTTCCCGCTGGCCCCGTATGAGGCTTACGTGCCCTGGTATCGCCACAGCCCGACATACGTCTACAACATCAATCACATCCACCGGAATCGCCCGGTGCCGACCCGACCGCCGCGGCAGTACGCCAATCACAAACCGGGCGTGACCGTGGTGTCGCCGACAACATTTCAGGCGGCGCTGCCCGTTGCGACCCACCGCGGCCGCATTCCCGGCGAAGCGATCTGGAATCAGCCTGTCGTGCAGGATGGGGGCAACCTGCCGCCGCGACGCAGCAACGCCGGAACGGGCAATCCCGCTGCACCTTTCGGCAAACCGGCCCTGCTGCAGCCAACATCCCCTGCCGAACCTCAGCCACTGCCGCTGCCCTTACCTCAGCGCGCTGAAGAGCCCATTGGCAACCCGCGTGCGCAGAAGCCCGTGCCGACTGTTGGCGTGCAGCCGGGTGGACCCAAGCCCGGGACGATGGGTGGCAACAGCACCGTGCCGCCGGCGGAGAGCATGCCGTCGCGTCCCGCGCCGCAGCCGATGCCGTTCAATCCCCCTGCCGCTCAATCGCCGTCCACGCCATCCTCGCCGTCTGGCCAGCAAGGCTGGTCAACGCCGGCACCAGTGATTCGCGGCAGTGAACCGCAGCCACGTTACTCGCCGAAGCCGCGCTCACCGGTCGAGTCGACGCAGACATTGCCCCAGCCTGCGCCGGTGACGCGAGAGATGTCGCCTGTCAATCCGCGACCAGCGCAAAGGATTGACAGCCCGGAGCGAGTTCAGCGCATTGAGCGTCCGCACAGCGTCGACCGCCCGGAAAGCGCGCCCAGCCGCCCGGCACCCAGCGTGCAGCCCTCAGCGCCGCCGGTTCAGGTCGCACCGCCGCCCAAACCGGCGCCGCGCGAGTTGAAGGAGCGGGACGAGCCGCCGCAGGCGGAGCGCATCAAAAATCCGGGCCGCGTGCAGGAACGCTGACCCCACCAACGCATCGGCCGCGCGGTCTACACCCGCCGGCCGGTGAACTCCTCCTCGATCTGGTCACGGAAGAACGTGCCCGGCGTGGACGAATTCATGAGTCGCCGAAAGAGTTCGGGCGAGATGTTGGCGTAGTCGTAGGTGCCGCGTTCCAGCTGCACGCGCAGTACGCGGTTGCGCTCGTCATAGCCAGCGGCGCGCAAGACGCCGCCGCCGTTCAGACGCTTCATTTCAATGGCCATGGGCGATGCTCCGATCGGCTGTCGTGATGGTTCCATTGTTCCACAGCCGGCCGCGGCAAAGCCGTGCCCGACCCTTGCGAATATTCGCAATGGGCGGCAAACCGCCGCAGCGCATGACCGCGACTCAGGGCGCGCTGCCCCACAGCTGCTTCAACCGCGCATCACGGCCGCAACCATTGCGATAGATGCTGTAGCGCACCGGATTCTTCTGGTAGTAGTCCTGGTGATAGTCCTCGGCCGGGTAGAACTTGGACGCCATGGTGATCTCAGTGACGATGTCACCGGCAAAGGGCTTCGACTTCATCAGCGCGGCGCGCGAGGCCTCGGCCAGTCGCTTCTGCTCGGCATCGTGGTAGAAGATGCCGGCACGATACTGACTGCCGCTGTCGCAGAACTGTCTGTCCTTCACGGTGGGATCAATGTTGCGCCAGAAGACGTCGAGCAGTTTCTCGTACGTGATCTTGGCCGGGTCATACACGACCTCGACCGCCTCGGTGTGGCCGGTCGTGCCGGAAGACACAGACTGATAGGTCGGGTTCGCCGTCTTGCCGCCGATATAGCCCGAGGTCGTCGAGATCACGCCAGGCAGCTTGTCGTAGGGCGGCTCCATGCACCAGAAGCAGCCGCCTGCGAAGGTCGCCTTGGCCAGCTTGGCCGGTGGCGCATCCGCCGCACCGGCGACCGCCGAAATCAGCGCGAGCACGCCCCCAAGAATCATTCCCCTCAATGTACGTCGATGCATGATGTCAGTCTCCTTGCAGATTCGATTGCCCAGTTGCCGTGATGTATGGCCCGCGGATTCGACCACGCATTGCAGCCGGCATTCCGTGTCGCCTGAAAAATTTGCGACGGCTTGCGCAGATGGGTCGCGCGCTCGCCGCCGCACTTACAGCCTGGCGCTACACTACGCCATGCCCAGCACAGCGCCCCCACTTCGTTCGCAGGCCCTTGCCGCCTGGCGCGAGCCGGACATCGGCAAAAAGCTCGACGCCGTTCGCGAACTCCCCCTGCCGTCAGCAGAAAGTGGATCGCATTCGCCTGCCAATCCCGCCGAGATGTCGCCAGGACGCCCGGCCCGGCCTGCCTTGGTCGAACCCACTGCCGTCAAGCAGCGGCCATTGTCCCGGCCGGAGGGTCGCGCCGCACTGATCCATGCGCTGGCGCACATCGAATTCAACGCGGTAAACCTCGCTTTGGATGCAATCTGGCGCTTCGATGGTTTCCCGCCGGACTACTACGCCGACTGGCGTCAGGTCGCTATGGAGGAGGCGTTGCACTTCGCCCTGCTCACCGAGCATCTCGCAAATCTCGGCCATGAATACGGCGACTTTCCCGCCCACGATGGGCTGTGGGACATGGCACGGCGCACTGCCGGCGATGCACTGGCGCGCATGGCCTTGGTGCCGCGGGTGCTTGAAGCACGCGGCCTCGACGCGTCGCCGGGCATCAAGGCTCGCCTCCAGCAGGCGGGTGACCGCCGCGGGGCGGAGATCGTGCAGCGGATTCTGGATGACGAGATCGGCCACGTGGCCATCGGCACACGCTGGTTCCACTGGCTCTGCGCCCGCCGCGATCTGGAACCGGAAACGACCTTCGTGGCGCTGCTGCGACAATTCATGACGTCGCCACTGCGCTCCGCGCCGAATGTACCGGCACGCAAAGCCGCCGGATTCAGTGATGAGGAACTCGCGCTGCTCGCCGCGTTCAATGCGGCCGGCGCGGACGATACACAGCAACGCCGCTCATGATCCCTTTAGCTGGTTCAGGAATTTGAGCCGCATGGAGCGCGTGCGGTCAGCATCAAGCTGCGCCTCCAGCCGCTCGATCAGCTTGTCGCAACTTTCCGGTCTTGCCAGCAGATAGCCCTGACCTTCGTCACAACCGGCATCGATCAGAAAGTCCAGCTGGGCCTGGGTCTCGATGCCCTCGGCCACCGTGCGCAGACCGATGCTGCGCGCCAGCCCGATGATTCCGCGCGCCAGCGCCATGGCGTTGTAGTCCGCAGGAATATCGCGAATGAAGCTCTGGTCGATCTTCAGTTTGTCGATCGCAAACCGGCGCAAGAATCCGAGATTGGAATACCCCGTACCGAAATCATCGATGACCAGCCGCATGCCTTCGAGACGCAGCGACTGCAGCATGCTGGCTGCTGACTCGGACTCGCTCAGCAACAGACTTTCCGTGATTTCGAGTTCCAGCGCGCCCGGTTTCAGGCCGTGCTGCTTGAACCGTGCCGGCAGCACGTCCAGCAGATGGCGGTCACGCAGCTGGATCGCCGACAGATTGATGGCGATCGGCAGCCAAGCGTGCGGTGACGCGGCGAGCGATTCCTTGCGCTCGCACACCTTCTGAATCACCAGGTCCCCGATGGGCATGATCAGACCCGTGTCTTCCGCAATGGGAATGAATCGGGTCGGAGAGATCAGCCCCAGCTCAGGATGGGTCCAGCGCAGCAGCGCCTCCGCGCTGGTGATGCGGCGAGTGCGCAGATCGAAGACGGGCTGATAGTCGAGATGGAACTCGTCATTTTGAATCGCTCGACGCAGCGCGTTTTCCAGCGCCAGGCGCTCATGGACGCGCGTGTTCATCTCCTCTTTGAAGAAGCTGTATTGATTGCGGCCCATCGACTTCGAGTGATACATCGCCATGTCGGCCTGACGCACCAGCTCGGGCAGCTCCTCGGCATCCGTGGGCCAGACCGTGATGCCGATGGACGGCGTCACGATCAGCTCGTGGCCGCCAAGGCGATAGGGCCGGGCCAGCTCGACCAGCATTTGCTCCGCGATGCGTCCCGCATTCGCCGGATCACCGATGTCGGCGAGCAGAATCAGGAACTCGTCGCCGCCATGGCGGGACACCGTATCGGTGGTCCGGACCAGCTGACGCAGTCGCTGCGCGGTTTCGGCGAGCAGCTGGTCGCCAACTGAGTGGCCCAGTGAATCATTGATGTTCTTGAACCGATCCAGGTCGATGAACAGTAGCGCCAGCGCCTGCCCGGATCGCCGTGCCTGGCGCTCCGCTTGGGCGAATCTTGCGTTGAGCAACGCCCGATTGGGCAAGCCGGTTAGGAAGTCATATTCCGCCAGTTCCTTGATGCGCGCCTCGTAGCTCTTGCGCTGGGTGATGTCGGTGCCGGTGCCGCGATAGCCGACGAAACGACCCGCCGGGTCGAACACCGGGTCGCCGGACACGCTGATGTCGAACCGCCGTCCGTCGGGGGCGACCCACTGATACTCGAAGTTGCGAAATGGCTGGTGGGCATCGAGCTGACAGCGATGCTCGGCCCAGGATTCCTCGCTCACACCCATGAGTGGCAGCTCCCAGCGCAGCTTGCCGAGGCGCGCGCCGGGATTCTCGCCCACCTGGCGGAACAGACCATCTGACAGGAAGGTGAAGCGGAACTCCGCATCCTGCTCCCAATACCAGTCCGAAGACATCTCGAGCAGACTGCGGAACCGGCGCTCGCTCTCGGCGAGTGCGGCTTCGACTGCCTTGCGCTGGGTGATGTCGACACGCAGCCCGATGACGCCGCCAGCCGCCGTGCGGTGGTCCGATATCAGCAGCCACTGCCCGCCGCGCCTGCGCACCTCATAACCTGCCGGGTCCGGGTCGCGATGACGTTCCTTGAGCCATGCAACATAGGTGTCCTCCGCCCAGTCCTGGTGGATGGCCAGCCCCGAACGGACGAATTGGCGGGCGATCTCGTCATAGGACGTGCCGGGCTGCAGCACGGGCTCGAGCTCGCGATACATCTCGCGAAATCTCGCATTGCAGAACACGAGACGGTCGCCCGCATCGTAGTAGACGATGCCGGCGTCCAGCGCCTCGAACGCCGCGATCACCTCCGCCAGACGATCGCCGCTTTCGCGGAGCGCGCTGGCGGTCTGCTCAAGCTGCCTTGCCAGGTCGGAGGTCATGCTGCCCGCTTCAGGCCATTTCCCGGAGATCGTGGAGCGCGCCGTGCTTGAAGCTGCCCTGCTCGATGTGCTGCAGGATGATCCTCGCCACATCATCAGCCGGACGCAGCGTGCCCTCGGCCATCATGGCCTGAAACCGGGCGAGATCGGGGAAGTCCTCGGTCTTCGAGTCGCGGATGGTTTCCTGCATGGGCGTGTCGATCACACCCGGCGCGAGTGAACAGATGACGAGTCCCGGCGGCGCCTCCAGCGCGGCGACGCGGGTCGCCATGTCCAGCCCCGCCTTGCTCGCGCAATACGCGGACCAGCCCGACACTGGACGCCGTCCCGCGCCAGACGACACATTGACGATCACCCGCTTGCGGGCGCGGCCGTCAGTCGCCTCGATGAAGGCGCGCATGACCAGCATCGGACCGACAAGATTGGTGCGCAGGTTGATGTCCAGCTGCGCCGCATCCAGACGGACAAGTGGCGCAACCGGGGCCACGATCCCCGCATTGTTGAACAGCACTGCTTCGGCGTACTGGGGCAGCCTGCACCCGGCCAGTGCCGCCTGGATGCCGGGCACAACTGCCAAAGGATCGGACAGATCCAGCTGAATGCTGCGCACATTGGGCACATCAATGGCTCGACGCGAAACACCGATCACCTCTGCATCAGGTTGTGCAGCCAGGCGGCGCACCAGCGAGAGTCCCAGTCCGCTGCTGCTTCCGGTCACGACATATAGCTTCATGCTTCGGTTTGCTTTTCTGGTGAAGCGAGCATTATGCCTGTCAGCCGCTTGCGCGGCAGGGCGGTTCGGCGCGCTGCCATGCGAATATTCGCACCACGCGACCCGAACTGGAAAGGCGAGCCGCCTCCCGGTGAGTCATCCGACCCGGGTGGCATCCCGACCCGCGTCTTCAGAGCGCGGCGATGCCGGCTTCGGCAATCTGGGCGTCCTGCGATGACTTAACCCCCGACACGCCAACGGCCCCCACGAATTGGCCGTCCACCACGATCGGCACGCCGCCTTCGAGATGGGTGATGCCGGGCATGGACAACGCTGCGGTGCGTCCGCCTGCGATCAGGTCCTCATAGGCCTTGGTCGGGCGCTTGCCCAGCAGGGCGCTCTTCGCCTTGCCGAGCGCAATATCGACACTGGCCAGCTGCGCGCCGTCCATGCGCACGAAATGCAGCAGATGCGCACCGTCATCCACGATGGCGATGCAGACATTCCAGCCATTCCTGGTGGCCTCTGCTTCGGCTGCGGCGCTGATGCGGCGCGCATCATCCAGGGTGAGAGCGAGTTTCTGGCGCATGGGGGTCTCCTGTCGGGGCGATAACGCCGGCTCACGCCGCAGCGGGCGGTCCAGCAAATGAAAGGATCGAATGCAAAGAGCAAACGAAAACAGCAAATGAAAAGGGCAGCGGATCGCTCCGCTGCCCCGGATTCGGCGAGTCTTGCAACCCAGCCTGAATCGATTACTTCAGATGCTTGCTGACCAGCTTGGTCATTTCAAACATCGACACCTGCTTCTTGCCGCCGAAGATTTCGGACAGCTTGGCGTCGGCGTTGATCATGCGCTTGTTCATCTTGTCCTGAAGACCGGACTTCTTGATGTACGCCCAGATCTTGCTGGTGACTTCGGTGCGCGGCAGGGCGGCAGCACCAACCACGGCGGCCAGAGCGGCGGACGGGGTCATCGGCTTCATGAACGCGGCGTTCGGCTTGCGCTTCACTTTGGGCTTGGCGGCTGCCTTCGGGGCGGCCTTCTTTGCTGCGGGCTTCTTTGCAGCGGGCTTCTTCGCAGCGGGCTTCTTTGCTGCGGGCTTCTTCGCGGCGGGTTTCTTCGCGGCGGGTTTCTTCGCAGCGGCGGGCTTCTTGGCCGCGGGCTTCTTGGCGGCGGGTTTCTTTGCTGCGGGCTTCTTAGCTGCCATTGAACTTCCTCCTAGCAAGGTTGTTGGTGATGCGAACTGCGGTGTTTCATTTCCCTCTGGCCCGCAGATCGCGCCCTAACGGGTTTGCTCCAGTGTGGAGACAGACGGGAGAATGCACACCGTCAGAGTAAATGTCAACGGTTTGACATATATTTTCAGAGGGAAAAACGCGCTTCGTTGCGTTTTCGCAAAGTGGCGCGAAGAATGCTTCGCCAACCCGGTTGACTGCAGGGCTTGCTGCGCGGCGAAACAGGAGCCGGGTCGCGCTGTCGACTGCGCCATTGCGCTCAGCTCAGCAGCGCCACCAGGATGGCAATGCCGCCTGCCACCAGATCCACCGTGTCGATGCCGCTGCGGGAGGTCTCCTGCCACATGCCGCCATGACCCTGGCCCGCCCCGCTCATTCGCGCCAAAGCCTTGCGTCGCTTCTCGTCCTCATGCTGCAGCGCAGCCAGCTTTTCCGGATCGACCTGGCCGCGTTTCGCTTCTGCCGCCGAGAGCCTGGCCAGCGTTCTCTCCACGGCATCGGCGTCGAGCACCGCGATGGGGGCGCGGCAGTATCCACAAGCGCTGTCCCGGGTGAGATCGATGGGGCCCCCGCAGGATGAACACTTGACCTGTTTGACGGTGGCCTTCAGCTGATTGATCTCGGGCGCGGTCAGGGTGCGGATGAACTGTTTCTCGCGCAGGAACTGCACGAAGGACGTCAGCCGGCCGTGACCGGCTGGACAGCGGTGGTAGGTGATGCGCCCAGACTTCGCCAGATCCTGCGCCTCGGCCAGGGGTTGCGGGCAGCGGACGCAGCTCATGCGCTGGGCCAGCGGCATGCGGCTGTCGGCGTCGTGCTGGTGGAGCTTGCGGAAGAGAGACATCACCCCGGCTGGCGGCAGGGCGGCGCTTTCGTACTGGTCAAACCAGATCACGTGGCAGTGATAGCAGATGTCGAGTACCACCTCGCCGTGATGCTCGCGCGGAATGGCCTCTGCAAGCATGTCCTGCTTGCAACTGGGACACTTCATGCGGTCCCCTCTGAACGGCGGCCGGCTCTTGCGATAATGCGTCGGATCTGTCTTTCCATGATTGCCGCAAAGCCTAATGCAAAGCTCCGCCCCTGACAAACGCGACGAGGCCAGCGCCTTTCCCGATGGCGCCTACCGGCCGCGACGGAATGCCCGCCTGCTGCATGCGAATATTCGCGGTCTGGACCATGCCGTGCGCGAATGGGGCGATCCCGCCCTGCCGCCCGTGCTGCTGCTTCACGGCTGGATGGATGCCTCTTCCTCCTGGCAATTTCTGGCCGATGCCCTGCCTGACTCGGTGTTCAGCCGTGCGCGCGTCGTCGCGCCAGATTGGCGCGGCTTTGGCGACAGCGCCTGGCCGCGGGATGGCTACTGGTTCGCCGACTATCACGCAGATCTCGATGCGCTGCTCGACTGGCTTGGGCCGACCCGGCCGGTGACGCTCATTGGACACAGCATGGGCGGCAACATCGCCTGCATCTATGCCGGTTTGCGCCCGGCGCGCGTCGGCAAGCTGGTGTCGCTCGAGGGCTTCGGTATGCCCGACTCGCCGGCGGATGCGGCACCGGCACGGCTCAGGCAATGGCTGGATCATCTCAAGGCGGAGGTGGCGTCGCCAGCCGGGCCGCGTCCTTACCCGGACATCGCAGCGCTCGCCGATCGGCTCCGCCGAGCCAATCCCCGGCTGACCGTTGAGCGATCGCTCTATCTCGCGGCCATGCAGTCCCGCTTGACCGAGTCGGGGCGCGTGCTCAAACACGATCCGCGGCACAAGGCGCCAGGCGCATTGCCCTATCGGCTGGCGGACGCGATGGCGGCCTGGCGATGCGTCACCGCGCCAACACTCTGGGTGCAAGGTGATCAGTCAGATCTGCTCACCCGTTTTCATGGCACCGACGACAGCGACCTTGCACAACGCGCAGCCTGCTTTGCGAATATTCGCCGACAGACGCTGGCCGATGCGGGCCACATGCTGCAGCATGACCAGCCGGAAGTGCTGGCAGCACGGCTCGCGGAATTTTTGGCCGACTAGATTCGGTCGGCCAGAAAGGCGAAGGGCCGCATGGTGCGGCCCGTTCGGGTCATGCAACTCGCCCAAATCAGATTCAGATCTTCAAAATCTTCATCGCCTTGGCCAGGGTATCCACGGATTCCTGGTGCTTGCCGTCCTTGTGCAGCTTTTCGCCATCGGCGCGCAGCTTCTTCACTTCCGCCATGTCCTTTTCGGACAACTGCGGCTTCTTCGCCAGCGCCTCGTCGATCTTTTTCATGTCGGCGGGGCAGTGGAAGGCGAACGCCGTCAGGCTGGCGAACATCAGGCTGGTGAACAATGCGGTCTTTTTCACGGGTGTCTCCTCATGGTTGAAGTGCCGTATGCATCCTACGCCGGATGCCGGCTGACTGCTACAAGTCGTCCAGCGTCTTTGGCCAGCTGTCGTGCAGCAACCGGGACAGCGAGCGATCCGCCAGCAGACGCCCCCCGGTCTGGCAGCGCGCACAGTAGTTGCATTCGTTCTCCGCATGGACGATGCGCTGGACCGGCGCACCGCAATCGGGGCATGGCTGGTTGTACTTGCCATGCACAGCCATCTCCGGCCGGAATGCGGTGACGCCTTCGGGGAACTGATCCCCCGCTGCCGCGCGCAGCCGGGCCGACCATTCGGTCAGCACGTCACGGGTCGCGGCATGGAGGCGGGCGACTTCCTCTTCGCCCATTTTCTGCGTGAGCGCGAAGGGCGACAGGCGGGCGCGATGCAGGATCTCGTCCGAGTAGCTGTTGCCGATGCCGCTGAATATGGCCGGATCCGTGAGTGCCCGTTTGACGGTGCGGTTCTCGCGCCGCAACTGCGTCGCGAACGCTTCCAGGCTGCAGTCGAGCGGCTCCATGCCGCCACGGTGCAGCGCCCGCATGGCCGCTTCGCCGCGAACCAGATGCAATGACGCACGGCGCTTGCTGCCCGCTTCGGTGAATGCGAGTTGGCCGTTGTCGAATTCCAGCAGCGCCTGGGTGATCTTGCCCGGCGGCTTGGCAGCGGGCTTCAACCAGCGCAGGCGTCCCGCGATCATGAGATGCATGACGAGAAAAAGATCGTCCTCAAGATTCAGCACGATGCGCTTGCCCAGCCGGCGCACGCCGAGCACCTGCTTGCCATGGGCGGTGGTCAATGGCGGATCAAACGTGCGGACGAGGAACGGGCTGACAATGCGAATATTCGCAAGGGTGTGCCCAACGATCCTCGACTCGAGGCTTTCGCAGTAGACGACGATGTCTGGCAGTTCCGGCATCGTGGCCTACATCAGTTCCCGCAAGCTCAGCGCCGGAACCAGCCGGGTTTCAGCATGGCGAAAAGCCCGAAGAGAAAGAAAGCGACAAACCACACCAGCGCCCATTCGGGGATGGACAGCAAGAGGAAACGCCACTTCACTTCCGAACACTCGCCGGAGCCCGCGAAAATTTTCGGCAACGCCTGCGCCAGCGAGAACGTGTTGACGAGGTAGTGCAGGTCACCCGCCGCGCAACCGGCGTTCTCCGGTGGGAAATACTGCACCCAGGTGTGGTTGGCCGCGACCCCGCCGCCCAGCAGCGCGAAGAAACCGATCACGCCGCCGTAGACGCGCCGTCCGCGGAAATCCGGATTGTGGATGCCCGCCGCCAGCGCGGCGACGCCGACGAGAAAGAAACCGTAGCGTTGCAACACGCACATCGGACACGGGTCGAGATAGAGCTGCCCCTGCAGGTACCAGATGGCAAAACCGAGCAGGCCTGCGCAGATCAGAAAAATGCCAATGCAGGTCATCCGAAAATGACGCAGTGGACTGCCATGCCCCGGCGCATTGTGCACGGCGCCGCTCATGCCGCCACTCGCTGTCCGGACTTGGCAAAGAACTCCGCGAATGCTGCAACGACACGATCGACTTCGGCAGCGGAGAAGTCGAGATGCGTCACCAGCCGCATGGTTGGTGCCGCGATGGCGACCATCCCGGTTGCCTTCAGATGCGCGGCCAGCCCGGCCACCGCGTCGGGCGGCACTTGCACGAACACCATGTTGGTCTGCACCGGCGCCACCTTCAACGCGCCGATCCGTGCCAGCCCCTCGCCCAGCCGGGCGGCGTTGGCGTGGTCCTCGGCCAGCCGGTCCACGTGATGATCGATCGCATACAGACCCGCCGCCGCGATAATGCCGGCCTGGCGCATGCCGCCACCGACCATCTTCCGCCAGCGCCGCGCTGCCTTGATGTAGTCCTTGCCGCCCACCAGCACCGAACCCGCCGGTGCGCCCAGTCCCTTGGACAGGCACACCGATACTGAATCGAAGCCCGCACAGAGCTCAGCCGGCGCAACACCCAGCTTCACGCAGGCGTTGTACACGCGGGCGCCATCAAGATGCAGCGCAAGGCCCTTTTCCCGGCAAAACGCCACCGCGCGACGGTGATAGTCCAGCGACAGCACCTTGCCGCCGATGGTGTTTTCGATGGCGAGCAGCCGGGTGCGGGCAAAGTGGGAATCGTCCGGCTTGATGGCACGCGCCACCTCGGCCAGATTCAGCGACCCATCCGGCTGATTGGTGAGCGGCTGCGGCTGGATGCTGCCCAGCACGGCGGCGCCGCCGCCCTCGTACTTGTAGGTATGCGCGTCCTGGCCGACGATGTACTCGTCGCCACGCTGGCAGTGAGTCATCAGCGCCACCAGGTTGCTCTGCGTACCGGTGGGCAGGAAAAGCCCCGCCTCGAAGCCAAAACGCTCGGCCACGACGGCTTCCAGCCGGTTCACGGTGGGGTCATCGCCAAACACGTCATCCCCGACCTCGGCGGCCGCCATGGCGGCGCGCATGGCGGGTCCGGGACGGGTGACGGTATCGCTACGCAGATCGATCATGGTGGGCAACCGTGCAAAAAGTGATTGAAGGATGCGGCCAGCGCGAATATTCGCCACGCGGCGCACATTCTCGCAGAGCGACGCTCAGGCTGCCTCCAGCGCATGCGCCATCAGTTCCTCCAGCGTGACGAAGAGCAACGCACGCTCATGGGTCGACTCCAGCACCACGGGCGGGGCCAGCCCCGCGACCAGCGCCTCGCGCCAGCGCAGCGCACAGAGGCACCAGCGATCACCGGGCTTCAGGCCGGGAAAGCGGTAGTCGGGAACCGGCGTCTCCAGGTCGTTGCCACGCTCGCGGCTGAAATCGAGGAATTCTCGGGTGACCTTGGCGCAGATCACGTGGGAGCCACGATCTTCTGCCACCGTGTGGCACCAGCCATCGCGGAAGTAGCCGGTGAGAGGGGAAAAACAGCAGGCCATGAGTGGCCCGCCGAGCACATTGCGGGAGGTCATGAAAAAAGGCTTTGGAAACGGGGGGTTGCAGGGGCTATCGGTCTAGGGTATTGTGCGCGTGCAGTCGATTCAGGCAGTCCTTGGTTCAGCTTCAGTTTACGCACGTTCTTGATGCACACGTTTCACCCGTGTTGAGTCCGTGCCGTTGCTTTGGTTCCCTTGAGGTGTCTGCAGTTAGCTGTACGGGTCAATGATGCAATGAAGGCCCGGATTCATTTTTTATCTCAAAGGAACAAACATGCAACAAGGTACCGTGAAGTGGTTCAACGACGCCAAGGGCTTCGGCTTTATTACCCCGGACGGCGGTGGCGAAGATCTCTTCGCTCACTTCTCCGAAATCCAGGCCAACGGCTTCAAGTCGCTGAAAGAAAATCAGCGCGTGCAGTTCGAAGTCAAGACCGGCCCGAAGGGTAAGCAAGCCTGCACCATCCAGCCCATCTAAGCTGACTGGTCAGAACCGCAGAAAGAAAAAGCCACCTTCGGGTGGCTTTTTTGTTTGGGTGCCAATATTCGCAACGCAATCAGACCGCCGGATTCACCGTCCGCGCAAACGTGGGCGCCTTCCTCGCTTTGCTGGCCTGCTCGAACGCATACGCATAGCCAATCAACTTGGCATCGCTCCACGCCGTCCCCACAAACGAGATGCCACAGGGCAAGCCGCGCACGAACCCTGCCGGCACGGTGATGTGCGGATAGCCCGCCACGGCCGCTGGTGAACTGAACCCGCCGCCGCTGTTGTCACCGCGGATGAAATCCGTGAGCCATGCGGGCGAGCCGCTGGGGGCCACCAGCGCATCGAGATTGTTGTCCTTCAGCGCTTTGTCGATGCCTTCTTCGCGGGTGAACTTGTGGTTGTTGGCCAGCGCGTCCAGGTATTCCTGGCTGGTGAGATCACCCTTGGCCTCGGCGAGGAGGAAGTGCTCCTGGCCAAACCAAGGCATTTCCTTTTTCTTGTTGGCTTCGTTGAAGGCGATGATGTCGGCCAGCGTCTTGACCTTTGCCGTGGGCGCGTACTCACGCAAGTAGGCGGCGAGGCCGGCCTTCAGTTCGTACAGCAGCACCTGATATTCAGTCGCGCCAAACTTGCCGGCACCGGGCATTTCCTTGATGTCCACCAACGTAGCACCTTGTGCCTTCAGCACTTCCAGCGCCTTCTCGATCTCGGCGGACACAAGATCGTTCCGGCCGCCGAACTGCGAGCGCACGACGCCAATGCGCGCACCCTTCAGCGCATCCTTGTTGAGCGCCTTGGTGTAGTCGACGGATTTGTCAGAGGCCTCCTTGGTGGCGGGGTCGCTGACGTCCGTGCCGGCCAGCGCGGTGAGCAGCGCGGCGGCGTCCGCCACGGTGCGCGTCATGGGGCCGGCCGTGTCCTGCGAATGCGCGATGGGGATGATGCCGCTGCGGCTCACGAGTCCCAGCGTGGGCTTGATGCCGACCAGGCCGTTGATGCTCGACGGCGAAATGATGGAGCCATCGGTTTCGGTGCCCACCGTCAGCGTGGCCAGGCTGGCGGCAGCGGCCGCGCCTGAACCCGAGCTGGAGCCTGACGTGTTGCGGTCCAGCGCATAGGGATTCTTCGTGAGCCCGCCACGCGCGCTCCAGCCGGAGGTGGAACGGGTACTGCGAATATTCGCCCACTCGGAAAGGTTGGTCTTGCCCAGGATCACCGCGCCCGCATCGCGGAGTCGCGTGACGATGTGCGCATCCTTGATGGCGCGGGCGCCGAGCAACGCGAGCGATCCCGCCGTCGTCTGCATCTTGTCGCCGGTGGCGATGTTGTCTTTCAGGAGAACCGGAATGCCATGCAACGGCCCGCGCACCTTGCCGGCCTTGCGCTCCTTGTCCATCTGGGTGGCGATGGAAATCGCGTCGGGATTCATCTCGATCACCGAGTTGATGCGCGGCCCGGCTTTGTCGATGGCCTTGATGCGGGCGATGTAAGCCTGGGTCAGCGCCTTGGACGTGAGCTTGCCGCTCGCCATGGCCTTTTGCAGGTCGGCAACACCGGCCTCGACCACGGTAAAGCCACCCTTGGCGGCGGACGGTGCGGCGACGGCGGCGCTGGCAGCCGAGGCGGAAGAAACGGCAGCGGAAATCTTGAGGAAGGTCCGGCGATCCATGAAATGTCTCCTTGGGGATCGCCGGATTGTAGGGCGAATCAGTGCGATTCGCCCTCGCCAGAGTAAGAGGCCCTACTCCGCGTACTCACTCATCGGAATGCACGAGCAGAACAGGTTGCGGTCGCCGTACACGTTGTCCGCACGCCCCACCGGGACCCAGTACTTCGTCTCGCGCAGACTTTTCACCGGATAGGCGGCGAGTTCGCGCGAATACTTCCGCTCCCACTTGTCCGACGTCACCACGGCGGCGGTGTGCGGCGCGTGCTTCAGCGGGTTGTCCTCGCGGTCCATGCGGCCTTCTTCCACCGCGCGGATTTCCTCGCGGATGGCGATCATGGCGTCGATGAAGCGGTCCAGCTCGTACTTGGATTCGCTTTCCGTCGGCTCGATCATCAGCGTGCCGGCCACCGGGAAGGACATGGTGGGCGCGTGGAAGCCGTAGTCGATGAGGCGCTTGGCCACGTCATCCACGGTGATGCCCGACTTCTCCTTGATGGGGCGCAGATCGAGGATGCACTCGTGCGCGATCAGGCCGCCCTGGCCGCTGTACAGCACCGGATAGTGCGGGCCGAGGCGCTTGGCGATGTAGTTGGCGTTGAGGATGGCGACTTCGGTGGCGTCGGTGAGGCCCTTTCCGCCCATCATGGCGATGTACATCCACGAGATGGGCAGGATGGAAGCGGAGCCGAATGGCGCCGCGGACACGGGGCCGATCTGCTTGCCGTCACCGTCACGTTGAGTACGCGGGAGGAACGGTGCGAGGTGCGCGCCCACCGCGACAGGACCCACGCCGGGTCCACCACCACCGTGCGGAATGCAGAAGGTCTTGTGCAGGTTGAGGTGCGACACGTCGCCGCCGAACTTGCCAGGCGCGCAGAGACCCACCATGGCGTTCATGTTGGCGCCGTCGATGTACACCTGCCCGCCGTGTGCATGCACGATGTCGCAGATCTCGGTGATGCCCGCCTCGAACACGCCGTGCGTGGAGGGATAGGTCACCATGATCGCGGCGAGATTCTTCGTGTGCTGCTCGGCCTTGGCCTTGAGATCGGCGAGATCGACGTTGCCGTGCTCATCGCACGCCACGACCACCACCTGCATGTTCACCATCTGGGCCGAGGCCGGGTTGGTGCCGTGCGCGGAGCTGGGGATGAGGCAGATGTTGCGATGCCCTTCACCACGGCTCCGGTGATACGCCTGGATGACGAGCAGGCCGGCGTACTCGCCCTGCGAGCCGGCATTGGGCTGCAGCGACACGGCTGCATAGCCGGTGGCAGCGCAGAGCATCTTCTCCAGCGTGGTGATGAGCTCGCGATATCCCTCTGTCTGGTCAGCCGGTGCGAAGGGGTGGATGGCGCCGAACTCGGGCCAGGTCACCGGGATCATCTCGCTGGTCGCGTTGAGCTTCATGGTGCACGAGCCCAGCGGGATCATGGCGCGGTCAAGCGCGATGTCCTTGTCGGCGAGCTTGCGCAGATAACGCAGCATCTCGGTTTCCGAGTGATGCGTGTTGAACACAGGATGCGTGAGGTAGGCCGAGGTGCGTGCGAGCGACGCCGGGAAGCAGTCCGGCGCGCTCGATTCCAGCGCGTCGAAGTCGGGCAGCTTGGCGCCGTCCTTTGCGAATATTCGCCACAGCGACTGCACCTCGGCGCGAGTGGCCGTCTCATCCAGCGAGATGCCGAGCTGATCGACATCGATCTCGCGCAGGTTCATGCCTTTCGCGCGTGCGGCCGCGTGGAACGTCTTCGTGTGTGCGCCCGTCACCACGGTCAGCGTGTCGAACCAGCTGTCATTGGCCAGCTTGAAGCCCAGCTCACGGAGACCCGCAGCGAGCACGGAGGTCAGGCGGTGCGTGCGCTGCGCGATGCGCTTCAGCCCGGCGGGGCCGTGGTACACCGCGTACATGCTTGCGATGACCGCCAGGAGCACCTGTGCCGTACAAATGTTGGACGTGGCCTTTTCGCGACGAATGTGCTGCTCCCGCGTCTGGAGTGCCAGGCGATACGCCTTGTTGCCCTGCGCATCCACGGTGACGCCGACGAGGCGGCCGGGCAGGCTGCGCTTCAGTTCGTCCTTGGTCGCCAGATAGCCCGCGTGCGGGCCACCGAAACCGAGCGGCACGCCGAAGCGCTGGGAGTTGCCGACCACCACATCCGCGCCCCACTCGCCCGGCGCCTTGAGCAGCGTGAGTGCCAGCAGATCGGCAGCGGCGATGACCAGGCCGCCCTTGGCCTTCACGGCCGCGGTGACCGCCGCGTAGTCGGTGACATGACCTTGCGCACCGGGATACTGCAGCAGCACGGCGAAGTAGTCGCCATTGCCCGCCTCGGCAGCCGGGCCGACCTGCACGCTTATGCCGAGCGGCTCGGCGCGCGTTCTCACCACATCCAGCGTCTGCGGGAACACATCGTCTGCCACGAAAATCGTCATGCTCTTCGACCCTTCGACATCGCTCAGGGCAGGCTTGTAGCTGCGCAGGCACAGCGTCATCGCCTCGGCGGCGGCCGTGCCCTCGTCCAGCATGGACGCATTGGCGATGGCCATGCCGGTCAGGTCGCACACCATGGTCTGGAAGTTGATCAGCGCCTCCAGCCGGCCCTGGGAAATCTCGGGCTGATACGGCGTGTACGCGGTGTACCAGGCCGGGTTCTCCAGAATGTTGCGCAGGATGACGCCCGGCGTGTGGGTGTTGTAGTAGCCCTGCCCGATGAATGAACGCAGCACCTTGTTCTTCTGCGCGATGGCCTTCAACGCGGCCAGCGCTTCGGCCTCGGTCATGCTGCCCGGCAGCGGCAATGCGTCTGCCCGGCGAATATTCGCGGGCACCACGGCATCGATGAGTGCTGAGCGCGAGGCATAGCCCAGCGTTTGCAGCATCACTGCCTGATCGTTGGCGTCCGGGCCGATGTGGCGGCCGACGAAGGCATCGGGTTGCTCAAGCGCAGCCAGCGTGGCGCGGGCGGAGGTGGTGGGGTTCAGGGTGTCGGGCATGTTGACCTCGGGAGGATTCTGGTGTGGCTTGAGAAATGATCTGGTGTTCCGAACTACTGCAAATATTCGCAATGGCACTTCCCCCTTTGACAAAGGGGGATTGAGGGGGATTTGCCGTGATGCGTGAGGCTGAGAAATCCCCCCTGCCCCCCTTTAGTAAAGGGGGAAATATCTCAACCCGCCGACGCGGCGTAATCCGCCGCCGACATCAGCTTGCTCACGTCACCGGCGTTGTCCGGCTTGATCTTGAACATCCAGGCGGCGAAGGCATCCGCATTCACCTGCTCGGGCGTGGCGGTGAGTGCCTCGTTGATCGCGACCACTTCGCCGGCCACCGGGAAGTAGATGTCGGACGCGGCCTTGACCGACTCGATCACGGCGATCTGCTCGCCCGCCGCGCCCTTCGCACCCACCTTGGGCAGCTCGAGGAACACGATGTCGCCCAGCGCTTCCTGCGCGTGGTCTGTGATGCCGACGGTCACGGTGCCGTCGCCTTCGGTCTTCACCCACTCATGCGTGGCGGTGTACTTGAGGGTATCCGGTGCTTTCATATCTGGCTCCTTGATGAAGTTTGTTTTGCTTGTTCTGATGCGTCATAAAAATACCGTTCGCCCTGAGGTATCGAAGGGCGCGGGCTTCGATACCTCAGCCCGAACGGCGTGTAGCTGTGCGATGCCTCAATTTGCAAGAACCTTGCCGTGGCGCACGAAAGGCAGGTTCACCACCTTCGCGGCGAGCTGCTTGTCACGAATCACGACCTGCACGATGGCGCCGGGCGCAACCCCCAGCGGAATGCGCGCCAGCGCGATGGATTGCTGCATGGAAGGCGAGAACGTGCCGCTGGTGATCTCGCCCTTGCCGGCGGGTGTGAGAACTTCCTGATGCGCACGCAGCACGCCGCCCTTTTCCTGCAGGATCAGGCCGATGAATTGCTGCGTTGCGGGCTTGGCCTTGAGCGCCGCCTTGCCGACGAAGTCGCGTTCGCTTTGCAGATCAACCGTCCAGGCCAGCCCCGCATCCAGCGGATTCACGGTCTCGTCCATGTCCTGGCCGTAGAGGTTCATGCCCGCTTCCAACCGGAGCGTGTCGCGCGCGCCGAGGCCGCAAGGCCGCACGCCGGCCGCAACGAGCTGGTTCCAGAGCGCTTCAACGCTGCGGGCAGGCACCACGATCTCGAAGCCGTCCTCGCCGGTGTAACCCGTGCGGGCGACCATGCCGCCGTCATCGGTGAGGAAACCGTTGAACGGCTTCATCTCCTCGGTGACCTTGCGAATATTCGCAAGCACGGTCCAGACCTTCTCGCGCGCCTTCGGCCCCTGTACGGCGATCATGGCGAAATCCTTGCGCGGGGTAATGGTGAGCCCCGTGCCCCACTGGGCGTTCAGCGCGTTGAACCACGCGACATCCTTCTCCGCCGTACCGGCATTCACCACAAGGCGGAAGAAGTCCTCGGTGAAGTAGTAGGCGATGAGGTCATCGATGACCGTGCCCTGCTCATTCAGCAGGCACGAGTACAACGCCTTGCCGGGCACCTTCAGCTTGCCGACATTGTTGGCCAGCGCGCGGGTCAGGAACTCGCGCACCCGGGCGCCATGGAAGTCCACGACCTGCATGTGGGACACGTCGAACATGCCGGCGTCATTGCGCACGGCATGGTGCTCTTCAATCTGCGAGCCGTAATTGACCGGCATGTCCCAGCCGCCGAAGTCCACCATGCGGGCACCGGCGGCGCGATGGATGGCGTTGAGAGGGGTTTGCTTGAGCGGGGCAGGTGCAGTCACAGCGTCTCCAGGTCGACAAAAACGAAAAGGGGCAAGGAAGACATCGCTGTCTTCCTTGCCCCTCTGTCCTTGGTACCTGAGAGATTACGGCATTTAGCTGTGCCGCTAGCCCCTTCGGTGGACCACCGCGTTCGTGGCCGCTCTCCAGAGTTCGGATGGGATCACCATCCGTCTGCCGGTCCTTTTGCCTGAGAGTTTTGAGCCCCTTCGGCGGCCATTGCGAATATTCGCTTTGAATATCGCTTTGACGCTCTCCCGATCAGTGGCCGCGACTATACGGGGATGGGTGAAACGCGTCAATCCGAGTAAAATCTCGCTCCGCATCACGTTGCTGAAAGCCCCACCATGAAACGCCCCCGCAGCAAGTCCCCCGCCCGCATCACCCCTGAAGCCGAACGTCTTGTGAGCCTCGCCCTGGGCCTGGCCGCCTCCGGCAGTCGCGCCGAAGACCGCTTCTGGGAGCGGCAAATTTCACAAGCTGTCGCGCGCCTGCTCGACCACGGCCACGAGAACGCCGTCAGCACCGCGCTGGATCATCTGTTCCAGACCCACATGGCGGGCTATGACACGCTCATGGATCTGGTCGAGGCCGAGGCCGAAACCGTCACCATCGAGAAGGATGGTGCGGAGTGGGACGTGCTGCTGATCGCCGCGCCCATTGTCGCGTGGTCGAAGTACTCCATTCCCTCCGGCGCACTGTCCGCGCAGGCGGCTGCGGCGCTCTCGGCGCACTTGCAGGCACATGTGATGGCAGGCGACACGCGCTTCGCCTTGCTGCCCTTCCTCTACAGCATCGACCAGATGCCTCGCCAGTTCGCGGAAGTGCGCAAGCTCGCCAAGAAGCTGGGCCAGGCGGCGGTGAGTGGCACCAATCCGAAGCTCGAGACCGCGCAGTATCCGGAAACCGCCAACTTGCTGGCCGACTCGCGCTTCCTGCTGGCCGCCGTCGCCGCACCTGCCGGGCAACCATTGTTCCGCTGGCAGGAAGTCGGGCTGAACGGCCATGCCAGCCGCGCCACGTGTCTCGAACAGTGGATCGCGCAAGGCCGCCCCAATCTCACG
Source organism: Burkholderiales bacterium (assembly GCA_033764435.1). Lineage (GTDB taxonomy): Bacteria > Pseudomonadota > Gammaproteobacteria > Burkholderiales > Usitatibacteraceae > JAEUMY01. Next base: position 127,921 of record JANRIX010000005.1, read on the forward strand.
CCCGCGCTCACCGGCTGCGTGTTCGAATGCCTGCTGCCCGAGGCGTACTTCGTCGCCTGCCGCGAGGCAGACCGCGCGGTGCGACCCTACAGCCTGCGCGCGGCGACCGCGTTTCTCGAAAACGCCTTGAAGGTTCCGCCCTCGCAGATCACCGCCATCGTCGGTGGCTTCGGCACGGACCGGGTGGATGAATATCGCATCGGCTTCCAGCCCAAGGGCAGCGATGACGTGGTCTACGGCGTGGTGTGGCCGCTCTTCGGCCGCGAGGATGAAGGCGCCGCCCCCGGCCCGCTGGATGAAGTGCGCACGCAGTTGAAGGAAAGCGGCATCGAGGATGTGATTGAACTCGACGCGCTCATGACGCCCGAGTTTTGCGATGACTGTGGCGCGCCCCTGTTCCCGGATCGGGAAGGTGAGACGCAGCATGCGGAAATGCCGGAAGAGAGTGAACAGCCGGCGGCGCATTTCCACTGAGCGTTTCGATGACGCTGCGCTGCCCTCGCGACAGCCAGGAATTGGCCAGACGCGAAGCTGCAGGACGCGTCGTCTTTTCCTGCTTCGAGTGCAGCGGCACCTGGCTCCCTGGAGATCTGGTGAGCTCGCTGCCGTTTTCAGCGAGTTACCCGGCCGAGCTCTTCCTGAAAGAGCTCAAGGCCGGCCGCTACCAGCGTTCGCTGTCGGCCTGCCCCGAGGGTTGCGGGTGGCTCGTGCGATCGCGAACTTCGATGGCATCTGTGGATACATGCAATCAATGCCGCGGCGTTTGGTTTAGCCGCGAGGAACTTGCCGCGGCATTAAGCGGTACCGCGAGCAACCCCACGCTACCCGAGGCGGCCAAGCAAGCTGGCGAAATTACAGTAGACCTCTCCATTGCAGGTCTACTCGCAACCATACTCGGCTGACGCTGGAGCTGACCTAGCAGCGAATAAACGCCGCTACCTCCGCATCACGCCGCATCTCCCGCAAATCCTCCTCCGTCGGCAACTGCGGCTTGTCCCGCTCCTGATTCACCACGCAGAGAAATCCCATCGGCGCATCGCCCGTGGCGCGAAACTGGTGCCAGGTCATGCCCGGGATGTTCACCAGATCGCGCTCTTTGACTGCGAATATTCGCGTGCCGACCATCGCATGGCCCTCGCCGCGCAGAATCATCACAGCGTGCATGTGCTCATGCCGCTCCAGCGTGGAGTGACCGCCTGCCGCCATCTCGAAATAGCGCACCTGGCACTTCAGATCGGGATCGTCGAACAGCGTCTGGCGCGTGATGTCCTTGAAGGGCGCGCTGCCTTCTTCCTTGTAGGCCATCACGCCAACCTCCTCCCAACGGCAGGTGTCGGTCTGCGCGCGCAGCGGCGGCACGGCAGGCGTCTCGGTGAAGTCGGCCATGATCAATTCCTTACGCAGACACCGGCTGCTTTACCATTTCGACAAACTCGCGGCAGCGCGCCAGCAGGTTCTCGCGCGCAGTCAGCAAGCCACCGCCGATGAGGAACATGGCGTCATCGCCGTAGCTCTGCTTCATGTCGGGGACGCGATCCAGCGTCATGCCGCCTGCGGGAACGGGCAGCGCGGGCTTGAGATGCCGCATCGGCCCCGTGAGATTCGCCGCCGTCGCCTCGCACGTCGCACGCGGCCAGGTGAAGCGGCCGAGGTGGTTCACGAAAATCACCGCATCCGCGCCGAACAGCCGCAGGAGCTTGCCGAAGAAGAGCGGCGGGGCCATGCGCTGCGCGCCGCCGAAGCCGGGATGCGCCAAGACGGGCACGTCCAGCCACTCTGCCGTCATCTCCTGGAACACGGGCAAGCCGATGATCATCGGGATGAGCATGATGGCGCCGACGCCTTCTTCCTTCGCGATGCGGCATTGTTCCCGCAGCCGCCGCGGCCCGCCAGCGATACTGGGCACGTACACGCAGTGTCCGCCCGTCTCGCGATTGGCGCGCGCCACCGCAGCCTGGATTTTCGGCACGCGCTCGGCAAACGGCGAATACGCCTGGTCGGTGATGCCGTGATCGTCCTTGATCATGTCCAGCCCGCCCAATGCCAGGCGGTAGGCGAGATCGGCCAGCTCATCGCTGTCGAGGCCCTGCGGCTTCAGGGCGGTGCAGGTAAGCGGGCGGCCATGCGCGTGCATGCGCTTGCGCAGGCCCTCGATGCCGAAGCGCGGGCCGGGGAACGCAGCCAGCAGGTCATCCGGAAAATCCACATCGAGAATCTGCACATCCTCGGCCAGCGAGATGTTCCCGTAGATCATGCTCATCAGCTGGGCCGTCTCGCCGCAGATCGTTTCCGCAGCCAGCGAAATCGTCACGCGATGCGCGCCGTCCGGCAAATCCTCGATGTGCTCAACCCTACCAACGATTTCGTCCACGACGGGCTGCTTCGTGATGGCGGCGAGCGGGACCTCGACGCTCTGCTCGATGGCGATCGCTGTCGCGCGCTCGCGAATATTCGCATTGCGCTCGACGCGATAAACCACATTCACACGACTCACGGCTTCAGCGCCTTGTACAGGAACGGGAAGCTCACATCCATGCGGTAATCCACGTCCGAGTGGTTGTCGTCGAACTCCTCATACGTGTGCTTGATGCCCGCCTCAGCGAGGCGCTTGGACAGGATGCGCGTGCCGTAGTGGATGTGGTACTGGTCGCGCCAGCCGCAGTCGATGTAGATGCCGCGCAACGTCGAGAGATTCTTCTTGTACTTCGTCACCAGGTTGATCGGGTCGTGTGACTGCCAGACCTTCCAGCGGTCCTTCAGCAACTCACCCGTTTCGAGATTGAACGGCAGGCGGAACCCGTTGGGCGCCTTGGGATCCGGATCGTAAGTCGCGGCCATGCAGAGATTCATGATCACGTGGCCCTCGGCCATGTTGAGCTTGTCCTTTGCCCACACGGTTTTCAGGAACCGTGCCACGCGGCCATCATCAAGGCCTTTGTCCGCGCCCTTCTCCTTCTTGCGGATGTCCTGCGGGCCGCGTTCACGCTTCGGCTCGGCATAGCGCGCCAGTTCGTTCAGCGTGTTGGGCCAGTCGTGGTAGTAGACGAAATCGAAGTACGCGTCGCCCGAGTGATCGGCAATGGCGCCCCAGTGCTTGGCGTACTTCATGCCGTGGATGATGGCGCCGTAGCCGCCCGAGGACTTGCCGAAGCAGCCGCGATGCTCGCGTGACGCCAGCGTGCGGAATTCCTTGTCCACGAACGGGACGATTTCCTGGGTCAGGTAATCGGCGTAATTGCCGATGGCGGAGGAGTTGACGTACTGGTTGCCGCCCAGCGCGGTGAAGCAGTCCGGGAACACGATGATGGCCGGGCCCATCTTCTTTTCATGGATGAGTCGCGCGGCGCGCTCGGGCACGTTCTCGTTGAATGGCTTCCAGTTGGTGTGGGCAAGACCGGAGCCGGTGAAGCCCACCATGTCCACGAAGATGGGGAAGCGCTGGCCGCGCCCGCGTGTGCCGCCTTCATCGTATTCTCGCGGCAGCCAGACCGCCAGCTTGCGCGTGCTCGGGTCACCGAGCGGATTGTCCTTCAGGACTTTCGACTCATGCTCCAGCACCAGCACGGTGCCGGAATGCCACTTGGGTCGCTTGATCGCCATCGCTGCCTTCCCTGTTGAGACCGGAAGCCGCGAGGATACTGCAAAGCCGGACGACGGCTCCTCGGCTGATCAACGCAAGCGCTCTGCCTCCCGCACCGCTTTTTCCAGCATCGCTTGCAAATCCGGGCGACGCACGGGCTTGGCCAGGACGCCCGCGACGCGACTGCCGTGCTCCAGCGCCCGGCGACGGGCGACCAGCAAGTCGGTCATGTCCAGCGCACTGATGAACACGAATGAGCGAGCGGCATTCATGCCGGCGTGACGGAGAAATGTCACCCCCTCTTCATCGCCAAGTTGCAGGTCGCACAGACAGACATCAAATCCGCCTGCCCTTTCGGCAACCCGCGAGATGGCATCCTCCACGCAGGCCGCTTCCACAACCGTGCCAACACCCAGAGAGCGCAGTGCCTGCACCAGCGCCACCCGCTGGAATTCGTTGTCTTCCAGCAGCAGCACAGAGGCCTTTCCCAGCAGCGAAGGCTGGACCGACTGTTCCTGAATGATTGCCGCGCTCGCGCCCATGATTTCGTTGGCTCCCTGTGATCGAAATTTGCTGTTCCCCACTTTTATCGACAGGTGCGGGGGAAACTTTAACTGGGACGCAGGGCCTCGATTTCAACGCTGATGGTGACCATCCGGCCTTCGAGCTCATCGAGAATGCCGCGAATGGTGTCACCCGCACCGTCTGCGCAGGCCGATTCGAGCATTTCAAGAAGGCTGATCGCCGCTCGGGCGCCAAAGATGCCGAGCGATCCCTTCAACGCATGGGCTTCACGGGAGACGCGCCGCCAGTCCGACGCCAAGTGCGCATCCGCCAGCGCCTGCATCTGCTGGCGGCTGACCCGGATGAACAGGTCCACCAGCTCCACGCGCGCCTCGGGGTCCGTGCCGAAGGTCGACAGGAAGAAGTCGCTGTCGATGCCGGCTTCCGCGACAGGCGACTGGGAAGACGCGGGGACGAGATGAAGCCTGGCGTTCATGCGGCCTTCAAGGCGCAGGGTGTGCCGCCGACATCGCCGCAAACCGCGGTCACGAGCGAAGCGCCGGTGACGGGTTTCACCACGAGCGCGTCGAATCCTGCCTCCATGATGGACAGCTTCTGGTGGGCCATCGCGAAAGCAGTGAACGCGACCACGCGCGGCCGTCTCTCGCCGTAGCGTTGGTACAAGGCACGGCACAGGTCCTTGCCGCTCATACCTGGCATGCTGATGTCGGTCACCACCACGTCCACCGGGTTGCCGACCATGTAATCAAGCGCGGCCGGGGCGCTGTCTACGGCTCGGGTGTCAAAACCGGCCCGTTCAAGCATCAACTTGGCAAGATGCGCGTTCATTGGGTTGTCGTCCACGACGAGGATGCGGAGTCGCATGTTCAGCCTCCTTTGGATGAGGGTTGGGGCAGCACGAAACTGAAGCGGGAACCGACTCCGACAGTGGATTGCAGCGCAAGCCGCCCGCCCATTAGCTCGACAAGCCTGCGCGCGATCGCCAGTCCCAGGCCGCTGCCTTCGTGCCTGCGCTCCATGGAGCCGTCGATTTGCACAAACTTTTCGAAGATGTTCTCGCGATGGCGCTCCGGAATTCCCGGGCCGGTGTCGGAGACCGCGAAACGGATACCCTTGGCTTCCATCTCGATGCCGAATTCGACGCGACCGGCGTCAGTGAACTTGATCGCGTTGTGAAGCAGGTTGTTCAGCACCTGCGTGAGCCGAAGCGGATCACAAACGATGTCCTCAGGCAGAACCGGAGACACGGCCACATCCAGCGTCAGCCCCTTGAGTTCGGCTGCGCCACGATGGCTCTCACCGATGGTGCGAACCAACTCGCGAACACTGACGCGCTCCATTTGCAGTTCAAGCGCGCCTTCCTCCACCCGACCCAGATCCAGCACTTCGTTCACCAGCCGCAGCAGATGAGTCCCACTGGCGTGAATCGCCGTCGCGAACTGAGCCTGCTCACGTCCGCGCAGGTCTTCCTTCAGTATTTCCGAGTAGCCGAGGATTCCATTGAGTGGCGTGCGCAGTTCATGCGACATGTTGGCCAGAAACTCCGACTTCGCTGCGCTGGCCGCCTCCGCCTTGACGCGGCTCTCGTCAAGGCGACGGATGATGTGTGCCGTCAGTGCGAGGAACGCGACGATGACCAGTGAAAAAAACGCCGCAAAGGCGATGAGGAAGGTCTCCACTTCACGGGTCGACTCCAGCACCTCATCCATCGCGATGCCGACGACGACGTAAAGCGGGTAGTCGGGCAAGCGCCGATAGGCATAGATGCGCTCGACGCCATCGATGCCGCTTGCGGCCACGATGGAGCCTGTCCCTTCCCGGATCATGGATCGGAAGACCGTTCCCTTGGAAATGTCCTGCCCGGTTGTTGCCTCGCCTCCCATCAGGCGGGCGCGAACGACGCCGTCCTCCCCCACAAGGGTGATGGTTCCGCGACGCCCGATGTTGACGTCGCTGTAGAAGTTCGTGAAATAGAACGGGTCCATGGACACCACGACGACGCCGCCAAATTCCCCATCGGGCTTGTTGGCGCGACGAGTGAGCTGGATCGACCATTTCCCCGACACCCGGCCGAGAACAGGCTTTCCTATGAACAACTTCTTCGAATCCTCGCGAAAATGGGTTCTGATATGTTCGCGATCAGACAGGTTCATCGGCGTGAACTGCTTGCTTGACAGCACGACGTCGGCATTTTCGTCCACGATGGTGAAAAGATTGAAGATGTCACCAAGAATGACTCCGGTGGACAAATAGGAGCCGATATCAAACTGCCGCCCTTGCCGCTCGTAGTGATGCTTCAGGAAGAGCGCCGCCTGGTCGGCGGACTGGATGCTGCGTTCGGTGTGTTCCTGGAAGAGCCGTGCGAAGTTTCGCGCGCCGTCGATTGCGGCAACTTCCGCCTGCTTGCGCGCCACCCGAATCTCGTGAAAAGCCGCGATCCACGCACTGGCCAAAAGTACCAATCCCAGCGCGAACAGCAGTCCGCGCGGACGAAAGCCACTCAGACGGAGTTGGGGACGCGGATGCTCGATGACTGCCGACACTTTCTTCTCCAAGCCGCGCAGGGTCCGGCGGCGCAATGTTTGAACTGGCCATTCCGCTTCACGGTATACGGCCCTCCCGACCATATCGGCGCGGTTTGGCGAAAGTTAAGCCCTTTCGCAATTTTGCGAAGTTAACTGCGCCACACTGCAGGAGTGAAAAATTCAACAAATGCGATCACGGCAGTGCGCGATCCGGGACGGAGTGCAAGAGGGGCCTGACTTCGAGTGCAGAAAAAAACAAAACGGGCGGCCCTCCTTCGAGGTGCCGCCCGCTCCGGGGTGTCGGTCAGGTGCCGACGTGTCGCGCTGACGCTCAGGCCTGCGTGGCTCCAGAGCGGGTCGAAAGCTTCGATGCGGCGATGTTCTGCTGCATCTGCACTTTGACCATCTGCTCGACACGCGAATATTCGCTGTCGGCAATCTGCGCGATGCCACCGAAGGTGAGGCCGGTAACCAATACCGCGAGCGACATCGACACGGCTTTTTCGACTGCGAAGAATTTCTGGTACATGTTTGACTCCTTGTGTGTTGAATGAAAGTGACGCCACTTTAGGGTATGCGCGCAACGCTTCCAATCACATTGCGACAAAGTGCAGAAAAGCTGGCGCAAAGCGTGGCGTACGTGGCGGGAACCGAATGTCATGCACTGCATGCGCGGCATGGGCGATGGCGAACACGCCTGGCCACCGTCGCTTCCACCCTGAGCACATTGAAAAATCCGTGACAAATTTCACATCACTGCCAGCCACCATTTGCCCGTATACGTCATAAGGAACGTTGCGTTGGCATCAAGAGAAGGTTCCAGCCGAATGCATGGAAGGCGCATTGCGAATATTCGCAATGCGCAGGCAGAGTGGCTTGAGCAAAAAAAATCGGGCGGGCCTTGCGGCGCCGCCCGGAACAGGGAGGGAGGAGACAACACCTTGCGGGGTGGGTACCCCGTCAAGATCAGCGTGATGCGTGGATCAGGCGCTGACCTTTGAAGACGTGGATGCGGCGCTGAAGCTGGGCTGCGCGGCGTTGAGGTCCGGCTCGGCCATGGCGGCGATGCCGGCGATTGCGGAGAAGACCAGGCCCGTCATCAACAGGGCGCCAGCCAGTGCGGGCAGGCGATGATTCCAGTTGAGGATGGGGTTCGTTGCGCGATTCATGTTTGGCTCCGTTGCTGCGTTGGGTTGCGTTCAGAAAATCAACATGAGTGCAGATTAAGGATGCGCAGTCACCGGCACCAGCGACCTGCGACGAAACGCGCAAATCGGCGCCTGAAACGCTTCAGGACGGGGCGGACCGGCCACATGCCGCGATGCTTTGACACCCTGTCGGGCTGCGGCGACGCCCTTGGAAGGGAAGAATCAGCCGGGCGGCATGGCATCGACGCGGGCGCCGATGAGGTCCTTGTAGGCGTGCCACGTGGCGTGGCCGATGACCGGCACCACCACGATGAGGCCTATATAGAAAAGCACCAGCCCAGCACCGGTCAGCACGGCAATGAGCCCGGCCCAGAGCACCATGGCGGGCAGGTTGCGCGCGAGTGCCAGGACGCTGGCCGCCGCGGCCGTGACGGCTTCAGCGCGCGCGTCGAGCAGGAACGGTATGGATACCACGGACAGCGCAAAGGCCAGCGTGGCGAAGAGCAGGCCCACGCCGAGCCAGGCGAGGATGAGCCCGATGTTCTCGCCGCGCGCCAACTGCGCGACTAACGCAACCAGGCTGGGCAACCCTTCGTCATGAAACAGCGCGAAGGTGACCAGCGACGCCCGCGCCCAGACCAGGAAGATCACGGTGAGGATGAGCACATAGACGCCGATCGCGCCTGGATTGGCCCGCCAGGCGGTGAGAGAGGGCAGCAGTCTCGCCGTGCCATGGAGCTCCTTCTGCCGTGACAGGTCGTAGAGCCCGATGGCCAGAAACGGCCCAACGAGCATGAAGCCCATCGCCAATGAGGTCACATACTGCGGCGCCTCTCGGAAGACCAGATGGATCACGCCACCCATGAGCGCGTAGCAAACGCCATAGAAGGCGCTGGCCGCCCCGAAGTCGGCCCAGCCCCGCCGCAGCCACGCGATCGGCCGCGTTACCTCCACCTGCCGGACCTCCGGGAGGTTGAAGGGCGACGGCGCGGTCTCGGGAGCGGTCATGCGATTCCTGGGCGGGCTCGGGAATTGTCAGGGGCGATAGGGCTTGGGATAGGCCACCACGCTGCGGTGGCCCGCCTTGTCGTAGGCCTGGACGCCAAACTGGAAATTGTCCTTCGACACGCCGATGATGGTTTCCCGGGTCACGTTGCCCACATCCTGGGCCCACTGCCAGAAGGGCGACGTGGTTTCGCGCCATACGATGCGGTAGCCGGCCACGTCGGCATCAGGCGCGGCCTTCCAGCGGAGCGTGGTGTTGTTCTCCAGGCGCAGGTTTTCCATTTCCACGTTCTGTGGCGCGGCCGGACCCAGCGCCAGCGAGGCCAGCGCCGCAGCGTTCACCCGCGTCACATTGGCCGTGTATTCAAAGTCGACAAAGTCCGGCAGGTCGCCCAGCTGCACACCCTCCTCGATGCGCACGTTCTGGTGCTGGTGGCGCCAGTTCTCGTTGGGTTCGGTGAAGCGCACCGCGGGATAGCCCGATTCAAGGAACGGAATGTGGTCACCGCCGCGCAGATAACGATCGCGGCGGTAGATGAGATCGACCTTCATGTTCGGCACGTGGCGCTCGCCAGCTTCCTTGATGTAGCGGGCCAGCTGCCGGGTGGGCAGATCGTTCTCGCCGCCGGTGCGGAGTGCGGCCAGCACCTCTTCGGGCAGTTCCTTCACGGCGGGCACCCCTTCGGCGAAGAGGCGCACGCGATTCTTCACCACGGTGCCATCGAAACCCTTGGTGTTGCCGATGATGTCATTGGTGATCATGCCGGCCACGTTAACGCCCTGCGCCTTCGCTCGCTCGGCCCAGAAGCGGGCGCCAATGAGGCCCTGCTCCTCGCCCGCCACGGTCATGAACACCAGCGTCGCGTCGAACTCGTACTTCGCCATCACGCAGGCGAGCTCCATCACTGCCGCCGTACCGGAGGCGTCATCGTTGGCGCCAGGCGCATCCATTTCGGGATCGGTGGGGCTGGAGGGCATGGAATCGTAGTGACCCGACACCACGTACAGGCGGTCCTTCGCGGCCGGTTGCGTGCCCGGCAGCGTGGCCACCACGTTGACGATGGGCGTGGGTTGCGGAATGCGACGCGACACGGGTGCGAGGTACTCGTCGAAAGCGACCTGCAGGCGTCCGCCGCTTTCCTTGGCGCACTTGTCCAGTTCACTCTTGATCCAGCGCCGCGCTGCACCAATGCCCCGGGTGTCGCTCTTGGTGTCGGACAAGGTATTGCGCGTGCCGAAGCCCGCCAGCTTGCGAATATTCGCTTCAATGCGCTGGGCCGAGATTTCGCCGGCGATCTTCTGGATGAGCGGACTGGGAGGTGCCGGCTTGTCGGGGGCCGGCTGGGCGGGTTGCGCGCTTGCCGACATCGCGGCCAGCGCAGTGAAACAGGACAGCACGAGTGGCAGGTGACGCATGTTCAAACTCACTTTCTGGTCGTTGCCGATCAGGCCGGGCCGGTGGCGCGCGCCTCCTCCTCGGCCAGCTTGCGGATGTAGTGGGAAAACTCGGGGTCCTCGCCGCGCAGCATCTCGGGCAGACGGG
>JANRIX010000008.1:0-45848 GCA_033764435.1 Burkholderiales bacterium
CCTTCCCATCCCGAACAGGACCGTGAAACGAGGTAACGCCGATGATAGTGTGGATTGCCCATGCGAAAGTAGGAAATCGTCGAGACCTTATTCAACACAAACGCCCGCTCAACCACTGAGCGGGCGTTTGTGTTTGTGACAGCAAATCAACCTGACAGCCCTCGCCAGCAGCCTCACTCATCACGCCCATGCGTCATGAGAAGCTCGAAATGCTAGTGAATCACAGAGTCAAAGCAGGTCTACGGCAGCCGACCGACTTCGACAAGACGATCAAACGTCTTGTAGATTGAAATCCAGGTAACGACATCGTCAAACTCATTGGTTCCGACGCTTCTGTCTCGGGAAACGAATACGGCATTGCCATCCAGGTTTTCCGCCTCTTGCGAGCTTGTGCCGCCAGTTGTCACGGCATTGGGGCCAATTGAGAAGATCACGGCAGGTACGTTTGCAAGCGCGTTGGACGCAACATTGCAGTCAGATGTGGCGACAGTCGCGTCAAGGCAGACAGAAATGAGATTCCGCTCGCTCGACCCGCTCGTGTTTCTCAGCACCTTGCTCATCGTGGCTTGTTTAATGCCATCGGTAATCGTAAATACATGGTCAAGGCCGGCAATCTCTGCAGTTAAGTCCAAGTCTCTGACAGCATAACGAATGACATTCTGCGGCGCTCCCCAGGCGTCGCGCAGTCGCCCCGTCGCATCGACCGGCGTGAGACCCAGCGCAACGGCTGGCAGAAAGCCATTGTAAAAATTTGAGCACCGGCCATGCGTCTGAACTGTCGTAGTCGCTATGCAACCGCCACTAGCCGTCGTACAAAAGCTCTCAAGACCATTGCTGGTCGCCGACGCAGGACACGGGAAGCGCCCATTCGCTCCTACAAAGGCCAGTATTGCGACACGTGCATCATCGAGCTGCTTTCGGGTTTCTTCCAGCCGCCTAGCTTCAACTTGCGCGGAAATGGGCACAGCAATACCAGCCAATAGAACCGTCAAGATCAACAGCACGACAGCGATCTCAACCAAGGAGAAGCCGCTATGCCATCGATCCCCCGGTCTTGATCTCAGATAATCAGGGCGGAAACACATAAACCACATCGTTAAAGGTGGAGGTGGTCGTAGATTTCTGGATTCTGTTGCAATTTGACAGCGGGGAGCAAGCGGGAGGAAATGGACCCATGTCGCTGCACTCAGAAATGCCTGAGAGGTTATTCAGTCGCTCCAACTGAGCATTCGAACCCTCAACGTAGTTCCCGGCGAGCCGAGGCGACAGCGGGGACCCGCCGGCGCGAGTCTGGCTGGGAGAAGCGTCAGCCAACGGCCGACCGCTGACAATGACCGCGTAACGTTTGCCTGATGCGGTAATGGCCCCGGTACTGTCAACGACCTGAAGGCACGTGCTTTCGGTGCAGGCTGGCGGGGAAATTGTACCGGGCCGATAGTTGTCCGCAATCGCGATGAAAACATGGTTCCGCCAACCCAACCACCAACGATTTGAAGCGGTCGTATCCAAAGTGCATCCGCGCGGGCCTGTCATGGCCCACGTCTCAGCAACAGGAAGGCCACCCATGTCCGGACGCGTTGTGTCAAAGGGTGGCGCCGGAACCCGTCCGAACAAGATCTGATCCCGATCAGACCACTGATTGGTGGAGGCGTACCCGCTACGGCACACGGGTGCAGGATAAGGGTAGCGCCCCGCATTCGCCGCCGCATACAAGTCGAGGCAATTTGCGACCTCAAGCGCAACCCGGTGCATAACGGCCTGCATGATCTCGTCGTAAGTGATGTAAACCAATTGGTCATTGACCGCAACTGAGCCATCCATCCGGGAAATGGGTCCACTGATGAAGCCATTGGCATTACCTGCTCGAACATCGTTGCGATCAACAAAGTCTGCGTTGTCTTCGTTGCTGCCGAGGCCCCACGCCTTTTCCAAATAGTTGACAGGCATGCACCGCGGGACAGTATCTTCGGGCGGGTTGCATACTCCCTGGGATGTGCAGCCTGTGGCGCCGCATCCGCGGTCCTGAGTGGTTCTGCTTACGCCACCCGCATCATTCCAGCGCTCTATTGCCGCTCCGGGCGAGATGACGACCGCTGCGACGCCCCCTGACTGCGCGAGATAAAGATTGGTGTTTGTACCATCATGAATCACGGTGCCGTCAGCAGATCGGATCGTAATTGTTCCTAAGCCACTGTCCGGATTGAGATCGTAGTTCGGGTCACTTGTCTTGTACTTGCTGGAAACGGCATACCAGAGGCGCTCGCCGGATCCGTCGCGCAGATCCGGCAGTCCTAGGGTGCGAAAAGGCAGCCTGCCCAGTCGGGAAATCTGACCGGTGGCAGAACTGCCAGACTCGTTACCGCAGCCCCCCTGATTTGCGGCACCGCTATTGTCAATGTCAGGGCACGGAAGCAGACCGGGCCCGCGCTTCTGCCCAAAGACGTCATTCGAGGAAACCGCTGCATCGGTGCCGCGGCGGTTGGGCCATGACACCGCATAAGCAAGAAGACCTTGCTTAGCCTCTTTCAACGCCTTCTGTGTGATCTGATCTCGCGTCAACTTTGGGTTGCCGGAAACCATTCCGAGCACCAATAGAGAGCCGACGCCCAAGACCAAACCGATCACAATCAGAACCAAGGCCACACCGTGCTGAGAAAACCCGCCGCGGCGAAGTAGCTGATGACATCGCGCTCGTGTCCTCATGGGGCGAGATTCCCTACTTCAACACCGGCCGACGAGGCGCGCTAGCGGGCTGCCGGGCGGACTTCTCGGAATTCGACACGGTGACGCTGACTTGCTCGCCTGGATCAGCAGGCAAGGAACGGGCCTTTCCGGCAATGCCCTCGTTCGCGCGAAATGGCTTTCCATTCACCCAGATTGTGTTCTTGCCATCGCTGCGCTGAACCACGCCGTCAACATACGGAGAAACATAATCTGAGCCCTCTGCGCGGCTCGCCCGGTCACGTGCCAGATCAAGGGCTCGCCGCTCTTCTGGAGAGAAGAAGAGCTTCTCAAGCTGCGCCAGAGCTGAGCCGGAAGCTGTCAACAAGGTGAACAGAAGAAGAATGGCGCGCATCATGGTGCTTTCATCGGCACTGTTGCAGCAGCAACTGGACGAGGCGCCAGAGAGTCTGGAGGGCGCTTGTCCACTAAAGTCACCCACAATAGATTGCATTGGCTCTCGATCCGGGGTGCCAGGGCGACATTTGGCGTAGCTGGCAGAGACTTGATCAGACAGCGGCTCATCGGAAAGGCGCCGACTCCGGATACAGGCAACTCTGCCAGGAAGCCCACCAAATCACCGTCATGCAAAGATCGAATAGTCATGCTGACCGGGCTGCCTAGGACTTCTATCGAGGGGAAGCTCTCACCGCTCGGCAATGGCGCATTCGTTCTGGGGCCTAGCTCATATTCAAGCTCAACCAGCTGGTGTCTTTCCTTGAGTGCCGCGATGCGCTCAATCCACAGTAGACGACTCGGTTCCGAGAACATGCCGCGATCACGCATTCGCTTGTAGGTGTCTACCGAGGCAATGAGATCCTGTATTTCCTTGTTGGCATTTCCGATACGCGCTTGTGCATCCCGGAGGGTGCGCTGCGATACCTTTTCGTCTGCCTCGGCTTGGCGCAGCACGAAAATGCTGCCAGCAACAAACAAGCCAGACGCCAGAACGCCAAGCACAAGCGCAAGCAATGGCCACTTGAGCAAGAGAAGCGCTGATGGGCCCTGATCCGGATCCGCCATTACGTGCCTGCCTTGATCGGCATCAGTCGCACGACTCTGATTGTGAATTGTGCATTGAGACCGCCATCAGCTCGTTTCGCGAGAGAGCCGCGAATATTCGCATTGGGTTTTGTGTCCAGCGGAGACTTCTCGAGGTTCGCGCTGCAGCCGGGCAGTTTGCCCAGCGCGACCACCAGCCGCTCCACATCCTCCAGCATTCCTCTGTAGTCTCCTTGAAAGGGGCCAATGCTCGCATCAAGAACGGCAATCTGGTGTCGCGAACCGGGCAGCTTCTGGTTGCTCAGAACTGTACTTGGCGCTGGTGGCACGCTAGCGTTGCCCGGCATGTCGGATCGAAGTGGCAACACGGCCGACTCATTGCCAAGTGGTGGCAGGTCGACGACAACCTTGTCATCGTTGCTTGCCTGCCACGCCAATTGCTGCAGCCGGACGTTCGGGAACTGTGCCAGAACGCTGGAAATGTCCTGCAAGAGTTGGACTGGTACTGGCTCCGGCTCCAGATACTTTGTGTTGAAAGCTGCGGCATCCCGCGAAGTGTCCGACGACACCTGGGCATCCTGAATCTTGCCGAGCAACTCCTTGTGCTGAGTGGAGAGCTGTCGGGCTTGCGCATCCCGCTTCTCGTTCTCCACGCTGATCCGCTGGGCCTGTGCAAGCAATACGCCTGCAATCACCAACGAGGATGCCAACAAGAGCCCGTTCACGACACCAATCGCAGTACCTGCCCTTCGGAGGCGAGCCACCCTAGTTTGGTCAGACTGGGCAAAATGATTGTCCAGGCGGCTCTTGGCAAACAGATGAACCAACAACTCTTCCGCCTCTGAATTCATCGGCGGCGGCTTCATCTTGAGCGCGCCAGCGACGTCTTCTATGCTCAAGACCCGATGTTGCAACAGCGGATAGTCTCTGATCGCTTCGGTCACCTCGCGTTGATCCGATGGATGCAGTAGGAGACATACTTCAAGGGCATCCTCGCCGCTAAAGAATCGCAGGCTGTCGAGGTATTGCCAGGTGCGACTCACTTCATCTGCGATTTGCTGGCCACGCCTGATCTCTGAATTGCGTTCGAGAAATGTCAGGCGGCTGAACTTGACCTGCTTGTTCTGAAAATATGTTTGTCGCAGCCCGCCGCCGGACACCAATGAAACCAGCAAGGTATGGGGGAAGAACACGTCGAGTCTTCGGAGCAACTCGCCGGAGAGGATGGGTGCGGAAAAGATCCCCTCAATCGGGGCGCCGACCCGCTCCATGACGGTCAGCCAAACCTGCGCCAGGTCGGGATTCGTGATGCCGTGGTACAGAACGCGGTCATCGCGGCGACCTTCAGTGTCCCGGCCCTGGATGATGGCGTGGCGGAAGGTGCTCTGTCGGTAGATTTGTCCGAGCTTTCGATTCAGCACAGCCTGCTGATCACTGCCGCGCAAGTGCGGGATCGACTCCAGCCTGAAATCTTCTTCCGTCAAGTCCAGAATGAAGTACACCGGTTCGCGACGGTGCTTGAACAAATACTTCTCAAATTCCTTGGGCGCGACATCCTGAATCGGGAAGCGCTCTGAAGACGCGATTGCACCCCGTTGCCAGAGATAGCTGGTCAAGCAGTCGTTGGTCAGGTAAAGGAAGTGCTTTGCCATGGCTGAATCAGAACTTCACTTTGCTGATCACGTCGTAGAGCGGGTTGAAGATTGTGGCGATGATCGCAACAAAAATGCCCCCAAGAATCATGGTCAGCATGGGTTGAATCATCTCCTGCAATTTTCCGATCGACTCCCGTACATCCCGGTTGTAGAAGTAGCTGACGTTCAGCAGCGCGTCATCCAGTGCACCGGTTGACTCACCAACTTTCAGCATTCGCAGCACAAGCGGGGGAAACATTCGCGCATTCTGGAACGCTTGGGTGATGGCAGCGCCCTCGGTGATCTCTCTGCCAATCCGCTTCAGTCCGCTTTCTATAACTGGGCTGCCGACAATCTTTTCCGATATGCGGATGCAGTCCAGAACGCCAATCCCGGATTGGTACATCATTGCGAAGAATGTTGTGAAGCGCGCCATGACGATTTTTGTCCTGATCGGGCCCAAGACTGGCAGCTTCAGCGATAACGCGTCCAATTGGTGCTGGAACTCCCTGCTCGTTCTGGCCAAGAGGACTATCGTGATAACTGCCGCGACAGGCAACCCCAAGATGAGATACCAGAAACGCCTCACGAACTCAGATATCGCGATCAAGATCTTGGTTTCAGTTGGCAAATTTCCGCCAGCCAGAGTCTTCAGTGTCGATGCAAGCTGAGGTACCAGAAACACCATCAGCGCAAAAACAAGCAGCGCCACAACGGTCCCAACGAACGCGGGGTAAAGCATCGCCTTCTTTGACTGTGCCGCCAGCTCATCCTGCCACTTCAGGTTTTCTCCGAGTTTCGCCAGCACCTCAGGCAGTTGTCCAGCCTCTTCGCCCGCCCGAATCAGCGATGTGAATACCTGGTCGAATGTTGCCGGATGCTGCTGCATCGCTTCGGAAAGCTTTTTGCCCCCCTCGATGTCCTCAAGCAGGCTCGCAACAGTCTCTCGAAATCCACCATCTACTGTGTCGCGCAGATCAATTAGTGCCTCAATGATGGGTACGCCCGCCTTGATGAGCTGTTCCAGGTGAAAACAGAAGGTGATCAGATCGCGCCGGCTGATCTGTCGCCTCATCAGCGTGCCCTGCTTCATCTGTTCAAACGTGATGAGATCCAGCCCCATGCGCTTCAGGCGAAGTTCAAGGTCGACCGCATTCACTGCATCCAGTTTGCCGCTCGCAAACTGTCCCTCCTCATCGATGGCCCGGTACGAAAACAGCGCCATTGTCCAGCCCTCAGATGACGCGGTCGGTCAGATCGACGACGCGCGAAATATCTTCAAGGCTGGTCAGGCCGGCCAGCACCCTCGAGATGGCATCCTCGGCCAGCGAGCGAAAACCGGTTCGTCGGGCAGCCATCTTCAGCTCGCGCCCGGTTGCCTTGCGTGCGATCAGTTCGTCAATCTCCTGATCGATCTTGAACAGCTCCATAATCGCCACGCGCCCCTTGTACCCCTGAAAGTTGCAGTGCTGGCAGCCAACGGAGCGATAGATCTGCCCTGTCCAGGACTCCGGCACCCCCAGGATTTTGCGAGTCGCGGAATCAGGCGTGAAAGCCTCCCGGCAATGGCCACAGAGCTTGCGGACGAGGCGCTGCGCGACGACCCCGATGATGTTGCCAGCCATGATGTCGGGAAGGACACCCAAGTCTTGCAGTCGGGGGATCGCACCGATCGCGGAATTGGTGTGAAGCGTCGAATACACCTGGTGGCCGGTCATAGCCGCGCGAAAAGCCATCTCGGCGGTTTCCTTGTCGCGGATCTCGCCCACCAGGATCACGTCCGGGTCTTGGCGCATCATTGAGCGGATACCACTGGCGAAATCGAGCTTCACGACCTCGTTCACCGACGTCTGGCGGATCATCGCCATGGGGTATTCCACCGGGTCCTCCAGCGTCATGATGTTGACGCCCTCGGTGTTGACCGTGTTGAGGATCGAATAGAGCGTGGTCGTCTTGCCGCTGCCGGTGGGGCCGGTCACAAGAATGATGCCCTCTGGCCGAGCCATCATCAGCTGCAGCATCTTCAATTCATCATCGCGCAGTCCGAGGTCCTCCAGCGGCACAATGCCTTTCTGGCGGTCGAGAATGCGGAGCACGATGTTCTCGCCGTGCGTGGTCGGTTGGGAGGAGACCCGGAAGTCGATGCTGCGTCCAGACAGGTTGAGCGAGATACGGCCGTCCTGGGGGGCGCGCGTTTCCGCGATGTTCATGCCGCTGATGACCTTCAGACGGACCACCATGGCCGACCAATAATTCTTGTGCAGCGAGCGGATCTGACGCAGCACGCCGTCGATGCGATAGCGGATGCGCAGGAAGCCGCTCTCCGGCTCAAAGTGGATGTCGGATGCGCCCTGCTTGACGGCGTCATTCAGCAGGGCATCGACCAGCCGCACCACCGGCTGGCTGTACTCATCAAAGTTCGCGGCGATGGACGCGTAATCGATCTCTCCGGTCTCGATTTCATTCAGGATGCCGTCGATCGAAAGCTCGAAGCCGTAGTGCTGCTCGATGCCGATGGTGATGTCGGACTCACGCGCCAGCACCTGCTCGATGCGAATGTCTTCCTTGATGAGTGCGCGGATCTGGTCGATCGCGACCACGTTGGCGGGGTCCGACACAGCGAGCAAGAGCTTTGCACGCTCGCGATCCAGGGCCACCGGCAGTACGTGAAAGCGGCGGGCAATATCCTTCGGCACCAGCGCGAGGGCGGCCGCGTCGATGATCGTGTTCGACAGATCAATCGATACCTGGCCCAGGCTCTCGGACAGGGTGTCACGGATTGTGGCTTCTGTAACGAACCCGAGCTGTACCAGGATCTTGCCGAGCGGCTGCTTGAACTTTCGCTGCTCGGTCAGCGCGATGTTGAGCTGGTCCTGGGACACGACGCCGCGTGACAGCAAGGTCTGCCCGAGTGGAAGCTGTGACAGCGGCGCCTGCATGGACACGGGGGGAAGATCCTGTTCGGGGTTACGCGAATATTCGCAATGGCTACTGCGAAGCCTGCACAGATTTTAGTTCATTGAGACGGCGTTCAGCCTGCCGGCGGTCGAACTGTCCGCCCTGACGTGCGCCCAGGGCCAGCGCCTTCTGGTAGTAGTCCGCTGCCAACCGAGTCTGGCGCAATTGATCCAGGCTGACTGCAAGATTGAATGCGTAGTCCGCATTCTCGCTTCCAAGACGCCACGCGTCGAAATAGGATTGCTGCGCTTCGGTCCAGCGTGACTGGCTGGCGAGAAGATTGCCCAACGCGTAGTGCAATTCAGCAGATTCGCCATGCCGCGTCAGCAACGCGCGCAGATCCGTTTCCAGGGAGGGCGCCGAGCTGGCATCGGTGAGGATCAGCAGCGCGGCCAGCGCGGTGCTGTTGCGCGGATCAATTTCCAGCGCCTTCTTGTACTCCCGTAGTGCGGCCGGGGTTTCACCGCTCCGCGCCAGCGCCGTGGCCAGCCCCAGTCTTGCGTCCAGATTCAAACCATCCGCGCGGACCAAAGACTCATATTGCTTGCGGGCTTCTGTGTTCTTGCCCGCGCGCAGGGCGCCATAAGCCTCGGCCAGCGCCTCAGAGACTTTGGGCGGATCAATGCCTCGGGCCAGTTTCAGTGTGACCGGCGCGTCGCTAGCGGTGTTGTTCGCTCGCAGGCTACGCGCGAGCTCTTCGCGAGCACGCTCCGCTGGCGACATGGCTGAGCGTGCACCCGCCACACGTTCGGGTAGTGGAATACTCGCCAGCTTTTGCTCCGCACTGGGGGCCTCTGCCGCAATCGGCGCATCGACTGCGGGCTTCGCTTCGACCTGTGCCGGGTTCACAGAAGGTGGCGGCGAAGGCGTTGCAGAAGTCACAGACTTGGGTACAGGCGCAGCCGTGATCCGGGTTGAAGGCGAAAGCTTGTTGATCTCATTCCACACAAACCAGCCGCCCCCGCCCACAGCGACGACTACGACCGCAATGACGGGGAGCAGCCAGACGGGCTTTCCTCCCGAAGCACTGGGGGCCGGACTCTGCTTGGCCGCAAACACATTGCGCACGGCGTCGCGATCTGTCGATTCCATCGCGCGCGCCTGCGCCGGACGCGGTGGCTCAGCAATGGCCTCAAGCGAAAGCGTGCTTCCGGCGGTCAGCGGCGCTGCTGCAGCCTCGGCGCCGGATGATTGCACGGAGGCTGATTCGGATTTTTGGCCTGGCTGTGCGGATTGCTTGGCTTGTTCCGCCCGTTTCAGGGCGTCCAGTAGCAGGCTCATGACTTCGGTGGCTGCGCGTCGGGCACGACGGGATTGGGCTTCATCGTGAAGGGTGGCGCCAGTTCAGGGACGAGGGGATCGGCGTCCTTGAAAAACTTGCTATCGGGCATGTATTTCCGGTATTCCGCGAGGTCGGTATCGGTGCTCGCGTCGCGAATGACCACCGGGCGCATGAAGACGACCAGTTCCGACTTGCGAGTGGTGTCATTTCTGTAGCTGACTGCGTCGCCCAGTATCGGCACCCGTGAAAGAATAGGCAGGCCGTCCCGATTCGTCTCCAAAGAGTCCTGCATCAACCCGCCCAGCACAGCAGTTTGTCCACTTGGTACGCGCAGAATGGTTTCGAATTCGCGCGTCTGGATTTCCGGAATTCGGCTGATGACGCCCGCTCGCGCAAGGTCAGGGTTGGGATCATTCACAAACGAGATGATCTTGGACACCGTCGGGCGAACATTCAGCACCACAACATCGCCTTCGCTAATCTGTGGGGTGACTGTCATGACAAAGCCGACCGGCACCACATTTTGAGTAGAGCTGTAGGTGACCAAGGCAGCCTGGCCTTGCGTACCCGGCGTGATCTGGGACTGGACCGTGAAGTACACCTTATTCTCAACCACCTTTAGCACAGCGGTCTGGTTGTTGAGAGACATAATGCGCGGGCTCGACAGCACGCGTGTCGTTCCGTAGGTGCTCAGGAGCTTGATCGTGCTGGAGACGTTACCGCCTGCTGCAGCGTTGGGGTTGCTGTAGCCAATCGAAAAGAACGGAGCTTCAGCGAGGTTCCCTCCAGTCAGATTCTGGCGGATCGTGTAGCCGAGGCCGTCCAGACCGATAGCGGACCAGTCGACGCCAGACCGGTAGTTGTCGTTGAGCAGTACTTCAACGACGGTTGCCTCGATCATGACTTGACGCTTCGCCGAACCAGCGACCTGCTCAATGAACTGGGCGATGCGCTGGTGCTGCTTATCGGTCGCGCGTACGCTGAGGGTGCCGGTCTCGGGGTTAGTGATAACCGGATTTGCCTCCTTGAGCTCAGCAACATTGTTTGATCTTATCTCTTGCTGAGGCTGCAAGTTCACCTGTACAGCAGCAGTAGCCTGCGCTGCTTGACCTGGACGAGTTGAGGCAGCAGCCATTGCCTGCTTTCGCCTTTCCAGTTGTTGTTCACTCATTAAGGAATACTTATCTTCCTCGATGATGATGTCCCTGATGTTCTTCTCGAGCGTTTCCCAGAATCTGTTCTTCGACGTGTTGTCGACTTTGGTCGTCGATGAGTTCTGCCCGCCTGAAGCCGCGCCAGCTGTGCTGCCGATACCCACCACTTGAGTCTGCAAGCCCACGCTGCTCGCTGAATCCCGGGCCATGTTGACGTAGTCGACCTTGTAAACCTTCAGGTAGGGCGTATCCGGCACAAGCGCCAGATTCGGCCCGACCTCCTCGATACGAACATTCAGTTGCCGCACGATGCGGTCCAGAATCTGGCGCACCGTCTGATCAATCGCGTTGAGCGTGATTCGGCCCTCGATACCAGGGTGAATGTCGATATTGAGTTTGGTTTCGCGTGCGATCGCAAACAGGACTTCGCGAACTGGCACATCGTTGACCACCACGGAATACTTGAGCTCGGACGGTTTTGCGGCTGGCGGAGGCGGCAACGCCACCTGTTTCACCGGAGCTGGAATGTTCTGAGGTGCTGTTGCGGGGCCCGCGCGCCCGGACTTCTCGTAAGTCCCGATGTGATTGTCTGACTTCGCCACCGGCATCGGGCCGCACCCTGCCAAGGCAATCAGGGCGACGCCGCAAATCCAGCGAATGTGTGGTGCATTGACCGGCAGGTGCATGGCGTTCCGGGTAAGTTTGGGATGGCCCCCTTTTCCAATGCGACAGAAAGGGTTAGCTCTGGTTCTGAAAGTAACCTTATAAATACTTACGTGAATAAAAGCAATCAGTTAGGCCGGGTCCCGCATGCTTTGCTGCCGGTCAATTGCCCTGACGCACCCGGATATCCTCGCGGATGGCCTGAAAGCTACGGGCGTAGGGCCTGAACTGGCTCAGCCTGGCCGGCAAACGGGTCAGTTCTGCCTGGGCTTCGCGACGGCTGCCAAACTCGCCAAAAATCACGCCCACGCGTGCCTTGTCCCCGGTACCTGCGGCATAGACCAGCACGGATTCCGCCCCCAGCTGACGTCCCGCATCCGCCAGAAAGCTCTCAATCGCGTTTCGCTCCGCCTGGTCGGCAATCATGAGCTGAATGGTCCAGCGCTCGGCAGGTGGGCTTGCCAGCTTTGTGGCGTCGGCCGCCACGCGGCGGGAGAGCCAGTCCTGTGCTGCCGGGGCCTCGGCAGCAGCCTCGGGCTTGGCGGCTTTGGGTTCAGCCGCGGGCGCGTCTGTGGCGGGTGCGGCGGATGAGGCGGGCGCGGCGGGCGCGTTGGCGGTGACCGATGCGGCTGCACTCGCTGCAGGCTGAGCGGCATCAGCCGGCGCTTGCGGTGCGGCGGACTTGTTGGGTTCCGGCTTGATCGTGACAGTCGCAGTGGGTGTTGGGGCCGGCCAGTTCTGCGCCAGAAGGAAGCCCAATACCGTACCGAGCACAAAGCCAAGCGCCGCATAGACCCACTTTTCAGACCGACTCCCTTTCGAGGTTGCCGGGGCGACAATCTGGGTGTCGTTGATTGCCGCGCGAGCGTGATCCGCGGTGATGGTGTGCGTGCCTTCGGCGTACGCCGCGAGCAGCGTCTTGTCGGCGTAGATGTTGATCCGCCGGGTCAGACCTTCGGAAGCCTCGGCAATCAGTGCCAGTGCCTCCTTGCTGAACAGATCCGGCCCCTTGTACCCCGCGGCACGCAAGCGGAAGCCCAGATAGTCCTTGATGTCACGTGCCGGGAGCGGCAGCAGGTTGAAGGAATGGGTGATGCGCTCCTTCAGCTGGCGCATGTGCGGTTGGGCCAGATGCTGATCCAACTCCGGCTGGCCGAACAGGACGATCTGCATCAGCTTGTGCTGGCTGGTTTCCAGGTTGGAGAGCAGGCGGATTTCCTCAAGCGTCTCCATCGGCATGGCATGCGCCTCGTCGATCAGTGCCACCACCTGTTTGCCCTGTTCGTGGATCTCGATCAGCTTGGTCTGCAGCGCACGAATGACCTTCGTGGTGTTTGAGCCCTGGGTGTCGATGCCAAGGTCGCCCGCAACCACCGCAAGCATCTCGTCCCGGGACAAGCTCGGCACGACGAGGTAGATCGTCTCGACGGTCTCGGGCAGGCGCTCCATCAGGACCCGGCAGAGCATGGTCTTGCCGCTTCCGACTTCGCCCACCACTTTGACGATCCCCTCTCCGGAGGTGATCGCGTAAATCAGGGCTTCGAGCGTTTCCCCGCGATTGGCGCCGGCAAAAAAGAACTCCGTGTGGGGCGTGATGCGGAACGGTGCCTCACGAAAGCCAAAATGTTCTAGGTAGATGGTCATTGGCGGCGAGAGTGAACGACCCAGGAAATTCGCAGCGCGCTTCGCCGCGAACTTGGTATGTGCATCAATCAGGCAGTTTATCACCCGCCTTGTCAGGCAAGCGGCCGGAGACCTCGAGTCGGCTGTAGAGGGTACTGCGGGAAAGGCCCAGCATCCGTGCGGCCTTGGAGATGTTTCCGTCGCTCAACGACAGGGCGGCGTCAAGGAAAAGTTGCTCATGCTCGGTCATCGCGCGGTCCAGGCTGAACTGGGGCTCGGCAAGCAGGCGCTGGCGGGCGATCTCTGCGGGATTCGTCGCGGCATCGTCCTGCCTCGGGGCCAGTGCCTGCGGCTCGAATTCCGCCTGCAGTTCGGCCGCCCCGATCTCATACCCGGCATGTTTTGCGACCAGACGAATGACGATGTTCTTCAGCTCCCGGATGTTGCCGGGGAATGGGTAGTTGAGCCACGCCGCCTCGCCAGCGGCCGTGAGGCGGAACGGGGACATTCCATGCTGGGCCGCCAGCTGGGACCGATAGTGCTCCATGAGTTTCAGTTTGTCCTGGCCCAGGTCGCGGAGCGCGGGTACGGCAATCGTGAACACCGAGAGTCGATGGTAGAGATCGGCGCGGAATCGCCCTGCCTTTACCTCGGCTTTTAAGTCACGGTTGGTCGCCGCGACAATGCGTGCATGGGAGTGTCGTGTCTGGGTTTCGCCGACGCGCTGGTATTCGCCGTTTTCCAGCACTCTCAGCAACTTTGGCTGCAGCTCCGGAGGGAGTTCACCAATTTCATCGAGGAAGAGCGTGCCTTCGCCCGCATCTTCAAAGTAGCCGGACTTTGCCGTGGCCGCACCGGTGAACGCCCCCTTGGCATGGCCGAACAAGGTGGGTTCGACGAGCGACGCAGATATCGCCGCGCAATTGAGGGCCAGAAACGGCAGGTGGGCTCGCGGGCTGAGCTGGTGCAGCGCGCTCGCCACCCTTTCCTTGCCGCTCCCTGACTCGCCTTCGATCAGAGTCGGAAATGAGGAGGCTGCATAGAGGTCGATCTGGCTGCGCAACTTGAGCATCGGCAGGCTGTCGCCGAGGAGCAGGCGGGCATCCTGTTCGCCTGCGCTGATCCGGAGAGTGCGCTTGAGGATGTCGAGGAGCTTGTCTGGCGGGACCGGCTTGGGCACCAGGTCCACCGCGCCGAGCGCGCGGGCGCGACGGGCATTCGATTCCTCGTTCTGGCCGGACAGCACCAGGATGCGAATATTCGGAGAGTGGGCCAGGAGATCGTTGATGAGGCGAAAGCCCTCGTTGGGCAGATTCGGGGTGGGGGGCAGCCCGAGATCGATCAACGCAATGTCGGGTTTGACGCCGGACTCCCGCAACCAGTCCACGGCTGCGGTCCGGCTTTCATGCGCCGCAACGCGGAACTCGCTTGCCAGAACAAACTGCAGCGACTCGCGAATGAGCGGATCGTCGTCAACGATGATCAGGGAGGGCGAGGACAATCTGGCTCCGTTCGTGTACAGATGGGTTGCCGCAGAGCAATGCCGGCGGATTCGTGGTGTCCGTCAGGGCTGGCCCGATTATAGGGGGGCGGATTGATTGCGGTCGATCCTCTTTGCGGCGCTGGTCCGGCGGGGGAAAATGATCACAGCCATCCCGGATGAAGGCCATGGCGGCCTCTGCTGTTATCATTTGCGGCCACTTTGACCACGTCAACGCCTCCGTGTCCTCTCATCTCGTCGAGATCGATGCCGTCGACTTTGCCTACGGCAAGCGGCCCATTCTCGCCAATGTCAACCTCCGGATTCCGAAAGGAAAGGTGGTTGCCATCATGGGCGGCTCGGGCTGCGGCAAGACGACGCTTCTGCGCCTGATCTGTGGCCAGATCCGTCCGTCAAAGGGGGAGGTGCGGGTGGGCGGCGTGGCGCTATCCACGCTGGACACGGAAGGCTTGTACGGTCTGCGCCGACGGATGGGCATGCTGTTCCAGTTTGGTGCGCTCTTCACCGACATGTCGGTTTATGACAACGTTGCATTCCAGTTGCGCGAAAACACCGATCTGCCCGATGACGTGATTCATGATCTGGTGATGCTGAAGCTGAATGCGGTCGGGTTGCGTGGCGCAGCGCAGCTCATGCCGGCCGAACTGTCCGGCGGCATGGCGCGGCGTGTGGCCCTCGCGCGTGCGGTGGCACTGGACCCGATGCTCGTCATGTACGACGAGCCGTTCGCGGGCCTCGACCCCATGGCCCTTGGCGTGATTGGCCAGTTGATCCGGAAATTGAACGATGCGCTCGGTGCGACATCCATCGTGGTGACCCATGACGTACAGGAATCATTGCAGATCGTGGACTACATCTATTTTGTGTCGGAGGGCAGGGTGGTGAGCGAGGGCACGCCAGACGAGATTCGCCGCTCTGACGTGCCATTCGTGCGCCAGTTCGTGCGCGGCGAGGCGGATGGCCCGGTGCCTTTCCACTATCCGGCCCGGCCGTACGCAAACGAGCTCGGGATCGGGACGCCATGAACGGTTTCGTTGACATGCTGGGCCGTCTTGGCGCCCGCGCCACTAACATGGTGTGGCGTGGCGGCGTCATGGCCCGGTTTTTCTTTCTGGTCATGGTCAATTCCGGCCCGTCATTCCGCCGCCTGCCGCTGACTGTCCGGGAGGTGTATTTCAGCGGCGTGCAGTCGCTGGTGATCATCATGGTGTCCGGGCTCTTCGTCGGCATGGTGCTGGGCCTGCAGGGGTTTCAGACCCTTCAGAACTACGGCGCGGAGGAAACGCTTGGCGTGCTGGTGGCGCTGTCGCTCGTCAGGGAGCTTGGGCCGGTTGTGACCGGACTCCTGTTCGCCAGTCGCGCTGGTTCGGCGATGACGGCAGAGATCGGGCTGATGAAGGCGACCGAGCAGTTGAAGGCCATGGACATCATGGCCGTCAATCCCATTGCCCGCGTGGTGGCTCCGCGATTCTGGGGCGGTGTCATCTCGATGCCCCTGCTGGCGGCGCTGTTTTCCGCGATGGGCATTTTTGGGGGCTATCTGGTCGGCGTGGTGCTGATTGGCGTTGACAGCGGGGTCTTCTGGTCGCAGATGCAGTCCAAGGTCGACTGGTACTACGACGTGATGAATGGCGTGATCAAAAGCATCGTGTTCGGCTTCGCGGTGTCCTGCATCGCGACGTTCGAAGGATTTGACGCCGCCCCGACGGCGGAAGGGGTGTCCCGTGCGACGACCCGAACGGTGGTGACGTCCGCGCTGACCATTCTGGCGCTGGACCTGGTGCTGACCGCATTCATGCTGAAGCCGATGCTGTAAACCCGAATCACTGAACAAATTGGTGGCAATCGAGATCTGAGGGTGTCATGGAACGAAACAAATACGATCTTTGGGTGGGTGTATTTCTCTTTGGCGGATTTGCCGCGCTGCTTCTGCTGGCACTGAAGGCAGGCAACCTGGGCGCGGAGAACGTCAAGGAGGTCTACAAGGTCGAGGCCCGCTTCGAGAACATCGGCGGTCTCAAGGTGCGCGCGCCCGTACGCAGCTCGGGCGTCCTTGTCGGCCGGGTCCAGGAAATCCACTTTGACAACGAGAAGTTCCAGGCGTCTGTCATCTTGGCCCTCGACAAGCGCTACAAGTTTCCCAAGGACAGCAGCGCCGCGATCCTGACCTCCGGACTCCTGGGTGAGCAGTTTCTCGGCCTGGAGGCGGGTGGCGACACGGCGACGCTGAAGGAAGGCGATCGCATCACGCTCACCCAGTCTGCGGTGGTGCTGGAAAAATTGATCGGACAGTTCCTGTTCAGCAAAGCCGCAGAGGGCGGCAAGTAATCCGGACTCGCCGGTCAACCGTTAACGCGAATATTCGCATCCCATGGAAGATTGAAA
This sequence comes from Burkholderiales bacterium, assembly GCA_033764435.1. Taxonomy (GTDB): domain Bacteria; phylum Pseudomonadota; class Gammaproteobacteria; order Burkholderiales; family Usitatibacteraceae; genus JAEUMY01. The sequence goes on from JANRIX010000008.1 coordinate 16,924, forward strand.
TGCTGAATCTGAAAACCCTGAAAGTCCTTGCCATTGCTGCATTCGCTGCAAACCTCGCTGTCGCCCAGGCCGAGGATGTGGCGCCTGATGAGCTGGTCCGCCGTACCACGACCGAGGTCTTGAACATCATCAAGGCAGACAAGGACCTCGCCAATGGCGACACGCGAAAGATCGTGCAACTGGCAGAGGAGAAGGTGCTGCCCAACTTCAACTTCTCCCGGATGACGCAACTTGCCGTGGGCCGCGCCTGGCGGGACGCCACGGACGCGCAGAAAGAAGCATTGACCAAGGAGTTCCGCACGCTGCTCGTGCGTACCTATTCGACCTCGCTGACCCAGTATCGCAACCAGACGATCGAAGTGAAACCGGCCAAGGTGGGCCCGGCCGACAAGGAGACGGTGGTCAAAACCCAGATCAATCAGCCGGGCGGCCAGCCGATTCCGATCGACTACAGCATGGAGAAGACGGACAAGGGGTGGAAGGCCTACGACATCGTGGTGGACAGCGTGAGTCTCGTGACCAACTACCGCAGCACGTTTGCCGAGGAAGTTCGCAAGTCCGGCATTGATGGCCTCATCAAGACGCTGGCTGACCGCAACGCGAAGTCCGCGGCCGGCAAGAAATAGGTTGCCGCATCCGGCAGCACATTGACCGCACCCGCCATGAACGCCGAATCACTCAAGCTTGAGGGCGACCTGACTTTCCCCAGGTTGCCTGAAATCCTGGCGCAAACGGAAGCATTCACCCGGCGCCCGGATTTGCCCGATTGCCTGTCGATCGACTTGTCCGGCGTCGGTGAAGTGGATTCGTCTGCCGTGGCACTCCTGCTGCGCTGGCGGCGAGAGGCGGAGCGCCTCAAGCGGCGCATCCAGTTCATCAACCTGCCAGAGCCGCTCGCATCGCTCGCGGCGCTCTATGGCGTGACGGAGATTGTCCAGCCGCACAGTGTCAGTGACGCGTGTGCGGAATGACGGTCGCAGTAAGCATCCGTGGTGTCGAAAAGCGTTTCGGCACCTTCAAGGCGCTTGACGGCGTCTCCCTCGATATTTCGGAGGGCGAATTCTTCGCGTTGCTCGGACCCAACGGCGCCGGCAAGACCACCTTGATCAGCGCGTTGGGCGGACTGGTCCGTCCCGATGCAGGCAGCCTCGCGGTGATCGGGCACGATGTGGTGGCGGACTACCGGCTGGCACGCGCGAAATTGGGCATCGTCCCGCAGGAAATTGTTTTCGACCCCTTCTTCTCCGTTCGTGAAACGCTCTTCATCCAGGCGGGCTACTTCGGCATCCCCCGCACGGCGACACTGACTCGCTGGATCGATGAGCTGCTCGAAAAGCTGGCGCTCACCAGCAAGGCAGACAACAACATGCGCCAGTTGTCCGGGGGCATGAAGCGTCGCGTGCTGGTGGCCCAGGCGCTGGTTCACCGTCCGCCGGTCATCGTTCTCGATGAGCCCACGGCAGGCGTGGACGTGGAATTGCGTCAGACCCTGTGGGCCTTCGTGCGCGAGTTGAACCAGGCGGGCCATACCATTCTGCTGACCACGCACTATCTTGAAGAGGCGCAGCAACTTTGCCAGCGCATCGCCATGCTGAAGCAGGGACGCGTGGTGGCGCTCGAGCGTACCGAGCATCTGCTTTCCGCATTCTCCGACCGCGTGCTGCGGGTCAAGATCGAAGGCCGCCTGAGCGCCGAGCTGGCGGGTCGCGCGCGCGATGGCGATGACGGCTGGACCGAGTTCGTCCTGCATGATCTGCTGGAAGTCGAGCCCTTGCTGGCTGCGCTGCGCGCGTCGGGCGTTCTGGTGCGGCGCATGGAAGTAACCGAGCCGGATCTGGAAGAGGTCTTCCTGCACGTCATGGAGACGCACTGATCATCATGGGCATCGGCTTTCGCACCCTGCTGTACAAGGAGGTCCTGCGCTTCTGGAAAGTCGCTTTCCAGACCGTTGCGGCGCCTGTGCTGACGGCAGTCCTCTACCTGCTCATCTTTGCCCAGGCCCTACGCGGCACGACGGAGCCCTTTCCGGGCGTGAGCTACACCCAGTTCCTGATTCCGGGGCTGGCCATGATGTCGATGCTGCAGAACGCTTTCGCCAACAGCTCCTCCAGCCTTATCCAGTCAAAGATCACCGGCAACATCCTGTTCATCCTGCTGCCGCCCCTTTCTCATTGGGACCTCTACTGGGCCTACCTGCTGGCGTCCGTTGTGCGCGCGATCTCGGTCGGCGCGGGTGTCTTTCTGGTGGCGATTTTCATGGCCGACGTACCGCTGCAGTACCCGTTCTGGGCGCTGGTGTTCGCCCTCACCGGCAGCGGCATGCTTGGCGCCATGGGTATCATTGCCGGCCTCTGGGCAGACAAGTTTGACCAGATGGCTGCGTTCCAGAATTTCATCATCATGCCGCTCACCTTTCTGTCGGGCGTGTTCTATTCGATCCAGGGCTTGCCTCCCTTCTGGCAGGCTGTGTCACACCTGAATCCGTTCTTCTATGTGATCGATGGATTCCGCTATGGCTTCTTCGGGCACGCGGACACGTCTCCGTGGCTCTCCCTTGGCGTGGCGCTGGCGGCATTCTTCATTCTCTCGGCAATCACGGTCGGACTGCTAAAATCCGGCTACAAGCTCAGGCATTGAGCGCAGCCATGGTTGGCCCGTGCGAATATTCGCGAATATTCGCTGGGCCGAACCGTAGGCTCTCCTGCATTCCCACTCTGGACGGACCGACACCATGACGACCCCCGAGGCCATCGAAGGCTATCTTCGCGCCGGCATCGCCTGCGATTTTCTGACCGTCAGCGGCGACGGCGCGCATTTTGATGCGGTGATCGTGAGCCATGCCTTCGCCGGCAAGAGCCGGGTCGCCCGGCATCAGGTCGTCTATGGTGCGCTGGGAGACCGCATGCGCGAGGAAATCCACGCGCTGTCGATGAAGACCTACACGCCGGAAGAATGGGCTGCGGAGCGGGGTTGAGCACATGGCCATCACCATCGCCCTGTCCAAGGGCCGCATCTATGAGGAGACCCTGCCGCTCCTCGATCAGGCCGGCATACAGCCCACCGACGATCCCGAGACCTCTCGCAAACTGATCATCGGGACTTCGCGGGCGGACGTGCGGCTCATCATCGTTCGTGCGAGCGATGTGCCCACCTATGTGCAGCATGGCGCCGCAGACCTGGGCATCGCCGGACGCGACGTCCTGATGGAGCACGAGACGGCCGGGCTGTACATGCCCGTGGATCTCGGCATTGCCCGCTGCCGCATGATGGTCGCCTGCCGCGATGATTTCGATTACGAGGCGCACACCCGGCGCGGTGCCCGGTTGCGTGTCGCGACAAAGTACATCCAGACCGCGCGCGAACATTTCGCCGCGAAGGGCATGCATGTCGATCTCATCAAGCTCTACGGCTCCATGGAGTTGGCGCCCCTCACTGGCCTGTCTGACGCAATTGTCGACCTGGTGTCCTCCGGCAACACGCTGCGCGCCAACCGCCTGCGCGCTGTCGAGGAGATTGCCGCCATCTCCAGCCGGCTCATCGTCAATCGTGCAGCGCTCAAGCTGAAGCGAGTCGAAGTCCAGCCCCTCCTCGAAACCTTCTCAAGATCCGCCGGGAGCGGAACATGATGCGTCGCCTTGACAGCAGTGCCGATAATTTCCGCGCAGAGCTTGCCGCGCTCATGGCGGAGGAATCCACGCTCGATGCCGAGGTGGATGCGGCCGTCGCCCAGATCCTCGCGTCCGTGCAGACCGGCGGCGACATGGCGCTGATCGAATACACGCGGCGCTTTGACCGCTGGACGCCGACGTTCATCCCGGAACTGGAAATTTCCATGGAGCGGTGCCAGCAGTCGCTGGCGGCGCTGCCGGTCAAGCTGCGTGCCGCACTGAACGTCGCGGCCGACCGGATTCGTCGTTATCACGAGCGCCAGAAGCAGGAATCCTGGCAGTACACCGAGCCGGACGGCACCGTGCTGGGACAGCAGATCACGCCGCTCGACCGGGTGGGGCTCTATGTGCCGGGCGGCAAGGCTGCCTATCCGTCTTCCGTGCTAATGAACGCCATTGCCGCCAAGGTGGCGGGTGTTGGTGAGCTGGTGATGGTCACGCCGACGCCTGAGGGTGTACTGAACGACATGGTGCTGGCCGCCGCCGCGCTGGTGGGTGTCGATCGGGTATTCCGTATCGGTGGTGCACAGGCCGTGGGCGCGCTGGCGTTCGGCACCGCGCTGGTTCCGGCAGTGGACAAGATCGTCGGTCCCGGCAACGCCTACGTGGCGGCCGCCAAGCGCCGTGTGTTCGGCCGTGTGGGCATCGACATGGTGGCGGGACCGTCCGAAATCCTCGTCATCTGTGACGGCAGCACGCCGCCGGATTGGGTTGCGCTGGACCTGTTCTCCCAGGCTGAGCACGACGAGGTCGCACAGGCGATCCTGTTGTGCCCGGATGCCGAATTCATGGACAAGGTGGCTGAGAGCATCGAACGCCTGCTGCCGCTGCAGCCGCGCGCCGACATCATCCGCGCGTCGCTTGGCAATCGTGGCGCGATGATTCGCGTGGCCAACCTGGAAGAGGCCTGTGCTCTCAGCAATGAACTGGCTCCAGAACATCTCGAGCTCTCGGTGACCGACCCGGAGGCGCTGCTTGCGAATATTCGCCACGCCGGCGCCATCTTCATGGGGCGATTCTCGTCCGAGTCCATCGGCGACTATTGCGCGGGTCCGAACCACGTGTTGCCGACGTCGCGTACGGCGCGGTTTTCCTCGCCGCTCGGCGTCTATGACTTCCAGAAGCGTTCGTCCCTGATCAAGGTCTCGCCTGCGGGGGCGAAGACGCTGGGACAGATTGCCGCAACCCTCGCACGAACGGAGGGGCTGGAGGCGCACGCGCAATCGGCGGAGTGCCGGTTCGCTCCGGTGCCCACGCCGGAGACTTGATCGTGTCGGCATCGGAATGGGTCCGCCCGGAAATCCGGGCGCTGTCCGCTTACCACGTCCCGGATGCAACCGGCTTCATCAAGCTGGATGCGATGGAGAATCCGTTCACCCTGCCGGATGACCTGGCGCCAGGACTGGCGGATGCGTTGCGGCAGGCCAGCCTGAATCGCTATCCCGACCCGGCTGCGCGTGAATTGACGAGCACCCTGCGCGACGTTGCCGGCATCCCCGATGCGTTTGATGTGATGCTGGGCAACGGTTCCGACGAGATCATTCAGATCATCGCGCTGGCATTGGCCCGGCCGGGCGCCACACTGATGTCGGTGGAGCCGTCCTTTGTCATGTTCAGGGTGATCGCCGAACTGGTCGGCTTGCGCCATGTCGGCGTGCCGCTCCGGCCGGATTTCTCTCTGGACGAGGACACACTCCTTGCGGCCATGGCAAAGGAGCGACCCCCCGTGGTGTTTCTGGCCTGCCCCAACAATCCGACCGGGAACCTGTTCGATCTCGACGCGGTGGAGCGTGTGATCCGTGCCGCGCCCGGTCTGGTCGTCGTCGATGAGGCCTATGCGGCCTTCTCGCGGGAGAGCTTTCTGCCGCGGCTTGCCAGCCACCCCAATGCCGTCCTGATGCGTACCCTGTCCAAGTTGGGACTCGCCGGTCTGCGGCTTGGGTACCTCGCAGGCGGCCGCGATTGGCTGGGCGAATTCGACAAGGTCAGGCTGCCGTACAACATCAATGCCCTCTCGCAGGCGGCCGCCACGTATGCGCTGCGCCATCACCCGGTGTTGCTGGCGCAGGCGGGCAGTATCGTGACATCGCGCGATGCACTTGCGGCGGAGATGGCACGGCTGCCGGGTATCACCGTCTTCCCGTCCGAGGCCAATTTCCTGCTCTTTCGGGTACCCGACGCGGACCGCGCCTTCGTCGGCCTCAAGTCGCGTAAGATTCTGGTCAAGAACGTCAGCCGTGCCCATCCCATGCTCGCCGGCTGCCTTCGTGTCTCGCTGGGCACGGCGACGGAGAACGCCGCGTTCCTGTCGGCCCTTGAGGCATCACTGTAGTTTTCCAATCAGCTTTCCAGTAGCCCGCGAAGCCTCGCCATGCGCACCGCCCAAGTCACCCGCAATACCCGCGAAACCCAGATTTCCGTCACCGTGAATCTCGACGGCGCCGGCCAGGGCAGCCTGGACACTGGCATCCCGTTTCTTGATCACATGCTGGATCAGGTGGTTCGCCACGGATTGATCGATATTGATCTCAAGGCCACCGGCGATTTGCATATTGACGCCCACCATACGGTTGAGGATGTTGGCATCACGCTGGGCCAGGCCATGGCGAAGGCCTGGGGCGACAAGACCGGCGTGCGGCGTTTTGGTCATGCCTACTGCCCGCTGGACGAAGCCATGTCCCGGGTGGTCGTGGACCTGTCTGGCCGACCCGGCCTTGAGTTCCACGTACCCTTCACACGGCCGCGCGTGGGCGAGTTCGATGTCGACCTGATCTATGAGTTTTTCCAGGGCTTCGTCAATCACGCCCAAGCCACGCTGCACATCGACAACTTGCGCGGCATCAACGCCCACCATCAGGCCGAGACCGTGTTCAAGGCATTTGGCCGCGCGCTGCGCATGGCGGTCGAACTGGACCCGCGGGCTGCGGGTGTCATGCCCTCGACCAAGGGATCGCTCTAGGCGACATCATGGAACGCGTCGTGGTGGTGGATTACGGCATGGGCAACCTCCGCTCGGTTGAGCGCGCGCTGAAGCACGTGGCTACGGATGCCGACGTGTCGATCAGCTCGAATCCTGATGCGGTCCGCAACGCCCATCGAGTGGTGTTCCCGGGGCAGGGCGCCATGCCCGACTGCATGCGCTACTTGCGCGAAACGGGCCTGGAAAGCGCAGTGCGCGAAGCTGCTGCAACCAAGCCATTTCTGGGCATCTGTGTGGGCATGCAAATGCTTCTCGACCATTCCGAGGAAGGCGACACGCCCGGGTTGGGCATTCTGCCGGGACAGGTGCGCAGGTTCATGCCCGCGCACGGCAGCGGCCTGAAGGTGCCGCACATGGGCTGGAACGAGGTCGCCCAAACCGCGGCCCACCCGGTCTGGACGGGGGTTTCCTCCGGTGAGCGCTTCTATTTTGTTCACAGCTATTACTGTCAGCCAGCGGAGCCCTCGTTGACGGCCGCCACCTGCGAATATTCGCTGCGCTTTACCGCAGCGCTGGCTCGCGCTAATATTTTTGCCACGCAGTTCCACCCCGAAAAGAGCCACACCGCCGGCCTCGCGCTCTATCGAAATTTTCTCTCCTGGATGCCCTGACCCCGGCATGCCGCCGCCCTTGCGTCCCACCTTCCCCGACAGCCTCCAAGCCCCGCCATGCTCATCATTCCCGCAATCGATCTGAAAGACGGCCACTGTGTCCGGCTGCAGCAGGGGGACATGAAGTCGGCCACTGTGTTTTCCGAAGACGCCGGTGCGACCGCGAAACACTGGGCGGACCAGGGCGCCAAGCGTCTGCACGTGGTGGACCTGAACGGTGCGTTCGCCGGCAAGCCGCGGAATGAGGCTGCGGTGAAGGACATCGTGGCGGCTGCGGGCGAAGACATGCCGATACAGCTGGGTGGCGGTGTTCGGGACCTCGACACCATCGAGCGCTATCTGGACGATGGCATCACCTGGATTGTCATCGGTACAGCTGCGGTCAAGAATCCCGGATTCCTGCACGAGGCCTGTGACGCGTTTCCGGGGCACATCATCGTCGGACTGGATGCGAAAGATGGCAAGGTGGCCACTGATGGCTGGTCCAAACTCACCGGCCATGACGTGATTGATCTGGCCAAGCGCTTTCAGGACTATGGCGTGGAAGCGGTGATCTACACCGATATTGGTCGCGACGGCATGATGACCGGCATCAATATCGATGCCACGGTCAAGCTGGCGCAGGCGCTCACCATTCCCGTCATTGCCAGTGGCGGCCTGAACAGCCTGGACGACCTGAAAAGGCTCATGGCTGTTGAATCCGAAGGCATCATGGGTGCCATCACCGGCCGGGCCGTCTACGAAGGCAAGCTCGACTTCAAGAAGGCGCTGGCACTCACCGCAACCTGATCCGTCTCGGATCGCCTCCGGCCGCGCAGCGACGCGCGGCCACGCTCCCTATCACTTCTCCCATGCTGGCCAAGCGCATCATCCCCTGTCTCGACGTCAACGCCGGCCGCGTGGTCAAGGGCGTCAACTTTGTTTCCCTGCGGGACGCCGGGGATCCGGTCGAGATCGCGCGGCGCTACGGCCAGGAAGGCGCGGACGAGTTGACGTTTCTCGACATCACCGCCAGTTCGGATGGCCGGGATCTCATCCTCCCAATCATCGAGCAGGTGGCTGATCAGGTTTTCATTCCGCTCACAGTCGGCGGCGGCGTGCGCAGCGTGGCGGATGTGCGCAGACTGCTGAATGCCGGCGCTGACAAGATCAGCCTGAACACCGCGGCCATCAGCAAACCGGACCTGATAGCCGAGGCGGCCGGCAAGTTTGGCTCGCAAGCCATCGTGGTGGCCATCGACGCCAAGCAGACAGCGTCCGGACGGTGGGGCGTATTCACCCACGGCGGCCGCAAGGAAGCTGGCCTGGATGCGATTGAATGGGCTGTAGAAGTCGCCCGGCTGGGCGCGGGCGAAATACTCCTCACCAGCATGGACCGTGACGGCACGCGGCAGGGCTTTGATCTGGCGCTGACTCGTGCAGTCGCCGAGGCCGTGAGTGTGCCCGTGATCGCCAGCGGTGGCGTTGGTAACCTCGATCACCTCGCCGCAGGTATTACCGAGGGCAAGGCCGATGCAGTGCTGGCGGCCAGCATCTTCCACTATGGCGAATATTCGATCGCTGCCGCCAAGCAACATCTGGCTGCACAAGGGATCGTCATGAGGATGTCATGGTGACGCCTGCGGAGACTTGGTTGGATGCAGTGCAGTGGAACGACGCCGGGCTGGTGCCGGTCGTCACGCAGGACGCGACGTCCGGCGAATTCCTGATGCTGGCCTGGATGTCGAGGGAGTCGTTGCAACTCACGGTCGAGTCGGGTGACATGGTTTACTGGTCCCGTTCTCGCAATGCCCTGTGGCGCAAAGGGGAGACATCGGGCCACTTCCAGCGCCTGGTCGAGCTGCGGCTGGATTGCGACGCTGACGCGCTGCTGGCGCGTGTCGAACAAGTGGGCGGCGTGGCCTGTCATACCGGCAGGCGGCGCTGCTTTTTCAAGCTCTTGGATGCGCGCAATGGCTGGGTGGTCACCGAGGCCGTGGTCGAGCTGGACCAGCCTGGCGTGTTTCGTAATTGAAGGCTGAGAGGATCGAAGGCATGAACCCAAGCGACAACACCCACGACACGCTGCGCCGCGTTGCTGCCACCATCGAGAGCCGCAAAGGGCAGGACGCCGCCAAGTCTTATGTCGCCAGCCTGTTTGCGAAAGGGCCGAACACCATCCTGAAAAAACTGGGTGAGGAATGTGCCGAGACCATCATCGCCGCCAAGGACGGTGATCGCGAAGCCCTGATCCACGAGACGGCGGACCTGTGGTTCCACAGCATGGTCATGCTGGCGCATGCGAATATTCGCGTGGAAGATGTCATTGGCGAACTCGCCCGTCGCGAGGGCATCTCAGGTCATGAAGAGAAGGCGGCGCGCCCGGCGCCCTGAACCGCGAGGAGAGCAACTTGGAGAACAACACCGTATTCGGCAAGATCCTGCGCGGAGAGTTGCCCTGCAGAAAGGTGCATGAGGATGATCTGGTGCTCGCTTTTCATGACATCCAGCCGGCGGCCGAGGTGCACTTCCTGATCATTCCCAAGAAGTTCATTCCCACGCTGGCTGATGTCACGGCTGATGACACCGCACTCATGGGCCACATGCTGGCCCTCGTGCCGGTGCTGGCCCGGCAGGAAGGGCTCACTGACGGCTTCCGCACGGTCATCAACACCGGGCGGGTGGGCAAGCAGGACGTGTATCATTTGCATATTCATGTCTTCGGCAATCGCCCAGGCGGCGACGCGCTCCGGACGATGGTCGGCCCGGCGGCCTGACCGCAGGAAATTCAGCTCTCAAGGAGATTCACATGGGTTCGTTCAGCATTTGGCACTGGCTGATTGTGCTGGTCATTGTCCTGCTCGTTTTTGGCACAAAGAAGCTGCGCAACATCGGCAGTGATCTCGGTGGCGCCGTGAAGGGTTTCAAGGACGGTATGAAAGGTGGCGAGACGGGCGAGGCCAAGCCGGGTCAGCTCGCTGCCGGCCAGACCATCGAGGGCGAGGTCAAGGACAAGCAGAAGTCCTGACGTCGGCGCGCGCGCCCGGCTAGCGTCCGGCGCAGCCGGTCGCAGCAAAGCCCAATCATGTTCGACATCGCATTCACGGAACTGCTGGTTATCGGCGTTGTGGCCTTGCTCGTCATTGGCCCTGAGCGCCTGCCCAAGGTCGCGCGCACGGCGGGCATCCTGTTCGGTCGCTTTCAGCGCTACGTGGCCAATGTGAAAGGCGACATTCAGCGTGAGATGGACGCCAGCGAACTGTCCAAGCTGAAAACCGAGGTGCAGGACGCGGCGCGGTCCTTCGAGCAGAGCGTTAACGAGCAGACACGCGAAGTCGAGAGCAACGCGCGCGAGCTGGAGCAATCGCTGACCGCGGTAAATGATCCTCCAAAGGTCGCCTCGACGGAGCCGGCACCGCCAGGCGTTGGCGCTGGCACGATGCCAGCGGTCGATCAATCTGCGCCCGAGCAGACGCCACCCGCATCTGGCGAATATTCGCCCCCTTCCACACAGCAAAAGCTGATCGGCTGAGCCGCCTGCAGTCACTGCCGCCATGGAAGAAACCTTCATTTCCCATCTTATCGAGCTGCGCAACCGGCTGGTCAAGAGCCTCTTGGCATTCCTGGTCGTGTTTCTGCCGCTAGTGGTGCCGCCCTGGTTCCTCGCCGGGCACCTGTACGACTTTCTCGCCCAGCCGATGATGAGCGTGCTGCCTCAGGGCTCGAAGATGATTGCGACCGGCGTCGCCGCGCCATTCTTCATTCCGATGAAGGTGGCGGCGTTGGCGGCCTTTGTCGTGTCGCTGCCGTTTCTGCTTTATCAGGCGTGGGCGTTCATTGCGCCGGGTCTTTACTCACACGAAAAGCGCTTTGTATTGCCGTTGATTGTGTCGAGCACGCTGCTGTTCATTGCCGGCATGGCGTTCTGCCACTACTTCGTGTTCCATACGGTATTCAGTTTCATTACCGAACTGGCGCCCAAGTCCATCTCGGTCGCGCCCGATATCGAGAATTACTTCAACTTTGTGATCGGCATGTTCCTGGCGTTCGGCATGACCTTCGAGACGCCGGTCGTAGTCGTCGTGCTCGTCCGCACGGGGCTGGTCACGATCGAGACGCTGGTGGAAATTCGCCGGTATGTCATCGTCGGCGCCTTCGTCATCGCCGCCATCGTGACGCCACCGGACGTCGTGTCGCAGCTGGCGCTGGCCATTCCCCTTTGCATCCTGTACGAAGTAGGCATCGTGGTTGCGCGCATGACGGGCACCGCGCCCAAAGCTGCGGCCAAAACGGAAGACGTCGCCAGCGGCTGAGTGGCCGCCTTCGCCTAGCGGCGAGGTTTGGGCCGCTTGCCGATCAGTATCTGGATTAAGACTTCCTTCTCCTTGCGGATGAAGGTCATGTCCGTCCTGGTCCCGGGGACAAGATCGGAAATCAACGCCCTGGCTGCGACGGAGTCCTGGACGGGTCGGCCGTTGACCCGAACCAGGACATCGCCAGCCTTGACGCCCGCCTTGTCTGCCGGGCCGCCTTCCTGCACGCCTGCTATAGCTGCGCCGCGCGCGTTTTTGAGATTGAGTGACTCCGCCAGGTCGGGGGTCACGTCACCGACATCCACGCCTATCCAGCCGCGGGTGACCGAGCCGGTGGCGATGATCTGCTCCATCACGTTCTTGGCCATGGACACCGGAATGGCAAAGCCGATGCCCTGGGAGCCGCCCGACTGGGAGTAGATGATGCTGTTTATGCCGATGAGGTTTCCGCTCGTGTCGACCAACGCGCCGCCCGAGTTGCCCGGGTTGATGGCGGCATCGGTCTGGATGAAATTCTCGTAGTTGTTCACGCCGAGGCGATTCCGTCCCAACGCGCTGATGATGCCCATGGTCACCGTGTTGCCAAATCCGAAGGGGTCGCCGATCGCCAGAACCACATCCCCGACCTGCGCCTTGTCTGCCTGGCCGAAGGTAATCGGCGGCAGCTTGGGGCCATCGACCTTGAGAACGGCCAAGTCCGTGTCAGCATCGGTGCCCACCACCTTGGCGGGGAACACGCGCCCATCAGCCAGTGCAATCTGGATCTCGCTGGCTGATTCGATGACGTGCTCGTTGGTCAGGATGTAGCCATCCTCGCTGACCACTACGCCAGAACCCAGGCTGGCCTGTGGCTCTGCGGGTGAGTCTGGAAAGAATCGACGCAGCAGAGGATCATTCAGCAAGGGGTGGTTGCGAGGCACTCGGGCGCGCTTGCTGGTTGAGATGTTGACCACCGAGGCCATGGCCCGTTTGGCGGCTTGGCTGTAGCTCGCCACAACGGCCCCCTGGGCCGCTACCTGGGCCACGCCGTCCGCTGCGGCCGATTCACGAATTTCCACGATGCTGCGACGCCACGGATTCCAGTCGGGCCGTACAAGGCTCACGACAAAGACGATGGCGAGCGTGATGGCGACGAACTCGGCGAACAGTAACCAGTATTTGCGCATTGCGAATATTCGCGATTGAGGCGGAGATGCCCCGCCGGGTTGATCGGGGCGCGGAGTATCACCCGCGCCCCCTGAATTGGCAAATCACCGGCACGACCGGGCTGGGCGAGGGGCGCGACAGCTGTCCGGCCGATACATGTTGTCAGGACTTCTTGAGGGAATCGCGAATCTCGCGCAGCAGCATGATGTCTTCCGGCGTGGCGGCGGGCGGTGCTGGCGGCGCCTCCTTCTTGAGCCGATTGATCTGCTTGACCATCAGGAAAATGATGAACGCCAGAATCACGAAATTGATCGCGATGGTGATGAAGTTGCCCCAAGCGAAAACGGGTATTCCGGCCTTCTTGACCGCATCGAGCGTCATGGGCACACCGGCCGGCACGTCCTTGAGGGCAATGAAGAGGTTGCTGAAATCAACGTTGCCCAGCACCCGCCCCACGACGGGCATGACCAGATCGTTCACCACCGAGTCGACGATCTTTCCAAACGCAGCGCCGATGATGACACCCACCGCAAGGTCCACCACGTTGCCCTTTACCGCGAATTGCTTGAACTCTGATGCAACACTCATTGTCGTTCTCCTGGACTGGATCTGCCTGATCTGCCTGATCGGACTGGGGCGGCGGTTTCGCGACCCCTGGGATCATGCGGTGGGTCCGTGAATAGGCTGGCTGATGCGCCCCAGCCTCCCGGGGCCAGTCTAGCGGTGCCGTCGGGTCGGGGTCAATCCGCAATTTCCCGGCTTAAGTGCCTTATTTGCATGAGATTTTTCGGACAAATGCGTTGCGGCTCTTTAAGTTCGCCCACCCAATCGGTTAGAATATCGAGCTTGTCAGGGCGCATCAGCCGGTCCCGTGACCGGGTGTGCGGAGCTCCCAACGATATCAGCCAAAAACAAGGGTCCAGAGGATGTCTGCGATAGTTGAAGAGGGAGTTGATCCCAAAAAACGCCGACTGTTGACCATCGCCACCGCGGCAGTGGGCGCGGCCGGTGCGGCGTCAGTCGCGGTTCCGTTTCTGTTCAGCATGAAGCCCAGTGCCCGCGCGCTGGCTGCGGGTGCTGCGGTGGAAGTCGATTTGTCACTGGTTGAGCTGGGCCAGCAGGTCACCGTTGAGTGGCGGGGCGCCCCGGTGTGGATCCTGCACCGCACGCCGGAAATGATCGCGCAACTGGAAAAAAATGACGGCTTCCTTGCGGATCCGCAGTCTGCCGCCTCCAAACAGCCGGAGTATGCGAAGAATGCCCACCGTTCGCGCGACCCGAAGTTTCTGGTCGTGAAGGGCGTCTGCACCCACCTGGGTTGCTCGCCGACCAAGCGCAGCGAAATCGGCGCAGCAGCCGGTGATCTGGGTGCCGATTGGCCGGGTGGCTACTTCTGCCCCTGCCATCAGTCGAAATTCGATCTGTCCGGCCGTGTCTTCAAGGGCATGCCCGCGCCGACGAACCTTGAAATTCCCCCGTACGCCATCGCCGGCACTCGTCTGGTCGTTGGTGACGACAAAGCCTGATTCCGAGGACACTATGGCCTCCGCCTCCAAAAATCACGACAACCTGCCCGGCGGTATCGTGGGCAAGACCATAATTTGGGTCGACGACCGTTTCCCTTTGCTGGAGAACTGGAAGACGCACCTGGCCGAGTATTACGCGCCGAAGAACTTCAACTTCTGGTACTACTTCGGCTCGCTCGCGCTGCTGGTACTGGTGCTGCAGATCGTGACCGGCATTTTTCTCACGATGAATTACAAACCCGATGCAGCGCTGGCTTTTGCCTCGGTCGAGTACATCATGCGTGACGTGCCGTACGGCTGGCTGATCCGCTACATGCACTCCACCGGCGCCTCGATGTTCTTCATCGTTGTGTATCTGCACATGTTCCGCGGGCTGATGTACGGTTCCTACCGCAAGCCGCGCGAGCTCATCTGGATTTTCGGCTGCCTGATCTATCTCTGCCTCATGGCCGAAGCGTTCTTCGGCTATCTCCTCCCCTGGGGCCAGATGTCGTACTGGGGTGCGCAGGTGATCATCAACCTGTTTGCCACCGTGCCGTTCATCGGCGAGGACCTCGCTGTTTGGATTCGCGGAGACTTCAACGTGGGTGACGCCACGCTGAACCGGTTCTTCGCTTTCCACGTCATCGCCCTGCCTTTGGTACTGTTGGGGCTGGTGGCCGCGCACATCCTGGCGCTTCACGAGGTGGGTTCGAACAACCCGGATGGCGTCGAGATCAAACAGAACAAGGATCCGAAAACGGGCATTCCGCTGGACGGCATTCCCTTCCACCCGTATTACACCGTCAAGGACATCGTCGGCGTGGTGGTTTTCCTCATGGTGTTCACGGTCATCGTGTTCTTCATGCCGGAAATGGGCGGCTATTTCCTGGAATACAACAACTTCATTCCGGCGGACCCGCTGAAGACGCCCGCGCACATCGCACCGGTCTGGTACTTCACGCCGTTCTACGCAATGCTGCGCGCGGTGCCTTCCATGTTCGGCTCGCAGTTCCCGGGCGTGGCGGTGATGGGTGCTGCGACGCTGATCCTGTTCGCGCTGCCCTGGCTTGATCGCGGCAAGGTCAAGTCTGTGCGCTACCGCGGGCCGGTCTACAAGGCCTGGCTGGCAGCCTTCGTCGTGAGCTTCCTGATCCTGGGCTACCTCGGTGTCGTGCCGACCACGGTCTGGGGCCAGTTGCCGAAAGGCTTGCCGCTTCTTGGCGGCATGGACACGGCAACCTTGGTCGCCCGTGTTCTCACCATCGTCTATTTCCTGTTCTTCATCCTGATGCCCTGGTACACGAAGAACGACAAAGAACTCCCCGTGCCGGAAAGGGTGACCTCGTGAAAAAGAATCTATTTGCCCGCGTGGCCGGGATTGTTCTGGTTGCGCTGCCGCTCCTGGCTGGCGCAGCGGGTGTGGACATTCCGCTGGACCGCGCACCGGTTGACCTCAAGAACAAGCCCTCGCTGCAGCGCGGCGCGCAGACGTTCGTGAACTACTGCCTCAATTGCCACCAGGCTTCGATGATGCGCTACAGCCGTCTCACCGATCTCGGCCTGACGGAGCAGCAGATCAAGGAGAATCTGATGCTCGCCTCCGACAAGTTTGGCGACACGATGACCACGGCGCTGAATCCGGTCGATGCGAAGGCGTGGTTTGGTGGGGTGCCCCCCGACCTGTCCGTGATTGCCCGTTCACGTGGTGCGGACTGGCTTTACACGTTCCTGCGCAGCTACTACCGCGACGACAAGTCGCCCACGGGCTGGAACAACCGCGCATTTCCGGCGGTGGGCATGCCGCATGTGCTGCACGAACTGCAGGGCACGCAGCAATGGCAGCAGGTCGGTGAGCGCAAAGGTCACGACGGCAAGATGGAGCCGATGATGAAGCTGGTGCTGACGCAACCCGGTGCCCTGAAGCCGCTGGAATACGATCAGATGGTGGGCGACCTCGTGAACTATCTGGTGTTCATGGGTGAGCCGGCGGCCGCGAAGCGTACCCAGCTGGGTGTTCTGGTCCTGATGTTCCTGTCCGTGCTGCTGGTGTTCGCGATTGTGCTCAAGAAAGAGTACTGGAAGGACGTCAAGTAAACCGGCTGTTCCCGTCCATTTCTCCCAGGCCGCGCCAACAGGCGCGGCTTGCCGTTTCTGAATGCCGCGAATTGAATCAAAGCGAATATTCGCGATAAGAAAAGGTGACTCACCATGATGACTCTCTACTCAGGCACCACCTGTCCCTTCAGCCACCGCTGCCGCATCGTTCTGTACGAGAAGGGCATGGATTTCCAGATCCTGGATGTGGATCTCATGAACAAGCCGGAAGACCTGGCGGTCATGAATCCGTACAACCGCACGCCGGTCCTGGTCGAGCGCGATCTGGTTCTGTACGAATCCAACATCATCAATGAGTACATCGACGAGCGCTTCCCGCACCCGCAGCTGATGCCTGCCGACCCGGTGATGCGCGCCCGTGCCCGACTCATCCTCCATCGCATGGAGAAGGAAATCTTCAACCATGTCGAGACGCTCGAGTACGGCACGCCCAAGCAGGCCGAAAAGGCCCGCCTCTACATCCGCGAGAATCTGGTGCAGATCGCGCCGATGTTCGTGAAGCAGAAGCACATGCTTGGCGACGAGTTCTCCATGCTGGACGTCGCGGTGGCACCGCTGTTGTGGCGCCTGGATCACTACCAGGTCGAGATGCCCAAGACTGCGGCCCCGCTGCTCAAATATGCAGAGCGGCTGTTCTCGCGCCAGGCATTCATCGACTCGATGACGGCGTCGGAAAAGGCCATGCGGAAGTAAGGCGGAGAGACGTCTGTGACTGTTCCGTCCACCAAGCCCTATCTCATCCGCGCCATTTACGAGTGGTGCGCCGAGGCCGGGTTGACACCGTATCTGTCGGTGAAGGTGGATCAGAACACCCGAGTCCCGCTGGAGTATGTGAAGAATGGCGAGATCGTGCTGAACATCAGCATGTCAGCCACTCGCAATCTGACCATCAGCAACGATTTGGTACAGTTTTCCGCCCGCTTCAACGGGGTCTCCCGCGAGGTCTCGGTGCCGGTGTATTCAATCTCCGGCATTTTTTCGCGCGAAAACGGTCAGGGGCTGTTCTTCCAGCCTGAGGAGGCGCCGGCTGCTGTTGCTGGGGACGTTTCGGAGCAGAAAGGCGCTGATCAAGTGCTCGCTGCCGCGCCAGCTGCCAGCGACGGCGTGGAGACGCCAGGGCCTTTTGATGATGCGGGACCTCCGCGGCCACAGTCGGGTCGCGGGCGCTTGAAGTTGGTGAAGTAGTTGAGTAACGGCGGGAGTAGTTCGACTCCCGGCGTGCAGTGCGTCGTAAGGGTGTGCCGGCTTAGCTCAGTTGGTAGAGCAGTTGATTTGTAATCATCAGGTCGGGGGTTCGATTCCTCTAGCCGGCACCAAACACCCTGTTCTCATCCATTCAATGCCTGGGTGACGCCATGTCCAAATCCCGAAGTCGCGCAAAGCCAACCGCAGACGCCGCCGCTGGCGCAGCGTCCCGGAAGTTGCGCAAGGCGGCGACCGATGTATCGACGCAGTCTGGAGGCGATGCTGGTGCTAAAGCGGCGTCTTCAGGCCCCATTGTGCTGCCTGCGGACCTGCGAATCGGTTCTGTTGCAACGATACATGCGGGCATTCTGGCCACAAGTGGTCCCGGTGAAGTGGTTCTGAACGCCGGAGCCGTTACAAAGATCGACGCTGCAGGCGTCCAGGCTGTGCTGGCAGCATTGATGCGAATCTCGCAGGCCGGTGCGAGTTGGCGCTGGCATAATCCCAGCACGACGTTCACTCAGGGCGTCACCGTCCTTGGATTGGGGAGTACCCTCCGGCTGCCATGATCAATGACCTGATGGTGATCATCAAGATTTACCGGGACAAGCTCCTGTTGATCCTGCTCATCCTGAGCATGCCCTGGGCCTTCGCGTTCGGCTACGTACCGTGGTGGATGAACCTGGTGTTTCTGGGGATGGTGCCGCTGGCAGGGCTGATTCTCATTTTCCGCATCCTCCCCATGCCTGATGAGCCACGACGGGAGAGCGATGACCCGAATGTGAGCGATGCGAATATTCGCAAGATGCGCAAGATGTCGTCCGGCATCCACAACCTGCTTTCGCGCTGGGCCCAGGTCTCACATAACTCGCGGTCGAGCATCGAAGAAGTCGCCACCCATGTGGATGACGTGATCTCCTACTCGGAAAAATCCATCATTGATGTCAGCAAGAACTTCATCAATGTCACGCGCAAGACCCGTCGCCAGGTCGATCATGCGTTGGGCTTGCTGGAGCGGACGCGCGGTGGCGCTGACTCCGCCTCGGGCTCTCGTTCGCTGCCCGAGCTGGTGGAGGCCTATGAAGTCATGGCCCGGCAAGTGGTTGCAAGCCTCGGACGCATCTCCGAAACCTCGCAGCAACTCGAGAAGCGGCATGAGCAGGTCCGTGAGAATCTGAAGCACATCGATACCCTTCTTGATCAGCTATCCGCCCATGACAGCCAGATCGGGATGCTGGCGCTGAACACGTCAGTCGCGGCAGGCGGAACCGGTGCCGACTTTGTTTCCGTGAGTGACCAGATTCGAACCATCAGCCTTGAATCCAAGGCGCTGACCCGCGATATCCGGCGCACGCTGGAAGAAGTGCGCTCGCAGTCTCAGGAAACCCATGGCGCGGTCCGTCAGGCGGTGCAGCAGGCGAGGGATGCGGCCAGCTCTGCGGAAGACGAGAGCAGCAAGCTCAAGGCAGGCATGCTGGAGAACAGCCGTGCGCTTGAGCAGACCTTGGCCCAGATCAGCGCGCTCGGCAACGAGATTCAAGCTGACATCAACAACATCATCGTTGCGCTGCAATTCCAGGACATCACGCAGCAGAAGCTGCAGCGCCTGAAGCACCCGATGCTGACGGATCTCACGACCTCGCTGCGAGCAATCTTTGACGAAACGCGCGTCCTTTCCTCGAAGCTGCAGACCACCGGCATGGTGGATCGCGCGGGTGAGGAACGGCGAGGCGCCGCCCAAAGTGCCGCGGAAGCGCCGACTGAAGCGCGGGCGCAGGAACCGCAGCAGGCAAAACCCAAGGGTGCCGCAAGCGACACCGTTGAAATTTTCTAGTCAGGGGATTCACGTGGCAACCATTCTGGTGGTGGACGATTCAACGACAATGAGGCAGATGGTGTGCTTCACGCTGACCAGTGCCGGGCACGATGTGGTCGAGGCCGCAGATGGCCAGCAGGGCGTCGAGGCGGCGAAACAGGGCAAGTTCGATCTGGTCATCACCGACGTGAACATGCCGGTCATGAATGGCATTGAACTGGTCCGAGCGCTACGCGCGCTGCCTGATTACAAGTTCATTCCCATGCTGGTGCTCACCACCGAATCTGACCAGTCCATCAAGCAACGGGGGCGAGAGGCGGGCGCGACAGGTTGGATCGTGAAGCCATTCAGCCCTGACGTACTTCTGAACACGCTGGGCAAGGTGCTGGACTGACCAGGCTGAAATTTCATTGCGAGCGCCCCGCTGACTGACGGGACGCACCAAAAAAACTGCTGCAGAAAGGGTCCCGCAGAAGGATCCGAAAAGAGCCAAGACTGCCGGGGCCACATGTCGATCGATCTGACGCGCTTCTACGAGAGCTTTTTCGCGGAAAGCCTGGAAAGCCTGGAGGCTTCCGAGACGGGTCTGCTCGCCTTGGAGCGAGAGCAGGCGACAGACGAGCGCCTGAACGCAATCTTCCGCGGACTTCATTCCATCAAGGGTGCGGCCGGAAGTCTCGGATTTTCCGGACTTGCAGACTTCACGCATCACGTGGAGGGTGCGCTGGACCGCCTCCGTAACCGGGATCTGGAAACCGACAAACCCACACTTGATCTGCTCCTCGCATGCATCGACTTCTCGCGAGCGCTGGTGCTTGCTGCCAAAGACGGCCGAGCCGTTGACAGCGGCCGCGGTCAGCTCCTCATTGAGCAACTGGGGAAACTTCAATCACGCGCCACAGAGCGTGAGCGCCCGGCGTCCGGCGACGAAACGATCGCGGAGGCGTCTGCCAGCGGATTTCATATCGTGTTCAAGCCGGAGCGGCGTTTTTTTGCCAACGGCAACGACCCACTGCGCATACTGAAGGTACTGTCCGGCATGGGGCGCATGACGGTGAGTTGCGACACCAGCGCACTAAAGAATTCGGCACCGTTCGATCCCGAGCAGTGCTATCTCGCCTGGGACATCAAGCTTGAAGGCGACACCGCGCGCGACGAGGTCGAAGAGGTTTTTGCCTGGGTCAAGGAGGACTGTGAACTGCAGATCGAGCCCATCAAAGCGCGGGGACCTGCTGCTGACATATCCGAGTCAGTTTCAGTGCCGGCAAAAAGCACTGAACCGGCGCCGGTAGCGGAAGAATCGGGAGACCGCAGAAAGACGGATCGGCGATCGCCCGATCGCCGGGCGCAGGGCCGGTCGGCGGACGCCGAGGCAGAAGAATTCAGGCAGGAGAGATTGCATGTCAGCCGTGACAAGGTCGATGCCCTGATCAATCTTGTTGGTGAGTTGGTCATCACCAAAACAATGCTGAAAGAGGGGCTCACGTCGCTGCCTGCAGACATTGCTCAGCGCATCGAAGCAGTCGTGCAGCAGCTGGAGCGCAACACGCGTGAGCTTCAGGACAGCGTGATGGCGATTCGCATGCTGCCGGTGAGCCACGCGTTCGGTCGCTTTGGCCGGCTGGTGCGGGATGTGAGTCAGTCGTTGGGCAAGCGTGTCGACCTGGTGATGACCGGCGAGCAGAGTGAACTCGACAAATCGGTCATCGAGAAGCTGGTCGATCCACTCACCCACCTTGTGCGGAACGCACTCGATCACGGCATCGAAACCCCGGAAGAGCGCAAAGCGTCGGGCAAGCCGGAGACTGCAAGCCTGCGACTGCATGCAGAGCACAAGGGCGGGAACATAGAAATCGTCGTGTCCGACGACGGCCGAGGCGTGAACGCGGAGCGCGTCGCTGCCAAGGCAAAGCTGCTCGGTCTCATCGATGACTCAGCGGAAGTGGATGTTGAACGAGCATGTGAACTGATCTTTGAACCGGGATTTTCCACTGCTGAGACGGTAAACGAGCTCTCCGGTCGCGGCGTCGGTCTCGATGTCGTGCGCAAGAACATAATGGACCTGTCGGGGGGCATCCGGGTGGAAACAGCGCCGGGTCAGGGCACCGCCTTCGTGATTCGTCTACCGCTCACGCTGGCCATCATTGACGGCATGACCGTGATGGTCGGTCAGGAGACGTACATCGTGCCGATGACCTTCATCGCCGAGTGCGTGCAGCCGGAGACATCAGCCATCAAGAGTGTGGCCGGCAGGGGAATGCTGGTGGAGTTGCGTGGTCAGTATCTGCCCCTGCTGAAGCTGGGTGAGCTGATTGGTGTCGAAGCGTGCGCCAGCGTCGACTCGGGCATTCTTCTTGTGGTTGAGGCCGATGGCAACCGGGTCGCGCTTCTGGTTGACACGCTGGTCGGTCAGGAGCAAGTGGTGATCAAGAGTCTGGAGAGCAACTTCCGCAAAGTTGATTACATCGCCGGCGCGACGATCCTGGGTCAGGGCCAGGTTGTCTTGATTCTCGATGTGGCGGGTTTGGTGAGGTCGGCGAAGAATTAAGGATGACGCAAATGCGAATATTCGCAATCGGGGACGAACTATGAACTGGCTATTTGCTCCTCTGGTAGCTGTGCTGTTGCGCCTGAAGAATGGCTTGAAGATGCCTATCGCGGGCGCGCTGTTCACCGTGCCACTTGCGATATCGCTTTATTTCAGGCCCGAGTCTCTGCTCACGATCCCCGGGTATCTGTTGATCGGGTCTTTCCTGTTCGCTTGCTATTACCTGGCTTGCCTGTACCTGTCGTCGAAGGCTTCGTGGGGCTTGATCAATGAGTTGGCCGGCCGCATTAACCGCCACGATCTTCGCAATGCAGATATTTCTCCTGACGAATTCTCGCGTCTAGGTAGCGGCCAATTCGGCTACCTGCTCAATACGCTCGCTGAGGCGCAGGACAGCCTTCGCGAGGTTGTGCTGGAAGCACGACGCAGCGCCGATGCGGCAAATACCGCCGCCGACGAGATGGCCAGCGGCAATGTCAACCTGTCGCAACGGACCGAAGAGCAGGCTTCGACGCTAGAACAAACCGCGTCCGGCATGGAGGAGCTTGCCTCCACCGTTAGGCAAAACGCAGAGAACTGCAAGCTGGCCAGCGATCTGGCGGGCAACGCGACAGGGGTGGCCCGCAAGGGGGCCGAAATGGTCCACCGGATTGTGGCCAACATGGAACAGATCGACGGAAGCAGCAAGAAGATCGTTGACATCATCAGCGTGATCGAATCCATTGCGTTCCAGACCAACATCCTCGCATTGAATGCAGCCGTCGAAGCCGCGCGTGCCGGCGAACAGGGGCGAGGCTTCGCTGTGGTCGCGGGTGAAGTGCGAAATCTGGCGCAACGCAGTGCCGCCGCAGCCAAGGAAATCAAGGCATTGATCGGCGAATCTGTGTCCAGTGTGGATCAGGGCGCGAAGCTGGTGCGTGATTCGGGCCACATCATCAACGATGTGGTGGTCAGCGTGCAGCAGGTATCCGAGCTGATCTCAGAAATCGCCGTTGCGTCCCGTGAGCAGAGCTCTGGAGTGGAAGAGATGAATCGAGCGCTGATCCAGCTGGAGAGCGTCACCCAGCAGAATGCCGCCCTGGTGGAAGAGGCTGCAGCCTCCGCACTCACGTTTCAGGATGAAGCCAGGCGCCTGTTTGAGCTGGTCGATCGATTCCAGCTTGATGACGATCCAGCCGACGCCGCCCAGCCGGTCGCCCGTCCGGCAACGTCGCAGCCTGGGATGCAACAGCCTGAAGCAGTTTCAAGAACCGACAAGACGCCTCCCGGAATTGGCTACCAGAAGGCCAACAAGGCGGGTGATGACGACGAAGAATGGCAGGAATTCTGATGGCAAACACTCAGCAGAACACCCAGCGCGAACTGCTTACCTTCACCATCGGTGCGGAGGAATACTGCATCGACATCCTGAAGGTTCAGGAGATTCGTGGCTATGACAGCGTGACTCGAATTGCCAACACGCCCGAGTACATCAAGGGCGTCTTGAATCTGCGCGGCAATATCGTTCCCATCATTGATCTCCGGCTGAAACTGGGCCTCGGTTCGCCCTCGTACAACGAAACGACCGTTGTCATCATTCTCAATATCGGCGAGAAGGTCATTGGGGCAGTGGTTGATGGCGTTTCCGATGTCATCACCCTGGATGCAGCAGCCATTCGCGCCGCGCCCGAGTTTGGCTCCGCGCTGGATACCAAGTACATACTGGGCCTCACACCGCATGAGGACCGCATGCTCATCCTCGTGGATATTGAAAAACTGATCAGCGGGCGCGAGATGTCGGCGCTTTCGGAAGCAGGAGTCGAGTAGTTGAAGATCACCCAATTCACCGTAGGCCGCAAGTTCGCGTTGATCGCGCTGGTCAGCCTTATACCGCTGGCACTGTCCACCGGACTCTGGTTTCGCGAGATCGGCAAGCAGGTATCGAACGTCGAGCGCGAGAGACAGGGGCTCCGCTTCCATGTTGCGCTCAATTCCGCGCTGGAAATGGCCATTGCACACCGCGATCTGGCCATACGGGAAAAATCCGGCAACACTGATGCGAAGTCGAAGCGCGTGGCCATCGGCCCGGCTGTTCAGAAGGCGCTGACGGATGCGGAGCCGCTGGCCATTCAGGGCGCGTGGCAGGGCGAGGCAGCCAACACGCTGCGCGGCCTGGTCACGGGGTGGGACATTGTCCAACGTGGCGCGGAGAATCGCTCGGCGGACGAGACGCTTGCCGAACACTCTGAGTTCATTTCGTTTAGTCTTCTGCTGCTCATGGCGGACACCGCGCGAGCATCCGGACTGAATGTGGATGCGGATCCCGCCAGCTACTATCTGGTCAGGATCGCCGTGGAACGCCTGCCGGCATTGATTGCACGATTGTCGGAACTCCGTGCGATCGGTCTGGTCATGGCCAGTCGCCCGGCCGCCACGGGCAAAGATCTGGATACGCGCGAAATCGAGCAGTTGCGCGCGCTCGCAGTTCTCGCGCAGGCAGACCTTGACGCCATCGATGCAGATCTGAAGAGCCTGTTCAAGACAGATGAGGAATTCAAGTCCCAACTGGAAGAGGCATTTCAGATCTTTGACAAAAGCGCGAATGCGTCGCTGCGCAACCTTGAGACCGCATTGGCTGGCGCGAAAGGTGGAAAGCCCTCACTCGACTGGTTGGGCGACGCAGAGAAGTCCGTGTCCGGTGCGGCCTCTGCCTACAAGCGGGCTGAAGCCGCGCTCACCGGCAGGCTGGGTGATCGCGTTCGGGAATTTGCCTACCAGCGCAATCTGTTGATATCGGTGATTCTCATTGTCATGGGTATCGCGGCACTGTTTGCATTTTTCCTCATGCGCTCAGTGCGGACCTCGCTCAGCCGCGCACTGAATGTCGCGGACCAGGTTGCAAGCGGCGACCTTTCGCATGCCATCGAGGTTCGTGGCAGTGACGAGACAGCGCGACTCATGCAGTCGCTGAAGACCATGAATCTGAGCTTGGCACGTATGGTGGGCGAGGTTCGTTCGGCGTCTGATTCAATTGCGGCGGAAGTTAATCAGCTTGCGGCAGGCAATCGCGATCTGTCACAACGTACGGAGTCCCAGGCATCAGCCATCGAAGAGACGGCGTCCAGCCTCGAGGAGCTGACAGCTAGCGTGCGCCAGAACATGGACAGCGCGCGAGAGACCCAGCAGATTGCCAATGCGGCGAGCTCTGCCTCGCAACGCGGCACTGAAGCGGTTGGCCGTGTAGTTGGTCATATGAACTCGATTCAACAGAGTACCCGGCAGGTTGGCGAAATTGTCGGGCTGATTGACAGTATTGCCTTTCAGACAAATATTCTCGCATTGAATGCTGCGGTCGAAGCGGCGCGCGCCGGGGAGCAGGGCAGGGGTTTTGCTGTCGTTGCGGGAGAGGTACGTAACCTGGCAAAGCGATGCGCAGACTCCGCCAAGGAAATTCGCAAACTGATCCAGACCTCTTCCGGGCAGGTCGAGGAGGGCGCACAGCTTGTCGAAGAGGTCGCGACGACGATCGGTGACATCCACAATCGGGTGGATACGGTCAGTCAACTGATGAACCAGATCGTGAGTGCGAGCAGCGAACAGTCCAGCGGCATCGAGCAGGTCAACCAGACGATCGCTGCGCTCGAGCGTGTGACGCAGCAGAACGCTGCACTGGTCGAAGAGGTGGTTGCTGCGACAGAACTGCTCACTTCCCAATCTGCGCGAATGAGCAGCCTGGTCAGCGTATTCAGGCTGAATGCCGCGGAGATGCAGGCTGCGCCAGCTGGCAATGTTGCTGCACAGGCCGCAGCCGGAGAGTCCACCCCCCGACTTTCGGGTCGCCGCGCAGTAGCCCAGCCCCGGACGCGGGCCCCACGTCTGCCGGGACGCTGACGGACAACAAATCCAGATGGAAGCCGACGCAGCACCTCGTCTGCCTGGCAGTCCCGCGCGGGAATTTGCGTACTCGCGCCGCGACTTCAATCGCGTGCGCGACCTGATCTACGCCCATGCGGGCATCTCGCTTAACGACAGCAAGACGGAGATGGTCTACAGCCGATTGGCCAAGCGGCTTCGCGCGACCGGTCACCGAGAATTCGGCGCCTATCTCGACATACTCTCAGACGATGGCCATCCGGAGTGGGAGCATTTCGTCAATGCGCTCACGACAAATCTCACCGAGTTCTTCCGGGAAGCTCATCACTACCCTGTCTTGGCCCAGCATGCCCGTCAGTCATCGAGTCGACCGTACCGCGTCTGGAGTGCGGCCTGTTCGACCGGTGAGGAGCCGTACTCGCTTGCGATGACCTTGTGTGAAGCGTTTCAAAGTGACGATCCGCCTGTCGACATCCTCGCCACGGACCTCGATACCCAGGTGCTTGAGAAAGGGGCGTCAGGCATCTATGAGATGGACCGGGTCGAGGGCGTTGATGCAACGCACTTGAAGCGCTTTTTCCTGAAGGGCGCGGGTGGACGCTCAGGGCTGGCGCGGCTGCGACCGAATATTCGCAAGCTGGTGCGCTTCCAGCAGTTGAATTTTCACGCTGCGCAGTGGGGTGTGAACGGCAAGTTTGATGCGATTTTCTGTCGCAATGTCCTGATTTACTTCGATAAGCCAACCCAGCATCGGGTGTTGCGCCGCCTCTCGGAGTATCTCGCTCCGAATGGGCTTTTCTTTGCGGGGCACTCCGAGAGCCTCTTGCATGCGGCGGACGTCTTCGTGCCGATTGGCAAGACGGTTTATAGAGCTGCGGGTGCAAGGGGAAGGCTTCCCCATGGATGAGTCCCGCTTCTCTGATGCGGCACCGGGTGGCGAGGGCAAGCGCCCCGCAACTTACCTGGACCGACATTTCAATTTGCCCGCCGCCAAGATTGGCCCAGGGGAGTTTTATGCGACCCAACGGGACATGCTGATTGTCACCGTGCTGGGCTCCTGTGTTTCGGCCTGCTTGCGAGACCCGGAGGCGCAGGTTGGCGGCATGAACCATTTCATGCTTCCGCACCACGGTTCTGATCCGGATGGACCGGTTTCGGAGTCGGCCCGGTACGGCGCCTATGCAATGGAAGTGCTCGTTAACCATTTGCTCGCATTGGGCGCCAAGCGGCATCGGCTGCAGGCCAAGGTGTTTGGTGCGGGGCGCATCGTGCCGGGCATGAGCGACATTGGTGCGCGCAATGCAAAGTTCGCGCTGGACTATCTCGAGCGAGAGCGGATCCCGGTTCTTGCGCAGGATCTTGGACGCGAAGAGGCCAGCAAGGTCTATTACTTTCCGCAATCGGGCCGTGTCCTCGTGAAGCGCTTGCGGAGCTTGCGGAACAACACGGT
Organism: Burkholderiales bacterium; assembly: GCA_033764435.1. Taxonomy (GTDB): domain Bacteria; phylum Pseudomonadota; class Gammaproteobacteria; order Burkholderiales; family Usitatibacteraceae; genus JAEUMY01. Next base: position 44,095 of record JANRIX010000008.1, read on the forward strand.
GATCGAACGTGACCGCACCTACGCCAGCCGTCTGGATTCGTTGAATCTTGAAAAGCCGGCTGACCTGTTTATTTAATTTTCATAAGTTTAATGGTGTAAGCGTGCGCTAGCACTTTATTTGTTGTCCGTATTCTTCCCCTGGCATGACTCCCCCCTACTTGCAGGCCTGCTGGGTTGCACAACTGCGCAAACTTTCCCTTGAGCGTTGACTTGTCCAGCTTGAGGCCGGATAATTGAGAGTTTCCTGGAGGGGTGCCCGAGTGGCTAAAGGGGGCAGACTGTAAATCTGCTGGCTAACGCCTACGTTGGTTCGAATCCAACCTCCTCCACCAGTTTGATTGCATCGTGTTGTGGTAGCGGGTGATGCGGGTGTAGCTCAATGGTAGAGCTGAAGCCTTCCAAGCTTAAGACGAGGGTTCGATTCCCTTCACCCGCTCCAAAGTCCGTTCCGGAGCAATTTTCGCCCTTGTAGCTCAGTGGCAGAGCACTCCCTTGGTAAGGGAGAGGTCACGTGTTCAATCCACGTCATGGGCACCATCAGTTTGCGGGGCTGACCGTCGGCTGCCGGCAGGTTCAAGGCGGCGCGGGTGAGTCAGCCCGGTTTAGAGTGAAATCCGGAACTTTTTTGGGTAGAAGATCATGGCCAAGGGCAAATTTGAGCGTACGAAGCCGCACGTTAATGTCGGGACGATTGGTCACGTGGACCACGGGAAGACGACGCTGACGGCGGCGATCACGACGGTGCTGTCGTCGAAGTTTGGTGGAGAGGCGAAGGCGTACGACCAGATTGACGCGGCGCCGGAAGAGAAGGCGCGCGGCATCACGATCAACACGGCGCACGTTGAGTACGAGACCAAGACGCGGCACTACGCGCACGTGGACTGCCCGGGGCACGCCGACTACATCAAGAACATGATCACCGGTGCAGCGCAGATGGACGGCGCGATTCTAGTGGTGTCGTCGGCCGACGGCCCGATGCCGCAGACGCGCGAACACATCCTGCTGGCGCGCCAGGTGGGTGTGCCGTACATCATCGTGTTCATGAACAAGGCCGACATGGTCGACGACAAGGAGCTTTTGGAACTTGTCGAGATGGAAGTGCGTGAACTGCTGTCGAAGTACGAGTTTCCTGGCGACGACACGCCGATCATCATCGGCTCGGCCAAGCTGGCGCTCGAAGGCGACAAGGGCGAGCTGGGCGAAGGCGCGATCATGAAGCTGGCCGACGCGCTGGACGCCTACATTCCCGAACCCAAGCGCGCCGTAGACGGCCCGTTCCTGCTGCCGATCGAAGACGTGTTCTCGATTTCCGGCCGCGGCACGGTGGTGACCGGTCGCGTCGAGCGCGGCATTGTGAAGGTTGGCGAAGACCTGGAGATCGTGGGACTGAAGCCGACGGCCAAGACCGTGTGCACGGGCGTGGAAATGTTCCGCAAGCTGCTCGACCAGGGCCAGGCGGGTGACAACGTGGGCGTGCTGCTGCGTGGCACCAAGCGTGAAGACGTCGAGCGTGGCCAGGTGCTGGCCAAGCCTGGGACGATCACCCCGCACACCAAGTTCGAGTGCGAAGTGTATGTGCTGTCGAAGGAAGAGGGCGGACGTCACACCCCGTTCTTCAACAACTACCGTCCGCAGTTCTACTTCCGTACCACGGACGTGACCGGAAGCGTGGTGTTGCCGGAAGGCACCGAGATGGTGATGCCTGGAGACAACATCAAGATGGTGGTGACCTTGATTGCGCCGATCGCGATGGA
>JANRIX010000009.1:0-68939 GCA_033764435.1 Burkholderiales bacterium
CCTTCCCATCCCGAACAGGACCGTGAAACGAGGTAACGCCGATGATAGTGTGGATTGCCCATGCGAAAGTAGGAAATCGTCGAGACCTTATTCAACACAAACGCCCGCTCAACCACTGAGCGGGCGTTTGTGTTTGTGACAACAAAAAATCCAAACAAGCCTCAAGCGTGAAGAGGGAATATCGTTCACGCTTACCGGCGCGCGCAGCGCGGCGGTTGTTAAGAGCAAACGTTCGCTCGCGCGTCCGGTGCAGCGTGCTGTTAGGTCTCATGCCGCCCCACCTTGAGCTCGAACCTCGCCACATGCTCCGTTAACCCCATATTTTCTGCAGCTCTGCAGAGTCTGCGCCAGAAATCGGCGGGGGGGAACTGCCGTTTCCGACATCGGCAAGTTCATCAAGAGCGAGCTCGAGTTCGTTGTGCTCAAGAAACTCCTGATATTGGGTGAGTGTCCCGCCATCCGACCCTGGCGCAGAGCTGGCAGAGATCAAGGCTCGGGCAGCCTCAAGATGCTGCACAGTGATCGCCCAACTTTTCTCCAACTCGGCGCGCGCCATCGTCGTGAGGCCTAACAATAAGTTAGTGGAAATCACGCGAGGGAACCTCCAACGGCCCCAACAGGTGCGATACATCGACCATGCGATCAGCAATCACATGCGTCACACCGTCCTTGCGCTCCAGCTTGCCATGCACGGTCATCAGTTTCGCGCCCAGTAGCTGGCGTCTCTGGCTGGCTACCAGAGTGGACCACACAATTACATTGATGTTGCCGGTCTCGTCCTCGAGTGTGACGAAGACAACGCCACTGGCAGTGCCGGGACGTTGCCGTCCAGTGACCATTCCGGTCGTCCGGACACGGGTGCCATGCCGAATATTCGCAAGTTCGGCCGCGGTGACATGACGCCTGAGCTTGGGGCGTAGCAAGGCCAGCGGGTGCTTGCGCAGGCTGAGCCCGGTGCTGTCATAGTCAGCCCGGACGCCGGGTCCTTCGGCCAGAGGCTGCAGTGGTACGGCGATCCGGTCGCCCTCAAGCAGCGGGAGCAGGGTGCCGCTGGCATGCAGGCCGAGCGTTTCCCATTTTGCTGCGCGACGATGCCCCGACAGATTGTGCAGCGCATCTGCGCTGGCCAGATGATTGATATCCGCTGTACTCAGCATGGCGCGATGGGCAAGATCCTCCACGCTCGAGAAGGAAGCCTGGTGGCGCGTAGCGGTGATGCTGCGTGCGGCGGCTTCGGACAATCCTTTGACAAGATGCATGCCCAGCCTCAAAACAGGCGTCGCCGCGCGCGACTCCAGCTTTGATTCGTAATCACTGAACAGCACATCGACGGGCAGCACTTCAACCCCATGGCGCTTCAGGTCCTGCACCAATTGTGAGGCGCTGTAGAACCCCATGGGTAGTGAATTGAGCAGGCCGCACGTAAACGCAGCGGGGTAATGCCGCTTCAGCCATGCCGAGAAGTAGGCCAGCAAGGCAAAACTTGCGGCGTGTGATTCGGGAAACCCATACTCACCAAAGCCTTCGATCTGCTTGAAGATCTGCTCGAAGTATTCCTCCTTGTAGCCACGTTCCAGCATGCCCGTGCGCAGCTTTTCTCTGAAAGGCCCGAGCCCGCCTTTGCGTTTCCAGGCGGCCATCGCCCGGCGCAGCTGGTCCGCTTCACCCGGGGTGAAGCCGGCAGCAACCTCGGCAATTTTCATCACCTGCTCCTGAAACACAGAAACGCCCAGCGTGCGCTCGAGCACTTCGCGGAGCGCATCACTTGGGTAGGTGACGCTGTTAGGGTACTTTCGCCGTTTCAGATAGGGATGCACCATGCCGCCTTGAATCGGGCCGGGGCGGACAATGGCCACCTCAATGACCAGATCGTAGAACTTGCGGGGACGCAGACGGGGCAGCATGGACATCTGCGCGCGCGACTCGATCTGGAACACGCCAACCGTATCCGCTGCACAGATCATGTCGTATGTGGCGGGGTCCTCTTTCATGATGCTAGCCATGGACAGGTCGCTGCCGGGTGGTCGGTCCGGATAGTTGTTCCAGGCTTCAAAGGTGCGACGAAGCGCCGTCAGCATGCCGAGTGCCAGCACATCCACCTTGAGCAGGCCCAGCGCCTCCAGGTCGTCCTTGTCCCACTCGATCACGGAGCGGTCCTTCATGGCCGCATTCTGGATGGGCACCATGCGGGCAAGCTTGCCGCGTGCAATCACGAATCCACCCACATGCTGTGAAAGGTGGCGAGGGAAGCCGCGCAGCAACTCGGTGAAATGCATGAGTTGCCGAAGGCGAATATTCGCTGGGTCAAGGCCTGCCTCGACAAGACGAACGGCCATGTCCTGTTTCCTGTCCCACCATGCCAGTGTTTGGGTCACGCGGCTGATCTGATCCAGCGAGAGCCCCAGTGCCTTGCCCACGTCACGCAGGGCCGACCGTCGTCGATAGCTGATGACCGTGGCCGCAAGCGCGGTGCGATCCCGTCCGTACTTGCGGTAGATGTACTGAATGATTTCCTCGCGACGCTCATGCTCGAAATCGACGTCGATATCCGGCGGCTCGTTGCGCTCTCGCGAGAGGAATCGTTCGAACAGCACCTCGGTCAGGTTGGGATCGACCTCGGTGACGCCCAGGCAGTAACAGACGGCTGAATTGGCGGCCGAGCCGCGTCCCTGACAGAGGATGCCGAGTCTTCTGGCCTCTCGCACGATGTCTTCAACGGTGAGGAAAAACGCCTCGTAACGAAGGTCCTGGATCAAGGCCAGTTCTCTGTCGACGAGCGCCTGGACTTTTGCCGGCGGAGCCTCGCCATAGCGCTGCCGCAAGCCCTGCTCAGTTAGCTTCCGCAGATGGGTGACGGGTGTTTCACCCGGGGGAACAAGTTCCTCCGGATACTCATAGCCCAGTTCATCCATGGAGAAATGGCAGAGACTCGCGATGTGCGCGGACTCGGCCAGCAATCTGGATGGATAAAGATGTGCCAGCCGGTCGAGGCTGCGCAGATGTTGCTCGCCATTTGGCAGTGCACGCCGGCCGAGCTCTGCAACCGTGGTGTTGAGGCGGATGGCGCTGATCACGTCATGCAGGGGTTTGCGCGCACGCGCATGCATTTCCGCGCCGCCCGCTGCAACCAGGGGCACATTGGTCAACCGCGAATATTCGCGTAGCCGGGTGAGCCAGGCCGCATCGTCCGGACCACGAGACAACTCGACGGCAATCCAGCAGCGTTCCTTGAAGCGTTCCTGCCACCAGCGAATATCCGCAATCGTGGTGAGAACACTTGGCACCAAGAGCAGGAGGCAATCCTCGATGCCATCCGCGAGGTCCGTGCGCGAGAGCAAATATTCGCCTTTCGGTGCGCGCGACCGACCCAGGGTGATGAGCTCTCCCAGATTGCCGTAGCCGTTGCGATTGACCGCCAGCAGGACAACATGGTCGCCTTCAGTCAGGCGGAACTCGCTGCCGATGATCAGCGGCAGCTTTGCTTCCCGGGCGGCCACATGTGCGCGCACGGTACCGGCCAGCGTGCATTCATCGGTGATGGCCAGTGCGGCGTAACCCAAGGCCTTGGCGCGCTCGACCAACTCGTCCGGTTGCGACGCGCCGCGCAGGAAGGAAAAGCTGGTGATGCAATGCAACTCGGCGTACTGCATGAGCCGCCATCAGGCGAAATAGCCGTGCAGGAACCAATGGTGTGGCGTGTGCAGCTCACGATAGACCCACACCGTTTCACCCAGCGGATTCTCGGCGATGAAGTAGTCGCGTCGTGCCGGCTTGCCGTCCCACCAACCCGTCTCGATGCGTTCCGGTCCCGCCAGGAATGCAAGCTCACCCTTCAACTGCGGGACCTGGTTGCGATCGGGCAACTGCCTGGGTGCCTCCAGCAGCCAGATCGGCCGACGCGGCCATGGAGCGGGCAGGGTCCGCTGGCTGGCCTCACCAGGGCCCTTGGTGCGCCAGCTCTGCTCAGGACGGTGATCGTCTTTCAGTTGTATGCCAAACACCCGTTCCTCGCCCAGCCTAGCCGCGAGTTTTTCGCTGAGTTCTCCAACCTGATGGTCCAGTGCATGTTGCGTGGGCAACCATGACAGATTTTCTGCTTGGTAAGGCTTTACATCTTCGCAGGCAAGGGTGATAGCACTGACGCTGCCTGCGAGCGGCGTTCGGGTGACACGCTCAACCAGTTGCGATTCCCAGCGTTCGCGCTGGCGTGAGGCATGTTGCATGGACAGTGTCAGGGCGCTGCGATGTTCGCGGCTGTGCTCGAAGGTGAGTGTGAATGCGGACGTGCCCGCGCCACGCGCGCGGAGAAAACTCTCCAGTTCGCCCAGCATGCGGCGAATGGGAAACCGCAGCCCCTCGAAATGATCGACTTCGCGCATGAATTCGATGCGAGAGCTGAATCGTTCAGGCAGGCTGAAGCTGGGCCGTGGATCGGGAACGCGACCCAGCGCGCGGTCCAGGTCGTTGAGCACCTGCGTGCCGAAACGGCGCGACACCCCGTCGCGGGGCAGTGGTGCCAGGTCCCGAACCCGGGTGATGCCCAACTGGCTCAGCGTTGTCAGTGTTTTATTCGGCCAGTCAAAGAGTGCCAGCGGCAGTCCCGCCAGGCGGTCAGCCAATTGCGCGATGTCGAGCGTGCCCCGAATGCTGGGAGAGGTCATGCGGGCACGGGCCAGCAGCGAGGCGGCGAGCGGTGTGGGGGCAACGCCCGTCAACGACCGATAGCCCGCATGGCGCAGGCTCACGCGCAGTAGCTGGAGCAGCTTCGCTGGCCCGCCAAACAATGTGAGTGATGTGGAGACTTCCAGCAGGACGCATGCCTGTGCCAGAGAAACCGTGGGTGTGAATTCGCTGGCAATGGTGGCAATCCGGACCAGTGCTTCATCCTCCCAGGCCGGATTGCGCGGCGTGACGACCAGTGTTTCCACCAGTGAGCGCGCCATGCTGACCGTTTGTCCCACGCGCACGCCCAGCGCACGCCCGACGGCATTTACCGCGCACAGCACCGGACGCGTATCGGGGCCCTCGCAGATGGCATGTGCGAATGGCGTTTGGGTGCCGGATCGGTCTGGTGCCGGGTAGAGGCGGGCCTCGATGCTCTGCAGCGGCAGCTCCGGCAGGTGAAGTGCAATCCACAGCATGACGGCATCAATGGCGGGCAGCCCGCGGACCTGCGATGGAACGTATGCTGGATGTGTTGGCAGCCCGTTCCACGACATGAGGGTTCGCGGTGAGGTCGATGCGTCGCGACGCCATCAGGCCGCGCCGTTTCAACAGCGTGACGGCCAACGTGTTTGCCGTGCCATCCACGCGAACGCGCAAAGGTGCGGATGATGGTTGCGTGGCAAACATGCTGTGGCGATACAGGAATCCAGCCGATCGTCCGGCTTCCGCAGCAAGCTGCAGACGGCGGAGGCATGGGTAATCGACATCTTGCTTCAACCAGAGCAGCACGGCACCGAAGGCACCGGAACGCAGCGACTGCTCAGCTGCCCAGAGGGTTTCCGCATGGGCATCCGGGCGGACAATCAGCAAGCGGGAGATATCAATGCCGGCATTGCTGAGCGCCGGGGCATACGGCAGAAAGGGCGGGTTGACCCAGGCAATGCTGCGTTGTTCGGCAGTGAGCGCTACAAGCGCGTGCAGCAACAAAGATACTTCCCCGATCCCTATCCGATCACAGAGAAGTTCGGTCAGGCCTTGCTTGGGCCATCCGCCCTCCGGCAGCTCGGCATCGAGTGCTTCAAACCCCGTGGGCCAACCTGTCCTGTCCGGTCGCGGGAAATCGCCCATCCGCCAGATGTGGGGCGATTGCAGCAGAGACACCAATCCTGTCTTGTCCATGAACCGTGCGTACCGGGACCATCCGCACCGGGTTCACATCAATCGCATCAGGCCGACCATCACGCCTTCAATTGCGAAGTCGTCCCGCGATTGATCGACATCGATGGGCTGGAAATCGGGATTGGCTGGCAGCAGGCGAATATTCGCAGTGGCACCCCGACTGTCCTGCAAGGCTTCCAGGCGCTTCACTGTGACCTCCTCGCCAAGCCGGGCGACAACGATCTCGCCGTTCTTGACTTCCTTCTTGCGCGCCACCGCGATGAGATCGCCATCAAGGATGCCCGCATCGCGCATGCTGAGGCCACGCACTTTGAGCAGGTAGTCGGCGCGCGGCTTGAACACGGCCGGATCCACATCCACGCGGCGTTCGATGTTTTCCACCGCGAGAATGGGCGAGCCCGCGGCCACGCGGCCGATCAGCGGCAGGCCGATTCCCGGGGCGCTTGCAGCTTCGGTCAGGCGGATGCCGCGCGAAGCGCCGGCCAGCATTTCAATGACACCCTTTGCGGCCAGGGCGCGCAAATGCTGTTCGGCGGCATTGGGTGAGCTGAAGCCGAACGCCTCGCAGATTTCTGCGCGCGTCGGGGGCAGTCCGCTCTGCTCGATACCCCGGCGAATGAAGTCATAGATTTGCTGCTGACGGCTGGTGAGTTCAGGCACGCGAGTTCTCCGGATCAGTGCGGGCGGGTGACATTCGTGTTGGCGCCAAACCAGTCCCAGTCGCCCAGATTCTGGCTGATGCGCTGGCGGGTGGCACGGCGCATGCGGCTGGAGGCCGGAATGGGGGCCGGAGCAGGGGTGGCCATGGTGCGGCCCAGAACATCGCGGTACAGGAAGGCCAGGGCATTCGCGGCCAACGACCAACTGGCCGGGGGCAGGTCCTCACGCAGTCGCACCATGTTCAGGAAGGCTTCGATTTCCCGGTTCCCGAGTTCCTCCGGATGCCGCATGCCATGCCAGCTCACGAAGAATTTCACCCAATAAACAATGGCTTGCTCAGCCTTCAGGCTGACGTGGCGACGTGCCAGGCTGGCGCGAACCTGGTCCATCAGGCGCGGCAAATGTCGGGCCGGCCGGGTAGTTTCTTCTTGCAGGCCGGACTGGAATGGCAGCACCGACTGCAGCGGCTGGGGGGACGGCGCGGCGGGACGGGAAGTGGAACCGGGCAGGGAACGGGTTTGCATGGGGCACCTCTATGGCAGGCTGGATGACGTGGGGCTGGGCAGGACGTTTTTCGGATGCGTGAATATCTGTTCAGTACTGTATTTGAATACAGTATCTGCCTGCAGCAAACCCCTTGTCAAGTACCTCCTCGCCCCGCCAGGGCTACACTGGCGGCTTGTACAAGCTGGCCGGCGCCAAGGCGCGCCGAGGTGACGCCCATGAAAATCGATTTCATCTCTGACGTGGCCTGCCCATGGTGTGCAGTCGGGCTTAATTCGCTGGATATCGCGCTCGCCAGGCTGGGCGGCAGCGTGCCGGTGAGCATCACCATGCAGCCATTCGAACTCAACCCCGACATGGGGCCCGATGGGATGGACGCAACTGACTATCTCAGCCGGAAATACGGCCTGACGCCCGCCCAGCTGGACGCCAACAGGGCGAATATTCGCAAGCGTGGCGCGGAGGTCGGCTTCGCCTTTGGTGAGCGCGCACGGGTATGGAACACGTTCGATGCCCATCGCCTGTTGCACTGGGCCGGCCTGCAGGGCAGGCAGCATGTGCTGAAGCATGCGTTGCTCCGCGCCTATCACGGCGAAGGGCACAATCCCGGGTCACATGACGTGCTGCTGGACCTTGCCGGCGAGGTCGGATTGGACGTGACGTCAGCGCGTGAAGTGCTCGAATCCAACGCCTATGCCGACGATGTACGCCAGGCGGAAGCCTGGTGGCAGCAGCGCGGCATCACGTCCGTGCCGTCCGTGGTGATCAACGACCGCCATCTCGTCCAGGGTGGGCAGCCGCCGGAGGTGTTCGAGCAGGCGTTGCGGGAGATTGCTGCGCAGACCGCGAAGGAGGGGATTGAATGACGCCAGCGCCACGCCTCACGCCACTCACCGAGGCGGATTTCGCGACCGTCGCGCAACTCGGCGACACCATCTGGCGCGCGCATTACTCGAAGCTCATCAGCATGGCGCAGATCGAGTACATGCTGACCGGCCGTTATTCACCCGAACGACTGTCGGCCTATGTGAATGCCAGCGATCGCTGGCTGCACATTCTGTGGTTGGAAAATCGCCCCGTTGGCTACTGCAGCTACTCGCTGACGACCCAGCCTGGCGAACTGAAGCTGGAGCAGCTTTACCTTCTTCCCGAACTCCATGGCCGCGGGTTGGGGCGGTTCATGCTCGATCACGTCGAGGCGGAGGCCAGGCGGCTCGACTGCATCACGATCATGCTCACGGTGAACAAGGGCAATGCGAGTTCAATCGCCGTCTATGATCGTGCAGGCTTCACCGTGCGCGAGTCTGCCGTGTTCGACATCGGCAACGGCTATGTGATGGATGACTTTGTGATGGAAAAGCGCATCGCCTGATGCGCCGATCCCCATGGTTGAACGCGAATATTCGCACTACGCTCAGGACCGCTGCGCTTCGTAGACCTTGAGGTGGGTATAGGCCATGGCAAGCAGCGTGTCCTCGATGCCCGCCGCGCGCGCCTTGCCCAGCATGAACCCCACGATGTGATCCGCCTCCACCGGGCCACCGCCCTGAAGATCGCGCAGCATGGACGCCGTCAGGGTGGACGATGGGTCGGTCAGCGTTTTCGACATTCGTTCCACAAACGCATCGCGCGGCTTGTGTCCGTTGGCTTCGGCCACCGCGCAGCAGGCGGCAAGATAGCGGGTGAGCAGCGCAGCGCCATCAGGGGTTGCTGCGATCGCGCCGACGCTGCCACGCATGAGGCAGGTCATGCCAGCCAGCGTGGAGAGAAAGGCGACTTTCTCCCACATCTCCAGTTCGATGTCCGGCGAGAGCTTCGCCTCGACTGGCGTCTTGCGAAACGCTGCATCGAGCGCCTCGATACGCGGCGTGATGCGACGGTCGCGCTCGCCATACATGATGCGATGAACATCGTGCAGTTGCTTCACCACGCCATCTGCGGTCAGCGTGGCGGCGATGTGGCACGTGCCCCCCAGTACATTGTCCCGGCCGAAGCGGGCATCCAGCCGCTCAAGATGCGCGATGCCATTCAGCAGTGGCAGCACCGCACAGCCGCGGTCCATGGCGGGCGCGATGCTGTCCATGGCGCTGTCGAGGTCATAGGCCTTGCAGGTGAGGATGACGAGGTCGAAGCCTTCCAGTGATTCCCCGGCCTGCCGCAGTTGCGGCTGAATCGTGAAATCGCCATGCGGACTTTGTACCCGCACGCCATGCTCAATCAGGTTGGCGGCGCGCCGCGGACGGACCAGGAAGGTGACATCGCTGCCAGCTTGCGCCAGCCGCGCACCGAAATAGCCGCCTACGCCACCGGCGCCAAGAACGAGAGTTTTCATGAACGAATATTCGCAGTAGTCAATGGAATCAAGAGGTTGAACCGGGCAGGATGCGCCGATTGAGAACAAGACATTTGAGCAGCGGCCGGGTCATGGACGATAAGGGGATACCCCGAATTGTGTATCAGCGACTCCACTTGTTTGGCATGCTTGCATGAGGGGTCTTCTGTTAAAATTCAATTACTTGAGCCTTAGCCGGATAATGCCATGAGTTCCTTTCACGTCAGAAACCTGATCGTTGTCTGCCAGCTTGTTGTCTGGGCTGTGATGGCGCCGCTCGCACAGGCGCAAGTGACGCCGGTCACGCGCGAGCCCGTCGAATTTCCGCGCGAGGCGGTCAAGGCTGGCGTGGACAAGGGTGAAGTCAAGGTCAAGGTCACCATTGATGCGACCGGCAACGTCACTGATGTGCAGATTATTGAAGCCAAGCCGCCGCGCGTCTTTGATCGTGCCGTCCGCAGCAGCATGGCCAAGTGGAAGTTCAACGCGGGCGATGCCAATCGCAGCTACGAAACCGTGGTCGAATTCAAGCGCTGACCCTGCTGAATCCGCCTTTTCCGACAACGCCCTGCCGGTGACTGCCCGCAGGGCGTTTTTTCTGGCTTTTTGCCCTGAATCCGCGTATCCTCGCGCGCTTGCTGGCGAGGCGCTTACCGGACACAATCCGGTCAAACAGCCGACGCCATGGAATCGCCTGATTCCGCCGTCCCAAGAACACGATTTTTGAGGAGCTCTGATGTCCGCCGTCCCTGAGGCCATTTCGGCCGCACCTTCCATTTCCCTCGACGACAAGTACACGCTGGAGCGAGGCCGCGTCTATCTGACCGGCACCCAGGCGCTGGTGCGCCTGCCCATGATCCAGCGCGAGCGCGACTTGCTGGCGGGACTCAATACGGCGGGCTTCATTTCGGGCTATCGCGGTTCACCGCTGGGTGGCTATGACCAGGCACTGTGGAAGGCAAAGAAGCACCTCGAGAAGCATCATGTCTTCTTTACGCCCGGCGTGAACGAGGAACTGGCCGCCACGGCGGTGTGGGGCTCGCAGCAGGTCGGTCTCTTTGCCGGCGCCAAGTACGACGGTGTGTTCGGCATGTGGTACGGGAAGGGGCCGGGTGTGGATCGCTGCGGCGACGTGTTCAAGCATGCCAACGCCTTCGGCACGTCCAAGCACGGCGGTGTGCTGCTGGTCGCAGGCGATGACCACGCCTGCAAGTCCTCCACGCTCCCGCACCAGTCCGAGCACGCCTTCGATGCCGCCATGATCCCGGTGCTCTATCCCACCGGTGTGGGCGAGATCATTGAAATGGGTCTGCATGGCATCGCCATGTCGCGCTACTCCGGTTGCTACGTGGCCTTCAAATGCATCAGCGACACGGTGGACGCATCCGCCTCCATCAACATCGATCCGGACAATCCCAAGATTCTGCTGCCGGAGGATTTCCAGTTGCCCGAGTCTGGCGTGAATATTCGCTGGCCCGATACGCCGCTCGAGCAGGAACTCCGTCTGCAGCACGACAAGATTTATGCAGCGCTTGCCTACGCGCGTGTGAACAAACTGAATCGCATCACCATTGATGCGCCCAAGCCGCGACTGGGCATCATCGCTTCCGGCAAGAGCTACTTGGACGTTTTGCAGGCGCTGGAAGATCTGGGCATTGATGAGCGTCATGCCGCCGAAATCGGCTTGCGCCTCTTCAAGGTGGGCATGCCCTGGCCGCTGGAGCCCACCAGCCTGCGCAAGTTTGCGGAAGGTCTCGATGAAATCCTCGTCGTCGAGGAGAAGCGCCAGCTGATCGAGTACCAGATGAAGGAGATGCTCTACAACTGGCGTGACGACGTGCGTCCGCGTGTCATCGGCAAATACGATGAGCATGGCGAGTGGGAAATGTCGCGCAGCGACTGGCTGCTCCCGGCTGCCGGCGAACTCACGCCGGCGATGATCGCCCGAGTGATTGCCAAGCGCATTGCCAAGTTCCACACCTCGAAGATCATCGAGGCGCGGATGAAGTTCATCCAGGACAAGGAAGCCGCACTGGCCAAGCCGCGTCCCTCTGCGAAGCGCATTCCGTATTTCTGTTCGGGTTGCCCCCACAACACCTCGACCAAGGTGCCGGAAGGCTCCAAGGCGCTGGCGGGCATCGGCTGCCACTACATGGCCGTCTGGATTCGTCCGGAAGAGACCATGACCTTCACCCAGATGGGTGGCGAAGGGGTGCCATGGGTAGGCATCCAGCCTTTCACTGACACCAAGCACGTGTTCGCGAATCTGGGCGATGGCACGTATTTCCATTCCGGACTGCTGGCCATCCGCGCCGCTGTGGGGGCCAAGGTCAACATCACCTACAAGATCCTCTTCAACGATGCGGTGGCGATGACGGGCGGCCAGCCGGTGGACGGTCCGCTGAACGTGCCCATGATCACGCACCAGGTTCATTCCGAAGGTGTGAAGCGCATCGTTGTGGTGACTGACGAGCCCGAGAAGTATCAGGGCATCACGCTTGCTCCAGGCACGACGGTGCATCACCGCGATCAGCTGGACCCGATCCAGCGAGAGCTTCGGGACACGCCCGGCACGACCATCATGGTCTACGACCAGACCTGTGCCGCCGAGAAGCGTCGCCGTCGCAAGCGTGGCACCTTCCCGGATCCGCAGAAGCGCGTTGTCATCAACGAGGCGGTGTGCGAAGGCTGTGGCGATTGCGGCAAGAAGTCCAATTGTCTGTCGGTCATGCCGGTGGAGACGGAATTCGGCCGCAAGCGCGCCATCGATCAGTCTTCCTGCAACAAGGACTTCAGCTGCGTGAAGGGCTTCTGCCCGAGCTTTGTCACCGTCGAAGGTGGCCAGCTGCGGAAGAAGAAGCCGGTGGTGCAGCAAGTCTTGGCGGCATTGCCCGAGCCGACGCAGCCGGCGCTCGACAAGCCCTACGGAATCATGGTCACCGGTGTCGGTGGCACGGGTGTTGTCACCATCAGCGCACTGCTGGGTGTGGCGGCGCACATCGAAGGCAAGGGCGTCGCCGTGCTGGACATGACCGGTCTCGCGCAGAAAGGCGGTTCCGTCTACTCGCACATCCGTATCGCGCAAAAGCCCGAGCAGATTCACGCGGTTCGTATCGCAGCCGGTGAAGCGGATCTCGCGCTGGGTTGCGACATGATCACCTCGGCCAGCGATGAAGCCATCGCCAAGATGCAGCTGGGCCTCACCAAAGCCGTCATCAACAGCGATGTGGCCACGACCGGTGGATTCACCAAGAATCCTGACCTGCAGATTCCGGTTGAGGAGATGCGCGCGACCATCAACGAGGCGGTGGGTGAAAACGCTGCGGAATTCGTGGACGCAACGGGGCTGGCCACCGCGTTGATGGGCGATGCCATCTTCACCAATCCGTTCCTCATGGGCTATGCGTTCCAGCAGGGGCTGATTCCGCTGTCCTCGAAGTCCATCCTGCAGGCCATCGAGCTGAACGGTGCCGCGGTGGAGAAGAACAAGACCGCGTTCGACTGGGGCCGCCGTGCCGCCGTTGATCTGCGCTCCGTGCAGAAGGCTGCGATTCCGCCGGAAGCCAAGCCCGAGTCACAGCGTCTGTCTGACACTATCGAGGAGCTGGTGGCGCGCCGCGAGAAGTACCTGACGGCTTATCAGAACGCTGCCTACGCCAAGCGCTATACAGATCTGGTGGCGCGCGTGCAGAAATCCGAAGCGGACAAGTTCCCTGGCAAGAAGGCGCTCACCGCCGCAGTGGCGCGTTACGCGTTCAAGCTCATGGCGTACAAGGACGAGTATGAAGTGGCGCGTCTGTATTCCGAGAGCGATTTCGTGAAGCGCGTGAATGACCAGTTCGAAGGCGACTTCAAGCTCACCTTCCATCTGGCTCCGCCGCTCTTCAACAAGCCAGACCCGGTGACCGGCGAGCCCACGAAGACTGTATACGGTCCGTGGATGTTCACCGCGTTCAAGCTGCTGGCGAAACTGCGCGGCCTGCGTGGCGGCGCGCTCGACATCTTCGGCTACAGCGCCGAGCGCAAGATGGAGCGCCAGCTCATTGAGGACTATTTTGCGCGCGTGGACATGCTGCTGGCCGGCATCAATGCCGAGAACTACGAGACGGCGGTCGACCTGGCATCGCTGCCCGAGTTCATCCGCGGCTTCGGCCATGTGAAGGAAGCTCATTTCAAGGATGTGAAATCGCGCGAGGCGGCTTTGCTGGAGCAGTTCAAGAACCCACAGGCCGCGAAGCGCATCCCGATCAAGGCCGCAGCCTGACGCGGCAGAAGTTCGTAACGGTTGTTTCTCCCGAGGTTGGCCCCTGCCGGCGTGAGTCGGCAGGGGTTTTTTATTGGCTGCGCCCCAGCGTGGGCGCGTCGCAACGCTCAGCGGTTGTAGCTGCTGAACTGCAGCTGATAGCCTGATGCGCTGATGCTGAGCGCGGCAGCACCGCCGACCGGTACGCAGATTTTCTCGGCCGCATGGCCGAAGGGATAGCCGGTGAGCACGGGGCAGGTCACCAGTTCGCGCAATGACTCGGTCACGTCTTCCATGGTGAAGCGCTTGGCGGCGTCATTGTTCCTGTCGTAGCCGTTGAAGGTGCCGAGGATGATGGCAGCCTGACGATCCAGCACACCAGCCTGCTTCAGCTGATAGAGGCAGCGATCGACGTGGTAGGGCTCCTCGCCGATTTCCTCGAGGAACAGGATGCCGTGGTCGAAGACAGGCATGAACGGCGTGCCGGCCATGTTCGCAATCAGGGTGAGATTGGTGCCCCACGCAATGCCTTCGATGCGCCGGGACCCGTGCGGATGCTCACAGGGAATCTCCGGCGTGTCGTGGCTTGGGTCGGTCAGCAACGGCCAGAAGTGTGCCTCCATCAGCGGCTCCACATCGCCATCGCCGAAGTCCACGCGCGCCATGGGCCCGGAGACGGACTGATAGCCGGTCTTGGCGAGTAGCGCAAGATTGAGCGCAGTGAAGTCGCTGAAGCCGACAAATGTCTTGCCGCTGGCAGCCAGTGCGGCGTAATCAATGCGATCAAGAATGCGCGAGAAGCCGTAACCGCCACGCACGGCCATGACCACATCCACCTCCGGGTCGGCCGCCATCTCGTGCAATTCCGCAACGCGCTCGGCATCGGTTGCCGAGAAGTACTTCCACGCCTTGCGAATATTCGCACCCTGCTTGACACGCCAGCCGCGTGCCTCCAGACGGGAGATCCCGTTGTCGAGGATGGGCGGGTCGCTGATGCAGCCAGACGGAGCGATGAGTCCTATCGTTCCCGGCGCGCGGACGCGCCGGGGCGCGGTGAACGGTGTATGCATGGCGGACGCGCGGATTACTTGCGGTGGGCGAGGGAGTCGACGACGGTGAGTGCCGTCATGTTGATGATGCGGCGTACCGTGGCCGTCGGCGTGAGGATGTGCACGGCCTTGTTGGCGCCGAGCAGAATGGGACCGATGGTGATGCCGCCACCGGCTGCTGTCTTCAGCAGGTTGAACGAAATGTTGGCCGCGTCGATGGTCGGCATGATGAGGAGATTGGCCTCACCCTTCAGCTTCGAGTCCGATACCGCCGCATTGCGAACGTCTGACGAGAGTGCGGCATCGCCGTGCATTTCGCCGTCCACTTCCAGGTCGGGCGCGAGCTGCTGGATGAGTGCCAGCGCCTCGCGCATTTTCACCGCAGAGGGCGCGTCGCTGGTGCCGAACGAGGAATGCGACAGCAACGCCGCACGCGGCACGACACCGAAGCGGCGAATCTCTTCGGCCGCGAGCAGGGTCATCTCCGCGATCTGTGCCGGTGTGGGATCGTGATTCACGTAGGTGTCGCAGATGAAAACGGTGCGCTTGGGCAGCATCACCACATTCATGGCGTAGTAGTTGTTGACCCCGCTCTTTCGGCCGATGACCTGGTCGATGTAGTGAAGGTGCAGCCCGTGCGTGCCGAAGGTGCCGCAAATCATGCCGTCGGCCGCGCCCTTGTGGATCATCATCGCGCCGATGAGCGTATGGCGGCGGCGCATCTCGATCTTGGCGTAGGGCTGCGACACGCCACGGCGTGCGGTCAGTCGGTAATACTCCTGCCAATATTCGCGATAGCGTTCGTCGTATTCCGGATTGACGATGTCGAAGTCCACGCCGGGCTTGAGGCGCAGTCCAAACCGCTCAATGCGCTTTTCCAGCACTGACGGCCGTCCCACCAATGTCGGACGCGCCAGCTTCTCGTCCACCACGAACTGCACGGCACGCAGCACACGTTCATCCTCGCCTTCGGCATAGACGATGCGCGCCGGCTGGGCCTTGGCCTTGGCGAAGATCGGCTTCATCAAAAGGCCTGAGTGATACACGAATTGGTTCAGCCCATCGTGATAGGCCGACCAGTCGGTGATGGGGCTGGTGGCCACACCGCTGTCCATCGCGGCCTTGGCGACCGCAGGGGCGATCTTGACAATGAGACGCGGGTCGAACGGGCGCGGGATGAGGTAGTCGCGGCCGAAGCTCACGTCCTCCTGCGAGCCATAGGCCTGGGCCACGACATCGGATTGCTCTGCCTTGGCCAGATCGGCAATGGCGTGCACGGCCGCGAGCTTCATGGGCTCGTTGATGGTCGTCGCCCCCACATCCAGCGCACCGCGGAAAATGAACGGGAAGCACAGCACGTTGTTGACCTGGTTCGGATAGTCCGAACGGCCGGTGGCGATGACGGCGTCATCGCGCACTTCGCGGACCTGCTCCGGCAGGATTTCAGGCGTCGGGTTGGCCAGCGCCAGGATGAGCGGATCCTTGGCCATGCGCTTCACCATGTCCTGCTTCAGCACACCGCCCGCGGACAGTCCCAGGAATACATCCGCGCCGTCAATTACCTCGCCCAGCGTGCGGGCCTTAATGTCCTTGGCATAGCGCGCCTTGTTCTCATCCATCTCCTCCTTGCGGCCGGTGTAGACCACGCCCGCGATGTCGGTGACGATGATGTTTTCCATTTTCATGCCTAGCGCAACGAGCATGTCGAGGCAGGCAAGCGCCGCGGCTCCTGCGCCCGAGGCCACCAGTTTCACCTTGGTGATGTCCTTGCCCACCACGCGAAGCCCGTTGACGATGGCCGCGCCAACAATGATGGCCGTGCCGTGCTGGTCGTCATGGAAAACGGGAATCTTCATCCGCTCGCGCAGCTTCTTTTCCACATAGAAGCACTCGGGCGCCTTGATGTCTTCCAGGTTGATGCCGCCAAAGGTCGGCTCCAGCGCCGCCACGATATCGACCAGTTTGTCGGGATCGTTTTCATTGACCTCGATATCGAACACGTCGATGCCCGCGAACTTCTTGAAGAGCACCGCCTTGCCTTCCATCACCGGCTTGCCGGCCAGGGGGCCGATGTTGCCCAGTCCCAGCACCGCTGTGCCGTTGGTGATGACGGCGACCAGATTGCCGCGCGCCGTGTAGTGCCGCGCTTCGGCGGGGTTGTCACGAATGGTTTCGCAGACCGTGGCCACGCCGGGCGTGTAGGCGAGTGCCAGATCGCGCTGGGTTCCCAACGGCTTTGTCGGGGTGACCTCGATCTTTCCCGGCACCGGGAAACGGTGGTAGTCGTGCGCGTTTTTCTTCAGGTCGGATTGCTTGTCGGACATCGTCGCGGCTTTCTTGTTCGAGTCTTGATTCAGGGGAAAAGTCTAGCACGCAGCCCCCGTCCGGGTTTCGCCATGGCGCAATTCTGAAAAGCACTGGCGGGGCGGCAAAAGTGCACAACAGGGGGTTGACAGATATGTCTATATAACTAATTATATAGTTATGAATAGGAACTACATGCGGGCCATCCCCGCCGAATGGCGCAATATTTCCCAGGTGTTCACCGCGCTGGGCGATGAGCATCGCCAACGCATCCTGCTCACCTTCGAACCGGGGGAGCGGCTGAATGTGGGCCAGATCGTGGAAGTCTCGACACTGTCCCGATCCGCCGTGTCCCACCATCTCAAGGTGCTCAAGGACGCCGGCGTGCTGGAAAGCGAGAAGGAAGGCAAGGAAGTCTTCTTCTGGTTGAACAAGGCCTTCCTCGTGGACTCGCTCACCACGGTCACCACCTATATCAAGCAGAAAGCCTGACATGGATAAATCCGGCTCAAGCCGCCGCCGTTTCCTCGCTGCGTCCGGTGCATTCGGCCTGGCGGCCGCACTCTCCGGCTGCAAGCTGCCGTTCACCTTCGAGCAGGGTGCGATGCATCCCTGCGTGCCGGGCTTGCCAGCGAACCTCGCCGCGCATCCGCTGGTGGTCGCCGCCCTTGCGAATATTCGCAATGACCAGGTGTGGGACTGTCATGCTCACTTGCTGGGCAATGGCAGCGAGGGCAGCGGCATCTGGGTGGATCCTGACTTCAACGCCGGCAACGGCCTTCGCAACAAGATCCAGCGGACCATGTTCGCCAACAGCGCGTGCCTTGGAGAAGACGAGTCGAAATGGGACTCGCGCATGGTGTCCCGCCTGGCCCAGCTCACGGCCGAGCTGCCGGCGGGTTTCAAGGTCATGGTCATGGCCTTCGATTTCACCTATGACGAGACTGGCAAGCGGCGTGACGATCTCACGACGTTCAGCGTGCCCAATCGCTATGCTGCAAAGGTCGCGGCCGCCAACGCAAGTCGCTTCGAATGGATCGCGTCCGTGCATCCCTGGCGGCCGGATGCCATCGATGAATTGAATTGGTCTCACGCCAACGGTGCGCGGGCAGTGAAGTGGCTGCCGCCGACCATGGGAATTGACCTCTCGCACCCGAAGTGCGTGCCGTTCTTCCGCCGTCTGCGCGAGCTGGACCTGCCGCTTCTGACCCATGTTGGCAAGGAGCTCTCCGTGCGCGGCGCGCATCGCGAGGAGTTTGGCCACCCGCTGGCCTTGCGCCACCCGTTGGGTGAGGGCGTGCGGGTCATCGCCGCGCACTGTGCATCGCTCGGTGAGAGCCCGGATACCGACAAGCCTGGCGCGCCCATCACCGCCAACTTCGATCTGTTTGGCCGACTCATGGATGATCCGAATAATAAGAAGCTGTTGTTCGGCGACATTTCCGCCATGATTCTTTTCAACCGTGACGACGCGATGCCGCGACTGATGGATCGCGTGGCCTGGCATGGTCGCCTGCTCAATGGCAGCGACTATCCACTGCCCGGTGTCATGCCGGTGGTGTCGATTCGACATTTCGCCGATCTGGGCCTGCTCTCGCCAGATGCCGTGCCGGTATTGCGCGATCTGCGCCATGCCAATCCGCTGCTGTTCGATTTCGTGCTGAAGCGAAGCCTGCGCCGCAATGGCCGGGCGTTGCCTGCATCCGTGTTCGAAACCCGCGCCTTCTTTGACAAGAGGACCTGATGTCCACCCAACAACTGACGCAACCCGACGCTGCCCACGCAACCCAGAGCCAGTTCCAGCTGCTCAAGGAGAAGCGTTTCCTGCCGTTCTTCCTGGTGCAGTTCCTTGGTGCGGGCAACGACAACATTTTCAAGTTCGCCTTCACCGTGCTGGCCACCTACAGTGCGGCGGAGTGGGGCGGTCTCGACAGCAAGATCGCGGGCGCCGTCATCGGCGGCATTTTCATCCTGCCGTTTGTTTTGTTTTCCGCCACGGCCGGTCAGATCGCGGACAAATACGACAAGGACCGCCTGATCCGTTTCGTCAAGTCGATGGAAATCGGCATCGCGCTGGTCATTGCGGCGGGCTTCATTTGGAAGATCCCTGCCTGTCTCTTCGCCGGCGTATTTCTCATGGGTCTGCATTCGACACTCTTCGGGCCGGTCAAGTTTTCCTATCTGCCGCAACACCTGCGCGATGACGAACTGACCGGCGGCAACGGTCTGCTGGAGATGGGCACGTTCGTCGCCATCCTGCTCGGCACCATGCTGGGTGGCGTCCTTGTGGCCATGCCGGAAGTCGGTCCGCATTACGTTGCGTGGGTGACCATCGCTGTTGCGGTGCTGGGGCGACTCTTCGCGAGTTGGGTGCCGGCATCGCCTGCGGCCGATCCGTCACTCAACATCAATTGGAATCCGCTCACCGAAACGCTGGCCAATCTGCGCTACGCCAAGGCTAACCGCACGGTATTCCTGTCCATGCTGGGCATCTCCTGGCTGTGGTTCTTCGGCTCCATCTTCCTCACGTCGTTTACCGGCTTTGCCAAGGACGTGCTCGGCGGCAACGAGCAGGTGGTCACGCTGCTGCTGGCCACTTTCTCGGTGGGCATCGGCATCGGCTCGTTGCTGTGCGAGAAGCTCTCCGGCCACAAGGTGGAAATCGGCCTCGTGCCATTCGGCTCCATCGGCATGACCGTGTTTGCCGTCGATCTCTATTTCGCGAGCCGCGGCATGACGCCGAATGGATTGGTGGGGGCTGCGGACTTCATGTTTCACAGTGCGAATATTCGCGCTCATTGGCGTGTTGCGGCCGACCTGTTTCTCCTGGCCATGTTCGCCGGTTTCTACAGCGTGCCGCTGTATGCCCTGATCCAGAGCCGCACCGAGAAGTCGCACGTTGCCCGCGTCATCGCGGCCAACAACATCCTGAACGCGTTGTTCATGGTTGTAGCGTCCCTGATGGCGGCAGTGTTGCTCTCGTCCGCCGTGGGTCTGAGTCTGCCGCAGCTCTTCCTGGTCACGGCACTCCTCAATGCCGCCGTCGCCATCTACATCTATGGACTCGTGCCCGAGTTCCTGATGCGGTTCCTGTGCTGGATGCTGATCCACACCGTTTACCGGGTGCGCAAGAAGGGTCTGGAAAACATTCCCGATGAGGGCGCTGCCGTCATCGTGTGCAACCACGTGAGCTTCGTCGATGCGCTGGTCATTACCGCCGCCTGCCCGCGCCCGATCCGTTTCGTCATGGATCACCAGATCTTCAAGATTCCGGTGCTGTCCTTCATTTTCCGCACGGGCAAGGCCATTCCCATCGCCTCGGCCAAGGTGGATGAAGCGCTGCTCAATCGCGCCTACGACAGCGTGGCCGAGGCGCTGGAGCAGGGCGAGCTGGTGTGCATCTTCCCCGAGGGCCGCATCACCGACACCGGCGACATGTACCCCTTCAAGGGCGGCATCAAGCGCATCATCGACCGCACGCCGGTGCCGGTCATTCCCATGGCGCTCTCCGGCCTGTGGGGATCGTTCTTCAGCCGCAAGGGTGGGCCGGCCATGACCAAGCCCTTCCGGCGTGGTGTGCTGTCACGCATCACCTTATCCATCGCCCCGCAGGTCGGTCCTGCCTTGGCAACGCCCGAGGCGCTGCAGACCCAGGTACTCGCGCTGCGCGGCGACGAACGCTGACCCGTCAACTGCGAATATTCGCAAGGAGCGAATCATGTGGTTCATCGGCATGTTGCTCGGTCTCGTCCTGGGCGGTCTCGCCTGGGGTTTTGATGGCGCGGTCGTGCTGGGCTTTCTGGGCTTCATCGGGGGCCTGATTTTCAGCAATCGCGGGAAGCAGAATGCGCCAGCGGCCACCGACAGGCTTTCCGTGCTGGAGCAGCGCGTGGCGCAGCTTGAGGAGCGCCTTGCCCGGTTCGAGCGCGGCAAGCAGCCCGTTGTTGAGCCCGTTGCGAATATTCGCAGTGAAGAAGAACAGGACGTAGCGGTGGACCGGCAGAACGTGCCGCAAGAGCCGGTGCCCGCATCGATCGCGGCATCTGCCAGGGTTCCTGCCGAGACCAAGCAGGCCGTTCTCGATGAGGGTGTGGCCAAGCAGCAGGCCGAGGATGTTGCGGCGCCCGAGCCCGTCCAGTCCGTGCCATCCGAACCTGCTCGCCCCAACTTCATCGTGCGCTGGTTCACCGAGGGCAACGTGATCGTGCGCGTGGGCGTCACCATCCTGTTCTTCGGCATCGCGTTTCTGGTGAAGTACGCAGCCGACCGCGACATGGTGCCGATCGAACTGCGTCTGGCCGGCGCCGCGGCGGGTGGCATCGCCATGCTCATCTTCGGCTGGCGGTTGCGTGACGTCCGCGCAGGCTATGCCCTGACCCTGCAGGGTGCAGGGGTGGCGGTCCTGTATCTCACCATCTTCGGCGCGTTCCGGCTGTGGGGCCTGTTGCCAGCCGGGATCGCGTTTCCCATGCTGGTTGCCGTGGCGGCATTCTCCGCGTTCCTTGCGGTCAAGCAGGATTCGATGGCGCTTGCCGTGGCGGGCAGCGCGGGCGGCTTTCTGGCACCAATCCTCGCTTCCACGGGGCAGGGCAGCCACGTGATGCTGTTCAGTTACTACCTCGTGCTGAACCTCGGCATTCTTGCCATCGCCTGGCACAAGGCGTGGCGGCCGCTGAATCTGCTGGGCTTCCTGTTCACCTTCTTTATTGGCCTGGCGTGGGGTGATCGTTTCTATCGGCCCGAATTTTTTGCCAGCACCGAGCCGTTCCTGATCCTGCACTTCCTGCTCTACGTCACCGTGGCCGTGCTGTTTGCGCATCGGCAGGCGCCGCGCATCGCGCACTATGTCGATGGCACGCTCATCTTTGGCGTCCCGCTCCTCGCGTTCGGGCTGCAGTACGCGCTGGTGAAGGACATCGAGTACGGCCTGGCCTTCAGCAGCCTGGCGCTGGGCGGCTTCTATCTGCTGCTGGCGCGTGTGCTGCATGCGCGCCAGCGCGACACCTTGCGCCTGCTGGTCGAGTGCTTCCTTGCGCTGGGTGTCGTGTTCCTGACGCTGGCCATTCCGCTGGCACTCGATGCGCGCTGGACCTCCGCTGCCTGGGCGCTGGAGGGTGCTGGCATTGTCTGGATCGGCGTGCGGCAGAAGCGTTGGCTGGCGCGGCTCTTCGGCATGGCGCTGCAGCTGCTCGCCGGGGCGGCATTCCTGCATGGTCTCGGTCGCGAGGTCGGCCACTACCCGCTCATCAACAGCGTGTGTCTGGGCGCGCTGCTCTTGGTGCTGGGTGGATTGTTGACCTATCGCCAGCTATCTCGCGAAGCGAGTGTGAGCAAGATCGAGTATTCGCTGGCGGCATTTTGGTTCGCCTGGGCCTTGCTGTGGTGGCTGTTTGGCGGCATTCGCGAAATCGATCGCTTCATCCTGCGCGATGTCCAGATCACCGTGGCGGTGCTGTTCATGGCCGGCACTGCGCTGGGCAGCAGCCTGCTGTGGCGCTACCGCGACTGGCACGCCGGAGAATGGCCGGTGTTGGGTTTGCTGCCGGTTCTCTTCGTTCTGACGTTCTTCGGCCTGGTCGAACACGATCATCCCTTCGCACACGTTGGCTGGCTGGTGTGGCCACTCGCGTTGGCCATCCACTATGCAAACCTGCGCCGGCATGAGCCCGAGGAGACACCGCGCAACGTGCTGGGTGTGATCCATGTGGGCACGTTGCTGCTCATCGCCATGCTGGGCGCATGGGAGCTGCACTGGCTGGCGCGGGATGCAGGACTGGGTCGCAGCGCGTGGTCGGTGGCTTCGGTGCTGGTCGTGCCCGGCCTCTTGCTGCTGGGTCTGTGCCACCGCAGCATGGCCGGGCGCTGGCCGGTGGATCGCTACGAGACGACGATGCTCCGCGGGGCCGGCATTCCGTTGCTGTTCGGCTTCTGGCTGTGGACGTTCTATGCCAACTTCCGCTACGCCGGCGGCAGCGCGCCGCTGCCCTACCTGCCGCTGCTCAACGCCATCGATCTCGGCCACCTCTTCATCCTGTTGGTGGGCGTGACGTGGTGGCGGAGACAGGATGGCGACGATGCCGGACTCAACTTTCTCGTTCGGCTGGCGGCGGGTGTGGCTGCGTTCGTCTGGGTGAATGCCATCCTGCTGCGCACCATCCATCACTGGGCAGGCGTGCCATATCGACTGAACGATCTGTGGGACTCCATGCTGGTGCAGGCGTCCGTGTCGATCTTCTGGACCGTGCTCGCATTGACGCTCATGGTGTTGGCCACGCGCAAGGGATTGCGTGGCGTGTGGATGCTCGGCGCGGGGCTCATGGCGGCGGTTGTCGCGAAGCTCTTTCTGGTGGACCTGTCCAACATCGATGGCATCGAACGCATCGTGTCGTTCATCGGCGTGGGCATCCTGATGGCGGTGATCGGCTGGTTCTCGCCGCTGCCGCCCAAGCGTGCGGAGGAGGTCGCATGAAGACCATGCTGTTCGGCCTGACCGCAGGCTGCCTGCTGCTGGCTGCGGCTGAATCGGTTGCCCAGCCGGTCGAGTCGTTCACCCACGTGATGACGGTGAAGCAGCAAGGTGGCGATGGCCTGCAGCGCGTGTTGTTGCCGGCTGCCGTGCACCAGGGCTCAGCGCGTGACGATCTGGGCGATCTGCGCGTGTTCAACGCGCGCGGGGAGCAGGTGCCGTTCGCGCATGCCGCAGCGCCGCGCGTCGCGGAGACTGCACCCACCACGCATGGACTGCCGATTTTCCCGCTGACGGTTGCCCGAACAGGCGGCGCGGCGGATGACACGCTCAGCCTGCAGATCCGCCAGCAAAAAGACGGCACGCTGATTTCCCTCAACAGCCGGACCACCGATGGAAAGTCGACTGCGCTGTCGGCCGAGGAACGTCGCGACCTCTCGGGCTACATCGTTGACGCCAGTCACCTGAATCCGGGTGATGGCAAGGCCGAGCCCGTGCGCGTGTCGGCCCTGGTGTTCGACTGGGAGGTGATCGTGGATAGCCGCGCTGGACGAGTGCGCATCGAGACCAGCAACGATCTCAAGGCATGGTCCACGCTGATTCAGGACGGCGCGCTGGTCGATCTGGAACATGCCGGCCAGCGGCTGACCCAGAAGCGCATCGATGTCACGCCGACCGATGCACGCTATCTGCGGCTTACCTGGGCGGACAAGCCGTTCGTGTTGAAGTCGGTCACGGCGGAAATGCAGGCAGAGCGAGCGGCGCCAGCGTTGTCGCGCCACGTGGTCAGTCCCGAGGCGGGGAAGGTTGATGGGCTGCAGGCGGGGGAACATGTCTTTGATCTCGGCGGACGCCTGCCGGTGCGCGAAGTCCGCTTGCTGCTGCCCGAGCCGAACACCGTGGCCCCGGTGCGAATATTCGCAAGGCGTGATGTGAGCCAGCCATGGCGTCAGGTCGAAAGTGCCACCTTCTATCGCCTGAATCGTGATGGCGTGGAGCTGGTTTCTCCTGCAGTGAAGCTGCCGCCGCAGAACGAGCGCTTCTGGAAAGTCGCCGTCGACGCGCGGGCCGGCGGGCTGGGGCAAGGTAGGCCGCAGCTTGAAGTGGGCTGGCAGCCGCAGAGCATCGTGTTCGCGGCCCGAGGTGAAGGGCCGTATCGCCTTGCCTGGGGCAACGCAGAGGCAGCGCCTGCGCAGCTTTCGCTGACCGCGCTGGTTCCCGGCTATCGGCAGGACAGCGAATATTCGCTGCCGGTGGCGGAGGCCGGCGACGTCGCCCGGCAGACGGTGACGCCGCCATCCGCGTTGGCCAAGCTGACTCAGACGTTCACCCTGAAGCAAGGTGTGTTGTGGCTCGTGTTGCTGTTGGGTGTGGGCTTGCTCGGCTTGATGGCCTGGCGGCTCAATGCGCAGATGACGACGCCGACCCCGCCACCGCAGGCGGGCGTAAAGGATGCGAGTTGAGTCGTCCGCCGCCTGACCCGGACCGTCTGGTTCGCGAAGCCGAGCAGCACTTCGCCGCACGCCGTTTTGCCGATGCCGAGCGATGCTTGCGTGAGGCGCTGGCGTTGGCGCCGCGGCATCCCGAGGCATTGCACAGGCTGGGGGTGCTCGCATTCTCCGCCGGTCATCCGGGCGATGCGGAGCGCCTCATCCGTGATTCACTCGCCGTTGTCCGGGACAACGCGGCCGCTTGGGTCAATCTCGGTCTCGCGTTGAATGCGCTGCAGCGTTTTGCCGAAGCTGTCGAAGCGCAACGCGTTGCGCTGACGCTCGCCCCGACGCTGGAATCCGCCCACATCAACCAGGCCGGCCCGCTGCAGGCGCTGGGGCGGATCGATGAGGCCGTGGTCGTGCTGGAGCGCGCCGTCGAACTGAATGCGGAGCGCCCCGAGACGTGGAACAACCTGGGCAACCTCTACAAGGAGCAGGGCCGCATCGCGGACGCGCTGGCCGCCTATGACCGTGCGCTGGCGCTCAATCCGCAGATGCAGGAAGCGTTCAGCAACCGTCTCGCGGCGATGAAACTCTGCGCCGACATGACGCCGACGGAAAACCATGCCTGGCATCGCAAGTGGTCGGGCTGGTTCGAAGCGGTGGAGCGTGATCATGTGCCGCTCGACAACAGCCCGGACCCGGATCGAAGGTTGCGCATCGCCTACCTCTCGCCGGACTGCCACACCGCCGTGCCGGCTTTCATCCGGCCGGTCTGGCGGCATCACGATCGTGACGCGTTCGAGGTGTTTGTTTACCGCAACCACGCGCCGGCAGCGAGTGATGCGGACCTGCCCGCGCCCGGCCCGGTGCGCGTCATGGCTGGACGATCCGACGAAGACGTCGCACGCATGATCCGCGCGGATCGCGTCGACATCCTGATTGACCTCGCCGGTCATACCGGGCGCAACCGGCTGGGCGTGATCGCGCGCCAGCCGGCGCCGGTGCAGATGACCTGGCTGGATTACCTCGGCACCACGGGGCTGGACGCGATGCATTGGCGCATCACCGATGCGGTGGCCGACCCGCCCGGCCAGACCGAAGCCATGCACGCCGAGCAGCTTCTGCGCATGCCCCACACCCAGTGGTGCTGGGAGCCGCCAGCGGATGCGCCGAAGGTAACGCCGTTGCCCGCCCGATCCGCCGGCCATCTCCGCTTCGGTTCGTTCAACAACTACAGCAAGCTCACGGATGCCACGCTGCGCATCTGGCGAGAGCTACTGCGGGCGCTTCCGGACGCGACCCTGCTTGTGGCGGGTGCGCCGGAGGGCAAGGCTCGGGAGAGGTTGATTGCCGCGTTGGATGTGTCGCCCGAGCGTTTGCAGTTCTCGCCGCGCGTTTCCGAGCAGGACTATCGCGCGCTGATCGGCAGCGTGGACATCGCGCTCGATCCCACTCCGTTCTCGGGCGCCACCACCACACTGGACGCACTGTGGCAGGGCGTGCCGGTGGCCACGGTGGGCGGCCCGTTTCCGTGGTCGCGCTCCACCGCCAGCCTGCTGCCTTGCCTGGGTTTGGGTGACTGGGTGTTCGATGGCAGCGTCGCGTTCATCGAGGCGATGCGCCAGCGCGCGGATGACCTGTCCTCGTTGGCGGCACTGCGCGCTGGATTGCGTGAGCGCGTGGCGGATTCGCCGATCACGGATGCAGCAGCTTTCACCGCCGCGCTCGATGCGAATATTCGCAAGGTGTGGCAGGCGTGGTGTGCGGCGCAGTCCGATGCCGCAACGCCCAGCCGCACCAACTGGGATGCACGTTTCGGAACGATGTGCGCATCGTTGGCAGCGGGGGATGCCGCAGGCGCTTTCAGGATAGCGATGTCGCTGTATTCGCAGCGGCCGAGCGCTGCCGCCCTGCACGCCGAACTCGCGCGCGCCGCACTGGCCGCGATGCCGGCGCCAGTCGAATTGCCCCCCGCGCCGGCCGCGCCACGCCAGTCCATCGCCTTCATCATCTGCAGCATCCGCCCCGACAAGCTGGCGGCCATCCGGGCGCGTATCGAGCATCTCTTCCGCGATCACGACGTTGAGGTCATCGGCCTCACCGATGCCCGCTCGTTGTCAGAGGCCTACAACCGTGGCGCGACGCAGGCGCGCAGCCGTTGGCTGGTGTTCTCTCATGACGACATTGCGCTGCCGCAGGAGGATTTCGCGGACCGCTTGTTTGCCCATCTCGCTGCTCACGATCTCATCGGCATGGCCGGTGCATCGAAGCTGGTGGATGGCCATTGGGAGCGGGCAGGGTGGCCGCATCTGCATGGTCAGATCCTGCATCGCCCGCCGGATGCTCCAGGACAAGGACAGGGCTGGGTGTACTACTGCGCCGGACTGCAGGCGTCGGTCATGACGGGCATCACCGCGCTGGATGGCGTGTTCCTGGCCTGCCGCCGCGAGGTGTGGGATGCAGTGCAATTCGACGCCGACATCTTTGATGGGTTTCATCTTTACGACATCGATTTCTCCCATCGTGCGGCGCGGGCGGGCTTCCGCCTTGCGGTGCCAACTGATCTGCTCCTGGTGCACGATTCCACCGGCCGCTACGACGCCATCTGGCAGCGTTACAACGAACGCTTCCTCAAGAAGTTTCCCGACCAGCGCGGCACGCCGCCCGCGCATCGGTTGTCGAGCCTGAACGTGAAGCTGGGCACGCTGGAGCAGGTGCTCCGCCTGCGTGCGGCGCTGTTGCAGTCAGGGTTTGGCTCACCGCCGGAGACCGGAAGCCACGACCGCGGGTGATAAACTGCCCGCTACTTTCCGTCTCCTCCGCGCTTCGCGATCATCCCCATGTCCGGCAGCACTCTTGGCACGCTTTTCACCGTCACCAACTTTGGCGAATCCCACGGCCCGGCCATCGGCTGTGTGGTCGATGGCTGCCCGCCGGGCATTCCGCTTACCGTCGAGGACATTCAGGTCGAGCTGGATCGCAGGAAGCCCGGCACCTCGCGCCATGTGACCCAGCGCCGCGAAGAGGACAAGGTGGAGATCCTGTCCGGTGTGTTCGAAGGCAAGACCACTGGTACGCCCATCGGTCTTCTCATCCGCAATGAAGACCAGCGCAGCAAGGACTACGGCAACATCGCGCAGAGCTTTCGTCCCGGCCACGCGGACTACACCTATCTGCAGAAATACGGCATTCGCGATCATCGCGGCGGTGGACGTTCCTCTGCGCGGCTGACTGCGCCCACCGTCGCCGCCGGTGCCATCGCCAAGCTCGTGCTTTCGCGAATATTTGCAGTGCAGATTCGCGGCTATCTCGCGCAACTGGGCAGCGAGAACATCGCCTTCCAGCGCTGGGAGGACGTGAACACCAATCCCTTCTTCGCACCGGACAATGCGGTGGTGCCGCATCTGGAAGCGTTCATGGACCGCCTGCGCAAATCCGGCGAGAGCTGTGGTGCGCGCATCAATGTCGTCGCATCCGGCGTGCCGGCGGGCTGGGGTGAGCCGCTGTATGACCGCCTCGATGCCGACATCGCCCACGCCATGATGGGGTTGAACGCGGTGAAGGGCGTGGAAATCGGCGCGGGCTTCGCGAGCATCGAACAACTGGGCACGCAGCATTCCGACGAGATCACGCCCCAGGGTTTCGCCAGCAATAACGCGGGTGGCATTCTCGGCGGCATCTCGACGGGCCAGGACATCACGGTGTCCATTGCCATCAAGCCAACTTCAAGCATCCGGCTGGATCGCCACACGGTCGATCTGCAGGGCGATCCGGTGGTGATCAACACGCATGGGCGCCATGATCCGTGCGTCGGCATCCGCGCAACGCCGATCGCCGAGGCGCTGCTGGCCATTGTCCTGCTGGATCACGCGCTGCGGCATCGCGCCCAGAACGCGGACGTGAAGGTGACGACGCCACGCGTGCCAGCGCAGGCGCCCGCTGCCGTCCTTGCGCAACTGTACGCGGCCAAGGCTGGCAAGGCGGTCGACAATCCCGATCCCGAAGAGGCCTGAGACGACACTTGCGCCGGGTGGGATTCCGCCTCACGCCTCACCCCTCTCTCCTCACGCATCACATGGTCCCCGCCCGGGCGCTCGCGTCCTTCTACTTCGCCTATTTCGCCTTCATCGGCGTATTTGCGACCTACTTCAGCCTATACCTCGACAAGCGGGGCTTCAGTCCGGCCGAGATCGGCATCCTGATGTCGCTATTGAATGTCGTGCGCGTGGTCATGCCCAACGTCTGGGCCTGGCTCTCGGATCACACTGGCGCGCATCTCAACATCATCCGCGTGACGTTTTCCATCGCCATCTTTGCGTTCTCCGCACTGTTCTTCGCCACCGGCTTCTGGCAGCTCTTTGTCGTGATCGTGGTGATGTGCGCGTTCTGGTCCGCCGCGATGCCGATCTTCGAGGCGACGACGATGAGCTATCTCGAGGGCGATGCGGCCCGCTATGGGCGCATCCGCCTCTGGGGTTCGGTGGGCTTCATCGTCGCGGTGAGCGCAGCGGGCTGGTGGCTGGACTTCGTGCCCATCGACTGGCTGCTGTGGCTGGTGCTGGCCCTCATGCTTGTGACACTCGCTTGCGCCTTCATCGTTCCCGAGCGCATCACGCCTCCGCATGAGCATGACGCGGTGCCCATCGGTGACGTGCTGCGTCGTCCGGGCGTTGGACTGTTTTTCCTCGCTTGCTTCCTCATGATCGCGAGCCAGGGTGCGTCCTTCGTGTTCTACTCGATCTACATGGTGGAGCAGGGCTTTTCCAAGGCCACGGTCGGCGTGCTGTGGTCAGTTGGTGTGGTGGCGGAGATCATCATCTTTCTGTTTCTCCCGCGAATATTCGGCCGGTTCTCGCTCTATCATCTCTGGCTGCTGTCCTTCGGGCTGACCGTCGTGCGCTTTCTCATCGTGGCGTGGATGCCCTCGGTACTTGCCCTGCAAGTATTTGCCCAGGCCTTGCACATGTTTTCTTTCGGCACCTACCACGCGACCGCGCTCGCCGTCCTGCATGCCAACTTCAAAGGCCGGCTGAAGGCACGGGGACAGGCGTTGTACACCTCCCTGTCCTTCGGTCTGGGCGGCGCCGTGGGCGGCATGTTGTCCGGCTGGACCTGGCAGGCCTGGGGCGCCGGATGGACATTCACTGTGTCCTCCGCGCTTGCCCTGGCGGGGCTCGCGCTAATTCTTCTTCGCCCTGACGTGCTGAACCGCCAACCGGGTTAGAATTCAACTCGATTGTTGCACTGCAACCATGACTGCCCAGACCCTATACGACAAGCTGTGGAACTCCCACGTCGTCCATACTGAGGACGATGGGACGGCGCTCATCTACATTGACCGTCACCTCGTGCATGAGGTGACCAGCCCGCAAGCCTTCGAAGGCCTGGAACTGGCCGGCCGCAAGGTCTGGCGATTGAATTCCATCCTGGCCACGGCGGATCACAACACGCCGACCACGGACAAGGCGCTTGGCATTCCGGACCCGGTGTCCCGTCTTCAGGTTGAAACGCTGGACGCGAATATTCGCAAGCATGGTGTGCAACAGTATTTCCCGATGCAGGATCATCGCCAGGGCATCGTGCATGTCATCGGGCCGGAGCAGGGCGCAACACTGCCCGGCATGACGGTGGTGTGCGGAGACTCCCACACCAGCACGCATGGCGCGTTTGCCGCGCTGGCCTTCGGCATCGGCACGAGTGAAGTCGAGCATGTCATGGCCACCCAGACGCTGGTCGCCAAGAAATCCAAATCGATGCTCATTCACGTCGGCGGCACGCTGGCGCGTGGACTCACCGCCAAGGACATCGTGCTCGCCATCATCGGCAAGATCGGCACGGCCGGCGGTACGGGCTACGCCATCGAATTTGCCGGGCCCGCCATCCAGTCGCTCAGCATGGAAGGCCGCATGACTGTGTGCAACATGGCCATCGAGGCGGGCGCACGAGCCGGCATGGTGGCTGTGGACGACACCACGATTGCCTACATTCAGGGCCGCCCCTTCGCCCCGCGCGGTGCGGATTGGGACAAGGCGGTCCAGTACTGGCGGACATTGCGCTCGGATGAGGGAGCCAAATTCGACCGCGTGGTCGAGCTCGATGCCTCATCCCTGCGACCGCAGGTGACCTGGGGCACGTCGCCCGAAATGGTCACCACCATTGATGACGTGGTGCCCGATCCCGATGCCGAGCAGGATGCAGTGCGCCGCGAGGCCATGGCCCGCGCGCTGCAATACATGGGGCTCACACCCAAGACACCCATTGCGAATATTCGCATTGACAAGGTGTTCATCGGCTCATGCACCAACTCCCGCATCGAGGATCTGCGCGCTGCAGCGAGCGTGGTAAAGGGCCGGCGCAAGGCGGATAACGTGAAGCTGGCTATGGTCGTGCCCGGCTCCGGCCTGGTGAAGGCGCAGGCCGAGCAGGAAGGCCTGGACCAGATTTTCAAGGCGGCCGGATTTGAATGGCGCGAACCGGGCTGCTCCATGTGCCTCGGCATGAACGAGGACAAGCTGTCGCCGGGCGAACGTTGCGCGTCGACGTCTAATCGAAACTTCGAAGGCCGCCAGGGTCCGGGTGGCCGCACGCATCTTGTCAGTCCGGCCATGGCCGCCGCCGCCGGCATCGCCGGTCACTTTGTGGACATTCGTCAGCTCTAGGAGAAAACCATGAAGCGAATCGTGTCAGTGATTCTTTCCGCAACCCTTTTGCTGGTCCTGTCCGGCTGCAACACCATTGAAGGCGTCGGCAAGGACATCAAGAAGGGCGGCGAGGCCATCGAGAAGGCCGCCGAAAAGGCCAAGTAACGTGCAAGCTTTCACTGTTCATTCCGGGCTGGTGGTGCCCCTCGATCGTGCCAACGTAGACACGGACGCGATCATCCCCAAGCAATTCCTCAAGTCCATCAAGCGCTCGGGCTTCGGTCCCAATCTGTTCGACGAGTGGCGCTACATGGACATGGGCCAGCCGGGCATGGACAACTCGAAGCGTCCGCTGAACCCGAACTTCGTGTTGAACGAGCCGCGCTACAAGGGCGCGTCGATTCTGCTGGCGAGGAAGAATTTCGGCTGCGGTTCGTCGCGCGAACATGCGCCCTGGGCGCTGCAGGATTACGGGTTCCGCTGCGTCATCGCGCCGTCGTTCGCGGACATCTTCTTCAACAATTCATTCAAGAACGGCTTCCTGCCCATCGTTCTAACAGAAGAGCAGGTGGACAAGCTGTTCCATGAGGTGCTGCCCGAGTCTTACATGTCCGCGGGCTACCAGCTCAAGGTGGATCTCGCCAACCAGGTGGTCACCACACCGGCTGGTGAAAACATGAAGTTCGAGATCGATCCCTTCCGCAAGCACTGCCTGCTGAATGGGCTGGACGAGATCGGCCTCACGCTCAATCACGCGGACAAGATCCGCGCATACGAAGACAAACGCAAACAGACCGAGCCCTGGATTTTTACCTAGGGATCGTCGCCCGCCAGGGTTGCAAAACCCGGCGGGAATCCAAGAAGCAGTCACTGGATTCCCGCTTTCGCGGGAATGACAGGATCATTTTTCCAATGAGAACATCATGAAGATCGCTCTCCTTCCCGGTGACGGCATCGGTCCCGAAATCATGGCGGAAGCCGTCAAGGTGCTGGACGCCTTGCGCAAGGACGGACTCAAGGTGGAAACCGAAAGCGCGCTGGTCGGCGGCGCCGCCTACGACGCGCACGGCGATCCGCTGCCCGCTGCCACGCTGAAGCTGGCGCAGGAGGCGGATGCCGTGTTGTTCGGCTCCGTGGGCGGCCCGCAGTACGACAAGCTGCCGCGGGAGAAGCGTCCGGAGAAAGCCATCCTGGGCCTGAGGAAGGAATGTGACTTCTTTGCGAACCTGCGCCCGGCCGTGGTGTTTCCCGAACTGGCCGATGCCTCGACGTTGAAACCCGAAGTGGTGGCCGGTCTGGATCTCATGATCATTCGAGAACTCACGGGCGACATCTACTTCGGCGAGCCGCGCGGCATCACGGGTGAAGCGGGGTCGCGCATCGGTTTCAACACCATGCATTACACCGAGGCTCAGATCCGTCGCATCCTTCATGTGGGGTTCAAGACGGCGCGCCAGCGCGGCAAGAAGCTGATGTCGGTGGACAAGATGAATGTGCTGGAATGCACTCAGCTCTGGCGCGATATTGCTGAAGAGATCAAAGCCGAGTACCCGGACGTGGAGTTGAGCCACATCCTGGTCGACAACGCGGCCATGCAGCTCATCCGCAATCCCAAACAGTTTGACGTGATGGTCACCGGCAACATGTTCGGCGACATCCTGTCCGACGAGGCCTCCATGCTGACCGGCTCGATCGGCATGCTGCCTTCCGCGTCACTCGATGCGAACGGCAAGGGGCTGTACGAGCCCATCCACGGTTCCGCACCGGACATCGCGGGCAAGGGCATCGCCAATCCATTGGCGCAAATCTTGTCGCTCGCCATGATGCTGCGCTACACCTTCAACCTGAAGGCCGAGGCGGATCGTGTGGAGGGCGCGGTACGCAAAGCGCTGCAGCAGGGCTTGCGAACTGCGGACATCGCCAAACCCGGGGAACGAAAATGTTCGACCTCGGAAATGGGCGCTGCGGTATTGGCCGCTCTTTGAATTCATGAAGCGCAGGCAACCGCCTGCGAATATTCGCAAAGAACTGAATCGGGATAAATCATGTTGAAAGTCGGAATGGTGGGTTGGCGCGGGATGGTGGGATCGGTGCTCATGGAGCGCATGCGGGCGGAGGGGGATTTCGCCCTGATCGATCCGGTGTTTTTATCGACATCTGCGGCAGGCGGCAAGGGCCCGGCTGAAGCCAAGGGCGCGCCGCTGCTGGATGGCAACGATGTGAATGCCTTGAAGGCCATGGATGTGGTGATCACCTGCCAAGGTGGCGACTACACCAAGGCGGTCTTTCCGAAGCTCCGCGAAGCAGGCTGGAACGGGTACTGGATCGACGCTGCCTCGGCGCTGCGCATGGCGGATCACGCGGTGATCATCCTCGACCCGGTCAACATGCCGGTGATCGAGAAGGCGCTGGCCGATGGCAAGAAGGACTTCATCGGCGGCAACTGCACGAATAGCATCATGCTCATGGCGACCGACGGTCTCTTCAAGGCCGGACTGGTGGAGTGGGTCACGGCCATGACCTATCAAGCGGCCAGCGGGGCGGGCGCTGCCAACATGCGCGAGCTGCTCGCGCAAATGGGCGAGCTGCATGCGGTGTCGAAGAAGCTGCTCGATGATCCGGCATCCGCCATTCTGGACATCGACCGCGAAGTGGCCGGCATTCTGCGCGACGAAACATTTCCCAAGCAGAACTTCGGAGTGCCGCTGGCGGGTAGCCTGATTCCATGGATCGACTCCGACCTCGGGAACGGTCAGAGCCGCGAGGAATGGAAGGCCATGGCCGAAACCAACAAGATTCTCGGACTCGCGCCGGAAACCGTGCCTGTCGACGGCATCTGTGTCCGCATTGGCGCGATGCGTTGCCACAGCCTGGCGCT
Source organism: Burkholderiales bacterium (assembly GCA_033764435.1). GTDB lineage: Bacteria > Pseudomonadota > Gammaproteobacteria > Burkholderiales > Usitatibacteraceae > JAEUMY01. The sequence continues at coordinate 34,358 of JANRIX010000009.1, forward strand.
CACCATCAAGCTGAAGCGGGATGTGCCGCTGGCAGAAATCGAACAGATCATCGCCGGGGCCAACGACTGGGTGCGTCTGATTCCCAATCGCAAGGAAGACACGGTCCGCGAATTGACGCCGACGCGCGTCACCGGCACCCTTGAAGTGCCCATCGGCAGGCTGCGCAAGCTGCCCATGGGCGGCGAGTACCTGTCGGCGTTCACCGTTGGCGATCAGTTGTTGTGGGGTGCTGCCGAGCCGCTGCGGCGTATGCTCAGAATCCTGCTCAACAAGGCCTGAACGGGAGCTAACCAATTGATTCGCAACGGCTAGCGGGAAAAGCTGAAGCGGTATTGGGGTGGTCTCAGGGATTTTTCTCGGGGTAACGTGAGAAAGCGTTTGAGGTTGCAACAATAACTGCTTGATGTTATTTTACTTTGTCAGATGATTACAGGCTTGGAGCGCGAATGATTCGTTCTGCGAAAACAATCAAGCGAATCGTGGGGGGGGTCCTGCTCGTATCGGCGGCTTGGTCCGGCGCCCTGCACGCTGCTGGACTTGGCAAACTGTCGGTCACGTCGGCATTGGGGCAACCGCTCCAGGCCGAGATCGAGCTTGTCTCGCTTCAGCCCGGCGAATTCGAATCCCTCAATGCACGTGTTGCCAGTCCCGATGCCTACCGCGAGGCGCGCATCGAGTACTCGTCCGCGCTGCGTCAGATCCGTTTCACGCCCGAGCGCCGTGCCAATGGCACGCCCATCCTCAAGGTCACCACAGTCGGCCCGATCAACGAGCCGTTCCTGGATGTATTGGTCGAGTTGACCTGGCCTGCCGGCAAGCTGCTTCGCGAGTATCCGATTCTGCTGGATCCGCCCGGATTCACCGATGCCCGCCCGCCAGTGGCCGCCTCCGCGCCCGCTGCCGCGACTACGGCTGCACCGTCCTCGCCGCAGGTGGCAACGGTGGCACCGCCCAAGGCCGTCGATCCGGTGAAGCCCAGCGTTTCCGCTGCGGCACCGGCAACACCCGCGAAGGCTGCGCCTGCTGCACCGGACACCTATGAGGTGAAGAAGGGCGACACGCTCAACAAAATCGCCAGCGAGGTCAAGCCAGAAACGGTCAGCCTGGAACAGATGCTGGTCGCGCTGTATCGCGAGAATCAGGCGGCGTTCATCGACAGCAACATGAACCGCCTCAAGGCCGGACAGATTCTGCGCGTGCCGACCCAGGACAACGTTGCCAAGATCTCCAATTCGGACGCCAAGAAGGAAATCCGGGTTCAGGTCGAGAATTGGAAAAACTATCGTGAATCGGTTGCCGGCGCCGTGGCCTCCTCCACGCCCAGCAGCGCGCCGGCCAATCAGGCCAGCGGAAAGATCGCGACCGCCACGCCGGGTGCGCCGACTGGTGCGCCGTCCAAGGATGTGCTGAAGATCGCCAAAGCGGATGCACCTGCGGGTGCGGCCACCGGGGCGGCCGGCTCCAAGGCGGCGCAGGATCAGATCAACGCCTTGAAGGAAGAAGCGACGGCCCGTGAAGGTGCCCTGAAGGAAGCGAAGTCACGCGTGGCCGATCTGGAAAAGCAGATCGCAGACATGCGCAAGCTGATGGAGCTGAAGGGCATCACACCGCCCGGCAAGCCTGGCGAGGCAGCAAAGCCCGTAGCCAAGGCCGATGAGAAGAAAGCGCCCGAACCGGCCAAGCCCGCAGACACCAAAGTCGCACAGGTCACACCTGCCAAACCCGCTGAACCGGCAAAGGCACCTGAACCGGCCAAGGTTGAGCCCGCCAAGACGGACGCAGCCAAGCCTGCCGACCCTGCCAAGCCGGCGGATGCAGCCAAGCCTGCCGAACCGCCCAAGTCCGAAGAGGCCAAGCCGGCTGACAAGCCGAAGCCTGCCCCGGCCAAGCCCAAGGCTGCCCCCCCGCCGCCGCCGCCCGAGCCCACGATCATGGACATGATCATGGAGAACCTGGCGCTGATCGGCGGTGGAATTGGTGCGCTGGTACTGGGTGTCGGTGGATTCCTGTTCGCCCGCAAGCGCAAGGCCAAGGCCTCAAATACCGGCGGACCGTTCACCTCTGCGGCATCGAGCATCCTCCCCAGCGATCTCAAGCCGCCGACGACCACGTCGGGCAAGGCCGCAGGTGGTCTGATCGATACCGGCAACAGCTCTTTCCTTACCGACTTTGACAAGCAGGGTTCGGGCACGATCGATACGGATGAAGTCGATCCGGTTGCTGAAGCCGAGGTTTACATCGCCTATGGCCGCGACGCCCAGGCCGAGGAAATCCTGAAGGAGGCGATGGGCCGCGACAAGAGCCGCCATGAAATCACCCTGAAGCTGCTCGAGATCTATCACACCCGCAAGTCTGTCCAGGCCTTTGAAACGCTGGCTCGGGAATTCAAGGACACCGCAGGCGAAACCAGCCCGGCATGGGCGCGTGCGGCGGCCATGGGTGCGCAGCTCGATCCGTCGAATTCGCTCTACGCCGGTTTTGCGTCGCAGGACTTTGGCTCGACGGCGACCATGCCTGCCGCAGCAGCAGGCGCTGGCGCCGCTGCAGCCGGTACGCCGCCTGATCTCGACTTTGATCTGGGCTTCAATTCCGAAGCGCCCAAGCCCACGGTTGATGTGCCGCTCGATACGCCGTCCACCCAGCCTGATATCGATCTGGGTTTTGACCTGAACCTGAGCGGCCCGGATTCGGTTGCCCCGGCTGCAGCACCTGCCGCGGATGCGGGTAGCGGGCTGGACTTCGATCTCGATCTCGACAAGACGGTCGCCGCGCCCAGCGCGCCGGCTGCGGCCGCCCCGGCTGCTGCCGACGCAGGATTCGACTTCGATCTGTCATCCCTTTCGCTGGACAGTGGCAGCGACAAGACCACGCCGGTCGCATCAACGCCCGAGAACGAAAAGACGGCTGCATTCAACCTCGGGGACATCAGCCTTGATCTGGATGCCGGCCCGGCCACTGGCGCTGATGCGGCCCCTGCAGGCAGCGGTGACGCGTCCTCCACCAAGCTCGAACTTGCGCGCGCCTACGTGGAGATCGGTGACAAGGATGGTGCCAAGGAAATCCTGCAGGAAGTGATGCGGGAAGGCACCGCAGCCCAGAAGCAGGAAGCCCAGGCATTGATGTCTTCGCTCTGATTGGTTTGATGCAAGGACAAAGGCGCGGCATGCCGCGCCTTTGTCATTTCAGGGGGCCAGACAGCACATCATGGGCAGCGAACCTGAGGGTGGCGGGGCGCTTCGCATGACCAACGAGGTTGAGGGTCCAACCATGCGCATTGCGCTGGGCATTGAATACGACGGCAGCAACTATCGTGGCTGGCAGACGCAGCCACAGGGTGGCGCCATTCAGGATCACGTCGAATCGGCGTTGACCCAACTGGCCGACGCGCCGATTGCCGTGGTGGCGGCTGGCCGCACGGATGCGGGGGTGCATGCGCTGCATCAGGTGGTGCACTTCGATGCGCCGGTGGAACGCGATGCCAATGCCTGGGTGCGCGGCACGAACCGTTTTCTCCCTGCGAATATTCGCGTGCTGTGGGCGACTCAGGTGGCAAGCGACTTTCACGCCCGATTCTCGGCCCGCTCACGCAGCTATCAATACTGGCTGCTCAATGATGCGGTGGGCCCGGGCGTCTTTCAGGGGCGCATGGGCTGGTTCCACTCGCCGCTGGACGAAGCGCGCATGCAGGCGGCTGCCGACATGCTGGTTGGGGAGCATGACTTCACCACCTTCCGCTCATCCGAGTGCCAGGCGAAGTCCCCGGTGAGAGTAATGGCGTCAATCAGCGTGGTTCGTGCGGGACAGATCATCCGGCTCGATTTCCGGGCCAATGCATTCCTGCATCACATGGTGCGCAACCTCGTGGGCAGCCTGGTCTATGTCGGCTGCGGCCGCCAGGACGTGGACTGGATGGGCGAGATTCTGCGCGCCCGCGATCGTGCGCTGGCCGCGCCCACGTTCGCACCTGACGGGTTGTATCTCAGTGCAGTCGACTATGATGCGGGATGGTCACTTCCATCCATTCGTCCGCGAATCCCCTGGTCATGCTGAATTCCCAAGTCGGACCGCGGTCCAAGCCGGCGTGAACGTGCGCATCAAAATCTGTGGCATCACCCGGGTTGAAGACGCCTTGCTGGCGGCCGAGCTCGGCGCGCACGCCGTTGGCTTCGTCTTTCATCCGGGGTCGCCGCGTGCGGTGACGCCTCAAGCGGCCGCCCGGATCGCGGCAGCCCTGCCGGCCTTCATCAGCGTGGTCGGGCTTTTCGTCAACGCCAGCCCCGCGAATATTCGCGAAGCCGCAGAGGTCGTTCCGCTGGACCTCCTTCAGTTCCATGGAGATGAGGCGCCGGAGGCATGTTCGGGCTATGGCCGGCGGTACATCAAGGCCGTGCGCATGGCGCCCGGGGTCGATTTGGTAAAATGTGCGGCTGAATTTCACCAGTCGGCCGGGCTGCTGTTGGACGCTCATGTCGCGGGTGCCTGGGGCGGCACGGGCCAGCGATTCGACTGGGCACGGGTGCCGAAAGGGCTGGCAAAGCCGGTGATCCTGTCGGGCGGACTGAGTCCGGAAAACGTGGCGGACGGCATTCGCGCCGTGCGTCCGGTGGCGGTGGATGTGTCCAGCGGCGTCGAATCGGCGCCGGGCATCAAGGACCCCGAAAAACTGAAGGCGTTCATTCACGAGGCGCAACATGCAGATGTATGACCTGCCCGATGCAAGCGGGCATTTCGGACCGTACGGCGGCACCTTTGTCGCGGAAACGCTGCAAGCCGCGCTGGACCAATTGAAGATCGCGTACGAAAGCGCGCGTCATGATCCGGCCTTCGTCGAGGAATTCCAGCGCGAACTCAAGCATTACGTCGGTCGTCCCAGCCCGATCTATCACGCTAAGCGCCTGTCGGATGAGTTGGGCGGCGCACAGATCTATCTGAAGCGCGAAGACCTGAACCACACCGGCGCGCACAAGGTCAACAACACCGTCGGGCAGGCATTGCTGGCCCGGCGTCTGGGCAAGAAGCGGGTCATCGCAGAGACGGGCGCCGGTCAGCATGGCGTCGCTTCAGCGACCGTCGCCGCGCGCTACGGCCTCGAATGCGTGGTCTACATGGGCAGCGAGGACGTGAAACGCCAGGCGCAGAACGTCTACCGCATGAAGCTGCTCGGCGCGACTGTCGTGCCGGTAGAAAGCGGATCGAAGACACTCAAGGATGCATTGAATGAAGCGATGCGCGACTGGGTGACCAATGTCGAATCCACCTTTTACATCATCGGCACCGTGGCCGGCCCGCATCCCTATCCGATGATGGTCCGCGACTTCAACTCCGTGGTGGGGAAGGAATGCCTCACCCAGATGCCCGAAATGATCGGTCGTCAGCCTGACGCCGTGCTGGCGTGCGTCGGCGGCGGCTCGAATGCCATGGGCATCTTCTACGACTACATCGTGCATGACGGCGTGCGTCTCATCGGCGTTGAAGCAGGCGGCAAAGGCATCGCAAGCGGGCAGCACGCCGCCTCGCTGTCGGCCGGTCGCCCCGGTGTCTTGCACGGCAACCGCACCTATCTCATGCAGGATGCGAATGGCCAGATCATAGAGACGCACTCGATCTCCGCAGGCCTCGACTATCCCGGCGTGGGGCCGGAACATGCGTGGCTGAAGGACTCGGGCCGCGCCGAATACGTGGCCGTCACGGATGACGAGGCGCTGGCGGCATTTCATCGCTTGTGCCGCACCGAGGGCATCATCCCGGCGCTCGAATCCAGCCATGCGGTGGCGCAGGCCATCAAGATGGCACCGGGCATGTCGAAGGACACGGCCCTGCTGGTGAATCTCTCCGGGCGCGGCGACAAGGACATGGCCACCGTGGCCGAGCAGTCCGGTCTGCAGTTCTATTGCCGTCCCAGCTGCCAGAAGGCCTGACCATGTCGCGTATTCCCGCCGCGTTCTCGCGGCTTCGTTCGGCCGGACGCAAGGCACTCATTCCCTTCATCACCGCAGGCGATCCGGGTCGCGAGACGACCGTGCCGATGATGCATGCGCTGGTGAAGGCCGGCGCGGACGTGATCGAGCTGGGCGTGCCGTTTTCCGATCCGATGGCTGATGGCCCCGTGATCCAGCGCTCCAGCGAACGCGCGCTCAAGCTGGGCGTGGGTCTGGGCGACGTCCTCGCCATGGTCCGCGAGTTTCGCAAGACCGACACGACCACGCCCGTGGTGTTGATGGGCTATGCCAACCCGATCGAGCGCATGGGCACGCGAATATTCGCAACCGAAGCCGCCGCCGCCGGGGTGGATGGCGTGCTCGTCGTGGACTATCCGCCGGAAGAGTGCGGTGACTTTGCGACGCTCCTGCGTGAACAGAAACTGGATCTCATTTTCCTGCTGTCCCCGACGTCGTCGGATGCGCGCATCGCCAAGGTGGCATCGCTGGCCAGCGGCTACATCTACTACGTCTCGTTGAAGGGTGTGACCGGTGCCGCGCATATCGATACCGCCGATGTCCAGGCCGCGCTGGCCCGCATCCGCAAGCACACCGAGCTGCCGGTGGGCGTGGGCTTCGGCATTCGCGATGCCGAGACCGCCGCCCGCGTCGCTGGCTTTGCCGATGCCGTCGTGGTGGGCAGTCGACTGGTGCAGGAAGGCGAGACAGGTAGTGCAGATTCGCTGGTGAGCCGCGTGCACGACATCGCTGCGGGATTTCGCCGGGCGATGGACGAAAGCAAGGCCTGAACACATCACAAGAGAGCCGCCTGATCGGCTCCATGAACGCTGCACAGCAAGGCGAGAGAGGACCTCATGAGCTGGTACAAGAAACTTCTGCCACCGAAGATCAAGCGTGACGCCAATGCGACGCGCAAGGCCGTTCCCGAGGGCTTGTGGAGCAAGTGCCCGTCATGCGAGGCGGTGCTCTATTTCACCGACCTGGAAAGCAACCAGCACGTCTGCCCCAAGTGCAGCTTCCACAATCGCATTACCGCGAGGCAACGACTTGATCTTCTGTTCGATGCGGATGGCCGCGCCGAGATCGGCTCGGAGGTCGTGCCGATCGACAGTCTCAAGTTCAAGGACACGAAGAAGTATCCCGACCGCCTCACGGATGCGGAGAAAGCCACGGGCGAGACGGATGCCCTGGTCGTGATGCAGGGAACCGTCAACGGCGTGCCGATGATCGCAGCCGCGTTCGAGTTCCAGTTTCTCGGCGGCTCGATGGGGTCGGTAGTGGGCGAGCGTTTCGCGCGTGCAGTTGAAGCCTGCCATGACGAGAAGTTGCCCTTCGTGTGCTTTACCGCCACCGGTGGCGCGCGCATGCAGGAAGGGTTGCTGTCGCTCATGCAGATGGCCAAGACCACGGCAACATTGCATCAGCTGTCGCAGTCCCGCCTTCCGTTCATCTCCGTGCTCACCGATCCGACCATGGGCGGCGTGTCGGCCAGCTTCGCCATGCTGGGCGACGTGGTCATCGCCGAGCCTGGTGCCCTCATCGGATTTGCCGGTCCGCGTGTGATCGAGCAAACCGTGCGCGAGACGCTCCCGGAAGGCTTTCAGCGGGCAGAGTTCCTGCTGGAGAAGGGCGCTATTGATCTCATCGTCGATCGCCGCCAGATGCGCAGGAAACTGCCCGAATTGGTGAGCCTCTTGGCCCGCGAACCCGCACCCCAGATCGCATGACCGGGACGGCCCTGCCAGCGACGCTCGATGGCTGGCTGGACTACATCACCGCCCAGCATCCCAGCACCATCGCCATGGGCCTGGACCGGGTGCGTGCGGTGTGGCAGCACATGGCGCCTGCGTGTCCACGCGCGCCGGTCAACATCATCGTCGGCGGAACCAACGGCAAGGGCTCAACCTGCGCCATGCTGGAGCGCATCCTGCACTGCGCGGGATACAAGGTGGGTTGCTACACCTCGCCGCACCTGCTCCACTATCGGGAACGCGTCCGCATCGGTCTGACCGAACTGCCCGACAGCGCGCATTGCGAGGCCTTTGCGGCGGTCGAGAACGCGCGCCGCGAGGCAGGTGTCGCGCTGACGTACTTCGAGTTCGGCACGCTGGCCGCATTGCGAATATTCGCATCGCACGGCGTGGAGGTTGCGGTGCTCGAAGTCGGGCTTGGTGGACGGCTCGACGCGGTGAACATCGTCGATGCCGACTGCGCCATCCTGGTCAGTGTCGATCTGGACCACATGGAGTACCTCGGTCCTGATCGCGAGGCCATCGGCTTCGAGAAGGCACATATCTTCCGGCCGGGCCAGCCGGCGATATACGGCGAAACTGATCCGCCAGACACCGTGGTGAAGCATGCCGCCGGAATCGGTGCGCGTCTCCTCGTGCGTGGCCGCGACTTCGGCTTCGAGCATCAGACGCAGCAGTGGCAATTCCACGGCCCGCGCGGCAAGCGCCATGCGCTGCCCATTCCGGCGTTGCGCGGCCCCTATCAGTTGGCCAATGCATCAGGCGTGCTTGCTGCGCTGGCGGAGCTGCAGGATCAGCTGCCGGTCACGCAAGGCGATGTGCGTCGCGGGCTGCTGGAGGTTGAGCTGCCGGGTCGCTTGCAGGTTCTGCCCGGGCGGCCGGTGATCGTCATGGATGTGGCCCACAATCCGCATGCGGCCCGCGTGCTGGAAGACGCGCTCGGCACCATGGGATTCTTCGAACGGACTTTGGCCGTGTTCGCCATGCTGAAGGACAAGGATGCCGCGCAGGTCGTCGATATCGTGCGTCATCGGATCGACCACTGGCATGTCGCGGGCCTGGGCGGTGATCGCGGCATGTCCGGCGCGGCGCTGGCGGAGGTGGTCGCGCGCGCAGGCGTTGCATCTGCTGCCATCAGCGCGCATGTGAACGTGGCCGGTGCGTTGCATGCCGCCCGGGCGGGCGCCACTCCGAATGATAGAATTTTGGTCTTCGGCTCGTTTCACACCGTCGCCGAGGCCATGGCCGCGCTCGACGTGAAACGGCCAACTGCCTGAGTCATCTTCATCACGCCTTCCGTCAACGATTCCTCCCCATGTCCGACGCCCGTCTGCCCACCCCCGAATCCCTGGAAGTGAAGCGGCGCGGTCGTCACCGCCTCATCGGTGCCATCACGCTCGCGGTGCTTGCGGTGGTGATCATCCCGATGGTGCTGGACTCCGAGCCGCGCAAGGTCAGCAAGGATCTGCCGCTCAGCATTCCGGCCAAGGAAGGGCTGCCGCCGCTTCCTGCACCCGCGCCAGAGACGGCAAAGCCAGCCGTGGAGGCACCAGACGCCGCCAAGACCGCGGCAGCGGATGCGCCGGCCACGCCTGCTGCCACTGCCGCCGCAGTCGACAAACCGGCGGACAAGGACAGCGCGAAAGCCCCGCAGAAGCCGACTGAGAAGGCTGCTGATAAAGCGGTCGACAAGCCGGCCGAAAGGGTGGCCGCAAAAGTGGCCGAAAAGCCGGCTGAGAAGTCTGCGGACAAATCGGCGCAAACCGCCAAGGTCGCTGAATCCAAACCCGCGCAAAAGGCTGAAAAGACTGATACCAAGGCATCGGCCAAGACTGAAAAAGTATCGGAAAAGTCAGCCAACAAGGCGGAAGGCTTCGCCATCCAGCTGGGCGCGTTCAGCGACGCGGAGAAATTGGCAGCGCTGAAAGCCAAGATGAAGACGGCCAAAGTGCCCGTGTTCACCGAAACCGTGAAGACCGCCAGTGGATCACTGACCCGTCTGCGCGCCGGCCCCTACAAGACACGTGAGCAGGCCGACAAGGCGCTCGTTCAGGTGAAGAAGGCGGGCGTGGACGGCCAGGTCATACCGCTGCCGTGATGGCAGACCAGGATACGAGCGGGAAACCCTTGGCATGAATGCGCTGGACTACGCGGTGCTGATCTTCGTGCTGATCTGCATCGGGGCAGGGTTCATCCGGGGCGCCATTCGCGAGCTGGTTTACATCCTCGGTTGGGTCGTGGGGTTCATCCTGGCCCAGAGCTTTGCCGTTGACGGTGCCGCGCTGCTTGCCGAATGGATGAAGGAACCGCTGGGGCGCTATGTCGTGGCCTGGCTGCTGATTTTCCTGGCTGTCCTGATGTTGTTCAGCCTCATCGGTAGCCTGATCGCCGGTGCCGTGAGAAAATTGGGGCTGGGTGGTTTGGACAGGCTGGGTGGTGCCGCGATTGGAACGGCAAAGGCTGCGCTGGTGCTGGTGCTGCTGGCCATGGTGGCGGGGTTGACCACCATACCGTCCTCCTCCCTGTGGAAGCAGTCGATGTTGTCGCCGTGGCTGGAACGCGCGGCATTGCAGGCCAAACAACTCTTGCCGGCCGACCTGGCGGCAAGAATCACATTCGGCAAGACGCGCGTCTGACGCGGCGACACTGCCGGAGGAATCAAGTCCATGTGCGGAATCGTCGGCATCGTATCCAAGTCCCCCGTCAACCAGCTCCTGTATGACGGCCTGACCGTGCTGCAACACCGCGGACAGGACGCGGCGGGCATCGTGACCTCCGATGGTCACATGTTCCACATGCACAAAAGCGGCGGTTTGGTGCGGGACGTGTTCCGCACCCGCGACATGCGCAACCTCACCGGCAACATGGGCATCGCCCATTGCCGCTATCCAACGGCGGGTTCCGCCGCGTCTGTGGCCGAGAGCCAACCCTTCTATGTCAATTCGCCGTTCGGCGTGGTGCTGGGCCACAACGGCAATCTGGTCAACGCGGACGAGTTGAAGCGCGAGCTGGTCCTGGAGGATCGTCGCCACGTCAACACGAATTCAGATTCCGAAGTGCTGCTGAACATCCTCGCGCATGAGCTGGGCGATGCGGCGCGCGGACACCGCCTGGACCCGGACAGCGTGTTCCAGGCCGTGAGCAAGCTGCACAAGCGGGTGAAGGGTGCGTATGCCGTCGTATCCATGATCGCGGGCTACGGTCTGCTCGCGTTCCGTGATCCGTTCGGCATCCGCCCGCTCATCATCGGGAAGAACGAAACCGCGAACGGCGTCGAGTTCATGGTCGCTTCAGAGAGTGTGGCGCTGGACACGCTGGGCTTCAGGCCGATGCGCGACGTGGCGCCGGGTGAAGCCATCCTGATCGACCAGTCCGGAAACCTCTACAGCCGCCAGTGCGCGGAGAACCCGAGCCTCAATCCCTGCATCTTCGAGTATGTGTATCTGGCGCGTCCGGACTCCGTCATCGACGGCATCTCGGTCTACGAGACGCGTTCGCGCATGGGGGCGTCGCTTGGCGAACAGATCAAGAAGCAGGTGAAGCCGGGCGACATCGATGTCGTCATCCCCATCCCCGACACCAGCCGCCCCAGCGCGGTGGAAGTGGCGCAGATTCTTGGTGTGCCGTACCGCGAAGGCTTCATCAAGAATCGCTACATCGGGCGCACCTTCATCATGCCGGGACAGGAGCAGCGCAAGAAATCCGTACGGCAGAAGCTCAATGCCATCGGCGTCGAGTTCAAGGGCAAGAACGTGCTGCTGGTCGATGACTCCATCGTGCGCGGCACCACCAGCAAGGAAATCGTGCAGATGGCACGCGATTGTGGCGCGAAGAACGTCTATTTCGCCTCCGCTGCGCCGCCGGTGCGCTTTCCCAACGTGTATGGCATCGACATGCCCACACGGCGGGAGCTCATTGCGACCGGACGTGATGCAGCACAGATCGCCCAGGCCATCGGGGCGGACGCGGTGTTCTATCAGAGTCTCGAAGACCTGGTCGAGGATGTGCGCGCCTGCAATCCGAATATTCGCAGCTTCGACGCCTCCTGCTTCAACGGCGAATACATCACCGGCGTCTCGCCTGAATACCTTGCAGGCATTGAAGCCAATCGCAAGGACGGCGAGACCAAGGGCGAGGAAGGCAATTCCACGCATCAGCTCGATCTGGGCCTGAGCACGGTCGACTGACCTTGGGGCCCGCAGACTTCGATCCGGAGACGCTGGCGATCCGGGCAGGCATCCAGCGCAGCGACTTCCAGGAACACAGCGAGGCGCTGGTTCTCACTTCTAGCTTTGTGTTCAAGAGCGCCGAGGAGGCTGCGCGTCGCTTCGCGATGGAGGAGCCGGGCAATATCTACTCGCGCTTCACCAATCCCACGGTGGCGATGTTCCAGTCGCGTCTCGCGGCACTGGAAGGCGGAGAAGGCGCCATCGCGACGTCGACGGGCATGGCCGCAATCGCCACCACCGTGTTCGGCCTGCTCAAGTCTGGCGACCATATCGTGTCGTCACGCAGCGTCTTCGGCACCATTACACCGCTCTTCAACCAGATCCTGAAACGGTTTGGCGTCGATACCACCTGGGTGGACCCGGCTGACAATGCGGCGTGGAAGGCAGCGCTCCGACCGAACACCAGACTCCTGTTTGCCGAAACGCCTTCCAACCCGCTGGCAGAGATTTGCGATATCCGCGCGTTGGCTGATCTTGCCCACAACGCCGGCGCATTGCTCGCCATCGACAACTGTTTCTGCACCCCGGCGCTGCAGCAGCCCATCAAGCTGGGCGCAGACCTGGTCATCCACTCCGCCACCAAGTATCTCGATGGACAGGGAAGGGTGCTGGCGGGTGCCATCGTGGGGCGCAAGGAACACATCGATGGCCCGTTGTATCAGTTCGTCCGCACTGCAGGCCCTGTGCTGAGCCCGTTCAATGCCTGGATCTGTCTCAAGGGCATGGAGACGCTGCAACTGCGCATGGATGCTCAATCGGCACGGGCGCTGGAACTGGCCCGATGGTTATCCGCCCAACCGTGGATCGAGCGCGTGCATTACGCCGGGTTGCCCTCACATCCGCAACATGCGCTGGCGATGTCGCAGCAGAAGTCCGGCGGTGCGGTCGTGTCGTTCGAGGTGAAGGGCGGTCGCGATGCCGCCTGGAAACTTATCAATGGCACGCGCATGCTGTCCATCACCGCCAACCTGGGTGACACCAAGACCACCATCTGCCACCCGGCGACGACGACTCACGGCAGGCTGACATCGGCGGAGCGCGAATCTGCGAATATTCGCAATGGCTTGGTCAGGGTCGCGGTGGGGTTGGAGAGCGTTGCGGATATTCAGGCGGATCTTCGGCCCTGATCAGGTCGGAGGACAGCGCCAGACGATGCGGCTGGGACTGTTCATGCCAGTCCGGCAAGACGAGGCGAGTGCAGGCCCTCCCATCGACTGAAATTGCATGCCGCGCCGGCCGATGCGTATGTCCATGAATCAAGAAAGGCGGATACGCGAATATTCGCAACACCTCTTCAACGGCCCGCGTCGACACATCCATGATCGCCATCGGTTTCTCGCGCTTGGACGCTTCACTGCGGCGGCGCATTCCTTCGACCTCGGTGCGCCGGTCGGCCAATGGCCGGGCAAGGAATGCCGACTGCCAAGCCGGGTCGCGTACCATCACCCGAAATCGCTGATAGTCCGTGTCGTCGGTGCAAAGCGTGTCGCCGTGCATCAATAGCACTCGTTGTCCGTGCAATTCGAGCACCGTTGGGTCGGGTAGCAGCGTCAGTCCCGCCACTTCGGCAAACTCGCCCCCAATGAGAAAGTCGCGATTGCCGTGCATGAAGAACACCCGCGTGCCTTTATCGCTGAGTGCGCGCAGTGCGTTCACGACTTCGGCGTTGAGTCCATTCGCCCTGTCGTCGTCGCCGATCCAGTACTCGAAGAGGTCGCCGAGAATGTAGAGCGCCTCAGCTTGCGGCGCCTCATCGCTAAGGAAGCGAAGGAATCGGGTATTCACCGCTGGCCGCGAGGGGCAGAGGTGAAGATCGGAAATGAACAGCGTTGGATTCATCGGCCTTGAAACAAAACGCCCGCCTCATGCGTCACGAGGCGGGCGTCCGGATGGGGCAGGCTTGCGCTACGCTCAAACGCACTCGGCCTTTTCGATGGTCACCGTCTCCACGGGCACATCAGGCATGCCGCCCTTGACGCCGGTTTTCACGGTCTTGATCTTGTCGACCACCTCCATGCCCTCGACCACTTTGCCAAACACGGCGTAGCCCCAGCCGTCCTGACCCGGAAAGTTCAGGAAGTCGTTGTTTTTCACATTGATGAAGAACTGGGCGCTGGCGGAATGGGGGCTCGGGGTGCGTGCCATCGCAAGGGTGTAGATGTCGTTCTTGAGGCCGTTCTTGGCTTCGTTCTGGATCGGGGGGCGCGTCGGCTTCTGCGACATGTCGGCGGTGAAGCCGCCGCCCTGAATCATGAAATTGTTGATGACACGGTGGAAGATCGTGCCGTTGTAGAAACCCGCCTCCACATACTTGACGAAGTTCTCGCTGGAAATCGGTGCTTTTTCCTTGTCCAGCTGGATGGTGATGACGCCAAGATTGGTATGCAGTTTGACCATGGGTTTGTCCTTGAGAGGTGTGCAGGAGGATTTGGAGGCTTTTGCGTCGGCGGGCTTGGCTTTTGCGTCCGCGGGCTTCTGCTGCGCCACTGCGGGCAGGGAGAGCAGTGCAGAGAGAATCATGGAGCCTAAGGCGAGGGCGGTGTGGTTCATGGCATTTCCTTTCTTTTCGATGCGCGTGCGACCGATCAGGCCGCGGTTTCAAACAGAATCTTCCAGCGGCCGTTTTCCTTTGACCAGACCTGGCGCTTGTTCATCTTGTTGTTGAGATTGTTGCTGCGGTAGTCCTGGCGATAGGTCACGACCATCTGTGCGGCGCTGCTCTCGGTGGGGCGGAAGGCGAAGCCGTCGATGACCTCGATATCCACCTTGATGTGTTTCTTGCCAGCCGCGACAAATCGCTTGCGCTCCGCCCATTCGTTGAAGCCCTTGCCGTCGGCAACGAAACGCTCGGAATAGTGTTCGAGATAGCGCTCGACATCGCGACTTTCCCAATCCTTGCGCCAGGCTTCCAGCGCGGAGGCGAACGCCGCACGCTCGGCCTGCCAGCGCTCCGGTGTCAGCCATTCGACCTTTGACGTCAGCACCACGGGCGTGCTGCCGATGTCGACGAAGGATGCGAGGCGCTGAAAGTCTTCATTGGTCAGCACAACGCAACCGTCGCTCGCGCGCGGCGGCCGACTGTAGGTGTCGGACGGCGTGCCGTGGAGCCAGATTCCCGAGCCATTGCGCCCATTGGCCTTGTCCCAGGCGTTGGGATAGTTGATGGGGAACGCGCCCGATCCGTAGAAGTCGGTGAGCTTCTCGCGCGGCACGGAAGAGGTGACGTGATACACGCCCAGCGGCGTGCGCTGGTCACCTTCCCGCTCCTTGTCGTCGCCCTTCTTGCCTGCGCTGACGTAGAAATCGACGACGGGACGGGGCCGGCCGTTTTCGTTGGCGAACACGTAAAGGCGATGGCGCTCGGTGTCGACCAGCAGCACATGCTTGTGGCGCGATGAGACCTCAAGGAGTGCGTCCGGCAAGTGCCCCGGCGCCGGCGCGGAGCGATAGCGATCCAGGCGCACCCGCGCCTCATGCTTGAAGGGCGCCGCGCTGGACTCCTCCTGGCCGAACGCCACCGGCTTGCCGGAACGGGCCATGAGCAGGTCACCCTTGATCAGGTGTCCCAGGCGGAAGTTCGGATTGCGCTCCAGCAGCGTGTCGATTTCCTTCAGCGCCGAATCGATCTGCTGGCGCGAGAGCTGCTCGAACGTGCGCACAAGCGCCGCCTCGACTGCGTTGACGAACAGTGGACTGGCAGCAGCCGGCTTGTCCTGCGCGACGGCCAGGGGAAAGGTCAGGGCAAGCAGAGGTGCCAACGCGCGCACCGCGAATCGGGTCGCGGCGTGGCCGCCTCGCAGGGAAAATCGTCTCATTGCCGGCATTCTGCCGCGTTGCCCGGGCGAAATGTTCGAGTCAGCCTGCACGTTCCTGGCGGATGAGCCACTTGTCGCCGGACTTCACCAGCTTGAGCGTCTTGTTGGTGTTTGATTTCAACGTGTCCGACTTGTAGCTCTGGCGAATATACGCAGTGGCCTCATTGCCGCTCACGGTGATCTTGTTGACCTTGACCTCGACGCTGATAGATTTTGGGCGCTCGATGCGTTCCTTGCGCTGCTGTTCCCATGCTGCGCGCTTGAGGCCGTCAGGCGTATCGAAGTCGGGCGCGTAGGCCGCGAGGTAGCCTGCGACATTCTTGTCGCTCCATGCCTTGGCCCAAGCGTTGATCGCAGCGGTGACTTGACCTTCGGCATCGCCAGAAGCTTTCGCAGGTTCAGTTTTGGCAGATTCGGCTTTCGCCACCGCTGAAGCCGGGGTGGTCTTGGGTTCGGGCTTGGCTTCTGCCGTTTTGGCCGGTGTAGCGGCTTTGGGTGGCGTGACGTCAGCCGCCTTTGGGGTCGATGCCTTGGTGGCAGGTGCGACAGGCGTCTGCGTAGCCGCCGCGACCTGTGTCGGCGCCGCAGCCTTGCCACCTCCCGCACTGAAGAGGTCCTTCACCATGGACAGTTTGGTCTGTGCCGCCGTGTTGTTCTTGTCCAGTTGCAGCGCCTTGTCATAGGCGCGACGCGCGAGCTGGGCGTAGATGTCGCCCAGGTTTTCATGAGCGGTGGCGTAGCTCGGGTGGGTATGAATGGCCAGCTCCAGCGCGGCTTTGGCCTTGTCGTAATTGCCGAGCGACGCGTAGAGCACGGCGAGATTGTTGTAGGGCTCGGGCAGCTCGGGGAAATCCTCGGTCAGAGCGGTGAACACCTGAATCGCCTCGTTGACCTTCTTCTGCTCGGTGAGGATCAGCCCCTTCACGAACCGGCCTTGCGGGTCCTTTGGCTGAGCGGCGAGGAAGGCATTGATCTTCGTGCTGGCCGCATCAATTTTCCCGGCGCGATACAGACTGATGGCTTCGGCGCGGTCCTCCAGCGGGCCGGCCCACGCGAGCGGTGTCGCAACCACGGCACAGGTGGTGGCCAAAGCAAGGATGCGAACCCACAAAGCGCTTGAACTCATTGTGTATAATTCTTTGAAAGTTATTGAATTTACTCGCAAACGCATTCTATCAAACCCTTCGTTCGCATCACAATGCAGATCGGCTCCCAGCCCCACCCGAATGCCCCGCGCCTGCCGGCGCGATGTAGAGCCTGACGCCTGCCGGCGCCGGCCACGGCGCCCTGCCGGAACGCCTCCGGTAGATCCCCCTGCCGCCCCCGATGTTCCGCCCAATGTCTGATGCCTGTGCCGCGCGCGCTGCTCGGCCTGCCCGACACGGGGTGCCCACCAAGGAAATCGCATGCTTTCACTGCACAACACGCTGACCCGCCGCAAGGAACGATTCGAGCCGCTCGAACCCGGAAAGGTTCGCCTCTACGTCTGCGGTCCCACGGTCTACGACTTCTTTCATGTCGGCAATGCCCGCACCTTCACCGTGTTCGACATGGTGGTGCGCTGGCTGCGCGCGTCCGGCTTTGAGGTGAAGTACGCCCGCAACATCACCGATATCGACGACAAGATCATCGAGCGCGCACGCGAGAACAACGAGACCATGGAGTCGCTCACCGCGCGCATGATCGATGCGATGCACGAGGACTTTGATCGCCTGAAGCTGCTCCGCCCCGACATCGAGCCGCGCGCCACGCGCCATGTGCAGGGCATGCTCGATCTGATCGCCCACCTGGAAAAGAAGGGCCTTGCCTATCGCGGCAGCAACGGCGATGTGTACTACGCCGTGCGCCAGTTCGAGGGCTACGGCAAGCTGTCCGGCAAATCGCTGGATGACCTGCGTGCCGGCGAGCGTGTCGCCGTGGAACAGGCCAAGCGCGATCCGCTCGACTTTGTCCTCTGGAAGGCCGCGAAGCCCAACGAGCCCAAGTGGCCGTCCATCTTCGGTGACGGCCGCCCGGGCTGGCACATCGAGTGCTCGGCCATGTGCGCCGCGGAACTGGGTGAGACGCTGGACATTCACGGCGGCGGCTGGGACCTGCAGTTCCCGCACCACGAGAACGAGATCGCCCAAAGCGAGGGCGCTTCCGGCAAGCCGCTGGCTCGCTACTGGATGCACGCCGCATTCCTAAATTTCGACAGCGAGAAGATGTCCAAGTCACTGGGCAACTTCTTCACGGCGCGCGAAGTGCTGAACAAGCTCGACCCCATCCAGGGCGGCGAGGTGGTGCGCTTTTTCCTGCTCCGCGGCCATTACCGCAGCGAAATCAGCTACACCTGGGACACGCTGATGGATGCGCGCACGACGCTGCTCGGCTTCTACACAGCGTTGAAGGACACGCCGCCGGTTGCCGTGGACGTGGATTGGACGCGCGGTCACGCGGCGGATTTCAAGGCGGCCATGGACGACGACTTCAACACGCCCATCGCCTTGGCCGTGCTGCATGAGTTGAAGAACGAGGTGAACCGCACCAAGGCCCCCGTGCTCGCGGGCTTGCTGAGAGCGTTGGGTGGGACCATCGGACTGTTCCAGGATGAGCCAGCGCAGTTCGTGCAGGGCAAGGCGGCGACTGGCGAGCTGGATGTGGATGCGCTGGTCCAGGAACGCATTCAGGCCAAGAAGGATCGCAACTTTGCTCGCGCTGATGAGATCCGCAAACAGCTCGATGCGGCTGGCATTGTGCTGGAGGACAAGCCGGGTGGGTTGACGGAGTGGCGACGCAAATAGCCTGCGCCATCGGTAGTGCGAATATTCGCAAATGAAAACGGCCCGTCAAGGGCCGTTTTCATTTGATGCGCAGCTTCGCCTACCGCATGAACTTGCCGTTCTTGCTGATGATGGTGAGATCGACAAACCGCGAGCCTTCGCGATTGGTTGGAGAGTAGTTGACCGTGAAGCCGCCCAGATCCACCTTGCCCATTTTTTCCATGGCTGTCACCAGCGATTCCCGCGTAAGGTCTCTGCCTGCGCGGCGTATGCCTTCGACCAGCACCTTGGCCGCGAGGAAGCCCTCCAGGCTGGAGAAGTTGTAGATGTCCTGCCCGTCGGGCGAGATGATCTTCTGGTACTCCTTCACCACGGCGGAGTTGGAGCCCCAGGGAAACGGAACGACCTGGGATATCTGCACGCCGCGGCCCTCAGGACCCAGTTCGTCCGACAGCGCCTTGCTGCCGACGAACGACACGTTCCAGAATTGCGGGTTGGCGTCGGCCTGTTTCATCGCGCGGATGAATGCAGCGCAGCTCTTGTAGGCGCTGATCATGACCACGGCCTGCAGGTTTGCCTTGGACAGCGAAGCGACCGATTTGGACACATCGACCGTATTGCGTTCAACCGTGTCCTTCGCCGCAATCTGCATGTTCCGCTTCTTCAGCGCGCGTTCCACGCCGGTGAGGCCGGCCTGACCATAGGCATCGTTCTGATAGAACACGCCAATTCGCGTGATGCCGGCACGGGCAAGATGGTCGATGATGGCTTCAGTCTCGTCGAAGTAGCTCGCGCGCACATGGAAGATGTAGCGGTTGAACGGCTCGCGCAGCGACTGCGCACCGGTGAAGGGGCCGACGAAGGGCACCTTGGCGGCCGTGAACACGGGAAGGGCTGCATTGCTGGTGGGCGTGCCGACATAGCCCAGCAGCGCCAGCACCTTTTCCTTCTCGATGAGATCCGTGGTGTTGGCCTTGGCACGTTCCGGCTCGTAGCCGTCGTCGAGGGACTTCAGGACCAGCTTGCGGCCATTGATGCCGCCCTTGCTGTTGACGTGCTTGAAATAGGCTTCAATCCCGGCCTTCATTTCCTGGCCAAGCGCCTGGGCCGGGCCGGACAGTGCCGCCGACTGGCCGATGATGATGCTGTCGGCTGTCACGCCCTGAGCCAGGGCGGTGAAGGGAAGTGTTCCAAATATCCCGATGAGGGCCGCAAAGGCGGCTCTGGATGCGGTGCCAAACACCGCGCACAGTTTGCCGGTCATCATCATCTCCTCCGAATATTCGCAGGATCGAGTCCTGCGACGGGTTGTTGTAGACCCAGTTTATGCTCGCCGAAGCCGATTGTTAAGCGGACATTTCAGCGAACGGAGGTTTAGCCACAGATTGTCACGATCGGTGACACCCGAAGACGCCAACGGGCCCGACGATGCGGGCCCGTTGCGGAACGCCAGACAACGCGGGCGCCCGGGGGCAGGCTTTACCCTGCGAAGAAATCGCGGACCTTGTCGAAAAACGATTTCGAGCGTGGCGTGTGCTTGTCGCCGTCCTTGATGTTGATTTCCTCCAGCTCGCGCAGGAGTTCCTTCTGCCGGTCGGTGAGCCGCACCGGCGTCTCCACGACCACGTGGCACATGAGGTCGCCGTGCACGTTGCTGCGCACGCCCTTGATGCCCTTGCCGCGCAGGCGGAAGACCTGGCCGCTTTGTGTTTCCGCCGGGATCTTGATCTTGGCTTCGCCGTCCAGCGTGGGAATGATGATCTCGCCACCCAGCGCAGCCACGGTGAAGCTGATCGGCATTTCGCAGTGCAGGTCGTTGCCGTCGCGCTGGAACATCGAGTGTTCCTTGAGGCTCACGACCACGTACAGGTCACCCGGCGGGCCGCCACCCTGGCCGGCCTCGCCTTCGCCGGACAGGCGGATGCGGTCACCGTCATCCACGCCGGCGGGGATCTTGACCGACAACGTCTTGTGCTTCTTCACCCGGCCGGCGCCGCCGCAGGTGTTGCAGGGGTCGGGAATGACCTTGCCCGAGCCGTGGCAGGTGGGGCAGGTCTGGGCCATCGAGAAGGGGCCCATGGCCATGCGCACCTGGCCTGCGCCATTGCAGGTGTGGCAGGTTTTGGCGGACGTGCCCGGCTTGGCGCCGGTGCCATGGCAGGTTTCGCATTCCTCGAGCGTCGGAATGCGGATCTTGGTTTCGGTGCCGCGCGCGGCCTGCTCCAGCGTGATTTCCAGGTTGTAGCGCAGATCGGCACCGCGATAGACGCCGGAACGTCCGCCGCCACTGCGTTGTTGTCCGCCAAAAATCTCGGAAAAAATGTCGCCGAAGGCATCGGAAAAGCCGCCCATGTTCGGCCCGCCGCCCATCTGCGGATTCACCCCGGCATGCCCATAGGCGTCATAGGCTTGGCGCTTTTCCTTGTCGGACAGGATCTCGTAGGCCTCCTTGGCCTCCTTGAATTTGTCTTCGGCGTCCTTGCTGTCCGGGTTGCGGTCCGGGTGATATTTCATCGCGAGCTTGCGATAGGACTTCTTGATGTCCTCATCAGACGCGTCGCGATTGACGCCCAGGATTTCGTAGTAGTCGCGTTTGTTGGCCATGTTGTGCTCGTGACAGGTGACGGGTGACAGGTGACGGGTTGCTGCGTTGCAAATGACAAGGCTGGTTCGCTTTCAACGAACCAGCCCGTCACCTGTCACACGTCACCCGTGACGGATTTACTTCTTGTCCTTCACCTCTTCATATTCGGCATCGACCACATTGCCGTCGTCCTTCTTCGTGGATTGCGCCGAAGCTTCCGGGCCGGGGCCGGCGTTTCCACCCGGTGCGGCACCCGCAGCCTGCGCCTTTGCGGCCTCGGCGGCATACATCTTCTCACCCAGCTTCTGCGCGGCGGTGGCGAGGGCCTCGGTCTTGGACGTGATGGCGTCCTTGTCCGTGCCCTTCAGTGCTTCCTCGACATCCTTGATGCCGGCTTCGACCTTGGCCTTCTCGTCGGCGGTGAGCTGATCGCCATACTCGGTGAGCGACTTCTTCACCGTGTGCACGAGCGTGTCGGCCTGGTTGCGTGCGGCCACGAGTTCGAGGGCCTTCTTGTCCTCGTCGGCGTGGGCCTCCGCGTCCTTCACCATGCGCTGGATCTCTTCTTCGTTGAGACCCGAGTTGGCCTTGATGGTGATCTTGTTCTCCTTGCCGGTGGCCTTGTCGCGGGCCGACACATGCATGATGCCGTTGGCGTCGATGTCGAACGTGACCTCGATCTGCGGCATGCCGCGAGGGGAGGGCGGAATGCCTTCCAGGTTGAACTGGCCGAGCGACTTGTTGCCTCCCGCCACTTCACGCTCACCCTGCAGCACGTGGATGGTCACTGCCGACTGGTTGTCATCCGCCGTGGAGAACACCTGCGATGCCTTGGTCGGGATGGTCGTGTTCTTCTGGATCAGCTTGGTCATGACACCGCCCAGCGTTTCGATGCCCAGCGACAGCGGGGTCACGTCGAGCAGCAGCACGTCCTTGCGGTCACCGGACAGCACGGCGCCCTGGATGGCGGCACCCACGGCCACGGCCTCGTCCGGGTTCACGTCCTTGCGCGGCTCCTTGCCGAAGAATTCCTTCACCTTCTCCTGCACCTTCGGCATGCGGGTCATGCCGCCGACCAGGATCACGTCCTTGATGTCATTGACCGACACGCCGGCGTCCTTGATGGCGGTCTTGCACGGGGCGATGGTGCGCTCGATGAGGTCATCCACCAGTGCCTCGAACTTGGCCCGGGTGATCTTCATGGCCAGGTGCTTCGGGCCGGAAGCATCCGCCGTGATGTACGGCAGGTTGATGTCGGTCTGGGTGCTGTTGGAGAGCTCGATCTTGGCCTTCTCGGCGGCTTCCTTGAGACGCTGCAGGGCCAGCACGTCCTTGGAGAGGTCGACACCCTGCTCCTTCTTGAACTCGGTGACGATGTAATCCATCAGGCGCTGGTCGAAGTCCTCACCACCCAGGAAGGTGTCGCCGTTGGTCGACAGCACTTCGAACTGGTGCTCGCCGTCCACATCCGCGATTTCGATGATGGAGATGTCGAACGTGCCACCGCCCAGGTCGAACACGGCGATCTTGCGGTCACCCTTTTCCTGCTTGTCCAGGCCGAAGGCGAGGGCCGCAGCGGTGGGCTCGTTGATGATGCGCTTCACTTCCAGACCGGCGATGCGGCCGGCGTCCTTGGTGGCCTGGCGCTGACTGTCGTTGAAGTACGCGGGCACCGTGATGACGGCTTCGGTGACCGGCTCGCCGAGGTAATCCTCGGCGGTCTTCTTCATCTTGCGCAGCACTTCGGCGGAGACCTGCGGCGGGGCGATTTTCTTGCCGCGCACCGACACCCAGGCGTCGCCGTTGTCGGCCTTGACGATGTCGTAGGGCATCAGGTCGATGTCCTTCTGCACTTCCTTCTCTTCGAAGCGGCGGCCGATGAGGCGCTTCACCGCATAGAGCGTGTTCTTGGCGTTGGTGACGGCCTGACGCTTGGCGGGCGCGCCGACGAGGATCTCGTCGTTGTCCGCATAGGCGACGATGGAAGGCGTCGTGCGCGCGCCTTCGGAGTTCTCGATGACCTTGGGCTGTCCGCCTTCAAGGACGGAGACGCACGAGTTGGTCGTGCCCAGATCGATACCGATGATTTTTCCCATGATGGTTCCCTCTGCTCTTTCGTTTAATGCGAATGTTGAAAACTTGTATTGAAAGTAGGGTTATTGCCGGCGAATTCAAGCGGCGGGCGCGGCCGGTCCCTTGGAAACAGTGACCAGCGCCGGGCGCAGCACGCGGTCGTGCAGCACAAAGCCCTTCTGCATCACTGTCACCACGGTGTTGGGCTCCTGTGGCGATTCGACGCTGGCGATGGCCTGGTGCTTGTTCGGGTCGAACTTCTCGCCGACCGGGTTGACCTCGACGATGCTGAATTTCTCGAACACGGCGCTGAGCTGCTTGCCGGTCAGCTCCACGCCCGTCTTGTAAGCGTCCACGGTCGCGTTCTCCACGGAGAGCGCGGCATCCAGGCTGTCCTTCACGGCCACGAGCGCCTCGGCCATGCGCTCCACGCCAAACTTGTGGGCTTTCTGCACGTCTTCCGCCGCACGGCGGCGGATGTTCTCGGTTTCGGCCTTGGCGCGCAGGAAGGCGTCGTGGTGCTCGGCGACCTTGGACTGGGTCTCGGCCAGCAACTTCTCCAGGTCTGCGACGATGCCGGCCTCGCTCTCAGCTACTTCGGAGGCTGGTGCCTGTTCGGTCGTTGCGCCGGTTGGGACGGGTGCCGATTCGGCCGCGGTGGCCGATGCGGTCTGGTGATTGTCGGACATCTAAAAACTCCAGCAAAAACAAGGTTGTAAAGGAACTGGGGCCAGTTCCTCCAATTTCAAGAGGGCATGCGAATAAATGCGTTTCCGGGCCGATGCCGACCGGTCCGGAGCCGGGGCGCCGGTCAGGTTTTCTTCTTGGTGTCCAGCAGCGAGTTGGTGAGCAGCGAGATGATCGAGAACAGGATGGAGCCGATCAGCGCTGCCATGAAGCCCTTCACCTGGAAGCCCGGCACGACCTCGCCCACGAACCAGAACAGGAGGGCGTTGATCACGAAAATGAACAAGCCCAGGGTCAGGACGGTCGCAGGCAGGGTGAGCAGGATCAGGATGGGGCGGATGACCGCGTTTACCAGACCCAGCACCAGCGCCGCGATCAGCGCGGCGGTGATGTTGGTCACGACCACGCCGGGATAGAGATAGGCCACGGCCATCAGGGCCAGGGCGTTGATGAACCAGCGGACGATGAGCATCATGCTTGTCCCCTCAAACGAAACCGGGATAATACGCGACCCCGGCAGCGCAACCGCCGCCAATGCGAATATTCACAGGTACCTAATGAGCGTCCATGCCGAACTGAAGCGCGTCACCGTTCCCGAAATCAAGGCCACGAAAGGGCCGGGCAAGCTGGTCATGCTGACCGCTTACACCAAGCCCATGGCCCAGCAGCTCGACCCCCACTGCGACATCCTCCTGGTCGGTGACTCGCTCGGCATGGTGGTCTACGGCATGGAGTCCACGCTCGCCGTGACGCTGGACATGATGATCAATCACACCAAGGCGGTCGTGCGCGGCGCGAAGCACGCCTGCGTCATCCTCGACATGCCGTTTGCCAGCTATCAGGAATCCCACGCCCAGGCCTATCGAAACGCCGCGCGGGCGCTGGCGGAGTCGGGTGCGCAGGGCGTGAAGCTGGAAGGCGGCATCGAGATGGCCGACACCATTCAGTTCCTCACCGCTCGCGGCATTCCGGTCATGGGCCACATCGGCCTGATGCCGACCCACGTCAACGCCATGGGCGGATTCAAGGCGCAGGGCAAGGAAGAGGAAGCGATGAAGAAGTGGATCGGCGTCGCCCAGGCGGTGGAAGCGGCCGGTGCCTTCTCCATGGTAATCGAGGGCACGGTCGAGCCGGTGGCGCGCGCCGTCACCGAAGCGGTGAAGATTCCCACCATCGGCATCGGCGCCTCGCCCGCCTGCGATGGTCAGGTGCTGGTGACGGAGGACATCCTCGGCCTCTTCAGCGACTTCACCCCCAAGTTCGCCAAGCGCTATGCCAATCTGGGCGAGCTCGTTTCAAAAGCGGCCAGCGAATACTCGCAAGAGGTCAGGGCCGGGACGTTT
Source organism: Burkholderiales bacterium (assembly GCA_033764435.1). Lineage (GTDB taxonomy): Bacteria > Pseudomonadota > Gammaproteobacteria > Burkholderiales > Usitatibacteraceae > JAEUMY01. The sequence goes on from JANRIX010000009.1 coordinate 59,542, forward strand.
CCGGCAATGGAGCACTGTTTTGGGGTGAAGAAGTAGGCTTTACGATGGCCGGCAAGCCGATGTACTTGCTACGGAATTCCACACCTGTAAGCATGGTTGGAAGTGCCGGGCCATTTAGCCTGGGACCCGTTTGCATCAAGGTGTTTGATTATCCAACGATCATCACATTCGGAACGCAGGGGTTAGCCGAAAGGTTTCGAGAGCGAATGGCGCTCGACCCAAGCTACGAAGTGGCCGCGCTCGAAGACTGGCTGCGCGACCCCGGGATTGAGGCGATCGAGGAGCGTCCAAGGCACGCCATTCATTTCGACAGGGCGGAAACGATGGATGACTATTTTGGCAACCCGGCCGATTTTGATTACCAATCGCACGGAGTGCCCCTTGAGTGAATCGAGTCGCGCTTGCCACCCGGCCAAGGCGGTGTTACCTTTTTAGCACCTAGGTCTCAAGCACGGTGCGACTGATGACCACCACCTCTCTGAAACTCCCTGAAGATGTGAAGCAAAGCGCCATCGCCGCCGCCGAACGGCAGGGCGTGACCCCGCATGCATTCATGGTCGATGCCATCCGCACGGCTGCCCATGCCGCCGAGCTGCGTGCCGCCTTTGTCGCGCAGGCTGTTGAAGCGCGTGACGAAGCATTGAAGACTGGACTGGGCTATGACGCCGCAGAGGTACATGCCTACGTCCGCGCCCGAATACAAGGGAAAAAGGCAGCCAAACCAAAGGCCAAGTCTTGGCGCGGTTGATTTACACGAAGCGGGCGCAGAACGACATCGAGCGCCTTGCAGACTTTCTTGCAGATGTCGACCCGCACGCAGCCCTTGCCACGTTTGACCTGATCGCGGAAGCGATGTTGATTCTCTGCAATCACCCGCTTATCGGTCGCCAAGTCGAATTGGGGCTTCGAGAGCTGGTGATTTCTCGTGGACGCAGCGGCTATGTGGCGCTATACAGCTACGAAGAACGAGAGGATGTGGCGCTGATTCTTGCGATTCGCCATCAGCGGGAATCCGGCTACGCCAGCGCCTTCTGATTGCATTGCGAATATTCGCAGCGAGAACCTAGGAAGACGCACCAATCGCTTTCGCGCGCTGCGACTGCTCTGCCAGGCGCTTCTCCGCCGCATCTTTGTCGAATTCAGGGCTGACCCACCCCACCAGATTCTCCAGCGCCACCTGCTTCAGCGCATGGATGAACGGCTCGCTGTCGTTCGCCACCTGCAGGTAGTTGAACGCCTTGCCACCCGCTTCCAGGAAGGTTTCCTTGGCTTCCATGGCGATTTCCTCCAGCGTTTCCAGGCAGTCGGCCGCGAATCCGGGGCAGATGATGTCGACGCGCTCGGTGCCGGCATGTCCCAACTTTTCCAGTGTGGCGTCAGTGTAGGGCTGCAGCCACACCGCCCGGCCGAAGCGTGACTGAAAGGTGACCACGTAGTCGTCCTTGCCCAAGCCAAGCTGCTCCGCGATCAGGCGCGCGGTCTTGTAGCACTCGCAGTGGTACGGATCACCCTTGTCCAGGTGAAAGCGCGGCAGGCCGTGGAAGGTCATGACCAGCTTGTCGGTCTTGAAGTTGGGGCGGCCGATTTTCATCCAGTGCGCCAGCAGGTTTTTCACGATGGCGTCGATGTAGGCCGGGTGGTCGTGGAAATTGCGCACCACGCGGATGCCCGGGACATTGCGAATATTCGCAAGCACGCGGCCCACCTCGTCCATGACCGTGCCGGTGGTCGATGAGGCGTATTGCGGATAGAGCGGCAGAATCAGGATGCGGTCGCAATGCTTCGCCTTCAGCGCATCGATGCCGGACTGGATGCTGGGATTGCCATAGCGCATCGCATGCTCCACCACCAGCGGGCTCTTGATCGCCTCGCCCAGATAGCCGCGCAAGAGTTGCGTCTGGCGCTCCGTGTACACCCGAAGCGGCGAGCCTTCTTTCATCCAGATGGTCTGGTACTTCGCCGCGGTCTTGGCCGGACGGACATTCAAGATGATGAGGTTGAGGATCAGCCACCAGATCGGCTTGGAAATTTCCACCACGCGCGGGTCGGAGAGGAATTCCTTGAGGTAGCGACGCACGGCGCTGGCCGTCGGCGCATCCGGCGTGCCGAGGTTGACCATGAGGATGCCGGTCTTGAGCTGCGAGCCGTGCTGGAAGGGGGGTTCGGATCGGAAGGGCATGTGATTGGGGGGGGCGGAAGGCGGTAGGCGGGAGGCGGAAGGCGGAAAAGTTGGGTGAGCGCTGAGCCGGGAGTCCGCCTCCCTCCTCCCGCCTTCCGCCTCCCTAAGAGTTCAGTGCTGCGAAAGCGCCGACGACAGCAGTTTCGCCGTGATGTCGACAATGGGAATGACGCGCTCGTACGCCATGCGGGTGGGGCCGATGACACCGACGGTGCCGACGACAACGCCGTCGACCTCATAGGGCGCGGTGACCACGCTCATCTCGTCCAGCGGCACCAGCTCGGACTCGCCGCCGATGAAAATCTTGACGCCCTGGCTGTTCTGGCTGGCGTCGAGGATTTCCATGAGCTGCGTCTTTTGCTCGAAGACATTGAAGAGCTTTTTCAACGACGCCATGTTGGACGACAGGTCGTTGCTGTCCAGCAGATTGCGCTCGCCGGTCACCACCACGCCCGACGAATCCGAACCCTGGCCGCGTGCTTCGACCAGTGCCGCCATGAGGGTGGATACGTCCCGGTGCAGTTGCGACAGCTCACCCTTGACCCGCTCGCGCAGCTGGTCGAAGTCCATGCCCGCGTAGTGCTGGTTGATGTAATTGGCCGCCTCAACCAGTTGCGATGGCGAATACACCTTGTCGCTGAACAGAATGCGGTTCTGCACATCACCGTTGGTGGCAACGATGATGAGCAGGACGCGCTTCTCCGAGAGCGGGATGAATTCGACATGCTTCAGCCCCACGCCTTGTATGCGCGGCGCCAGGACCACGCCGGCGAAATGGGTGAGGTCGGACAAGAGGTGGGACGCGGCCGCCACCACCTGGCGGGGATCGTCCGGCCTGATTTGTTCGGCCAGCTGCACACGCTCGATCTCGTGCAGCGGCTGGATGGTCATCAGCGTGTCGACGAAAATGCGATAACCCTTTGGCGTGGGGACGCGGCCGGCGGAGGTGTGCGGGCTGGCGATGAAGCCCATCTCCTCCAGATCCGCCATGACGTTGCGGATGGAGGCGGGCGAGAGTTCCAGCCCGGAAATCTTGGACAGTTGCCGCGAGCCGACAGGCTGGCCGTCGGCGATATAGCGCTCGACGAGGATTTTGAGGAGATTCTGGGCGCGGTCGCTGAGCATGGGCCTCATTCTACAAAACTCCGATACCTGTTGGGACCGATCTGCGGTTGCAAGGCTTGTGAGCGGGGGCCGATCAACCGTGAATCCGCTCGTTCTGCGCGCAAATCGACCACGCGTTGCGGAAATTTGTTCCGTCCCGTCCTCCCGGGATGGCGAATTGGCCATTCCTTCTGGTTACAATCGGGCCATGACTCGAAATTCCCGTTATGCCCGCGTCGCCGTGGTCGGCAAGCCTGATGGCGGCCAGATCCGCCATTCCGTGCAGACCCTGCTCACGTTGCTGCGCGCCCGCGGCGTCCATGTGCTCATGGATCCTCGCACCGCCCGCAACGCCGACGTGAAGCCCGACGCCGAATTCGACCTGGCCGACAGCGGCAGTGGCGCCGACCTGGTCATCGCCGTCGGCGGTGACGGCACGCTGCTGGCGGCCGCCCGCTCCGTCGCCCGGCATCGCGTGCCCATCATCGGCATCAATCTCGGCCGGCTGGGCTTCCTGACCGACATTCCGGCCGATGCGCTGGAAGACATGGTTGGCAAGGTGCTGGATGGCCGTGCCCAGGTCGAGCGCCGGCTGATGCTGCAGGGTGCCGTGCTTCGCGACGGCAAGCCGATTTTCGAGGCGGTTGCGCTGAACGACGTCGTCGTCTCCCGCGGCGCCATGGGCAGCATGATCGAGTACTCGGTGGACGTGAATGGCGAGTTTGTCTATTCCGTCCGAGCCGATGGCCTCATCATCGCCACGCCGACCGGGTCGACGGCCTATGCCCTGTCCGCCGGGGGGCCGATCCTGCATCCCAGTCTGCCGGCCATCGCGCTGGTGCCGATCTCGCCGCACACCCTGTCCAACCGGCCGGTGGCCATCCCGAGCGACTCGGTGATCGAAGTGACGCTCATCCGCGGTGAAAACTCGCGGGTCAATTTCGACGTGCAGGGCTATTTCGATCCGTTGCCTGAGGACGTGATCAAGGTCTCGGTGGCGCCCGATCCGGTCTTGCTGCTGCATCCGGAAAGCTATTCCTACTACAACATGCTGCGTTCCAAGATGCACTGGAACGAGCTCAACTGATTCAAGAAGGATCCGGTCGAGCCATGCTGCGCTTTCTCAGTCTGCGTGACTTTGTCATCGTCGATGCGCTGGACCTCGAGTTCCGCGCCGGCTTCACGACGCTCACCGGCGAGACCGGGGCGGGCAAGTCCATTCTCATCGACGCGCTCTCGCTGGCGCTGGGTGCCCGCAATGACGCCATGGTCGTGCGGCCGGGGGCTGCACGTGCGGAAATTTCCGCCGACTTCGACGCCGCAAGCCGTGCCGACGTGACCGCCTGGCTGGAGGAGAACGCGTTTGCCGATGAGGGCGCCTGCCTGCTCCGCCGGGTCATCGACGACGGCAACCGTTCGCGCGCCTTCATCAACGGCCGCCCGGCCACGCTCACCCAGTTGCGTGACCTGGGCGGGCTGCTGCTGGACATTCACGGCCAGCACGAACACCAGCGTCTGCTCTCCCGTGACGCCCAGCTTGCCCTGCTGGATGACTACGCCGGCACGCAGGAGCGGGTGAAGCAGACGGCCGCCGCCTGGCGCGCCTGGCAGGCCGCTGCCGATGCCCGCGCCGCCCGCGAGGCCAACGACGCCCGCTCGGCGCGCGAGCGCGAGGAACTCGCTTGGCAGCTGAACGAACTCTCCGCGCTCGGTTTCAATGCCGCCGCCTGGGAAGACTTGCAGGCGGAACACGCGCGGCTCGCCAATGCGGCGACACTCATCGAGTCTGCCCAGCGCGCGCTGGATGCCATCGATGGCGATGGCGCGCTGGCCAGTCAGGCCGACGAGGTGCTGGGCGGGCTGAAGCGCGCCACCGACACCGATCCCGCGTTGAAGCCCGCGCAGGAGCTGGTCGAGTCTGCTGGTGTGCATCTGGCCGAGGCGGCGCATCACCTGCGCCAGTATCTCGCCCGGCTGGAGGTGGACCCCAAGCGGCTGGAAGAGGTCGACGGCCAGCTCGCCGCCGTGCATGGCGCCGCGCGCAAGTACCGCGTCGAGCCCATCGGCATTCCCGCGCTCATCGAGGACAAGCAGGCCCGCTTCAATGCGCTCGGCGGCGACAGCTCGCTCGAAGACCTGAAAGCCCGCGAGGCGGCGGCCGAACGCGAATATTCGCAAGTGGCCGACAAGCTCTCGCGTGAACGCGCCGCCGCAGCCAAGCGATTCGGCGCGGAAGTCACCGCCACCATGCAGACGCTGGCCATGGAGGGCGGCCGCTTCGAAGTCGGGCTGGCATCGTGCCCGCCAACCGCGCATGGCAACGAGCATTGCGAATATTCGGTGGCCGCACATGCCGGCCAGGCCGCCGGGCCGCTTGCCCGGGTCGCCTCGGGCGGCGAGCTGTCGCGCATCAGCCTCGCCATCCAGATGCTCGCCTCGACCCGCGCCGGCGTGCCGACGTTGATTTTTGATGAAGTCGATGCCGGCATCGGTGGTCGCGTGGCTGAAATCGTCGGCAAGCTGCTGGCCGAGCTCGCCTCGCGCCATCAGGTGCTGTGCGTCACCCATCTGCCGCAGGTGGCAGCCTGTGCCGACCAGCAGTATCGCGTCGTGAAGGAAACGCGCGGCCAGTCCGCCGCCAGCCGCATCGAGATCCTCGACGGTGGCGAGCGCATCGAGGAAATCGCCCGCATGCTGGGCGGCATTCACATCACCGCGGCCACGCGTCAGCACGCGGAAGAGATGCTGGGCAATGCGCGCCGCAGTACAGCTCCGACGGCAGCGCTGCGGACGCCGCCGCCCGCAGCGCGCACTCGCAAGGAAAAAGTGGGTGAGCGCGCCAGCTGATCTGTCCGTGCAGACGACGCCTGCGCCGGGCTTGCCACCATCCCCGGTCGGCCGGAATGCGCTGGTGCTCACCGGCGGCGGCGCGCGCGCGGCCTATCAGGTCGGCGTCCTCATGGCGGTCAAGGAAGTGCTGGGCAATCCGCGCACCAATCCGTTCCCCATCATCTCAGGCACCTCGGCGGGTGCCATCAATGCCGCCGTGCTGGCCATGCATGCGGACGATTTCTCCGCTGCGGTGGATCGGCTCTACCAGGTGTGGAGCAACTTTCATCCCAGCCATGTCTATCGCAGCGACCCGGCCGGCGTGTTCGCCAACTCGGCCTACTGGATCGGCGCCTTGCTGTTTGGCGCGCTGGTAAAGGACGACAAAGTCTCGCTCTTCGACAACGAACCGTTGCGCGGGCTGCTGCAAAAGGAGATCGATTTTGGCCGCATCGGCAGCCACATTGATGCCGGCCACCTGCGCGCGTTCTCCGTCACGGCATCCGGCTACACCTCCGGCCAGAGCTGCACGTTCTTTCAGGGTGCGCCGGACGTGGAAGGCTGGAAGCGCTCGCAGCGCGTCGGCATCGCCAGCAAGCTGCGGGTCGATCACCTCATGGCCTCGGCCGCGATTCCGTTCGCGTTTCCCGCCATCAAAGTCAACCGCGAGTATTTCGGCGACGGCTCGATGCGCCAGATGGCGCCGGTGAGCCCGGCGTTGCACCTCGGCGCGGACCGCGTCTTTGTGGTCGGCACAGCCAAGCTCAAGAAAGAGTTGCCGCAGCGGATCAGCGGCCACACCTATCCGTCGCTCGCCCAGATCGCGGGCCATGCGATGTCCAGCATCTTCCTCGACACCCTGGTCGTGGACCTGGAGCTCCTGGCCCGCATCAACACCACCATCATGCTGGTCGACCCAGCGAAGCTGCGCGAGTCCGGCATGCCGCTGCATCACGTCGATGTCTGTGTCGCCTGCCCGACCCAGTCGCTGGATCAACTGGCACCGAAGTACGTCGGCAACCTGCCGTGGGCCATCCGCTTCCTGCTCCGCTCCATCGGCGCCATGCGGAAGGGCGGCGCTACCCTGGCGTCATACATGCTCTTCGACAAGGATTACTGCCAGGCGCTCATCCGCATGGGCTACGACGACACGCTGGCCAATCGCGACGACATCAAACTCTTCTTCGATCCCAACGCCCGCCCCAATCCCATGACCCTGCCGCAGAACAACTACGACCCCACGCGTACGGCGACCTTCGATTCGCCGCTCACGCCCCCATCTGCCCCCACGGCACACGCCGCATGAGCCGGCCGCAACCCAACCCGCGCAGCCACTATCGCGCGTTTCTGACGCTCACCACGCGCTGGGCGGACAACGACGCCTACGGGCATCTCAACAATGTCGTGTACTACGAGTTCTTCGACACGGCGGTGAACCAGTTGCTGATCGAAGCCGGCGTCCTGGATATCGCGGCCAGTCCCGTGATCGGCCTCGTCGTCGAGACCCACTGCAACTACTTCAGCTCGCTCAAGTATCCGCAGAAAGTGGAAGCCGGCGTGCGCGTTGCGCAGCTCGGCAATTCCAGCGTGCGGTACGAGATCGGCTTGTTCGCCGAAGGCAGCGAGACCGCTGCGGCGCAGGGGCATTTCGTGCACGTCTATGTCGATCGGGCGACGCAGAAGTCGGTGGCGATTCCGGGGGCGACGCGGGCGGTGTTGGAAGGGTTGATGACCACTTTCGACTGAACTTAGGCTCTCTTTACTGAGTAGGAGGTTGCAGGCTAAGCGTATGCAATCATCACGGCCGGGCTTGCGCAGGTGCCAAAATGGTACCAAAATGGTGGCTCAACAATCAGTTGGAGCAGCCATGCCTACGACCGTTACCCTCAAGGGTGTTCCAGACGCGGTGTATGAACGCCTCAAGGAGTCCGCGTCCGCCAACCACAGAAGTTTGAACAGCGAGATCATCGCGCGCCTGGAAGCGCAGCTACTGCCCCAGCGCACTTCGGCCATGGAGCACCTGACGGCCATCAGGGCAATTCGCGCCCGACTGAACAAGGCATCGTTTACCCATGCCGACATTGATCGCATAAAGCGTCAGGGGCGGTCGTGATCGTTGTCGATGTGAACGTCCTTGCGTACCTGCTGATTCCTGGCCGGTACACGAAAAGCGCCGAGAACTTGCTGGAGGCAGATGCGCAGTGGGCTGCTCCGCGCTTGTGGCGCAGCGAATTGCGCAACATTCTCGCGACCTACGTTCGTTCGAAGTTGATGGAACTGGCAGATGCTTCCGCACTGTTCCAGCGCGCCAGCGTGCTCATCGGGCCTGAGGAATACGAGGTGGAGACAAGCGACGTTCTTCGCCTGTCCAAGGTAAGCGGATGTTCGGCGTACGACTGTGAATACATCGCGCTTGCTGATTATTTGGATGTCAAGCTGGTGACGGCAGATGCGAAGCTTGCAAAGGCGTTTCAGGCGCGCGCGGTTTTGCTTTCTGATGTCTGACGATTGAGTTGACCGGCACGCAACTGCATTGCGCTTCGAGAAGTATGCTTCCGCGCTCGGCTCGCGACGCAATGAAGTTGCGGGTCCGTGCCGAACGACCTGTTAGGCACCGCGAGTTCGCCGTGTCGGCTCGGCACCGGCTGACCGCGCTTCAATATGGGCCCGCACGGCCTCGCGGAAGCGCGGAGCGCCCCTTCCGCCCAGGCTGGAATAGAAGGCGGCAGATAGGCCACGAAGCCGATCCGCCATTTCGCCGCACGGAGCATCGTACTTCCAATCTCCGGCCATTCGCTGCCTCCTCCTTTCATAGGCTTGGGGATAATGCTCTCCGAGAATTTCCATCGCCTCGCGAAGGATTGCCGCCGACTCTGTCATGCCAATTCTTCTGAACGCGGCGTGGCCGTTAGGTGCGAAGACCCCATCTGGGCTAAAGAAGAATTCGAATAGCCCACCTTTCGACCTTACTTCAGAGATCAATTTGGCAGCAATCAGTACTGCCGCCGTGTTTTTTGGAAGACCCTCACAGATCCTCAAGAGTTCTGGAGCGGACACCGTCGTGTCGATTGGCTCACCGTTCGCGGTTTCAACCCACCAACGACCAGTTCGTGCTTCGTACTGAAGGGGTCCGTGCATGCGATGCCTAACGACCAAGGTGAACGACCGGCAGCTGTTGGCCGTTCAGTTCGACCGCCGTGTTAGCGCTCATTGTTGAGCCAGCCACGGAAACCCGTGCTGGTCAATGGCAGACAACGCTTCTGAGAGACTGCCTTCAGTGAGCGCG
>JANRIX010000012.1:0-127072 GCA_033764435.1 Burkholderiales bacterium
GCCGTCGGGCAGGCGCTCGATGAAATCGTGGATATGCGCGGACTTGGCGGCTTCCAGCACCTCTTCGCGTGTTGCATCCGGGCGACCATAGGCGATGTTGTAGTAGATCGTGTCGTTGAACAGCACGGTGTCCTGCGGCACGATGCCCAGCGCCGCACGCAAGCTGACCTGGGTCACATCGCGGATGTCCTGACCGTCGATGGTGATGCGGCCATCGTTCACGTCATAGAAGCGATAGAGCAGTCGAGACAGGGTCGACTTGCCGGCGCCACTGGACCCCACCACGGCCACGGTCTTGCCCGCCGGCACCTCGAACGATGCGTCGAACAGAATCTGACGCTTTGTCTCGTAGCTGAAGTTGACGTTCTCGAAGCGAATGCTCGCCCCCGCTGCCGTGTCCAGCGCGGTCGCACCCGGTTTGTCCGCGATCTCGCGATTCTCGCCAAGCAGGTTAAACATCTTCTCCATGTCGGTCAGCGCCTGCTTGATCTCGCGATACATCACCCCCAGGAAATTGAGCGGGATGTAGAGCTGGATCAGTAGCGCGTTGACCATGACCAGGTCACCGATGGTGAGCGACTTGTCGACAATGCCCTCTGACGCGCGCCACATCAGCAGCGTGACCGCACCGGCAATGACGAAACTCTGCGCCGAATTGAGGATGCCGAGCGAGGTTTCGCTCTTCACCGCCGCATCCTCGTAGCGCTGCAGATTCTTGTCGTAGCGCCCTGCCTCCCACTCCTCGTTGCCGAAGTACTTGACCGTCTCGTAGTTGAGCAACGAATCGATGGCCTTGGTGTTGGCCTTCGAATCCATGTCGTTCATCTGCCGGCGGTGGGCCGTGCGCCACTCGGTGATGGCAATGGTGGCGCCGATGTACGACACCAGCGCGGCCACGGTGATGATGGCGAACCAGTGGTCGAACTTGATGAACATGATGCCGGTGACCAGGCCGATTTCCAGCAGCGTCGGCAGGATGGAGAACAGCATGAACGACATCAGCGTGGAAATGCCGCGCGTGCCGCGCTCGATGTCGCGTGACACACCGCCGGTCTGCCGCTCCAGGTGGAAGCGCAGGCTCAGCGCGTGAAGGTGGCGGAACACCGTCAGCGCAATCCTGCGTGCCGCACGCTGGGTCACCTTGATGAAAACGATGTCGCGCAACTCGGCGAAAAAGGTGGACGACAGCCTTAGCAGACCATACGCGACCAGCAATGCGATCGGCACCGACAGCACCTGCTGGGCGGGCGACAGGCTGTCGACAATGTCCTTCATCACCAGCGGCACGCTGATGTTGGCCAATTTGGCAATCACCAGCAGCAGCACTGCCAGCGCGACCCGGCCTTTGAACTCCGCCAGGTAGGGCACCAGCATTCGGATAACGCGCCAGTCGCCGGTGGCGATTTTCTTGCCCTGGGCGACCTCGGCGGGACGATTGTCAGGCGATGCGCCGGGCGGGGTGGGGGCTGCTGCGGGGGGGGCGGTCGAAGCGGACGATGCGGACGGGACAGAGCTGGCCATGGGGAGTCGGATTCAGGGTGTGGCGGATTTCCCCCGCCTTACCCATTTTGGTAGTTGACTGCCGGGGGAGAGCGGGTCGAAACTGTGAATGCAGCAGATCGGGCCCATTGTCGCCCAGTTCAAGGGATGGGCCAAAAGAAGAAGATTCAACAACAACGCCAATAGTCCTAAACAGTCCTAATCAGGGAAGGGATATCACTGTGACCCGCACTCTCAAACGGCGCCCGGTCGCCGCGAGGGCGCTTTGCCTGGGCGTGCTTGCGTCCAGCCTTGCGCTTGCCTTGCCGCCGGCCTTTGCCGCACCTGCAGACGATGTAAAAGTACTCCTGGAACGCGGACAGGCCCGCCAGGCCTGGGAACTGGGCCGCAAGACGCCCGGCGAGCTGGGAAAGCCCGAGTTCGACTACTTCTTCGGCATCGCCGCCATCGATGCGGGCGAACCCGCCGAAGGCGTGCTGGCGCTGGAGCGCTATCTCTTGAACAACCCGGGCAGCGTGGTCGCACGGCTTGAATTGGGTCGCGGCTACTTCTTGCTCGGCGATACGCCGCGCGCCCGCGAGATGTTCGACGAGGTGCTGCGCCTGAACCCGCCGGCGGAAGTGCGCGGACGCATTGACCGCCTCATGGCCGCAATTCGCGAGAAGGAATCGGCCTTCAAGACCTCGGTGACCGCCTTCTTTGAAGGCACTTACGGCCACGACTCCAACGCCAACAGTGGCATCGGGCAGGACACGATCACCCTGCCGCTCTTCGGCACGCTGCAGTTGACGCAGGACGGAAAGGAAACCAGCGACCGCTTCCACGGCATCGCGCTGGGTGGCCAGGTCAATGTGCCGCTGAAGCCCGGCCTGTCCTTCTTTGCCGGCGCCCAGCTGGACAGCCGCAATTTCGACAAGGTTGGCCAGTTCGATCAGCGCACCACCGGCGGCGCGGCGGGCTTCAGCCTGACCCGCGACCCCAACCAGTTCCGCCTCTCCTTCTCCGGCAACCAGTTGCGGGTGCAGGGCCAGAAGTACCGCAGCCTGCAGGCGGCGACTCTGGAGTGGAACCGCTCGCTCGACGCCAAACGGGGCTTCTCGGCCTATCTGCAGCAGGCCAAGCTGCAGTACACCGGCGACAATCAGGTGCGCAATGCCGATGTGCAGTCACTGGGCGCAGGCTGGCGGCAGAGTTTCGACGGCGCCTGGCAACCCTTCCTGAGCCTCGGCGTCAACGTCGGCCGCGAAGACAACAAGCGCAACCGCGACGACCTGGGGCGCGACACCTATGGCGCCCGCGCAGGTCTGGGCTTGAGCATCACCTCGCGCATCAACGCCGCGCTGTCCTTCAACTGGCAGGAAAGCAAGTACAAGGCCTTCGACGAGTTTCTCGGCGCGAAACGCGAAGACACCTTCTGGACGGTCGAGGCGGCACTGGGCTATGCGCTCACGCCGAATCTCGGTGCGCGACTGGAGCTGTCGCACTCGAACAATGATTCGAACATCGCACTCTTCGAATACAAACGCAGCGTCGTCGCGGCCAAGCTCCGCTACGACTTCAAGTGAGGACGCCATGAAGACCATCATGAACGCATTCCGCACCATCCTGCTTCCCGGTGTCGCGCTCTGCGCCGCACTTCTGGCTGCCGCCCCGGCGCTGGCCCAATCCATCGGCCGCGTGCTGGTCGCCTCGGGTGAAGTGACCGTGGTGCGCGGCTCAACCACGCAACCCGCCACCGCTGGTCTTGCCCTGCAGGTGGGCGACCGCGTGCGGACCGGCGCTGCCGGCACCGCGCAGCTCTGGTTCACCGACACGTCCATCGTCGCGCTGCGCAACGGCAGCGACTTCGTGGTCGAACGCTACAGTTTCACCAACAGCCTCACCGACACCCTGGTGTTCAATCTGGTCAAGGGCGGCTACCGCACGGTGGCTGGCCTGATCGGCATTCAGGATCGGAAGGCCTATGTGGTGAAAACCAAAATGGCCACCCTCGGTCGCCGCGGTACCCAGTACGGCATCGTGTACTGCGAGCAGGATTGTCCGCTGCCCCAGGGTGGTCTGGCACCGGATGGCTTGTACGGTGGTGTGTATGACGGCCGCGTCGGCGTGGCCAACAACACGCCGGAAGTGGAGTTTGGTCGCGACGAGTACTTCTACATCGCGAGCATCAACTCCATCCCGCAACCCCTGCTTGGGCCGCCCGCCTTCTTTGCAGACCGCCTCGCGGGTCTGGCCAAGAACGCGCAGAAACCGAGCAGCGAGCCGCCGGCGAGCAAGGACGCGGCACCAGCAGAGAGTGATGGCACCAGCGCCAGCGCACCACCGCCGCCACCGCCTTACTCGACAACAGAAAACCGCGCCGGCACCGGCGCGCCCAGCGTGGTCGAGGCGCGGCCACCAATCGGTGTGCGCCTGGTATATGTCACCCAGACGCCCGGCCCCGTCTCTGCACCCGGTGGCGTGTCCGGCTTCCTGCTGCCGGCAAACTACTCGACGGCGCTGGTCAATGGTCAGCCAACACTGGCAGGCATTTCCGGCACCCAGGACGTGCTCATCGGTGGCGGTACCGGCACTTTCCAGTTCGCTGTCGGCAACGCTGGATATGACATGCTGGGCAGCGACCCCGCATCTGGCGTGCGCTGGGGCCGTTGGATCAATGGCAGCCGCATCATCATTCCCAGCGGCGTGCAGAATCAGACGCCCGGCACCGGCATCCACTACATTTATGGGGTGCAAACAACCGACACCGTGCTGGCCAGCAAGACCGGCACATTCAACTTCAGCGACATCGGCGGCACCACCCCGACCTTGAACGACGGCACGCTTGCGACCAGCTTCAACTTCGCGCCCATCACGGTCGACTTCACCAATCGCACGGCGAACATGGGCACCAGCACCATCGTGTTCCCCAATGCAACCGTGACCGTGTTTGGCAACCCGAACACCGCCTTTGTCCTGGTGCCGGGCAGCGGCGGCTATCTGGACGCAGCCATCGTTGGCACCTGCTCGGGAAGCATTTGCGGCGACGGCACCGTGGCTGGCTTCTTCGGGGGAATGTTCCTTGGTGTCAATTCGAACTACATCGGCATGAGCCTGACCGCCCGTTTGGGGCAGCCTGCCAACGGACGTGTCCTGGCTGCGGTTCGTCTCTTCAGCAATCCCCAGCCGTTCACGGCCCCGCCGTTCGCGCTGATTTTCGCCAACAGCCTGGTTGAGAACAACGGCAGCCGCGCCAGCTATGGAGGGGCGGTCAGCACACCGGGCAGCGGTCTCACGCTGAGCGGATCGGGACCCACCCAAACGCTGACGGCCTTCAACTTGCCGCCATTCACCTTCTCCGGCGCGGTGGGCAACAGCGGCATCGACATGGCTGGGTTCGACAGCCAGTCCGGCACCTACTATGGACGCTGGATCAACGGCACCATCACCAGCGGTGCCCAGCAGGCGCCTCTGCTGCCACCTGGAACACAGACCTCCGGCATGGGCGTGCACTACCTGTACGGCCAGCCGACGGCAGACAGCGTGATCGCAGCCAAGACCGGTTCGGCCCAGTATCTGGACTTCGTCGGCACCCAGCCCACTGCCAGCAACGGCGAGACGGCCAACGCGTTCAGCTTCGGTCCGATCAACATCGACTTCACTACCCGTACCGGAGTCATCACCTCAGCGCAGTTCTCGTTCCCGACTTCAAGCTGGAACTTCTCCAACCTCGCCTTCAACATCAACGTGACTCCGGGTCAGGGTGCCAGCTTCGATGCCAACCTGATCAACGTCGGCAGTTGCAGCGGCTCGGGTTGCGGTCCGGTTCAGGGATCGAACACGGCACGCGCGGACTTCTTCGGCCGCTTCATGGGCAACTCGGGGAATTTCCTCGGCCTGTCATTCCAGGGCAACTCGGGCGGCAATCCGGCGAGCACCTCAAACATCACCATGGGTGTGGTGCGGCTGTTCAAGTGTCCAACGTGCCCTTGAAGCAGGGGTGACGTCTTTACGTCGCTGATCAACAAAGAGAACGGCCCGCCAGCATCCTGGCGGGCCGTTTTTTTTGGCGATCCAGTCGCGCAGGCGCTAGCGCGCGTAGAAGCGCAGTGTCGTGAGCGGCTCGAATCCCATGCGGGTCAGGACGGCACGCGAGGCGGGGCTCGCCTCCACTGCCAGATGACACGGCATCGGGTCACCGTGCGCGGATGACTCAAGGTGAATCGCAGCCGCCGCGTCACGCGCAATCGCTGCTCGCGCCTGCACCAGCGCGCGATACAACCCCTTTCCGCGATGCTCGGGCACCACGCCCCCGCCGCCCAGGTAGGCAAGATGGCCGCGCGGATCCAGCACGACATAGCCCGACGCGGCGGGCCGCCCGTCGAGTGTTGCCACGAGGATGGCGAGCCGCCCGGGCTCGGTGTCCAGCGACTCGGCCAGCACGTCGATCCAGCCGCCGTTCTCGTTCGGCCAGACTGCTTCCCACACGTCCGCGAGAAGGTGAATGTCAGCACTTGTCGCCAGCCTGCGAATATTCGCATTCGGCGGCATCCTTGGCGGCACGGCCATCGCATCCGCCGACGCGACCATCAACACATCCTCGACTTCGTGTTCGTCGCGCAATCCTGCGGCGAGCAGCACCTCACGAAAATCGGTGGGCGGGTCGCCTGCGTAAACCTTCCAGGTGAAGCCGCCGGCATCACGAAAGTGGTCCAGCTCGCGGCGCACCACTGCCGCTGCGTCTGCACGCGCAAGGTCATGCCACATGATCAGCACCTCGCGCTGGGCACGGTCGTAGTAGCGCGAGACATCGGCGAGCTTTTCGCACCGCATGCCCGGCACCCAGGCATCACGGCGCATCTCCGCCACATACAACTCGAGGAGCTCGGCGCGCTCCGCGTCGGTCATGGCGCGCGGGTGTAGGTGATGCGGAAGAGCTGCGTGTCGGGCTTGCTCGCGAACTCGGTGGGTCGGGTGGTGCCGGAGAGGTCATAGCAGATCTCCAGCTGCCTGCCGCCCTCGCCCACGAGCCGATAGATGGCCATGAGCTTGCGTCCCGCCGTCGGGCCTTGCTCGCCGATCACATCCAACCCCTTCGGCGCGCCGGCATGAAACACCAAGCGGCCGGCGTCGGTGCGACCGCCATTCTGCGTGCTGAACAGATTGCCTTCGATGTACAGCGTGAAGTTGGCGGGCAGGCGGAAGTCGCGTCCGCCCAACTCCGCCTTGCCGCCCAGCCAGCGGCCGCTGATCGCGGCGTCGATGAGCGGCACTGCCGGTGTTATCGGTGCCGGCTCAGGCGCGGTCGCACAGCCTGCAAACAACATGGCGGCGGTAACGCATGCGCCGAATCGCAGAAAGTTCTTGCGAATATTCGCAGTCATCGCGCCTCCCCGGCATTCGCCAGCACCGCCACCGCTTCAACTTCCAGCTTCATGCCGTAGTTGAGCGCAGGCACGGGCACCACGGCGCGCGCAGGCTTGTGCGCGCCGAAGACTTCCGCATAGATGCGGTTGAACTCGGGCCACAGGGCCACATCGGTGACATATGCATTCACCTTCGCAATGTCGTTGAGTGAGCCGCCGGCCGCTTCCACGACGGTGCGAATATTCGCAAGCACCAACCGCACCTGCGCCTCGAAACTCATCGACGCATCCGGCACCGTGCCCTTTGCGATCGGCAGCTGGCCGGAGATGAACAGCATGTTGCCGACCTGGTAGCCCGGGCTGTAGTGACCGCGCGGAATGTCGAAGGAATCGGGTTGAATCGGTTTGTGAACGGGCTTGCCTGCGTTACCAGCCATTGATGCGCTCCCAGCGTTGCGTGTGATTGCCGTCCAGCACCAGATAACCCCGATGCTGTGCGCCGGTGGCGCAGGCGTGATTGGGCAGGATGCGAAGCACCCGTCCCACCGGAAAATCCTCAGGCAACAGCTTCCTGCCATCGCGCGCGGCGATGATGCCGTGTTCCTGGAAGGCGTCGACCATGATGAGATCGGGCAGCACCTGGCCGTTCGCATCGCAGACGACGCCATAGCCCTGATCGACCGCCTGCTTCTGCGTGCCGCGGTCGCGCGACATCGCCGTCCAGCCGCCATCGGTGATGACCCAGCCTTTGTCGGGTTGATGACCGATGACGCTGGCCGCAACGGAGAGCGCGATGTCCTCCTTCGCGCACACACCGAGCCCCGCCATGACCAGATCGAAAAAGACGTAGACACCGGCGCGCACTTCGGTCACGCCAGCGAACGACTCACCGAACAGCGCGGTCGGCGTGGAACCCAGCGACACAATGGGCACCGCGAAGCCCGCCGCACGCAAGCGCTCGGCCGCACAGGTGATGCCGTCCCGCTCCATGCGCGCCCAGCGGCGGATGTCATCTTCCGACTTCGATGCGTAGGAATTGCCGGCGTGGGTCATCACCCCACCCAGCAAACCGGCGGGATGGAGGATGGCACCGATGTCGATGAGCCGATCCGCATCCGGCGGCACCCCGGCGCGATGGTCGTCGGTGTCGATTTCAATGAGTGCGGGCAGCGTCACGTTCTCGCGCAGGCAGAAGTCACGCAGCGCCACCGCGGCTTCCGCCGTGTCGAGAATGACCTTGAGCTGGCAGCCCTTCTTCACCAGCGTGGCTGCGCGGGCGAACTTGCCCGGCACGATGCCGATGGCGTAGAGGATGTCGCTGAAACCATCCGCGAAGAACTGTTCTGCCTCGGCGAGCGTCGAGACGGTGATGGGCCCTTGCGTGCCGCCCAGCGCGATGCGGATCACCTCCGCCGTCTTGGCGGTCTTGACGTGCGGCCGCAGGGTCACGCCATGCTGCGCCATGCGTTCGCGCATGCGCGCGCAGTTGGCGCGCACCTTGGGCAGGTCGAGCAGCAGCGTGGGGGTTTCCAGCGTGGAGAGATCAGCCATGATGCGAATATTCGTAAGGAGGATGAGCGGCGCGATGCAGTGCCTGCGCCATTGCTGGCACTATTGTCTCCCAATTCCTGTCGCCCGGACCCGCGCCGATCTGCCTCATGCTGCTGAATTCGTCCCGCTCCTTCAACCTTTTCGCGTCCGCACTGCCACTGCTGCTCGCCGCCTGCTCCGCCATGCCTGATGTCCCCACGACAGCTCGGGCGCTCGACGCCAGCCGCTTCCCCGCCATCGACGCCGCGATCATGTCCTACATCGATCGGCAGCAGATGCCCGGCGCCGCATTCCTGATTTCGCGCGGCGGCGAGACCTACGCCAAGGGCTACGGCCGCCAGACGTTCGCGGCGGACGCGCGCGCCATCGACACCGACACGATTTTTGACGCCGCATCACTCACCAAGGTCGTGGTCACCGCGACAGCCGTGCAGCTGCTGATTGAAGACGGGAAGCTGGACATGGAAGCGCCGCTCAATCTCTATCTGCCCGAATGCGCCGGCCCGGCGCGGGATGCGATCACGCTCCGCCACCTGCTCACCCACACATCAGGACTGAATTCCGGCCTGCCTGCGCGACCCGCCTGGCGCGGCGCACACAGCGCACTGAAACTGGCATGCACTGAAGTGCCGACCCATCCGCCCGGCACGTTCTTCCGCTACTCAGACATCAACTTCATCCTGCTCGGACTCATCGTCGAGCGCGCCAGCGGCGAGCCGCTCGATCGCTTCGCCGACAGGCGAATATTCGCACCGCTCGGCATGACGCGGAGCACCTACGAAGCGCTGCGACGCTTCAACGCCAGCGAGATCGCGCCTACTCAGCGCACCGCCGCCAGCGTGGACGGTTCACTCCACTGGGACGTGCCCCGAGAGGCGGAGCTGCGCGGCGTGGTGCACGACCCGACCGCGCGATTCATGGGCGGAGTCGCTGGCCATGCCGGACTCTTCACCACCGTGAACGACCTCGGCCGCTTCGCCCGCATGATGGTCGATGGCGGCGTTCTCGATGGCAAACGCTTTCTGTCTCCGGCCAGCATTGCGCGCCTGACCACCGTGCAATCCGCCGATGCCGCGCACTGGCGGCGCACCGCTGGCTGGGATGTCGAGACGCCCTATTCGCGTCCGCGCGGCACACTCTTTCCTGTGGGCAGCTACGGCCACACTGGCTTCACCGGTTGCCTGCTGTGGATCGACCCCTGGTCGAAAACCACTTTCACGTTGCTGTCGAACCGCGTGTATCCGAACGACAAGGGTGCGATTCTTTCGCTCTACACAGAGCTGGGCACGCTCGCCGCGCAGGCGGCAGCGGGCTTCGACTTCAGCAAGGTTGACGGCGCACTCGTACCGCGACAAGCGCCCAAGGCCACCGAAGGCTCCTGAGCTGGCGCCCACAGCCTCTGCTTTGCCCGCATCACGGCCGGGGAAGCCTTCCTTCCAGGCCGGGATGGAGACCCAGCACATGACTGTACACGCGCCGGGCCAAGTCACCCACAGACGGTGCGGTCCGGTTCCGTTCGCGAATCTCCTCCACCAGCGCCGGCACGCCGTCCGCCGCGCGTTCATCGGTGAAGGGTTGGCGGGTGTCGGCGAATAGCCCGCGCAACTGCAGCGCCGCCAGTTCCGCTTCCTCGCGGCTCATCGTGGGCGCGAGGTGCGCCAAGCCATGCAGCACGCTGAACGCAGACAGCGCATCGCCCCCGGGCGCCGCTTCGCCATGCCACAGGTTCCACTCCAACAACGCAAAGCCGGCCTCGCGGGCCCGCCGGGTGTCGGCGTCGGAGCCGGGCCAGGCGATGCCACGGACCGCACGTATGCGCGCCTGGCGCTCGTCAAACGAGGTGGGTTGCGCGAGCTTGCGCGGCAGGCTGGACGTTGGCGTCGGCGCCCGCTTGACCGGCGGTGGCACGTAATCCGGGGACAGGATGTCATCCTGCGGCGCCATGACCGGCAGGTCGATCGCTGGCGGACCGGCGAGGTCGCCCAGGACATCTTCGCTCGTGATCTCGCCGCGGCGAAAGACCAGCAAATACATCAACCTCAGCGCCACCCAGCTATAGAGGCCGCAGATGAAGATGATCAAGAGCCCGCCGCCGATTGATTCGAAGAACGTGGTGAGCGAGTAAAGCTGGAACGGCACTTTGAAGAATTGCGGCCAGGAGCCCAGCATGTACCAGGCGGTGAGCCACCCGATGTACAGCGTGGGGAATGCGCTCACGGCACAGTCGATGAAAAGCAGAATGCGGAAACCGCCCATCTCGCTCGCACCCTGCAACCACGGCTCGATGCATGACGCCGCGATGGCTATCGCGGGAATGAACACCAGGAAGGCAAAGAACAGCCAGACGATGTTGAAGGCGCCGGCGACGCGCGCCTCGGCCATCATCCAGAAGAGCAGCACCGACAGCGGGATATGGATGAGGATGGCGATGACGTGGCGCAGGCCGAAACGGACCTGATTGAACGCCGGCTCATCCATGGAGCTGAATCTGCCCATCCCTACCTCCCGGACCTCAATCTACGCCCGGTGCGGGAAGTTGCCAATGGCCGATTCAGCGCCGTGACGGCGACACCGCCATACTCATCAACGAGACTGTCGCAGGTTCCAGACCAAGCCAGCGCACAGGGCCGCCACACCGGCGATGAAGTACACCGTCGTTGTATGCGCAGTCGCGAAGCCATGCGTGCCCAGCGCGTCGAACCAGGCCACACCCTTGATCTGCGTGCTGAGGTACAGGCCGAACAGGAACAGCGCCAGGAACGTGCGCCCATTGCGAGTGGTATGCGCGAGCAGATGGGCGATCGCACCCAGGGTGAACACCGCCGTGAGCAGCACAACTGCGCGGAATGGCGCGGTGACGATCCCGTGCGTCAGCACCGGTGCCGCGTAGGCGACGCCCAGCAGCCAGATCACCGCGAGCTGCCGCGCATGGCGCCGCGTCGCACCGCCCGGCACCACGGCGGTCAACGCGCTGGTGCCGCATTGCCAGTCGCGCGCGGCGACGTCGCAGACGACAATGCCCCAGATGGCGATGCCGATGTAGGCCATGCCGCCCAGCCCCGCCTGCGTGGTGATGATGCCGGCCAGCCAAAGAATGATCAGGCCCACCGTCGCCAAGGGATTCGCCATCAGCACCAGCACCGTGTCAGCCAACACCTGCCCGACATGGCTCGGCAGCCGCGCGGCGACTGCAAGCATCGGCACCAGCGCGCGCGTGACCGGGCGGAACAGATTGTTGGCCCATGCGAGCAACGAGACCGGCTTCTTCGCACCCGCCTTGACCTTGTCGGGCGAATAGCGGTGGAAGAGCAGCACGGCGAGCACCAGCGGCAGCAAGGTCAGCGCCATGCTCGCGAGCCGCATCACCACCATCTCGCCCGTCCACCAGCTGTCCAGCACCAGTGGCTGCAGCGTCGGCTTGAACTCTCCACCGCCGAAGGAGAATGAGGTCGTACCGAGTTGGGTCTGCAAGCCGATGACGGCGGCCGAGAGTCCGGAGAAGTCCAGCACGGAAAGCCACGGCATCGCGTCCACGCCCTTGGCCAGCGATGACGGCATGGAACCAAACTGGCCGACCCAGAGCATGAAGTAGAGCACGTCCCCCAGCTTGCCCATCAAGGGCGCGAAGGCATCGCAGAGGATCGCGACACTGGCCGCAAACATGAGCGAGGGCAGCAGCAGCAACACGTAGGTGCGCAGGAAGACAAGCGGCTGCACCGGCCCGTCGCCGCGCACCATCTGCAGCACCATCATGGTGAGCATGACTGCACCCATGAGCGAGGCGAGATAAACCACCGCACCCGCCCAGCGGGCGAACACCAGCAGCGTCCCACTCACCGGCGTGGATGCTAACAGCCCACCCACACCATGCACCACATCCTCGCGCATGCGCCCGCGCGCGAGGTAGAACCCGGCGATGCCCGCGATGAAGCTCACCAGCACCGCGCTGCCCAGCGCGAGCGCCTCGCTGTTGTCGAGCAGCCGCTGGCCCTTGGACACGATCATGGCCTGCCCGCTGGCCGGATCGACGACGATGGACCAGGCGAGCCAGACGGTGACGAGAAAGATCACCAGCGTGGAAAGACGCCGCGCGCGCAGGCGAACTTCGTTGGCGACCATGGTGAGGAGGACCCCGGTCAGCGTGGGGGTGCTGGCGCGTGTAGCAGCGATCGCGCCCGATGCGGGCGATGTCAGGACGGCACTCATCCTCAAGCCGCCTGCGCCAGATACTGCGACGTCATCAGCGCCTCTTCCAAACTCGGCTCTACCTGGCGCGCGCCGGGCGAAGGCGCGGAACCCTGGACCAGCCTCAGCAGATAGCGGTCGCCCTCGCGCTGGGCCTGCAGCACTTTCTTGCTGGCCGCGAGTTCGGCGTACAGCGGCGCATCGACCGACATCTCCCACACCTGCCCGCGCGCGCTCGCGAGAATCGTCTCGGGCGCGGAGAACGCGATCAGCTTCCCCGCCCTCATCACGGCGATCTGCTGCGCCATGTTCTCGATATCCGACACGATGTGCGTCGACACGATCACCAGCTTTTCGAATCCGATCTCGGCCAGCAGGTGGCGGAAGCGCAGCCGCTCGCCCGGGTCCAGCCCGGCGGTCGGTTCATCGACGATGAGAATGTCGGGGTCGTTCAGCAGCGCCTGCGCGATGCCCAACCGCTGGCGCATGCCCCCGGAGAAGGTGGCAGCCATCCGGTCGGCGTGCTCATGCAGGTTCACGCGTTCGAGCAGGTGCTGAATGCGCCCCCCATCGGCCACGCCTTTCAGTGCGGCGAAGTAACGCAGGAACTCCCGCGCGGTGAGATGCGGATACACGCCGAAATCCTGCGGCAGGAAACCCAGTGGGGTGCGGATCGCATCCGGCCGCTTCGCGATGTCCACGCCGTTGAATTCGATCCGCCCGGCGGTCGGCTTGGTGAGGGTCGCGATCATCTGCATGAGCGACGTCTTCCCCGCCCCGTTGTGCCCGATCAGCCCGACCACGCCGGGTTTCAGCTCGAGCGACAGATCGTCGACAGCCGTGACCTTTCCATAGGTCTTGGTGACACTTTGTATCGAAAGCATGGCGCAACCCCGCGTAAGGTGAATGGGCGGAGGTTAGGCGAGGCTGGGGGAGAGTTCAGCCGGGAAGGGATGAAGTGCAGGAGGCGGCGGATGAAATGCAGAGGGAACGCCAATACCAGTTGCAGGCCGGCCCAGGGGCAAGCGGGTTTGTGACAGAAAAATAGTTCAAAAAATGGGCAAAACCTACAAAGGTTGGTGGGGAAATTCGCACCCAAATGGCGTAGCGTCCGCAAATTGCACTCGGAAAGCGTGAGACATGAGTGACTCCGCCAGCGACAGTATCGATCCGGACCCACTGAGCGATCGCTTTGGGCTAAAGCGCGCTCGCAGTCAAATTGCTCTGGCCGCCTCGCTCGACAAGGAAACGCCTATTGAGGAGAGCAAGGACCTAAAAGACGCAAGAAAGGTCGTTTTCGATGCCATCGCCGGCCTGAAGGTGGGCGATATCGATCCTTGGTTGGGTGAGCGCATCAAGGTTCTCATACGCAAGTCGACCCGCCATATTGTTTACCTGGACGAAAACCTAGATGTTCAATGGTGGTGGGGCCGCGCGCCGTTGAAGTTGGAAGTGATCTCCGAGGTTCAGGCTGAGGTCACACGACTATCAAATGACTGTAGCTTTCTCACCCGGCCCGAGTTCGCGACGCCATGGATCTCCCTAAAAAAGCGACCGGACCAGGATGGCGCGGCGGCGGAATCCGCTCGAGAGCGCCTGGCCGAAATCAGAGAACTGCTGGCAGAGGCCATCGCGCACGCGCTTGACACCAGCGACCTCAAGTCCAGCAAGCGAATTCTGGCGGATGCCGAGTTGCAGATCCAGCTAGAAAAGGAACGTCGTTGCAGGCCGATGTTCATCGAATTCTTCCTGTTCTTCACGTTCAGCTCTGCAGCTTTTCTCTACGTGTGCTGGACGCTGCTGCAACAACAGCTCCTCGTCACGGACTTCACTTTCGCCTGGATGAGTGCCGGGGTCGCGGGCATTTTCGGCGCATTGATTTCAGCGACCTCACGCAGCGCAAAGTTGAATCTTGAGCCCAGATCAGAGAGGTCCGGGCTGCGCACCGAGGCCTTGGCACGGGCGCTCGTGGGTTGCGGCGCAGGCGTCCTCGCTGGCCTCGCCTTCGACGCCGGCCTATTCGCGGTGTTCAAGGACACGGTCAGCGATCAAGCTCGCTTGTTCGTGACCATCGCGGCTGGGGCCAGCGAGCGGATGCTGCCTTCGCTGATCGGTCGCGCGGAGAGTGCCGCGCTCGGGCATCAGGGCCGTTCGACAGACGCGGACACTTCAACGAGTCCTCGATGATTTTCCAAAGCAACTAGCAAGGGGAGCAACCATGAACATCCAGACAAGCAATCCGACACAGGTCAGCGGTCCGCCGGTGACATTCAAATTGCAAGACAAAGGCAGCGCGCATGTTTCCATGACCCTGATCATCGCTGGCGCCACAGTCCTCCGACACGAGGAGACCTACGCCGGATCGCTTGTGCGAACACTGGATTTGGCAAAGGGCAACTATGAGTGCACTTACGTCGAAATCGCTTTCAAGACTGGCGCACTCGGCCCCACTTATGACTCGATCGTCACCATCAACGGCAGTACGGCGGTCAAGGCCAAGGGCAGTATCGCTGCGGGCTCTGACAGCGACTACGGGTTCGCCAAATTCACCCTCGTTGTGGCTTGAGGAGAGCGCCATGATCCCGCGTCACGCACTGTCGATAACGAGCTTCATGCTTCTCGCCAGCGTCACCGCTCCCAGCCTCGCCCAGACCGAGAAGAAGTCCTCGTTGGCAGACTTCCTCGTGGACATTGGTGCGGCACCCGTGTCTGCCGGCAGCATTACCGGTCTCAATGCCAGCGCCATCACCAGCGTTCAGACGGCCCAGGACATGATTCTGGCCATCAATCCGTTCAACAACAACGATTCGCGGAGCGGCTACGGGCTGGCCATTACTCCTGCGCGAACCAGTATCACACCCATGTCCGGCTCAACGTACTTCTCCTCCTCGGCGATGCGAGTGCTGGGTTCTACCACGCTCAGCTACGCTGAGAACAAAGCCACAATTGGCAGTAGCTCGTTTCAGAAACTGGCGTACTCGCTTGATGCCAGTCTCTATCTCAATGTCGATGATGACCCGGTGAAATACATGTACGACGCATTTCTAGGGTGCGAACAGCGCAAGAAGCACCAGGACGAGGCGAAAGACGCTGCAGTGCAAGGCAAGTCCGACGAGTTCAAGCGACTCATGGAATTGGCGACCAAGGCGGACAAGGAGTGCAAGGCAGGCGCAGCCAAAGCCAAGGCCAAGTGGAACGCCAGCCGCATCTCGCTTTCCTACGCCAAGGGAGACATCAAGCCCGCGTCAGGCGGCGGTAGGAAAGAGTCACTTGGGAAATTCCTCACCGTGAGCGCGACCATTGGTATTGGCGATTCGGTGGCGGCGCTGGCCTCCTATCGCCGCGCACGAGATGCCGTCGACACGGGCACCTTGGCCACGACGCCGGTTTTCAAGTCCTCCAGCATCGCCGCCCTGCGCGTCACAACCAACCCTGCAGGCAAAGACGATCTACGCTGGCTCGCTGAAGTCAGCAACGCGAAGGCAAGTTCGACGACCGCCGCCGAAACAATTAACTTCAAGCACGCGGTTGGCATCGACAAGAAACTGTTTGAGGGGCTCTGGCTCGAGTTTCGCATCGGCCGGGGAAGAAAGTCGTCAGGCACCGAGAACGAAACCAAATCGCTGCTATCCATCAATTGGGCACCTTCCTCGACACTCTTCGCAAAGTGAGGCCGATTGCTTCCATCTCGGGGCAAGCCAGCACGATTTCGCTGAGTCGATTGAAGTGACGATTCGGCTCGATCGGTCTGGAGCAGGCCCCGCATGCCCAAGCCAGCATGCGGGCAAACCGAATCACGCCAGCGTGCGCAACCTTGTTCTGGTCGATGCATCAACGCCAAGTCGTGCGCGAAAACGAAAGCTCCCCATCAGGTTGGCTGACATCTCGAAACAGCTTCACCGTAATCCGATCTGCGTCGATGTCAAGGCACCCACTGTTCCGCAAGTCTCCAAAGTAGCTGGCCTTGTATCCATGGATCGCGAATCCGGAACTTGTCGCTTCATGAATAGGATATGTCCAGCCTCGGTTGGCGTGTGTCTTCAGATGGTTCACATGAATGTCTCCGGACAGGAACAAAACTTTCCTGTTGCGCGAGTGCAGCAAGTCCATCAGGCGGTTGTAGGCGGGCGCATAGTCATCCCACGATGTGCCCTTGGTCAAGGTCAGGCTGCTGCAAAGGATGATTTCCTGCTCCGGTTGCGCAAGCTCGTTCTGCAACCAATAATCCTGCCATCCCGACTCTGTTTCGGCTGGCGGCGGCGGTCCGCCGGTGTCGGTCCAGGGCTTGCCGATCAGCCAGTCACCGCACTCTGGCATATCTGCCCAAGTGCGAAGATCAAGCAGAATCACACGCACGCCCTCCACCACAAAGCTGCTCTGCACACCCCCCAGGTCCGGCACCGCCAACTCCACTTGCACCGCATCCGGGAGCGGCGGATAGTCGGTAGCCGGCTGATTCAACATGCGCCGGTATTGCTCGAAGAGCTGTCGCGACGCTTTGCGAATATTCGCATCCACGGTGTGCTTTTCGTCCGCACATCCACCTACTGCGTTGTTCCAAGCAAAGTCGTGATCATCCCAGGTGCAGTGGACACGCCCAGGCTCCAACGAATGCAGGAATTGCTGGAACTCTGGCACGGCGTACTGCTGTCGATAGTGGCCATGCATGGTGCGCACGAAGTTGGAAAAGCTCATGCCCTTCGGCTCGTACAAATTGCCGCCAAAAGGTTTAAGCCCGAAGTCCATGTAGATTTGGTCGCCCAGAAGGAGCAGGTGGTCCGGATTCAGCCCCTTGAGATGATCCCAGACCGGCTGCGACGGATATTTCTGATAGCGGCTGCAAGAACCAAAGGCGATGCGAGTCGGCATGCTCTTCTCCCGTTGTTAAGTTCAACGCAGTGCGGTAGTGCAAGCGGCGAACGCAAATACTTGCGCCTGCGGCACGAGCATACGCCTGCTGCCAAGCAACGCATACCGCTCATGAGGCATGCACGGACCCGCCGCATGGACCGCAATCCCATTCCCAGCGCCCACACACGCCACAGTGCACGCAAGTCAGTCCACAAGCCGCCCGTCTGATCCCACCCGCCCAGGAGCACACATGTCCAAACCCACCCCCGCGAAAGTCCTCTTCCCCGCTGAGATCGACACCACGGTCGCGGAAACTGCACCGAGTAGCTACAGCCAATTGATCTTCGCAGAAGGCGACTCATGGTTTTCCTTCGGCTCTTGGCGGCTCAGGAACCTCTTGCAACAGTTGCGTTTCAGCAAGTCCACCATGATCGTCACGCTGGCGCTGCCTGGGGACACCATCACCCGGATGTCCAACATGACGGGCAAGAACAAGGCCCTGGACATGATGCTGACGCTGCAGCATGGATACGCATGGAACGCTATCCTGCTGAGCGGCGGCGGAAACGATGTCATAGACGACGCGAAAAAGATCATCGTGTCGCCAACAGGCGGCAAGTCCAAAGCCAGTCACTACATCGACAAGGCCGCCCTTGCCGATTCACTGGATGCTGTGGAGAAGGCCTACACCGCGGTGATCAAGATGCGCGACCGCCCGGAAAGCCCCTCGCCCGGCGCACCCATCATTGTTCACACCTATGATCGCGCCACGCCCCGTAACTCCCCGGCCCAATTCCTCAATATCAAGCGCGGTCCTTGGCTCTTCAATGCCATGAATCATGCGGGAGTGCCTCCCGCGCTGTGGAACGAAGTCGCGGATCACGTCATGGGTGCGCTGGCGGACCGTCTGGTCAAGCTGGGCAGCACGCTTCCCAATTTCCATGTCGTGGACACGCGCGGCACGCTGGTCCGTGCGGCGAGCGGGTCGACAGGCACCAGCAACGACTGGGAGAACGAGATTCATCCTTCCGATGACGGCTATGAAAAGATCGCGCAACCCTACGGGGTGGAAGTCAACAAACGGCTGGCTGGGCCAGCGGCGGCAGGTGGACGAGGTGCCATGCACAGCCCGCGAGCAGGCGCTGCGGCAAAGCGCGGCAAGGGCAAATGACGACAGGGTTCAGTGCGAATATTCGCAGCATTGGCCGCACTGATCTCGCGGCACTTTCGCTATGATGGGGCCACCAAACCAGAGCCCAAGGAGAACAGCCATGTCTGACCACAACTCCGTCCCCCAGCACACCCCCTCTGACTTCCACCCCGAAGTCATGAAGCTCTTCGACAAGTACGTCCACGGCATCATCGACCGGCGGAGCTTCCTGGCGGACGCGGGCAAGTACGCGGCAGCGGGCGTCTCGGCCACGGCATTGCTGGAGATGCTGAACCCGAAGTTTGCCGAGGCGCAGGTCATCAAGGCCGATGATCCGCGGGTCAAGACGAAGTTTGTCGAATTCGACTCGCCCAATGGGCATGGCAAGGCGCGCGGCTATCTGGTCATGCCGGCCAATATGAAGGGGAAGCTGCCGGCCGTGATGGTGATCCACGAGAACCGGGGACTCAACCCGCACATCGAGGATGTGACCCGCCGCGTGGCGCTGGAGAACTTCATCGCCTTCGCGCCTGACATGCTCTTCAGCCAGGGTGGCTATCCGGGCGACGAGGACAAGGCGCGCGAGCTGTTCAGCAAGCTGGACCAAACCAAGTGCCGCGCCGATTTCGTGGCCGCCGCCGGCTTCATGAAGGCGCTGCCGGAATGCACGGGCAAGTATGGCGTGGTCGGCTTCTGCTACGGCGGCAGCATGAGCAACTACCTCGCCACCCAGCTACCGGACCTGGGCGCGGCCGTGCCCTTCTATGGTTCCGCCGCGCGGACCGAAGACGTGCCCAAGATCAAGTGCCCGTTGCAGATACATCTCGCCGAGAAGGATGAGCGCATCAACGCCGGCTATCCCGCCTACGAGGCCGCGCTGAAGGCGGCGGGAGTGAAGTACGAACTGCACATGTATCCCGGCACGCAGCACGGGTTCAACAACAACACCACGCCGAGGTTTGATGAGGCGGCGGCGAAGTTGGCGACTTCTCGTATGATTAATTTCATGACGGAACGGATTCGGTGAATGTTGGTGCTGCTCCCAGCATAGCAACATCACAGAGTCGCTAAAGGCTGCTGCCAAACCTCGCCTGAGCGAAATCACGTTCCCCGGCTTCAGAATTTCATTGCCGCTCCGAAGCCACTTGCTCTCCGGCTTCGGCTCGTTGATGCGGCCTCTTTCTGCAGTCGTCGTGCCTTTAAGCGTGCCGGTATCTGTTTCGTGGCACTTCATCTAACTGCCAACTGGCCGGGGACCGCAGCTATCCTTAACTGTCCCTCCCTCTGTCGCCGCCCACTCATAGACCAGGCAAAAAGCTCTTCGCTAATCCGCGAAATTCCGGGGCTCATGGCCGATAGGGATCTAGCTTGCTTCGAAGACGCCGGGCGACTCCCCCTTCTCGTCGTTCCAGATGATCGGTTCTGCTTGTGTTCAGTGTGAATGAACTGCCCAAATACGCCCTTATTTTCTATAAGGGTTGCATATATTCAATAAGGGTATATATACTGTGCACACCGTCTAATATTTAACCCCTATATATGAACAAGGTATCAAACGAGACCCTTCTTAATGCTGGCCTGGACCTGATGGCTCAAGCGGGGAATAGTTTGGTCAAGGTACCCACAAGTAGCCGAGCAATGATTTATCGATTGCAAGATGGGTCCACGGTCCGCGTGCGCACATGCAACGACCACGTTCTTGTGGTGTTGGCTGATGCCGCGGAAGCAGGTGCGCGTCTAAATATTGAAGGCACCGATCACCTACTTGTGGTGATGCCCGAGATTCCTCGCACGAAAGGAAATGTGCATGCCTACTTTCTTCCGACGGCCGTTGCCGTTAGTGCGGTGCGCGAATCGCACGCTGCGTGGTTGGCTTCGAATCCTGCAACCAAGGGGAACAACAGAACCTGGAACATTTGGTTCGACGACTACGGAGCACTATGGGGCGATTTCGCAACAAAGTGGGCTAAGTATCGACTGAAGGGTAACTCGGCTACCGCAGAGAAAGCTGGCTCTGTGTCGGAGCGAACCGCGGGAGTAAAGACTCTTGGAGAAGTGATCGCGGAGGCTAGACGAATCATCGCGGAAGCTGCAGGCGTGCCGATAGATGCCGTAAAGGTATCGATTGCCCTTGATTAGTGGAGAGATCAAATGCCAGCCTTCGACAGCATTGGCGATCAAAAGAAGTTTCTTCAGCGGCTTACAGCGACCTTGACATCGTCAAAAATTGAGACGCTCCTGTCTGAGTTACCGGTGGCGAGCGAACTTGAATACCAGTTTGACGAAGACAATCCCAAGAAGAATTGGACCCCAGGCAAGCTGCACTGGATACCAATTGGCAGGAAGAGGGGAAATGCGGGCCAGGTCGCACTAGCAAAGCGCGCTATCGCCCCTATTGCTGAACGTCTTATAAATGGTATGGAGGCCATTGTTGAGCTGCATCGCCGTCGAGAAATCGATAAGGCTAATGGACACAATTGCCCGCCGCCGCAGAGTCCACGAGCCGCCGTCCAACGATATTTTGGATTGCCGCCCCTCAACCAACTGCCTATGGCAAGTGAGGAGACCAGAAAAGTCGCGCGCGAACTCGCCAAAAATCTATTGTTGAAGTTGGACACACACAAAGCCGAAAAAGAGTTTTCAATTCAAATTCGAGACAAGGGAATTGGGCAGACGCCAGGCAAGATGCACAGTTCGTTGCTATCTCTGAGTAGCAGCGACAAGGGTGACAAGCCTTACTTGATCGGCGTGTTCGGTCAGGGCGGTTCCAGTACCTATCGAGCCAGCGAGTATTCCTGGGTGATTTCGAGAAGGGCTAGCGACCAAGCTGATGGCGATGATGGCCTAGGATGGACAATCGTTAAGCACATACACCCAAAAGGCAGGCGCGATCACTACTACGCATATCTAGCCATGGACCCAGAAGGAAAGGTGCCATTTCTGTCCGGAGCGGCAGCAGATGTCATCGGCTTAAAGCATGGCACCTGGTTTTGCCATGTGTCCTACGATTTTGGTCCAAGCCGCGCAGCCATAACGCGATCGCTATATCAACAGCTAAATCATGTGCTCTATGACCCCGTTTATCCATTTGATACGGAGATCGCTGGAACAGAGGCGACGATTTACGGGAATGGATACCGCCTTTCAAACATGAAGCCGGAGTCGAAGGACTTGGACAAGACCTTTGATCAGCTACTCGACCGCTAGGAAAATGGCAGCTTCCAAAATGGCCTCAACTCTAGATAAGACCTTCGATTCAGTCCTGGATGAACTCGGGAGCATGACCATACGGGTCGTTGTACTTTCGAAACGTCCCGAAGAAGATGAAGAAGCTGGAGCGCAGGCACCTCTGGATCTTGGTGACGACGAAGTGCAAGTCACTTCTGGAAAAACGCCGACGCGCACCTACTTGGAAGATCCGGCGCGCGGAAAAGAATGCTGCGTGTTTCTAATCTACGGCCAGCGCCAAGATGCATGGGACAACACATTTATCGTGCGAGATTTAGCGAAGAAATATCTCCGCAACCGCATGCTGATCATCGTCGATCTTGATGGGTTGAAACCAGAAGCTACCGCAGATTTGATGTCGGGCGATAGGCAAGGCTTCTTTCAGGGCAGGGTCTATCAATCTATGAGCTCTAGATTGATTTCGACGCTAAAGCGCGACCCAGACTTGGAGCGACTTGAAGAAGAGGCTGAGCGCGAACTGGCGGAATTGCGAACCGGCGACGACGCGGTCAAACACGCGCTAGATCAGCTAATCGACTCGCATCACGAGATGGCCGACCACCTTAGCGCTGGCGTCAACCAGCCTGGGAAAGGAAAAGATAAAGGACCGGGAGCGGGAGTCGATCGTCAGCAGTATGTGGTTGTTGGCCCGACTGAGCAGGGGAGTGCTGTCGACGCACCATATTTGTCGGCATCGCAGACGAGCCAAGTCTTCCGACTGCACCCAGCTGAGTCATCAAGTCTCGTGATTACTACGACTCCGCCTGAGGAGTGGCCCAACACCTCAGAGCTACAAGTTGTATGCAAGCCCATCATTGAGGGGCTAAAGATCGAGCGCACACGAACAGATCGCGGCGAGAAATTTACCTTTCTCTTTGAGGAGCCAGAAGACTTCGAAGAGGATCAGTATCCCGTCGAAAGCCTCTTGAGCATCACTGCGCAAGTTGCAGGCCATGAGGAACTTCGTCACCTCGAACGTCGCATTGTGATCGCGAGGAAAGGAAAGAGGTCCACCCCTCCGCTGCCGCCTGTATTGCGCATCGATCCGACGTTTTTGAGAGTTACAAGCCGTCAACCGGTCCCCCTGATTTCTTCCGGTGCAGCGACTCACGTGCGTCTAAGGTGGGACGGTAGAGACGATCTAGTATTGGGCAATCCGGCGGCGTGGAAATTCTCAGCTAAGTGCCTAACTGCGTCCACACTTCGTGGCCTGAGCTTTAGTCGGCCGAGTGGCGGGCGCTTCGAGCTCTTGATATTCATGCCGCCCACTTTTAGTGCCAACGACTCTCTTGAATTTGAAGTAGTCGCAACCGGTCCTGGCGGGAAAACGCTCACCCAGAAGTTCGTTGGGCAAGTCATGGCTCCGCCTCAGCCCAAGAAACTAAAAAAAGTGCTGCCCGAGCCATCCGCCCAGCGGAGACCGCCCTACGACTTGCGCTATGTGGATGAAAAGAAGTGGGAGACTGGGTACATATGGAGCGAAGACGAGCGCTGGACGGAGGGAGACGTTGGCACATACAACGAGCCCTCAGACACACGACCGCTCACGCTCATTATCAACGAGGATATGGTCCTCCTCAAAGAATACAGGGATGGCCTCATCGCTCGGAAATTGGAACCGTCTACCGTAAAGCAGCGTGTTGCGCACTATACTTCCCACGTTGCGTTTCATCTGTATCAGATGTATCTGCATGCGCGCGATGCGGAGCCTTTGGGTGAGGATAGTAAGGGCAGCGTGGCTGGTGAAACCTTACGTGGCGAGATCAATCGTGTTGGCAGAACGCTACTAAAAGTTATGTCTGTTACGAAGTAGGAGGTTTTCAAGCCCGACGCCGACGATGAAAGAGCACCACTTCCTGACTGGACGGTATGTTCCCCATTTGACCTGCGTGCCACTTTCGATTCGGAATCGTTCGCCACAATCGGCCATCGTCGCCATCCACTAGTCCCGCTAGTGATAGTTCCTCGAACCCTGCCGCTTCGGCAACTTCCAGATAACGCAGTAGCTGTCGCTTCGGTTCAGAAAATGCGACTACCTGGATGACCGTTGTTTCATCGGAACAAATTTGAGCGATAGAACTCAAGCTCCGCTGGAGACCCTCGAAGTATGTCCAATTGTCTGCTGCATGGCGATCGCCTAGCGTGTAATGGGACGCACCCGACCCATCCAATTTGTTAGCTATCCAGAATGGCGCCGCAGTCTCTTTTCGTCCATCGACTTGCCAACGATGATAGAGGACGTGGACGCCAGGATACGGCGGCGACGTGAGCACCAGTCGAGGCTGCCTGGCAGCAAACAGATTGGTTTTTTCGAGACCCTCGACCGTTCGATTAACGCAAATAGCCGAGGGGGAAGGCTGGCCAAAGTTATCCACTGCCGACCGCAGCTCGCGAGTCCCCTTCAGCATATCAACCGCAAATTCGATTAACGCATCCCGAAATTGATCAACAGATGGGAGCTGCTTGCGCCCATCCAATGCCCATTGTGCAGTCCGCAATACTACGCATCGCGCAAACAGCTCCAACTTGGGCGGAAGGGAAATTGCGCTGCCCAGAGCCTGTTCAATAGACTTCCTAAGTCGCCACGTGAAGGTCGATCCCAAATGCTTGTAGTACCCGGCTGCCTCATACTCAGCCCAAGTTGGCGCTGGCTTGCGAATGTTGACAGTATCGGAAAGAGATTCGGCCCAAGCATGAAGCTCGGCCAGCTCATTGTCCGAGAAAAGCGTGGTTTTTGCTTCAGAAACAAAAGTCGCCAGACTACTGATATCGGTGCCCACAGCTTTCCTACCAAGTGCAATCGCCTCAACTAGCGAAGTTCCCCCACCCATGAATGGATCGAAAACCAAATCGCCAGGTTTGGTAAACATCGAGATCGCAGCCCGAACAAATTTTGGGGAGAAGCGTGCGGGATATCGATAAAAGTTGTGCGTTAGGCCAGATACTCGCGCTTTGTCCCGAGCCGCTGCCGTCAATTCTGCAGAGGAAGCAGAGCAGATCAACTCTGTGGGTGCCGAGCAAAACGCTTGTTCTTGTTCGGCATGAAGCTGTTCTCGAACGCTCTTCATTTTGGCCTGCGACGATCTTGAGGTTTACGAAAGCTCTCCAACATCGCGACTTTTTTCTGTGTAGGAGTTGGGTAGACACCGTAGCTACTGAAAAGCGCGCGAAAGTCGACCCCGCGATCTCCAGCGTCGCCAAGCACTATTGAAAGGAGCGCATGCTGCTGCGGAACCACTCCCTTCTTTGAATAATTGGAGATCGAACTCGGACGAACATGTAGCAATGCGGCATAGTCATTTATAGATATGCCTGCTTTTCCGAGGTGTCGCCGGAATTCTGAGTAGTCCATAGCGTGATATTGTCTCATAAAAATATGAGAATAACTCATCCAATTACTCATCACTTTGACGGGATTGCTCCTACGATAGGAAAGTCGGCGTCACTTTGAGCTCGCCATCGCAAGAACTTTGCAAATCCCTCAGCATGCGTCAGCAGTAGCGCTGGAGCATGTGCCAGCCTCTTTACACACTGATCGATCTACTTGCGCTGGGCTCGATGCTGCCATTGACCACGAAAGAACGAAGTCATTATGCGTTGCGAATTTTTGCTGTGCGTGCGAATTTCGCCATGCCGTTCTTACGCTACATGCTTTCCAAAGATCATGAGCGATATATGGTGCGATAGATTGCCTGGAGTTGAGGAGAAGCCAAAGAACTTTGGTCCAGTCTCAGTCAGATCGGCGGTTTCATGTGCGCATATTCGCACTCGCACTACCGCCCCGGCCGAGGCTGCGCCTTCATCGGCGGCACATCCGGGTTCTCGTTCAGCCGGAAGAACTTGAACCCATACACCCGCTGCGGGTCCTTGCCTTCCGCAGCGGCCTTCGCCTCGCGCTGCGCCGCGCGCTCCAGGAAGCGTTGAAACGATTCCTCGCGCACCAGCGGCTCCTGCGAGTGGATGAACATGCGCTTGCCGTTCGAGCCCGCGTTTTGGTCTATGACCACCATGCCGACGTGTGACACCCAGCGCCCGGTGCCGCGGCCGGAGACGATGTTGACGAAGTCGCCTTCCTTCAACTGGTTCTCGACTTCGGCCACCATGTCCTTGGGGATAAAGGTCTCTTTCACTTCCTCGATGGGAATCTCGCGGTCGAGCTTGTAGCGGGTCTTGAGGAATTTTTTGCGGTCGACCTTCAGCGGATAGGTCTGCGTGCGCGGGCCGCCCAGTTCAGCGGTGATGTCGGCGACGAGCCAGGCGTTGTTGGGATTCCAGTCGGTCTCGGCGTAGTGGTTGCGCGTCACCACACCGATCACGCCGTCCTTGTAGCGGATGCGCTGCAGCATCCAGAAGAATTCCTCCCAGCTTCCCGAGAGGGCCATGGCGTAGGTGTGCTCGGCGTAGACGAGGCAATCGCTTTTGGTGAGGTCGAAGAGCGGCTGGTCGTCGGTGACTTCGTACGGGAATTCACCGAGCAGATAAAGCTCGTAGGGCTGGTTGATGTTCTGGCGGGCGAGGTGGGCAACGCGCTTCCTCAGGTCCGGCTCGGACTTGGCCAGCCAGCCGAGGTAGCGGTGCACCTGCTCGGGCTTCATTTCGTACAGCGGCGTGTTGAGCAGCAGGTCGAGCTCGGTGGAATTGATACCGACGGAATGGGCGACGTCGATCTGCGCCTTGGTGGGTGAGACATAGGGGCGCGGGGCTGGCGGCGTGGTGGTGCAGCCGGCGAGGAGAAGCGCGGCAAGCAAAAATCCGATGAGGCGCATGTCTGGTATCCGTTCGTGCGAACTTGGGTCCTGGCGGGATGACGTAATCCCACCAGTACGACGGAACCAAGATTAGCGCGAAAGGCGGGGCGAAGTGGTATGCAGCGGGTGAGCCGGGGTGGCCTCTCACTTGTTGCGAATATTCGCAAACAAAGTCGTCGTTCCCGCGAAGGCGGGAACCCAAGGCCGTCTTGGTGTCAGCGCATGACCAACTTGGGCTCCCGCCTACGCGGAAGCGACGATAGTCCCCAGAATGCGCTTCGCTTCGTTCTGGCTACGTGGTTGCGACTATTCGCTGCCGCAAGGAAACCGCGGAGGCCTACCCCCGCAGTCCCTTCACATACTTCTTGTCATCGCCGTTCACCGGCGCGGCGTCGACGGGCTTGACTGCCGGCGCGCCCGGCTGCGGGAGCAGACCCAGCTTGTCCTTCAGCTCCAGCGCCAGCACAACAAGCTCTTCATTGTCGGCCTCCTCGGCAATGCCCAGGACCTGCTTGCCGTAGGCCGGGTCGGTGATGAGGCGCTCGATATCGGTGGAATGCTGCGTAGCCTTCTTGAGCAGCACCTTGAAGTGGGCGAGCTCTTTCAACAGTGATTGATCCATGGTCCCCTCGGAGTGGTTGTGGCTTCGTTGTGTGAAGCTTGCCTTGACTGGCGGTCCTGCCCAGGCGTGCCGGGTGCGGCACCCGGGCAGGTGCTTCCCTTGAGCAAGCTCTGTGCCTCGCAAAATCCGCTTTCCCTTCAACCGGATGCGCATCGCGCAATACCACTTGCGGGAGCCATTGCGCGCCATTTGGGCGCAGGAAAGGTGCGGCATGCACCATGCGGGTGCGTGGGCTCAGGGCCGCAATTGCGGTGGAAATCGGGCTCAAATCGCCGGACAGAAGCCTGCGGTCGGGGGCGACACTGGTGCATCCCGAATCCGGATCTGCCCATCATGCGACTTCCGCACCACGCCCCGCTCCGCGCCCTTCGCGATGCACCAACCGGCACCCGGCTCGACATCGGCCTGATTGTGAAGCTGCTGGCACTGCTCGTGTGCTTTGCGCTCGCCGCCGAGGCGGATGCGGGCGAGCGCTCCGCGATGCGTCTCGTGGCGAGCGGCACCGCCACCGGCCCTTCACCGGAAAGCCCTGCAATCGAATCATCCGCCCGATCCGCCCCACCGCCGTCCACCCGCTACGGCGAGCCCCAGGTGCTGTCCGCGCTGGGCGAGCCGCTGGATGTACGCATCCCCCTGCTGGATGACGATGCTGCCATCGCGGCCGAGGCGCGCTACTCGCTGGGACATGCGGATACGCGGCTCGGCCTGCCGATCGTGCGCAATGCGAATATTCGCGTGGTGAAGGATGCGGGCGGCTGGGCGCTGAGGGTGAAGTCCGCGATCATCAATGACGAACCCGCGCTGGCGCTGGTCATTCAGGAGAAGCTGGCCTCGGGGACGCTGTCGCGAGCGTTGCCGCTGCTCTTCGACCCGGCGGCCGGCGCACCGCCCGTTGAGCCGGCGCCGCAGCTGGCCGCACTTCAGCCGATCCCCGCACAGCCCGCCACCGTCGCAACGCTGGCTGCCCCGGCCGCAACAGTGGTCGCAAGCGGCCCGACCGTCAGGCTGCGGCCCGCATTTCTTGCACGCGCAACAGCGCGCCCACCAGCCCGGGTAAAGGCGGCTGCCCGCCGCCCGCCGGCCGCGCCAGCCGATGAGCGCACCACGCCGCTTCGTCTTGCCACGACCTTGGGAACGGTCGCCAGCCCGGCCGCGGCCCACCGCGAATCCATGCGCTGGCTGCGCCGCGCGCTGCTCGAGGACGATGACCGTGCATCACTGCTGGCGATGGGGCGGAAGGTGAGCCAGCTTGTGGCGCAGGTGGAGGAGATGGAGGCCCGCATCGCGAGCCTGCAGCCACCGGATGCGACGCGCACCGCCAGCACGGCCGGCTCGGCGGCGCAGCAGACCACGCGCCATTCACGCCGACCGGGCTGACCCCACGAACGACGCACGCATCAGGCGACTGGCCCGCCGTCCTGCGGAATCCAGCGCGACATCGCGGACGCCTCTTCGCGATCTTCCTTCACCAGCCCGCGCACCACGCCGGCACGATCTGCCGCGCTGCGGTTCTGGCTCGCCTTGACCTTGCCTTCCAGCCGGGTGATGGGAATCTCCAGGCCGACGATGGCGCCGAGCATTTTCTCCATGTATTCGGCTGGCGCGTCGCTGACCCGCCAGCGATCCGGGCGGCGAGCCTCCTGCCGATCGGTGAGCGCAGTGACGAGGGCATGCAGCCATGCCTCGTCCTCCACCACCTTGATCGGTCCGTGAGCGTGCACAACGGCATAGTTCCAGGTGGGCACGACGCGCGGATCGGCCACCTTGCCCGGATACCAGTTCGGGGAGACATAGTGCTGCGCCGCCTGGAAAACGGCGATCGCTTCGCTGCCAGCGGGCGCGGCCTGCCAGACGCGGTTGGCGCGCGCGACATGGCCGCGCAAGGTGCCATGCGGGCCGGCATCCGGGTCGAACAGCAGCGGCAGGTGATTGACCTCAGGCCCTGCATCGGATTGCGTCACCAGCATGGCGAATGGATGCTCGTGCAGAACGGCGTGCAAGACCTCGGGGCGGGCTTCTGCAAAATGTTTGGGCAGATACATGGCGGCGGCGATGGGCGATGGGCAACGTTGGATCCTGCAATTCTGCCGCAAGCACGCACGCGGTAGAGTGGCGAATATTCACAAGCGCACGCAATCTGGCTCGCAGAAGACAACCAAAACCATGGCACCCACCCGCGACTACGACATCAGCACCGATCCGGCACGATTCGACCTCGATGCGATTCACGACTTTCTCACCCAAAGCTACTGGTCGCCCGGCATTCCGCGCGAGACGGTGGCGCGTGCCGCGGCGAACTCGCTCAGCTTTGGCGTGTTCCATCATGGCAAGCAGGTTGGCTTCGCCCGCATGGTGACCGACCGTGCGACATTCGCCTATCTCGCCGACGTGTACGTGCTGGAGGCGCATCGCGGCAAGGGCGTGTCTAAGAAGCTGATGGCATACATCATTGCGCACCCGGACCTGCAGGGTCTGCGCCGCATGATGCTGGCGACGCGCGATGCCCATGGGCTTTACGCGCGGTACGGCTTCACCTCGGTAGGCGCGCCGGATCGGCTGATGGAAAAGCTGGTGCCCGATGTGTACCAGCGTGCTACACCGGGCGCGACAAAGGCCTAGGCCGGAACGAAGAACCGCTCGCGCAGCGATTCGAGGCCCAGCGAACGCAGCAGCTCGTCGAGGCGCTCGGCGGATTTGCGCGCGGGCTTGCCTTTCTCGCCGCCGTTATGTTTGCTGGCGATGATGAGCTCGTTCTTCATCGAATGCTCCCAGCCCACCAGCTCGGTGACCGTCACCTGGTAGCCGTGCGCTTCCAGCTGCAGGCAGCGCAACACATTGGTGATCTGGCTGCCGAATTCGCGTGTGTGCAGGGGATGACGCCAGATTTCCGCCAGCGGCGTGGCGGACAGCGACTCCGCCTTGTGCTCGCGGAACACGACTGCCACTTCCGCCTGGCAGCACGGCACCGCCACGATGTGCTTTGCGTTTTTTGCCAGGGCAAAGCGGATGGCGTCGTCGGTGGCCGTGTTGCAGGCATGCAGGGCGGTCACGATGTCGACCTCTGCCGGCAACCACTTGGACGTGATCGACTCCGCCACCGACAGCGCGTGAAAGCGCATGCCGCTGAAGCCGGCCTTGGCCGCCAGGGCCTGCGACGACGCCACCAGCTCGGCACGGGTTTCGATGCTGTGAACTTCGCCGTGCCGGACACCGTCGGCAAAGAAGCGGTCGTAGATCATGAAGCCGAGATAGGACTTGCCCGCGCCGTGATCGACGATGCGAATACTTGCATTGGCGTCCGACAGTTCCACCAGCGGCTCGATGAACTGCAGCAGATGGTTCACCTGCTTCAGCTTGCGCCGGCTGTCCTGGTTGATCTTCCCGTCGCGCGTGAGGATGTGCAGCGCCTTCAACAGCTCGATGGACTGGCCGGGACGCAGGTCCAGGGCATCGGGTCCGTTGTTGGCGGCGGGAGAGGGCTGGCGACTCATGCGGGTTGGTCTAGTTTCTTCAGGTCTTCGGGTGTCAGCCAGCGCCACTCGCCTTCGCGCAGATCGGCAGGCAGTGCAAGTTGGCCGATGCGGCTGCGGTGCAGTGCCTTCACATGGTTGCCCGCGGCAGCCAGCATGCGCTTGACCTGATGATACTTGCCCGACGTGAGCGTGAGCGAAAGCGAATATTCGCTGGTGGGGACGCAGGCCGATGCGGAAACCGGCTCGGGATCAACATCCAGCACCACGCCCGCCAGCAACCTTTCAACTTGTGATGGCGTGACCGGTTCCGCCGTGGTGACCTCGTACACCTTGCCGACTTCGTGTTTGGGTGAGGTCATGCGGTGGATGAACTTGCCGTCCTCGGAGAACAGCAGCAGCCCGGTCGTGTCCTGGTCCAGCCGTCCCACCGCCTGCACGCCGCCCTTGCTGCGCTCACGCAATGGCGGCGGCAAGAGGTCGTACACGGGCGGATGCAATTTCGGCTTCTGCGAGCATTCGTAGCCGGCCGGCTTGTTCAGCATGAGATAGGCGACCGGGTGGTAGTGCCAGGACTCGCCCTGCACGGTGAACACCGTGCCGGGTTCATCCGGCGCCGGCGCTTCCGGATCATCCACGCCGGCCCCCGCGACCGTGACGTCTCCATCCAGCACGAGGATGCGGCAACGCTTGCGCGTGCCGAAGCCCTGGCTGAAGAGCAGTTGTTCGATGGTGAAGGCGCGCGGCATGACACGATTCTAACGGTCGGCGCGCGTTATGCCGCAGATCAGAGACGGAGGTACTTGTTCATCAGGGGTTGTGCAGTGACGCCATGCATGACGATAGAGGTCGCGACCACAAGCAGCGTGAGCGTGGTGAGCTGCTGGGCCAAGCCACCCTGGACACCGCTGTGAATGGCGAAGAGGAGGTAGTAGATCGACCCGATGCCGCGAATGCCGAACCAGGACACCATGGCCCGCTGTCCGGGCGCGAACGGCTCGCACAGCGTGCCGAGCCACACCGCCAGCGGCCGGACGACCGCAAGCAGGATGAGGACAAAGGTCCCGTAAGTCAGCAGGCTGGGCGACCAGGCCAGCAGTGCATAAGGCAGCATCGCGCCGAGGATGAGCACGATGGCAAACTCGGCAATCTTCTCCAGCTGCTCGTTGAACGCCTGGACGCTGCCTGACAGCGCAGAGCTAGCGTGATGCGAATGCAGTGATCGCGCCTTCTTCGAAGTGTGTGATCTGCTGGCGTCCGGCTCAAGCGGTACGGTTCCCGATTTGGGCTGCTCCTTCACCCGCTGGAGCGCGACACCGGCCGCGAACACGGCGAGGAAACCGGATGCCATCCCGAGTTGCGCAGCACCGTAGGCGAGCGCAATGAGACCCAGCGAGAGGAATTCATCCATGCCCACCGCGGACTGGTGGCGGGTGCGGAGGCGCACGATGATCCAACCGATAACGGACCCGAGTGCCGCGCCGATGCCCAGCCCGGCGACCGTGGCCCAGAGCAGATCAATGGTCCACCAGCGCCAGCTGCTGTCGCCCAGTCCGTGGTGTCCCAACAGACCGAGGCCCAGCATGACGAAGGGAAACGCCGTGCCGTCGTTCAATCCGCCCTCGCCGGCGAGACTGAAGCGCAGGCGGTCGGGATCGACGGCCGCCTTCAATTGCACCTCGGAGGCGAGCACAGGGTCGGTGGGCGCCAGAATGGCCCCCAGCAGCACGGCAGCGCCCGGCGACATGTCCAGCATCCACCAGGCAAGGCCCGCAATGAGCCCCACGGTGAGCGTCATGGACAGGAATGCCAGCCGCACCGGCAGCACCCAACGCCGGTCGAACTGGGTGACGCCCATTTTGAGGCCGACCGTGAACAGGGCGATCAGGACCGCAATTTCCGCGAGCGTCTTGAGCAAGTCAGTGGCGGCGCGCGGGTCGGGCGCAATAACGGCGAAGCCACCCGGCCCGAGCACATAGCCGACGGCGAGATAGATCATGGCGCTGCTAAGTGGCAGGCGCGCCAGTTGCGCGCTCACCAGCACCATCGCGATAAGCAGGACGCCAAGCAGGAATGACCAGTAGGCGATTTCCACAGCGACCGCCCCGGGTCAACGCGCTGTTGCGAACGTCAGGCGGTGCGCACGGCGAAAAGCGTTGGTGGGATGGGCCTTGATGTACACATCATGTCGCGTGCTTGGCCGGCTGGCGCGCGTCATTGCAGTCTGTGCGGCGAGGGCGCGTGCAGCGCGACCTCGCTCGCCTGGTTGCTCAACTCCTGCAGCTCGAAACGCTTCCCGTGCGGGTCGCCCTCTGCAAGCGCGTGATTCAGATGCGCCAGCAGTTCGAGCAACGAGCCTTGCACCGTCGCCATCGACAGCGCGGACACGAGACGGATGACCCAGGCACCATCCGGCCCGGGCTGCTTGATGCAGGACGCGGCAATGTGCGGCCAGCGCCGGTAGTGTCGCTGAAGCTCGCGGGCGAATTCGTCGGTCGCGACGGATGCGTCACTGTCATCTTCCGCCTCGCCGTGGCGCAGCGGCCGCGAACTGAGGTCACGAATGCGGAATAGATGGGTCGCGCGAAGATCGAATCGATCCTGCTTGCCCGGCAGACTTTTCCGGATTCCGTTCATGTAGGGATCATCCACGATGCGCGCTCCGCGTTTGGTGCGACGATAGACCGCTGACTCGCGCCCAAAGTCCGGGTCAGGACGGCGCGGATTCATCGGATTCCGGCATGCCCAGGTCTTTCTTCACCCGGCTGAGCGCGTGGTGCATTTGAAGCCATGCGCGATCCAGCTCCGGCCGCAGTTGCGCGGCAGCGGCGCCCTCGGCGGCACTGAATTCGCGCAGCTTTGCCTGGGCGAGATCGCGGGACGCCCGCAACTCCTTCATCCATACATCCTGCTTCGCGCGGATCTGGGCGTTGGCGAGGTCTGTGCGGGCCACGATGCTGGCGAAATCCGTGTCCCACGCATGAATGCGCCGGATCCAGGCTTCTGCTTCGACGGTATTGGCGGACATGTGCGCGCTCCTGGTTGATTGGCGGATGGCAAAAACAAAACCGGCAGCGGACGCCCTGTCGAGACATCTGCCGCCAGCGGGTGCAACTGCCAGCCCGCCAGAACCCGGTCAGGGTCCCGGCAGGCCGGGGCCGTCAGTGCTTCTGCACGACCACGGTGTCGATGGCATGAATCACGCCATTGGTGGTCTCGATGTCAGCCGTCGTGACCTTGCCTTCATCGATTGACACGCCGCCGGAAGCATTGACGACATTGAGGTTGTTGCCCTCAAGTGTCCTCGACTGGCGGGTGGTGATGTCCTTCGACAGCAGCTTGCTGGGCAGCACATGCGACTTGACCAGGCTGATCAGCCGCGGCTTGTCCTTCAGCAGTGCTTCAAGCTCGGCTTGCGGCATTTTCTTGAAGGCTTCATCCGTCGGCGCGAAGACCGTGAAGGGGCCGGTGCCTTTGAGCGCACCCGTCAGATCGGCCATCTTGATGGCATTGGAAAAGGTGCTGAAGTGTCCAGCAGCGAGCGCGGTTTCGACGATGTCATGCTTGGCGAGGATGGGGCTGGCGATGGCGTTCATGGTGATTCCTTGATGATGACGGCTTGCACCGTCCGCCCGACCTGGGTCGGGACTTTGTCTGGCGCGGGAGTCTTCCCGCGCCTGTCCGATTCAGCGCCGTTCTG
This sequence comes from Burkholderiales bacterium, assembly GCA_033764435.1. Lineage (GTDB taxonomy): Bacteria > Pseudomonadota > Gammaproteobacteria > Burkholderiales > Usitatibacteraceae > JAEUMY01. The sequence goes on from JANRIX010000012.1 coordinate 34,351, forward strand.
CGTAGAAAGGCACAACCGGGACATGCAGGGTGCGCGCTGAGGTCGGCAATCACCAGACAATTATTTAATTAATTGTCTTGACAATGAACCAGGCGAAGAGATGCTGCCCCTGTGCAGTCAGCGCCATTGAAAGATCGAAACCGATCGGGGGACATGATTGGAAACCCTGCCCTGCAACAGGGCGTCGACGACCGTCAGGACGGTCTCGCCAATCAAGGGCGGGTGGGCTTGGCCGCCCACCCGAAAAGTCACGGCGCCTTCGCGTCGCATGTAAACCGCGCCGTCTGGATGTTGCCCAGACGTTCAGTCGAGCGGGTCAGCGCAAATTGATCTGGTAAACCGCCGTGGTGCCACTCACTTCATTGCCAACAATCAGCAGCGGCTGCCCATTGGGTGACTGCGCGGCCGGGACGATCACCAGGCCCTCGGGGCCCAGATCGCCCGTCGTGCCCGAACGGGTATTGAGGTATGTCGTGTAGACCGGTGCCGCCGGGTTGGTGATGTCATAAACCATCACGCCGCCGACCCGCTCGAGGCCGATGAAGGCAAACGTCTTGTTGCCGAAGCGGGCGATCGCAAGGCCCTCAGGTTCCGGCCCTTTGTTGTCGCTGCGGTCATCCTGGGTGTTGTTCTCGTGGCCCGCGTTGAAGTTGACATTGGGCAGCCCAACCGTGCGGCGCTCGAGCTCCTCACCCGAGTCATACACCAGGGCACCTGCGGCAGTGAAGATGGAGAACGAGCGTCCGCCGAATGCGTAAAGCTGGGTGTAGCCATTCGCGCCATTGCCCAGCGTGCGCGTCACCGTCAAGCGGCCCAGACGATCATTGGCCTTGCAGTCGCCGCCACACACCGCAGTGGTGAATACGCTTGGGTCCAGAGTGAGTGCACTGACCCGGCTCTCCTCGGCGAACCCGGTGTAGTCGCGTGCATCGCCTTCGTTGGCCGTGACGATGTAGGTGGTGCCACCCACGGTGTAGGACCCGATGGCATCGGGCTGGTACATGCCGAACACCGGCCAATTGCGGATATTGATGGCGTTGTCGCGATCGCTGGCATCGATGCCGTTGCCGGCCAGCGCATGATTCTTGTAGCCCAGCGGCAGCACGTCGGTGACACGGGCGCTGGCGATGTCGACCACCGCGATCGCATTGTTTTCCTGCAGCGACACGTAGGCAGTACGTCCATCCGGCGCCACGGTGATGTACTCGGGCTCGAAGTCCTGTGCGGCCGTGGCGTTGGGCCCGAAGATGCGGATGCCGCGCGTGCGAAGCGCTGCTTCCTGGCCGTTGTAGGCGCGGAAGTCCGCCGTGCGCACGACGGGGACCACCGGATTGGTCACATCGACAATGCTCACACTGCCCTCGGGGTCGATGGTGTAGGCGGCATTGGGCTCGCCCTCATTGGCCACCAGCACAGTGCGCCCGTCAGGCGTGAAGGTGAGCATGTCGGGCAATGCGCCCACTGTTGCGCTGCCCAGCAGGGTGAGATCGCTGGCGCGATACAAGGCGATTCGACCGGGGTCGGTCCGCACGGCAGATTCAATCGCCAGCGCCACCAGGCCGTTGGCGACCGCCACGCTGTTGACGCCAGCGCCAAGGATTGCGACGTTGATCGTGCCCACACGCGTTGGCGCGGCGGGGTTGCTGAGATCCAGGACATCCACCGTGCCCTGCGCGCCGTTCACCACGAAAGCGCGCTTGCTGGCCGGATCAAAAGCGGGGATTTCGGCCGCGCCCACGCCGCCACCGGCAAAGCGGCCGAGAAGCGTGAGGTCCAGGGTCGTGGGCGTGACTTCGGTAATCGGCGCAGGTGACGGCGTATCGACATCGGCGCAGCTTGCGATGAACAGGGCGAACAAGGTAATGGCGGCAAGAGCGAGTGTTCTTTTCATGGCTCGTCAAAGTTGGAAGTGGACAACCTGCAAGCTTCGTCGCCGGATGTGTCAATGCCGTGACGGTCATGTGACAGTCACCTTGGCTTGCGAATATTCGCAACTGACCAAATTCCGCCACGCAAGAATGACAAAGGCCGGCATGCGCCGGCCTTTGTCATTGATGCTTGCGGCATTCACTCGGCCGCTTGTGCTTCCTTGCCCGGTATGAATGCCAGTCCCCCGCCATAGCTGGAAATGGTTTCCGGCTGGCCACCCTTCTCCACCTTCACCGCGCAGTACTTCAACTCCGCGATCTTGCCAAACGGATCGAGCGCGGGGTTGGTGAGCATGTTGGCTGCAGCTTCGTAGAAGGCGAAGGGAATGAACACCGAACCCCGTGGCGTGCCTTCATCCGCACGGGCGGTGAGCGAAATCCTGCCGCGACGCGACGCAACAGTGAGCGTGTCGCCAGGCAGCACGCCGATCTGATCCAGATCCAGCGGATGCAGCGACGCCACGGCTTGCGGCTCGATGGCATCGAGCACCGACGCGCGACGGGTCATGGAACCCGTGTGCCAGTGCTCCAACTGACGGCCGGTGATGAGCACGAAGGGATACTCGACATCGGGCCGCTCGTTGGCGGGAATGATGTCGGCGGGAACAAACTTCGCCTTGCCCGTGGGCGTGGGGAAGCTGTCCACGAACACGACCGGCTGGCCGGGATCGTTGTCGTCCTTGCAGGGGTACGTGACCGAGGACTCGTTCTCCAGGCGCTCCCAGGAGATGCCGGCCATGGAACCCATGGCCTGGCGCATTTCGGCATGAACCGCGCGGGCGCCGCTCTCCGGGCCTTCGTAGTTCCAGTTCAGGCCGAGACGCTTGGCGAGCTGCTGGATGATCCAGAGATCCTGGCGCGCATCACCCGGCAGGTCGAGCGCGCGGCGGCCCAGTTGCACCATGCGGTCGGTGTTGGTGACGGTCCCCATCTTCTCCGGCCATGCGGAGGCGGGCAGCACCACGTCGGCGAGGTACGCGGTTTCAGTCAGGAAGATGTCCTGCACCACCAGCATGTCGAGATTGGCGAGACCTTCGCGCGCGTGATGCGCATTGGGGTCGGACATGGCCGGGTTCTCGCCCATGACGTACATGCCCTTGATCCTGCCGTCGCAGGCCGCATCCATGATTTCCACCACGGTGAGGCCGGGCTTGTCGTCGAGCTTGGTGTTCCAGAGTTTCTCGAAGCGCGCCTGGTTCTCGGGCACATCCACGCGCTTGTAGTCGGGATACATCATCGGGATGAGGCCCGCGTCGGAGGCGCCCTGCACATTGTTCTGTCCGCGCAGCGGATGCAGGCCGGAGCCGGGCTTGCCGATCTGTCCGGTCATGAGTGTCAGCGCAATGAGGCAGCGGGCGTTGTCGGTGCCATGCACGTGCTGGCTGATGCCCATGCCCCAAAGGATCATGGAGGCCTTGCTCGTGGCATAGGCCCGCGCAACTTCGCGCAGGGTCTCGGCCGGGATGCCGCAGATGGGCGCCATCTTCTCCGGGCTGTAGTCCTTCGCGTTTTCCTTGAGGGCCTCGTAGTTGGCGGTGCGCTCGCGGATGAAGGTCTCGTCGACCAGGCCTTCCTCGATGATGGTGTGGATCATCGCGTTCAGCAGGGCGACATCGGTGTCGGCATTGAACTGCAGGTTGCGCCAGGCGTGGCGCGAGATGTCGGTTTTGCGCGGGTCGGCGACGATGAGCTTGGCGCCGCGCTTGGCGGCGTTCTTCATCCACGTCGCAGCGACCGGATGGTTGGCGGTCGGGTTGGAGCCGATGAGGAAAATCACCTCGGCCTTCGCAACGTCCGACACCTGGTTGGACACGGCACCCGACCCCACGCCTTCCAGCAGCGCGGCCACGGACGACGCGTGACAGAGTCGCGTGCAGTGATCGACGTTGTTGGTGCCAAATCCGGTGCGCACCAGTTTCTGGAAGAGATAGGCTTCTTCGTTGCTGCCCTTGGCGGAACCGAAACCGGCGAGTGCGTTCTTGCCTTTGGTATCGCGAATATTCGCAAGAGCTCTGCCGGCGAGATCCAGCGCTTCGTCCCAGGTGGCTTCGCGGAAGACTTCCTGCCAGTTGTCCGGATCCAGTCTGAAGTCAGCGTTCTTGGGGGCGCCAGGCTTGCGGATGAGCGGCTTGGTCAGGCGTTGGCGATGATGTGCGTAGTCGAAGCCATAGCGGCCCTTCACGCACAGGCGATTGTGATTGGCCGGACCATCGCGACCCTCGACGCGGATGATCTGCGCCTGCCCTGAGCCTGTCGAAGGGTCCTTCACGTGATACGTGAGCAGACAGCCGACACCGCAGTAGGGACACACGGAATCGACAGTCCTGTCGGCCTTGGTGAGGTACGCCTCCTTGGCCGGGGCCAGCGCGCCGGTGGGGCAGGCCTGCACGCATTCGCCGCAGGCTACACAGGTCGACTCGCCCATCGGGTCGTCGAAGTCGAACACGATCTTGGAGTGATGGCCGCGATTCGCATAGCCGATCACATCATTGACCTGCTCCTCGCGGCAGGCGCGCACACAGCGCGTGCACTGGATGCAGGCATCGAGATTGACCGACATCGCGGGATGCGAGAAGTCGGGATTCGGTTGCAGGCGCGGCGCGAAGCGCGATTCGGTCACGCCGAGCTTGTCCGCCCACTTGAGCAACTCGTTGCCTTCCGGCTTGTAGTTCATCGGCGGTGCATCGGCCTTCAGCAGTTCCAGCACCATCTTCTGCGAGTGCTGCACACGCTCGCTTTGCGTCACCACTTCCATGCCGTTCTTCGCGTTGCGGCAGCAAGATGGGGCCAGCACGCGCTCGCCCTTGATCTCCACGACACACGCGCGGCAGTTGCCGTCCGGACGATAGCCGGGCTTGTAGCAGAGGTGCGGAATCTCGACGCCGTTTTCCGTGGCGATGTCGATGATGGTCTGGTCAGCATAGCCGCGCACGGTCTTGCCGTCGAGCGTGAACTCGATTTCCTCAGCACGAATCACAGGTTCGTTCATCAGGTTCATTGTGTTGCTCCTTCGGAGCGTGACGGGTGACGCGTGACAGGTGACGGGGAGAAAGTGCAATCAATCACTGATTCAACTCGTCACACGTCACGTGTCACATGTCACAGAATTTCATGCGAAAAATGCTTCACCACGCAGCGAATAGGATTGGGGGCTGCCTGACCCAGGCCGCAAATCGATGCATCGACCATGGCCTGCGAGAGCTCTTCCAGGAGACCGGTGTTCCACTTCGATTGTTCCAGCAACTTCACGGCCTTCTCGGTGCCGACGCGGCAGGGTGTGCACTGGCCGCAGCTTTCATCCTCGAAGAATTTCATCAGGTTCAGCGCCGCATCGCGCGCCTTGTCTTGATTCGACAGGATCACCACCGCGGCCGAGCCGATGAAGCAGCCATGCGGTTGCAGCGTGTCAAAGTCCAGCGGGATATCGCCCATCGAGGCGGGCAGGATGCCGCCCGATGCACCACCGGGCAGATAGGCATAGAACTCGTGGCCATCGACCATGCCGCCGCAGTATTCGGCGATCAGCTCTTTCACCGTGATGCCGGCAGGGGCCAGGTGCACGCCGGGTTTCTTCACGCGGCCGGAGACGGAGAAAGAACGCAAGCCCTTGCGGCCGTGGCGGCCATGTCCCGCGAACCAGTCGGCGCCCTTCTCCAGAATCTCGCGCACCCAGAAGAGCGTTTCCATGTTGTGTTCCAGCGTGGGCCGGCCAAACAGGCCGACTTGCGCCACATACGGCGGACGCAGTCGCGGCATGCCGCGCTTGCCCTCGATGGATTCGATCATCGCGGACTCTTCGCCGCAGATGTAGGCGCCGGCCCCGCGGCGGAGGTGAATGTTGGGGAGCTTGGCGGGAGGATTGGCTTTCAGCGCAGCCAGCTCCTTCTCCAGCATCACGCGGCAGGCGTGATACTCGTCGCGAAGGTAGACGTAGATGTCCTCGATGCCCACGGCCCACGCGGCGATGAGCATGCCTTCGAGGAAGCGATGCGGATCGCGTTCCAGAAAGTGACGATCCTTGAACGTGCCCGGCTCGCCTTCGTCGATGTTGACCGCCATGAGTCGCGGCCCGGCTTCGGCGCGCACGATCTTCCACTTGCGCCCGACGGGGAAGCCCGCGCCACCGAGACCGCGCAGCGCCGAGTTCTCCATGGTCGTGATGACATCGTCGACCTTGCGCGTCCCGTTCAGGCAATCGAGCCAGGTCTGGTAACCGCCGGACTGGCGATAGCTCGCATAGTTGATGTGCTGGGGAACGGCGCTGGTGATCGGCGGCGCCTTGACCTGTTCCTGCTGGATGGCGACCGACACGTTCTCCACCGTAGCATGGCCGAACGCGTTGTGACCCACGCACACAGCAGGTGCCTCGGCGCAGCGGCCGATGCAGGGTGCGGCGATCACGCGAATATTCGCATTGCCGCCCAGCACTTCAGTCAAACGCGAGAGCAGCTTGTCGGCGCCCGCCATCTGGCAGGACAGCGTCTCGCAGACGCGCACCGTCAAGGCCGCCGGTGCCGTCTCGCCTTCCTTCACCACATCGAAGTGGTGATAGAACGTGGCGACTTCATAGACCTCGGTCTGGCCCATCTTCATCTCGGCGGCGAGTGCCGCGAGATGCGCGGCCGACAGGTGGCCGTAGGCGTCCTGGATCTTGTGCAGAAATTCGATCAGCAGATCGGCGCGGCGCGGGCTGTCACCCAGGAGGGCAACGACTTCGGCGCGGGCCTTGGGGTCCACGGCGCGGCCCTTCAACTGGGCACGCGGTTTCCGCAGGATCTTGTCGACCGGAATGGTGACGGTATTGGGGACGCGGTCGTTCATGCTCTCTCCGATGGCAGTCCGGGAACGTGGGCTCCTGGTGCCGAGCGTCGACCGGATTAGCTGCCTGCCGTGCTGGTGGGGCTGTTCATCACAGCTTTCTCATGGTGCCACTCTAGCGGATGGGCGGCAAAGTCCCTTTGACTCCCGTCAATTGGCACTCGGGTCAAGCGGTCCGGGGGCGTCCCGGCGGGCCCCAGGGTGCAGTCCTACAGGCTTGTTGCCAGACGGACACCCTGGTCGATGGCGCGCTTGGCATCCAGCTCGCCGGCCTCTAATGCGCCGCCGATCAGATGGGTGCGAATATTCGCAGCCTTGAGCGGTGCCTCCAGTTCGCGCAGCGGCTCCTGCCCCGAGCAGAGCACGATGGTGTCCACTTCCAGAAGTTGCGGCTTTTCCCGCTTCTCGCCGAAGCTGATCCAGAGGCCATTGGGCTCGATGCGCTCGTAGTTCACGCCGGGGATCATTTCCACTTTTTTCTTTTTCAGCGCGGCGCGATGGATCCAGCCCGTCGTCTTGCCGAGCCCCTTGCCGACCGACGTGGCCTTGCGCTGCAGCAGGTAGACCTGGCGCGCCGGCGGTTCGATGTCCGGCTTGACCAGGCCACCACGCGTGGCTTCCGGGTCGCCCACGCCCCACTCCTTTTTCCAGGCCTCGATATTGAGCGACGGTGACTCGCCCTCGTGCACCAGATACTCGCTCACATCAAAACCGATGCCGCCCGCGCCGACCACGGCGACACGCTTGCCCACCGGTTTCTTGTGCAGCAGCACGTCAATGTAGGACAGCACGTTGGGACTGTCCTGTCCCGGGATTTTCGGATTGCGCGGCGTGACGCCGGTGGCGAGGATGACCTCGTCGTAGACCTTGAGATCATCGGCGGACACACGCGTGTTGAGATGCAGCTTCACGCCGGTCGCCTCGATGCGCCGGCCGAAGTAGCGCAGCGTTTCGTAGAACTCTTCCTTGCCCGGGATGCGCTTGGCCATGTTGAACTGGCCGCCGATCTCGCTGGCCGCATCGAAGAGATGCACCTCGTGGCCGCGCTCGGCGAGCGTCGTCGAGCTGGCCAGCCCGGCCGGGCCGGCGCCGACCACGGCGATGCGCTTCTTCGTCTGAACTGGCTTGATGACGATCTCGGTCTCGTGGCAGGCGCGCGGATTGACGAGACAGGAGGCAAGCTTTTGCTGGAACACATGATCGAGGCACGCCTGGTTGCAGCCGATGCAGGTGTTGATGTCGGCAGCACGCCCTTCTGCGGCCTTCTTCACGAACTCCGGATCCGCCAGCAGCGGACGTGCCATGGACACCATGTCTGCGCAGCCATCGGCCAGGATCTGCTCGGCGACTTCCGGCGTGTTGATGCGGTTGGTCGTGACCAGTGGAATGCCCACCTGGCCCTTCAGCTTTTTCGTGACCCAGGCGAACGCGCCGCGCGGTACCGAGGTGGCGATGGTGGGCACGCGTGCCTCGTGCCAGCCAATGCCGGTATTGATGATCGTGGCGCCTGCGTTCTCGATGCCCTTCGCCAGCTGCACGATCTCGTCCCAGCTCTGGCCCTCGGGAATCAGGTCGAGCATGGACAGGCGATAGACGATGATGAAGTCCTTGCCTACCGCCTCGCGCATGCGCGAGACGATTTCCACCGGCAGCCGCATGCGGTTGGCGAAGCTGCCGCCCCATTCATCGGTGCGCTGGTTGGTGTGGGCCACCAGGAACTCGTTGATGAAATAGCCTTCGGAGCCCATGACCTCCACGCCGTCATAGCCGGCTTCCCGCGCCAGCACGCCGGCGCGGACAAAACACTTGATCTGGCGTTCGATCCCGCGCACCGAGAGCTCGCGGGGCGTGAAGGGCGTGATGGGCGACTTGATGCGCGACGGCGCCACCGACAGGGGCGAGTAGCCGTAGCGGCCCGCATGCAGGATCTGCAACGCGATCTTGCCGCCGTCAGCATGCACGGCATCCGTGATGATGCGGTGGCTCTTGGCGGCACCCGACGATGCGAGGCGTGACCCGAATGGTGACAGCCAGCCTTCGATATTTGGTGCAAAGCCACCCGTGACCATGAGGCCCACGTCGCCGCGTGCGCGCTCGGCGAAGTAGGCGGCAAGCTTCGGGAAGTCGCGCGCCCTGTCCTCCAGCCCCGTATGCATGGAGCCCATGAGGACGCGATTTTTCAGGGTGGTGAAGCCGAGATCGAGCGGGGCGAGGAGATGCGGATAGGCGGACAAGGGTTGCTCCTGGGTAGTCGTTCTTGTTTGAACCACTATGCCACAGACACGGGCCGCGTTTTAGAGCACTTTCTCGAAGGCTTTTGGTGTAGTCACGTGGCGATAGCCGATGGACTCGTAGAAGGCATGCGCATCGGTGCGTTGCTGGCCGGAACGCAACCGGATACGCGGGAGCTTGTGCGATCTCGCCCAATCCTCAACCGCCTGCATCAGCGCGCGTGCGGCACCCCGGCGGCGAGCCGATGCATCGACGACCAGTGCGGCGACATCGGCATAGCGCGCGACCTGCAGCCGATCCATGAAATGCGCGTGAACCCAGCCGATGACGGTTCCGTCCGCAGCGCAGGCCGCCCGCAAGAAATGGTCGGCCCTGTCGCGAATATTCGCAAAGCGCTCCGCGACTTCTTCGGCCGTCGCGGGATAACCGAGCTGGGCGCTGATGGTACCCAGTCGCGCGTAGTCGGAGTCGGAAATCGGGCGAATGGTGATCATGGCGTCAACCTCATTGCGAATATTCGCACTGTCAAAACAATGGGGCGCCGCAGCGCCCCATTGTCGGGTTTCATATCGGAATTACTTCAGCACTGACTTCAGCGTCTTGCCCATCTCCGCCGGATTGCGCGTTACCTTGATGCCGCACTCCTCCAATATGAGCTTCTAGTGTCGGCCGCCCGGCGGGCTTAACTTGGGTGAAAGCACCCAAGTTAGCCTCCACTGAGAACTGGCTAGTTCAGCACCGACTTCAACGTCTTGCCCATCTCCGCAGGATTGCGCGTCACCTTGATGCCGCACTCTTCCATGACGGCCAGCTTCTCCTGCGCCGTGCCCTTGCCGCCGGAGACGATGGCGCCGGCGTGGCCCATGCGCTTGCCGGGCGGGGCGGTGACACCGGCGATGAAGCCGATGACGGGCTTCTTCATGTTCTCCTTCACCCAGCGCGCAGCGGTTTCCTCGTCGGAGCCGCCGATCTCGCCCACCATGATCACGGCTTCGGTGTTGGGATCGTCGTTGAACATCGTCATGACATCGATATGCTTCATGCCGTTGACCGGATCGCCGCCGATGCCGACACAGGTGGACTGGCCGAGATTCAGTTCGCCCAATTGGCCCACGGCTTCATAGGTGAGCGTGCCGGAACGCGACACAACACCGATGGGGCCTTTCTTGTGGATGTGGCCGGGCATGATGCCGATCTTGATTTCGTCGGGCGTGATGACGCCAGGGCAGTTCGGTCCGATGAGGATCGTTCTCTTGCCCTGCATCTTGTAGCGGGTGCGGATCATGTCGCGCACCGGAATGCCTTCGGTGATGCAGATCACCAAATCCAGACCGGCTTCAACCGCTTCATCAATCGCGGCAGCCGCAAAGGGCGGCGGCACATAGATGACCGATGCATTGGCGCCGGTCTGCTCCTTCGCTTCCTTCACCGTTTCGAAAATGGGCACGCCCTCGTACGACTGGCCGCCCTTCTTCGGCGTCACGCCGGCCACGAAACACTCGCGACCAAAGGCGTAGTTGAGGCACTGCAGCGTGTGGAACTGTCCCGTCTTGCCGGTGATGCCCTGGGTCATCACGCGGGTGTTCTTGTTGATCAGAATGGCCATGGTGTTCTCCTTATTGCTTCTGCACCGCAGCCACGATCTTCTGTGCGGCGTCGGCCATGTTGTCGGCGGCGATGATGGGGAGGCCCGATTCGGCCAGCATCTTCTTGCCAAGGTCTTCGTTGGTGCCCTTCATGCGCACCACCAGCGGCACCGAGAGGTTGACCGCCTTGCACGCGGCGATGACGCCTTCCGCGATGGTGTCGCAGCGCATGATGCCGCCGAAGATGTTGACGAGAATGCCCTTCACCTTGGGGTTCTTCAGCATGATCTTGAAGGCTTCCGTCACCTTCTCGGCCGTGGCGCCACCGCCCACGTCGAGGAAGTTGGCAGGGCTGGCGCCGTACAGCTTGATCGTGTCCATGGTCGCCATGGCAAGACCGGCACCGTTCACGAGGCAGCCGATGTTGCCATCGAGTGAGATGTACGAGAGCCCAAACTTGGAGGCTTCGATCTCTGCCGGATCTTCTTCATCCAGATCACGCATGGCCACGATGTCGTCGTGACGATAGAGCGCGTTGGAATCGAAATTCATCTTGGCATCCAGCGCCACGACCTTGCCTTCGCCCGTATAGATGAGCGGATTGATCTCGGCCAGCGAGCAATCGGTTTCGTCGAAGGCCTTGTACAAGCCCTGCAGCAGCGCGCGCGCCTGGGGAATGGAGGCTTCGGGCACGCCGATCTTGCGGGAGACATCGTCGGCGTCCTTGTCGGTAAGCCCGGTCATAGGATCAATGAACACCTTGTGGATTTTCTCGGGCGTGTGCTCGGCCACTTCCTCGATGTCCATGCCGCCTTCGCTGGAGGCCATGAGGCAGACGCGCTGCGTGGCACGATCCACCACCATGCCGACATAGAGTTCCTTCTTGATGTCCGCACCTTCCTCGATGAAGAGGCGCTTCACGACACGGCCTTCCGGGCCGGTTTGGTGCGTGACCAGCGTCATGCCCAGGATCTTGGAGGCGTAGTCACGCACCTCGTCGATCGACTTGGCCACCTTGACGCCACCGCCCTTGCCGCGACCGCCGGCATGGATTTGCGCCTTCACCACCCAGACCTTGCCGCCCAGGGTTTCGGCGGCCTTCACCGCCTCGTCAACGCTGAAGCACGGGATGCCGCGCGGGGTGACCACGCCATAGCGGCGCAGGACTTCCTTGCCTTGATATTCATGGATATTCATGTTGGGTCTTCCTGTTGGGTTTGCTGCCGGGTATCCGAAACGGAAGCGGTGGGTCCGTCGGATGGATTGCGGAATCCGCTACCGGTCATCGCATCGGACAGATGCGTGCCCCGGGCCGGGTCCGGAAAATCTTGTTGTTCTATGCGCCATATTCTACCAGCGTGGCGACGCTTCCCTTGACCCGGCGCAAGCGGGAAACAAGCGTGCGCGACTCAGTGATTTTCCGATTCGACCCCACGATTCACGGGCGTGAGCCCCGTGTACCAGCGCGGATAAAAGCGCGCGACCGCGGGCTGGTCCGAGCGCAAGGCGTGGCAGCCATCCAGCTGGAAGGGCTTGCGTGACGGATCCTGCGTGCCCTGCCCCGCCATGGTCTGGTAGGCGGCAGTCGCCAGGGCGCCGACGAGTTCAGTGAGGTGGGTGCAGCCCCGTGTGCCGCCAAGCAGGCGCTTGACCTGATCTCTGAAGCCGGGGCGAATGGCAATGCCGATGAGCTTGCGATAGTCGGGCGTGATGGCGGCGCAATGATTGACGTAGGGGTGCGCATCCGACGCAGCCACGGCATCGACAATGGTGAGCGTGCGGTCGACGGTGATGCGCAGCCACATCGAGTGCAGCGGCTCGCCCGCAGGCCGAGGGCCGCTGGCCAGCTGCAGATCAAAGGTCTTGGTGTCCTGAAGATGGCCTTCGATGTCGAAACAGCCATCGTCGCGCTTGTAGCCGCGGATCAGGATATCGCGATGGTGCAAGGCCTCACGGGGCGAGGTGGGGGGCGGAAGCGGCATAGGCAAATGACGGCGACGTGCTGCGGATGGAACAAAAAGGGCGGAGCACCGCTCCGCCCAGCTTCAACCTTCCCCGTGGAGAAAGCCCGGGACGCAGGCTTACCCGATTTGCTGGTATGTCTTGATCGCTGCCGCCATTTCCAGACCGTTCTGGAAACGCTCGTCGGCGTTCTTGGCCAAGGCGTGATCGACCAGATCCTCATCCACTCCGGCAGGGCCGGGTTGTACTCCAGGATGTTCGGGTGCGGCTCGTTGGCGATGCGGAACATCAGCTGGGTCATCGAATCGCCTTCGAAGGGCAGCTTGCCGCAGGCCATCTGATACATGGAGACACCCAGCGAGAAGAGGTCCGAACGGCCATCGATCTTCTTGCCCGCGAGCTGCTCGGGCGACATGTAAGAAGGCGTGCCCAGCACCATGCCGGTCTTGGTCTTGGATGAATCGGTCACACGGGCGATACCGAAGTCCGTCACCTTCACGATGTCCGTCTCCGGGTCATACATGATGTTGGCGGGCTTGATGTCGCGGTGGACGATGTTGAGGCCATGCGCGTGATGCAGCGCCTCGGCGCAGCGGGCGATGATGGACAGCACCTTGGGCAGCGGCAGCAGATTCGGGTTCTTGGTGAACTGCACCAGATCCTTGCCCTTCAGGAATTCCATGGCGATGTAGGCCAGATCGTGTTCCTCGCCCGCATCGAAGATCTTCACGATGCAAGGATGATCCAGCTTGCCGGCGGACTCGGCTTCGCGGAAGAAGCGGTCTTTGGCCTCCTGCAGCTCGTCGCCCTCGAATTCGGCGGAGAGGCCCATGGTCTTGATGGCCACTTCGCGGCCGATCTTGGGATCCTTGCCGAGGTACACCACACCCATGGCGCCCTTGCCCAGTTCCTTCTCGACCGTGTAGCGGCCGAGTTTCGGCTTCTCGCCTGAACCGGACAACACCATGGTGGCCTGCGCGGAACGGGCCGCGCTGGAACCGCCCAGGATGATGGTCTCGCTCATGGCCTTGGCGCGCGCGGTACGCTCGCCGACATCGCGGAAATTCGGATCGTGCTTGGCGATGTACAGGAAAGCGTTTTCCGCCTTGTTGAACTGGCGGCGGCGCTCGAAGTCCAGCGCCAGGCTGTAGATGTTCTCCAGCAGCTGCTCATCCACCGGGCACTTGCGGAACTTCTCGAAGGCCATGTCGAGCTGGCCCTGCTGCTGGAACGCGAGGCCCAGCATGCGATTGGATTCGGCCGACTCGGTGTCCGCCTTCTCCTTGCCCTGTTCGGTCACCAGGAAGCGCTTGGTGGTCAGAAGCAGGTAACCCACCAGCAACAGCGTGGTGGGCAGCATGAGCTGCAGCCAGGTGCCGGCACCGGTCATGAGGCCGAAATGGGTGCCGATCAGCACCACGGCCAAGCCGGCGGTGATCCCGAACGCGAGGCCCGCCTTCAGCCGCGGCAAGAGCAGGATGAGAAACAGTGCCACCAGCACGAAAACACCCATCTGCGCCCATGGGGCCCAGGTCGGCACGACGAAGAAGTGTTCCTGCAGAATCGACGACACCGAATGGGCCAGCGTCGTCACCGGGCTCATGTCGGGACGGATCGGCGTCACCTGATTTCCACCCACGCCCGCCGCAGTCGCACCGATCAGCACGATCTTGTCAGCGTACTTGGCAGCGGGAATCTTGCCGGTGTAGACGTCATAGAACGAATCAACCGTGAATGCCGGCCGGTTCTCCTTGTCCGCATAGAAATACGTGTACATGCGCGCATGCGGATCAGTACGGATCTTCAGGCGGCCGAGCGAGACGGATTCGCCGCCTTCCACGCGAATGTCCTTGGGCGCGAGATTCAGACTCTTGGCCGCGATCATGGCCGAAAGCGAGGGGATGCGCTGGCCGTAATAATCGACCACCAGCGGTTCCTGGCGGATGGCGCCATCCGAGTCCAATTCTGCATTCAGGTGGCCCATGCCGGCCGCGACCTTGCCCAGCACTTCAATGGGATAGATCGCCTGGACGGCGGGGGGATACTGCGTGATCGGGTCATCGCCGGGAATGGCGTTCTTGGCGAGGTAGTCGGGGAGCGGCTTGTCCGGCTTGCCGCGCTGCTCACCCAGCTCGAACACGGCGGGCAGCAAAACATTCCCGGCTTTCTGGAAGCTCTCGGCCAGGCGACGGTCGGTATTCAGTGCCGACTCAGCTTCGCGCAGGATGGGGCCGAACTGGGCCAGTTCCGCGTTCGCAGGCGTTGCATTCAAGTCGCCTTCGGGCAGCGACTTCTTGTAGACGTCGATCAGCTTGTTGACATAGGCCAGACCGGGATCGAGTTGGGGCTCGAAGAAGAACACGGTGTTGCCGATGACCTTGACCTTGGCAGCTGCCAGCTGGTCCGTCATCTTGGCGTGCACTTCGCGCGACCAGGGCCAGCGACCGATATTGGCAATCGACTGATCATCAATGGCGATGACCGCGATCTTGTCGCTGGGCGTTTTTGAAGTGGCCTTGACGCCGAGGTCATAGGCCTTGCGTTCCAGGCTGGGTATCAGTTCCGACACGCGGCTGAAGATCAGCACGCCTATCGCAATCAACAGCGCCAAGAACCAGTCAGCCTTCCAGAAGGCCCCTTTTTTCATACTGCTCTCCCTTGGAGTCGCTCCAACCCGGCGGATTGTAGCAAGAAGGCCCCCCGAAGTGGCGCAGCATCGGATACCGCTGTCACAGGATGCGCCAACCCGGGGGCCGGCGCCGCTGGCAGCAGTCAGGCCAGGAAGCCGAGGTCGCTTGAGGCGAATCGTCCGATATTCGGCAGTACCAGCGGCAAATCACTCGCCGCGACTCCCAGCCAGCGCGACAGCGTGGCAGCGTACTGGTCAACCGACACACCAGGCAGCCAGCGTCCGTTGGTCGACACGTCGTCGGGGCCACCCAGGGTCAGATCAGGGTAGCGCCCGTAGAAGTCACCGCCACGCACGGATCCGCCCATGATGAGGTGATGGTTGCCCCACGCATGGTCGGACCCGCCGCCGGAGGCCAGCTTCAACGTGCGACCGAAGTCCGACAGGGTGAAGGTGGTCACCTGGTCCGCCACGCCCATCTGCACGGTGGCGTCGTAGAACGCCTTCATCGCCGGTGCCAATTGCGCAAACAACCCGTCCTGGGTGTTGATCTGGCCGGCATGCGTGTCGAAGCCGCCCAGTGAGACGAAGAAGATCTGGCGCTTCAGGCCCAGGGCGGCGCGGGCGTTGATCAGACGCGCCACCTGCAACAGCTGGTTGCCGATGCTGGTCGCTGGCGTGGGGAACAGACTGTTCAGGCTGGTGGTCGCGCCGGTAATCACGGGGTTGATGACATTCGACGAATCGATCGCCTGGGCAAAGATGTCGTCCGCCTCACGCACGAATTCGTTGCTGCTGTTGAGCAGCAGCAGGTCGCGCAATGCATTCCGCCGTGCGGTCGATGCGGCGCTGGTGGTGAACCCGGACAATCCGAACGTGCCGGTCGAGGGAATGGCCACCGTGTTGGGCGTGTTGCCGATGGTGAAGAAGGCGCTGCCGGCGATGCTGGCGATCATGGGCAGCGTGTTGGTGCCGTTCTGCGAGTCGATCACGTCGGCCAATCGCCCGCCCCAACCGGTGCGCGCCGCCTGATCGGAAATCGCCGCCTGCCACTGCGCCTGTTGATCGGAATGCGAGAACAGCTGATCCGGCCGTGCCTTGCTGCCTTGCGAATATTCGCTCTTGGTGAGCGGCTCCACCAGCGGGCCCACGTTGCACAGCACCGCAAGCTTGCCCGCATCCCAGACGCTCTTCAGCGGCGCAAATTGCGGATGCATCCCGTAGCCGGCCGACGTGCTGCGCGGATTGATTGCCACCAGCTCCGCCTGCGGGATGGCGATGCCGCCATTGGTCGTGCCACCGCGGGCAGTTGAATACAGGTTGTATGCCGCGTTGTCCCGCGGGATGACAAGGTTGTTCCCATCGTTGCCGCCAAACAGGAAGATGCAGACCAGCGCCTTGTAATCACTGGGTGGCGCAGCCTGCGCCAGCGCGTTGGACAGACCCAGGCCCTGCAGCGTGCCCAAGGCACTGACGCCGGCCAGCGCGCCGGCAGACTGCAGAAATGCGCGGCGCGTGAGAATCATCGGTGACTTGTTGACGTTTTTCATGTCAGCGCTCCACTTGGGTCTGGCTGCTGTTCAGCACGAGATATGCGGCGGTCTTGGCGCGGGTAAGCGTATCGGTCGCAGCCACCGCATTGACGGCGTTGATGATGATGTCGCGCGCACTGTCGGAAAGCGAGCCGGCGGTGAAGGTCCAGGCCAGCTTGTCGACCAGTGCGGCCGGATTGCCCGCCAGCGCCTGCCAGGGAGCCCAGTTGATGCTCGTTCCCACCGCGCCACTGACAGTGTTGTTGGGCGGGATGGCATTGCCCATGACCACGTTGTTGATGAAGTTGGCCCGCGCGAAAATGGTGCTGGAGTTCAGGATGGCAAACTCGGGCGCGGTCGAGCCCGTGGCCGGCAGCGTGCGATCCGGCGGATAGAAATTGAACACCGACGGCGAGGTGAAGATTGCCTGCGACATGCTGCCCAGTTGCGAGGTCTCGTAGACACCGTCGGTGGTGACGCCGAGTCCGCGCATGAGCTGCGTCACAAGCAGGATGGGTTCGACCAAATGCCCGTAGTTGGCGGTCGCCTTGAGGTCGCCGCGCGCCTCCGCATCGAGCAGGATGGCCTGCACGACGGCGCGGAGATCGCCGCGCACGCCGAGGCCATTGTTGCTGAATACTGCGGCGACACGCCCCACGTAGGCCGGGCTGGGCGACCCCCCCACCAGCTTCTGGATGAGTTGACGCGAGATGAAGGGCGCGACGTTTGGATGATTGAAGATGTTGTCGAGCGCGGCATTGAGGTCCTGCAGCGCGGTGCGGCCGGCGGGCAGAACCACGCCCTGCAGCAGGGTCTTGGCACCGGTGTCATGATTGGACTCGACCGCCTGCATCGGGAACTCGTAGTTCACTCCGTTGTTGCGCACTGCTGTGCCACCGCCAACCGGCGCGTAGGTCCAGCCGGTGAAGACGCGGGCGAAGTTCTCGACCGTGGTCTGGTTGTAGGTCGGAATCGGGTTGCCGCCCGCATCCAGCTTAAGCGTACCGTCCTGATTCATCTCGTGCAGGCCGATGCTGAAGAGCTGCAGCACTTCACGGGCGAAATTCTCGTTGGCGGAGATGCCGCGGGCTGCGTCGGGCTTGTTGTTGTTCGCCATGTCGAGGAAGCGGCCCATGACCGGTGACAGCGTGGTGTGATACAGGACATCACGGAAATTGCCGAATGCGTGATCAAGCAGGATCTGCTGATAGCGCGCCATGCCGTAAGCGTGATTCACCTCCGATCCGGACGTGACGATGATCTGCGAGAGCGCAAACGCGACCCGCTGGCGCAGCTGGTCCTCGCCGGTCATGGCATTCTGCAGAAAACGAATCTGCACCGGGAACAGCGAGTAGTTGTCCCTCGGACAGGTGCCTGTGCAGGTGTCGGGCCGATTGAATGCGACGTAGGGCAGCGCAGGATAGCTGGACTTCGGTGCGGCAAACTGCTCGGCCAACCACGCGTTGATGCCAATCTGTTCTACCCGGTTCACCAGCGCATCGGTCGGACCGAAGCTGGCCTGGCTCAGGAAGCGGTAAATGTCCGCGCGGCGAGCAGTCGACGTGCCGGGCACGCAGAGCGCCACACCGTTGTCGGCCCAGCCCCGATCCAAGGAATCCTGCGCGGCGGACAGCGTGGTGCTGTAACGGAAGTTGATGTTGCCCTGCCCATTGTTGAAGAAGCCGCGGCGGATGGGCTGGGTGTCGTCACTGCATGCCCCGTTCGTGGGCGGCAGCGCGTAGAACTGCAAGCCGCCATACTGCGTGAAATCGAGGGTCATCAGAAAACTGCATTCCCCCGCATCCACGCTGTAGAAGCGTATGTCAGCACTGACAGTGGGCGCGGTGAAAAGACAGGCTGCGACCGCGCCCGCTGGCGCGTCCGCGGCAGTCGGCCACACCCGAAAGCTTGCGCCGCTTCGCCGCCAGTTCGGCGATGCATCCATGAACGCAATTTCGCCCGGATCTGCGGTGATGAAGTAATGATTGCTGGCTGCGTGGTAGTACTCGATGACATCCACGGTGGCCGCGCGGGCGCTTCCCCATAACGCTGCGAGCAGCCATGCCTGCAGTGCGAATATTCGCATCAGTGATTTCATGTCGGCTTTCCTTCCCCTGGGTGCTTGCCCCCGGTGCCCGCGAACATGCGGGCAGTATCCGGATGACGCACATGCTGTGGACGCCAATGTACGCCGTCAAATCGTGTTGGACAAACGGTTGGTGGATGCCGATGAGGGGCAAAATGTAACCGGGCGTTACCGGGTTACGGCTGGCTGCACCCTAACGCCACAGCGATGCGCAACAACTGTTACGTCTCCGGTCGCGCGGGCAAGCGCTGCGCGACCGGAAAGCACGCCGTGGCGGGTGGCACGCCGGGTGCGCAGTTATTCAGCTTCCGAGCAGCGTCCCGGCGGCGATCCCGAAGGCCTGCGCCAGCTCCGGCCCGGAAGTCTTCTTGCCCTCCTCGTGTTTCGCCTTGATGACCTCGATCTGTCCGCCTTGGACGGTCACGAAGAAGGATGTCTCGGTGATGTGGGTGACCTCGCCCGGCTTGCCCTTGACCGCGCCAAAGGTGCGGACGATGTGCTTGCGCGCATCGAAGATCTGGATTTTCTTGCCGTTGAGCGTCGTCCAGGCACCGGGCGCCGGGCTGCACCCACGGATCAGGTTGTAGACGAAGTCGACATGGTTGTTCCAGCTGATCTTCGACTCGGCCGCACGGCACCAGCCTTCGTAGGTGGCCTGCAATTCATCCTGCACGATTTCCTGATGCTTGCCGGCCACCACCAGATCGGCGGCTTCGAGCATGGCCGCCACACCCATGGGAAACAGGCGGTCAAAGTAGACGCTGCCCAGCGTGTCGTCATCACTGATGGGCGTGGTCTTCTGCAGGATGATGGGGCCTTCGTCGAGGCCATCCGTGGGACGGAAAATGGTGAGACCGGTTTCCTTCTCGCCCTTGATGATGGACCAGCCGATGGCCGACGGTCCGCGATACTTGGGCAGGATGGACGGGTGGTACTGGATGGTGCCGTGCTTCGGAATGTTCACGAAGTCCTGCGGCGCAAACTGCAGCACGTAGGCCATGATACCGATGTCCACATTCAGTTCACGCAAAGCGGCCTGGGCCTCGGGACCCTTCAGTGAAGGCAGCTGGAACGTCTTGATGCCCTTCTCCTGCGCGGCCACGCGCAGCGCGTCTGGACGGGCACCTTCCTTTTCCGGCGCACAGAACACGCCGGCGACTTCATCGCCGCGTGCGAGAAACGCTTCGAGAACGGCCTTGCCGAAATCCTGCTGACCGATGATGGCAACTTTCATGTGCGTGGTTCCTTATGCTTTCTTGGGCGGCGCGGAGAAGGCGCCTGCCGCTTTCATGGATTCGATTTTGGCCGCGTCGTAGCCCAGCACTTGCGAAAGGATTTCCTCGGTGTGCTCGCCCAGCAACGGCGAGCGCTCGATCCTGGCCGGCGACGCGGACAGCTTGATGGGCATGCCGACGTTGAACCACTTGCCGCGCTGCGGATGGTCCAGCTCCACGTACATCTCGCGGCCGCGAACGTGTTCATCGTTGGCGAGATCGGACGTGGACATGATGGGTCCGCAAGGCACGTCCAGGGGATTGAGGATGGCCATCAGCTCGCGCTTGGTGTATTTCTCGGCAAACTTGTTGATGAGCGTCCACAGCAGTTGCTGGTTTTGGCGACGATCCGCGATCTTGGCCAGGCGCGGATCGGTGGCCATGTCGGGCATGCCGACATCCGGGCCGATGCGATTGGCCAGGGCCTCGAACACGGCTTCCTGCACCACGACATACAGCCAGTCATTGGGGCCGTGCGGCTTGCAGTGAATCGCATTGCCCAACTGGCCACCGCCCGAATCGTTGCCGGCGCGGGGCACGTCGCCCATGTCCTTGTACGTCGGCACCGAGTACTCCGGCAATGCGCCGTGGTCCAGACGCTGATGATCACGGAACTTCACCCGGCAGAGGTTCATCACCCCGTCCATCATGGCCACTTCCACGTACTGGCCCTGGCCGGTGCGGTTGGCCTGGTGCAGCGCTGCCAGCAGGCCGATGGCCAGATGCAGGCCCGTGCCGGAATCGCCAATCTGCGCGCCCGTGACAAAAGGCGGGCCGTTGGGCACGCCGGTGGTGCTCATGGAGCCCCCCATGGCCTGGGCCACGTTCTCGTAGGCCTTGAATTCGGCATAGGGGCCGGTGGAACCGAAGCCCTTGATGGAGCCCACGACAATCTTCGGATTGATCTCGTGAATCTTCTCCCACGTGAACCCGAGCCGCTCCAGCACGCCGGGACCGAAGTTCTCCATCATGATGTCGCACTTTTTCAGCAGGTCGACAAACACGGCCTTGCCCTCGGCCGACTTCATGTTCACGGTGATGGACCGCTTGTTGCAGTTCAGCATCGTGAAGTAAAGACTGTCGGCACCCGGGATGTCGCGCAGCTGGCCGCGCGTGGCATCACCCTGCGGCGGCTCGAACTTGATGACATCGGCGCCCATCCAGGCGAGGAGCTGCGAGCACGTCGGCCCGGCTTGGACGTGGGTCATATCCAGGATTCGAACACCTTTTAGCGCTTCCATTCTTCTAGCTCCTCACTTTGTTCAAGCCGCCGCGCCGCATCGGCTCGGCGCATCCCCGCGTACGGGGCCCCTGCTTCCGGCCTCTCGTCGCTGCCTGGACGTGGGTCATATCGAGAATTCTGACGCCCTTCAATGCTTCCATCGTAGTTGTCCTGTTGGTCCCAGCGATTGAATCAATGCTGCATGTGCGTTGCGAATATTCGCATCAGGCTTTTTTGGCTGCCGTCGGATTGAGACTGGTGATGCGGCCGCTCTCCGTGCCCGCTGTCTCGTCAATGACGGCATTGATGAGCGTGGGCTTTCTTGAACGGATGGCATCCTCCATGGCTTTCCGCAGCTCGGCGGGCGTGGTGACATGCGCGCCGACACCACCGAATGCCTGCATGAGCATGTCGTAGCGGGCACCCTTCACGAATACGGTGGGCGCGGGATCGCGACCGGTGGGGTCCACATCCGTGCCCTTGTACACGCCGTTGTTGTTCATGATGACGATGCACACCGGCAGGTTGTAGCGGCAGATGGTTTCCACTTCCATGCCGGAGAATCCGAACGCGCTGTCGCCTTCGATGGCGATCACCTGCTGACCGGTCTCCACCGCGGCGGCAACACAGTAGCCCATGCCGACACCCATGATGCCCCACGTGCCGACATCGATGCGCTTCCGCGGCTTGTACATGTCGACAATGGAGCGGGTGAAGTCGAGCGCGTTGGCGCCCTCGTTCACGAACATGGCATCCGGGTTGGCCTTTACGATGTCGCGCACCACATTGAGCGCGCTGTGGAAGTTCATCGGCGAGGGGTCCTTCGCCAGCGTTTCGGACATCTTGGCGATGTTCTTTCCCTTCTTGTCAGCAATGGCGCCGAGCCATTCAGCCGAAGGCTTGGCCCACGACGAGCCCATGCCCGCGAGCAGTGCCTCGACGCACGACTCGATGTCGCCCACCAGGGGCGCATCGATTTTCACGTTGCTGTCGGCCTCCTGCGGCGAGATGTCGATCTGGATAAATTTCTGTCCGCCCCAGTCCTTGGAAGACTTGCCACCCCAGGTCTTGCCCTTGCCATGCGACAGCAGCCAGTTGAGACGCGCGCCTATCAGCAGCACGACATCAGCCTCGGGCAGCACGAAGGAGCGCGCCGCCGATGCACACTGTTCATGCGTGTCGGGGAGCAGACCCTTGGCCATGGACATCGGCAGATAGGGAATGCCGGATGACTCGACCAGCTTGCGAATATTCGCATCGGCCTGGGCATAGGCGGCACCCTTGCCGAGCAGGATGAGCGGCTTCTTCGCACTTTTCAGCAGATCGAGCGCCCGGGCCACGGCATCCGGCGCGGGGATCTGCCGCGGTGCGGGATCCACCACCTTGATGAGCGACTTGCGTCCTGCATCCGCAGGCAGGCTTTGCGCAAATAGCTTGGCCGGCAAGTCGAGATACACACCGCCCGGACGACCTGACACCGCCGCGCGAATCGCACGCGCGATGCCGACACCGATATCCTCGGCATGCAGCACGCGGTAGGCCGCCTTGCACAGCGGCTTGGCGATGGCGAGCTGGTCCATCTCCTCGTAATCACCCTGCTGCAGATCGACAATCTCGCGCTCGGAGGATCCGCTGATGAGGATCATGGGAAAGCAATTCACGGTCGCATGCGCGAGCGCGTTCAGACCGTTCAGGAAGCCCGGCGCAGACACGGTAAGGCACACGCCCGGCTTCTGGCTGATGAAGCCCGCGATGGACGCGGCATAGCCCGCGTTCTGTTCATGCCGGAACGACAGCATGCGCATGCCCTCGGCCTGCGCCTTCCTGGTCAGGTCGGTGATCGGAATGCCCGGCAGACCGTAAAGGGTGGTGATGCCGTTCAGCTTCAGCGCGTCGATGACGAGGCGAAAGCCATCGGTCATCTCCTGCGCGGCTTCGGTGACGGCGGGTTCGGATACGGTGCCCATGCTGGCCTCCTCGATTATCGCGTCGGGTCGTTATGCCGGACGCGGGTTGTAGTACTGGGGATGTGGCGTGTTGATTGACGCAGCGGTCGTGACGGTGGCCGGAGCCCGCCCCGCTTCGCCTCGGAAATCTTTTGCCGAATCGATCGACCATAACTGCCGTGCGCGGCACCGATCCGACTATAATGGCATCTTAAAAAACGGCCCTTCCGAGCCGCCTTGATGGGGGTCAAGCGGCACCCGTTCCAGTCTTGCTGCAAGTCATTTTCCCGACGCAGATCAACCTTCCGCGAACCAATTTCATGGCCTTGCTCATCAATCATCCCGACCGGGAAAAAATCCTCGGACAACTGAAAACCAACATCGTGCTGCGCAGCCTGAAGCCCAAGGCGCTGGCCGAGCTGGAGAAACAGTTGTCGATCATGGATTGCAAGAAGGGCGACATCCTGGTGTCGCAAGGCGATCACGAGATGGAGCAGTTCTTCGTGCTCGAGGGCGTGTTGAAACGCGTGGTGTCCAACCCGCAGGGGCGGGAGATGATCCTGCGTTTCGCGGTGGAAGACGACATCGACACCAGTTACGCGGCCTGGAAGCTGCACACGCCCTCGCCCTATTCCATCCGCGCGGTGAGTCGCGGCCGCGTTGCGCGCATGCCGCTGCCGGCCTGGGGCGCGTTCATCGACCGCCATTCGCAGCTCAAGTCCGACTTCGAGTACGAGGTCATGCATCTCATGTCCGAGGTCATGGCCCATACCATCACACTGCATCTGCTGGATGCCGAAGGCCGCGTGCGACGCTTCCTCCGGAAACGGCCCGATCTCTATGAGCGGGTGCCCAAGAAGGAGCTGGCCTCCTACCTCAATCTCTCCGCGGAGACGCTGTCCAGATTGAAGCATCGCGATCTGGGTTGATTGCACCCGAGGCACCGTCGTTCCCTGGGAAGCGTAAGGTCGAAACGGGCTGCGCATGACTGCGCAGCCCGTTTCGTTTTGACTACTTGCCTTTGACCATCGCCAGCAGCTTGCTGATCAGCGGCCAGAACAGCAGCGCCAGCGCCAGTCCGGTGATGCTGCCGACCAGACCGTTGGAGAAGAACACGGACAGGTCGCCGCCCGTTCCCAGGAGCGCCTGGCGGAAGGCTTCTTCCGTGCGGTCACCCAGGACCAGCGCCAGCACCAGCGGCGCCAGCGGATAGTCGAGCTTCTTGAAGATGTAGCCCAGCACACCAAACGCCAGCATCATGTACACGTCGAACATGTTGTTGTTCACGGTGTACGCACCGATGGCGCAGATCACCAGGATCACCGGCGCGATGATGGTGAATGGAATGCGCAGGATCGCGGCAAAGAGCGGCACGCAGGTCAGCACGATGATGAGGCCGACGATATTGCCGAGATACATCGAGGCGATCAGGCCCCAGACGAAATCCTTCTGCTCGACAAAGAGCAGCGGCCCCGGCTGAAGGCCCCAGATGAGCAGACCGCCCAGCAGCACGGCGGCCGTCGGGGAGCCGGGCACGCCCAACGTGAGCATGGGCAGCAGGGCCGACGTGCCGGCGGCATGCGCGGCCGTTTCCGGTGCAACCACACCTTCCACCTTGCCCTTGCCGAAGTCATTGCCATCGGGCGACATGCGCTTGGCCACGCCGTAGGCCATGAACGATGCAGGCGTGGCGCCGCCCGGCACGATGCCCATGAAGCAGCCGACCGCCGAGGAGCGCAGCGACGTCTTCCAGTACTTCGGCAGTTCCTTCCAGGTCTGCATCACGACCTGCATGTTGAGCTTGGCTTTCGCGCCGCGGAACACCAGCCCCTCTTCGATAGTGAGCAGGATTTCGCCAATGCCGAACAACCCGATCACTGCGATGAGGAAGTTGAAGCCCTTGAGCAGCGATTCCTGGCCGAAGGTCAGGCGCAGACTGCCGGTCACATTGTCCAGACCGACCGACGCCAGTGCGAAGCCGAGCATCATGGCAACGATGGTCTTGAACGGCGCGTCCTTGCTCATGCCGACGAATGCGCAGAAGGTGAGCAGGTAGACGGAAAAGTTCTCCTTGGGCCCGAACTGCAAGGCGAGTTTCGCGACCGACGGCGCAAGGAAGGTGATCATCACCACGGCCACGAAGGCGCCGATAAAGGAGGAGGTGAACGCCGCAGTGAGCGCTTGCCCGGCTTTGCCTTGCTGTGCCAATGGATAGCCATCAAACGTGGTCGCCACTGACCAGGGTTCGCCGGGTATGTTGAACAGGATGGATGTGATGGCCCCGCCGAACAACGCGCCCCAGTAGATGCACGACAGCAAGATGATGGCCGACGTGGGCGGCATGGTGAAGGTCAGCGGCAGGAGGATGGCGACACCGTTTGCGCCGCCGAGTCCGGGGAGCACGCCGATCAGCACGCCGAGAATGATGCCGATTGCCATCAGCATCAGATTGAACGGCGTCAGCGCAACACTGAAGCCCTGGAACAGTGAAGTCAGTGATTCGATCATGGCGCGGCCTCTTTAGCGGAATCCGAACAGAGCTTCGACCGGACCCTTGGGGAGCGGCACCTTGAACCAGACTTCGAACATGATGAAGAAATACAGGCTCACGCCGATACCGACCGGCAGTATCTTGAACCAGCTGTACTGGCCAAGCCGGCGCATGAACCAGGCGATGAATATCACTGCCGAAACGTAGATGCCGAGACCCGGAATCGGACCAACGCCGCTGATGAGCGCGATGAACAGCGCCGTCGGCCAGAGCACGGACCACACCAGCGCGAGCTGGCCACGCAGGACAAACGGCCCATTGTCCTCGCCCTTCAGGCGCAGACCGTTCCACAGGTTGATGACGCTGCCCACGACGATGAACAGTCCGATGTAGAAGGGGAAGTAGCCCGACTTCGGACCGTCATCGCCCCACCCCGACCCGATGCGGTGGCTGTCCCACATGACCACCGCGCCAAGCAGCATGAGTACGATGGCCACGATCGACTCCATCGTCCTGGTGGATGCCGCCGGGCGTTCATCAATGGTGGATGGTTCTTGTTGTCCGGATTCCATGCTTCCTCCCTGCGTTTTCGTCCTGAATACCCGCCAAAAACGGGTGAGTTCACGGCGTTTCGCCGATTTCGGGCAAAAAAAGAGAGACCCCGCTGGCGCGGAGCCTCTCTCTTCGGTGTGTGTTACTTGGCCATGAAGCCGGCTTCCTTCATCAGGGTCGCGTGCAGCTGTTCGTTCTTGGCGACCCAGTCGGCATACTCCTTGCCGACCAGCGCCGTCTGGTTGAACGCGCCGCGCTCCATGAATTCCTTCCACTCCGGCGTGGCACGCACCTTGTCGAGCAGGTCAACGTAGTACTTCACCTGATCCGGCGTCGCGCCCGGCGTGGTGAAGATGCCGCGCAACATGACGTAGTCGGTGTCAACACCGGACTCTTTGCAGGTGGGAATGTCATTCCAGGACATGGTCTCGGTGACCTTGGCCTTGTAGGGCATGCGGGTGTCATCGAACACGCACAGGGGTTTCAGGTTGCCCGCGCGCCACTGGGCCACGGCTTCGATTGGGTTGTTCACCGACGAATCCACATGCTTGCCGACCAGCTGGGTCGCCACTTCGCCACCAACCTTGTAGGGCACTTAGGTGAATTTGGCACCGGTCTGATTCTCCAGGGCGACGGTGATGATCTGGTCTTCCTGCTTCGATCCCGTGCCGCCCATTTTCAACTTGCCCGGTCCAGCGGCCTTCACCTGGTCGATGTACTCCTTCGCGGTCTTGGCCGGATTGTCCTTGTTCACCCAGAGCACGAACTGGTCGAGCGCCAGCATCTTCACCGGGGTCAGATCTTTCCAGTTGAACGGCACACCGGTTGCCATCGGCGTGGTGAACAGGTTGGACAGGGTGATGATGATCTTGTGCGGGTCCTTCGTGCCCTTCACGTCGAGGAAGCCCTCGGCGCCTGCGCCACCGCCCTTGTTGATGACAACCATGGGCTGCTTCATCAGGTTGTTCTTCTTGATGATGCCGTCGATCAGGCGCGCCATCTGGTCGGCGCCGCCGCCCGTACCCGCGGGCACGATGAACTCAACGGTCTTGCTGGGTTCCCAGGCATGGGCGAGCGGCATCGCGAGTGCGACGCCTGCGGCCAGCAACGCCTGGGTGATTCGCTTCATCGACAGGTTCTTCATGACTACTCCTCCGTGGACAGGGTGGGTGGGAACGCCACTTTAAGTCTGGCTTCCGTTATCAGCAACCGTCTATGCGGCCTTGGTGTCGCTCTGTGCTGCGCGGGCCGCCAGCCATTTGCCGAGGGCGACCACGAATACCGCGCCCGTGGCTGGCGCGGCGTACTTCAACCATGCGGCATTGGTGACGATCCATTCGCGGATCGCGAAGTCACGCACCGCCATGTCACCGGCCACCCAGCCCAGGAGTCCCGCGCCGATGACGATGATCACCGGCCAGCGGGCCATGACCTTGAGAATGATCTGGCTGGAGAAGATGACCAGCGGAATGCTGATGAGCAGACCCAGGATGAGCAGGGTGAGGCTGCCCTTTGCTGCGCCCGCCACGCCAATGACGTTGTCAAGACTCATGACGACGTCGGCAACCACGATCGTCTTGATGGCGCCCATGAGATTGCTCGCGGGCTTGATGTTCTCGCCTTCGTCCTCGTTGCCGTGATTGAGCAGCTTGATGCCGATCCAGAGAAGCAGGATGGCGCCGACGATGTTGACCCAGGGCACGGTGAGCAGCGCCGCCGCGAAACTGGTGAGGATCACCCGGATGAGAATGGCCGCACCGGCGCCATAAATGATGGCTTTGCGCTGTTGTTCTACGGGCAGCGAACGGGCAGCAAGCGCGATGACGACGGCGTTGTCGCCCGCCAGAACAATGTCAATGCCGATGATTTGGAGCAGCGCAACCCAGAATGCCGGGTCGGAAATGGTGGGGGTCATGGTGTGCGGAATCCGTGGTGAGTGACTGGAGCAAGTCCGCCACTATAGAATGGGCGGGCCCTTTCGTCATCCACGCCATGCGCTTGCAACCTCTCAAACCGGTCCCGGGTCACCGCAGCAATCTCCTCTTGTCTGGTGCTGGTCACGGACTTGTCGGCGCGCTGTGTCGTAACGTTTATCGTGCTGTGAATCGCGAACTGCATCGTGTTGGGCGCGCCCGCCGCGTTCAGCGTTTTTTTTACGTTGGTCTCATCGCATTTTCCTTGATGACGGGCAAGACTTGTCTTGCGTCAACGGTCGATGAACCGTGGGCGCGGGAGATCAAGTCATTGCGCGAGGCCTGGACGCGACAGGACGCGCGCGGACTGGCCCAGCTGGAGAAATCGGCCGCCAACAACCATGGCGCGCTGGCCGATCATCCGCTGCGAATATTCGCGGAGTACTGGCGGCTGTCGGCACGGCTCGCGGCCCAGCCGGACGCGGCCACCGGGCCCGCGTCGGAGGACATCCGCCGCTTCATCGGCAAGAACCCCGAGACCCGCGTGGCTCACACGCTGCGCCGCGAATGGTTGCAGCGGCTGGGCAAGGCCCGCCAATGGGATGTATTCACCGAGCAGTACGTGAAACACACGGGCGATGAAGGCGACATCGCCTGCTACGCCTGGCAGGAGCGGCTGGACCGGCAGGACGCCGAGGTCCTGGCCGAGGCGCGCGCGCTGTGGAACAGTGGCCGCACGGCACCCGAGGTCTGCGACCCGCTGTTCCAGGCCGTCCTCGCCAGTGGCCAGGTGGATACCGAGCGGCAATGGGTGCGGCTCGGCCGGCTGCTGGAGCAGGGGGCGATTGCCGATGTGCGACGCATGCTCAAGCTGCCCGGCCTGACCATCAGAATCGATGAGCGACGGCTCAGCCAGGCCCACAACGACCCGGGCCGCTTCCTGCAACAGGAAAAGCTCGACCCGCGCCAGCGCGCCAGCCTCGAATTGTTCATGCACGCGTCGCGGCGCTATGCGCGCCGCGACGCGGCGGATGCGGCAGCGTGGTTTGGCGCGCGTGAAGCCAGCTTCGCCGAGCCGGGACGCGTACGCACGTGGGCGGAGATTGCAGCTCAGGGCGCGCAGCAGCATGAGCCAAGGGCTGTCGAGTGGTACGCGAAGGCGGCGGGTGCGGCGCTCACCGAAGCGCAGTCCGAATGGCGCGTGCGCGCCGCCCTCCGTGCACGCGACTGGAAGGCAACGGAAGCCGCGGTTCTCGCCATGCCGGCGGCGCAGCGCCGGGACGGTGCATGGCGCTACTGGCTGGCGCGTTCGCTGGCGGAGCAGGATCGACGCGCCGAGGCGGCACCGATTCGCGAAGAGCTGGCGCGCGAGTTCAATTTCTACGGTCTGCTTGCCGCCGAGGAAATCGGCAAGCTCGCGCTGCCTGCGTTCACCGCCATCGAACCGACGACGCAGGAGCTGGACAGCGTGCGCCAGATACCGGCGCTGCAACGATCTCTGCTCCTCTACAAGGCCGGCCTCACCCAGGAAGGCCTGGGCGAATGGCGCTGGGCGCTGCGCGGCCTCACCGACCGCCAGTACATTGCCGCCTCCGCACTGGCGGAGGCCGCCGGGATTCCCGATCGCGCGCTCAATGCGGCCGACCGCACGGTCGCGCAGCACGATCTCACCCGCCGCTTTCCCTTGCCCATCACCGAACAACTGGTGCCGGCCGCGCGCGAGCAGTCGCTCGACCCTGCCTGGGTCTACGGCCTGATCAAGCAGGAAAGCGCATTCCTGCGGGAAGTCCGCTCGAGCGCGGGCGCCATCGGGCTCATGCAGCTCATGCCAGCCACGGCGCGCTGGGCCGCGACCAAGACCGGGCTGAAGAACTACCACACAGCCAATCTCACCGACCCGGCTCTCAATCTGTCGCTCGGCACCTGGTATCTGCGCCATGTCTATGAGGATCTCAACGATCCGATCTTGGCCACCGCCGCCTACAACGCCGGCCCCGGCCGCGCGCGCCGCTGGCGGGCGGAAGTGCCGCTGGAAGGCGCCATCTATGCCGAGACCATTCCCTTCAACGAAACCCGCGACTACGTGAAGCGCGTCATGGCCAACAAATGGTTCTATGCCGGTCGCCTCGGCGCGCCGAAAGCCAGCTTCAAGAGTATGGTGGGCACCGTGCCCGCGCGCGGCAACGTCAACATCGTGGCCATCGACGTCACCGAACCGGGCGCAAAATGATGCGGGCCATTCCCTGCGGAGAGAGACCTTGAAGCGAATCGTGATTCTGGGCGGCGGCGGGTTCATCGGGTCAGCCGTAGCCGAGAAGCTCGCCGCACGCGGCGACACGTTCATCATCCCGACCCGCGTGCTGGCCCGCGCCAATCATCTCGCCCTGCTGCCGACGGCCGAGATTCGCGTTGCGAATATTCGCGATGGCGCCACGCTGCGGCGGCTCCTCGCCGGTGCCGATGCGGTGGTCAATCTGGTGGGCATCCTGCACGGCGAACCCGGCAGCGGCTTCGACGGCGCGCACGTGGACCTGCCGCGTGACGTTGCGAAGGCCTGCGCCGAACTGCGCATCCCGGTGCTGGTGCACATGAGCGCGCTCAACGCGGACGTGAACGGTCCGAGCGAATACCTGCGTTCCCGCGGCCGCGGCGAAGCGGCGGTGCAGGAGGTGCTGGGGGCGCTGGCCGGTACCAAGACACGGCTGGCCATCCTGCGCCCCTCGGTGGTGTTCGGGCGGCGCGACAATTTCCTCAACATGCTGGCCGGCCTCGTGCGCAAATTTCCGGTCATCCCGCTCGGTTCATCCGGTGCGCAATTCCAGCCAGTGCATGTGGAGGATGTGGCCGATGCCATCGTGCAGTGCATCGACCATCCCGAGTTGGGCCGCGCGCCGCTGCCGCTCGTCGGGCCGAAGGTGTACACCATGCGCGAGCTGGTGGCTTTTGTCATCCGCACGCTGGGGGTGACGCGCATCGTGGTGCCGCTGCCGCACGCGCTGGCCATGGTGCAGGCGATGGCGTTCGAATTTCCACCTGGCAAATGGCTGGGTGCCGCGCTGGGCGTGGCGCTCACCCGCGACAACGTGCGCTCGATGTCGCTGCCGAATGTGTCCACCGCCTCGCTGCCCGCAGGCTTTCGCTGGCAGCCCGCGGCGCTGGAGCCGATCGCGGCCGAGTACCTCTGCCTGCACAGCCACCGCACCCGCCTGCAGGATTTCCGCGAGCGCGCCGGGCGCTAGGGCCAACCTGCAACGCGGTTCACAAGGCCTGCGAGGAAATATCGCGAGGCCGACGCGAATATTCGCAAGGTCCCGTCGCTACACTTTGCTTCGTGCCGCTGCCGCCGTGACCCCGGCGCTGCAACGGCCCCTCCCCCCACCAAGCCACGCGAATATTCGCCCCGACTCCCATGAATCTCGCTCTCGTCATCGGCAACAAGAACTACTCCTCCTGGTCCATGCGCCCGTGGGTGCTGCTGCGCCAGTTCGACATCCCCTTCACCGAGCGGCTGATCAAGTTCCATAGCGCCGACTGGGATGCGAACATCACCCAGGTGTCGCCCAGCAAGCTCGTGCCGATTCTCTGGGAAGACGGACTCGGCACCGGCTTCGCCACCTGGGATTCGCTCGCCATCATGGAGCGCGTGGCCGATCTCTTTCCCGACAAGGCCATCTGGCCGCGCGATGCCCGCCAGCGTGCCCGCGCCCGCTCGGTCGCTGCGGAAATGCATTCCGGCTTTCGCGCCCTGCGTGGCGCCATGCCGATGAACATTCGCGGCCGTCATCCCGGCAAGGGGCACACGCCGGATGCGCTGAAGGATGTGGCGCGCGTGCAGTCGCTGTGGAATGAATGTCTCAAGGCCTCGGGCGGGCCGTTCCTGTTCGGCGACTTCACTGCCGCCGATGCGATGTACGCGCCGGTGGTCACGCGCTTCCAGACCTATGGTGTCGCGCTTGAAGGCGCAGCTCGCGAGTACTCGCAAGCCATGCTGGCCGCCAAAGGTGTCTCTGACTGGATCAATGACTCGAAGGCCGAGACCGAGTTCGTGGCCGAGGACGAGCCGTACGCTTCGGCACCCAACCCAGCGCCTGCCTGACCTGCGCTGGCCCCGGTTATCATCGGGGGCATGAAAACCTACGTCGTCGGCGGCGCTGTCCGCGATGCGCTCCTGAATCTGCCGGTGTCCGACCGCGACCATGTCGTGGTCGGTGCGACGCCGGAGGACATGGTGCGCGCCGGATTCCGGCCCGTCGGCGCCGACTTTCCGGTATTCCTGCACCCTGAGACGCACGAGGAATATGCGCTGGCCCGCACCGAGCGCAAGACCGCGCCGGGGTACAAGGGCTTCGTCTTTCACACCTCGCCCGATGTGACGCTGGAGGAGGATCTCCGCCGCCGCGACCTCACCATCAACGCCATGGCGCGCGACGACGCCACCGGCGCACTCATCGACCCATATGGCGGGCAGCGCGACCTGCAGGCGAAGGTGCTGCGCCATGTCAGCGAGGCTTTCCGCGAGGACCCGGTGCGCATCCTTCGCATCGCCCGCTTCGCCGCGCGCTTTGCCGCGCAGGGATTCACCGTCGCGCCGGAAACGCTTGCGCTGATGCGCGAGATGGTCGCTGCGGGTGAAGTGGATGCGCTGGTGCCGGAGCGGGTGTGGCAGGAGGTTGCGCGCGGACTGATGGAGCAGCGGCCGTCGCGCATGTTCGCTGTGCTGGACGAATCCGGTGCGCTGGAGCGGCTGCTGCCGGAAGCGCGCGGCAGTGCCCACGCCATGGCGACTGTTGATCAGGCGGCAGCTTGCGAATATTCGCAAGCGGTGCGCTACGCAACCCTGTTCCTGCGTGCGGCGGACGAGCGGACGGCAGACCCCAAGGCGGCCAGCCAGCGGCTCAAGGCGCCAACGGAATGTGCCGATCTGGCCCATCAGATAACGCGCGCCATCGCAACCTTGCGCAGCGCGAACGCGCTCGATGCGCCGGGCCTGCTGACGCTCTTCGACAACACCGACGCCCTGCGCCGCACGCCCCGCTTCATGGAACTGCTCAACGTGGCCCACGCCGACCATCTTGTACTGCACGGAAAAGGCGCAGCGTGGACCACGCAGGAATGGCTCATGCAGGCGCTGTATCGTTTGCGATCGATTGATTACGGTGCCATTGCCGCAGGAACCAGCGCTGCTCCTGCGACTAATCAGAGTCCGGGGGACTCTGATTGGACGCCGCAGGCGGTCCCGAAGGGATCACCGAGCCGCCCTGGGCGGATCGGGGACAATATTCGCAAGGCCAAACTGGCCGCACTTGAACAATTTCTTGAGGAGAACTGACATGCCTACGACAACACATGCCATTCGCATCCACTCTGTCGGCGGTCCCGAAGTCATGAAGTGGGAGCCGGTTGAAGTCGGCAACCCCGGCCCGGGCGAGCTGCGCGTGAAGCACACCGCCGTCGGTCTCAACTACATCGACACCTATCACCGTACCGGCGCATATCCCATTCCGCTCCCCTTCACGCTGGGCATGGAAGGTGCGGGCGTGGTGGAGGCAGTCGGCGCCAACGTCACCGGCTTTTCCGTGGGTGATCGCGTGGCCTACGCCAACCCCATCGGCTCGTACTGCGAAGTGCGCCTCATGCCCGCCGAGCGCGCGGTGAAGATTCCCGGCGGCGTCACCGATCAGCAGGCTGCATCCATGATGCTGAAAGGCATGACCGCGCAGTACCTCCTGAAGCGCACCTGCCCCGTGCAACCCGGTGACACCATCCTCGTGCATGCCGCAGCAGGCGGCGTGGGCCTCATCCTCTGCCAGTGGGGTCGGCATCTCGGCGCGACGGTCATCGGCACCGTGGGCGACGAGGCCAAGGCGGAACTGGCGAAAGCGCATGGCGCGCATCACACCATCCTCTATCGCAAGGAGGACTGGGTCGCCAAGGTCAGCGAAATCACTGGCGGCAAGAAGTGCCGTGTGGTGTACGACGGCGTGGGCAAGGACACGTTCTTGAAGTCGCTGGATTGCCTGCAGCCGTTCGGCCTCTGCGCACTGTACGGCGCCGCGTCCGGCAAACCCGATCCGCTGGACACCGGCATCCTCGCTGGCAAGGGCTCGCTCTATGTCACCCGGCCCACGCTGTTCACCTACACCGCTTCACGCGACGATCTGGTGAAGAGTGCCAATGACCTCTTCGACGTGGTGAGCCGTGGCATCGTGAAAATCAACGTGAACCAGACCTATGCGCTGAAAGACGCGGCGCAGGCGCATGCGGATCTGGAGAGCCGGAAGACCACGGGCTCGACGGTGTTTACTGTCTGAGGCTCGATGTGTGCCGGACATTGCGTCCGGCACACATCGATTTCAGCGGGAATCGTTGCGCGAATCATCCAGCCGGCGGGCGCTCTTGCCCACGACCTCGCCGGCCGCATTGAACATCACCGAAAACTCCACGCGATAGCCCCAGGTATCGCGGTAGAGATAATCCCAGGCAGTCTGCTGCAGTCGCTCGAACGGCATCTTGCGCCAGGGCGGCCCGATGGTGGCACGCACCGCCTCCTCGCTGATGCCGTTCTGGATGCGGTGGAAGTTCTCGTCAGTCAGCACCTGTGACACATAGAGCAGCTTGCCTTTGCTATCGAACCGCACCAGCGTCGTGGTCAATCCCAGCGGCGAGGTCGGATACTCCCAGCTACTGCTGCCATCCTTCAGTTTGTAAATCTCTTTCGGGCTGCCCAGTGCAGCGGTGACATCGCCGGGCGTGGCATCACTGCGAATATTCGCAGCGCAGCCTGCGAACAGTACAACCGATACCGCACTTGCGAATATTCGCCTCACCATTTCACCCCTCCATCGTCTTGATGTTGGCGATGACGTCCGCGATGGCCTGCTGCGCGCTGCCGTACAGCATGCGCGTGTTCTCGCCGTAGAAGAGCGCGTTCTCGATACCGGAGTAACCCGCACCCTTGCCACGCTTGTTCACGATCACGTTCTGCGCCATGTCGGCGTTCAGGATGGGCATGCCGTAGATGGGCGAGGATTTGTCCGTGCGCGCGACCGGGTTCACCACGTCGTTGGCGCCGATGACCAGCGCCACGTCGGCCTGGGCGAATTCCTCGTTGATCTCTTCCAGATCAAAGATGATGTCGTAGGGCACGCCGGCTTCGGCCAGCAGCACGTTCATGTGACCCGGCATGCGGCCCGCGACCGGGTGGATGGCGAACTTGACTTCGACCCCTGCGTCGATGAGCAGCTTGCCCATCTCCCACACCTTGTGCTGCGCACCCGCCACCGCCATGCCGTAGCCCGGCACGATGATGACCTTCTGCGCAAAGCGCATCATGGCTGCGCAGTCGTTGGCCGAGGCTTCCTTCATGGTGCCGGTGATGGCCGTCCCGCCCTGCGCCTCGCCCGTGATCGGGGTGAAGAGCACGTTCGAGATGGGCCGGTTCATGGCCTTGGCCATCAGCTGCGTGAGCAGCGTGCCGGAAGCACCCACCACGATGCCGGCAATGACCAGAGCCGGATTGTTCAGCACATAACCCTCGAAGCCCACGGCCAGACCCGTGAACGCGTTCAGCAGCGAGATCACCACCGGCATGTCCGCGCCTCCGATCGGCGTGGTGAGGATCACGCCCAGCACCAGCGACAGCACGAAGAAGGCGATGAGCATCTTCGTGTTGGTCGGGTCCTCGATGATGGAGATGCCCATGCCCAGCGCCACCAGTGCCAGCACGATATTGACGACGTTCTGCGCGGGCAGGCGCCACGTCTTGTTCATGATGCCCTGCAGCTTGGCGAACGCCACACAGGAGCCGGAGAACGCCACCGAGCCGATGAGCGCACCCAGCACCGCCAGCGTGGTGACGGCAACGCCATGCGATTCGCCGCGCGCAAACTCCAACGCCGCGATGGCAGCCGCAGCGCCACCACCCATGCCGTTGTAGATGGCGACCATCTGCGGCATGTCGGTCATCTTGACCACCTTGCCCGCCCACCAGGCGATGCCGCCGCCCAGCACGATGGCGACGATCATGAGCACATAGTTCTTCATGCCCGGCGTGGCAAAGGTCACCAGTGTGGCGAGGATCATGCCCACACCCGCCCACACGATGCCTTGCTTCGCCGTGACCGGCGAGGACATGGCCTTCAGGCCGAGGATGAACAGGACCGCGACGACGAAATACGACGCGTTGATGATGAGA
Source organism: Burkholderiales bacterium (assembly GCA_033764435.1). Taxonomy (GTDB): domain Bacteria; phylum Pseudomonadota; class Gammaproteobacteria; order Burkholderiales; family Usitatibacteraceae; genus JAEUMY01. The sequence goes on from JANRIX010000012.1 coordinate 70,716, forward strand.
TCGATGTTCATGCGCCGTCCTTTTTCTCTGCGTTTTTCTTTTTGTCGGTCTTGAACATCGCCAGCATGCGCTCGGTCACGATGTAGCCGCCGGCCGCGTTGGCGGCACCGAGGAACACCGCGAAGAAGCCAATGGCGAGCTGCACCGGATCATCGGGATTGGCCTTGCCCAGCGCCACCATCGCGCCCACCAGCACCACGCCGTGCACGAAGTTCGAGCCGGACATGAGCGGCGTGTGCAGGATGACCGGCACGCGCGAAATGACCTCGTAGCCGGTGAAGGCCGCGAGCATGAAGATGTACAGCCAGATGAAATCACCCATGGTCAGCCTCCCAGAACTTTCTGCACACCCTCGTGCACCAGCGCCCCGCCCTTGGTGAGGCAGGCGCCCTTGATGACGTCGTCATTCCAGTCCAGATTCAACTGGCCGTCCTTGATGAAGGGCGAGAAGAAGTTGTAGAGGTTCTTGGCGTACATCTCGGAAGCGTGGACCGGCATGTTCGACGGCAGGTTGAGCGGCCCGACGATGGTGGCGGGACCGACTTTCACGGTCTTGCCCGCCTGCGTGCCGGCCACGTTGCCGCCGCCTTCCGCGGCCATGTCGACGACGACCGCTCCGTTCTTCATGCCGGCCACCATCTCGGCCGTGATGATGACGGGGCTCCTCTTGCCGGGGATTGCGGCCGTGGTGATGAGCACGTCGACGTTGGCCACGGCTTTCGCCAATTTCTCGGCCTGCTGCTTCTTTTCATCGTCAGTCAGTTCGCGCGCGTAACCGCCTGCACCTGCCGCAGACACGCCGGTGTCCACGAACTTCGCACCCAGCGATTCGATCTGTTCGCGCGTTTCCGGGCGCACGTCATAACCTTCCACAACCGCGCCGAGGCGCTTGGCGGTGGCGATGGCCTGCAATCCGGCAACGCCTGCGCCAATGACCAGCACGCGCGCCGGGCGGATCGTGCCGGCAGCATAGGTCAGCATGGGGAAGAACTTCGGGCAATGCGATGCGGCGATCAACACGCATTGATAGCCCGAGCACGCAGCCTGGCTGGAGAGACCATCCATGCTCTGCGCGCGCGAGATGCGCGGGATCAGTTCGACCGCGAAGCTGGTGATGTTCCGGGCATTGAGCGCGGCAATACGCTCCTTGCTGCCATAGGGCTGGAGGAAGCCGATCAGCGTGGCGCCATCGGGCAAGGCCTTGATCTCGTCAAGGCTGGGCGTTTGCACCTTGAACACCAGGCTGGCGGCACCCGCGGCGTACAGCTGGGCGGTGCCGCTGGCGATGACCGCGCCTTGCGCGGTGAAGTCCTCATCCCGCAGCGAGCTCGCACTGCCGGCACCGGATTCGATCAGGAACTCGGCGCCGAGCGCCTTGAATTTCTTGACGACCTCGGGATGCATGGCGACGCGCTTTTCATCCGGCGTCGTCTCCCTGGGTACAGCGATCGTGACTGCCATCTATGCTCCCTCCATTGTTGTGCGGCGAATATAGCAGGGCCATGGGATTCGCGTCTCCCTCTCAGGGCGAAAAAAAGCGCCCGACATTGCTGCCGGGCGCGCTGTACCCGCTGGCGGCCACCGAACCGCCGCGGAGGGAGACTTGTTGGTTGCGTGCCTTCGCGGACCTCAGGCCGCCATGGCCAGCGGGGCGGAATCCGTGCCGTCGGCGGCGGGACCGGCCTGCCAATAGGCCAGCGCTGCACCGACACCGCTGCCGGGCGTGACCGCGATGCCGGCATCCAGCAGGGCCATTTCGGTACCCGCCAGCGCACCGGCCAGTGACAACTCGTTGAGATCGCCGAGATGGCCGATGCGGAAGGCCTTGCCGCCGAGCGGACCCAAGCCGATGCCAAGCGACAGGTTGTAGCGCGCGTAAGCGGACTGGATGACCTTCTTCGCATCCGCGCCCTCCGGCACCATGATGGTGGTGACGGTGTCGGACTGGATCTTGACGCTCTTGGCACAGGGCTTGAGACCCCAGGCGGCGACGGCGCGGCGGGTGCCCTCGGCCAGGCGGTGATGGCGCGCGTACACATTCTCCAGGCCCTCTTCATGCAACATCGCCAGCGCCTCGCGCAGGCCCAGCAGCATCGGCGTGGCCGGCGTGTAGGGGAAATAGCCGGTGGCGTTGGCGCGCTGCATGTCCTCGAAGCTGAAGAACACGCGCTTCAGCGCGGCTGAGCGGCCGGCCTCCAGCGCCTTCGGGCTCACGCACGCGATGCCAAGGCCCGCAGGCAGCATCAGGCCCTTCTGCGAGCCGGTGATGGCGACATCCACGCCCCACTCATCCATGCGGAAATCGATCGAGCCGAGCGAACTCACGCAGTCGACCATGAGCAGCGCCGGATGGTCATGCCGATCCAGCGCCCAGCGCACGGCGGCGATGTCTGACGTGACGCCGGTCGCGGTTTCGTTGTGCACGACGCACACCGCCTTGATGCGCCGCTCCTTGTCGGCGGCGAGGCACTCGGCGATACGGCGTGCGGACGCGCCCTCACCCCATTCTTCATCCAGCACCTCAACGTTCAAGCCGAGCCGCTGCATCATGTCCACCCACAGCGAACTGAACTGGCCGAAGCGCGGCGCGATGACGCGGTCACCGGGCGACAGCGTGTTGCAGAGCGCCGCTTCCCAAGCGCCCGTGCCACTGGCGGGAAAGATGAAGGGCTGCCCCGCGGTCGTGCCGAAGAGCTGCTTCAGCGCGGCGAAGATCGGCTGCACCACCTGCGGAAAATCGGGCGCGCGATGATCCTGCGCGGCGGCAATCATCGCGCGCTGCACGCGCTCGGGCACATTGGTGGGACCGGGGACGAACAGGTGATTGCGGCCGGACATGGTGGATCCTCCTGAATGTTGTAGTGGGTGACTGCGGACTACGCTTCGCGAATCATGCGAACTAGGCGGCCAGGGCCTGCGGCATGGCATACACCGGGTGGCGGCGGCAAAGCTCCTGCACCGCACGCCCGATCTGATCGAGGCGGGCGGTGTCGTCGGCCGCCTCCAGCGCATCCGCGATCCAGTGCGCCACCTGGCGCGCCTCATCCACGCCCAGCCCACGTGTGGTGATGGCCGGCGTGCCGATGCGGATGCCGCTCGTGACCATGGGCTTTTCCGGATCGTTGGGAATGGCGTTCTTGTTGACGGTCATGTGGGCGCGGCCCAGCGCGTCCTGCGCCACCACGCCGGTGATGCGCTTGGCACGGAGATCCACCAGGAAGAGATGGCAGTCGGTGCCGCCCGACACGATGCGCAATCCGCGCTCCACCAGCACTGCAGCCATCGCGCGTGCGTTGGCCAGCACCTGCGCCTGGTAACGCCGGAACTCCTCGCTCTGCGCCTCGCGGAACGCGACCGCCTTGGCCGCAATGACCTGCATGAGCGGCCCGCCCTGCAGACCGGGGAAGAGCGCGGAGGCGATGGCCTTTTCATGCTCCGGTCCACACAGCACGAAACCGCCGCGCGGGCCACGCAGCGTCTTGTGCGTGGTACTGGTGACGAAATGGGCGTGGCCCACCGGATTGGGATAGAGGCCCGCGGCGACCAGCCCGGCGTAGTGCGCCATGTCGGCAAGCAGCAGGGCACCCACCCGATCCGCCGTGGCGCGCAACCGCGCCCAGTCGATCACCCGGGCGTAGGCCGATGCGCCCGCCACGATCATCTTCGGCTTGTGCTCGTCGGCCAGCCGATCCACGCTCTCATAGTCGAGACGCTCATCGGCATCCAGTCCATAGCTCACCGACTTGTACAGCTTGCCGGAGAGATTCACCGACGCGCCGTGGGTGAGGTGTCCGCCCATGGCGAGCGACATCCCGAGAATGGTGTCGCCCGGCTTCAGGGTCGCGGTATAGACGGTCTGGTTGGCCTGCGAGCCGGAGTGCGGCTGCACGTTGGCATAGTGCGCACCATAGAGCGCCTTCAGCCGGTCGATGGCGAGCTGCTCGGCCTTGTCCACTTCCTCGCAGCCGCCGTAGTAGCGCTTGCCCGGATAGCCCTCGGCGTACTTGTTGGTGAGCACGCTGCCCTGCGCCTCGAGCACCGCGCGGCTCACGCTGTTCTCGCTGGCGATGAGTTCCAGGCCTGTTTCCTGGCGCTGGCCCTCGGCTGCGATGATGGCGGCGATTTCGGGATCGGCGGTGGCGATGCTGGCGGATCGGTTCATGACGATTAATGCCCGGGAAAGGTGAAAGAAAAATGGAAACGGCAACCATTAAGCGTTGCGGTGCTGTTTTCGATTCCGCATCCTAGGTGCGGCTTACCATAATCAAAAATCACCTTTTCTGATTGTTGTCATAAGCTTTTTGCTATGCAACACTGGCGCGTCACCGGGGAGCCGCCATGCGCCACGCCACCTTCCGCCAGTTGCGAATATTCGAAGCCGCCGCCCGCCATCTCAATTTCTCGCGCGCAGCCGAGGAGCTGTTCCTGACCCAGCCCGGGGTGTCTGCGACCATCCGCCAGCTGGAATCCATGACAGGGCTGAAATTCTTCGAGCAGATCGGCAAGCGCCTGCACCTCACTGCGGCGGGCAGCATGTTCCTTGGCGAAGCGCGCGGCATCATCGAGCGCATCGGCGCCGCCGAGGAGGCGGTGGCCCGCTTCAAGGGCGCCCACGGGGGCGTGCTGCGCATTGCGGCCATCAGCGCCGGCAACTTCTTCCTGCCCAGACTGGCCGCGCGCTTTCAGGAGCAACACCCCGGCGTGCAACTGGTGCTGCGCGTGCAGCAGCAGGACCAATTGCTGCGCCTGCTGCAGGACAACCAGGCCGACATCGCCATCATGGGCCGTCCGCCCGCGCAGCCGGAATTCGTCGGCACCCCGTTTGCGCCCCACCCCTACGGCTTCATCGTGCATCCGCAACATGCGCTGGCGAAGCGGAAGGATGTGCCACTGGATGCGCTGCGTGGCGAGAACCTGATCACCCGCCAGCGCGGCTCGGACAATCGCAGGATCTGGGATGAGCTGATGGAGCGGCGGCCGGTGCCGCTGCCGGTGGGCGCGGAAATGACCAGCAATGAAATGCTGAAGGAAATGACTGCGGCCGGGCTGGGTGTTGGCTTCGTGTCACTGCATGCAGTGTCGTCCGACCTTTCACAAGGCACAGTTGTGCTGCCAGACATCATTGGATTCCCGGTGATGCGGCGTTGGTACCTGGTTCAGCACCGCGACAAACCCGCGAGCGCATTGGGGCGCGAGTTTGAAAACTTCATCAGGAATGAAGGCGCGCTGTACGTGAACACCTTGATCCGCAATGCTGCAGCAAAGAAGCGCGTGCGGCAGGCAGTGAAGGCTCGTTCAACGCGCCAATGAATCCTTGTGCGAGACGCGCCTCAGCCGGGTGTAACGTAGGCCTCGACTGGCTGGGGAATGTTCTTCAGCGACAGCGACCCAATTGGTGTAGCCAAGTCTGTTTCCAGAAGTTCACTGCGGGCCGCGCCTGAAAGTACTATTTCGCCAGGCTTGGCAACAGCCTGCAGGCGTGCGGCGATGTTCACAGTGGCGCCATAGACATCGCCATCCTCGCCCAGAATTAGCTCACCAACATGGATGCCGGCATGTGGCTGCAATGGCTCTGTCCCCACAGTTGCTGCTTTTGTCAGGTAGTCGGCATGAATAGTTCGAGTGGCTTCCAACGCCGAATTCGCGTCAGGAAATGTAAGCATGACTGCATCCCCGATGGTTTTCACCAGTCTCCCCGCGTGACTCGCTACATGCAACTTGGCTGAGCGGTGAAACAGGGCAGCCGTAAGATGCGCTTCGGATTCATTTCTCGCTGCAAGTGCGGAATACCCAGTCAAGTCGGAAAACACCACCGCCGCAGTTGCCCGCTCGCCATCCGCGAAGTTTTCCGGCGACAGATAACGATCAAACAGGAGCTTGATCTTACCTTCACTCCAGTGCCGGATTGGAAAGAAGCTCGCAGCCACAAGGGCACCAATGACGAGCAGCGCAGTTTCAGAGCTCAAGCCCAGCCGACGGACCAGCCAACCTGCAGCCAAGCGCTCAAGGACAACGAATAGGAGGCTCGTGGCGATTGCGGAAAAGCCAATGACCCAAGTGCGCCGTACCATTAGGCCGGGATCGACCGATCCGCGGGACAGGAGTGCAAATGCTATGGCGAGAAGCGACACCAGGTGAAACACCATGACAAAGAGACCGAGCATGATGTCGTTGATATACATGCCCATGAACCGATGAGCCGTCGTGGCGGTGAAACTTGCCTCACTCCACCAAACGAGTAAACCCAGGGCGACAGAGAGGAAAATGAGCACGGTGGCAGTCTGGCCGAGTAACAACCAATTGAATGCGGACTGCTCTGCTGGCAAGAGGTGGGGCCGCTTCAGGTAGGCGGCCAAAAAGGGCACGAAGCAAAAGAGTATGGACAAGGGAGCTGCGGACAGAATGTCGGAACGAGTTGACTCATTCAGAGCCCAAGGAATTGCAAACGCAAAGGTGACATACAGGGTCATGAGTCCCAAGGGGGGTGCCAGACCGCCCAACCTTGACCACTTGAACACTCGACCAGCGAAAGGCTGATCTGCGATCGACTCATTGGGCTGTGTCGCCGCTATCTCCAATTTCAATGGCCGGGGATAAGCCAGGTAGAACGCAACCATGGCTGCAAACCACAGAAGCAACCAGATCAGAGATAACAGCAATACAACTATCAATGCCGCGATCCATAATTTTGCACCCCAGTCTGGGCCAAAAGTCGGATAAAAAACTTCGTGAAGCCGATAATTTGCTCGCTTGTCCGCGTCCATGAGCGCGAATACAAAAGCGAATGTTCCAAAGCCGCCGCATGCGGAGGAACAAGCCGTCGCCAACAGTGCCACCAGCGGATGCCTTGATGATCGTACGGCCAAGTACATACCTAAAATGCCCGCTACGGCCGCAAAGATCAGGCATGCCCACCAAGTGACAACATCGACAATGCTGTCCATGATCAAAAACGCGTGGCTGGTAACCCTGGCGTCTTGGGCTTCAGGTGCCGAGTGAATCAGAGAGAGGACTGCAGCAGCCATCGTTGAAGCCAATCCAAATCCTGAACTCACTTGCGCAAAGCGCAGCCTTAGGCCAGGGCGGCGCCACCACGAAATCGCGAACAGCGATGACTCTGCAGCCGCAGGCACTGCCTCAGATTCCTTCGATTCCTCCATCTGCGAACCTCCAAAATACAACTGGGCTCGATTATATGCATGCTCGATTCGAGCGCCTCACGACGTTGCGACAGACATCGAGAAATGCAGGACGGGTAACTGTCTTTGCGCGATTACCGCCGCCAAGAATCTTGATAATCCGTTTAGAGAGCCAGCGCCCGTGCTGAAAATCCCGATGGCGCGGCAACGCCCTTGCCCAGACCCAGCACCTTGAAGAACTCGCCCATCTCCGCCGGGCTGATGAGGCGTTGCGCCTGGGTGGTGATGGGCAGATAGCGCGCAGGATCGGAGGCATCCACCTCCTGCAGCAGCGTCGCCAGCCCGCTCGCCAGCAGGAAGCCGGCCTGGGTCGTGTAGCCCAGCACCTCCGCCCCGGCTTCAATTCCCGCATCCGCGACCGCGGTGAAATCGACATGCGCGGTGATGTCCTGCAGGCCCGGATGAAAGAACGGATCGGGATGCGCGTGGTGACGGTAGTGGCACATCAGCGTGCCGCCGGTGCGCGAGGGGTGGTAATACTCCGCCGCGCGAAAGCCGTAGTCGACGAGCAGGATCGCGCCGCGCTTCAGCGATTGCACCAGCGTCCGTGTCCACGCCGCACACTGCGGACTGATCTCGGTGAGGTAGCCCATGGGGGGCTGGCCGGCGAGATGCTTGCTCGCGATGGCCGGCGCCAAGGTCACCAGCGGCCCGGACTCGACCAGCTTGTCCTTCCACATGAATGCGCCCTCGGCATCCAGCGCCACGCCGCGCTCGAACGCCCAGCCTTCCACATAGGTGACCAGATGCACCGGCAGCACATCCAGCACCTCGTTGGCGAGGATGACGCCGGTAAAGTCAGCCGGCAATTCATCCAGCCAGCGCATGCGCGAATACTCGCCATGTGTACTGAGCCGCTCGCGTTGCCGTTCGCGCAGATCCGCGCTCACCTCGAGCAGCAGGTATTCATCCGGCAACACCCGCAACGCGGCGAGCTCGGCCAGGATGTCCTCGGCGAGCTTGCCCGAGCCCGGCCCCAGCTCCAGCACGCTGCCACCGGTCTGTTTCAGCACTTCCGCAATCTGGCGGGCGAGACAGCGGCCGAAGAGCGGCGAGATTTCCGGCGCCGTGACGAAGTCGCCCGCCGGCCCGAACTTGCGCGCACCGGCCGTGTAGTAGCCCAGCCCCGGCGCGTATAGCGCCAAGTCCATGAAGCGGTCGAAGCCGATCCAGCCGCCCGCCGCCTCGATGGCATTGCGAATATTCGCAGTCAGCGCGGCGCTGTGCGCCAGGGCATCGGCATCCGGTTGCGGCAGCGTCGACAGTTTTTCGCGGGGGACAGGGGGTCTCAAGGTAATTTCGGGTCGGCGTGATCAGAGCGGTCAGGCAGTCCGCGTGAGATACCGCACGGGGAACTTGGCCGCACGGGTAAAATCAACGGTGTTCCACATTCAAATCCGGCACATACCCGGCAAATTATCCCATGACCCCAGCGGCGCACTCCAAGGCCATCCTCGTTACCGGCGGTGCCAAACGCATCGGCGCCGCCATCAGCCGCACCCTGCATGCGGCCGGCGCCAATGTGGTCATCCACTGCAACACGTCGCGCACCGAGGCCGACAAGCTGGCGGCCGAGTTAAACGCTGCCCGCGCCAAGTCGGCCGCCGTGGTGCAGGGCAACCTCGCGGCCAGCAACGCCTTGAAGGGCCTGGTCGACCAGGCCGCGTCACTCTTCGGTCGGCTGGATGGTCTGGTGAACAACGCGTCCGTGTTCTACGCCACGCCCATGGGCGGCATCAACGAGGATCAATGGATCGATCTCATGGGCACCAATCTGCTGGCGCCACTCTTCCTGTCGCAGGCGGCCGTGCCCTATCTGACCAAGACGCAAGGCGCCATCGTCAACATCGTCGATATCCACGCCGAGCGGCCGCTGAAGGACTACACGGTCTACAACATGACCAAGGCGGGACTGGCCGGCCTCACCCGCTCGCTCGCGCTGGAACTGGGTCCGAATATTCGCGTCAACGGCGTCTCGCCCGGCGCCATCATCTGGCCCGAGACCGGCAACGACTACCCGGAAGCCGAGCGAGAGCGCATCGTGAATCAGGTGCCGTTGAAGCGCGTGGGCGGCGGCGAGGACATCGCCGGTGCGGTGAAATACCTCATGCTGGACGCGCCCTATGTGAGCGGGCAGATCGTCGCGGTGGATGGCGGGCGGGGGATCGTGCTGTGAGCGGCGGACTCTCCTTCGAACACATCACGTTGCTAATGATGGCCTCGGGCGCCTTCGCGCCCTATCTCATCCTGCTTCGCTTTTGCATGAAGCACCTTGCTGGCTGGCAGCGCCGGCTGGCCATGGCGCCCCTGCCCCTGCTGGCGCTCGTGCTCATCGGCGCCTTCCTGTGGCGCCAGTCCGGCACTTCCGACTCCGGCGTGTTTGCGGTGGTGGTGTCGGCTGCATCGATCCTGGGCGTTTTTGGCGCGTTTCTGTGCGGGATTCTGCTGATCAAGCACTTTGCGAATCGGGATCGCGCGCCCAGCCAGCCATGAACACGACCGCACCCGCCCTCTCGCAAAAGCAGCAATACGAAGCCAACAAGCTGGTAAAGCGCCTGCGCCGCCAGGTGGGCCAGGCCATTGCAGACTTCAACATGATCGAAGCCGGCGACAAGGTCATGGTCTGCCTCTCCGGCGGCAAGGACAGCTATGCGCTGCTGGACGTGCTGCTCGCCTTGCGCGAGAGCGCACCGATCCAATTCGACATCGTCGCGTTCAATCTCGACCAGAAGCATCCGGGCTTTCCGGCGCACGTCCTGCCGGACTATCTGACCAGCCTCGGCATTCCGTTCCACATCGAGACACAGGACACCTACTCGACCGTGAAGCGGGTGATTCCGGAAGGCAAGACGATGTGCTCGCTCTGTTCACGCCTGCGCCGCGGGATCATCTATCGCGTTGCGTCCGAGCTGGGTGCGACCAAGATTGCGCTGGGCCATCACCGCGACGACATGCTGCAGACGCTCTTCCTCAACATGTTCTACGGCGGCAAGCTGAAGGGCATGCCGCCCAAGCTCATGTCGGACGACGGCAGGCATGTGGTCATCCGCCCGCTGGCCTATGTCGAGGAAACCGACCTGGAAGCGCTGGCGAATATTCGCAACTTCCCCATCATTCCCTGCGACCTGTGCGGCTCGCAGGACAACCTGCAGCGTCAGCAGGTGAAGCAGATGCTGCGCGAATGGGAGAAGAAGTTTCCCGGCCGCATCGAGTCCATGTTCCGCGCGCTGCAGAACGTGGTGCCGTCCCATCTCATGGACGGCAATCTCTTCGACTTCAAGGGCGTGAAGGCCACCGGGGCACCGGACGCGGATGGCGACATCGCGTTCGATGACGACGAAAGCTGCGCCCCCGCCCCGCAAGGTGAGGCGGCCGCGCAGGTCATCAAGCTCACGCGCGCGGCACCAGCCGAGTAGGCGGCTTCAGCCCGCCGCCTGGGCGTCGCGCTGACCGCGCGTGGCCAGCCGGAACAAACCGTAGAGGACCATGAAGGGAATGGCCAGGAGTGCCAGCGCCGGCACCAGCACCGGCACGGCCAGCGCCACGAGCAGCGTCGCAACACCGATCCCGACACACAGCAACAGCAGCCCAACCCCGGCGAACACGATCGTGAGCAGCACCCCGACCATCAGCATCACCACGCCGACGATGACAACGGCGAGCAGACCGCCGAAGAATCCACCGTGATGCAGGTCGTCATCCATGAAGATGATCGGATCGACCGGTGAATGGAGGAAGCCGAACGTGATGAAGAGCGCTGCGATCAGCAGCAGCACGGCGGCGATGGCAACTTTGCGGGTGTTGGACATGGCGGGACTCCCCTGTTCTGGTGGCTTGCCCGGGTTTGACGCGGCCGCATCGCGGTTCGGATGTCGGCCCGTGCGGTCGCCCGTCAGCGCCTGCCGGCAACCGGAAGTTTCAGGATGACCGGCGCCACCAGGTCGGCAGCCGGCTGTCCCTTGGGAAATCTATCCCACTGGGCATTGGCGATGTAGTGAAAGTGGTCACCCACCATAACGCCAAGCGTTGGCTCGGCATGCTCGGGGTGGCTGGACTCCAGCACATCAACGCCCCCCACCTGCCCCGCTTCGTCCAACCGGATGCGGACCACCCGATGCGGGCGGATGCCGTTCTGGGTGGCGATGAGATCGTTGCCAAATCGGACGAGGCCATCCATGCCCAGCAGCGAATATTCGCCCGGCGTCTTCACCCGCTCGACCTTGCGCGTGGCGATGTCCACCCGCATCAAGCCCAGCGAATAGTCCGCGACATACAGCCAGTTGCCCTGGTTGGGAAAGGCCATGCCCTGGGGTGACGCGAACTTGCCCGGGGGAATGAAGGCTTCCAACGCGCCGCCGCTCATGCGCCACAGCCCGCCCTGCTCCGCCTCGGACACGATGACCCGGCCCGATGAGCTCACCACCAAATCGCCGAACACCCGAGCCTTTCCGGCTTCGCGCGGTGGCTCGAAGCGCTTCAGGACCTTCCCGGTGTCGAGATCAAACTGGATGAGCGCGGTGCGGCCACGATCGGCCGCATCCAGGTCCTTCGTCTGCTCGATGGCCGCAGTCGTGGCCCACAGGTGGCGCCGCTCCGCATCCACCCTGAGCGCCAGCACGCTCCACAGGCCATCGTCACGGCCCTTGCCGAACACGGCTTCGGTGCCATCGGCGCGCCGCGCGATGATCTTGCGCTGGTGCACGCTGGCGATGTAGAAGGTGTTGGTCTTCGCATCATGTGCCAGACCTTCTGGAAGCAGATCGCGCTCGGTGAGCCGGAATGCAACCTCGCTCACCACCTTCGGCTGCAAATTGGCGGCGAATGCCTCGACGGCGGCAGTCCAGCCGGCCGCCTCGCGAATACTCGCAAAGTCCGGATCGCCCTCGAGGCGAAAGAACAAGCCCTGCGCCGCAACGCGCTTCAACAGCCGGAGCGCTTCGTCCACCTCTCCCTTGCGGGCCAGCGCGCCCGCGAGGCGAAACTGCGCGCCGGGTTGATCCGGACGCAGGCGCACCACCTCCCGCAAGAGGCGAACATATTCATCAACGTCATCACGCTGGCGCGCGGCGGCGGCCTCCGCAAAAACCTTGCGTGAGGCGGCGACGGCTTCAAGCGACTGCGGCGCAGGCTGCGCCGCTGCCGGCAGGGCCAGGAGGCTGACCGCACCGACAGCCAGCAGATAACGGCACGCCGCCGACAGGCGACGCACCGCGATTGCGAATATTCGCAAGCCGTGCGACCGCACCTACTTGCCGGGCGCGGTCTTGGGCGCGGCGGCGGGTGCCGGCTTGGGTGCGGGTGTCGGGGCTTTGGCCGGTGAACGCGCCGCCGGCGGGCGCGCGGCCGGTGCACGCTGCTGCGGCGCCGCCTGCGGTGCCGCGCGGCCCAGAGCGGCCGCGAATCGCGCGGCGCCCTGGTCACCGTTCTGGTAGCGGTCCAGCGTGGATGCGATCTTTTCCAGCTCCGAGATGCGATCCGACGGCGACGGATGGGTCTTGTTGATCAGCGCGAAGAACGGACTGTCCTTGGCCAGCGATTCCATCATCTGCAGCACGCTGATGAAGCCGTAGGGATCGTAGCCCGCGCGCGCGGCGATGATGACGCCGATCCGGTCCGCGTCATATTCAAGGCTGCGATCGAGGGGTCGGGCGTAAAAGCCGTCGACGATCAAACCGGCGATCGCCTCGGGTCCACCCACTGCAGATGCGGCGAGTTGCGTGCCGGCGCCGGCCTTGGAAAGCGCTCGCTCTCCAGCAATCTGCCCCACACCTTTCAGCAAGCCTGATTTACCCATGGCTGCAATGGCTTCCAACTGATGCTTCTGCAGGACATGCGCAATCTCATGCGCCAGCACGCCCGCCAACTCGGATTCGCTGTTGAGTCGATTCAGCAAGCCGCTGGTCATCAGGATCTGGCCGCCTGGTGCCGCGAAGGCATTCACATGTTCGTTGTCGAGCACACCAAATCGCCACGGCAGATTGGGCCGCTCCGTTTGCGAAGCCAGCCAGCGTCCTACCTGATTGACGTAACGCTGCACACCCGGATTGGGCAGCAATGGCGCTGCACCCAGCAATCCTTGGGCGAGATCCTCGCCCAGCTGGATCTCTTCAGGCTCCGTATAGGTCTTTGTGGCCGCCTGGGCGGACTCAGCCAATTGCGACACCTGATTGGTTGTCACCGACAGCCCACCCGGCAACGGAATCGGAATGCCACCCGGCACATTCGGCATGCCCGCACAACCCGCCAGCAGCGCCAGCGCGAGTGCGCCCGCACCCAGCTTTGCCACGCTCAGTGTCCGCGCGTTCATTTCCCACCTCCCGGGATCGGATTGCCGTTGGCATCGACATAGGCCACGGTCTGGGGATTGAGCCGCGCGCGCTGGGCGGCGGCCTGCGCGTCAGCCTTGCTCACGGCATAGGACTTCATCTTGTTGAATTCAGCGGGGTTGGGCTTGGCGTTCTTCATTTCCTCTTCCGACAGGCCGCGGATGCCAACCGTGGAGATGGTCTTGGGCGGCTCGCGGCGCACGGGGGAGAAGAGGCTTCCCAATCCGCCAAGGAAACTTCCGCCGGAGGACGACTCGGAAATGTTGCCCTTCATGCTGATGTGGAATGACCGCACCCAGCCGGTCTTCTTGTCGCCGGTCTGCACGCGAATCCAGCCGCTGGAACGACCGATGTCGACGATTGCCGTGTCCCGCGGCAGGCTCGCGACGGTGGCCGCGTCGCTGCGCGGGTCGGCCTTCAGTTCAGTTGCGCGATTGGTGGTGCCGACAGCCTGGGCCCAGGCCAGCGGCGTGGCCGAGGCGGCGAGCAGAAAGACTGCAAGCAGCCGGAGCGGATGGAAAGCGTTCATGGATGTGCTCACCGGCGGGCGCCGGCGACTCCTCGTTGTGACTTGTGAGGGCATTATGCACCCGCAGCCCGGCCTTGCTCCACCCCGATCCCATGAAAGCGCGAAGGGCTGCCCCGAACAGGCATCAGGGATTTCCCGATACCCGACGGTGCAGCCCGTCGATGTGGGTGCAGCGGCTGTTACTGAATGGTCAGCTTGCGCGCCGTGGTCACGGCCTTCTTGGGCAGCGTGAGTTTCAGCACGCCATCCTCATACTTCGCGGCAGCGCCCGACTCGTCGATTTCCTGCGCCAGCGCAAAGCGGCGGGTGGTCTTGCCGTAGAAGCGCTCGGTGCGCAACACACGTTCACCTTCCTTCACTTCCTTCTCGTTCTTCACCTCGGCAGTGATGCTGACCTCGTTGCCGTCGATGGCGACATGGATGTCCTCTTTCTTCACGCCCGGGATGGCGGCATCGACGGCGTAGGACTTCTCGTCCTCGCGCACATCGATGCGAATCTCGGACGTGTTGCCCACCGTGGCACGATCCGGGCTCAACACGGGGCGGAAAAAGCCGGCGAAGAAGTCATCGAGACGATCGGCGGCGGGGTCAAAGCGAACCAGTGTATTCATGATGGTCTCCTGTCTGGGCTGTTTCAGCCCGGCCCGATCCACTCGGATGGCCTGGCTGGTCACGACGTGGCACCCGATCGGGTGCCTCCTGCGAATGAATCTAGGGTCGGCCGGAGAAGTTTCAAGCCCCGGCCGTGAATGCATGTTGATCCGGCACAAATTGCCGCATCGCGGCCGCCGGAAGATTGCCGCCCGGCCCAGAGCCGCGCTACAGTCGCGCCATGAACGATCGCCCCGCGCCCGCCCATGCACCCACCTTTGCCGATGTCGAGTCGCACCGCGACTACCTCATCCGCTATGCCCGCGCCCAGCTGCGCGATACAGCCCAGGCAGAGGAAGTGGTGCAGGAGGCGCTGCTGGCGGCGCTGGAAGGCTTGAAGGGCTTCAGCGGCAAGTCGGCGCTGCGCACCTGGCTTACCGCCATCCTGCGATTCAAGATCATCGACCTGCAGCGGGAACTCTCGGCCGAGCGAGCCCAGCGTCTGGTGCCGCAGGATGAGATCGAATCCGCAGAGTCCTTCTTCGACGACCTCTTCAGCCTGGATGGCCACCGCGTCACGCCCACGGAGGCGTGGCAACAGCCGGACAAAGCGCTGGAGGAGAAAGCCTTCTTCGCCGCGCTGGAAAAGTGCATGGACCGTCTGCCGCCGACCACCGGGCGCGTGTTCTTCAAACGCGATGTGCTGGGCCATGACACCGAGACCATCTGTAAGGAAGAAGGCATCACCCCGTCCAATTGCTGGGTCATGCTGCACCGTGCCCGATTGGGTTTGCGGGAATGCCTGAACCAGACCTGGTTCGCCGGGTCGGAGGGAGATCGATCGTGACGGATGAATTGAATTGCAAGGAGGCCACGCGCCTGTTGCTGGAGGCGGAAGAACGCAGCCTGTCAGCGGCCGAACTGGCGGCGCTCGATTACCACCTCGCCGAATGCCTTTGCTGCCGGAACATGAAGGCGCAATTCAGCTTCCTCAAGCGGGCATTGGATCGATACGCCAAGGCGGGGCCGCCCGGCTGACGCATCCGTTGGCAGTCGCCAGACGTAAGGGCTCGCGTGGACTGAAAGAATCGCGTGGCCCGGTTTCGGTACTTGATTGCATTGCAACACAGGCAGCATGGGCAACACCGGCAGCACAGGCATAAAATGTGAATCGACTCCGCCACGAACAGGACACACCATGAGCACCGTTTCGACATCCGCCAAGCCACTTCTCGCCGCTGCCATCGCCGGACTGGTCTCGCTGTCTGCCATCGTGCCTTCCGGCGACGCGCAGGCGCAGGACAAGAAGCCGGAACGCGAGAAGTGTTACGGCATCGCCAAGAAGGGCCAGAACGATTGCGGCACCGCCCGCCACACCTGCGCCGGCAAGGCGAAGAAGGACAACGAGCCGGACGAATGGAAGTACGTGCCGAAGGGCACGTGCGAAAAGATGGGGGGCAGCCTGAAGCCGGGCAAGCCCGCCGATTCCAAGTAAACAACCCCGCTTGACCTCCCGCACCTGCGGCGAACTGGCCGCACAGCCACCGAAAGGACTCACCATGCAACGCAACAAGACCCTGCTTTCCACCGCCATCGCCGGCCTGCTCGCAGTCGGCGTCTCCGGCGCCGTCGCCGCCCAGGACAAGCCCGCACCGAAGGAAAAGTGCTACGGCATTGCCAAGAAGGCCCAGAACGATTGCGGCACGTCCAAGCATTCCTGCGCCGGCAAGGCCACCACCGACAACGATCCGGAGGAGTGGAAGTTCGTCGCGAAGGGCACCTGCGAAAAGGCAGGCGGCAAGTTGACCAAGCCGGGCGCCGACAAGGCCAAGGCAGACGACAAGCCCAGCATGAAGTATTGATCGGCCCGTCGAAGTTGGGTCCACGAAAAAGCCGTGCCCTGCACGGCTTTTTCGTTTTTGCCAGACTGTGGTCATGTCCCACCTACATTCCCCGCATGCGCCTGACTCGCAGACAGCCGGTATCGGCCTGCGCAGCGACCACTATCGCGCCTTCGCCGAGGCCCGGCCAGCGGTCGGGTTTCTGGAAGTGCACAGCGAAAACTATTTCGGCGAGGGCGGCCAGCCTCTGGATTGGCTCTTGCGCATTCGCCGCGACCACGCGGTATCGCTGCATGGCGTGGGCATGAGTCTGGGCAGCGCCGATGGGCTGGACGTGCGGCATCTGGACAAACTGGTGCGTCTCGTCGACCGGGTCGAGCCCGCACTGGTGTCCGACCACCTCTGCTGGGGTCGGATCGCTGGCACGCACCTGAATGATCTGCTGCCGCTTCCCTTCACCGAGGAGGCGCTGGCGGTGGTCTGTCGCCATGTTGACGAGGTGCAGACCCGGCTCGGGCGTCAGTTCCTGGTGGAGAACGTGTCGTCCTATCTCACCTGGCAAGACAGCACGCTGGAAGAAGCCGAATTCGTCGCCGAGGTGGCGCGCCGCACGGGCTGCGGGCTGCTGGTGGACGTGAACAACATCCACGTCAACGCAGTGAATCACGGGCTGGACGCGCAGGCCTTTCTGGCGGCACTGCCCGTCGACGCGGTGAAGGAGATCCATCTCGCCGGGTTCACCGAGTACGAGCAGGACGAACCGGACGCAGCACGGCTCCTCATCGACACGCACGGCGCGCCGGTCGCAGCCGACGTGTGGGCGCTGTATGCCAAGGCGCTGGACCGTTTTGGCCCCATCCCCACGCTGATCGAGTGGGATACCGACATTCCGCCGCTGCCGGTGCTGCTGGCCGAAGCCGCCAAGGCCAGCGAACACCTGGCCCGCCATCATGCTCGCCGCGCTGCAGCGTGAGTTCCTCGCCGCGATGCGCGGCGACGCGTCCAGCGTGGCAGAGCGGGTGCGCGCGCACGACCGCGCCCCCACGGCCGCAACTCGCGTCGCCGTGTATCGCAACGCCGTGCGCGCCAATCAACGCGGCGCGCTGGCGGCCGCGTTCCCCGTGGTCGAGCAGCTGGTCGGCAGTGCCTTCTTCAACGAGGCAGCCGATCGCTGCCTTGCCGCACAGCCTTCGACTTCAGGCGACCTGCATGATCTCGGCGCAGCCTTTCCCGACTTCCTGCGCGAATATTCGCATGCGGCCGACCTGCCCTACCTGGGCGATGTCGCCGCATTGGAATGGGCGCTGCATCGCGCCTTCCATGCGGCGGATGCCGCACCGATCGGCGTCGACGCCCTGACCGCTGTCCCGGCCGATGCGCTGGACCGGCTGGTGCTGGTGCCGATGCCGGGCACGGCACTGGTCGAATCCGATTGGCCCATCCTCACGCTTTGGCGGGCGCACCAGCCCGGCGCAGCGCTCCCGGAAAACTTCGACCTCGGGCAAGGCGGCGAAACCGTCGCCGTCTATCGGGACGGCTTCCAATGCGCTGCCGAGACGCTGGATCCTGCGCGCCGCGCGCTCCTGGCGGCGAGTCTGGCTGGCAAGCATCTTGCGTCCGCCCTGGATGCCGACACATTCTCCGGCGACGCCGATCCGGTGCCACGCCTCATGGCGGCGCTGGGTGGCCTGTTCGCGGCAGGCATGATAGGCGGCACGCGGCTCGCGAATGTGGTCGAATAGCGATTGGACTACATCACAACAACAGCTTTGCGCTGCACCACACAGGGAGAACGAATGGAACTTGGCCTCATCCTGCGCCGGCACCTCCGGCGAGTCCCGCATGTCCTCTTGTCCACACTGATCGCACTGGCAGGATTCGCGCCCGCTGCCGCTTCCGCCCAGGCAACCAAGATCACCCGCCCCAAGTTCGACCCGGCGACCGCGGTCAACCAGGCCGTGCGCTTGCCCATGCTGGTCGAGCGCATCACCAAGTCCTACACGCTGATCCAGCAAGGCGCGTTGGAGAATCGCGCCAAGCGCCAGATGCAGGAGGCCATCCGCGAGTTCGAGCGCACCCTGCGCACGCTGCAGGCCACCCCGCCGACCGCGCAGATCCAGGACAACTACAACCTGCTGGAGCAGCTGTGGAGCGAGTTTCGCGACCTGACCAATGCGCCCGCCACGCCGGAATCGAACAAGAAGCTGGCCGAGCAGAACGAGGAGGTGGTGTGGATCGCGACCAAGGGCGCGCAACTCATGGTGGAGTACACCCGCTCGCAGCGCAGCAACCTCATTGCCATCGCCGGCGATGCGCGGGTGCTCACCCAGCGCATTGCCAAGCTCTACCTCTTTCGCGCTGCCGGCATCCGCAACAACGTGATCGAAAACGATCTCAAGACAGCCAACGACCAGCTGAAGCTCGACATTGAGCGTCTGTTGAAAGCCAAGGAAAACACCGAACAAATCAAGCGGGAGCTGGCGCTGGCGGAAACGCAACTCAGCTTTCTGAAGATCGCTGCCGATGACCTCAATCGCAACCAGACTTCGAAGGAACGTCTGGAGTACGTCACCAAGGCGTGTGACAACATCCTCGACGTGATGGAGCGGGTGACGCGCTTGTATGAAGCGCTGAACGTCTAAGCTCGCAGGTTTGCAGCAAGCCGAAAAGCCCTTGCGAGTGCGCAAGGGCTTTTTTCATCTGTGAGGTCAGCCGGATCGGTTACTGCGCCTTGGGCATGTCTACCGCGAGATCGGCCAGCAGCAGGAATTTCTCGCCCTGGGCACGCCAGACGCGCAAGGAATGCGCGATCGGGGCCGCTGGCTTGTCGGATGCGGAGAGCTTGGTCACTGCCCAACCCAGATCGCCACTCGCGGCAATGCCATGCGCGACCATGTCGCCCTGCGTGCCCGCGGGATGGAAGGCCTTGCCTGACAGTTCCGAGACGCCCAGCATCGGCTTCAGCGGTGTGCGATACACGCGAATATTCGCATCGGCGTGCGCGGCCAGCGCAGCCGCATACCCTTGCGCCACGGTCGTGGCGTTGAAGGCACGTTCTGCCGCGAGCAGCGCATCGCGGCCCGGGCCCTTCGCGGCTGATTGCGAAAGCTCCAGCCACGCATCGGCATTGAACGGTTCCGCATGATCGATGCCGACATCGACGCGCAGTTTCCACGCGCCGTCCAGCTTCTCCCAGATGGACAGAAAGTGGGTGTAGCGCGGCGGACGCTTCGGATCGGCCTTGAACAGGATGCGGGCCGGGCCGGTGCTCACGCCAAAATCACCCGATGCGGCGACATGCACAAAGGCCGGCCGCCAATTGAGCTCGATGGGCGGTGCGGGACTCTTCGCCATCACCTCGCGGCCATTGACCGGGCCGGGCCGGAACAGGATGGCGTCATCGGTCATGACCGAGAGAAAGGCCTGCTTCATGTCGGTCGCGACCGAGCGCGCAGCGAAGGCGAATTCGGCGGTGGCGAGCGATGCGGCGGGCGGCTCCTGGGCCAGCGCAGCAACGGTGGTCATGGTGGTGAGCAGAACAAGCAGCGGGCGCATGTCAGGTGCCTCGTTCGAAGGTCGCGGCAAGGTCCGAGTCTAGCGCGGCGCGCTCATCAAAAACGTAACAATCCCCGGCGAAATGTGCCGATCCGCAATCCTCGAAATACTTGAGAATGCCGCCATCCAACTGATACACGTTGCGAAACCCTTCCTTTAACATCAGCGGCGCTGCCTTCTCGCAGCGGATGCCGCCGGTGCAGAAGCTGACAATGGTCTTGTCCTTCAACGCGTCCGCCACGGCCGGCAGGCGGGCGCCAAAGTTGCGGAAGATGTCGAGCTGCATGTCCACCGCGCCGACAAAGGTGCCGCGCTCTACCTCGTAGGTATTCCGCGTATCGAGCATCACCACCTCGCGGCCCTCGTCATCTCGCCCCTGATCGAGCCAGCGCTTCAGATCTGCCGGGGACAAACGCGGCGCCGGGTCGCGCGCCGGGTCGATGTCCGGCCGGCCCAATGGAATGATTTCCTTCTTCAACTTGACGAGCAGCTTGCCAAACGGCTGGGTGTCGGACCAGCTCTCCTTCACGGTGAGATCAGCAAACGGGGCACGGGCGCGCAGATCAACCAGGAACGCACGCACCGCCGCCTCGCCCCCCGCCATGAACAGATTGATGCCCTCGGTCGCCAGCAGGATGGTGCCCTTCAGCGCATGGGCTTCGCAGAGGGCGCGAAGCGCCGTCCGCAAGTCCTGCAGATCAGTGAGGGTGACGAACTTGTAGGCGGCGATGTTGAGGACGGGGGTCATGGGCGGCATGACAATACGTCAAGGCTGGATGAATTTCGATCATTGGAGTCTCGTCCGCTTGGCGGTAGGTCGGAACAACCCGACTGGATGCGTATCATATAGCTGCAGCACAGTACTCTCGCCAAACCGAGCGGATCGCACCGTAGAACTCGCGATTGAGTGACCCAGTATCCGCACCTGACCGGGATGCAAGACGTTCGCGGATGCCCGCCCGGAATTCAATGATTCTATCCACTTGCATAGCCAAAACCGCAGCAGCTTCAATATAGGACGCGACGCTTTGCCCGACCAGCTCTGAATATCCCAGCCGGGTGAGAATGCTCATGCCAAATCTGGAGACAGTTCGGCTGCCGGCCAGTGCAATCACCGGCAAACCCATCCACAGACATTCAAAAGTCGTGGTTCCGCCATTGACCGGAAAGCTGTCAAGCGCGATATCCACATCCAGCATTGCCGCCCTGAATTGCCGACTGGGCAGCGGGCCGTCAACATGAATCCGGGAAGGCGCGACCCCGCTACCTTCGAGTCGGTCGCGAATGTACCTGGCGCAGCGCCCTCGCGGAATCGCCGCCAGGTACAGACGACTTCCCGGAACTCGAAGCAGAATCTCAGCCCAGGCATCGAGCAAGCTGTCGTTGATCTTCGAGGCGCTGTTGAAGGAGCCGAAAGTGACGTGACCCTTGCGACGTAGTGCCGGCGGTGCAGCAAGATTTACAGCTAGGATATCCGCTGCAGGCTCATAGGCGAGCATCAGGCAATCGAGACGAAGCAAGCGCTCGACAAAGAACCTGTCCTCGCCATCCGGATCGATCAATGAATCGGTGATGCGGTAGTCGACCTGCGTCAGTCCTGTGGAACCAGGATAGCCCAGGTAGGTCATTTGCAGCGGCGCAGGTTTATGTGCCAGCACGGGGAGCCGATTGCCCGATGTGTGCCCCGCAAGATCGACGAGCACATCCACCTTCGCCTCGCGCACAGCCGCTGCGAGTTGCTGATCGCCCAATCGGAAGCAGTCAACCCAGCCGTCAGAAAGGCAACGCAGCTCATGCGACACCTGATCAGTCCGTTCACTGTTGCTGAATAGCACGATGCGGAAGTCGGATCTGTCGACGCCCCGCAGCAGCGGCAGCAGAAAACGTGCCGCCGAGTGATCGCGAAAATCCGGCGAAAGAAATCCGACTGTGAGGCGCCGGTCCGGGTCCCGGTCGACCGCAATTCGTGCAAGTTCCGCTCGGCGGGTTGCGATGACCGCGTTTCCATACTCGCTATGTGCGACGCTCAGCGAGGCCGGCGTGGAATCGGGCATATGCTGAAGCGCGAACAGCAGATTGCTGTGGACATTGTGGCCGCGAGGCTCCAGCATCAATGCTTTCCTGAACGCGTCCACGGCCTGCGGCGCCCTGCAGGTCGCTAGACGCAACAATCCCAGATTGTTCCATGCCCTTACGGATGGTCGAATGGCCAGTGAGCGGAGATAGAGATCCTCCGCATCATCGACTTGTTGCCGGGCACGGCGGCAATCGGCAAGCACCGTCAGCACGTCCGGTTGATCTGGCCGCCGGCGCAATGCCCCTTGCAGCAGTGCCTCCGCATCATCGGCCAGATCCTGTGCAAGTAGCAGCGTGGCGAGGTTGCTGGCTGCAACTGGATCGGCAGCGTCCAGTTCCAGCGCGCGCCGGTAGAGCGCTTCGGCTTCCCCGGACGCGCCTCGCATGTGCAGGCAATCGGCGAGACCAGCAATTGCTGCCCCATCCTCCGGGGAAAGGTCCATGGCCCGCCTGAACGCGTCCTCTGCCCTGGTCATCGAAGCAGGAGACCCTTCATCGGAATGGGCGAGCGCGAGGTTTTTCCATGCATCTGTTTGACGAGGGTCCACGGCAAGCGCCGCGAGATAGGCCTGAATTGCCCCCCCTAGGTCGCCAGCTGACTTGAGGATATTGCCGAGATTATTGTGGGCGCTGGCGAGCTTTGGATCCAATTTCACCGCCTGCCTAGCATGAGCTTCCGCTGGTCCGTACTGACCCAGGTGCCAGAGTGCGTTGGCAAGGTTCGAACGCAGCACCGCGTGCGCCGGCCAAATGGGCAGCAGCATCTCGTAGCAGCGTCGAGCGGGCTCGAACTCCCCGAGAGCGCTGAGCGTGTCCCCAAGGGCCGCGCGCACATCGTGCAGACCCGGATTCAGACGCAGGGCGTTGCTGAAAGCATACTTTGCGCCCGTCTGATCACTGAGCCCGGAAAGCACCACGCCCAAGTCCACCCAGCGCGAGGCCACCGCTGGGTTGAGTCGCAGTGAGGCGAAAAGAAAGTCGCGTGCTTCGATCTGTCTTCCGCCCTCGCTGAGCAGGATGCCCAGGTGGTAGATCGCATCGGAATTCTGCGGTTCGATGGCCAAGCAGTTGTGATACGCCACCTCAGCCGACGCGAACTGGCCTGATCGATGCAGGCTCATGGCCAGATCTAGTTGCTCAGCAAAATTCGTGGTGGCCATGTTCGCCATTTGCGCGGCGCGGGGCGCCGCAGAATCAGCTCCAATTCATCGCGGCATCGCAATGCGCCGCAGCCAAGGTCTGGCTTCGATACCCGAATTCTAGCGCATGGCAAGTAGTCTCTGAACATGACCGAGCGCCGATCACCGGGCGACGGTGAGAGCAGTTGCGTACAATGCGCCGTGAAAATCAAGGTTACATTGGATATGGACTATTCAAACAAGCGAATTCTAGTCACCGGCGGCACGGGGTCGTTCGGCAATTTTATCGTGCGCCGATTTCTGGACCTGGGGGCGCAGGAAGTACGCGTATTTAGCCGAGACGAGAAGAAACAGCACGACATGCGTGTCTTCTACCCGGGACGCAAGAACCTGTCCTTCTTCCTCGGCGACGTGCGCAACCGCGACAGCCTTGACGAGGCCATGTCCGGCATCGACATCGTTTTCCATGCGGCTGCCCTGAAGCAGGTGCCGGCCTGCGAGAACTTCCCGGACGAGGCCGTACTCACCAACGTGACCGGCGCGCAAAACGTGGTGGACGCAGCCCTGCATCATCATCCGGAGACCGTGGTAATGATCAGCACCGACAAAGCGGTGAAGCCAGTCAATGTCATGGGACTCACCAAGGCGCTTCAAGAACGCATCGTGCTGAAAGGAAATCTGTCCAAGCGCAATCGAGGCACGCGCTTCGCCTGCGTTCGCTATGGCAACGTACTGCGCTCGCGGGGCTCAGTCATTCCACTGTTTCGGAGACTCCTCGCATCGGGCCAAAAGATCACGATAACCCATGAGCGCATGACCCGATTCCTGCTTACGCTAAATGATGCGATTGATCTTGTCCTGTATGCGGCGGAAAATGCCGAAGGTGGCGAGATATTCGTGTGCAAGGCGCCGGCAGCGCGCATCATCGACATGGCCCGATTACTCTGCGAGGAGGCGGGCAAACCGTTCGAGTACGACGTCATCGGCCTCCTGCCTGGCGAGAAACTGAACGAAATCATGTTGTCTGAAGAGGAGCTGGTCCGCGCCAAGGATGTCGGTGGCTACTACAAGGTTCACCCATGGTGGAGCAAGGCGCAATTTGGGGATCTGGTCAGTGAGTACAGCTCCGTCGATGCGCTGGTCGATCCCGATGCGGTTCGCCAACTGCTTGCGCGAGCTGATATGGAGTTTGCAAAACTGGAAATGTCGGGTGGTGAGTACGCCAACTTCTGACGCTGGCGCCCGCATATCCATGTCCATGACACAGACGCTGCCGCGGATCCCTCTGTTCAAGGTGGGCATGCCGCCACGCGCGGCGCTGATGCCTGCTCTGGAGGCGGTGCTCTACAGCGGTCAGATCGGCGAAGGCCAAGCGGTGGTTGATTTCGAGGCCGCCTTTGGTCGCTGGCTCGGCAACGAGAACATGCTGTCGTTCAATTCCGGTACCGCGGCGCTGCACACTGCGCTCCATCTGGTGGGTGTGCGTCCGGGCGACGAGGTCATCGCCACGCCGATGACAGCCGAGCCCAGCAACCTCGCCATCCTGCATGCGGGCGGCGTGCCAGTGTGGTCGGATGTCAATCCGGACAACGGCAACATCGACCCGGCTTCAGTGGCCGCATGCATCACGCCGCACACGCGAGCCATCCTGGCCGTGCACTATGGTGGCATTCCGGTTGATATCGACGCGCTGCGCAAGATTGCGGACGCCCACGGCATCCCGGTGATCGAAGACGCGGCGCATGCGCTCGGAGCACGCTGGCAAGGCCGTCCGCTGGGCCAGCACAGCGAAGTGGTGATGTTCTCGCTGCAGGCGATCAAGCACATGACCACGGTGGACGGGGGCATGCTGGCCTTCAATGGTCGCCTGGCCAAGCCGGACGTCCTGTCTGCCGGGCGGCGCTTCCGCTGGTTCGGCATCGATCGCGCGAAGCCACGCACCGAGGTCGATGTGGCTGAAGTGGGCTGGAAATATCACATGAACAATGTCACCGCGACCATCGGTCTGGTGCAGCTCACAGTAATAGATGCGCTCATCGCGGCGCATAATGCGAATGGCCGTTTCCTCGATGCGGCACTCGCGGATGTGTCGGGGATTCGCACCTGCGTGATTCCTGTCGGCGCAGAGGCCTCGTACTGGTTCTACACCGTGCTGGCTGAAGACCGAGCGGGTCTCGAACGGCATCTGGCCGCGCGTGGCATCGACTGCTCGCGCGCGCACCGGCGCAACGACGCGCACAGCGTGTTTGCCGCGAGCCGACGCCCGCTGCCGGGATTGGATAAGTTCTGGGAGCAGATGCTGCACATCCCCTGCGGCTGGTGGGTGGGCGATGCCGAGCGCGAGCGCATCGTGGCAGCCCTGCGCGAAGGCTGGTGACATGACCGGCGCTGTCGACATTCCGCTCTTCCGCACCTTCACGTCTGACGACGTCGGTCCTCGCATCAGCGCGGTGCTGGCGAGTGGGCAACTGGCGATGGGGCCGCGAGTGCAAGCTTTTGAAGAGTCCCTGGCGCAATGGCTCGGTGTGCGTGAGGTGGCGGCGGTCTCCGATGGCTCCGCCGCCATTACGCTCGCCTTGCATCTTGCCGGCGTACAGGCAGGCGATGGCGTGCTCGCGTCGCCGGTCGCCTGCACCGCGAGCCTCATGCCTATCGCGAATATTCGCGCGATCCCGGTCTGGCTGGACATCGACCCCGACACCGGCATGACCACACCGGCCGAGGTGATTCGGGCGGGGACCGATCATGCGCGCGCCTTCCTGCATGTCCAGTGGTCGGGCGACCCGGGGGATGTTCAGGCGCTGGCCCATGCCGCTCGCGAAGCAGGACTCGCGAGCATCGTTGATGCCACGGAGTCCTTCGGCGCGGAGCGCGACGGTCGTCGCTGGCTGGACGATGCGGACTTCACTGCCTGGTCGTTCTACGCAAGCAAGACGCTCAGCACCGGCGAGGGCGGCGCACTGGCCGCGCGCGATCCCGAGTCGCTGCTAAGGGCCCGTCAGCTGCGCCGCTTCGGCATCGACCGCAATCGTCAGCGCACTTCGGCCGGCGATCTGTCCGAAGCGCTGGACATCGCGGAAGCCGGCTGGGCGATGAGTCTTACCGACATCTCGGCAAGCCTGGGCGAAGCCAATCTGCCGCACATGGACCGACTGCTGAAGCGCCAGCGCGAAAACGCCGCGTTCTTCGACCAACAACTGACCGGGATACCGGGCCTGAAACTGCTGCGCCGCAATCTGCGTTCGCGCCCCGCCTTCTGGACGTATTCACTGCGCGCCGAGCGCCGCGAGGATCTGACCCGCAAGCTCCATGCCGCAGGCATCGGCGCGCAACGTCTGCACCTGCGCGCGGATCGTTTCAGCTGCTTCGGCGGTACGCCCGCCGAGCTGCCCGGTGTCGCGCTGTTCGACAGTGAAAATCTCAGCATCCCCTGCGGCTGGTGGGTTGAGGACGCAGACCGCGAGCGCATCGTGGCGACAATTCGGAATGGATGGTGAAATGAACACCGGCAACGCAGTACACACCATGCGCGCCCAGGTGCTGGCCAGCATAGAAGAGGAGTTCGTCCGGGTTCGCGGACGCACGCTGGATCTGGTGGCACGGTATCCGGATCTTTTCGGAGAAGGGGGCGATGCTGATTTCCACTGGCTGGAGCAGGACAGTCGGCCGGTCAGCATGCTCATCACCCGCAGCATGAAATTTGTCAGCGGCGGCCACACCTGGACCGGCGCCCTGATCGGCTGGGTGCACACGCTACGCGAGCTGCAGGGCAAAGGCTTCGCTGCAGCCCTGCTGGATGCTGTGGCTGATCGCCTTACTGATGAGCGCCACGACTTTCTGCTGCTTTGGGCTCACCAGCATGGTTACTATCGCGACCGCGGTTACCACGTGAGCGACAGCGGGCTGTTGGCCGAAGGCACGGTGGCCGCAATGTCTGCGGCGCTGCCTGGCGCGGGATTTGTCAGCATGGAGGTGGCGCTGGCGGATATTTCGCCCAAAGAGTGCCACGCCCTGGACGGTCTGGCCGAAGCGTCACAGCGCGGTGGAATGCCCTTTGCAAACCGTCATTTGGCCCGGACACCCCTGCCCTTCGAGCGCGTGAGCTTGGTACGTAGCGGCAAGGCGCTGCAACCCGATGCCTATGCACTGCTCGGCCATCAGCCGGACTGGGTGACCGTGCTGGAAGGCGCCGGAGATGCGCGAGCGCTTTCGGCGCTCGTCGCCAATGCTGCGCAGGGCGTCGCGAATATTCGCGTGAACGCGCGGCGAGGCAGCGTGCTCCATCGGGCGCTGGAACCGGTGCTCACTTTTCAGCCCAAGCCCCTGGCCATGTATCGCCCGCTGTCATCGCGCTTCGGCGATGACGAACTCTTCCACGCGGCAGGCTGGAGCTTTCCCTGGTTCGACCGGATGTAAGTCGGTGCGACGTGGTGGCAGAGGCCGCCCAGCGCTTCAGAACAGCGCCGCTTGCGCGCTTGGGACGCGAAACCGGCTGACATCCAGCGTTTGCATGCGCTCGCGGCCCTGACCGTCGAGGCCCATCCGCGCACAGGCGATGGCAAAGCGTTTGGCAATGAGTTCGGCATAAATGCCTTCGCCCGACATCCGTGAGCCGAAACGTGCGTCGTTGTGACGCCCGCCGCGCAGCGCCTCGATGCGACTCAGCACATGGGCCGCCTTGAGCGGGAAACGCGCAGCCAGCCACTCGCGGAAAATGGGTTCAACCTCCCAGGGCAGACGCAGCATGATGTAACCGGCACGCTGCGCGCCCGCTTCGGCGGCCGCCTCCAGAATGCGCTCCAACTCATGGTCAGTGAGAAACGGCACGATGGGCGCGACATTCACCGTCACCGGCACACCCGCGTTGACGAAGCGGCGGATGGTTTCCAGGCGCCGGCGCGGTGCAGAGGTCCGGGGCTCCATGTGACGCGACACCCCATGGTCCAGGGTCGTGATCGACAGCGCCACCGTCGCCAGGCTGCGACCCGCCATGTCGGCGATGAGATCGAGATCCTCCTCAATCTGCGCGGACTTGGTGATCAAGCCCACCGGCTGGTTGAATTCCGCACACACCTCCAGCACCTGGCGCGTGAGTCGAAGCCGCCGTTCGACAGGCTGGTACGCATCCGTTGCCACGCCAATCGCGAGCGGCGTGCACCGGTAGCCCGGACGCGCCAGCGCCTTGCGCAACAACTCGGCGGCATTCATCTTTGCGAATATTCGCGTTTCGAAATCCAGTCCCGGCGAGAGATTGAGATAGCTGTGCGTGGGCCGTGCGAAGCAGTACACGCAGCCATGCTCGCAACCCCGATACGGGTTCACCGACTGGTCGAACGGCACATCGGGCGAGCTGTTGCGCGAAATGATGCTCTGCGCCTGCTCTTCGATGACCTGCGTGACTGGGGCACTACCTTCGGGCTCGGGCGTCCAGCCGTCATCCACCGGTTCGCGGGCAATCGACTCGAAGCGATGCGCGGTGAACGCGAGCGCGCCACGGCCCTTGTGGCCTTGGGACCGGCCGGCGGCGCCGGGAGTCGGTCCACCGGGCACAGGAATCACGGAATCGAACTTTCCCATGGCTTGCAGCATGGCACAGGTCAAGCAGAAATCCGTATGCAGCACGTGCAGCCGCTGCCCTTGGCGCGATCAAGGTGTCACCCGAAGGGCCATGACTTGCCGACGAAGTGCCAGATCAAACCTATCGCGACGTGCGCTGGCACCAGTCTTGCCAGGCATGCCGGTAGACCGCCTCAATGGCCAGGGTAAAGCGCCGCGCATCGCAAAGTGGCGAACGCCGGATTTGACTGCGCAGATTGCGCCGAAGCTGACCCAGCGCTTCCCGATCGGCCGCGAGTGACCTGGCCGCCTGAATGAACGCATCCGCCGTGTCGGCCGCCCAACCTGGATAACCGGCCGCCGAAAGAATGGACTTGCCGGCACGGGCGAAGAACCGCTGCCCGGACAGCGACATCACCGGCACGCCCATCCAGAGCGACTCCATGGTGGTGGTACCGCCATTGAGCGGAAAGCTGTCGAGCGCAATATCGACTTCATCCATCCAGCGCACGAACTCCGAAGGAGCGGCTTTGCCCCGGAATACCAGACGGTGCCCGGCGACACCTTCTCCCGCGAATCGAGCTGTGATGTCCGAACGCCAGCGATCACTGTCGGCAGTCGCAATGAGCAGACGCGCATCGGGCAACTCACGCAACAAACGTGACCACAGCGCCACGGTGTCGGCGGTGAGTTTGTTGACATTGTTGAACGAACCGAAGGTGATGCGGCCGTTACGCAGGCAGGGCGGCGCGCTGACCTCTGGCATGTAAAGCGCAGGCTGATAACACCACAGGCTGTCCGGCAGCCGCAGCAGGCGCTCGGTGTAGTGAGTGTCATGGGCAGGCGGATCGGCCATCGCGTCGGTGATGCGCCAGTCCATTGCTGACAAGCCGGTGGTGCCGGGATAGTTGAGATAGGTGATCTGCACTGGCGCTGGCTTGCGGGCAAAGACCGGCAAACGATTGCCTTCGGTATGCCCCCCCAGGTCGATCAGGATGTCTATCCCATCTGCGAATATTCGCTGCGCAAGCGCGTCATCCGACAGCAACTTGCATGGCACCCAGTGTCTC
Source organism: Burkholderiales bacterium (assembly GCA_033764435.1). Taxonomy (GTDB): domain Bacteria; phylum Pseudomonadota; class Gammaproteobacteria; order Burkholderiales; family Usitatibacteraceae; genus JAEUMY01. The sequence continues at coordinate 100,598 of JANRIX010000012.1, forward strand.
GCCCACTCGCGGAATTCTCGCGTGACACTGTCTTCCTGTTCGTGGTTGTAATAGACGAACACCTCCACCTCAGCCGGGTCATGCTGGGCCAGCACCGGCTTCATGAAGTGCGCGACGGGGTGATTGCGGAAGTCTGCCGTCACGTAGCCCACGCGGAGGCGGCGCGACGGATCCGGCACATTGCGATGGTGCGGGCGTACAGAAAGCAGCGGCGCCTCAATCCGCGTCGCGTATTCGCGATGCACTCGGCACAGCGCCTCGGGTGCGAGGCTCGGGTCATAGAGCCGCGTGTACAGCAGGTTGCTGATCAGCACGGCATGATCCGGCTGGCGTGCGAGCGCCCGCTCGTACCAGGCTGCGGCATCTTCGTGGCGCCCCTGCTTCCAGCACAGGTTGCCCAGGTTCCATAGCGCGATGAGGTTGGACGGGTCGCGCTGCACCGCTTTCCGATACAGCCCCTCGGACTCGTCCACGCGACCGGACTCACGCACGGTGTCAGCCAGCGTGACCAGCACATCCATGCGTTGTGGCGCCTGTTGGTGCAGGCCGCGCAGGAGCGACTCAGCTTCATCACGCTGACCGAGGCTTGCCAGCAACAACGCAAGATTGAACGTCGCCTCGGCAAAACCGGGAGCCAGGCGCAGCGCCTCCCGGTAGGCGGCTTGCGCGGCCTCCGGCCTGCGCGCCAGGGTAAGCGCGTTTCCCAGCGTATTTCGCAAGACGGGGTCCTGGGGCGCAAGCCGCACAGCGCGGTGCGCCGCCTCTTCGGCGAGGGCCGCGTTACCCAGGGCGTGGGCGGTGAAGGAGAGATTCTGCCAAGCAGCGACAAACTGCGGTGCCAGCCGCGTGGCGCTCTGGTAAGCCCCCAGCGCTTCGTCGAGGCGGCCGGCGCTGCGCAGGAGATCGCCCAGCTGGCCCCAGACATCGGCACGCGAGGCATCAGCCGCCACTGCAAGGCGAAAAGCATCGATAGCCACCTCGCGCTGATTCAACGCGAAGGCGATGGCACCGCGATCTGCTTGCCAACCCGCTTCAGCCGGCGCCAGGCGGCAGGCTTCTGCCAGACTCTCCAGCGCTTCGTTCGCTCGCGCCAGTTCGTTCAGCAGAATGCCGCGCGCGTAGTGGCTGAACGCCAGTCCGGGTTGCGCACGAATCGCCTCATCGTAGAGCGCAAGCGCCGCGTCGCGTTGTCCCGCCCGGTGCAATTCGAGCGCGCGGCCCAAGGCAGGCGGAGCGTCGGGCGGAAGCATGTTCAGAGAATGTACCGCGCCAGATCCTCGCTTTTCGCGAGCCCGGCAAGCCGCTCGTCGACGTACGCGGCGTCCACCTTCACGTGGCCTTGCTTGCCGGCATCGAAGGAAATCTCCTCCAGCAGCTTCTCCATCACCGTGTAGAGTCGACGCGCGCCGATGTTCTCGGTGCGCTCGTTGACCGAATAGGCGATCTCGGCGATTCGGCGGACCGCGTCGGCGGTGAACTCTAGATTGACGGTTTCCGTTTCCAGAAGGGCCTCGTACTGCCGGGTGAGACAGGCATCAGTGGTGGTGAGAATCTTCTCGAAATCTTCAACCGACAGCGAGGAGAGTTCCACGCGGATGGGCAGGCGACCCTGCAGTTCCGGAATCAGGTCCGACGGCTTGGCAAGATGAAATGCACCGGAAGCGATGAAGAGAATGTGATCGGTCTTCACCATGCCGTACTTGGTGGAGATGGTCGTGCCTTCGACCAGCGGCAGCAGGTCGCGCTGCACGCCCTGGCGTGACACATCGGCGCCCTGCACTTCGCTGCGGCTGGCGATCTTGTCGATCTCGTCGATGAACACGATGCCGTTCTGTTCGACATTGCGCACGGCTTCCAGCTTCAGTTCGTCGTCGTTGACCAGCTTCAGCGCTTCCTCTTCGGTCAGCAACTTGAAAGCGTCAGCCACCTTCATCTTGCGCGTGCGCCGACGGCCCTGCCCCAGGTTCTGGAACATGCCCTGGATCTGCTGGGTGAGTTCCTCCATGCCGGGCGGGCCGAAGATTTCCATCTGGCCGGGCACCGCCGAGACCTCGATCTCGATCTCGCGGTCATCCAGCTTGCCTTCGCGCAACATCTTGCGGAACTTCTGCCGCGTCGCGTTGACCTCATCCGGCGGCGTCTCCTTCTGCTCCGCGTAGAAGTCGAAGTTGCCACGCGGGCCGGGCAGCAGCGCGTCGAGAATGCGCTCTTCAGCATTGTCTTCGGCTCGATGTCTCACCCGCAGTGTCGCCTGCTCGCGCGCCTGTTTCACCGCAATCTCCGTGAGATCGCGAATGATGGAGTCCACGTCGCGGCCAACGTAGCCCACCTCGGTGAACTTGGTCGCCTCGACCTTGAGAAAGGGCGCGTTGGCGAGCTTCGCCAGGCGACGCGCGATTTCGGTTTTGCCCACGCCAGTGGGTCCGATCATGAGGATGTTCTTGGGCGTGATTTCGTTCCGGAGCGGATCCGGCACCTGCGAACGGCGCCAGCGATTGCGCAATGCGATGGCCACGGCGCGCTTGGCGGCATGCTGCCCGACGATGTGCTTGTCGAGTTCGGAGACGATTTCCTGCGGGGTCATGGAGGACATGTTTTTTTCTGATGACGAGTGACAAGTGACGTGTGACTGGTGAGGCGAAAAAAAGCGAGCGAACGGTCACCCGTCACCCGTCACTCGTCACTCGTCACCTGTCACTGCTATTCAAGCACTTCGATCACGTGATTCTGATTGGTGTAGATGCAAAGATCGCCCGCGATGACCAGCGACTTTTTCACGATGTCGGCGGGATCGAGATCCGTGTTCTCAAGCAGCGCAATGGCGGCGGACTGGGCGTAGGCGCCGCCGGACCCGATGGCAATCAATCCCTTTTCAGGCTCCAGCACGTCACCGGTGCCAGTGATGATGAGCGAGGCTTCGCGATCCGCCACGGCCAGCATGGCCTCAAGGCGGCGCAAGATGCGATCAGTGCGCCAGTCCTTGGCCAGTTCGATGGCCGAGCGCATGAGATTGCCTTGGTGCTTGTCCAGCTTGGCCTCGAAACGCTCGAACAGCGTGAACGCATCGGCGGTGGCGCCGGCGAATCCAGCCAGGATTTTCTCGTCATGAATGCGCCGCACCTTGCGCGCACTCGCCTTGATGACGATGTGGCCAAGCGTCACCTGGCCGTCACCGCCCATGGCGACGCGCTTGCCGCGTCGCGCGGAGACGATGGTGGTGCCGTGAAACTGTTGGGGTTCGGACATGAGATGCGCCGTTGGGGAGTTCGTGCAGATTGCGAATATTCGCTGCAGGTGGAGCCGGTAAGCAAAACTTCAAGCGATCCGGGGAGACGGCGCCGCCCGACAAGCTAGGTCGCCTTCTTGCGCATCAGGATCGCGTGCTTGTTCATGCCGAACACTTCGAGCAATGCCGCCACCAGCTCGTTGAGGTTCGACAGGATGACCCGCTTACCGGCCGTGTGAATGGCGCGGATGGCTTCAAAGAACTGACCCGCAAAGGCGAAGTCGATGCGAAGCAGCGCACCGCAATCGATAACGACTTCGGCATGCGTGCTGGCGTACGCGGCGAGCTGTCCCAGCGCATCCTTGCTGGCCGCACTGATGACGCCGCGCAGCGGAAAGCCCACGGCCGCCGGTTCGAATTTGCCGGTGTCGGCCGGTGCGTCCGGCGCACTGCCGGTGGGACGGTTGACTGCCTCCCACGCCGGCGGCGACGCCTCGAAGGCCACCGCGTATTCCAATCCCAGTTCTTCGTACTCGTTCAGCTTGCCATCAAGAATGTACAACTCGAAGAGCAGATTCCAGAATCCAAGCGACTTGGGGCCGGGCGTTCCGTTGATGCAATTCTTCAACAACCCAGTGAACTCATCGAAGCTGTTGAACCAGATATGCATCTTGGCGCGACGGACGCGCTGTAACACGAGGCTGAACAGCTCCGCCTCTTCGGCAAGAATGGTCTTGACCTTGCCAAAGTCGATGCGGGCACTCCCCATCTCCTTGACAAAGACCTCGAACCGGTCAATCTCTGGCAGCAAGGCGCCATCGGCGCCCGGCTTCACCGGGAAAAAGTCTTTACGCTCGCGCTTCTCCTTGCGCCGCGGGTCGCCCTCTTCGCTTTCCGCCCACACCGGTGGCGAACGCTCCCACTTCACTGTGAACAGAATCGACAGCGCGTCGAACTCCTTGCGATTGTGGGTCAACTGGTAGAAGTCGAACATCATCAGCCAGGCGCGAATGTTGTTCTTGCCGGTGGCATCGCGCAGATACTCCTTCAGCACTTCGGCAGTGGCGTCGTAGTAATCGGCAGAATACAGAACCGCTGCCTCATGCAACGGTGACAACGCGCCGGAGTCACTGATCTCCGCAGTGGAGAACTGCCCCGAAGCATTGGGCGAGAAGCCGGGAGCCGCCGTAGGCGCGCCACCCGTGGCTGGCCGCGGCGCGGTGCCGGCAACTGCCGGCCGCGGTGGAATACCTGACTTGACCGGCGGTGTGGCCATCAGAACTTCACCGACTTGGCGTCGGTCAAGCGGTAGTAGACGATGTCGTTCTCCAGCACATGCATCTTGCCCGACAGCACGATGGGCTCGTAGGAGAACTTGATCGGCTCGGTGGCGAGCACCTCAATCAGCGACTCCGGCCCGCCGGGCATGCAGAAGTTGCAGTGCGGCGGCCAGGCAGCGAGGAGAAAACGCTTCTGCTTCTCGGACTGGTCAAGCGGCATCATGAAACCGTAGAGCTTCACCTCCTGCTTGTCCAGTTCCTTGATCTCCTTGGTGAACTGCGGCCCGAATTTCTTGTTGGGCAACTGGATCGTCTTGGCCTGCTGCAGGAGCGGCCAGGGAATGGTGCCGGCGGGCGCCGGGTCCACCACGACCGGACCGGTCTGCTTGGGCGGGGGCGGCAACTGCGCTAAAACCGTCGAGGTCAGGAACGTGGCGGCGAGAGCGAAGGGGGCGAGAAATGAGCGCATTGCAATCGATAGCTTCATGAAAGTCTGAAATCCGGAATCATCTGCGGGCCAGCACCGGGGCAACATCCTGCCGGCTGATGCGCCAGGCCGGCCACAGCGCGGCCAGGAAGCCCAGCACCAGCGCGCCACCCAGCAGCATCCACTCTTCGGCCAGCCACAACATGCCCGTCATCTGCACTTGCCGGGTGGTTTCCAGCCACTGGCCCAGGAGATGCGTGGCGACATGCCCGAGCAACAGTCCCAGTATAGCGCCCGCCAGAGTGAGCGTCATGCTCTCGGCAAGGGTCTGGGCGGCCAGGCGCCCGGGGCTGGCACCGAGCAGGCGCATGAGGGCGAGATCGGTCTGGCGCTCGCTCAGGGCGTTGATGAGCGCAATAAAGAGGCCGAGTGCTGACGCGAGGATCAGCACCCCTGCGAATATTCGCAAGGCGTCCAGCGCAAAGCCCATCATCGACAAGAGCCGCGCGGTCTCGTAGGCAGGCTGTGCGGCCTGGAGGGACCCCGTGTTCTGCACCATGCGCGGGAAGACTGCGACGGCCAGCGGCGAGGCGTACTGGACGAGGAAGGCGGTCACCTCCTTGCCCGGCTCGCTGTGTGCGGAATGGTCGTGGCCATCGTGATCGTCGTGGGCGTGATCGTCTTTCTTGGCACTTGCAGGAGAGGGCTCGGGTTTCTGCGCCACGTTGGGGTCACGCGCCAGCACCCCTTTCAGCAGATCGGCCAGCGCGGGTTTCGGCGTCTCGTATTCATGCGCCTTCCACACGCTTTCGACGCTGGTCAGGATCAGCCGGTCCATCACGCTGCCCGTTGGCGCCAGGATGCCCGTCACCGTATATGGTGCATGGACATGACCCTCACCACCGCCGCCGCCCAGGCCGTGCGAGCCGATAAACTGCGTACCCACCTTGAGCCCGGTCTTGCGTGCGACCTCGGCGCCCAGCACAGCCTCCAGCGGCTGTTTCCACACGACGCCTTCAGCCAGCCGGGCGCTCTGCAGCTCGAGGAACGCCGTGCCCGTCCCAACGATGCGGAAGCTCTGGAAGTTGTCGCCCAGCGCCAGGGGAATCGCGCGCTTCACCATCGGATCGGCGAGCACCGTCTCCACATCGGCCAGCTTGATGTTTCCGTTGGGCACATCGATGTGATAGACCGTCGAGAGAATCAGCTGCAGCGGGCTGCCCTTGGCGCCGATCACAAGGTCCACGCCCTTCGAATCGCGGCGCAGACGATCCTCGGCCTGATGCGCGAAGAGCAGCATGACGGTCAACGTGGCAATGCCCAGCGCCAGCAGCAACACATTGAGCAGCGTGAGCCAGGGCCGATGCCGCAGGTAGGCGAAAACGAGTTGCAGGATGTTCATGCGTGCACCGCCTGCCCCGCGGCACCGAGCACCAGCGGCTCGGCGAATCGGTCCTTGATCCGCTGGTCGTGTGTCGCGACGATGAGTGTTGCGCCGGATTCCGCAGCAGCGGCTTCGAGCAGATCAAGCGCCGCGGTGCAGGACGCATCATCCAGCGCCGAGGTGGGCTCATCCGCAAGCAACAACACGGGCCGATGCAACACAGCACGGGCGATGGCGACACGCTGCGCTTCGCCCACCGAGAGCTCATGCGGGCGGCGCCCGGCCTTGTCGCCCACGCCGAGGCGGCCCAGCATGTCACGGATACGCGTCGTATCGTGCGTGACGCCCGCCAGCGTTTGCGCCAGCGCCAGATTCTGCTCGACCGTGAGCGCGCCCACCAGATGCAGGCGCTGCATGACAAAACCCACCTTGCGCGCCCGCCAGGCGTCGCGCTCCCGCTGATTCGCCGCGGAGACATTGAAGCCTTGCACGCTCACCCGGCCGGCGGTCGGGGTGAGCAGTCCGGCGAGCAGGGTGAGCAGCGTGCTCTTGCCGGAGCCCGACGGGCCGAGGATGAGCGTGTGGCGCCCGGCATCCACCTGCCAGGCAGGCAGGTCCAGCACGACGCGATCCGCATAGCGGTGCGTCAGTGATTCGACTTGAACAAGGGGAGCGGCAGTCATGGCGGCTCAGGTCGGCACTTCGACGCCGTCGACACAGTAGTTGAGCCCCTCGGTGAAGATGCGCTGCGGCAGGTTGCGGCCGATGAACACCATCACGCTTTCGCGCTTCTCGCCCGGCGCCCAAGGCTTCCCGGGGCTGCCACCCATCAGCATATGCACGCCCTGGAAAATCATGCGGCGTTCCTCGCCCGCGATGTTCAGGACGCCCTTGTAGCGCAACATGTCCTTGCCGTAGGTCTCAACCAGGAGCGACAGGAACATTTCCATCTTTTCCATCGACAGCGGGCGGTCATCCTTCCACACGAACGACTTCACCTCGTCATCATGGTGATGGTGGTCGTCCTTCAGGAAGTCGGGCGAGACTTCGAGGATGGAATTGAGGTTGAAGCCCTTGATGTCGAGGATGTCCTTGATGTCGGTCTTGCCGAAGTGCACTCGCTTCTGCACCGCGCGCGGGTTCATGCGCTTCAGGCGATCCTGCAGTGCCGTCACTTCGTCATCCGTGACGAGGTCGGTCTTGGAGAGCAGCAGGCGGTCGGCGAACCCGACCTGGGTCTGCGCTTCTTCGTGAATGTCGAGCTGCTGCTGCGCATGTTTGGCATCGACCACGGTCACCACGGCATCAAGCAGGTATTGCTCGTGGATGTCCTCGTCCATGAAGAACGTCTGCGCCACCGGGCCGGTGTTGGCAAGGCCCGTGGTTTCGATGAGGACGCGGTCGAACTTGAGTTCACCCTTTTTCTTCTTCGCCGCGAGGTCACCCAGGATGCGCACCAGATCGCCGCGCACGGTGCAGCAGATGCAGCCGTTGTTCATCTCGACGATCTGCTCCTCGCGGTCCTGCAGCAGGATGTCGTTGTCCACACCGGTTTCGCCGAACTCGTTTTCGATGACGGCGATTTTCTCGCCGTGCTGTTCGGTGAGGATGCGGTTCAGCAGCGTGGTTTTGCCTGCACCCAGGAAGCCGGTGAGGATGGTGACGGGAATGAGGTTCTGCTCGGTGGTGGCCATGGTGATTCCAGCGGGATGTCAGGTTGCGGGTGCCGTCTCGGGGGCCGAGGCGGCGAAATGTTGCAGGGTGGTGGCGATGAAGTGTTCTTCAAGGCCGCGCACGATGAAGACGAGCCGGGTGCGGCGATCCGCGTCCGGCCAGGCCGGCAGGGTCGCATCCGGGTACAAGGTGTGCTGCACAGCGTGCAGCACCCTGGGCCGCTCGCTGCCCCGGGCATTGACGATGCCCTTCATGCGCAGCAACTGGTCGCCGCGCAGGGTCATGATCATTTGCAGGCCGTCCAGCAGCCCGTCGAAATCCACCGGCTCATCGAACGACAGGGCATAGGTGCGAATGCTGTCGTCGTGTGCAGGGGGTGTGGCAACGGCCGCACCCGGGCCAATGCGCGCGGGGGCGACGGGACGAAATTTGGCCATGCCGAGCCAGCGCGCCACATCCGGATTGCGGCCGTCCGTCTGGTAGAGCGCGGTATCGAGCAGGCAGTCAGGATCGATGTTGCCCTTCACGGCTACGAATATTCGCGCAGTGGGGTTCAACTTTTCCAGGCGCGCTTTCAGTCGCGTGGTGGTCGCCGCGTCGGCCTGATCGGTCTTGGTGAGGACAATGCGGTCGGCCACGGCTGCCTGCTTCACCGATTCGAACTGGCGATGCAACTGGGCCTCGCCATGCACGGCGTCGACCGTGGTCACCACACCCGACAGGCTGTAGCGCGCCGACAGCACCGGCATCTGGATGAGCGTGTGCAGAATCGGCGCCGGGTCGGCCAGGCCGGTGGTCTCGATGATGACCCGGCGGAAGGCCGGCACCTCGCCATTCGCGCGCTTGAAATGCAGGTCGCGCAAGGTCTGCACCAGGTCGCCCTGCACATTGCAGCAGATACACCCGGAGTCCAGCACCATCACCTGCTCAGTCGAAGAGCGCACCAGCAGGTGATCGATGGGCACGCTGCCGAATTCGTTGATGAGCACGGCCGTGTCGGCCAGCGCGGGCGAACGCAACATGTGGTTCAGCAGCGTGGTCTTGCCGCTGCCGAGAAAGCCGGTGAGGACGGTAACGGGGGTCAGCATGGTCGAAAGCTCAACGGCAATGACCGCAGACGCCGCGCAGTGTCAGCTCGACCGCCTCGGTGCGAAAGCCCGCGGGCAGCTTTACCTTCACATCTGCCGGCATGTCACCGAGACAGAAGGTCTGACCGCATTGGGTGCAAGCGAAATGGGCATGGCGATGGTCGTGCCCGCCGCCCGTGACCTTTCCCCGGCTGACACTGAATCGCCACACCCGGTCCTCGCCGGCAATCCGGTGCGCAAGCCCCTGCTCGACCAGCCACTCCAGCACCCGATACACGGTCACCCGGTCGACCGCCTGGTCCGCAGCCAGCGCGTCAGTGATTTCCTGATGGGTCATGGCATGGTCCGCCGCAAGCAGCCGGGTAAGCACAGCCGAACGCGGCCCGGTCAGGCGTGCGCCGGCCTCACGGATGAGGCTGTCGGCAGCAGCTTTGCGGGTGGCGGCGGTGGGGGTGGAGGTGTGGGAAGACTTGGCAGGCATGGCGGTATTGTCCGGGTTCGACACCGCTCATGCAAATGAGTTGCAGGAAGGCGCTGGTTCGCTTGCTGGATGCATTGCCGTGGCGGGCGGGCAGCGACCTGCGAATATTCGCAATGCCGCCGGGCTCGCTTCAACCCTTCTTAAGCCTTCTTCTTGGCCCGGGGATGCGCCGCGTCGTATACCTTGGCGAGGTGCTGGAAGTCGAGATGCGTGTAGACCTGCGTGGACGCAATGCTGGCGTGGCCGAGCATTTCCTGCACGGCGCGGAGATCGCCCGAGCTTTGCAGCACATGTGAGGCGAATGAATGGCGCAGCATGTGCGGATGCACGTCGGTCGTGATGCCCTGCTTGATGGCCCACTGCTTGATGCGCGCCTGCACCACGCGCGGCGAGAGGCGACCGCCGCGTTCGCCCAGGAACAGGGCGGGGGTTTCCGCACCTTTCCAGGTTGACCGTGCGGCCATCCATGCCTTCACCGCCGCAAGTGCTGGTTTGCCCACCGGCACGATGCGGGTCTTCGATCCCTTGCCCGTGACGCGCACTTCCGCGGAGGCAAGGTCGATGCTGCCGAGATCGAGCGACACCAGCTCGGACACGCGCAGGCCACAGGAATACGCCAGTTCATACAGTGCGTGGTCGCGCAGGCCCGCAGGCGAGTCTTCGGTGATTGCGACCAGGCGCGAGGCCTCGTCGGGCGACAGTGTCGCGGGCAGGCGCTTCTCCGCTTTCGGCGCCTTGACCCCGTCGGCAGGATTGGCGCGGATCAAGCCCTCGCGCCGCAGATGCTCGAAGAATCCGCGCCAGCCCGACAGCACCCGGGCCAGCGACTTCGGCGACAAGCCGCGGCCGTGCAACTGGGCGATGAAGCGGCGGATGTCGGTTTGCGCGAGTGCGGATACCGAGCGCTCGCCGACCAGCTCATCCAGCACGTCCAAATCGCGCTGGTAGTTGGCCAGCGTATGCGCGGCGAGCCGACGCTCGTAGGCCAAGTGATTCAGGTAGTCGTCGGCGAATTTGCCCAGCATGGGCCCGGGCCTCAGCCCTCGGCTTCGATCAGCTTGAGATGCCGCGCGAGGCAGGCAGAGAAAAGATCACTGATGCGCTTCAGGTACAGCGTGCCCATCTCGGGATAGAAGCGCTCGCCGTTCTCGGACGCCATCAGCAAAACGCCGAACGACTGCTGCCACTTCAACGGCACCATCGCGTACGACTTGAGATGCGGCGCGTGCTCGCCGAACCAGTGCTGGGTTTCGTACACGGGATGGTGTCCGCAATAGGGCGTCGACATGGCCTCGACGAACTGACGCAGTTCCGGACCCAACTCGGTGAACTCCGGCCCGGCATGCACCGGACGCTCCACACCCCAGAAACGCACGGCCACATGCGGCACGTTGAAATGGTCGAGCAGCTCGAGGTACAGCGTGTCGATGAGCGTCTCCAGGCTGTCGCAAGCGATGAGGCGCAGCGAAAGCCAATGCACCTTCTCGGAGAGCTGGTCGTTTTCCTCGCCGTACTGAATGAGTTCAGCCAGCTTGCTTTCAAGGAATTTCACCTTCTCGCGTGTGGCGACCAGCTGGCGCTCGCTGATGGACACGGTGCGCCCGCCATGCGGATGCGGCACCTGCAGGTTGAGCAGGATGTCCGGCTGGTGTTCGAAGAAGGATGGATTGGCGCGAAGGAATTCGGCGACTTGTTCGGAGGTCAGCAAGGTTGGGCTCCCTGTCTCGTTCGGTGATGAATAGTGGACATGATCGCACTCATTCTGACTTATTCGAGTTCGATCTCGCCCTGATAGACGGTCGTGGCCGCGCCGGTCATGAGCACGGGCTGGCCCTCGCCCGCCCAGGCGATGGAGAGGTCGCCGCCGCGGGTGGAGACCCGGACCGGCGAATCGAGCAGGCCCCACTGGATGCCGGTGACGACCGCAGCGCAGGCCCCCGTGCCACAGGCCAGCGTTTCGCCGGCACCCCGCTCCCAGACACGCAGGCGGATGTGATGGCGGTCGACGACCTGCATGAATCCGGCATTGACCCGGCGCGGAAAGCGCGGATGGAGTTCGATCTCGCGACCTTCTTCATGCACGGGGGCGGCGTCGACGTCCGCGACCACCTGCACCGCGTGAGGGTTACCCATCGACACGGCGCCAATGATGCGCTGGCCGGCTTTGAGATCCAGCGAATATTCGCGTTGGCGCACATCGGCCTGAAACGGAATCTCCGCCGGCACAAACCGCGGCGCATCCATGTTCACGGTCACGTCGCCATTGGCCTCCAGGCGCGGAACGATGATGCCGGACACCGTCTCAACCCGGATCTCGGTCTTGGTGGTCAGCCCCTCGTCCAGCACGAAGCGGGCGAAGCAGCGCGAACCGTTGCCGCACTGCTCGACCTCGCCGCCATCGGCGTTGTAGATGCGGTAGCGGAAATCGACGTCAGCGCGCTGGCTGGGCTCGACCACCAGCAACTGATCGCAGCCCACGCCGAAGTGCCGATCCGCCAGCCGCTTGATGCGCGCGGGCGTGAGCCAGCCATCGGGCAGCGGCCGGCTGACGGCGTTCAACATCACGAAGTCATTGCCCTGCCCGTGCATCTTGGTGAAGCGCAGTTTCATGCGGGGAGGACGTGCGGCGACCTTGGGTTGGGGCGAAACAGAAGGGGTAAGTGCGGCGGCGACAGAGGATTCAGACATCGGGTCGGCGCACACAAGCGACACTGCTAGGCGGGCGGCGACTCGTCCGGGTAGTACAAGAAGTCGCTGTCTTTCAGGGACAGATCGGCCTCGACCTGGGAGACTTCCTCGATATTCAGCTCAGGGGGCTTGTCCGCCGGATTTTTCACAGACAGGCGGAAGTCGGGATCGGTGCTCATCCGGCGAACTGCAATCTGCTCGGCGGCGTCGGCAGCGTCGGCCTCGACATAGAAGTTCTTGATGAAGCCCATCCACGCATCCTTCCCGTCCTTGTGGATCAGGAAGTGTTCACCGCGGAGAACGACTTGGAACCAGGCCATGGCGGGATTCTAACCGATAGATTCGGGGGTTTGTCTACCTTATTCGGGTGATCGCGGCAGCCCGCCTGAACGCTGTTCTTGCGGCTACTTGTAGAGCGACTTTTCCCCCGGCGGCCGGGTCTTGAAGCGCTTGTGCACCCAGAAATATTGGTCGGGCATTTCGCGGATGCGGTCTTCGATGAAGGCGTTCATGCGCCGGGTGTCCGCTTCCAGATCGTCGGTGGGGTAATTGTCCCAGGCGGGATAGAACCGGACCTCGTAGTGATCCTCGCGCTGGCGGGTGATGCAGGGCACGACCCTGGCCTTGGCGATCGCCGCCATGCGCGACATGGCCGTGACCGTCGCGGTCGGGACGCCGAAGAACGGCACGAATACCGCATCGCGCGCGCCAAAGTCCATGTCGGGCAGGTAGTAGAAAGGCTTCTGCGCCCGGAGTGCCCGCATCACGGCGCGCAAGCCGTCCTGCCGGGACACCAGCAACGGATCGCCGAAGCGCGAACGGGCGCGACGCAGGGCGGCGTCGAACACCTTGTTCTTCTGCGTGGAATAGATGCTGAAGGTCTGCGGATATTCGGCCGACACCCGCGCACCGCCGAAGTCCAGGCCGACAAAGTGCGGCGCCAGCAGGATCACCGGCCCCTTGTCGAGATGCTCCTCGTAATAGTGCTGGTCGACCATGCGAATATTCGCAAGGGCCACGTCGCGCGGCGCGTACCACAGCCGACCCAGTTCCAGCGTCGCGCGCGCCAGATTCTGGAAGACGCGCCGGCCGAGCTTGACCCGCTCCGCTTCCGGCATGTCCGGGAAACACAACTCAAGATTGCGCAGCGTGATGCGCCGGCGGCCGAAATGAAACAGCAGGCTGCCCAGCCCGCGCGCCAGCGCGCGCACCCAGGACGGGGGCAGCCAACGCAGAATCCAGAGAAAGAGAAGAACGAGTCGCATGATGGGGCGTCATCATAGCCAAAGCGCAGGCTTGGCGACCATGAGCCAGAACACGACGACCAATCCGCCGAACGCCGGCCAGCCCAGCCAGAACCAGGTCCGGTAGAGCCGCCAATAGTGCGCGTCCAGCGGCGTGCCCGCCTGCGCCGCGGCCTGCGCGAGATCGCGCAGCCTCAACTGGATGGCCACCACCGGCAGCCAGCACGCGCCGGCGAGAAGGTAGAGCGCATAGGTCAGCACCAGCCACGGCGACATCGGATCGAAACCCGCCGCACGCATGAGCAGCCACCCGGTCAGCGGCTGGACGATCACGGCTGGCGTAGTGAAGAGCCAGTCGGCCAGGACTACGTTGCGATTCACCGCTGCGATGGCGTGCACGTCGCCGTCGCGATGCGCCTTCCACATCTGGAATGCCGTCCCAATGCCGGTGCCGAAGAGCACGGTCGAACTCAGGATGTGGATCGTCTTGAGCAGCAGGTAGTCCATCTTTGAAGGCTGTTGAAAAACGTCGCGAGCGGGTCAAGTTTAGGCCGAGAAGCGCACACGCGTTCTTACGCGTCGAGCATCGCAGGCCTGAAATTGGCCCGCGCAGTAGTTTTGCGACAGCCTTCTACCGATCCTGCTCCAATGCGGCCCATATCCAGATGGCGACGATGATGGGCAGATTCTTCAGCAGCGGCCCGAACGGGTCCATCCACAACGCGGGCAGCGCCCAGGTGAGAAACACGGTGTAGCCCGCGATGAGTGCAATCTGCATGCCCGCAAGCAGCGGCGGTCGCCAGCGCAGGAACACCAGCGCAGCCAGCACGAGGTCGGCGAAGCAGCCGGCGATGCCGAGGACGTGCAGCGTGAGCACCGAGAGCCCCGTCACGGTCGCCATGCTCGTCAGCAGCGCAGGCGGATAGAAGAAGCCCACCACCCCCGAGACCAGCCACATCAGCGCCAGCATGAGTCGCAGTGCTGGCCGCGTGAAGTACAGACGCGCATGCCAGCGGTCCTGCCATTGCGCCGGATGCCGCGCCATGCCGTCACGCCAGGACATCGGCTGCAAACCGGTGGCCGCCACATAGGCGGCGTGATCGCCCGTGTTGCCGAAATTCATCTGTTTCAGTGCGGTCGTGCTGAGCGGGCCGCCAAACACATCGCCGATGCGTGACGCAATGCGGATCAGCGGCATGGGCATGGCCAGTGTCGGCACCGGCGGAAATCCCAGCCAGGCACGATAGTCGACGAGCATCTGGCGGAACGTGACGACGTCAGGTCCGACGGGATCGACGACCTGCTTGTTGATGCGAAGATTCGTCAAGAGAGTCACCACGCACTGCACCACATCGTTCATGTGGATCGGCTGAAACCGCTGCTCTCCGTCACCCACCAATGGGATGCGAAACGGCAGCGCCGCGAGTGCCCGCATCAGTGCCGTGCCACCGAAAGCGCCTGCCGCATACACCAGCGATGTCCGCACGATGACCCAGTCGAGGTCCATGCGCTTGAGATGTTCATCCGCCGCGAGCTTGGTCTCGGCGTACTCGGTGCCGGCGCCCGGCGCAGCACTGATGGCCGAGATCTGGATAACGCGGCGCACGCCTGCAGCCTTCGCCCCTTCGAACAGCGCGATGGGCGCAGCAGCGTGAATGGCCTGCACCGACTGGCCGGGGGCAGACTGCAGCACGCCGGCGCAATTGATGACAGCGTCGAATCCGGCGAGGCGCTGTGTCCATACCGTGGCATCGGTGTCGCGATTGAAGTCGATGCGCAGCGTCTTCAGGTCGGGGCGACGCAGCGCCTCCGGGTCGCGCACGGCGGCGACCACGTCATGTCCCGCCGCCTCCAGCCCCGCCAGGATGTGGCGGCCGATGAAGCCGTTGGCGCCGGTGAGCAGTACGTGCATGAACTAGTCCCTGGGCGGCGGCAGGGGCGCGCCGGCCGGATGTTTGTAGCGGTTGTAGGACCAGAGGTACTGCGCCGGCGCCTTGTCGATGAGCGCTTCCACCGCGCGATTGGCCGCTGTGGCGGCCTCGGACTTGTCATCGGGAAACGGTGCCGCCGCGGGCTGGATGTGCACGTGATAGCCGGCACCGTCCGGCAGCCGCTCGGCAAAGAAAAACAGCACCGTCGCGCCCGTGGAGCGGGCCAGGCGCGGCAACAGCGTCATGGTGTAGGCGGGCTCACTGAAGAACGATGCCCAGACACCTTCCCCGCCCTGCTCAGCCGCCGGCACCTGGTCCGGCAGGATGATGATGTTGCCGCCGTATTTCAGCGTGCGAAGCAGCGCGCGCACCCCGCCTGCATTGGCTTCCGCCGTCTTGCCCTCACCGCGCTCGCGACCGGCCTGCATGATGGGTTCCAGCCATTTCAGCTTGGGTGGGCGAAAGAGCGCCAGCACCGGCAGCCGGCTTTCCAGATAGCGCCCGGCAATGTCATAGCAGCCGAGATGGGGCGTGACAAAGATGATCCCGTGGCCGGCGGTGCGCGCGGCCTCGACGTGCTCCCAGCCCTCACACGACTTCACCAGCCCATACAGCCGGTCCACCGGCGCCGTCCAGACGATGGCGAGCTCGGTCATGCCCTTGCCGGCTTCCCGCTTGGCCTGACCCTCCAGCCTGCGCACGGCCTTCGAGTCCAGCCCGCGGGCCTTGGCATAGACGCGAATATTCGCAGCCAGCATGCGGCGAAAGCGCGGCGCCACCCGCCAGGCCAGCCGGCCCAGCAGCGCACCGATGCGGTGGTTCGCCGGCAGCGAGAATCGACCAAACCAGCGGACACATAACGAAGCCAGAAACTGCATAACAAACGGGTCTAAGGGGAAGGTCGGGAAGGAGGATGGGTTTGGCTATAATGCGCGGTTGTTGTGAAACCCGGCGAGGCTGCGTGAGCCGGGGGCGCCCGCAACCGTTCTTTCACTCAAGACCTGGGGAGACCCGATGAGCAGTTTTCTTTTCACCTCGGAATCCGTTTCCGAAGGCCACCCGGACAAGGTGTCCGATCAGATTTCCGACGCGATTCTTGATGCGATTCTAGCGCAGGACCCGCGCTCCCGAGTCGCCGCCGAGACGCTGTGCAACACCGGCCTCGTCGTGCTGGCTGGCGAAATCACCACCAATGCCCATGTGGACTACATCCAGGTTGCGCGCGACACCATCAAGCGCATCGGCTACGACAACACCGAATACGGCATCGATTACAAAGGCTGCGCCGTGCTGGTGGCGTATGACAAGCAGTCCAACGACATCGCCCAGGGCGTGGACCAGGCCAGCGACGACTTCCTGAACACCGGCGCCGGCGACCAGGGCCTGATGTTCGGCTACGCCTGCGACGAAACGCCGGCGCTGATGCCTGCCCCGATCTACTACGCGCACCGCCTCGTCGAGCGCCAGGCCCAGTTGCGCCGCGATGGCCGCATGCCGAGCCTCCGCCCGGATGCGAAAAGCCAGGTGACCATGAAGTATGTGGACGGCAAGCCGCACTCGATCGACACCGTCGTGCTCTCCACCCAGCACAGCCCGGAAATGAGCGACGGCAAGACCATGAAGAAGGAATTCGTGGACGCCGTCATCGAGAACATCATCCGCCCCGTGCTGCCGAAAGAGTGGCTGGCCAATACGCGTTACCTCGTCAACCCGACCGGCCGTTTCGTCATCGGTGGCCCGCAGGGTGACTGTGGCCTCACCGGCCGCAAGATCATCGTCGACACCTACGGCGGCGCCTGCCCGCACGGTGGTGGTGCGTTCAGCGGCAAGGACCCGACGAAGGTCGACCGTTCCGCCGCCTACGCCGCCCGCTATGTCGCCAAGAACATCGTGGCCGCCGGCCTCGCGCGTCAGTGCCAGATCCAGGTGGCGTACGCCATCGGTGTGGCCAAGCCGATGAACATCACGGTGTACACCGAAGGCACGGGCGTCATTCCCGACGAGAAGATCGAAGCCCTGGTGAATGAACATTTCGACCTGCGCCCGAAAGGCATCATCCAGATGCTGGATCTGCTGCGCCCCATCTACTCGAAGACCGCTGCATATGGCCACTTCGGCCGCGACGAGCCGGAGTTCACGTGGGAGCGTACCGACAAGGCTGCGCTGTTGCGTGAGGCGGCCGGGCTCAAGGGTGAGGCTAAGGTGGCTCAGCCGGCTTGAGGTTTTTTTGATGTGATTCAAAGCAAACGGGCAGCTTTGGCTGCCCGTTTGCATTCAGGCTAATCTCTTCGCACTCAGCAATGCCAATGGGACTTCAATCATGAAATCAGTCAACAAGACGCCGAATGCTAAAGCTGGCCAATGGGGAGGATTGCGGTACTTCGTCATCCTTGCGTACGCGGGACCCAAATCGGGCCAGCCTGCAAATGTGGGAGCGTATGTCTCTTGCTGGGTCAACTTTCCCTCTGAAGATGGTGCCTTGGTCGTGGCCAAGCACTACATTCGGGATGCAGGCTGGCTCGCCAAGCGCGTAATCGAGCAGAAATGGGTTCAGCTACAGGACAGCAAAGGCAAGGACTCAATGCAGTACTACCAAGAAGCGGTCGCAGATGGCTGTTCTTTCGTCTTTCACCTCTACAAGCGCAAGGCAAAGCTTGCGAAGAGCAAATCGCGAAAGTGACGGTTGCTAGCCCATATGCGCCTCAATCAACTTCCCAATCTTCGGCTTCTCCGCCGCCTTCTGCGCAATCGCAAATAGTCTCGGCGCATTGGCCTCGTACCACGAGCGCCCGGGCCGCCAGTAGCTCATGAACGCGAAGTAGAGATCGATCACGCTGAAGGTCTTGCCCAGGAACCACGGGCCTTTATCGTCGGCCGCCGCGTTGATCCAGCCCAGCATGACCTTGCGGTGTTCATCGGTCGCCGCACGCAGCGCCTTCCCGGCCTTGGCATCGCCGGCCAGCCATTTGGCGGGATCGTCGCCGTAGGTCCAGGTGGGATACAGCGCCGCGACCAGGAACACGAACCAGCGCAGGAAGTGCGCCCGCTGCGGATGATCGGCAGGCAGAATGAGCTTAGCTTCGGGTGCCAGATCGTTGAGATACATGGCGATGGCGGCACTCTCGGTCATCAAGGTACCGTCGGGCAACACCATGGCAGGCACCTGCCCCAACGGGTTCACTTCCAGCAGGCGCGCGCGGGTGGGACTGTCCGCGCCATAATCAACCTGCTCGTAGCTGTACGGGATTTTCGCGGTGACGAGCATGGCTTCGACGATGGCGGAGCCGCAGCCCTGGGCGCCGAGGAGATGGATCTGACGAGACTGGGTCATGGGTGTGTCCGGGGTTATCACAGTGGCGGCATCTTAGGTGGCCGGGACAAGGGGGTAAATCGACCTTTGTTCACAAGAACGGCCAGTTTCGTTGGCATGGCCTTGCACGGGCAGCCCGGTTATAATGGCCGCTGCCGAGGAGCGCTGCGAGCTCCATGCACGGACTGCGAATATTCGCACCCGCCATGAGAGTCCAGGCTCGGCACAGAACAACGGCGCTCGCAATCTCTGAACCGATTGCGGGCGCTTTTTTTCGTCCGCTGAATACGTAAACGCAAACACAAGTGAACGCAACACAGCGAAAGGACACACCATGAATGCCATTCTGAAACCGCAGAACATCATCAACAACGACTACCACGTGGCCGACCTGTCGCTGGCCGATTTCGGTCGCAAGGAAATCGCCATTGCCGAGACCGAGATGCCCGGCCTCATGGCGATCCGCGAGGAATACAAGGCCACCCAGCCGCTGCGTGGTGCCCGCATCACCGGCTCGCTGCACATGACCATCCAGACGGCCGTGCTGATCGAGACGCTGAAGGAACTGGGCGCGGAAGTGCGCTGGGCCTCGTGCAACATCTACTCGACGCAGGATCACGCCGCCGCCGCCATCGCCGCGGGTGGCACGCCCGTGTTCGCCTACAAGGGCGAGACCCTAGACGAGTACTGGGATTACACCCACCGCATCTTCGAGTGGAAGGACGGCGGCTACACCAACATGATCCTGGACGACGGTGGTGACGCCACGCTGCTGCTGCATCTGGGCACCAAGGCCGAAACCGACCAGAGCGTGATCAGCCACCCGACCAGCGAGGAAGAAACCTGCCTCTTCAACAGCATCAAGGCCCAGCTGGCCAAGGACCCGACGTGGTATTCCACGCGTCTCAAGCACGTGAAGGGCGTGACCGAAGAAACCACCACGGGCGTGAAGCGCCTCATCCAGATGGCACATGAAGGCAAGCTGGCCTTCCCCGCGATCAACGTGAACGACTCGGTGACCAAGAGCAAGTTCGACAACCTCTACGGCTGCCGTGAATCGCTGGTCGACGCCATCAAGCGCGCCACCGACGTGATGATCGCCGGCAAGGTGGCCGTCGTGGCCGGCTACGGCGACGTGGGCAAGGGCTCCGCCCAAGCGCTTCGCGCCCTCTCCGCCCAGGTGTGGATCACCGAAATCGATCCCATCTGCGCGCTGCAGGCCGCGATGGAAGGCTATCGCGTGGTGACCATGGAATACGCCGCCGACAAGGCCGACATTTTCGTCACCGCCACTGGCAACAAGGACATCATCACCCATGCCCACATGGCGAAGATGAAGGACCAGGCCATCGTGTGCAACATCGGCCACTTCGACAATGAAATCGATGTCGCCAGCCTGAAGTCCTGCAAGTGGGAGAACATCAAGCCCCAGGTCGACCATGTCATCTTCCCCGACGGCAAGCGCATCATCCTGCTGGCCCAGGGTCGTCTGGTAAACCTCGGCTGCGGCACGGGCCACCCCAGCTATGTGATGTCATCTTCCTTCGCCAACCAGGTGATCGCGCAAATCGAGCTCTTCGGCAACACCGCGAAGTACCCGATCGGCGTGTATGTGCTGCCGAAGCATCTGGACGAGAAAGTGGCCCGCCTGCAACTGAAGAAGCTCGGCGCGCAATTGACCGAGCTCTCACCCGCCCAGGCCAATTACATCGGCGTGAGCGTACAGGGTCCGTACAAGCCCGAGACGTATCGCTACTAAGCGAATATTCGCAATCCCCCCTCTCCCCTTCGCGGGAGAGGGTCGGCGAAAGGGGACCATGCAGTCAACCGCCAAGCAGCGCACGTTTTCGTTCGAATTCTTTCCGCCGAAGACTGAGGAAGGCAAGACAAAACTCAGAGCCACTCGGCAACAGTTGGCGCAGTACAAACCTGATTTCTTTTCTTGCACATTTGGTGCAGGTGGCTCCACGCAGGAAGGCACGCTTGCCACCGTTCTTGAAATCAAGAGCGACGGCCACAACGCCGCACCGCACATTTCCTGCATCGGCTCCACCGTTGCGAATATTCGCGATGTGTTGAAGCAGTACAAGGACAACGGGATCGATCACATCGTGGCCCTGCGCGGCGATCTGCCGTCCGGCATGGCGGTGGCCAGCGAGTTCCGTTATGCGAGCGATCTGGTGGCCTTCATCCGCAAGGAAACCGGCGACCACTTCACCATCGAGGTGGCAGCCTATCCCGAGTACCACCCGCAGGCCCGCAATGCTCAGGACAACCTGAAGCATTTCAAGATCAAGGTGGACGCCGGGGCAGACGCGGCCATCACGCAGTATTTCTACAATCCGGATGCCTACTTCCACTTCGTGGACCAGGTGACGGCGTTGGGGGTCGACATTCCCATCGTGCCGGGCATCATGCCCATTGCCAGTTTTTCACAACTGGCGCGGTTCTCCGATGCCTGCGGCGCGGAAATCCCGCGCTGGATCCGCAACAAGATGGAAGGCTTTGGCGACGACTCCGCCTCCATCCGCGCCTTCGGCCTCGATGTGGTGACCGACCTCTGCGACCGTCTGCTGCAAGGCGGCGCACCGGGACTGCATTTCTACACCCTGAACTCGGCCGGCCTGTCGTCAACGATCTGGCAGCGGCTGGGCTTGTAGAATTGAGCAAACGCCAGGAGCCCGCCACCCATGTCCAAAGACAAGATTTCCCCCAAGAAAAAAGCTGAAGTCCTCATCGAAGCGCTGCCCTACATCAAGCGCTTCTACGGCAAGACCATCGTCGTGAAGTACGGCGGCAACGCCATGACCGACATCGCGTTGCAGGAGGATTTCGCCGAGGACATCGTGCTCTTGAAACTGATCGGCATGAACCCGGTGGTGGTGCATGGCGGCGGCCCGCAGATCAATGCGCTCCTGGAAAAGATCGGCAAGAAGGGTGAATTCATCCAGGGCATGCGCGTCACCGACGACGAGACGCTGGATGTGGTCGAGATGGTGCTGGGCGGCCTGGTCAACCAGGAAATCGTCACGCTTATCAACAAGGCCGGTGGCAAGGCCGTGGGTCTCACCGGCAAGGATGGCCAGTTCATCCGCGCCCGCAAGCTGAAGCTCACCAGCAAGGACAACAAGCGGAAGAAGATCGACGTGGGCCTGGTGGGCGAGGTGGTCAGCATCGACCCGACCGTGATCCAGTTGCTGGACCAGCAGGATTTCATTCCCGTCATCGCGCCGCTGGGCGTGGACGAGGACGGCACGGCCTACAACATCAACGCCGACGTGGTCGCGGGCAAGCTCGCCATCACGCTGCAGGCGGAGAAGCTCATCCTGCTCACCAACATCAAGGGTGTGCTGGACAAGGAAGGCAACGTCATCCACAACATCACCGCGAGCAAGATCCAGGATCTGGTGAAGGACGGCACCATCTCCGGTGGCATGATTCCCAAGATCGACTTCGCGCTGGAGGCGGTGAAGAGCGGCGTGAAGTCCGCGCACATCATCGACGGCCGCGTGGAGCATGCGTTGCTGCTGGAAGTGCTGACCAATGACGGCAGCGGTACCGCCATCCGCGGGGCGGCGGCGAACAGGGTGAGCAAGTAGATTCGCAGCGGTGCTTGCGAATATTCGCAAGTACACGCGCCGCCCGGACGCTTCCTAGAAACCGCGCATGCCGAGAATGCCCATCGCGAAGCGCGCGAAGCCATAGCCGAACCAGATGCTGACCCGCTGCCACAGCGGGCGGTGTTTCCACAGCATGCGCCGCACCGGCTCGGCCCCGTCCTTGATGGCGTCCTCGAAGGACGTGCGCACGCTGGCCGCGAACGCCTCGTCCTGCACCACCACGTTGGCTTCACGCGCCAGCACCAGGCTGAACGGATCGAGGTTGCTTGAGCCCACCGTCGCCCAGCGGCCGTCGACGACCGCCGCCTTGGCGTGCAGCTCGCTCTTCGAATATTCGAAGATCTCGACACCGCGATCGAGCATGGACTCATAAAACGCACGCGTCGCAAGCTGCAGCAAGGTGTGATCGGTATGGCCCTGCAGCAGTAGCACGACGCGCACCCCACGCTCGGCGGCGTTGAGCAGCGCGTGGCGAAAGCGCGTACCGGGCAGGAAGTAGGCGCAGGCGATGAACACCTCGCGCCGGGCGCCCTGAATGGCCGCCAGGTATTCGCTCTCGATGCTGGAACGGAAGCGGAAGTTGTCGCGCTGGACGAATGCCACCTTCTGCTCGCCACGCGCCTGGGCGACGACCGAGAACGCCTTGATGCGCAGCTTCTGCGAGAAACGCTGCCTCAGCCTCAGCCACGCTACCCGCCGCCAGAGCTTGTCCACCGTGAGATAGATGTCGGCCACCACCGGGCCATCGACGCGCACGGCGAGGTCGAAGCGCGGGCAGCCCTCCGGCACCTGGGTCAGATCGTCGATGATGTTGATCCCACCCACGAACGCGATGCAGCCGTCGATGACCGCGATCTTGCGATGCATGCGGCGCAGCCGCTCGGTGCGGAAGGTCCACGGCGCGATGTCGGGCCGGTAGGTCAGCACGCTGGCCTTGGCTGCCTGCAGGCGCTCGCGCCAGTCCTGGCGGAAGTCCTTGGCACCGAAGCCGTCGATGAGCAGCCGCACGCTGACGCCACGCAGCGCGGCGCGCTCAAGCGCGTCGGTGACGGCGGCGCCGGCCGGGTCATCGGCATAGATGTAGGTTTCCAGGCTCACGTCGCGCTTGGCCTCATCGATCGCGGCGATGAGCGCCGGAAAGAACTCCGCGCCGCGAACGAGCAGGCGAATGCGATTGCCGTCGCGGTAGTCAGCCAAGCGCCACCTCCGCCAACAGGCCAGCGTGATCGGAGAGCTTCGCCCACGGCTCATCGCCCAGCACGGCCGCGTGCTTCACGGTGAGCCCGCGCACATAGATGCGGTCCAGCGGCAGCATGGGCAGGCGCGCCGGAAAGGTGCGCGCATGCCGGCCATGCAGCTCGGCAAACGCCTCGCGAATGTTCAACTCATGTTCCAGCGTCGCGGACAGCTCGCCGCGCCAGTCGTTGAAATCTCCGGCAAGGATGAGTGGCTCGTTTGCCGGGATGTGCTCGTCAATGCGCTCGGCGATGAGGTTCATCTGGAAGCGCCGGCTGCGGGCGAAGAGGCCGAGGTGCACGCACACCGCATGCAGCGGCGGCCAACCGGGGACCTGAACTCGCGTGTGCAAGAGGCCGCGCGACTCCATGCGGTGATGCGAGATGTCGATGTTTTCCCAGTCCAGCACGGGGAAGCGCGACAGCACGGCATTGCCGTGATGGCCCTTGTCGTAGGTCGCGTTCTGTCCGTAGACGACATCGGTATAGAGGTCGCCGCGCAAGAACTCGTGCTGCACCACCGGCGGGCCGTGATGCCGCCGCACAGGTGCTGCACGCAGGCCCTGGACTTCCTGCAGGAAAACGATGTCCGGCTTCAACTCGTGCAGGCCGCTCTTCAATTCGTCGAGGATGACGCGCCGGTTGAAGTGCGACAGGCCCTTGTGGATGTTGTGGCTGGCCAGGGTGAGCGTGGCCGGCGAGGTGGGTATGGTGGCCGTGGCGCCGCTCATCGCAACCGCCCCGGCAATTCCAGGATCGCCTCGCGGTTGGTCCAGGAGAAGCACTTCTCGGCCGCCTCTTGGAACGGCAACCACTGAAAGGCCAGATGCTCGCGCGGGGCGATGCGAATATTCGCATCGCGGTCCACGGTCAGCCCGAACACATGCTCGGTATTGTGGGTGACCCCGGGCGGATAGCGATGGCGCCAGATGGGAAAGATTTCGTACACGTTCTGCTTGTTCCAGTCGACCAGCGCCGAGGGAGGATAGGCGCCGACATCGAGGCCGGTCTCCTCGCTCACTTCACGGATCGCCGTGTCGCGCAGCGTCTCGCCCTCGTCCTGGCTGCCGGTGACGCTCTGCCAATAGCCGGGCCGGTCGGCGCGCTCGAGCAGCAGCACGTCGAGATCGCGGGTATGGATGACGACGAGCGTCGAGACGGGAATCTTGTAGCGCACGGCAGGCGAAGGAAATGCGACGCCGTGAGCATACGGCAAATGGGTGGGTGAGGTGCGGCCGCTCAGGCGCTTGGCCGATAGCTGAAGTCCAGCGCCCGTCCGCCGCTGAACTGCAGCAGAGCGAGAAAGCGCGTTCGTTCCCAGGACGCCGGCGCACTGTCGGGCAGCGGGTCACATTGCGCGACGGCGGCGCAACGCAGCAGGCGTGCGCGCGACAGACTCTCGTCGTCCGCACAGCCTGCGCTGCCGCAGGCAAGGTCACGCAACGCGGCGATCAGTGCCGCGTGTGCCGCAGGCTCCACTTCCGCGCCTGCCACGGTGATGGAAAGCCGCGGGGACAGCAGCGAGAGCTCGTTGGCCAGGTCGTCGATCAGCGCCGGTTCGCGGGATGCGAATATTCGCGTGATGAGTTCACGCCGCTGGCCAGCGTCGTGAAGATCACTGCTCTCGTGCGGCGCGGCAGACAGTCTCTCCAGGCGCAACGCCAGCGACAGCACCGGATCGGGGCGCTCGAGGCCCTCCTCCGCCAGCGCGTAGTAGTCCAGCGTCGCACTGCCGGCATCGCGCGCGCAGAGTGCGCGAATCTGCATGAGGGCCGCGAGCTGACGCGGATCGGCGGAGCGGTCGTCGGTCAACGCATCCTCCGGGTGATCCTCCAGCATGTGGCGTGCCTGTCGGGCGCAGAAATCGAGTGCACGCAGCGCGCGATAGTGACTGCCTGCCGACGACGACTCGCGCGCCGCGCTGATGAGCGCGCCAAGATCCGCAGGTGGCGAGGCGAAATGAAATCTTTGCGATATTCCTTGCACCGCACTGCGGTCAGCCTGCGCAGTGATCCGATCTGCATGAACTGCTGCGAGCGGCATCGTTGTCTGTGCCGGCCAGCGGTTCAGCAGCCAGCCCAGCACCAGAAAGACAGCCACCCACAGCCAGAGCTGGCTGGGGCGGGTGGCGCCCGACTGTGCGGCGGACGGGGCGGGAAGAAACTGGGCGAAGAGCATGGACATCTCCTGCCAGACTGTCATGGCGATATTGCGCTCTTTTGACAGCAGGCGAAAGAGTCAAAGCAAGGCACGTGCCTGAACACCTTCGCGGCGATGCACCGGCGCGGTGCCGGGACGCGTGTAGTGCGCGCAGCGCGCTCAGCGCAGGAAGCGAACGTGGCGGATGAGTCCCGCCTCAACCCGATAGATGGCGACGGCGAAATACGGCTCGGACGTACGCCCGGTGATGCGTTCATGATCGACGACATAGGCGCCCTGCACGATGCGGTGCAGGATCTCGGCGCGATTCTGCGGATAGGTCGAGAACATGCGCGCATAGTTCTCGCGCATGACGGCGCGCCCGGTCGAAACGACCTGGCCCGCACCATCTTCGATCACCACATCCTCCGCGAAGCACGCAACGAAGGCATCGACATCCTGGGCGTTGTACGCCGCGAGCTGGGCCTCTACCGGGGCCAGCACGGTATCCGCCGTCACTTGGGCACCCGGGCGCGCGCAACGATTTCGCCGTTGCCAATGAAGTAAGCATGGCGACCAGAGAGCGCAGAGCAGGGGCCCCGCTTGCGGGGATGCGACCGCGAATCGGGCGCAGGCATGCCGGATCGAAGCTGCACCACTGACATCATTTCGCCCTCGCCAAGGCCGTGATGTCCGAGTCACCACGAAACCAGGCATGCGGCATCGACTCGGTGCGATGCTGTGCCGC
>JANRIX010000041.1:0-3314 GCA_033764435.1 Burkholderiales bacterium
CAAGATAGCGGTGCAGACGAGGCGGCCCTGCGCAGGCAGTTCGCGGACTGGCCCATCGATGGCCTGGGAGAGGTATTGATTGTGCGACCTGATGGAACGATCGGAGGGCTGTGATGGCAATAGAGTATTTTGTCTATTCGGATTTGGACAAACCGGACATGGAAGGCCGTCTCAACGATGCGGCACGTTCCGCCCGCGGACTTTGGGAAATCTGGAATGCAAGCGATGATCTTGGGCCCTTTCATGAAGAGATCATGGAAGAGTACGGCGTGCGTAAAGGGTTCAAGACAAGCGTGTATTGCAGGCATTCAAAAGACCATACCGTGAAGGCCCGAGAGGCCATGCTTGCATTCTTCGAGTCTTTGCCAGGACGAAAGCTGCTTCTGAACGGAGACGTGTTTGTCGCCTTTCGTCCGGAATAGATGGCAGAAACAAGGAGGGGAGTTCACGGACCCAATGCGCGCCACCCCGGCACGCCGTCCTTCGCCCGCTCTGCATCCCGCGCCAGAACCAGCCGCTTCCGCAGCATAAGGGTATTTGTGCCTCCGGAATGGTATCCTCCAACGAATGAATAGGGCCTGAACGCTACGCTCGCCGAACTGTCTTCACGCTGACCCGGAAGAGTTGCGCGATCTCGGGCAGAGGCCGCAGCTCCTCATCCCGCATCCTGCGCACCTCGCCCTTTTGTGCGGTGGATAGGGCAGGGGGCCTGCCCCCGATGCGGCCACGCTTGCGGGCTGCTTCGAGGCCCTCTCTGGTCCTCTCCGAAATCCGCTCCCGCTCAAACTGGGCAATGGATGCGAAGACATGGAACACCAGCCGCCCGGCGGGCGTGGTGGTGTCGATGTCCTCGGCCAGGGACCGGAAACCCGCGCCCTGCGCCTGGATGGTGTCCACGATGTCGAGTAGGTCGCGTAAGGAACGGGCGAGGCGGTCGTATTTGGTGACAGTGATCACGTCGCCCTGGCGCAGCTGATCGAGCAGGCGATCCAGTTCCGGCCTGCTGCGGGCCGTGCCGGTGATCTTGTCAGCGAAGATCTTCTCGGCACCCGCCGCTTTCAGGGCGTCCAGCTGGCCGTCGAGACTCTGGTCTTCTGTGCTGACATGACGTAATCGCGGGTGCCCAACGTCGGTCTGGTGCACTCTTCGATCCTGCAGTTTTCACAGGAGGAAGTCATGACCGCTTATGCCGCGCTCGACGTGTCGAAGAAGACGACGTCGATCCATGTTGTCGATGAAAAGGGTGCCTGCCTCTGGCGGGGCAAGGTAATGACTGATCCGGATTCCCTGGCCGAGGCGCTGTCGCCGTTTTCGGACGACCTCGCCCTCGTCGGGCTTGAGACAGGTTGTTGGACGACCTGGCTCTGGCACGAGTTGACCGAACGAGGATTTCCGATGGTGTGCATGGATGCCCGACAGGCCCATGCGGCCCTGTCGATCAGCATCAACAAGACGGATGCCAATGACGCACACGGGCTGGCGCATCTGCTTCGGACAGGACTTTATCGAGAAGTACGGGTCAAAGGCTGGGAGGACATGCGGAAGCGGGCGCTGTTGCGCGCGCGGGCGACCATGCTGCGCTGCGTTCTCGACCTTGCCAATGCGATACGCGGCGCGCTGCGCACGTTCGGCATCTCGCTGGCTGCGGGCACCGGAAACGGAGGGGCCAAGACCTTCGAGCGCCGGGTGATTGCCCATCTCGCAGAACGTGTGGACCTCGGGGTGATCGTCGGGCCTCTGCTGGAGGCCTGGCGCGCGGCAAGGGGGCAGGTGGCGCGTCACGAGCGGGCCATCCGCGCCGTCGTGCGCGCCGATCCGCGATGCCAGCTGATGATGACGGTCCCGGGGGTCGGCTATCTGACGGCGGTTGGGTTCATCGGGGCCATCGGCGACCCGGCCACCTTCAGGTCCGGGCGAACGGCGGCGGCCTGGATCGGACTGACCCCCAGGCGCTACCAGTCGGGCACGATCAACCATCAGGGAAGGATATCAAGGCAGGGAGACAAGCTCTTGCGCACTTACCTCTACGAAGCCGCCGCTCACATCCTGACACGGTCAAACAAGGACAGCGCGCTGCGCCGCTGGGGCCTCAGACTGCGCGAGCGCATCGGATTCAAGCGTGCGAACGTGGCGGTCGCGCGCAAGCTCGCCGTGGTCTTGCACGCCATGTGGCGGAGCGGGCAGCCGTTCGAGGCAGAAAGGGCTGTCGCAGCATGAACCCAGAAGAACAGCGGACCCCTCTTCCTTAGGGTTCGCCCGAAGATCCGCGGCCTCGGGGCTGCGGGTGCGTCCGCCGGGACGTGAGACATGAGGACCACCGCGATACGCGCGCGGCAATCGTCCAAGGGCGAATTGCGCTTGCTGACATGGCGGGGTCCGTCTCGAACTTCATCATGCGGCGATGCGCTGGCCCGACCGCGGAGACAACCCTGACCCCGGCATCGCACATCGCATCACGACCCAGAGCGCCAAGTCGGTCTTCGGAGCCGACTACGGCCTCGCGGAAAACATGTGTTTGTCGTGACGCCCACTTTGCTCAACCAGCGGGCCGTCCATCTGTGTCGACCATCCCACGAAAAGCCCATAGTAAACAATTGCCGAAAACATCGGCGTCCATTAGGTTTATCGTGAGATCGGGACTGCTGTCAGAGGGCTTCGACCATGGGTCTGATAGGCTATGCACGGATTTCCACAATCGAGGGCGCCCAGGTTCTCGACCGTCAGCTCGATGCGCTGAACGCTGCCGGCTGTGAGCGCATCTTCGAGGACCGCGCCTCTGGTGCCAGGGCCGAACGGCCCGGCCTTGCGGCCTGCCTCGACTTTTTGCGCAAGGGGGATGTGCTGGTGGTGCTCGATCTCGACCGGCTCGGGCGGCTTGCGGGCGAGCTGATCACGCTGATCGACCGGCTGGAGGGGCGCGGCATCGCGTTTCGCGCCCTCAACGCGCCGATGGATACGACAACGCCCACGGGGCGGGCATTCCTGCAAATTCAGGCTGCCTTTGCCGAAATGGAGCGCAACATCATCCGTCAAAGGGTGAACGAAGGGCTGGCCGCAGCCCGGGCGCGCGGCAGAAGGGGAGGGCGACCGCGGGTGATGACTTCGGACAAGCTGCGCTATGCCCGGCATCTCATGGCCGACACCACGCGGTCCATTCCAGACATCTGCAAGGAACTGGGCGGGATCAGACCTTCGACGCTCTACCACTACCTGCATGCGGACGGGTCCCTGAAGACGGCGGGCAGCGATCTGCTGGAAAAAACCGGGAAGGAAGAAGGGACTGCTTGACGGATCAGCCGCGATTAGACAACGCG
>JANRIX010000042.1:0-24058 GCA_033764435.1 Burkholderiales bacterium
CGGCGTATTCCTCGAACAGGCCCTTGTGCACGTAGAAACCGAAGGCCTGGGATTCGTCATTGGCGTAGCCACTCTCGATGTCGCTCAGTGGAAACTTGTCCACATTGCCGTTGCGGAACAGCACGTCGAACAAGGTCTTGCCCTTGTACTGCGGATGGGTGGTCAGCAGTTCCGCCGACCAGCATTCGTCGGTCGTGAAGCGCTTGGAGAACTCCATGAGCTGCCACAGGTCCGAGCGCGCCTCGCCCGGCGCTTTCACGAGCTGGTGCCAGAACTGCGTGCGCCGCTCGGCGTTGCCATAGGCGCCTTCCTTTTCGACCCACATCGCGGCCGGCAGGATCAGGTCGGCGGCCTGTGCCGTGACCGTGGGATAGGCATCGGAGACGACGATGAAATTCTCGGGGTTGCGGTAGCCGGGCCAGGTTTCCTCGAGCAGGTTGGCGGCGGCCTGCATGTTGTTGTTCACCATCACCCAGTAGGCGTTGAGCTTGCCGTCCTTCAGGGCGCGGTTCTGCGCCACGGCGTGATAGCCGGGCTTGGGGTTGATGGTGCCGTGTGGAATCTTCCAGATTTCCTCAGCATGCTTTCTGTGCTCGGGATTGGCCACCAGCATGTCCGCCGGCAGGCGGTGGCTGAACGTACCGACTTCCCGCGCCGTGCCACAGGCGGACGGCTGTCCGGTCAGCGAAAACGGACTGTTGCCGGGCGTGGCGATCTTTCCGGTCAGCAGATGGATGTTGTAGATCATGTTGTTGGCCCAGACACCGCGTGTGTGCTGGTTGAAGCCCATGGTCCAGAACGACATGACCTTGACCGCAGGGTCTGCGTAGAGCTCCGCCAGCTGCTCCAGCCAGCCGCGCTCCACGCCGGTCATTTCCACGGCGCGCTCCAGCGTGTACGGCGCGACGAAGGCGGCGAATTCCTCGAAGCCGATCGGCGTGCCGCCGTTGGGGTCCTTGGCATTCTTCGCGCTCATTTCCAGAGGGTGCTCGGGACGCAGCCCGTAGCCGATGTCGTCGTTGCCGCGCTTGAACGTGGTGTGCCGGTTCACGAAATCCTTGTTGACCTTGCCGCTCCGGATGATGTGATTGGCGATGTAGTTCAGCAGGACCAGATCGGTCTGCGGCTTGAACACGATGGGGATGTCGGCCAGCTCGAAACTGCGATGCTCGAAGGTCGACAGCACGGCGACCTTCACGTGCGGATGCGACAGCCGCCGGTCGGTGACGCGGGTCCACAGGATGGGATGCATCTCCGCCATGTTGGAACCCCAGAGCACGAACGCATCGGCGGCTTCGATGTCGTCGTAGCAGCCCATGGGCTCGTCCATGCCGAAGGTGCGCATGAAACCGCCCACGGCGGACGCCATGCAGTGCCGCGCGTTCGGGTCGATATTGTTCGACCGGAAGCCGGCCTTGAAGAGTTTGTTGGCGGCATAGCCTTCCCACACCGTCCACTGGCCGGAGCCGAACATGCCGACCGACGTCGGGCCCTTCTTCTTCAGTGATTCCTTGAACTTCTCGGCCATGATGTCGAAGGCCTGGTTCCAGGAGATCGGGGTGAAGCTGCCGTTCTTGTCGTACTTGCCGTCCTTCATGCGGAGCAGCGGCTTGGTGAGGCGGTCGCTGCCGTACATGATCTTGGAAAGGAAGTAGCCCTTCACGCAGTTGAGACCGCGGTTCACTTCCGCCTGCGGGTCACCATGGGTGGCCACCACCTTGTTGTCCTTCACCGCGACGGTGACGCCGCAGCCCGTGCCGCAGAACCGGCATGGCGCCTTGTGCCATTTGAGATCGGTGGCTGAGGCCGCCGTCTGGATGTTGGAGGCGGACGCGGCGACCGGTATGCCGGCAGCAGCCGCACCGACGGCAGCGGCGGTGTTGCGCACGAATTCACGACGGGTGAGGCTCATGGTTGCGACTCCTGGAGGGTTTCATTCATGGCGGAGGCGTCCTCCGCATGTTGGTAGGCGAGTTCGGCAGAGAGCACACCAGGCAGGGCGCGGATCGCGTCGAGGCAGTCCAGCGTGCGGCCGGTGCTGGGGCATTCGATGACGATCACGAATCGGCCTGAATGCTCATGCGCGATCTCGGCCTCCGGCAACAGGCCGATGGCCGCGCGCACATTGGCCACGGCTTCGTGGCGCACGCGGGCCACCACGCTGGAAATGTGGATTTCTTCAGTCATTCTTGGGCTCCTGCGAATATTCGCGAGGGATGAGACTCAGCGCCTGCGCGGCGCACACGGCCACGCAGTCGCCGCAGCCAGTGCAGTCATTGGCAATGCGCGGCGCGGCGGGCTCGCCGAGGCGGGGTTGAAAACGGATGGCGTTGGGTTCGCAACTGTCCCGGCACAAATCACACGCCACGCCGCGGAAAGCGAGACAGTCGTCAGCGATGGCGGCGATGCGTGCGACGGATTCCGGCGCACTGGAACCGAGACCAAGGAAGCGGCGGCGGGCAAGTTGCATGAACAGGCGCCGCTAGCCTTTGGGCGGGCCGGCAAACATCTGATACAGCCAGATGAGCAGGCCATAACTGCCCACCAGCGCCACGGCCACCATGGGTGCCAGGAACACCGTCAGGAAGGCGAAAACCTTCGTTTCCTGGCGTTTGGTGTCTTCCGGCGCCGATTGACTCTGAAGTTCAGGTTCTGACATCCCACTCCTCCTCTGGGCCGCGAACGGGCGGCCAGTAACGATGGGCGTGAACCATGATCAGGCCTTCTGTCGGGCCTGCTTTTGACTTCAATCAAACCAGCGCCAGAATGGTGCGCCGGGCTGGCGTGGAGGTCAATAAGGGAAATGCCGAGCCGAGATTCGCCGTCGGCCGTGCAGGACTTTCTCAGCGCTTCCCGTGCCGTTTCGCCGGCAAGGAACAGATTCTTTCTGTCTCCATGCGCGCCAACTCGTTTTCACCTGGGAATCGCGACACGGCGAGATCAATGAAGGCACGAACCTTCGAGCTCAGGTAGCGACTGCTCGGATAGACCGCGTGGACGAGAACCGATGGCGGGCGCCAATCCGGCAGCACAGGCACCAAACGTCCGGCGACGAGACTTTCCATCGCAATCAGCAGGGGCAGCTGGCCGATTCCCAGACTGTGCAACAGTGCGTCCCGGACGGCGAAGCTGTTGTTCACGCGTAGTCGCGCCGGGCCTTCCACCTTGACGGCATCGCGTTCGACACCCCCGGGTATGAGGGTCCAGCCGCGACGATGGGCACCGCCGCTGAACATCACAAGGCTGTGCTCAGCAAGATCGTCCGGTGTTTTCGGTCGCCCTCGGCGGGCCAGGTAATGGGGACAGGCGAACAACGCGTAGTCAAGTTGCCCCAGAGGGCGTGCTACCAGGCGTGACTCCTGGACACGACCGACGCGGATGGCGACATCAAATCCCTCGTGGACGAGGTCGAGCACGCGGGAGGTGTATTCGACATCCACCGAGACCAGAGGATGACGCTCAAGGTACTCATCGATCCAACGACCCACGGCGAGCATTCCAAACTCCACCCCGCAGGTAAGGCGCAGCTGGCCTCTCGGCTCGTCACGCGCACTGTGAACGAGCCGGGTGGTGTCCTCGACAGCTCCAAGTATTCCCACGGCACGCTCGAAGACCTCTCGGCCAATCTCGGTGACAGATATCGCTCGCGTCGTTCGCTCCAGAAGCTTGGCTTCCAGCTCAGCCTCCAGTTGTGCGATGACCCGGCTGACATAGCTCTTCTGCGTCCCCAGCAATTCTGCAGCGCGCGTGAAGCTTCCCGTCTGAATGACTTTGACGAGAATTCTGAGTTGTTCGAGGGTCATTTTTTGTTATCCGATTAGTGGACAGTGTTTCCCATTCTAGGGTCTTTATCATTTTTGCGACGACACCAAAAATGCCTCATCAATGATTCCACTCAGGAACACACATGAGCTTGAAGGACCCCAATGTCGTCCATGCGGACAAGAGGAAGCGCATCGCCATTGTCATCGCCAATCCAGCGGTCTCCAGCACCTCTGGCTGGCCGGTGGGATTCTGGTGGAGCGAACTGACGCACCCTTATTACGTCTTCACCGAGAAAGGCTACGAGGTCGCGGTGTTCAGTCCGCTTGGCGGCAAGTGCGAGGGGGACGCGATGAGCGACCCGAACGATGCGAGCGGCTACAGCAACACTGATTTAATCAGCCAGGGCTTCATCCACACCGCGTCGTTGAAGGCGCTGACCGAGAACACGAGGAAAGTGTCCGAAATCGACGTGTCGACATTCGACGCCATTGTTGTGGCGGGTGGCCAAGCGCCAATGTTCACGTATGAGCATGCCACCGACCTGCACAAGAAGTTCGTCGAGTTCTACGAAGCGGGCAAGGTGGCCGCGGCACTTTGCC
Source organism: Burkholderiales bacterium (assembly GCA_033764435.1). Classification (GTDB taxonomy): domain Bacteria; phylum Pseudomonadota; class Gammaproteobacteria; order Burkholderiales; family Usitatibacteraceae; genus JAEUMY01. Next base: position 4,365 of record JANRIX010000042.1, read on the forward strand.
ACGGCACCGCAATCCTCGCGTTCACAAAACTCTCAAATGGCGAATATCTCGTGAAAGGGAAGACAGTGACCGGCTTCGCGAACGTCGAGGAAGACTTCGCCGACAACGCTGTTTGGCAATACGGCCTGCTGCCCCGCGACAAACATTTGATGCCCTGGCGAATCGAGGACGAGCTGAAGAAGCTGGGCGCCAACTATGTTCAGGCCGGCTTGTGGCGCGGCTTCGCGATTCGGGACGGCAATCTGATCACCGGCCAGCAGAACTTTTCAGGGGAGGAGACCGCGCGCATGGTGGTCGCCGCCCTCGGTGAGTGAGCGTAGAGGACAGCATTCATGGTCAGACGAAAATTTTTTCGCGCCGTCACGAAGCTGATCGCGGCAGCCTTGGCGGCGGCCGCGATCGGGGGATGTGCGACGCGATCCGATCCGCCATCACCCACCTACGTGTTTGTTCATGGCGCCTTTCAAGACAGCCGCGCATGGAATTCAGTGCTGCCGCTACTACGATCGCAGGGCATCCGCGCCGAGGCGGTGAATTTGCCCGGCCGTGAGGGCGACGGCATGGCGCTTGAAGCGGTCACCTTGGACAGCTACCGGGACGCTGTATTGAAGTTGGTGAACACGCTGCCGGGTCCGGTGGTGCTGGTGGGCCACAGCTTTGGCGGCATCACCATCTCAAACGTGGCGGAAGCTGCACCCGAGAAGATCAAGACTCTTGTCTATGTTGCAGCCTACTTGCCCGAAGCCGGCGCCCCCGACCAGAGCATGGCAAAAATGGCCGAAAAGGACGAGTGGAACCAGTTCAACAAGGCTCGTCAGAATTTCCTGCTGGCCAAGGACTACAAGTCGGCAAGCGTGTTGGCGGCTGACCAATTGCTGCTGTTCTGCGCCGATTGCGCCCCAGCGGCACAGCAAGCAACGCTGGCCATCATGCAGCGCGAGCCGCTTGCACCGGCCGCAACACCGGTTCAGCTCACGGCCGCGCGATACGGCGCCGTGGATAAGGTCTACATCCATACCACGCGCGACAATGCGGTCAGCTACCGCCTCCAGCAAATGATGGTCGCGCGCACTCCGCTGCGAAAGTCGGTCAGTCTCTCCAGCGGTCATTCTCCCCACATCGAGTCGCCGCAGGTCTTTGTCGACGCGTTGCTGGCACTCTCGCGCTAGCGCGTGCCCCTGGATCAAGCAGCGTGATCGCCCCAACTGACCATGCCGGGCCGGTAACGGTGGTTGTAACGCGACGCGTCAAGCCCGGTCGAGAGCGCGAATACGAGGCATGGCTGCAGCAACTGCAGGTCGAGGCTCGCTCGCTGCCGGGCTATCTTGGCGTCACCACCCAGCGCCCGGCCAGCACTGGCCCGGACAACCGGGGCGCGGGCGAGTATGTCAGCGTGATCCGTTTCGCGACACTTGCCGATCTTCGTGCATTCGAAGACAGTGAAATGCGGGCGCGCCATCTTGCCCAGGTGGCAGACCTGGTCGAGGCCGATGCGCTTTGGCAGCAGATAACGGGGCTTGAGTTCTGGTTCACCCCGCCGCCTGGGACCGTGGTGGCCCAGCCTTCGCGGGCACGCATGGCACTGGTCATGATTATCGTGGTGTTCGGACTCGTGCTTTCGATCGGTTCAATGGTGAACAGCGCGGCCGAGCTGTTGCCTGTGCCCGTGCCGTATCCGCTTCGACTGCTGATCACGATCACGCTCGAAGTCCTGCTGATGACCTACTGGCTGATGCCACAGATCACCCGTCGGCTGGCGCGGTGGATCTATCCGGCGCAGAGAGTGAGCGCATGAATTTCGCAACCTGTTGATGTGGACAGCCCGAGATCGAAATCATGGCGAGCAGTGTGGCCTCCCCGGCGCGGCGCTGATCGGTCTTGATGGGGCCGACTGATGGTTGCGCGCCGCATCAGATCCGGCGGGATGCGCCAGTCGCATGCTGGCAGGTTCGGATGTCTTCAGAGGAGCAGTGGATGACACTGAAACAAGACGGAGTCGGACTCTCACGCAGGGACTTTCTGATCACCAGCACTGCCGTAGCTGGGGGCTTTGTGCTGGGAATCACGCGTCATGCGGATGCCGCCATCCCGCAGCCGATGTCGGCGATGCCGCAGGAGGCTGGCAACGCACTGCGGACCGGGGCCGTTGCCCTCACCGATTGGGTTCGCATCACACGCGACGATGTCGTAACGTTGGTCGTCTCCCAAGCGGAAATGGGTCAGGGCATCAGCACCACGTTGCCGGCGATACTGGCCGACGAGCTCGGCGCAGACTGGTCGCGAGTACGACTGGAGCTCGCACCGACTGCCGCGGCCTACCAGAACCCACGCATTCGCTGGCAATTCACTGGCAACAGCGAGAGCAGTCAAGCCTTCTTCGACCACCTGCGCCACGTGGGGGCGGCAGCGCGAACCATGCTTGTCAGTGCCGCCGCATCGAAACTGGGAGCCCCGGTGGCAGAACTGTCCGCCGAAGGGGGCCGGGTCATTCACAAGGCAAGTGGCCGCTCGCTCAGCTTCGGAGAATTGGCTGAAGATGCCTCGAGATTGCCCGTTGCCGAGCGACCAAGCCTGCGGCCGGACGTCGAGCTCCAGCTCATCGGTCGCTCGCTGCCACGGGTGGATCAGGTTGCAAAGGCCAACGGTACGGCGCTATTCGGCATTGACTACATCCCGCCCGGGTTGTCCGGCGTGCTGTTTGCCGCAGTGCGCACCGCGCCGTCCTACGGCGGCAAGGCGCGTGCAGTGAAGAATCTTGGCGAAGTCAAATCCATGCGCGGGGTTGTGGACGTCATCATCCTGGCAACGTCGGTTGCCGTCGTCGCGCCCAAGTACTGGCAGGCAAAAGCCGCACTGGCCGTGGCAGACATCGATTTCGAGGCAGGACCCGACACAAAGCTTGATAGCGCATCCATTCGCAAGCACTACCTCGACAAGATGGCCAATGGCCCTGTCAAGGTTGCACGGGACGTCAAGCCTGAGTCGACGCAGGCCGCTGCAAGCGGCTTCGAGGCCACGTACGAGCTCGGCTTCCAGGCTCATGCCACGCTGGAGCCGATGAACGCGCTCGCACACGTCACAGCCGAAGGCGTCGATGTCTGGGCACCCACGCAGGGGCAGGATCTGGCGCGCTACACACTGGCGGCAGTCCTGCAGCGCAAGCCTGAAGACGTCCGTGTCTCGCGCAGCCCATTTCTGGGCGGCGGGTTCGGCCGCCGCCTGTTGCCCGACTTCATTGTCGACGCGGCGCAGCTCTCGCGTGCGGTGGGCAAACCTGTGAAGGTGATCTGGAGTCGCGAGGAAGACATGCGGCGCGATTACTTCCGTCCCGCCACACTGCATCGACTTCAAGCGCAGATCGACGCTAAGGGCCAGGTGATCGGCGTCACGCAGAGGCTGGTGTCGCCCACGATCCTCAAACCCGTGTTCCCTCCACTGGACTTGTCCAACGGGATTGATCCCAGCGCCCTCGAAGGGACTCTGCACACCCGTTACCGGGTGCCAGCATGGCGAACCGAATTCCACCTGCTCGAAACACCCGTGCCGACCTCTGTCTACCGGACCACAGGGTTCGGGCCAACCATTTTCGGCCTGGAGAGCTTCATCGACGAGCTTGCGCACCGCGCAAAGGTCGACCCGCTGGATTACCGGCGCCGCCTGCTGGCCCAGGACGCGCGCGCGCTTCGGGTACTCGCCGAAATCGAGAAGCGCTCCGGGTGGTCGCGGAAACTGCCAGGCGCCGGGCACGGCCGCGGTCGCGGCGTCGCGTTCACCGATGCCTTCGGCACAGTGCTCGCACAGGTGGTGGAGGTCACTGTCACTGGCAGCAAGGTCAAGGTTGACCGCATTGTCACGGTGGCGGATCCAGGACGGATTCTGGACCCGAAGATCGTCGACGCCGGGCTTGAAGGCGGCGCGATCTGGGCACTATCATCGGTCGTCAAGGGGGAGATCACGTTTGACCGTGGCGGGCCCGTCCAGACCAACTTCCACGAATACGACCTGCTGCGACTCCGTGAAGCACCCAAGTTCGAAACGTACCTTCTGGAAAGTACCGGGAGCGCGATGGGCGGCATTGGTGAGGTGGGGCCGGTTGCAACCGTGCCGGCGCTGGCCAATGCCCTGTTCGCGGCGACCGGCAAGCGCCTAAGAACCTTTCCGCTGGCCCGAAGCGGCCTTGCACTGGCCTGAACCAAGGAGCGCACATGAAAGTCGAACTCAAGGTCAATGGCGCCCCTCGCAGCGTCGACGTCGAAGCTGACACCCCCCTGCTTTGGGTGCTGCGCGAGGAACTGGGCCTGACTGGCACAAAGTTTGGCTGCGGCATCGCGCAATGCGGCGCCTGCACCGTGCACCTGAACGGCACTGCGCTCCGATCCTGCGTAATGCCCGCATCGGCAGCTGCCGGCACAGACATCACGACCATCGAAGGACTGGCCGCAACGCCACAGGCTCGCCTCCAAAGCGCCTGGATTGCGGAGCAGGTTTCGCAATGCGGCTACTGCCAGAGCGGAATGCTCATGGCCGCCGCCGCGCTGCTGAAGGCGATGCCCAAACCGAGCGACAAGGACATTGACGACGCCATCACCAATCTGTGCCGCTGTGGCACCTATCCTCGTGTAAAGCGAGCGATAAAGCGCGCCGCAGGTCTACTCCCTTCGTCGACATCATCCTGACGTCTTGGACGCAATCAATGCTCGCAATCACGAACCCACCCGCAGTCAATCATTCACCACTGAGAAAGGTACCGAAGTGAGTAACCCAATTTTCTGTTCGGCCACCTTCATCCCTTTATTGATCGGAACCAACGCGGAACCAACGGGGTCAGGCCCAACGGGATCGGGGGTGCTGTGATGCGCAAACTCGCCCACTTGATCTACGGCGTCGTCAAATCAGGCGTGCCATTCGACATGAGCAAGGCCATGCCGAGGGTTGACTTTCAAGACGGAAACTAACCCCGAGGTGCGCTGCGGCGATGGTTCTTCCGAGGTTCTTCGCGCTGATCAAAAGATGTTCAGCTCAATGCCTGCCAGGAGCATGGCCAAAACTCTCTAGCCTCGAAATCGAATTTCGTAATCCCTAACTGAACTCTGGGAAGCACTTCATTCCCATCTACACGTCGAACGATGACGAGTTCAGCGAGCGAGTATTCAAACGGACTGCCTTCTGCAGAGGAGTTCTCACGATAGATGTTTTCCTCCCAGCCCTGTTGAATGATTGAAAGAAAATTCGAGAGGTTGTGAGAGAGCAGGTAAATACTTTGGCTCTCGCCGTCAATGGCTACTACATGTCCTTCCAGTTTCGCATTTGGATACGCGACCACCGCAATGTCCAACCTACTGTCCGTATAGAAAACTGGAATGAGCCAACGAAAAAGCGAGGGAAATCCATACCGCGTTATGTCATCGCGGTTCTTCTCATAAACTCCACAAAGACCTGAAGAATTGAGGAAGAAGTAGCCGGGTTTCAGGCCCAGCGATCGAGCTTCCCCATCTTTCCATCGATAAAACGTCTCAATACATTCCGGTACCGGCACCGGTGCAAGAGTAGAACGTATGAGACTGATGGTCTCATCGCCCTTCGAAGGCGTGAGCCGCGCGTAATACTTTCTGCGCTTTTGACTCAAGGTACCGTCAAGTGCTTCCAGAACGGTTTGGATTCTGGGCATTCGCGAATTCACCACTTGCTGAGTTTGTTCAATGATAGAAAGAGCAGCAGGCTCAGACCAAAACTTTCTAATATAGTCATTGACGCACGTATCAACGGCCCCTGCGAATATTCGTAATACCCCTACTGCTTCGCAGCCGCCTTCTTCTCGACAATCTGCACAAACAGCTCATCCGGCTTGATCATCCCCAGATCATTCCGCGCACGTTCCTCAACAGCACCCAGCCCCTGCTTGAGATCGCGCACTTCCGCATCCAGCCCCGCATTGCGCTGGGCCAGTTGTTGATTGGATTCTTTCGCTGCCTCGACCTGGCGTCCCAAGTCCCACACCCGCGTCCAGCCACCCTTGCCGAACCAAAGCGGCCACTGGATCGCGAGGATCAGGCCGGTCAGGACGTAGGCAAGGGCTTTCATGGCGTGGTCGTGGCGTCGGGTCAGCGCAGGTTGTAGAACGCGCTCTTGCCCGCGTAGCTGGCGGAGTCGCCCAGCTCTTCCTCGATGCGCAGCAGCTGGTTGTATTTCGCCATGCGGTCGGAGCGGGAGGCGGAGCCGGTCTTAATCTGCAGCGCGTTGGTGGCGACTGCGATGTCGGCGATGGTGGTGTCCTCGGTTTCGCCGGAGCGGTGCGAGATGACGGCGGTGTAGTTGGCGCGCTTGGCCATCTCGATGGCGGCAAAGGTTTCGGACAGGGTGCCGATCTGGTTCACCTTGATGAGGATGGAGTTGGCGATACCCTTCTGGATGCCTTCGCGCAGGATCTTGGTGTTGGTGACGAAGAGATCGTCGCCGACCAGTTGCACTTTCTTGCCGAGCTTCTTCGTGAGCGTCGCCCAGCCATCCCAGTCGCCTTCGGCCATGCCGTCCTCGATGCTGACGATGGGGTACTTGTCCACCCAGGTCGCGAGGATGTCGGTGAACTGTTCGGAATTGAACGCGAGCTTCTCGGCTTCGAAGTGGTACTTGCCGTCCTTGTTGAATTCGCTGGCGGCGCAGTCGAGACCGATGAGGATGTCGCTGCCCGGAACATAGCCCGCAGCCTCGATGGCACGCATGATGTATTGCAGCGCGGACTCGTTGTTCGGCAGGCTGGGCGCGAAGCCACCTTCATCGCCCACGGTCGTGGACATGCCTTCCTTGTCGAGAATCTTCTTCAGTGCATGGAACACTTCCACGCCGGCACGCAGCGCCTCGCGGAACGTAGGCAGGCCCGTCGGCAGGATCATGAATTCCTGCATGTCGAGATTGTTGTTGGCGTGCGCGCCGCCGTTGATGACGTTCATCATCGGCACCGGCATCTGCATCGGTGCCGCGCCACCGAGGTAACGATAGAGCGACAGGCCGGACTCCTCCGCTGCCGCCTTGGCCGTGGCCAAGGACACGGCGAGGATGGCATTGGCGCCAAGGCGAGACTTGCTCTCGGTGCCGTCGAGCTCGATCAGCGTGCGGTCGATGAACGACTGCTCGGCCGCATCCAGGCCGATGATGGCTTCGCAAATCTCGGTGTTGACGTTCTCCACCGCCTGCAACACGCCCTTGCCCAGATAACGCTTCGGGTCCTTGTCGCGAAGCTCGATGGCCTCGCGTGAACCGGTGGAGGCACCGGAGGGCACGGCGGCACGGCCGATGACGCCGGATTCCAGCAATACATCGGCTTCAACAGTGGGATTGCCGCGCGAATCGAGAATTTCGCGGGCGACGACGTCAACAATGGCGGTCATGGTCAGACACTTCCTTCTTTTTCAATCACGAGAATTCTGGCTTCGCCCTGTGGATGGGCGACATGTTCGCAGCCGACTTCGGCATAGAACACATCGCCGGCCTGCAGCATCACGGACTGTTCCTGGCCGGCATCGCGGAATTTCATTTCCACGCGGCCCTGCATGACGGCAAAGACTTCCTGACCGTCGTTCACGTGCCACGTGTAGGGCTGGTCCGTCCAGTGCAGTCGGGCCGTCACGCCGCCAAAGTTCGCAATGTCCAGCGCGCCCCAGGCACGCTCGGACCGGAACTCATGGCTGCGGACCACTTTCACTTTGCACCCAGGCGCTGCTCGGCAAATCCGTGCTTCTTCACCAGGAGATCGACCTCCTTGAGCGTGGCGAGCAGATCTTCCATGTGCGGCAGCGGCCAGGCGTTGGGACCATCGGACAGCGCCTTGGCGGGATCGGGATGCGTCTCCATGAAGACACCCGACACACCCGTGGCAATGGCGGCACGCGCCAACACCGGCACATGTTCACGCTGCCCACCCGAGGCGGTCCCCTGCCCTCCCGGCAGCTGCACCGAATGCGTGGCATCGAACACGACCGGGCAGCCGGTTTCGCGCATGATGGCCAGCGAACGCATGTCCGAGACAAGATTGTTGTAGCCGAAGGACACGCCGCGCTCGCACACCATGATGGTGTCCGTGGCGCCCACCTGTGCGGCGGCATCGCGCGCCTTGTCGGCCACGTTCTTCATTTCATGCGGCGACAGGAACTGGCCCTTCTTGATGTTGACCGGCTTGCCGCTGCGGGCCACCGCATGGATGAAGTCGGTCTGGCGGCAGAGGAAGGCAGGCGTCTGCAACACGTCCACGACCGAAGCAACTTCCGGCACTTCCTGCTCTGTGTGCACGTCGGTCAGGATGGGCACGTTCAACTGCCGGCGCACTTCGGAGAGGATGCGGAGCCCCTCCTGCATGCCGGGACCGCGGAATGATTTGCCCGAGCTGCGGTTGGCTTTGTCGTACGACGACTTGAAGATGAACGGAATGCCCAGCTTGGTGGTGATTTCCTTCAGCCGGCCGGCGGTTTCGATCTGGAGCTGCTCGCTCTCGACCACGCACGGGCCCGCAATCAAAAAGAAGGGCTTGTCCAGCCCGACATCAAAACCGCATAGCTTCATGATGAACTCTTCGTTGCCGTACCTGCGACCACGCGCAAGCCGGATTCGCCGTGCGTGCGCTTGCGCTGTTCCAGCGCAGCCTTCACGAACGAAATGAACAGCGGATGCCCTTCGCGAGGCGTGGACTTGAACTCGGGGTGGTACTGGCAACCGTAGAACCAGGGATGGCCGAACTTGGCGGGGTCCAGCTCCACCATTTCGGTCAAAGCCTCGGCATTGGTGCGCGCACTCACCACCAGCCCCGCTGCTTCGAGGCGCGGCACGTAGTGATTGTTGACCTCGTAGCGATGGCGATGGCGCTCGCTCACCGTGGTGCTCTGGTAGATGCGATGGGCGAGCGTACCCTCGCGAACCGTGCAGGGCTGCGATCCGAGACGCATGGTGCCGCCCATGTTGGAGCTGGCATCACGGCGCTCGACCTTGCCATCATGGCCCTGCCATTCGGTGATCAGCGCCACGACCGGATGCGGCGTCTCGGGATCGAACTCGGTGGAGTTGGCGTTCGCCAGTCCCACCACGTTGCGAGCAAATTCGATGGTGGCAATCTGCATGCCCAAGCAAATGCCGAGGTAGGGAATCTTGTTCTCGCGTGCGAACTTCACGGCGGCGATCTTGCCTTCCGTGCCGCGCTTGCCGAAGCCGCCGGGCACGAGGATCGCATCCATGCCGGCCAGCGCACCGACGCCATCCTTCTCGATGGCTTCCGAGTCGATGTAGTGGATCTTGACCTTGGTGCGGGTGTGGATGCCGGCGTGGATCAGCGCCTCGGACAGCGACTTGTAGGAGTCGGTGAGGTCGACGTACTTGCCGACCATGGCGAGGTTGATCTCGTAGTCCGGGTTCTCGAGCGCTTCGACGATCTTGTCCCACATGGACAGATCGGCCGGGCGCGGCGTGAGATCGAGCTTGCGGCAGACGATTTCATCCAGGCCCTGCTTGTGCAGCACCTTGGGAATTTTGTAGATCGAGTTGACGTCATAGGCGGAAATGACCGCACCCGTGTCGACATTGGTGAAAAGCGCGATCTTGCGGCGCTCGTCGTCCGGCAGCGGGCGGTCACTGCGGCACATGACGACATCCGGCTGGATACCAATGCTGCGCAGTTCCTTCACGCTGTGCTGCGTGGGCTTGGTCTTGATCTCGCCGACGGCGGGCAGGTAGGGCACCAGAGTCAGGTGGATGTAGCAGGAGTTCTCGCGACCTTCTTCCAGGCCAAGCTGGCGGATGGCTTCGATGAACGGGAGCGATTCGATGTCGCCCACCGTGCCGCCGATCTCGATGATGCCGACCTCGGCATCAGCCGTGGCGGCCTTGATGGACATCTTGATCTCGTCGGTGATGTGCGGGATGACCTGCACCGTGCCGCCGAGATAGTCGCCGCGGCGCTCCTTGTTGATGACGCGCTCGTAGATCTGGCCGGTGGTGAAGTTGTTCGACTTCTTCATCTTGGCGGTGATGAACCGCTCGTAGTGGCCGAGGTCGAGATCGGTTTCCGCGCCGTCGTCGGTGACGAACACCTCGCCATGCTGGAAAGGCGACATCGTGCCGGGGTCGACATTGATGTACGGATCGAGCTTGACGAGGGAAACCTTGATGCCGCGCGATTCGAGGATGGCGGCGAGAGACGCTGCGGCGATCCCTTTGCCAAGGGAGGAGACCACGCCGCCGGTCACGAAGATGTACTTGGTCATGGCGAACCCCAAGTTGGAAATTGAGATTATAGCCGAACAGCCCCTGTGCTCAAAATTTGACCGTCCTTCACTCAGCTAGAATGCGGCCATGAACGTGAACGGACAGCACCATCGCGCCATCATCGGCGATCCGGCGACCGGCGAGGTGCGCTACATAGACCAGACGAGCCTGCCACACGAGTTCGCGCTCAAGACAGCCCGCTCCATGCCGGAACTGGCCCACGCCATTCGCACCATGGAGGTTCGCGGTGCGCCGCTGATCGGCGTGACGGCCGCGTTCGGTATCGCGCTGGCCTTGCGGGACGATGCTTCGGATGCCGCCCTGAATGCCGCGCGCAGCACCCTGCTCGCCACGCGACCCACAGCCGTCAATCTGGCCTGGGCGCTCAAGCGCATCTGCGAGTATTCGCAAGGGTTCTCGGTGGCGGAGCGGGCCGAGGCAGCATGGACGGAGGCCCAACGTATCGCCGACGAAGATGTGGCTCTCAACCACGCCATCGGTCGGCACACGCTGCCCATCATCCGCGGACTGGCGGAAAGCAAGCATGGCGCAACAGTTCACATCCTCACCCACTGCAACGCGGGATGGGTGGCGACCGTCGACTGGGGCACGGCGCTCTCCGGCATCTACCAGGCGCACGACGCGAATATTCGCATCCACGTCTGGGTCGATGAGACCAGCCCGCGCAAGCAGGGTCTGATCACCGCGTGGGAGCTGCGGGAGCACGGCGTGCCCCACACCGTCATCGCTGACAACGCAGGCGGCCACCTCATGCAGCATGGACGCGTGGACATGGTGATCGTGGGCGCGGACCGGGTCACCCGTCAGGGTGATGTGTGCAACAAGATCGGCACCTACCTGAAAGCCCTGGCGGCGCACGACAACAACGTGCCCTTCTACGCCGCCGTGCCCTCGCCCACCATTGACCTCTCCATCGGCAATGCGCTCCGGGAAATCGAGATCGAGGAACGCTCGGCGGACGAGCTCCGCCATGTTCGCGGCCTGGACAGCGCGGGCCGGCCCGCATCCATCCAGGTCCTGCCTGACGCATCGCCTGCTGCCAACCCGGGATTCGACGTCACCCCGGCGCGGTTGGTGACCGGTATCATCACCGAACGGGGGATCGCCACACCGGGAGAACTGGCCCGGCTGATGGCTGTCTGAGTCTGGCAAGTCCCGCCGACGCGCTGTCGTCCAGACAAGAACAGGCGCGCGGCCATCACAAAAAATATCGAGGAGAGACGAACATGCAAGGCTTGATGATGCAGATGCCGCTCATGATTTCGGCATTGCTCACCCATGCGGAAAAGAACCACGCCGACACCGAGATCGTGTCGCGCACCGTTGAAGGCGACATTCACCGCTACACCTACCGTGATCTGGGCCGCCGTTCGCGCCAGCTGGCCAACGCGCTGAAGCACCTCAAGGTCAAAGCGGGCGACCGGGTGGCCACCATCGCCTGGAACGGCTACCGGCACATGGAGCTGTACTACGCCGTGTCCGGCTCGGGCGCCATCATCCACACCATCAACCCCCGGCTCTTCCCGGAGCAGCTCCTCTACATCATCAATCATGCGGAAGACGGGATCATCTTCTTCGACCTGACCTTCACCCCGCTCGTGGAGAAGATCGCGCCGCACTGTCCCAATGTGCGTGCCTGGGTCGCCATGACCGACCACGCACACCTGCCGCCGGCCAAGATCGAGAATTTGTTGTGCTACGAGGATCTGGTGGACGCGGAGAAGGACGACTACGTCTGGCCCACATTCGACGAAAACACCGCGGCCTGTCTCTGCTACACCTCCGGCACGACCGGCAACCCGAAGGGCGTGCTTTATTCCCATCGCTCGACGGTGCTGCATGGCTTCGCCGTCAGCCTGCCGGATGTCTTCAACATGTCCTCGCGCAGCGTCATTCTGCCGGTGGTGCCGATGTTCCACGTCAATGCCTGGGGCATTCCCTATGCCGCACCGCTGACAGGCTCCAAGCTGGTGTTTCCCGGCCCGGCACTGGATGGGGCAAGCGTTTATCAGTTGATGGAGCAGGAGAAAGTCAACTACTCCGCCGGCGTGCCCACGGTCTGGCTCGGCCTGCTCAATCATCTCAAGCAACACAACCTCAAGTTCTCCACCCTCAAGTACACGGTCATCGGCGGCTCGGCCGCGCCACCCGCCATGATCCGGAGCTTCCAGGAGGACTTTGGTGTGCAAGTGCTGCATGCTTGGGGCATGACCGAAATGAGCCCGCTGGGCACGCTGAACACACCGAAGGAGAAGCATCTTTCATTGACTGCGGAAGAGCGGTTCAAGCTTTCGCTCAATCAGGGACGCACGTTCTACGGGCTGGATCTCAAGCTGATCGATGACGACGGAAAGGAACTGCCCAGGGACGGCAAGTCCGCCGGGCATCTGCTGGTGAAAGGCCAGTGGGTCATCCAGGACTACTACCGGAACGAAGGCGGCTCACCGCTGAAGGACGGCTGGTTCCCGACAGGCGACATGGCCACCATCGATCCGGATGGATTCCTGCAGATCACCGACCGCTCGAAGGACGTGATCAAGTCAGGCGGCGAATGGATCAGCTCGATCGACCTCGAAAACGTCGCGATGGCCCATCCTGCCGTGGCCGAAGCAGGCGTCATCGGCGTGCATCACCCGAAGTGGGAGGAGCGTCCGCTGCTGGTGGTGGTCAAGCGCGCCGGTCAGGAAGTGAGCCGCGAGGACTTGCTCAAGTTCTACGAAGGCAAGATCGCCAAGTGGCAGATCCCGGACGACGTGACCTTCGTGAACGAGCTGCCGCACACGGCCACGGGCAAGATCTCGAAACTGCAGTTGCGCCAGCAGTTCAAGGATTACAAGCTGCCGGGCTGATCCAGCACCGAAAGGTGCAATCACAAAGGGCGGCCTGGGCCGCCCTTTGTCATGCTCGGGCGAGGGGCATCACTCGGCGACGAGTTCCGCCTTGATGTTGCCCGGCGTGCCGGAGACCAGCACGGCATAGCGCACGTTGTACTCGGCCGCAGTGAACACGCGTTGGCTCTGGGAATAGTACGAGGCGCCAGAACCCGTACCGGTGACCGTCACATCGAACGTGCCGACATCGAACTCGCCGTAGCTGCCGGCGGCACCGACGGCAGCGGTCGACAACACCGTTGTGCCCACTTTCAGCTCGGCTGTCTCGCCGCCGACCACGCCGTTGATGACCCGCATGCGGATGCGCGTGCTGGCATTGGCGGACAGCGTGGTGTCGAGAATCTGGGTAAGCGTCGCCGCCGTGCCCGAACCCGTCGCCAGGATGGTGTAGTCGCGACCGGGGATGAAATTGAACGTTCCGCTGGCAAGCGCCGTACCGGCCGTGGCATTGGCATCGATGCGGATCGTGCGGGCGCCGGTCGCCTGCACGTTGAAACCAGTCGAGTACGCCGCCTGGGCGATGTTGGTGCCCTGGGAGGTGCCATCGAGCAGCACATCGATCGGTGCCGTGACCGCATTCGCCACGCGCACCCGCGCAAGCTTGGTCGGCAACAGGGTCATCGCTCCGTCGGAGGCGTGCGAAAGACGGGCCGCCTTGACCATGCGATTGCTGCCGCTGGAATAGGCCATCAGCGTAATCATGTCTCGGCTGGCCATCACGATGGGATCGGATTCATACACGACATCCTTGGTGCCGCTGATCGTCAGGCGCAGCACGTAGGTGTCGGCATTGAATTCGGAGAAGTTGGTGAACAGGCCGAGCTGCGCCGAATAGGTCGGGAACAAACTGGCAAGGTCCTCGCCCGGGCGGGTGACATAAGCATCCAGCGGGATCACGCCCGATGCGGCATGAGCGAAGCGCACGCGCACGCGGCCGTCCTGCGGTGGATTGACCAGATCGTCGAACACGAGGCCACCGTAGGTGCTGCCGATGCCAGTGATGACGAAGGTCGCCGGACGCTCGTTACCCAGGGAGAAATTCAATTCGGCGAGCTTGGTGCCGGATGCGCTGGTGATGGTGAATGGCAGCGTTCCACTGGTGACATCCACGTAGCTGCTGCGGCCCTCGTAGGCGAGATTGTTGGCCAGGTCCTTCTCAGGCACCGACACCTTGACGCCAGGCGATTCGAAGACCGCATTGAACACGCGGACCTTGGCGACGTTCTGCTTCTGCCCTTCGGCCGTGCAGCCGACCAGCAGGAGGGCGGTGCAGGCCGCGGCGAACATGGAAAGTCCCGAGCGGGAGAGCCAGGCGGCGCTGGCGTGCATGAGTGTATTCAAGTTGAGTCCCAACGGTAACAGTAGGTGAATGGACGGTAAACGCGGATTTTACCCGAAGCGCTTCACCTGCTGTCCGGGCAATCGTCGTGGGAGAATTCCTTCTACGGCTACCCCGATGAGGCAACCACCATGCTGCAGATACTCGTTTACGGCGATTCCCTGTCCTGGGGCATCAATCCGGGCACCCGCGAGCGGCATCGGTTCGGCGTGCGTTGGCCGACTGTCATGGAATGCAAATTGAACGCAGGATGCGCGTCCAACCAGAGTCCGGGGGACTCTGGTTGGACGCCGGAGGCGGTCCCGAAGGGAGCCAAAGCGGAATTCGCGTCGCATGCGACGCGCGCTGAGGCGGATCGCCCAGCGCGAGACTCGAACAATATTCGCGTGCTGGAGGATTGTTTGAATGGCCGGCGAACCGTGTTCGACGATCCATTCCTGCCGGGCCGCAATGGCCTCAACGAGCTCGGGCAGATCATCGAAAAGCACTCGCCACTTGGCCTGGTGATCGTGATGCTGGGGACCAACGACTTCCAGTCCATGCACCCGCACAACGCCTGGCATGCGTCGCGGGGCATGGCGCGTGTTGTGAAAACCATCCGCGAAGCACCCATCGAGCCGGGCATGCCGGTGCCGCCGGTGCTGATCATGTGTCCGCCTGCCATCAGCCGCCCTGCCGGGACCATTGCGCCCAAATTCGCGGGAGGCGAACTGAAGTGCGTGGGGCTGGCTAGCGCATATCGAGCGCTGGCTGAGGAGCTGTCCTGCCACTTCTTCGATGCCGGCACGGTGGTGACCGCGAGCGACGTGGACGGCGTGCATCTGGACGCGCCGGCGCATGTTGCGTTGGGCGAGCGAATGGCCGAGGTGGTGCGCCCGCTGCTTTCCTGAGCGATCAGGCTTTCTCTTCAGGCAGGCTCAATGTGGCAATGAGCCCCGGGTTCGTGTTGCAAAGCTGGATGTCACCGCCTGCGGCACGTGCCAGTTCGCGTGCGATGGCCAGCCCCAAGCCGGAACCGCCACTGTCGCGATTGCGCGATCCTTCAATACGATAGAACGGTTCGAACACGCGTTCAAGCTCGCTGTCGGGGATGCCTGGCCCCGGATCGCGGATGACGACTTCGGCGCGACCGCCCGACGCTCTTACCTCGATGTCCGCGCTACCGCCATATTTGACTGCGTTGTCGATGAGGTTGGCGAGAATGCGGCGCAGGCCCACGACGCTGGCGCGCGCCATGACCGGTCCCGCTGCCGATACCGAGACGCTGTCGCGCCACTGCGGCGTGTCGTTGACGATCTCCGCAACCAGATGAGTCAGATTGAGAACCGCCGGTGCATCACTGGGCGTGCCGGCACGAAAGTAGTCCAGCGTGGCGGCGATGAGTGCCTCCATCTCGTCCAGATCGCGATTGATTTTTTCCTTGAGTTCACCTTCAGCCAGCGACTCTGCCCGCAGGCGCAATCGCGTGACCGGCGTCTTGAGATCGTGCGACACGGCGGTGAGCATGTCGGTGCGTGAGCGGAGCAAAGTGCTGAGTCGTTCATGCAAACGATTGAGGGCACGCGTGGCACTCACCACTTCATTCGGCCCGCGCTCGGGCATCGATGGAAGCGAAAGATCAGCAGCAAACGCATCGACCCGGCGGGCAAACTGGCGGAGCGGCCAGACCACGGCGACTGCAGCGGCCAGCGCGATGATGAGCACACCGATCAGCGTGTAGGTCCAGCCCTGGTAGTTGGGCGGTGGCAACGCCGGACGCCGATGCACCACGCCGATGGTATGCGCCAGCCATTTGCCGTCGCTGAGTTTGACCGCCACCTCGACGGCTGCGGCTCTCTGCAGCGGGATCGCGCCCAGCGGCTTGGTCTGCGGCTGCGGTCCTGGCACGGGCCGGGCAGGCATGACACCCTCGCCGCGTGCCAGCGGCGTGTCCTCCGAGCGCGGCACCAGAATGCGCGAATCAAATGCGGCATCGCGTGGGCCGTCCGCCCGGTCGCCGGGAAAGTACTTGCGCACCGGCTCGAACTCGATCTGCCGCATCTGCGCCATGATGGGACGATCATCCCCCAGGCGCTGCCGCAGCCGGTTCGCCAGCGACTTCGCGCGCGGATCACTTGCGCCATCTGGCACCACATCCGGCGGCTGGGCGCGCAGTTCATAACGCACTGGCGAGCGTTCGAAGAGGCTCAGCACCCGGCCGCGCTGGTCGACGGGCAGCGCATCCACGACCTCGACCAGCTGCAGGAAGCGATCCAGCATGAAGGTGTCGGCGGAAAACTCGACGATGCGATCGCGCTCGCGGGTGGTGAGGTAGAAACCGATACCCTGCAAGAGCATCAATCCAATCGCGACCAGCACGAGCACGCGCCAGAAAAGCGAGCGCGGTGCAAGGCGCGCAAACCAGGGAAGGATGCCCTGCGCCATCAGACGCGCTCGACCCTGGGCAGGAAGAGATAGCCTTCGCCGCGCACGGTCTGGATAATGGACGGTGCCGCCGGATCGTCGCGCAGGCGCTGGCGCAGGCGCGACATGACCACATCGATGCTGCGATCGAACGGCCCGCTTTCGCGGCCCTGCGTCGTCTCCAGCAGCCAGTCACGCGACAGCACGCGATTGGGCTTGGACACCAGCGCCATGAGCAGGCGCATCTCGCCCGTGGTGAGGATGACGTCTCTGCCCTCGGGATCGCGCAGCTTGCGCATGCGCACATCCACCTCCCAGCCCATGAAGCGGTAGTTGCGCTCATCGGCCACCTCCTGCACCTGGCCGGCGGCGTCCATCCGCCGAAGCAGACTGCGCACGCGCGCCAGCAGCTCGCGCGGCTTGAAGGGCTTGGCGACGAAGTCATCCGCGCCGAGTTCGAGGCCGATGAATTGTCCGCCTCCTCGCCGCGTGCGGACAGGATGATGACCGGCAACTGCGAGCGCTGGCGTTCGCGCTTCAGCAGCGTGAGGCCGTCGTCACCCGGCATCATGAGATCGAGAATGATGAGGTCCACCGGATTGGCTGCGAGCAGCCTCGCCATTTCCCGGCCATTGGCGGCGGCGACCACGATGAAGCCATGCGTCTCGAGGTAATCCCTGAGGAGATTGCGAATGTCGTGGTCGTCGTCGACGATGAGGATGAGTTTGCGGGTTTCCATGTGGGGTCGGCGCGAAGACCGGGCCGCCTGCTGGCTGCCCGATGGCGAATATTCGCATGGGGTGGCGGTCAAGGCCATGTCAATTGTCCGAGAGCAGCACGGCCTGGATCGCGCCAGGGGCGCCGGTGAGCAGGATGGCGAACATCTTGTTGATGTCGTCGCTGTCGAACTCCTGCGCCGGAATGGACAGCAGGGTGACGCCGCTGTTGGCCGAGCTCACGGCGATGTTGTAGGTGCCGATGTCGAGCTCGACATAGCGGGATGCGGAAGGTGCCGGGATGTTGCTCGTGGACGTGGTGAAGTTGATGAGCAGGTTCACCGGATCGCCACCGGCCACGGCATTGATGACGCGCAGCCGGACCTTGTTGGTGCTGGCAGTCTGGGTGCTGTCGGCGATAGCGACCACGCTGGCGGACGCGGCGGTGCCCACGGTCAGCAAGGTGTATTCGCGCGCCGGCTCGAAATTGAGCGTGGTTGCCGCGATGGCCGTGCCGGGCGTGGTGGTCGGTTCGATGCGGATCTGGCGGCTGCCCGACGCGATGCCCTGGTAGCTCGACAGGCCCGGCTGGGGAATGCCGGCCAGTCGCAACACGCCATCGACCAACACGTTGTAGGTGGCGCCGGGAACACCATTCGCCGACTTGAAGCGCGCCACTTTCGAAGCCAGTGTGGTCGCCGCGCCCACGTCGTCATGCGCCAGCTGGGAGACACCCACAAGCTTGCCGCTGCCCGTCGGATAGGCGAGGAACGACGCCACCTGCTTGCTGGCCAGCGTGATGGTGTCGGACTCGTAGATCACGTCCTTGCTGCCGCCTGGTGTCAGGCGCAGCTTGTACGTGCCTGCCGTGACTTCGAAGAAGCTGCCGGTCGATCGGGTGGCCAGCGAGCTGACCGTGGCGTTGACCTGGGTGATGTCCTCGGAAGGAGAGGTGAGATAGGCGTCCAGCGTGCCGACACCAATCGCGCTGTGCATGACGCGGACCAGCGCCTTCCCATCGGCCGGGCTGGAATAGCTGTCATCGACCAGATAGCCTTGGTAGTTGCCGAGCGTGCCGGCAATGACGAGAAGCTGCTTGCCATCCTGCCCCAGATTTGCTGACGACTCGAGAATCTGGGTGCCAGCGTTGGTGTAGACCTTGATGGTTTGCGAACCGCTCTTGACCTCCTTGTAGGCCGCCAGCGTGGCCGGGGTCAATTGGGCGACAATATCGCCGTCCTCGCTGGCATTGACCCTGAGCGCGCTGGATTCATGCACGGCATTGAACACGCGCAGCTTGGAAACGTTGCTCTTCTGGCCTTCCGCCGTGCAGGCGGCAAGGGTCAGCACCAGCAACGTCGAAATGAAACCGGTCAGGACGGAACGGAACAGCATCATGGGAGCATCCTTGGTGGTGGAATTCGGTGGTTCGTATTCCAGCGTCCTGCGGTTAACCCGATGTTGCGTTCTGTAAATGAATTGTTTCGGCTTACGCTTATCCGTGAATTGTTTCCGGCCCGCTCTCCTCTTCCCAAATGTCCAACTCCAAAAACTCCGATTCCTCCCGCCTCGCTGGCCACGTGCTGGTCGACGCACTCGTGCAACAGGATGTCGATCACGTATTCTGCGTGCCCGGCGAAAGCTATCTCGCCGTGCTCGACGGCCTGCATGACGTCAAAGACCGCATCAGGACCATCGTCTGCCGCCAGGAAGGGGGTGCCGCCAACATGGCCGAGGCGTACGGCAAGCTGACCGGGAAGCCCGGCATCTGCATGGTCACGCGCGGCCCCGGCGCCACCAATGCCTCCATCGGCGTGCACACCGCGTTCCAGGATTCGACACCGATGATCCTGTTCATCGGCCAGATCGGCAGCGACTGCACCGATCGCGAGGCGTTCCAGGAAGTGGACTATCGCCAGATGTTCGGCCCGCTCGCAAAGTGGGTGGGCCAGATCGATCGCGCGGATCGCGTGGCGGAATACGTGAGCCATGCCTTCCATGTCGCGCAGTCGGGTCGCAAGGGACCGGTGGTGCTGGCGCTGCCGGAAGACATGCTGACCACTGCCACTGCACCAGCGA
>JANRIX010000037.1:0-1512 GCA_033764435.1 Burkholderiales bacterium
GATGGAGCAACGGCAGCGTTGCCTTGCCCTGTCGCAAATCTTGTCCCAGCGTTTTCCCTAAACGTTCGCCGTCGGCATTGTAATCGAGCGTGTCGTCGGCTACCTGGAAGGCGATGCCCAGATACTGGCCGAAGCGGAACAACGCGGACTGTTTCTCTTCGGAGGCGTCGGCGAGGATGGCGCCCATGCGGCAGGCGGCGGCGATCAGGCCCGCAGTCTTATGCTCGACGATCTTGATGTAGTCGGATTCCGGCATCGAGGGGTTGCCGTTGTAATAGAGCTGAAGCACTTCCCCTTCCGCCATCTTGGTGCAGGCTTCGGCGAGGACTTCATTCATGCCGTGGCTGCGAAACTCCACGATCTGCGCCATGGCTTTGGAGTAGAGATAGTCGCCGACAAGGATGCTGATTTGGTTGCCCCAGACCTTTCTGGCGGTGCGGCGGCCACGGCGGATATCGGCTTCGTCGACCACATCGTCATGCAGCAGGGTGGCCGTATGAATAAATTCAACCAGGCTGCCGAGCTGATGATGTTCGCGACCGGGATAGCCGCAGAGACGGGCCGATAGCAAAAGTAGAAGCGGACGGACGCGCTTGCCCCCGCTGCTCAGGATGTGGGCTGCAACCGTATTGACGAGGGTGACGCTGGAGTCGAGGTTCTGACGAACCTGATGCTCGACCCCGTCGAGTTCGGCGCGATACGCCTCCCAGACGTCTGCCATGCTGTTGATGGTCGAGGTGCTGTGTCCGTTCGACATGCCGCGGATGGTAGGGCAGTGGAGTAAACAAAGTCAAGCAAACGGGGCCCGGATCGGCCTGTGTAATCTTGACAGGGCGGGAGCCCATCCAGTAAGGTGCGGTGCAGAAAAGAACGAGAGAGAGACTGCCAATAAAACGACACGATATCGCGTGCTTGCCTCTGCATGTATGAGTGGCCGCTGACCGCGAAGTCATCACCTTCTTCCTAGCGACACGAGATTGCCATGATGCGGATACCCGGGCTTCCACCGAAGCAAGGCCTCTATGACCCTGAACACGAAAAGGACTCGTGCGGGGTGGGCTTTGTGGTCAATATTCAAGGCCAAAGATCTCACACGATCGTCCAGCAGGGGCTGCAGATTCTGGAGAATCTGACCCACCGCGGCGCGCAGGGCTGCGACCCGTGCACCGGTGACGGCGCGGGCATTCTCCTCCAGGTTCCGCATGAGTTTTTGAAACGCGCGGCCGGCGATGTCGGCGTGGCATTGCCGGGCGCCGGCGAGTATGGCGTGGGCATGGTGTTCCTGCCGCCTCTGGCCGATCGCCGGCAGCAGTGCGAGCAGTTATTCGCGAAGGTGATTGCCGAAGAAGGCTTGCGGCTGCTGGGTTGGCGCGATGTGCCGGTGAAGAGCGATGCCATCGGGCCGGTGGCGCGCAGCACCGAGCCGTTCATGCGGCAGATCTTTATCGCCCGCGACGTGCTCAATGAAGCCCAGTTCGAGCGGAAACTCTACGTGGTTCGTAAGCGGGTTGA
>JANRIX010000046.1:0-136252 GCA_033764435.1 Burkholderiales bacterium
GTCGCGCAGGATGTACTGGTACTGCTCGGCGGCACCGGTCATCTTGTTCTGGCGGCCCAGCGCCAGGATCTGCACGAAGCCAACATAGAAGAAGAGGCCTTCCATGATGCAGGCGAAGACGATGAGCGACTTCAGGAGCGCGGCATCGGTCTCGGGCGTGCCGGTCTTGAAGTTGGGGTCGGTCAGCACATCGATGAAGGGGATGAGGAAATCATCCTTGTCGCGGATGCACTTCACTTCCTTGTAGGCGGCGAAGATCTCGGATTCATCCAGGCCCAGGCTCTCGGCGATGTACTGGTAGGCGTGGGTGTGGATGGCCTCCTCGAACGCCTGGCGGAGCAGGTACTGGCGGCACTCGGGTGCGGTGATGTGGCGATAGGTGCCGAGCACGATGTTGTTGGCGGCGAGCGAGTCGGCAGTGACGAAGAAGCCGAGATTGCGCTTGATGATGAGCCGCTCGTCGTCGGTGAGCCCGTTGGGGTTCTTCCACGTGGCGATGTCGCGGTTCATGTTCACTTCCTGCGGCATCCAGTGGTTGGCGCAGCCGGCGAGGTACTTTTCCCAGGCCCACTTGTATTTGAAGGGGACGAGCTGGTTGACGTCGGTCTTGGCGTTGATGACGCGCTTGTCTTCCGCACGCACGCGGGCGAAGCGGTCGGCATGCAGGCCAACGTCTTCAACGTCCGCCGGGGCGGCGGCCATGGCGGCAGCGCCCGTCACGGCGGGCTGCAGCATGGGTTGCGGGGCTGCTGCGCGGGCGGGCGTGGCAGGCGTCGTGGCGGGGGTTTCGTCCCAGGTCAACATGTGTTGTTCGCTCCTGATGTTGCGTGTGTCTTGTTATGAAATTGCGGATTGCCGAATACGTTTGGTTGCTTGCTGAATACCTAAGTTGCGGAATGCGTGCTGCGGAAATCGGTTCGGTCTTGCGGGTGCGAATATTCGAAAGTCGCGGTTGCTGCAGAGGCTAGCAGAGGTCGACGGAAATTCCGGTCAGGCCCTCCGCGTCCTCGCACCAACGATCCCGACCCCCCTCCCAACGAGGAAGGAGTAGTTACTCACCAAGAGGGGAGCCGGGCTGCCGGTGTACTGCATGGTCCTTGCGGGCCGTTGAAGCTGTACCTGACCTCAGCCCCGTGCAACCGCGCTGGCGAACCGCCCAGCACTGGCCATGTGGGAGAGGGGCGTGATGTTGTCGGTCACGATCGAGGCGTCCTCGCGGCGAAACGATGCCTGCAGTCGCTGGATGGCGGCGACACAGTCGGCGCGGCGGGCATAGCCCTCGCCCGAGGTGGCGAGCTGCGCGCCGGCGGGGCTGCGCAGATACCAGCGCCATTCGTTGCGGACATCCTGATAAACGTGAAAGACCATCTTGCCCCTCCTTTCAGAGGTGTTACTGCCAGGGTGTTGCTGCAAAAGTGTTGCCGTAATGGTATTGCTGCAGGGGGAGCGCCGCCACCGGCCGGGCTGTTTGGCGCCGGCCGCCGGGGTTCTCCCGCGGGTTTCAGTGAACGATGTGCGGATAGTCCTCGTTCATCCATTCGTCGAACTGCCGGCTCATGAAGACACCATGCAGCACATCGTTGTCGTTGAGGGAAGGATCAGTCATGACTTCCGCTTCGAAATGCACCACTTCATCGAAGTGGTCCTGCTGGCGGCGTACGGCGATGGTGACGGCGGCTTCCTTGCCGTTGTCACTGCGCTGCACTCTGGAAAGCTGAAGGTCGATGGTCCAGTAACCCATTCCTTAATCTCCTGTTCAAGTTTCAGTTGAACCGCTTTCGGTGCCACTACTGCATTCCTGCCTCGTACGTGCTGCCTGCTGCTTGCTGCCCTACTGCCTGCTGCTGTCTTGCGGGTGCCCTGCAACGTGCTGCTGATTCGGTCCTGCCATGGGTGTAGATGACGCCGGGTTCTCCTGGTTCAATCCCGCGCCGCTGTCCGGAGGGGCCGCTCCCGCCGGTTGCGCGGCGGGCGGGCCTTTCTGCGGACGGTGCGGCGTTGGGTCATGAGTGAGTATTGATCCTTGTCCGGGTGGCGTGTGCGCCGATTACTGGCACGCCTCGCACTCGGGGTTGTCGATGGAGCAGAACTTGGCGCCTTCGGCAGCCCCCTCGCCGGCGCCGCCGTCAGACATTGCCGCCATCACGCTGGCGGGCGCGGCTGCGACAGCACCCATGCCGGTCATGCCGCCGGAGACGGGCACGGCATTCAGCTCGCCGCCACGACCGGTGGATTTCTCGGCGCTGGATTTGCCCAGCGTGCGCAGGTAGTACGTGGTCTTGAGACCGCGCAGCCACGCGAGCTTGTAGGTGTCGTCCAGCTTCTTGCCGGATGCGCCGGCCATGTAGATGTTCAGCGACTGGGCCTGGTCGATCCACTTCTGGCGACGCGCGGCGGCCTCGATGATCCACTGGGTGTCGACTTCGAACGCGGTGGCATAGAGATCACGCAGGTGCTGCGGCACACGATCGATCTTGCCGAGCGAGCCGTCGAAGTACTTGAGGTCGGCGACCATGACTTCGTCCCACATGTTGAGCGCTTTCAGGTCACGCACGAGATAGTCGTTCACCACCGTGAATTCACCGGACAGGTTGGACTTCACGAAGAGGTTCTGGAACGTGGGCTCGATGCAGGCCGACACGCCGATGATGTTGCTGATGGTGGCGGTGGGCGCGATGGCGACGCAGTTGGAGTTGCGCATGCCGTAGTCACGGATGCGGGCACGCAGCGCCGACCAGTCCATGCTCTCGGACATGTCGACTTCGACGTAGCCTCCGCGCTCTTCGGCGAGCAGCTTCAGCGTGTCCTGCGGGAGGATGCCGCGATCCCACAGCGAGCCACGATAGCTGGAGTACTTGCCGCGCTCTGCTGCGAGCTCGGTGGAGGCCCAGTAGGCGTAGTAGCAGACGGCTTCCATCGAACGATCGGCAAACTCGACCGCTTCCTGCGAGGCGTACGGGATACGCAGCTCATGCAGGCAATCCTGGAAGGCCATGATGCCGAGGCCGACCGGACGATGACGCAGGTTGGAGTCGCGCGCCTTCTTGACCGCGTAGTAGTTGATGTCGATGACGTTGTCCAGCATGCGCATGGCGGTGCTGATGGTCGACTTCAGCTTGACGTGGTCGAGCTCGCGCCCGCCCTTGCCGTTGTCCTTCATGTGGTTGACGAGGTTCACCGAGCCCAGGTTGCACACGGCGATTTCGCTGTCGTTGGTGTTCAGCGTGATCTCGGTGCAGAGGTTGGACGAGTGCACGACGCCGATGTGCTGCTGCGGCGAGCGCAGGTTGCACGGGTCCTTGAACGTGATCCAGGGGTGGCCCGTTTCAAACAGCATGGTGAGCATCTTGCGCCACAGGGTGGTCGCGGGAATGCGCTTGAACAGCTTCAATTCGCCGGTGCGGGTCTTCTCTTCGTACTTGAGATAGGCCTCCTCGAACGCCTTGCCGAACTTGTCATGCAGGTCGGGCACGTTGGACGGAGAGAACAGCGTCCACTCGGCGTTCTCCATCACGCGGCGCATGAAGAGATCGGGAATCCAGTTGGCGGTGTTCATGTCGTGGGTACGACGACGGTCGTCACCGGTGTTCTTGCGGAGCTCCAGGAACTCCTCGATGTCGAGGTGCCAGGATTCGAGGTACGCGCAGACGGCACCCTTCCTCTTGCCACCCTGGTTCACGGCGACGGCGGTGTCGTTCACCACCTTCAGGAACGGGACCACCCCCTGCGACTTGCCGTTGGTGCCCTTGATGTAGGAGCCGAGTGCGCGCACCGGCGTCCAGTCGTTGCCGAGGCCGCCGGCGAACTTGGAGAGCAGCGCGTTTTCTTTCAGCGCCTCATAGATGCCGTCGAGATCGTCAGCCACCGTGGTGAGGTAGCAGGAAGACAGCTGCGAACGACGCGTGCCGGAGTTGAAGAGCGTCGGCGTGGACGACATGAAGTCGAACGTGGACAGCACGTTGTAGAACTCGATGGCGCGGGCTTCGCGATCCACTTCATTGAGTGCCAAGCCCATGGCGACACGCATGTAGAACGCCTGCGGCAGCTCGATGCGCACGTCATCGATGTGCAGGAAGTAACGGTCATACAGGGTCTGCAGACCGAGATAGGTGAACTGCAGATCTCGCTCATTCTTCAGCGCGGCACCCAGCTTGGCCAAGTCGTACTGGGCCAGCTTCTCGTCCAGCAGCTCGGCGTCGATGCCTCTCTTGATGAATTGCGGGAAATAATCGGCATAGCGCTCGGCCATGGCGGCCTGCGAGACTTCCTCGCCCAGCACTTCCTTGCGGATTTGGTGCATGAGCAGGCGGGCCGTGACCTTGGAATAGTCCGGGTCCTGCTCGATCATCGTGCGCGCGGCCAGGGTGGCGGCCTTGAACACTTCGTCCAGCGGCACGCCGTCGTAAAGGTCGCGCAGCGTGGAGTCGAGAATGGCCTTGGGATTCACATGCTCGCCATAGCCCTGACAGGCCGCGACAATGATGCCGTGCAGCTCTTCAACATCCAGCGGACGATGGCCGCCGGGCACGGAGACATTGATGCCGGCCGTGCCGGCCTTGACGGCGTCAGCCTGCGAATCACGCTGCTTCGCGCGCTCCTGCGCGCGCTGCTCGCGATACAGCACATAAGAACGCGCCACGGTGTGGTGGCCGCCGCGCATCAGGGCCAGCTCGACGTGATCCTGGATATCTTCAATATGGAACATGCCGCCATTGGGATGGCTGCGCATGAGCGCCTTGATGATGTTTTCGGTCAGTTGCAGGCAGATGTCACGGATGCGTGCGGACGCAGCACCCTGCCCGCCTTCCACAGCGAGGAATGCCTTGGTCAGCGCAATGGTGATCTTTTGCGGCTCGAACGGCGCGATGGATCCGTTGCGACGGATGGTTTTGTAATCGTTATAGCGACTTTCCGGACCGTCCTGGGCAGGGCTCATTTGCGGGTTGGCCAGGGGATGGGTCGGGGAAGTATCGGAAGCCAGGCGCATCGGGTTGTCTCCTAGAATGCTTTTTTGTATTCAAATCATTGTGTTGCATCGAAAACCCAGGGCGGCAGGGGGGATGTCATCCACAGAGAATGCACCGCTTTACCCACAGCCGCAGGCCGGTTTGGCCGAGAGAAATCCACAGGAACCGCACAAAAAATGTGCAGACTTCTCCACAACCTATAGTGTTCTCGATCACTGGGTCACACTATATAGCGCGCTTTGAAAGCTTTGCAACTGTAATTTTTCCGCATCAAAAAAACTCGAAAAAACAGTGGCTTGCGTGTTGCAAAACGCCCACATTGGCCACCAAAAATCGGGGTTGCATTAAAGTGAAATCTGAGGATCGGTCACCGGATTGAAACGCGACAACTTTCGGCTCGGTCCGGCTGGCGCAGGACGATCGCTGCGGCACCGCTCAGGAGAGGTAGCGAGCCTCGAACTCGGCCGCGGGGAGCGGCTTGCTGAAGAAGTAGCCCTGGCCATGGTCGCAGCCCAGGTCGCGCAGGGTGCGCTGCTGCAGCGCTGTCTCAACACCCTCGGCCACGACGGAGAGCTTCAGGCTTCGCGCCATGGCGACGATAGCCTCGATGATGGCAGCGTCGTCGAGATTGTTCTCCACGTCACGGACGAAGCTCTGGTCGATCTTCAGGGTGTCGATGTGCAACCGGCGCAGATAGGCCAGCGACGAGTAGCCGGTGCCGAAATCATCGATGGCGATACGTACGCCCAACTGGGAAATCTGCCGCAAGGTGCGCGCGTGTTCATCGACATTGCGCATGAGCAGGCTCTCGGTGATCTCAAGCTCAAGCGCACCCGGCGTGAGCCCGGCGAACACCAGCGCGTCGCGCACCATGCGCGCCAGGGACTTGTTGAACTGGCCGACAGACAGGTTGACCGCGACCGGGATGAGATTGCCGCGCTTGTTCCACTCCGACGCCTGCACGCAGGCTTCGGCCAGCACCCATTCACCGATGGAAACGATGAGACCGGTTTCTTCCGCCACCGGGATGAAGCGGTCGGGCTGGATCAGCCCCAGCGTGGGATGGCGCCAGCGCAGCAGCGCCTCCGCACCCACCAGAACGCCGTCGGACAGGCGGAACTTGGGGTGATAGTGAAGCTCCAGTTCACCCCGGTCGACCGCATGGCGCAACGTGTTCTCCATGGTCAGGCGTTCGATGGCACGCGCATTCATTTCCTGCGAGTAGAACTGGTAGTTGTGCCGGCCACGCTCCTTGGCGAAGTACATGGCCATGTCGGCGTTGCGCATGAGCGTGTCGGCATCGACAGCGTCGCCCGGGAACACGCTCACGCCAATCGACGCCGAGGTGTTGAGCACGTGGCCACCCACGACAAACGGCTCGGACAGCGCGTTGATGATCTTCTGCGAGACCAGCCCCGCGTCTTCTGGCTCCTTCATCTGCTCGAGCAGCACCACGAATTCGTCACCGCCGAGGCGCGCCAGCGTATCGCCACGACGCATGAGTTCGGACAGCCGCTGGGCGACGCCCTTCAGCAAGTCGTCGCCAGCCGCGTGTCCCAATGAATCGTTGATGGTCTTGAATCGGTCGAGGTCGATGAACAGGACCGCAAGCAGGGTTTCGTTGCGCTGCGCTGACAGAATGCCCTGCGACAGACGATCAGTGAGCAGGCGGCGATTGGGCAGCAGGGTCAGGGAGTCGCGCGTGGCCAACTCCTCGATGCGCTGCTCGGCCAGCTTGCGCTCGGTGATGTCGAGGCCGGTGCCGCGATTGCCGAGACGCTTGCCGCCGGCGTCGAATACCGGAACTGCGGAAACCAGCTGCCAGATGATGCGGCCATCTTTGGTGCGTGACATGTGTTCGAAGCCGCGCAGCGGCTGGCCCTGCACATGGTTGTGGCGGAACCACTCGCGCACGCGATCGACCTCGTCCGGCGGCATGAAGTCGGTCGATTTCTTGCCGATGATTTCCTCTGGCTTGTAGCCCAGCACCTTTTCCACCCGCGCGGAAACGAAGGTGAAGCGCGATTCGTGATCCGTCTCCCAGACGTATTCGCCGGCGGCCTCGAGCACATCGGCAAAGCGGCGTTCGCTTTCGCGCAATTGCACTTCGGCGCGTTTCTTCTCGGTGATGTCCATCAGCAGCGCGAGGAGCAGCCGGTCGTCGCCTTCCTCGATGATCTCGCCGGACAGCAGCGCAAGCGCAACGCTGCCATCGCGGCGGCGCAACTTGAACTCGAAGTCGCGCACAGTGGCACCTTGTTGCAAACGCTCCAGCAGCTTGAGCCGATCAGCGGGATCGACCCAGATGCCGAGATCCAGCGCGGTGCGGCCCAGCACGTCGGCGCGGCTGTAGCCGCAGAGCTTCTGCCAGGCTTCATTGACGTCAATGTAGGTGCCATCCTGGAGCCGAGAAATCACGATGGCGTCAGGACTCGAATGGAAGACCTTGGCGAACCGTTCATCGGAACGGCGGGCTGCCTGCTCTGCGGCCTTGAGCGCGGAAATGTCGGTCGTCTGCACAAGGATGGCCTCCTCGCCCTCCCAGTCGATGCGCTCGGCATCGAGCAGGATGTCGATGGCACGGCCATCCTTGCGTCGCACCCGGTACTCGCGCCCGCGCACCTTGCGCCCGGCAAACAATTCGCCGCGCATGTCGGCCCGATCCTCCGCACGCAACCAGATGCCGAGATCAACCGACGATTTGCCCACCGCTTCATCGCGCGCCCAGCCATAGACATCGCTCCAGGCCGGGTTGACCTCGCGATAGATGCCTGTCTTCAGGTTGGCAACGTTGATGGGGCCCGGGCTGGAATTGAACACGCGGGCAAACCGTTCTTCGGACTTGCGCAGTGCACGCTCGGCCGCCTTGCGCTTCTCGATGTTGCGCAGGAAGCCGACAAAACAGCGCTCGCCTTCAAGCTGCATCTCGGAGAACACGATCTCGACCGGGATATCGCGACCGTCGCGGTGGCGCACGATGATCTCGGCACCACGCCAGTCCAGCCTGCGTTCACCCGAATCGAGATAGCGCTGCATGCCGTGCTCATGCCGGCCCTTCATGCGATCAGGCTGAAGCAGGGTGAGCGGCTGGCCGACGACTTCATCGGTGCGGTAGCCGGTCAATTCACTGATCGCAGGATTGGCGAAACGGATGATGCTGTGACTGTCGACGATCAGCGCCGAATCGGAAGTTGTCTCCCAGACCGAGCGGAAGCGCGATTCACTTTCGCGGATCTGGTCCGCCGCCTGCTTGCGAGCAGTGATGTCGTGGATGGTGGCGATGGTGCATGGGTGTCCCTGAAACTCCACGACACGGGCGGAATACAACACGTCGAGCAGCGCGCCGTCGCTGCGTCGGAGCTGGAGCTCGACATCATCCGCTCTCCCTGCCGTGCGCAACTGTTGGATCAACGCATCACGGCCGGTCGTGTTGGGCCAGGTCCCGAGGTCCAGCGTGGTCTTGCCGATGACCTCTTCCCTCGTATAGCCAAAAAGGCGCTGGGCGGCTTCATTTGCCTCGAAAAAGCGACCGTCGGTCAACCGGGCAATGACCATGGGAATCGGGCTGCCGCGAAACAGGGTTTCGAACAGGGCCTGCGAGCCTTGGGCGCTCTGCTCCGCGCGCTCGCGCTCGACGCGGGCTGCGACCACCAGCAGCGTCGAGGCCGCCAAGGCAAAACCGTGCGCCTGCATGCTGAGCGCGGCATCGTCAGGCGTACCCGCCACAAACGGGCCCAGCCCGAGATGCGTCGCCCAGACGGCGATGGCCGCAACGAGCACGCTGCCCAGCGTGACCGCCTTGGCACCGGAAAAGACCGCGGCGACCACAGCCACCGGGCCGACAGCCACCAGAGGCGACTGCTGAAAGAGATGAGTGTCGCTGTAGACGACAAAACTGAGAAGCGCGGTCAAGACGGGCACTGTCACCAGCAGCGCGCGGCGATTGGTCAATGCACGCTGCACCGCCGCCAGCCTGGTCGGCAAGTCAACGTGCCAAGCGATGATGAGCGGGGTGAAGAAGGCGATCCCCAACGCATCGCCCAGCCACCAGCTGCGCCAGGCGAAGCCCAATCCGCCGGGCGGCAGCGTATCGGCAGCCTGCATCGCCATCGTTCCGATCGTCGCCGAAACGGCCGTGGCGAGCAGACCCACCGGTCCCAGCAGGCAGAGCACGCCCTTGACCGACTGGAGGATATTGGCCCCGATCGCATAGCGACCGAGCAGCCAGAAGCCGATCACTGCTTCGAGCGTGGCGCCGATGGCCACCATGATGGCCGCCCAGACCGGCACGCCTGAGAGGGTCACAGCAATCGCTGATCCCAGCAGAACGCCCGGCCAGAGATGGACGCCCCGAATGAGCAAAGCCGCCAATGCGATGCCAGCCGGAATCCACGCCGTGCCGACATGCCCCTGCACCACGGCAAGCTTCAGGCTGGCTGCAGCCGCCATGGCATACGCGAGGGCCAAAATGGCAATCGAGGTGAGCTGCTGAGCGAAATCTGTGCGCGGCACTAGGATTACCCCTAAAGGGGAGTCGGCGTTTAGCTTACGCCCGTTATGAAGCGGATGACACTGCCGGCACAACACCTTGCCGACCCGGAATCCCCTGCGAATATTCGCGGTACTTGCGGCATGACGCCGCGTCAGTCGATGCCCAATCGATCAAGCCGATAGCGGAGGCTGCGGAAGGTGATCCCCAGGACCTTGGCAGCAGCAGTCTTGTTGTAGCGGGTCTTTTCCAGCGCCTTCATGATCTGTTCGCGCTCTATCTGATCCAGATACTCATGCAGCGGCAGAGTACGCTCTCCGCCCGCGCCCGGCGCAATCGAAGTCTCCTTGCTGCCCTCGGTCAGATACAGGTCCGCTTCCTGGATGACCTTCCCATCACAGAGGGCCACAGCGCGCTCGAGAATGTTCTCCAATTCACGAACGTTGCCGGGAAAATCGTAGTTGGACAATGCATTCATCGCGCCCTTGCTCAGCTCGGGCCCCGAACCGCCGCTCTGCTGCGCGAGCCGGTCAAGCAGCGCGGTCACCATGAGCGGAATATCCTCGGGAATCTCGCGCAGGCTTGGCATCTTGAGTTCGATGACATTCAAGCGGTAGAACAGGTCCTGGCGAAACTCGCCGGTCGTCACCCGCTCCGGCAGATTCTTGTGCGTCGCGCTGATGATGCGAAAGTCAACGGGCTCCTCAACGGTGTCGCCCAGCTTGCGCACTTTCTTGTCCTGGATGACACGCAGCAATTTCACCTGCATGAGCAACGGCAGGTCGCCCACCTCGTCGAGGAACAACGTGCCGCCCTGCGCCGCATGGAGGAAACCTTCGCGATCGCTGTCGGCACCGGTAAAGGCACCCTTGCGGTGGCCGAAGAATTCGCTCTCCATGAGGTTCTCGGGAATCGCCCCGCAGTTCACGGCGACAAATGGCGCGTCGCGGCGCGCACTGCCGGAGTGAATCAGTCTTGCGGCGACTTCCTTGCCGGAGCCGGATTCGCCCGCGATGAAGACCGGCGCCTGGCTGCGCGCCAGCTTGCCGATCATGTCTCTCGCACGCTGAATCGGGCCGGACTCGCCCAGCAATTTGGGCAGCCCTTCGGTGATCTTCTCGGTGCGCTCACCACCCGCGCTGCGACGGGGCGAGGGCTGCGCGCCGGGCAGCTTGAGCGCGGACGTGATGACATCGCGCAGCTGTTTCAACTGGATCGGTTTGGACAGGTAGTCGAAGGCACCCGCCTTCAGGGCGGCGACCGCGTTGTCGGTGCTGCCATAGGCGGTGATGACCGCAACCGGCGTGTTGCCGTGCTTCTCCGCGATGTACTTCAGGACTTCAAGACCTTCGCCGTCCGGCAGGCGCATGTCGGTGAGGCAGAGGTCATAACTGCGTTCCTGCAGGCGCGCATAGGCCTCGGCGCAAGTGGACGCGGTGTCCGCCTCCACCCCCATGCGCATGAGGGTGAGGACAACCAGTTCGCGGATGTCAGCCTCATCGTCGACGACGAGGACGTGTTTTGCAGTGCTCATGCCATCTCCAGAGTATCCGCCGCACGGGCACGCAGGCGGAACGTCGCGCCCGCGGGCCGGGATACGTATTCGAGTCGGGCGCCATTGACGTCCGCGAGTTCACGCGCAATATACAGGCCCAGCCCGGTACCTTGCGCATCGGTCGTGAAGAATGGCTCGAACAGGTGAGCCAGTGCGGCAGGCGACACGCCCGGTCCGTCATCGCACACATCGATGAGGAGCGTGTCCGGTGTCGGACCGGAATCGAGGACGATGCGAATACTGCCCGGTCCCTTGCGCCCATGCCGCCAAGCATTGCGCGCGAGGTTCCAGAGAATCTGGTCGAGATGCGTCTTGTCAAACGCAATCCGCCGCCGCTCGCGAAACTCGAATGCAAAGGCGGAACCCGGTACCTTCTCGTTGCCGGCAAACTCGTGTGCAAAGCGCTCGAGATAGGCCGGAACATCAATCGGTTCCGGCTGGGCACGATCGCGACGATTGAGATAAAGCACTTCCTGCACCATCCGATCCAGGCGGTGTGCATTGTCGCGGATGATGCGCAAAAGCCGCTGGTCGCCGCTCTGGCGCGCCTCGTCCTCGAGCAGCAATTCGGTGGCGTGATTGATCGAGGACAGCGGGTTGCGAATTTCGTGGGCGATGCTCGCGGTCAAACGCCCCAGCGCGGCGAGCTTCAGCTGCTGCGCCTGCTCGCGGATGCGCCCGGTGTCCTCCAGGAAAATCACGGTGGGCGCAGGCGAGAGCCCGGCTGCAGCGCCAATCGCCAGGAATCTCGGCTGATACTCCGTGCGGCCGGTTGGCGCCCGAAGCGGTGTCATGATTGCATCCGGATCATGGCGCCAGACTTCGAGCTGACGATGCAACTCGGGCGCATAGGTGGCAAGTGTCATGGACTCTTCGATTGTGCCAAGCATGGACTCGCATTTCGGATTTCGCTGGCGGATGGCACCGGTTTCATCGACCACCAGAAACCCATCCTGCATGTCCCGGATGACCAATTCGTTGATCTGAGAGAGGTTGGCGAGGTCCACCCCGCGCGCTTCTGCAATACTCTCTGCTCCACGCGCGTAGCGTGCGAGTGCGGACGTGACCGCAGCAACTGCAAAGAATCCGCCGGATAACAGTCCGGACTGAAACAGCTCGCTCACACTGCCCTGAGATCCGGCCAGCTGCACGGTTTGTTCGACAAGCAAGGCTATGGCTGCAACCGCCGCGTGAAAGTAGACCATTCGGCCACGCAAGATCAGGCTCGATGCGACGATGGGCACGAGCAGCAGGATGCCCAGGCCGCTCCGCATGCCGCCACTGGTGTGCAGCATGAGCACAATTACTGTCGCATCGACCATCACCTGCGCGGTGAGCTGGATTTCGATGCCCGGGCGGCGCAAACGAACGAGCCACAGAAAGAACGTGGCGGCGATGAAATAGAAGATGACGGTCAAGCTGGCGAGACCCGGATCTTCTGCACCCAGCACCCACCAGCCACCGAAACCCCAGAGGCCGCTGGCGAGCAGCACGATCAGCATGATTCGGTACAGACCGAATGCACGCAGGGAGATCCAGCCTGCATCAGCTGAGTCATCCTCGCTGGCGGGCGTCGCTGTCGGCAATTTCACGTTGGCGACCGACACCATCGAACTGTCAGGAGCGGTGAGCGCAGTCCGAGCTGTCGGCGCATTCGAACGCGCCGTTCACCAGCTTTGCTTCGGACTTGGGCAGGTTCACGCCGCATCGACTGCAGGCGACCATGTCTTCGGAGGCGGCCTTTGTGGCGGGCGGCACGTCCGTGGCGGCTCGTGATTTGGACTTGGTGAGTCCCTTGTACAGCAGCCAGACAGCGAACCCGATCAGGGCGAGAAGCAGCAGACGAGCCATGCGTGGACTCCTAGGGCGACAGGGGCGTGAAGGCAGTATAGGAGGCGTCTCTTGCGGACGCCAGCCAACGCGGAACGCTATTTGTCGACGAAGGCGCGCTCGACGACAAAGTGACCCGGCTCACCCATGTTGCCTTCGCTCCAACCCCATCCCTTCAGGATGGTGCGGCAATCAACGTTCATGTCCGGATTGCCACAGATCATGACTCGGTCTTCATCAATGTTGGGCATGGGAAAGCCGAACTCACGAGCGATCTCGCCGGACTCAAACAGCTTGGTCACCCTGCCCTGGTGGCGAAACGGTTCGCGTGTGACGGTGGGGTAATACTTCAGCTGCTTGGCAACGAGTTCGCCATAAAACTCGTTGGCCGGCAGCTCCTTTTCGATGTACTCGTGATAGGCGAGCTCATTCACCTCGCGACAGCCGTGCACCAGAATCACCTGCTCAAACTGTTCATAGGTTTCTGGATCTCGGATGACACTCATGAATGGCGCGAGTCCGGTGCCGGTGGACATCAGATACAACCGTTTGCCGGGAATCAGATTCTGCAGGATCAGTGTGCCCACCGCCTTGCTGTTCACGATCAGTTCGTCACCGGGCCGGATGTGCTGCAGCCGGGAGGTGAGAGGACCGTTCTGAACCTTGATGCTGAGGAATTCCAGGTGCTCTTCATAGTTCGCGCTCACCATGCTGTAGGCGCGCATGATGGGTTTTCCTTCGACCTCGATGCCAATCATGGTGAACTGGCCGTTCAGGAAGCGGAATCCCGGATCGCGGGTGGTCGTGAAACTGAACTGGTTCTGGGTCCAGTGATGGACTGTCAGGATTTTTTCGCGGAACTGGACGGCCATGATTCGGTGCGGTGATTGAAAGCGGTCAGTCTAGAGGGAGTGGGGTCGCGGTCAGTTGAGCCAGGACAAACCGTGAGCGTTGCACCTGACCCGGAAATCAACCAAGCAAAAAAACAAAAAGGCCGGAAGGCCGGCCTTGCGATTTGATGCGAACCAGAAAATCTGGTCGGGGTGAGAGGATTCGAACCTCCGGCCTCTACGTCCCGAACGTAGCGCTCTACCAGGCTAAGCTACACCCCGATGCACCGTGGCCAGCGCCCTCAAAACCGACGCTCGACCGCGAAAACACATAATTCTAGCAGAGCAGCGCGATAAACGGAATCAGGCAGGTGAGAAATGGCCGCAATCGCCAGGTCAGCCTCTGCCCGCGCCGCCCTGCGAGCGTAATCCAGGGCTCCTGTTTCATGAATGGCGGCGATCACCGCATCCAGCCCTTCGCGCCCGCCCTCAAGAACCGCCTGACGGACGGCGGCACGCTGCGTCGCGTTGCCTGCCTTCATGGCGTGGATCAAGGGCAATGTCGGCTTGCCTTCCGCAAGATCATCACCCAGATGCTTGCCGGTCTCTCCCTCATCACCGGAGTAGTCAAGCACGTCATCGATGAGCTGGAACGCCGTGCCAAGATGCGTTCCGTAGTCGGCCAGTGCGCGCTCATCGCTTGCGGACGCACCGCCAAGGATCGCGCCGACCTGCGATGCGGCCTGGAACAGCTTTGCCGTCTTGTAACGGACCACGCGGAGATACTTTTCCTCGTCCGTATCCGGGTCCTTGATGTTGAGGAGCTGCAGCACCTCGCCCTCGGCAATGATGTTGGTTGCCTCGGCGAGCACGGCCATCACCTGTGGATTGGCAACCGAGACCATCATCTGGAATGCGCGTGAATACAGAAAATCTCCGACAAGCACGCTGGCGGCATTGCCAAACTCGGCATTGGCCGTGTTGCGGCCGCGGCGCAGGCTGGACTCATCCACGACATCGTCGTGCAGGAGGGTTGCCGTGTGGATGAACTCAATGACCGCCGCCAGCTCATGGACATGCTCCGCCTTCGCCCCAAACAGGCGACCGGCGAGCACCACCAGCGCGGGGCGGAGCCGTTTGCCGCCACTGCCGACGATGTAGTGCCCGATCTGGTTGATCAGCACGACCTCGGAGCGCAGACGCGCCGTGATCACGCCGTCCACGGCCTGCATGTCGGCATCAATGACGCGCCGAATATTGTCGAGGGAAACGGGATGGTGCGGGGAATTCATGATCAGAAGGGGTTCAAGTGCGAGGCACAGGGCAGTACGACGGTCAGGGTCCCCGATACGCAGGGAAGGCCTTGATTCGACTCAAATTTGCCTTTGACTTGGCCCGGGAAAGACCGTATGATACCGGGTTCCGCTCGCTGGAGCGGTTGTTTCAACCCCAAAATACGGAGTTTTCATCATGTACGCGGTCATAAAAACCGGCGGCAAGCAGTACAAAGTTGCCCCCGGCGAAAAACTGAAAATAGAACAGATACCGGCGGACGTGGGTGCGAAAGTTGTTCTGGACCAGGTCCTCCTGGTGGCGAATGGCGACGCGGTCACGGTCGGTAAACCCTTGGTGAGTGGTGCAAATGTCGCGGTCACGGTCGTTTCGCAGGGCCGTCACGACAAGGTGCGCATTTTCAAGATGCGTCGCCGCAAGCACTACCAGAAGCGTCAGGGTCATCGGCAGAACTACACCGAGATCCAGATTGACGCGATCAACGCGTAATCCGGCCAACGGTTAAAGGAGCACACACATGGCACATAAAAAAGCCGGCGGTTCCTCGCGGAACGGCCGTGATTCCAACCCCAAGATGCTGGGCGTGAAGTCGTATGGTGGCGAGCTGATCAATGCCGGTTCGATCATCGTGCGCCAGCGCGGCACCCAGTTCCATGCCGGTGACAACGTCGGCATGGGCAAGGACCACACCCTCTTCGCGCTGAAGACCGGTCGTGTTGTCTTCGCCATCAAGGGCGCCGACAAGAAGTCCGTGGTCAGCATCCAGCCGGCCTGATCATTCAGGCCGCGGACGACCGCACAAAGGCCTCGAACAGTGATGTTCGGGGCCTTTTCATTTGTGGAATGCAAACATGAAATTCATCGACGAAGCGCGCATTGAAGTCCACGCCGGATCAGGCGGAAAGGGCTCGGCATCGTTCCGCCGGGAAAAATTCGTGCCCTTCGGTGGCCCGGATGGCGGCGACGGGGGGCGTGGCGGCAGCATCTTCATCGAGGCAGACTGCAATCTGAACACGCTGGTGGACTACCGCTTCCAGCGCATCTTCAAGGCAAAGAATGGCGAGCCTGGCCGCGGCGCGGACTGCAACGGACGCGGCGCTGACGACATCGTGCTGCGCGTGCCTGTGGGCACCATGATCTCGGACCAACTCACCGGTGAAGTGCTTGCCGACCTGGCCGCACACGGCCAACGGGCGCTCATCGCCAAAGGTGGACGAGGCGGTCTGGGCAACCTCAACTTCAAGTCGAGCACCAATCGCGCGCCGCGGCAGTTCACCCCGGGCGAACCCGGCGAATCGCGGGAGCTGCACTTGGAATTGAAGGTGCTTGCGGATGTCGGCTTGCTCGGCATGCCCAATGCGGGCAAGTCAACCTTCATCCGCTCCGTGTCCGCTGCGCGACCGAAGGTCGCCGACTATCCGTTCACCACGCTCCACCCCAACCTCGGCGTGGTGCGTGTGGATGACAATCGCAGCTTCGTCATCGCGGATGTGCCGGGTCTCATCGAAGGCGCGGCTGAAGGTGCCGGACTGGGCCATCAATTTCTGAAGCACCTGCAGCGCACCCATCTGCTGCTGCACCTGGTTGACATGGCGCCGTTTGACGAATCCATCGATCCGGTTCAGGAAGCCAAGGCCATTGCGAATGAGCTGAAGAAGTATGACCAGGCGTTGTATGACAAGCCGCGTTGGCTCGTTCTCAACAAGGCTGACCTGCTCGAGCCCGCCGAGGCGGAGAAGCGGGCCAAGGCGATCATCAAGGGTCTGAAGTGGAAGGGACCGCACTTCCTGATTTCCGCCATGAAGAGCGAAGGTTGCCGCGATCTCGTGTTCGCGATCATGGATCATCTTGACGCGGCCCGCGCCGAAGCGGCAAAGGCCGCCACCTCGAAAGACGACTGAGCCATGCAGGGTGCACGCCGCGTCGTCGTCAAGATCGGCTCGACGCTGATCACCAACCATGGTGAAGGGGTGGACCATGCGGCCATCCGCGACTGGGTCCGCCAGATCGCCGGGTTGCGCGCCGCAGGCGTCGAGGTGCTGCTGGTATCGAGCGGCGCGATTGCCGAAGGCATGCTGCGACTGGGCTGGAAGAAACGGCCCCACGAAGTGAATCAGTTGCAGGCTGCGGCGGCCGTGGGCCAGATGGGCCTGGTGCAGGTTTATGAATCCGCATTCGCCGCACACGGTCTGCGCACGGCCCAGGTGCTGCTCACACATGATGACCTGGCTGACCGGAAGCGCTATCTCAATGCGCGCTCTACGCTGACGACGCTGCTCTCGCTTGGCGTCGTGCCTGTCATCAACGAAAACGATACCGTCGTCACCGACGAAATCAAGTTTGGCGACAACGACACGCTGGGTGCTCTCGTCACCAATCTGGTCGAGGCAGACTGGCTCGTCATCCTGACCGATCAGCAAGGCTTGTTCGACAGTGACCCGCGCAAGAATGCGACAGCGAGACTGATCGCCGAAGCCCAGGCCGGCGCGCCCGAGTTGGAACAGATGGCAGGCGGTGCGGGCAGCGACCTCGGGCGCGGCGGCATGCTCACCAAGGTGCTGGCCGCAAAGCGCGCCGCGCTGTCGGGCGCCGGCACACTCATCGCCTACGGTCGCGAGCCGGACGCACTGCTCCGCCTGCACGCGGGCGATTCCCTGGGCACCCGCCTGACAGCCCAGGCGCTCACGCTGGATGCGCGCAAAGCGTGGCTGGCCGGGCACCTCAAGACTGCAGGCTCCGTCACGCTGGATGATGGCGCGGTACGGGTGCTGCGCGCGGAAGGAAAGAGTCTGCTGAGCGTCGGCGTCATTTCGGTCGATGGTGTCTTTGAACGCGGCGAAGTGGTCAGCTGTCGTTCGGTCGCCGGCGAGGAAATCGCACGCGGACTCATCAACTACTCCGCGTCGGAGACCGCAAAGATCCTGCGCTGCCCGTCGGCTGACATCGAGGCAAGGCTGGGCTACATCGCCGAACCCGAGCTCATCCATCGCAACAATCTGGTCTTGATTTGACGCCCAGAATCAGGGATTCCCGCGTGGACAGGTGCGAATATTCGCGCTAGTCTGCCCCATCGTCGTTCACCGAAAAAGGGAGAAAACATGGGACTCGTCGATCGCGTGAAGAACATTCTTCTGAAACCGAAGGAAGAATGGCAAACCATCGAACCCGAACAGACAGATGTGAAGACGCTTTACACGTCGTACATCATGTTGCTTGCCGCCATTCCGGCAGTCGTCGGCATCATTTCCACCGCGATGTTCGCCGGCATGCTGGGCCGATTTGGCGCCTCCATCAGCATCGGCTTCATCGCCGTCGCCTCGATCATCGGTTATGTGCTGAACCTCATCATGGTGTTCGTCGTGGCCCACATTGCCGAAGCGCTCGCGCCCAGCTTTGATGGCGAGAAGAACTTCATCCAATCCTTCAAACTGGTTGCCTACTCGATGACCGCAAGCTGGGTCGGTGGCGTGTTCGGCATCATCCCTTTGCTTGGCGCGCTGCTGTCGCTGCTCGCCGCACTGTATGGTGCCTATATCTTCTATCTCGGCGCGACCACAATGAAGAAGGTGCCGGAGGCCAAGGCCATCGGCTACACCATCGTGGTGATCATTGCCGCGATCATCGTGGCCTTCATCATCGGCATGGTGACGGCAGGCATCGGGGCCATGGGCGCCGTCGGCAGCATGGCGGGCTTTCGCTGACCGAGGCAAAACCGGCACGAAAAAAGACGGGGAGCCGATGGCTCCCCGTTTTGCATGTTGCGCATCCCCGGCAGACGCTGCCGAGTTCATAGCGGATGCCTAGCCGGTCAGCGTGGCCGCCTCTCCGCCGGCCGCTTGCTGCGGCGGGAGCTG
This sequence comes from Burkholderiales bacterium, assembly GCA_033764435.1. Classification (GTDB taxonomy): domain Bacteria; phylum Pseudomonadota; class Gammaproteobacteria; order Burkholderiales; family Usitatibacteraceae; genus JAEUMY01. The sequence continues at coordinate 18,819 of JANRIX010000046.1, forward strand.
GGGCGATGCCGGGGCATCAATTCTGGGCTGACGCGCGGACCTTGAGTCCTTGCGCCGCGGTCGATAGTCCAGATAGCGGACCAATTGGTGCAGGGCCTGGCGGTACACATCGCGCTTGAATTCGATCACCGCTTCGAGAGGCACCCAGTAGTCATGCCAACGCCAGGCGTCAAACTCCGGATGCGTGCTCGCCCGGAGGCGGATGTCGCAATCCCGCCCGGTGAGGCGCAGCAGGTACCAGATCTGCTTCTGACCCTTGTAGGTGCCGCGCCACTCTCGCTTCACCCAATGGGTGGGCACGTTGTAATGCAGCCAGCCTTTGGTGCGCCCGAGAATCTTGACGTGGTCCGGCTTCAACCCCGTCTCTTCCTCGAGTTCCCGATACATCGCCTGCTCGGGGCTTTCTCCCGGCTTGATTCCGCCCTGCGGAAACTGCCAGGCATGCTCCTTGATGCGCTTGCCCCAGAACACCTCGTTCTTGTGGTTCACAAGCACGATGGCGACATTCGGGCGGTATCCGTCCCGGTCAATCATTGTCGTCACCATCCATATGGTTGAGTTGGACTGATTGTTTCACAAAAATTCGAGAAAGTGTAGAGATAGTTGCGGTAAGTGCTTGTTTTCTAACCAGCAAATGTCATTGAACCCATGAAATCAAATACTTACCGGCCGGATTTGAAGCAGAGCTGGACCGGTTGTCTGACCCATCTGCTCTGCCGAATGTTCATACCCGCTAGAATGCGGGTTGGAACGCATTGAAAACACAAGGAAAACATGTACCTTTCGCGCTTTTTTCTCTCGACCCTGAAAGAGGCACCTGCCGAGGCCGAGCTGGTGTCACACAAGCTGATGCTGCGCGCCGGCATCATCAACAAGCTGGGCAGCGGGCTTTACACGCTTATGCCCATCGGTCTGCGCACCTACCTCAAGGTGGAAAACATCATTCGCGAGGAAATGGATCGCTCGGGTGCAATCGAGCTGCGCATGCCTTTGGTAAATCCGGCCGAGCTTTGGCAGGAAACGGGCCGTTGGGAGAAATTCGGGGCGCAACTCCTGAAGATCAAGGATCGCCACGAACGCGATTTCCTGTTCGCGCCGACGCATGAGGAGGTGATCACGGACGTTGTTCGCCGCGAGGTGAAGAGCTATCGCCAGCTGCCGGTGAATTTCTATCACATCACCAACAAATTCCGTGACGAGATCCGTCCCCGTTTCGGGGTGATGCGTGCGCGCGAATTCGTGATGAAGGATGCCTATTCGTTCGACACGGACGAAGCCCGCATGATGCAGTCGTACAAGATCATGTTCGATGCCTACATGCGAATATTCGCAAGGCTTGGTCTCGAGTTTCGCCCGGTTGCCGCAGACACTGGTGCGATTGGCGGCAAGGCCTCGCAGGAATTCCAGGTGTTGGCGGACTCGGGTGAAGACGTCATCGCCTACTGCCCCGACTCAGACTACGCCGCCAACGTGGAATTGGCCGAGGCTGTCGCACCCAAGGCACCGCGCGCCGCCGCCACGCAGCCGATGCAGAAGGTTCCGACGCCCGGCAAGTCCGCCTGCGAAGACGTGGCTGCATTCCTGAAGCTGCCCCTCGAACGAACAGTGAAGTGCCTGATGGTGCTTGCCGACGAGAAGGTGCAGATGCTGCTGGTGCGTGGAGATCATTCGCTGAATGAAGTGAAGGCGGGCAAACTGGCCGGCTTCAATGAATGGCGCTGGGCCACTGAAGAAGAAATCATCGGGGCCACGGGCTGCAAGCCGGGCTATCTCGGCCCCGTCGGATTCAAGGGACCGGTTATCGCTGACCGCACGGTCGCGGCGATGAGCGACTTTGTATGCGGCGCGAATGAAGCCGATCACCACATCACGGGCGTCAACTGGGGCCGCGACTGTGCCGAACCCATGCTCGTGGCGGACCTGCGCAATGTGGTCGAAGGCGACGCTTCGCCAGACGGCAAGGGCACGCTGAAGCTGCGCCGCGGCATCGAAGTCGGCCACGTGTTCGCGCTGGGCAATCGCTACTCCTCGGACATGAATTGCGTGTACACGGCCGAGGATGGCACGCTGAAGTTGATGGAAATGGGCTGCTATGGCATCGGCGTCACGCGCATCATCGCCGCCGCGATCGAACAGAACCATGATGACCGCGGCATCATCTGGCCGGACAGCATGGCGCCCTTCCGAGTCGCACTGGCCCCGATCGGTTACCGGAAATCGGAGGCCGTGAAGGCATTGGCCGACAAGCTGCACGACGAACTGACCGCCGCCGGTGTGGACGTGCTGCTGGATGATCGCGATGAGCGCCCCGGCGTGATGTTTGCCGACCTGGAGCTGATCGGCATTCCCCATCGAGTCACCATCGGCGATCGCGGATTGAAGGAAGGCCAGGTCGAGTACCAGGGCCGCCGCGAGACCGCGGCGACCAAGGTTTCCGTCGCCGAGATCAGCGCGTTCCTGAAGCAGAAACTCGCGGGATGAGCGACTACCCCGGTCTCCCGCAACTCGTCGCGGGTGTCACACTGGACACCGCGCGACTGCGCCTGCGCTTGTACCGGGAGAGCGACCTCGATGTCTTTGCCGACATGCATGGTGACCCCGTCACCATGCAGTACATCGGCGAGGGCAAGGCCCTGACGCGCGCAGAGACCTGGCGCTTTCTGGCGGCAGGACTGGGCCATTGGGCGCTGCGCGGCTACGGCATGTTTGCCGTGACCCATCGTGAAACCGGCGAGGTGCTGGGGCGCTGCGGCTTCTATCATCCCGACGGCTGGCCGGGGTTCGAGATTGGCTGGCTGTTTCACCGCAAACACTGGGGGCGTGGCTATGCCACAGAGGCCGCTGCGGCGGCACTCGATCATGCCTTCAACAGCCTGAATCAAACCCACGTCGTGAGTTTCATTCGCCGTGACAACCTCGCCTCGGTCCGGGTCGCCGAAAAGATCGGCGAGACCTACGAGAAGGAAATCGAGTTGCTGGGGGCACCTGCCCTAGTCTATGGCATTCACAAGCCGTAGCGTCGCAGGACCTGCTCTCTGGCATGCCGCATTGCTGGCCGCGTTGCTGCATTGCGAATATTCGCAGGCCGGTGCGCAGCAGTACGAGGTTCTGTCCGCCGCGACGCGGGCCTCACTGTCGCAGGCCGCCGCCGATCGGCCAGCGCCCGACGACTACCTCACGCGTCATCCTGACGGCATGCGCTGGCTGGCCGACATGCGCGCCCGGATGGCGCAGCGTGCACCCAGCCGCTTCGCGAGTGCGTCGGACAAGGATGCCTTTTTGAAGACCGTGCACTACGAGTCCACACGTGCCGGCCTGGACCCGCAACTCGTGCTGGCGGTCATCGACGTGGAGAGCGCATTCCGCAAGTACGCCGTCTCGAAAGCCGGCGCGCGCGGCTACATGCAGGTCATGCCCTTCTGGGTGAAAGAGATCGGGCAGCCGTCGCACAACCTCTTCAATCTGCGCACCAATCTGCGCTACGGCTGCCTCATCCTGCGCCACTATCTCGACATCGAGCGCGGGAATCTCGACCGCGCCCTGGCGCGCTACAACGGCAGCCTGGGCAGAACCGAGTATCCGCGGGCTGTCGACAAGGCACTGCGGGAACGCTGGCGCTAGGCACAAGGCGGCCTGCGAATATTCGCAGGCGCTCCATACCGCTACTTTTTCGCCGGGCCCTTCGCAGCAAGTTCGTTGAGCATCGCCAAGGTGATGAGCCCGGTCCGATTCATGACCTGTTTTCCGGTCGGGTCATACACGATCGTGGTCGGCAGCCCCTTCACCCGGCCAAAGTGCTTTTCTGCCTGCTCGTTCAACTCGCCCGGCACCATGGGATAGGTCATGCCGACCTTCTTCGCGAAGGGCATGAGGGCCTTCTCGTCCTCATAGTCCATGGCGACACCCAGCACCAACGCCTTGTCGCCCTGAGACTTGGCAAATGCGGCCAGGTCCGGGATTTCCTTGATGCAGGGCGCACACCAGGTCGCCCAGAAGTTCACCACGACCCACTTGCCCTTGAGCTCGGCAAGCTTGTGCAACTTGCCGTTCGCATCACGCAGTTCGAAGGCGGACACCGTCGTCGTGGCAAGCAGCAAGCCGGTAGTAATACCAATTGAAACCACCCGCTTCGCGCAGCGGAAAATCAGGCTGGAACGCACATTCATTCTGCTAGAATCCTTTGATAAACGACAACAAAACGAACACACCACAAACAAACCACACAAACGTCTGCACCAGAGTTTGTAGCGGGGGATTATGGCACTAACGCTGACAGTACCGGCGCCGGTTCAGGCATTGCCGAAGGATATCGAGATCAAACCCAAGCAGGCCAAGTCATGGGTCGAGGCACTGCCATTGACCAAGACTGTCGAGGCTGGTCGCATTCTGCTTGAACACATCACGACGCTGAACCGCAGCAAGCTCTCGGCCGACGAGCGCCTCGAGTTGATGGAAGTCTATCGACCGGTGCTGTTCACGCTGCTGGAGGAGCTTGAGCACATTTTCGCCTACAGCACGCTGCCGTTGCCGGCCAAGCAACGTGAAGCATTCGAACTCGCGCGCACGCTGGCGGCAGAGTGTGCCATTGCCTACAAGCTCTATATCGTCGACAAGACCAGCAAGCTGCTGGCCTTCGGCGCGAAGAAGTCTCTGCCGCTCCCGCTGGCACGCGCCATCGCGTTCACCGGTCGCGCCCTGCTGCAAAGCTACAAGACCTACTATCCGGCTCCGGCAGGCGCCTGGCGCGACATCAATCAGCTGTATGCCTACGCCGAGGAACAGGGCCTGCTCGCCGAAGTGCCTGATCCCGAAAGCAAGACCTCGATAGCCGATTTGTACTTCGAGCCCGTCGTGCTGTCGCTGGCCGACCCCTACCGCCTGATGTATCGCGAAGCGGACAAGGTGCTCGAACTGCTCGCCCAGTCACGTGGCAGCGTCACGCTGACCGATCAGCGCCCGGATAACCTTGACCCGCAAAAGGCTTTCCTCGTGGCACTAGACTCGGATCGTGCGCCGCGACTGATGTCCATCGCGATCAAGGAACCTCCCGGTCAGGTGCTGCGCCTCATCGACCTCGGCAAGCTGCTCGAAAAGCTGAAGCAGAAGCTGGCCCAGCTCAGTACCAACAAGGATGCCGCCAAGGCCAAGGGCGCGCATGAAATGTACGACCTCCTGTCTCGTCTCACCCGCCTGTGGGGAGATCCGCCGAAGCGCCAGTTTCGCCGCAACCCGGCAGAGACCGGCGTCGCCGTGTGTTCGGGCATCAAGGCCATCGCCCATTTTTCCGCGCTGGCCGCGAACGAGGATCAGGAAGACGATGCGCGCGCGATCGCGGATGGCGATACGGTACCGCTGCTCAAGATCCCGACCGATGCCTTGTCCAAGTCGCTGGGCGTGGAGGAGTGGACGGTGCTCAACCAGAGTCCGAACGGTCTGCGTCTGCATCGTGAGCCCGGCGGCGTGGTCGGTGTGACGGTGGGTGAGGTCGTGGGCGTGCGCTTTTCCGGCGGACAGAGTTGGAATGTCGGCATCGTGCGTTGGCTGAATGTGCTGGAGAACAGCGATCTGGAGTTCGGCGTCGAGTTGATTGCACCCAGCGCCCAGCCGATGGAAATCGAGCCGACCATTTCCTCCACCAGCAAGGTGATGCCCGCACTGAAGCTCCCGCCCATTCACGGTGAAGGCGACAGCGACACCCTGCTCACGTATCCGGACACCTTTGCCGATCTGCGCGAATTCGAGTTGAACGACGGTGTGAACCTCAGCACCATCCGCTCGACCGGCCTCGTTGAGAAAACCGCGCGCTTCGAGATCTTCCAGTTCAGCTTGTCCTGACGGGGGGCGCTGCGCTGGCGTCCTGGGCGCGCGACTCCCGCTCACCCAGCCACTGGTCCAAGGGTCGTGCCAACTGTTCCTTCATGGTGCCCGGAAAGTCGCCCACAAACTGCTGAAGACCCGCAGGCATGGCGCCTTCCACCGGCACATCGTGAAACCAGCGCCACGCCTCGGCCAGCGTGATCGACTGCGGATCGGCGAGCAGACGAAAGCGTGGGCCGCGCTCGCGGCGCACCACACCGGTCTGCACCAGATGGTCCAGCGTGTCCTCCAGCCAATCCAGGGGCGCCTCCACCGCCACAGTAAGCTCGCGCAGCGTCGCGCCGCGCACCGCTTCCCGCGCACGCGCCAGCGCGCCCAGGAGCTCAAGCCCCTTCTGGAAGTCCAGCCGCTGCGCCGGGCGCGCCACCGCATGGTGCCAGCGCTCGTGTCCCCAGTAGGGCAACGACGCGCTCACCTCCGCGCCAATCAGAATCACGCACCAGCACAGAAACACCCAGAGCAGAAACACCGGAATGGCGGCAAATGCGCCGTACACCATGTTGAAGCCCGGCATCAGCGTCACGTACACCGCAAACAGACTTTTGAGTGCCTCGAACAGCAGCGCTGCGATGACCGCACCGACCAGCGCGTTGTCCACCGGCACATGGCGGCACGGAACAATGCGATAGACCAGAAAGAAAGTCACCGTGCTGCCCGATACCGACAACACCTTCAGCATGACTTCGTCGAGCCAGGGCAGGCGCCCGGCCACCCCGAGAGACAGGCTGACGAGGTATGACGTGATGCTGATGCCCAGCCCCAACAACAACGGCGCGGCAACGAGCAGCATGAGATAGGAAATGCCACTCAACCACCACGGGCGGGCGCGACGCGAACGCCAGATGTCGTTGAACGAGCGGTCCACCGTGTACAGCATGGACAAGGATGTGATCAGCAGGAAGGCAATGCCCACGTAAGTCAGCTTGCGCGCATTCGCGGTGAACTGGCCCATGTAGACAGTGATGATCTTGTAGGCGATATCCGGCACCAGGTTGAGCAGCAGGAAAATCTTGATGTTCGTGAGCAGCTGCTGGAAGAACGGCAGATACGACAGGATCGCGACCACGATCGCGAAGAGCGGCACTAGCGACAGCAAGGTACTGAACGTCAGGCTCCCGGCAATCTGCAGGCAGCGGTCCTGAATGAACCGGGCGGTCAGGAATCGGGTGAAACTCAGGAATCGTTTCAGGGTCTCTCGCATTGCGAATATTCGCGGATCGGGTGGCGGTGAAATGCGCATGATAGAGAGGTTGACCGCGCGTCGCCTTCGGAACGTGCGAATATTCGCTCCGCCGCTTCAGTCGCGGCGCGCCCAAAACGAATCACGCGGAGCCACGTCATGGCCGACATCCTCGTTCTCTACTACAGCCACACCGGCTCGCTGCGCGAATTGGCCCGCCACATCGCGCGTGGCATCGACAGCGTGCCAGGTGCCGCAGCGCGCGTGCGCACGGTGCCCAAGGTCGCCCTTGTGACCGAACGCATGGAGCCGCCTGTCCCGGAATCTGGCGCCCCGTATGTCACCGCCGCTGACCTCGCCGAGTGCGTCGGTCTGGCGCTGGGCTCACCCACGCGGTTCGGCAACATGGCAGCACCGATGAAGTATTTCCTCGATGGACTCTCCGGGGAATGGTTCAAGGGCACGCTGGCCGGCAAGCCCGCAGCCGTGTTCACATCCAGCGCCACCCAGCATGGCGGGCAGGAGTCGACGCTGCTGTCGATGATGCTGCCGCTGCTGCACCACGGCATGGTGATGGTCGGGCTGCCCTTTACCGAGCCCCAGCTCAGCACAACCCGCACCGGCGGCACACCGTACGGGGCGTCCCATGTGGCCGGACCGGACAATGACCTGCCGTTGAGCGATGACGAGACGAAACTCGCTTTCGCGCTGGGGCAGCGACTCGCGCGCATCGCGCTGAAGCTTCATGGCTGACCGGCTTCCGGACTCGCGCATGAATTGGCGCCGCGCGGTCGTCGCCGGCCTTTTGGCATTGACGCTGCTGTCCCTGGCATGGGAGCTCTGGCTGGCGCCCTTGCGTCCGGGCGGATCCATGCTGGCGTGGAAAGCACTTCCACTGGCAGTCGCGCTGGTTTACGCAGCGCGTGGTGAGCGTCGGACATTCCAGTGGCTATCCATGCTCATCCTGTTCTATTTCACCGAGGGCGTCGTGCGGGCCTGGTCTGAGGCCGGGATGTCCCGGATACTGGCAAGCATCGAAATCGCGTTGAGCCTTTGGGTCTATGTCGGCAGCATCGCAGCCAGCCGTGCCGCACGGCCGCGCGCCAAGCCAATCACAACCGCAACGGATCAGGACGCCTCGCGCTGAAATGAAAACGGCGTTGCAATCACTCGCAACGCCGTCAGGTTTCAAGCCAACGTGGTGCTCAGGGTGTCGCTGGTTTCGGCGCTTCTGCTTTCTTGTCCTCGACAAAGTCCGCGCGCGTGGCACCCAGGTACTTCGCCAACGGACAGGCCACCAGCACCGACGAGTAGATGCCGAAGCAGATGCCGATGGTCAGGGCCAACGCGAAATAGTGCAGTGTCGGACCACCCCAGATCAGCATGGCGACCACCGCCATCTGGGTGGAACCGTGAGTGATGATGGTCCGCGAAATCGTGCCGGTGATGGCGGCATCGAAGACTTCCTCGGTGGTGGCCTTTCGCATCTTGCGGAACATTTCCCGCGCCCGGTCGAACACCACGACGGATTCGTTCACCGAGTAGCCCAGGATTGCGAGAATGCCGGCCAGCACGGGCAGCGAGAATTCCCACTGGAAGAAGGCGAAGAAGCCGAGAATGATCACCACGTCATGCAGGTTGGCGATGATGGTCGCCACGGCGAATCGCCACTTGAAGCGGATGGCGAGATAGGCAACGATGCCCAGACAAACGGCCAACAGCGCCATGGCTCCGTCGGTGGCGAGCTCGCTGCCCACCTGACTGCCGACAAACTCGGTGCGGACCAGCTTGGTGCACTTTTCGCCCAGCGCGGCGCGCCTCTCTTCCATCGCTGCCACACGGGACTCGTTGCGTTCCTTGAAGGGAATCTTGGCCAGCGCCGCATATTCGGCGTGAACGGCAGCACACTCTGGTGCTTCGCCAACTGCAGGCGTCGCAGTGAGCGCCGAGAAAATTGTCTCCTGCTGCTTCTGCATGGCCTCATTCTGATTGTCGCCGCCAGCTTGAAGCTTGAGCGGCAGACGGATCAGCAAATCGCGCGAGGTGCCAAATTTCTGCACCGTCACATCCGTGAGCCCGGCACCGTTCAGCGTTCCGCGCACCTTTTCAGGGTCAGCCGCCTGCGGGTAGCTCACCTCCATTACCGTGCCACCAGTGAACTCGATGGACAGATGCAACCCTTTGGTGGCGAGAAAGAAAACGGCCAGAAGGAAAGTGACGAACGAGATCACGTTGAACGCCAGCGAGTGGCGCATGAACGGGATGCTCTTTTTGATCTTGAAAAATTCCATGATGGGTCTCTAGTTTCGTCTTCGCGTGCGCCTAGGCGGCGGCTTTCTGCGACCAGTTGGTGTCGCCGATCGAGAGTTTGGCAACCTTCTTCCTGCCGCCGTAAATCAGGTTGACCAGGCCACGCGACACCACGACCGCGCTGAAGATGGAGGTCAGGATTCCGAGACAGTGAACCACCGCGAAGCCGCGTACCGGACCCGAGCCCCAGATCAGCAGTGCCAGACCGGCGATGAGCGTGGTGATGTTCGAGTCGAGAATGGTGTCGAAGGCACGGTCGTAGCCGGTCTGGATCGCCATCTGTGGCGACATCCCGGCGCGCACTTCCTCGCGGATGCGCTCGTTGATGAGCACGTTGGCGTCAATGGCCATGCCCAGCGTCAGCGCAATGGCGGCGATACCCGGCAACGTGAGTGTGGCTTGCATCATGGATAGCAGTGCAACCAGGAACAGCAGATTGGCGCCCAGAGCGATGACGGACACCACACCGAACACCATGTAATAGACAGCCATGAAGACCGCGATGGCAATGAAGCCGCCGATCACCGCGTTCTGGCCCATCTTGATGTTCTCGGCACCGAGGCTGGGACCTATGGTGCGCTCCTCGATGATTTCCATCGGCGCGGCGAGTGAGCCAGCACGCAGCAACAGCGCCAGGTTCTTCGACTCCTCTACGCTGGGCATGCCGGTGATGATGAAATTGGAGCCGAACTCACCGTTGATGCTGGGCCAGGTCAACACTTCCGACTTGCCCTTCTCAACCAGAATCATGGCCATGCGCTTCTTCACGTTTTCGCGCGTGGTCTGGGTCATGACGCGGCCGCCGGCCGCATCGAGGCGCACCGTGACGATGGGGCCGCCGTTTTGCGGATCGAAGTTCGGCTGGGCATCGACCACGCGCTCGCCGGTGATGACCAGCGAATTGCGCACGAGTACCGGCGCGCCGTTGACATCGAGAACCTTGATCGTGCCAAACGGCGCCGCCTGATCCTTGTAGGCGGCAAACGCGTCGAGCCCCGGCGACGCCGCCATGTCCTCGGCCACCAGCCGCACTTCTAGAGAAGCGGTGCGGCCGATGATGTCCTTGGCGCGGGCCGTATCCTGAACGCCGGCCAGCTGAACCAGGATTCGATCTGGTCCACTCTGCTGCACAATGGGCTCGGACACACCCAGTTCATTCACACGGTTGCGCAGCGTCGTGATGTTCTGCTGCAACGCATTTTCACGCAGGCGGGTGGCCGCCTCGGGCTTGATGGTCGCGGTGATCTGGAAGTCTTCGCCAGAGCTGGTGTCGCGCAAGTTCAGGTCGGTAACCTGGTCAGTGATGAGCTTGTCCGCCTGATCGCGCAACGCTTTGTCCTTGAAGCGGACGATCACGCGGTCACCCTCGCGTGCCAAGCCGCTGTAATAGATCTTCTTCTCGCGGAGCAGGCTGCGAATCTCGCCGTTGTAGCGATCGACGGCCTTGTCCATCACCGACTTCATGTCGACCGAGAGCAGGAAGTGCACGCCGCCACGCAAGTCGAGTCCCAGGTACATCGGCTTCGCGCCAATGGCGGTGAGCCAGGCGGGCGAATCGGAAATGAGATTCAACGCCACCACGTAGCCTGGCCCGACCTTGGTCTGAATGGCATCCCTGGCCTTCAGCTGGGTATCTGTGTCGGTGAAGCGGATCTTGACCGAGTTGTCGGTGACGAAACTGGTCTCAAAGCGAATATTCGCTGACTTGAGCGTCTCTTCGATCTGCTTCTGCAACGCGGCATCGGCCTTGTTGGCACGCAGGCCGGAAACCTGCACTGCAGGTGCCTCCCCGAAGAGGTTGGGTACGGCAAAAAGGAAGCCAACCACGAGCGTGATCGCAATGATCGCGTACTTCCAGGCGGGATACTTGTTCATGTGAAACCTCGATGTGCGTGCGACGCCCGAGTGGGCGCGCGAACCGGCGCGGCAGGCGCGACCGGATTACTTCGTGACGTCGTGGACGGTGCCCTTGGGCAAGAGGGTCGTGACTGCCTGGCGCTGAAAGTGCATGACAGTGCCATCGGCCACTTCAACACCGACATAGCCGTCACCCAGTTTCACCACCTTGCCGATGACACCCATGACAACCACTTCGTCGCCCTTTTGCAGTGCATCAATCATCTGCTTGTGTTCCTTGGCCTTCTTCATCTGGGGACGAATCATCAAAAAATAAAGCAGGCCGAACATCACAATGATCGGCAGCATCGAAATCAGGGCATCACCTCCAGAAGGCTGGGCGGCTTGGGCGTAGGCATTACTGATCATGGGTCAATCCAGTGCGAGTTCAGGAAAACGCGCGATTCTAGCACAGCGCGCCCCCTCGGCTGCGGCAAAAATCCCGGAGAAATCAAACATCTAGGGCCGAGCGCGCAGAATGAAATTCGCGCTGCCACGCGGCGAAACGTCCTTCACTGATGGCCTCACGCATTTCCCGCATGATGGTCTGATAGAAGAAGAGGTTGTGCAGCGTGTTCAGTCTGGCGCCCAGGATTTCATTGGTGCGCTGGAGATGGTGCAGATAGGAACGACTGAAATGCCGGCAGGTGTAGCAGGCACAGGTCGGATCGAGGGGCCCGGTGTCGTCCTTGTAGCGTGCATTGCGAATCTTGATGTCGCCGTGCCGCGTGAACAGCCAGCCATTGCGCGCGTTTCGCGTGGGCATCACGCAGTCAAACATGTCGATGCCGCGACTCACCGCCATGACCAGATCTTCCGGGGTGCCGACACCCATCAAGTAGCGAGGCTTGTCCGCCGGCATGCGCGGTGCCGTATGGGCAAGGATGCGCTGCATATCGTCCTTGGGCTCTCCCACGGACAGGCCGCCTATGGCATAGCCATGGAAGCCGATGTCGGTGAGACCCGAGAGGGATTCGTCGCGCAACACCTCATGCATGCCGCCTTGTACGATCCCAAAGAGTGCGTTCGGGTTTTCCAGGCGGTCGAATTCATCGCGGGACCGCCTTGCCCAACGCAGGCTGAGCCGCATCGAGGCAGCCGCCTCGTCAAGCGTGGCCGGATAGGCCGTGCATTCATCGAAAATCATCACCACATCGGAATTCAGCGTGCGCTGGATGCGCATCGACTCTTCCGGGGACAGGAAGCACTTGTCGCCATTGATCGGGGATTGGAAGGCAACACCCTCCTCGCTGATCTTGCGCAGTTCGCCCAGGCTCCAGACTTGGAAGCCGCCTGAATCAGTGAGGATCGGTCCGTTCCACGCCATGAACCGATGCAGGCCACCATGCGCGGAAATCACTGCGAGCCCGGGTCGCAGCCAGAGATGGAAGGTATTTCCGAGCACGATCTCGGCACCGATTTCCCGCAACTCCGTGGGACTCATGGCCTTCACCGCACCATAGGTGCCAACCGGCATGAACGCGGGTGTTTCGACAGCGCCGTGGTTTAGGGTCAAGGTGCCGCGCCGGGCAGCGCCATCCTGACAATGAAGGGAAAATTTCATGAATTTCCAGGTGCTTGGGCCTGAAATGACGGGTGGCAGCGCTACGCTGTCCCACAGCCTTTGGTCAGGCAAGGTTGGTTAACTGACGGCCCGCACTCACTCCAAGGCTGTTGCAGGCACGCGCTCGACGCGGCATAGTGGCACATTGATCTATTGCCCGCCGTCCCGGCCGCGCGTTCAACGCTTCCGGAGATAATAATCACAAGGTCTTGCCCCAGCTGTGTACTCGAAAATTCCGGTCTCCAAGCTTGAAGTCGGCATGTTTGTCGCGGACATTGATCGCCCATGGATGGACACACCGTTCACCATCCAGGGATTTATCATTGAAGACTTCGAGCAGATTGAACAGCTGCGTCGGTTCTGCCAGGAAGTGACAATTGACCGCTCGCGATCGTCGGGCGAGCATCAGCCTGTCGCCACAAAGCCAGCAGCCACGGCGCCGCTGAAGGCATTGGACGAAGCACCAAGATTGATCATTGAGCGCCGCGCCGCGCCGGGGACCCAGTCAGTCACAGCATTGCGCGAACCGGCCGACCCCCCGCGCCGGTCAGGCTCGTCACCGCCCGGCGTGGCGCGGGCAAAGGCGATGGAAGAATTGGTCATCACGACTCGCGACGCCGAGTTCCGTCCTACCGAATCGGGCCGCTTTCAGCTGACTCCCAAACCCCACGCTGACACCGGGCACGCCCCACCCGCAGCGGCGAAGGCAGAAGGTGGTCTCGCACGCTCGATCATGGGTGCGCTGTCCCGCTTCATCCGTGGTGATGGAGACAACGTCTCCAAAGAGAAACTTGACACGGATGTCGGGCCAGTCACCGAGCCGGGATCGCCCTCCGCTCGCCCGGGCTTCATTCCGCCTGCTGTCCATCTGGTGATCTATGAGGATGCCGTATCGGTTGAGGAAGAAGCTTCGGCGGCAAGCAGCGCCGTCACGCGCACGGCCGATCTGGTACATCGCATCGCGCAGGACATTCGCGCAGGTCGCACACTGGCACTGCCCGAGGTCGAGGAAGTCATATCGGACATGGTGGACAGCATGGTCCGCAATCCGGATGCACTCATGTGGGTCATGCGTTTGCGGGAACGCGACGAAACCACCTACGGCCACGGCTTGTACGCATCGGTTTATCTGCTTGCGCTGGGCCGGCACCTCGGCTTTCCCAAATCCCAGCTTTCCCAGCTGGGCACGATTGGTCTTCTGCTCGACATTGGCAAGATCAAGCTGCCGCGCAATCTGCTGGAGAAGGAAGGACGGCTGACGACCGACGAGTACGAAACGGTCAAGACTCATGTTCAGCTGGGAGTCGAACTCCTGAGCGAATCCGGCGGACTGGACATGGACATCATGACCGGCATCGCCCAGCATCATGAACGCGAAAACGGCAGCGGCTATCCGCGTGGCCTTGCCGGCCCGAACATCTCCTTGTTCGGGCGCATGGCCGCGATTGCCGATTGCTTTGCCGCACTCACCAACCAGCGACCCTATGCCGAGGCAGTCTCAGCCTACGACGCGCTGCGCAGTCTCTCCGGCTGGGGTGGCGACTATTTCCACGCCCCAATCGTCGAGCAGTTCATCCAGGCGGTTGGGGTGTTTCCTGTCGGCTCGCTGGTTGAGTTGTCCACGGGAGAAATCGCTGCGGTCATCAGCCACAACAAGACGCGCCGACTGAAGCCGCGCGTTCTGGTCATAACGGGACCCGACAAGACCCGTTCCGCGCACCCCGCAACCATGGATCTGCTATACGCGCCGACTGACGCAAATGGTCAGAGCATCTATATCAGACGCGGACTGGCTGCAGGTGCTTTTGGCCTGGACGGGCGGGACTTCTACGTTTCCTGAGCCAGCTTGATGACCTCCACGCCAGCGGCCAGCCGGATCGTCACCAGACAAGCCATCGGTGGCGAAATCAGCCGGCTGATCAGCAGCCATGCCGATTCGGCGCTGGCGGTAATGATGGTGGAATTGCGTCGAGCCAATCGGTTGCAAGCCCTCACCGGCGGCATCAGCGCGGATATCATCATGGAGCATGCCATGGCCAGGTTGGACCGCGTGCTGCGCGACGTGGATCGCATGGCCAAGCTGTCCAATGAGACTCTGTGCCTTGTGCTACCCAAACTCGGTGATGGCGCACAGAGCGTGCTGGCCGCAGTCCGCGTTCTGTCCACGCTGCAGAAGCCATTCGCGGTCGCCGGGCCGCAACAGGAAGACACTGTCACCATTCGCCCACACCTTGGCATCGCGCTCTATCCGGATGGTGCACGCGATGCAGAGCAGTTGCTCATCAAGGCAGATGTCGCGGCGCGAATCGCATCGTCAAGCGAATCCGGCTACCACATCTACCGCACCGAAGACCGGGTCGAGACCGAAATCTATCGCGGGCTGGATATCGAACTGTCCAAGGCCATAAAATCGAACCAGCTCAAGCTTCACTACCAGCCGCAGATTGAAACGGCGACCGGGGCCTGCCACACGGTGGAGGCACTGCTGCGCTGGAACTCGCCAGGCAGTGCGACAGTGTCGCCTGCGGTGCTGGTCGGCATCGCCGAGAACACCGGGCTTTTGCCGGCGCTGACCACCTGGACTGTCCATTGCGCGCTTCGCGAGAACGCGGAGATGCGCCGCCAGGGCATAGACGTGTCGGTGGCCGTGAACCTTTCACCGCGCACGCTCGCGGACACCGAGTTTCCCGACGAAGTCGCCCAGGCGTTGGCGGTGTGGGGCGTGTCGCCGCAGTCCCTGCTCTTCGAAATCACCGAGGGTTCCATGATCGGGGATGTCGAACGTTCACTGCGCCTGCTGAACCGGCTGCGCGATCTTGGCGTGAAACTCGCGATCGACGACTTCGGCACGGGCTACTCGTCGCTGGCCTATCTGAAGCGCTTTCCCGTGCACGAACTCAAGATCGACAAGATGTTCGTGCAGGCCATGCGGTTGTCCCGGGGAGACTCACAGATCGTTCGCTCGGTCATCGATCTCGCCCACAACTTTGATCTTCGCGCCGTCTCCGAAGGCGTGGAAGACGAGGCCACCTTCAATCAGCTGCGTGAATTGGGCTGCGATGCCGTGCAGGGATTCCTGTTCTCCGAGGCGCTGGGCGTCGCGGACTTCATGGAATGGTGGCGCGCGCATGAAGCTCGCGGCCGGCAACTGCCGGGCTGAGCCGGATGCCGGAAGGACCCGAGATTCGCCGTGAGGCGGATCTGATTGCAGATGTGCTGGTCGGGCGACGCATCGAACGCGTGGAATTCGGCTTGAGGCCCCTGCGACGCTGGATACCTGTCCTGCAGGGCAGGCAGTTGATGGCCGTTGCACCGCGTGGCAAGGCGATGCTTCTGCACTTCGATTCCATGCACACCCTCTACAGCCACAATCAGCTCTACGGGCGCTGGGCGGTCCATCGGTCGGGTGACCGGGCCCTGCCCAGCCTGCAGGTTCGGGTCGCCCTGCATGTTCCAGATGCCGTTGCGGTGCTCTACAGCGCGTCCGAGATCTCGGTGATCCCGACCGCGCAGCTTTCCGGGCATCCGTATCTCAGCAAGCTGGGCGTGGAACTGCTCGATCCGGCCACCACCATGAAAGTTGTGCGCAGACAGCTTGACCAAGTTCGCTTTGCAAGGCGGCGGCTGGGCGACCTCCTCCTCGATCAGGGATTTCTCGCCGGTACCGGCAATTACCTGAGAAGCGAGATTCTTTTTGTGGCGGGGCTGGATGCGAATATTCGCCTCGGCGATCTGAGCCCGGCTGCGAAATCCGGTCTCGCCGCCGCGGCGCTCGACTTGACGCGGCAGTCGTACTGCACAGCCGGTATCACCAGCGACATCGCCAAGGCAGAAGCGGCCAGGCGAAACGGCGCCCACTTCGAGGACTATCGATTCCGCGTTTTTGCCCGCGAGGGTCTGGCCTGCCCGGACTGCGCAGCGACCATTCGCCGTCAGGACGTGACCGGCCGAGGCTGGTTCTACTGCCCGGCCTGTCAATCGGGCAACTGAATTCATGGAAACCGTGGGCTGGACCGCCTCGGATTGGGGCCAGGAAATAGCGCTTGACAAATACGAACGATCGTTCTAAATTCACGCCATGAACGCAATCCAACGACTGTCCGACCACGCCATTCGCCGTCTGTCCAAGGGCGAGGAAACCCGCGCCCAGATTCTGGACGTGGCGCTGAATGTCGCCAGCGAGTCTGGATTTGAAGCGCTCACTATCGGTTCTTTGGCTGAAAGAACAGGCCTGTCCAAGAGCGGATTGTTTGCACACTTTGGTTCCAAGGAAGACCTGCAGATCGCGGTTCTGGACGAAGGCGCACGGCGCGTCTCCGAGCGAGTCTTCAAGGCAGCCTTGAGCGAGCAGCGCGGCGTCGTTCGCCTGCGCGCCCTGTTCGGCAACTGGCTGGGCTGGGCGGAAAGCTGCCAGCTCAAGGGCGGTTGCCCGATCATGGCCGCAGCCTTTGAATTCGATGATCGCCCGGGTCCGGTCCGGGATGCGGTCGTTAAGCACCATGCGCGGATGCAATCCGGCATGGCCCGCACGGTCGAGCTTTGCATCGAAACCGGCGAGTTCCGCCCGGACACCGACCCGCAGCAGTTCGCGTTCGAAATCTTCGGCATTGCCAATGCCTACTACTTCTCCCACCGCCTGATGCGCGACGCCGATGCAGCCGAGCGCGCCTTCAAGGCGTTTGATCGCCTGGTCACGGGTTCGCTGGTGACCGCCCCTTCGTCGGCCACTTCGGCCAACTAATCCCAAGGAGACTCTGATGGCCCTTGCCCTCCCTGTTTCGCCGTCGTTGAATAGCACGATCGTTCGAACTATGACTCGCAGCTTTTCCGCCAGTGCCCGGCACGCTGCCCTGCGCGTCGGCATGGCGGTGGCATCCCGGGTGGCGCCGCATTGGACGGTGCGTACCGCCTCGCGGCTCTTTGTCACCCCGCCGCGTTTCGCCCATCCGGCTTTGGAGCTGGCGTTGCTCGCCCAGGGAACCCGCCATGACGTGTTCAGCCCGGCCGGCCGGGTGAGTGCCTGGCAATTCGGTGCCGCGGATGCACCGGCAATCATCGCCAGTCACGGCTGGGGCGGGCGCGGCGCGCAGTTCCGCGCATTCGTGGCGCCACTGACTGCCGCAGGCTTCCAGGTCTGGCTGTTCGACCATGTCGGGCATGGCCAGTCGGAAGGTCGCGAAGCCTCGCTGGTGGACTTTGCCGCGGGCGTCGCCGCTGTCCATCGCAACGTGACCGACCGCGGGATCACCGTGCACGGCCTCATCAGCCACTCGCTGGGTGGCGCCGGGGTCGGCACGGCGTTGCGTGGCTTCAACGGCACGGCGGCCATCGACGCGGCCCGGGTGGTGTTGATCGCGCCGCCCTCGTCCCTCATGCGCTATTCGCGATTGTTCGCGCGCCACATCGGGTTGCCCGAACGCATCCGGGCCGCCATGCAATGGCGCTTCGAGCAACGCTACGGTGTGAAGTGGCAATCCTTTGAAATGCCTCAGGCCGTGGCCGGCCTCAAGGCGCAGGCACTAGTTATCCACGACACGGCAGACCGCGACGTGAACATCGAATCCGGATTGACCGTCGCCCGGTCGTGGCCGAATGCGCGCTTCAAGCGTACGACCGGCCTGGGTCACCGCCGCATTCTCAAGTCACAGGAAGTGATCCAGGACACCGTCGATTTCCTGACCGGTCAGGTCATCTTCTCGCCGCCACCGCCCGTCGACGAGTGGCAGGCATTTCCCGGCCCGGCCCCGCTGTTCTAGCTCAACGAGTTCGCAGCACGATCGCTCACGAAAGGAGCACACCATGCACAACCCCACACCTCCATCGCAATCTGGCACCAATCCCCGCCCGTCAGCACCCAAGTGGACGCGCCATCTCGGCTCGCTGCTCGCGACCACGCTCATCTTCGTGAGCGGCACGTCGTTCGTGAGTCTTCTGGAAGCGTTTCACTGACCGCAGGGCAGCTCTGCGCATGCCCGGGCGCAATCCGCTGTGAGCTTGCGACGCACGGGCCGGGCCTACAGGTCAGTGCGCCGCCTTTTTCTCCGCACGCCTCAGGTGCCTTGCGAATATTCGCAAGCGCTGCGCCAGAGGTTTGAAGGCTGGGGAGGTTAACCCTCAGGGCTTGACCACCAACGTGTAGAGCGCGAAGAGTTCCTTGTCGTACTCCGCGCGGACCTCGCCCTTGGCATTGCGGTCCCAGCCCAGCCGGCGGCCCATCTCGCGGGCAAATGCATCGTCATTGACATCGAATGCCACCACCTTGAAACCCGCCGCCTCGTACTGCTTGCGCGTGTAGGGCGAGCGCGCGTCGGCCCAGGGCAGGTACGGTTTGTTGGCTGGCGCCTGCGGCGGCGCCAGGTTGTAGATGAGCAGCATGCCCCCGGGCAGCAGATCGTCGTAGACGGATTTCAGGAACACGTCGTCGCTCACACCTAGGCGGATGAGATGGCGTTCTTCCGCCGGGCGCGACGGCTTGATGTAGCCGCGCTTCAACGTGTTCTTCGACAGGATCAACGCGTAGCGTCCGCCGACTTCCTTGGAGACCGCAGGATCGGCGGGATAGCGACCATGCACCAGCGTCACGCTGCCCCACTCCGATTGCGGCACGCCGCGCCGTCGCACCGGACCCTCGTCATCGGGCTGCGAATACAACGCGCGCAGATAGGTATCCACATCCACGCCGACCGCATGCGCCCCCTTCTGCGCCAGGAGGCGCAGATGAGCGATGGCACCGTAGCCGAAATCGAGCACGCGCTTGCCGGAGAGCGACTCGATGCCGTTCTCCGCGGCCAGCTCCAGCGCACGCACGTAGGCCAGCGGCGATCCGTACTTCGTGAAGTAGTAACGCTCCTCATCCATGGGCACCGGCCGGAGGCTCTGCATCTGTTCCGCCGGCAGCTTTTCCGACTCGGCCTTCGAGTAGTACTGGCTGGTGCGCGGGTCCTGAAAAATGGTGCGCGGCTCGCGATTGGGCAGGTTGCGGGTCTCGGCGAGGAAATCGCTGGCCAGCCGCGAAGAGACCAAAGGCTGCAGCGCACGCGCTTCCGATTGCAGGCGCTTGACCGCAGCCGACGGCGGCTGCACCACGGGCTCGGGTCGCGGCGAGTCCGGCGCGGCCGGCGGGGCCACAGGTGCGGGCGGCTGCAGTGCGCAGGCGGAAAGCAGCACAGAAATCGCAAGAAGGAGGATGCGCTTCATTAAGGGGCGTAAAGGAACGGTCGCGTAGTGCGCAAATCATACGCGCAGCGCCTGCCGCGTGATTGTCAGTGCGTGGCGCATATTCGCAGGTTGCGCACGCTGGCTTCAGAAACAAAAACGCCGGCGGGTTACAAACCGGCCGGCGTTGTGTTTGCAGCGGATGAATCAGATCATCACAGCAGCGGCACGATGAGCAGCGCAACGATGTTGATGATCTTGATGAGCGGGTTCACCGCCGGGCCGGCAGTGTCCTTGTAGGGATCGCCCACCGTATCGCCCGTGACGGCAGCCTTGTGGGCTTCTGAGCCCTTGCCGCCGTGATGGCCGTCTTCGATGTACTTCTTGGCGTTGTCCCATGCACCACCACCGGTACACATCGAGATCGCCACGAACAGGCCGGTCACGATGGTGCCCATGAGCATGCCGCCGAGTGCCTGGATGCCGGCTTCCTTGCCCATCAATGCGCCCACAATCAGGGCCACGGCAATCGGGGAGAGAACGGGGAGCAGCGAAGGAATGATCATTTCCTTGATGGCGCCCTTGGTCAGCATATCCACAGCCTTGGAATAGTCAGGCTTGGCCGTGCCTTCCATGATGCCCTTGATCTCGCGGAACTGGCGACGCACTTCCTCCACCACGGAGCCTGCGCAGCGACCCACGGCTTCCATCGCCATGGCACCGAAGAGATAGGGAATCAGGCCGCCGACGAAGAGACCGATGATGACCGCCGGGTTCTGCAGGTCGAACGACACACTCTTGCCCGCTTCGGAGAGCTTGAACGTGTAATCGGCGAACAGCACCAGCGCGGCCAGACCGGCGGAACCGATGGCGTAGCCCTTGGTCACGGCCTTGGTCGTGTTGCCCACGGCGTCCAGGGGATCGGTGACGTTGCGTACTTCCTTCGGCAGCTCGGCCATTTCGGCGATGCCACCGGCGTTGTCGGTGATGGGACCGTACGCATCCAGCGCCACGACGATACCGGCCATCGAGAGCATGGAGGTTGCGGCGACAGCGATTCCGTAGAGACCACCCAGCTTGTAGGCGGCGTAGATGGAAAGACACACCATCAGCACCGGCCAGGCGGTGGAGCGCATGGAGACACCCAGGCCCGCGATCATGTTGGTGGCGTGACCTTTGGTCGATGCTTCAGCGACGTGACGCACCGGCGCCCAATCGGTACCGGTGTAGTACTCGGTAATGAACACCAGGATGCCGGTCAGCACAAGACCCACGACGGCGCACAGCCACAGGTTCATGACGGTGAGCTGCGGATATTGGGCTGCGACACCACCCATGATCCACTGCGTCAGCGGATAGAACGCGATCAACGCCAGAATGCCCGACACCGCGAGACCGCGATACAGCGCATTCATGATCTTGCCGCCTTCGCTGGTCTTCACGAAGTAGCAGCCGACGATCGAGGCCAGGATGGCGAAGCCGCCCAGCACCAGCGGATACACGACCACGTTGCCCACCACGGTCGGCGAGGGCATCAGCAGCGCGCCCAGCACCATCGTGGCGATGATGGTCACCGCATAGGTTTCGAAGAGGTCAGCCGCCATGCCAGCGCAGTCACCCACGTTGTCGCCCACGTTGTCGGCAATCACGGCGGGGTTGCGCGGATCATCCTCGGGGATGCCGGCTTCCACCTTGCCCACCAGATCCGCACCGACGTCCGCACCCTTGGTGAAAATGCCACCACCCAGACGGGCAAAGATCGAGATCAGCGAGGAGCCGAATGCGAGGCCGATGAGCGGCTTCATCACCGTGCTCATCTTGGCACCCGCTGCAGCGGAGCCGATGAGCAGGTAGGTGAAGACCACCACGGAAAGAAGGCCCAAGCCGACAACCAGCAGACCCGTGATGGCGCCGCCCTTGAAGGCGATGTCCAGCGCCGGGCCGATGCCCTTGCGTGCAGCCTCTGCCGTGCGCACGTTGGCGCGCACCGACACGTTCATGCCGATGTAGCCCGCAGCACCGGACGCGATCGCGCCGACTGCAAAGCCGGCGGCGGTGAGCCAGTCCAGCGCGATGCCAATCAGCAGGAACAGCGCCACGCCCACCATGCCGATGGTCGTGTACTGGCGATTCAGGTAAGCCTTGGCGCCAGCCTGAATGGCCGCGGCAATTTCGCGCATGCGCTCATTGCCATCCGGCTGGGCCAGGATCCACTTGGTTTGCCAGGCACCGTAAATCAGCGCAAGGATCGAAAATCCCAGCGCAAACAACAGTCCATCATTCATCTCTTTTCTCCCGTGTTCTAGTACAGCGTTTCAAAACTACAAAGCAAAGGCAGTGGCCAGTCTTTTCTTGACGGCCTTGTTTTTGAGCACTACATAATCCGGCAGGCCCTTCTCGTAGGGCGGATACGCTTCCCCAGCAATCAGTGGTGCGAGGTAGCGGCGGCACTTGGCGGTGATGTGAAAGCCGTCCGGCGTGATGAAATCCCGGGGCATCTTCTTTTCGACGTTGGCCACCTTCGCCAGCGGTGCCACACCGATTTCCCAGCGATAGGGTGACGAGGATTTGCGCACGATGGTCGGCATGACCGCGTTTTGGCCCTTGACCGCAAACTCCACCGCAGCCTTGCCGACCGCGTAAGACTGCTCGACGTCGGTCTTCGACGCAATGTGCCGTGCGGCGCGCTGCAGATAATCCGCGACCGCCCAATGATTCTTGTATTTCAGCTCGCGCTTGATCAGATCCGCAATCACCGGTGCGACGCCGCCCAACTGGGCGTGCCCGAACGAATCCTTGAGGCCCGAATCGGCGAGGAAGCGACCGTCCCAGTCCTGCACACCTTCGGACACGCCGATGGCGCAGAAACCGAACTTCTTCACCACTGCATCCACGCGCGCCAGAAATTTTTCCGGCTCAAACGCGATTTCCGGGAACAACAGGACCTGCGGTGCCTGCCCGTCCTTCTCAGCCGCCAGGCCACAGGCGGCCGTGATCCAGCCGGCATGTCGTCCCATCACTTCCAGCACGAACACTTTTGTGGACGTCTTGGCCATCGAAGCCACATCCAAGCCGGCCTCGCGCATGCTGACGGCCACATACTTGGCCACCGAACCGAATCCCGGCGAACAGTCGGTGATGGGCAGATCATTGTCCACGGTCTTTGGCACATGCACGGCAGTGATGGGATAGCCCATCTTCTCGCCCAGCTGCGACACCTTGAGGCAGGTGTCGGCCGAATCGCCGCCGCCGTTGTAGAAGAAGTAGCCGATGTCATGCGCCTTGAACACCTCGATGAGGCGCTGGTACTCGCGCGGGTCCTTGTCCCAGGGCTTCAACTTGTGGCGGCAGGACCCGAAGGCGCCTGCGGGCGTGTGCTTCAGCTTGCGAATATTCGCGATGGGCTCGGCTGACACGTCGATGAGGTCTTCGGTCAACGCGCCGATGATGCCGTTGCGACCCGCGTAGATCCGGTTGATGTGGCGCTTGTGCTTCAGCGCCGTCTCGATGACGCCGGCCGCGGACGCGTTGATCACGGCGGTCACACCGCCGGACTGTGCATAGAAAGCGTTCCGGCCAGCCATGACTTACTTCAGCGCAGCGAAGACACGGTCGCGGATTTCCTCGACCTTGCCGATGCCATCGATGCTCACATACTTCGGCGCACCCGGCTCACCACTCGCGGCCCAGTCGGCGTAATACTTGACGAGAGGCTTGGTCTGCGCGTGATAGACCTCGAGGCGCTTCCGGACGGTCTCTTCCTTGTCATCGTCGCGCTGCACGAGATCCTCACCCGTGACGTCATCCTTGCCCGCCACCTTGGGCGGATTGAATTTGACGTGGTAGGTGCGCCCGGACGGCAGATGGGCGCGGCGTCCGCTCATGCGCTCAATGATCGCGTTGTCGTCGACGGCGATCTCGACCACATAGTCGAGATTCACGCCAGCCGCCTTCATGGCGTCGGCCTGCGGGATGGTGCGGGGGAAACCGTCGAAGAGGAAGCCCTTGGCGCAGTCCGCTTCGGTGATGCGCGCCTTCACCATGCCGATGATGATGTCATCGGAGACCAGGCCACCCGCGTCCATGATCTTCTTGGCGGCAACGCCGAGCTCGGACCCGGCCTTGACGTGCGCGCGCAGCATGTCGCCGGTGGAAATCTGGGGAATGCCGAATTTTTCGCGAATGTGGACCGCCTGGGTGCCTTTGCCGGCACCCGGACCTCCGAGCAGGATCAACCGCATTGGGACTTTCCTCCGTGTGGTACCGATCATTCGCCGCGAAAGCGGCTGTCCGGTTCTTGTGGTCGCGGTACGGCCGTACCGGAATGCAGCGCGCGATTTTACCCGAAATGACGTCTGACCCGTTCCAGATCGGCAGCGGTGTCCACCCCGGCCTCGATGGGTTCGGTCCAGACCGCGACCGCGATCTCGAATCCGTGGTGCAACGCACGCAATTGCTCCAGCGACTCCGCGCGTTCCAGCGGCGACGGGGCCAGTGCGGAGAAGCGCTTCAGGAACGCGGCGCGATAGGCGTAGATGCCGATGTGGTGCAGCGCCGGCAAATCGGCGGGCATGACATCCCGCGATTGCGCGAAGGCATCCCGCGCCCAGGGAATGGGTGCGCGGCTGAAATAGCGGGCCAGGCCCCGCGCATCACGCACGACCTTCACGACGTTGGGATTGAAAAAATCTTCCGCCGAAACGATCGGCTTTGCTGCCGTGGCAATCGCTGCCGCGGGCTCGGCCGCGAGCGTGGCGGCGACCTGGTCGATCAATGCCGGAGCAATGAGCGGTTCATCGCCCTGCACGTTGACCACGACCGCGTCATCGGCGAGCCCGAGCTGCGCCACCACCTCTGCCAGACGGTCAGTGCCCGAGACGTGATCCACCCGCGTCATCACGTTGCGAATATTCGCAGCGTCCAACGCAGCGCGAATATTCGCATGGTCCGTGGCCACGATGACATCCCTTGCGCCGCTCTGGCGCGTCTGCTCCGCAGTGCGCACGATGAGCGGCTTACCGCCCAGGTCTGCCAGCATCTTGTCGGGCAGGCGGGTGGAGGCGTGGCGGGCGGGAATGACGACCAGGAAGGACATGCGGGACCTGCGGGCGAATGTGGACCGGCGTCCGCGCTCAGACGTCTTCGTCCGCTGCCAGCTTGCGGGCCTCGTCTTCCAGCATCACCGGAATGCCGTCCTTGATCGGAAACGCGAGGCGATCGGCCTTGCAGATCAGCTCGCCTTCTGCCTTGCGGTAGACCAGCGGACCCTTGCATAGCGGGCACACGAGGATTTCCAGCAGCTTGGCGTCCAAGGCATCACCTTTCAGATGGCGGTCAGTGCAGTCAGTGCGGGCGCAGGAGGGAATCCACGTGCGCGAAGAATTCATCGGGAAGCTCGGCATCGACCCGCATGAACCACATGCGCGAATCGACAAAGCCCCGACATTTTACTGCATCCTTTTCGGTCATCAGCACCACCTCCGCCTCCGGCAGGCGCAACTCCTGCGGCATGAAGCGATGATGATCAGCAAACGCCAGCGTGCGTCCGGCGATGCCGAATCGGCGCACGTGACTGAAGAAGCGCGCCGGATGCCCGATTCCCGCCAGCGTGAGCACGCGCTGGCCGCGCACGCGGAGACTGAATTCCTGCGGCGAGTATTCCTCTCCGGTCACCAGCGAGACGAAGCGCTCATTGCCCAGGCGCATCGGATACCACGGCCGACCGCTCGCCAGCGCCGCAGCATTGTCCCCGGGATTGTTGATGACCACGATGTCGACCTTCTCCAGGCGCCAGCGGCCTTCACGCAGCGGCCCGGCCGGTAGCAACTGGCCGTTGCCGAAACCGCGTTCACCGTCGATCACGGCTATTTCCAGCTGCCGATCGAGCGCATAGTGCT
Organism: Burkholderiales bacterium; assembly: GCA_033764435.1. Taxonomy (GTDB): domain Bacteria; phylum Pseudomonadota; class Gammaproteobacteria; order Burkholderiales; family Usitatibacteraceae; genus JAEUMY01. Next base: position 44,698 of record JANRIX010000046.1, read on the forward strand.
GCAAACCGTCATCGGACAGGATCACATCCACCTGGCGCTGGTCGGCCAGGAGTGCGCGCGCCACCTCGACGCGGGCCGGTCCGACATAAACCGGTGCCGGCAGACGGGCAGCCATCACCAGCGGCTCGTCGCCAAACCAGTCGGGCGGATGTCCGCCCTGGCGGATTTCGACATGGGCATGGCGGCCCTGGTCGTCGGCGATGGCGCCGTAGCCACGACTCACGATGCCGGGATTCCACTCGCGTGCCAGCAGATGTTCGGCGAGCGCAATCGTCAGCGGCGTCTTGCCGGTGCCGCCCACGGTGATGTTGCCCACGACAATGACCGGAACGGGGACGGATTCGGGCTTCAGCCAGCCAACGCGAAACAGCGCGCGGCGCAGCGCAGCCAGCGCCGCGAACAGCCACGAAAGCGGCCGCAGCAGGATTTGGGCCGGGCCGTCCTTCTGCCACTCAGCCTGCAGCCAGTCGCGCATCGGCGTGGCGGGGTGTTGCGGGGCGGGGTGCCGACCGGGCGGTCAGCGCCCGCCCTTGGCTTGGGTGGTGAACGAGATCTGGGAGAAGCCGGCCAGCCGCGCAGACTCCATGATGTTGATCACCGACTGATGCGACGCGGCCGCATCCGCACTGATGGCGATGATCGGCTCCTTGTTGTCGCCGGCGGCGCGCTTGAGCGACTGGGCGAACCCCTGCACGCCATCAAAAGGCACGGCGGCATTGTTGATCGCGTACTTGTTGTTGGCATCCACGGCCACGTTGATCAGGTTGGGCCGGTCCTTCGACTGTTCGGCGCTGGCCTCGGGCAGGTTGATCTGCAGTTCGGCGAAGCGGTTGTAGGTGGTGGTCATCATCAGGAAGATGAGGATCACCAGCAGCACGTCGATGAACGGGATCAGGTTGATCTCCGGTTCCTCGCGCATCTGTCCCTTGCGGAAATTCATGGCCGGTCTCGGATGCGCAAATCAGGCGCGGCGTTCGCCGTGAACGACTTCCACGAGCTTCAGGGCCTGCTGCTCCATCTCGACAATGATCACGTCGACCTTCTTGCGGAAGTGGCGATAGGCGACCAGGCTGGGAATGGCGACGGCCAAACCCGCGCCGGTGTTGTAGAGCGCAATCGAAATGCCCTGCGCCATTTGCACGGGATTGCCACCGGTGGGCGATTGCGACGCGAAGATCTCGATCATCCCGATCACCGTGCCGAACAGGCCGAGTAGCGGGGTCACGGTGGAAATGGTGCCCAGCGTGTTGAGGAAGCGCTCAAGCTCCAGCACTGCCGTGGTGCCGGCATCCTCGATGGCATCCTTCATCACCTCCCGCGAACTCTTGATGTTGTACAGCCCCGCGGCAAACACGCGGCCCAGCACGGAACCGCGGGCCAGGTCATCCAGATAGGCAGGCGAGACACCCTGCCCGCGCACGGCCTGAACGACTTCGTTGAAGAGATTTTCCGGTGCGATCAGCGAGCGGCGCAGCGACCAGGTGCGCTCACCGATGATGGCCAGCGCGATGACGGAACAGAGAATGATGAAGTAGATGGGCCAGCCGGCCGCCTTGATGATTTCGAGCAACGCTGTTCTCCGGATATTGGGTGCGACGGCCGCCGGGTTCTGCAAGTGAGGGGCCGCAAGCGACGCGAGACTTTATCATGATGCCGTGAACGGCGAGACGGGCGCGACCGGACATTCGCAGACAGGGATCACGGTCTGCCGCATGCATGATTGGTCGTCAAAGTCGGCCGCGGCTGACGGCCTGCGGAAGGTCTGGCGGCGCATCGGCCGCGACAATCGCCGGATGCGCCAGCGGGTTACCGGACACCAAAATCATCCACAATCCCTGTGGATAACTCTGTGGGTTATCCTTCAACAAGCAGCATAAGTCATACAACGGTAACGAGTTTTTTCGCATCGCCTAAAAAATAATCTGATGCGTCATGCATAAAAAAATCATGAAAATCAATGTATTGCCACAGTCGCCAGAGTGGGCGCAGGTATCGGCCCGCGCCCGCCAGACGGCCCCCCCGTACCCAGCCGCGGAGCGGTGCATGACCGGCCGCGGGCGGTTCCTGCCCGGCACGCCGGATGGGTCGGATTCCCTGTTCGATTCCCCAGCCTTTGAAGGCGCCGAGGCAGGCAGGATTCCGCCCGGCCCGCGCAAGTCTGTACTCACCGTCAGCGAGCTGAACCGGCGCGCACGCGGCCTGTTGGAAGCCAGCCTGGAACTCATGTGGGTGACCGGCGAACTGTCCAATGTGGTTCGCGCCGCCAGCGGTCATTGGTATTTTGTGCTGAAGGACGACGCCGCCCAGGTCCGTTGCGTGATGTTCCGCAACAAGGCCGCCGGCGTTGGCTTCGCGCCGCAGAACGGCATGCAGGTGGAGGTGAACGCCCTGCCTTCGTTGTATGAGGCGCGCGGCGAATTTCAGCTCGGCGTGGAAACCATGCGGCGCGCGGGGCTCGGTGCGCTGTACGAAGCCTTCCTGAAACTCAAGGCCAAGTTGGAGGGCGAAGGCCTGTTCGATCCGGACAGCAAGCGCGATCTTCCCGCGTTCCCGGCCCGCATCGGTGTCGTCACTTCGCTGAAGGCCGCGGCGTTGCGCGATGTGCTGACCACCTTGCGCCGCCGCGCGCCGATGATCGAGGTCATCGTCTATCCCACCGCCGTCCAGGGCGCGGGTGCTGCGGCGGAAATCGTCGCGGCGCTGGACCTCGCGGCGCGGCGCAACGAAGTGGACGCGCTTATCGTCTGCCGGGGCGGTGGCAGCATCGAGGATCTGTGGCCCTTTAACGAGGAGAGCGTGGCGCGCGCCATCGCGGCATCACCCTTGACCGTGGTGAGCGGTGTCGGCCACGAGACCGATTTCACCATCGCCGACTTCGTCGCCGACCGCCGCGCGCCCACACCCACGGCGGCGGCCGAGCTGCTCTCGCCCAACCGCGAGGATCTGCTCGCGGGACTGCGCCAGCACGCCTGGCGCATGCAGCGAGGCATGCGGCATCGGCTCGACATGGCCGGCCAGCGGCTCGACGGCGCGCGGCGCGGTTTGCTTTCTCCTGCAGAACAGCTCGGCCTCGCGCGTGATCGGCTTGCCCGGTTGCGCACGGCCCTGGATCGCGCGGCCACCAGCGCGATCACCGAGCGCCGCTGGCAGCTCACCCACGCGGCGGAGCGGCTGCACGGGCGACGACCCGACCTGAACAGCCATCAGGATGGGCTGGCGAATATTCGCAAGGCGCTGATGCAGTCCATGTCGCGACGCGTGCAGTCCGCGCGACTGGAGACGGACCAGTGGCGCGCCCGACTCGACCTCCTTGACCCACAACGCACGCTCGAGCGCGGCTATGCCATCGCGACGCTCCAGGATGGCGGCGTGGTGCGCGATGCCGCGCAACTGGCGCGCGGCACACCGGTGAGATTGCGCCTGGCCTCGGGCGGTGCCAACGTGACAGTGGACGACACCATGCCCACCTGATGCCCCAGCGCCGACGTTCAGGCACTGCGGATTTTGCCGCACCGCGTCATGGCAGACGCGTTGTCGCGGCGTATAGTGACCCTCCGCTCAATCCACGGAGACTGTCATGGCAAAGAAGAAATCCGACACCGGTTCCATCTACAAGGTCATCGAGCTGGTCGGCACCAGCACCACGGGCTTCACCGACGCCGCGCAGAACGCGGTCGAGGCCGCATCGAAGTCGCTGAAGGACATCCGCGTGGCCGAGGTCACCAAGCTCGACATCAAGGTCGAGAAGGGCCGCATGGTCTACCGCGCCAAGCTGAAGCTGTCGTTCAAGTACCACGCAGGCATGTGATTCTGCGCGGCGAATATTCGCATTGCGAATATTCGCCGCCACCGATGGTTCAGGCCGCAGTCGGCGCCGCCATCCAGCGTTCGACCCGTTCGCGCACCTGGTCTGCAAGCGCGGCATCCAGGCAATCCAGCGTTTCCACGCCGGTCATGGACCGGAGCCACGTGTGCTGGCGCTTGGCCAGCTGCCGGGTGGCGGCGATGCCCTGCTCGCGCAGCGCGCGCGCGTCGATGTCGCCAGCGAGAAAATCCCACGCCTGGCGATAGCCGACACAGCGCATCGAAGGCAGCGCCGGACTCAGCGTAAAACGGGATTGCAGAAGCCGTAATTCCTCCACCAAGCCGTTGGCCAGCATGGCGTCGAAGCGCACGGCGATGCGCTCGTGGAGCACGGCCCGATCCGACGGGATCAGTGCCAGCTTCAACGCGGCGAAGGGTGCCGCTCGGCCCGTGCGCGCCCCCTGCAGGGCAGACAGCGGTTGCCCGGTGATGCGGAACACTTCGAGTGCACGCTGCACGCGCTGGCTGTCGTTGGGCTTCAACCGCGCTGCAGTGGGCGGATCGATGCGCGCGAGCTCCGCATGCATCGCGGGCCAGCCGCGTTCCGCCGCCTCGGCCTCCAGCATCTTGCGAATATTCGCATCGGCTTCCGGCAGGTTGGACAAGCCTTCTTCGAGCGCCTTCACGTACAGCATGGTGCCGCCCACGAGCAGCGGCAGCCGGCCACGCGCGTGAATGTCGGCGATGAGCCGCGACGCATCGGCGTGAAACTGCGCGGCCGAATAGGCATCGGTGGGATCGATCAGATCGATGAGATGGTGCGGCACCGCCGCGCGTTCCGCCGCGCTGGGCTTGGCCGTGCCCACGTCCATGCCGCGATAGACCTGCGCAGAATCGATGCTGACGATTTCCACCGGCAGGTGACGCGCAAGGTGCATCGCCGCGGCACTCTTGCCGCTGGCAGTGGGACCCAGAAGGAAGACCGCCCTCAATCCGTCCGCTCAGTCGAAACGCAGGTGCTTCACCGACTTGCCGTGACGCCGAACCAGCTTCAGCGCTTCGATGCCGATCTGGATGTGGCTCTCGACAAAATTGGCGCTGACCACCTTGTCCGACGCTTCCGTTTTCACGCCCTCCGGAATCATCGGCTGGTCCGACACCAGCAACAGTGCACCGGACGGAATGGAGTTGGCGAAGCCGGCAGCGAAGATCGTCGCCGTCTCCATGTCGATCGCCATGCAGCGCAGCTTCCGCAGGTGCTCCTTGAAGTCCTCGTCATGCTCCCAGACGCGGCGGTTGGTGGTGAAGACCGTGCCCGTCCAGTAGTCGTGTTCCAGGTCGCGGATCATGGTCGACACCGCACGCTGCAACGCGAAGGCGGGCAGCGCCGGCACCTCGGGCGGCAGATAGTCATTGCTGGTGCCTTCGCCACGAATCGCCGCGATGGGCAGCACCAGATCACCCAACTGGTTCTTCTTCTTCAGCCCGCCGCACTTGCCGAGAAACAGCACCGCCTTGGGCACGTAGGCCGAGAGCAGGTCCATGACCGTCGCGGCATTGGCGCTGCCCATGCCGAAGTTGATCATGGTGATGCCGTCGTGCGTGGCACTGGGCATGGGCCGGTCGCGGCCCACCACTTTTGCGCCGGTGAGTTGGGCGAACACATCCAGGTAACCGGTGAAGTTGGTCAGCAACACATGCTGACCGAAATCCTCCAGCGCTACACCGGTGTAGCGCGGCAGCCAGTTTGCGACGATTTCATTCTTGTTTTTCATTGAGTCTCCGATGGTGCGAAAAGCATCTTGGCAAATCTTGGCAAGCAGTGATCGGCTAGCGGCCGCGCATGAACATGCGATCCAGCTCCGCCAGCGTGACCTGATACCAAGTGGGACGGCCATGGTTGCACTGACCTGACCGCTCGGTGGCCTCCATGTCGCGCAGCAGGGCGTTCATCTCGGGCAAGGAGAGCGCGCGGTTTGCACGCACCGCCGCATGACAAGCCATGGTGCCCAGCAATGCGTTGCGCTGCTCCGTCAGTGCACGGCTGGATCCGTACTGGCGCAGGTCGGCGACAAGATCCCGGATCATGGCGGGCACGTCGAGATCGACCATCTGCGCCGGCACCGAGCGCACAGCCAGCTCGCGCGGACTCAGCACGGCGACATCGAATCCCAGACGGCGGAAGAAATCGGCGTTCTCGCCGGCCAGTTCGACATCGCGTTCAGCGAGCGGCACCGACAGCGGGGCCAGCAGCGGTTGCGCCGGCATCTCGGCCAGATCGAGCGCATGCTTCAGCCGCTCGTACAGGATGCGTTCATGCGCCGCGTGCATGTCGACCAGCACCAGCCCCTCCGCGTTCTGGGCCAGCACATAGATGCCGTGCAACTGCGCGAGCGCGAAGCCCAGCGGCGGGACGTCGGCAGAGTGCGTTCGCGGCAGCTCGGGTGCAGCCGAAGGCTGGGATGCATCCAGACCCACCCGGTCTTCCGGAAGAAAGGGAAACGGCGCGGCAACCGCGGCAACGGCTGCGTAGTTGGCCGCCATTTGGGCAACAGCAGACGGATAGGCAGCGCGCGGCGGCTCAAGCCCGAGCCGGCTCTGTTCTGCCCCCGCCCAGGGCGCGGGCCGGGCAGGTGCTGATGAAGACACATGCGGCGGCGCGCCGGATAGGCTCACCACCACGGCGCCAGCCTCTGCCGCAGAGCGCGACAAAGCCTTGTTCAACGCATGGAACACGAATTGATGCACCGCGCGGCCATCACGGAAACGCACCTCGGTCTTGGCCGGGTGCACATTGACATCCACCAGTGCCGGATCGAGTTCAAGAAACAGCGCATAAGCCGGTTGGCGCTGATGGTGCAGCACATCCTCGTACGCGGCGCGAACGGCATGCGCGAGCAGCTTGTCGCGTACGAAACGGCCGTTGACATACACATATTGCTCATCGCGTGTGGCGCGGGAATAGGTGGGACGCGCGGCGAGTCCAGCAATGCGAAAACCGCCCGCACCTGCTTCGTCGATTTGCACGCCTGCGTCGGCAAAGCCTTCGGCCATCAATTCCGCGATGCGAATATTCGCAGTTGACGGCTTCAACATGAGATTGCGCCGACCGTTGTGCGACAGGGTGAATGCAGCCCCAGGCGCGGACAGGGCGATGCGGCGGAAGCTCTCTTCCGCGTGGCTGAACTCGGTGGTTTCGCTTTTCAGGAATTTCCGCCGCGCCGGGGTGTTGTAGTAGAGGTCGCGGGCTTCGATGACCGTGCCCTCCGCCAGCGCCGCCGGCTCGGCCGCCCCGGGCACGCCGCCCAGGGCCTCGATGCGCCAGGCGTGACGCTCATCCCTTCGCCGACTGGTGAGCGCAAGACGCGACACCGATGCGATGCTGGCCAGCGCCTCGCCGCGAAAGCCAAGACTCGCCACGGCCTCCAGGTCTTCCAGGGTGCGGATCTTGCTCGTTGCGTGCCGTGCGAGGGCCAGCGGCAGATCAGCCTGGGCGATGCCCACGCCATCGTCGGACACGCGGATAAGGCGGGTGCCGCCTTGTTCCAGCTCGACCTCAACCCGGCGGGCACCTGCGTCCAGGCTGTTTTCCATCAACTCCTTCAGCGCGGCGGCGGGGCGCTCGACCACTTCGCCCGCAGCAATCTGGTTGATGAGCTGGTCAGGCAGAACCTGGATCGAGGTCGTGGGATGGGGTGAGTTGGAAGCTGCGGCAGTCATGAAGTCGAAGCATGCATGAGAACGACTCTCTTTGCGCCTAGTGGATTCCCCGTGCTAGCATGAGGTCCAACAAAAACAAATACATACAAGAGTTTTTTCAAGTTAGGGATTTTAGGCTCAAGGCTCAGCATTCATGGCGCTCAATCCGGAAGTGCCGCCCTCCGCACTCGACCCCGTGACCACGCGCGCCGTGCTCACTGAGGGTGATCGCGCGCTCGTGGGACAGCATATCCATGCCGAACAGATCCGCCTGCTCTATCGCTTTTCGCTGGTCGGCTATCTTGCCGAGTTACTTGTCACGTTCATTCTCGGGGCGATTCTCTGGGTCGAGCTCGCCAATCCGCTGCTCTTCGGCTGGTTCGTGGCGGGCTTCGTGGTGATGCTGTCCCGCTACGGCCTGTACAAGCTCTTCATTCGGGCCAATGCTGGACCTCAGGATCTCGGCAAATGGGAGAAGCGCTTTGGTGCCGGCGCCCTGGTCATGGCACTGCTCTGGACCGCGATGGGTACCCTGCTGCTGCCGCGCGATGCCACCCAGCAGATCCCCGTGATCATGCTGGTGGCGCTGCTCACCACCGGCTCGGTCGCCTACCTCGCGCCGCACAAGAGTCTCTTCGGCCTCACTTCGGTGCTGGCGCTGGTGCCGATGAGTCTCATGCTGGCACTGACCAGCGGCAACCGCACCGCGCAACTCATCGGTGGCGCATTGCTGGTCCTCGCAATTCTGCTGGTCATCGTGCACAGCAAGGTCCATGTCGCGCTGCTGGATGCGCTGTCCGCGCGCTTCGACAATCTGCTGATGGGTCTGAAGCTCGAAGAAGAGAAATCCCGCGTGCAGCAGGCCAACCGGGCACTGGCGGTGGAGAGCGATGAGCGGCGCAAGGCCGAGCGTGCCGAACTGGTCGCGCTGCAACGGCTCAAGCTGCATCTGGAGCGCACGCCACTCGGTGTCATCGAATGGGACATGGGATTCAACGTGTCCACTTGGAATCCGGCCGCCGAAGGCATCTTCGGTTACAGCGCGGCGGAAATGATCGGCGAGAGTGGCCATCGGCTGGTCGCCGGTGACGCGGCCAACGACAGCCTGGCCACCATGTGGAGCGAGCTCACCCAGAGCCGTGGGTCCACCCGCGTGCCGCTGGAGGCGCGGAACAAGCGCGGCGAGACCATCCACACCGAGTGGTACAACACGCCGCTGGTGGACGAATCGGGCAAGATCGTCGGCGTGGCCTCGCTGGTGCAGGACGTGACCGAGCGTCTCAACACCGAACGCACCATCCATTACATGGCGCATCACGATTCGCTCACCGGGCTGCCCAATCGCCGGCTGATGCAGGACCGCCTGAACCAGGCCATCCTGGCTGCGCGCCGCCAGCAGCGCTATGTGGCCTTGCTGTTTCTCGATCTGGACCGCTTCAAGCTGGTCAACGACACGCTTGGCCACGACATGGGCGACTTCGTCCTGCGCGACATTGCCCGCCGCCTCTCCCGTGTGGTTCGGGAAGGTGACACCGTGTCACGCGAAGGGGGCGACGAATTCGTCATCGTGCTGCCCGATCTGGAGCGTCCCGAGGCCGCGCAGATCGTGGCCAACAAGATTCTTTCGGAGCTGGCCAAGCCCATCGATGTGGCGGGCCAGGAAATCACGGTCACGGCGTCGGTGGGCATTTCGCACTATCCCAATGACGCCACTGATGTGAACCAGTTGCTGAAGCACGCCGACTCCGCCATGTACCAGGCCAAGGACGCCGGGCGGAACACGGTGCGCTTCTTCACCAGCGACCTCAACTTCCTGCTGTCCAAGCGTCTGGAAGTCGAATCACGTCTGCGCCGCGGCATCGAACGCGACGAATTCTTCCTGCGCTACCAGCCACAGGTGGACGTGATGACCGGCCGCGTGATCGGGGTGGAAGCGCTCTTGCGCTGGAACGATCCCAATGTCGGCGAGATTTTCCCCAAGGACTTCATTTCAGTGGCGGAAGAGCTGGGCCTTATCGTGCCGCTGGGCGAGTGGGTGTTCCGCACCGCGTGCAAGCAGTTGAAGGCCTGGGAGAAGGAAGGCTTCGACGAGATTTCCATTTCGGTCAACCTTTCCCCGCGCCAGTTCGTGTCGCGCAAGCTGCTGCCGTCGATGAAAGCGGCCATCATGGAAACCGGTGTGGATGCGCACCGCATCGATCTGGAAATCACCGAGTCGATGGCCATGCGCAATCTCGACCAGACCATCGAGATCCTCACCGAGCTGCGCCAGCTCGGCTGCACCATTTCCGTGGACGATTTTGGCGTGGGCTATTCGTCGCTCGGCCAATTGAAGCGCCTGCCCGCCCAGACCCTGAAGATCGACCGCAGCTTCATCGCCCAGGTGCCGGAGGATCCCAATAGCTGCTCCATCACCGAGGCCATCATCGCCATGGGCAAGCGGCTGAAGCTGCGCATCGTGGCCGAAGGGGTCGAGCAGACGTCCCAGCTCGACTTCCTGCGCGCGTCGGGCTGCGACTCGTTCCAGGGCTATCTCTTCGCCAAGCCACTCACGGCGGGCGACACCACGGCGCTGCTCAAGTCGCAACGGCTGACCGCGCCAGCCTGACCGCGCTGGCGACGCCGCGCAAGCTCTTTACTGCGACGCACAATCGATAAGTGGTCTGGTGGGATGCTTGCTGCTCCCCCGATATGAGAAAATGCCCGGCTATCCATACCGCGTTTCATCAAGCGGACATCATTTTCTGCTTTCGGAGAGTCGTTCATGCACGCTCAGGCCCACCCGGTCGCTGCCCAGGCACCACAGGAAATCCCCACCCGAAACAAGGCGTTGCTGAGATGGGTCGACGAAGTGACCCAGCTCTGCCAACCGGATCGCGTCCACTGGTGTGACGGGTCCGATGCGGAATACGACCGTCTATGTGCGGAGCTGGTCGCGGGCGGCACTTTCAAACGCTTGAACGACACGCTGCGCCCCAACTCCTATCTCGCCTGGTCCGACCCGTCCGACGTGGCCCGCGTCGAGGACCGCACCTTCATCTGCTCCAAGGACAAGAACGACGCCGGCCCCACCAACAACTGGGTGGACCCGACTGAAATGCGCGCGACATTGAACGGCCTCTTTAAGGGCTGCATGAAGGGCCGCACGCTGTACGTGGTGCCGTTCAGCATGGGCCCGCTGGGCTCACCTATCGCGCATATCGGCGTGGAACTGACCGACTCGGCCTATGCCGCAGTCAACATGAAACTCATGACCCGCATGGGCAGCAAGGTGCTGGACGTGCTGGGCGACAGCGGCCATTTCGTGCCCTGCCTGCATTCGGTCGGTGCGCCATTGCAACCTGGTCAGAAGGACGTGACCTGGCCCTGCAACAAGGAACACAAGTATATCGTGCACTTCCCGGAGACGCAGGAGATCTGGTCCTACGGTTCGGGTTACGGCGGCAACGCGCTGCTCGGCAAGAAATGTTTCGCACTGCGCATCGCATCGACCATGGGCCGCCAGGATGCGGCCAAGGGCGGAGGCTGGCTGGCCGAGCACATGCTCATCCTCGGTGTGCAATCGCCGGAAGGGAAGAAGCACTATGTCACCGCCGCCTTCCCGTCAGCCTGTGGCAAGACCAATTTCGCGATGCTGGTGCCACCGAAGGAATTCGCCGATGCCGGCTGGAAGGTCACGACGGTGGGTGACGACATCGCCTGGATCAAGCCGGTACAGGACGAGAAGACCGGCGAGACGCGTCTGCACGCCATCAATCCTGAGGCCGGCTTCTTCGGCGTGGCACCGGGCACCTCGCTGTCGACCAATCCGAATTGCATCGAGTCGCTCAGGGCCAATGTCATCTTCACCAACGTGGCGCTGACCGCCGAGGGTGACGTGTGGTGGGAAGGCCTCACCAAGGAGCCGCCAGCAAAGCTCACCGACTGGACCGGCCAGGACTGGACGCCCGGCTGCGGTCGCGCCGCCGCGCACCCAAACTCTCGCTTTACAGTGTCGGCGGCGCAGTGCCCGTCAATCGACGAAAAGTGGGATGACCCCGCTGGCGTACCCATCTCCGCCATGATCTTCGGTGGGCGCCGCTCGGCCACGGTGCCGCTCGTCACTGAAGCCGCCAACTGGAACGAAGGCGTGTACATGGCCGCGACACTCGGCAGCGAAACCACGGCCGCCATCGTGGGCCAGGTCGGCGTGGTGCGCCGCGACCCCTTCGCCATGCTGGCTTTCTGCGGCTACAACATGAGCGACTATTTTGCCCACTGGATCGGCATGCAGGACAAAGTGACCGTGAAGCCGCGTCTCTACACCGTGAACTGGTTCAGGAAGGATGAAAACGGCAAGTTCATCTGGCCGGGTTACGGTGAGAACATGCGCGTGCTGAAGTGGATCATCGAGCGTGTCGACGGCAAGGCCGCAGCCACCGAAACCGCACTGGGTTTCATTCCCGCCTACAAGGATCTCGACTGGACCGGTAGCGGATTTGGCGAAGACAAGTTCTCCGTTATCACCAGTGTCGACACGTCGGCGTGGCAGCAGGAAATGAAGCTGCACGACGAATTGCTGACCAAGCTCGCGCTGCGCCTGCCCGAGGCGGTGAAAGGGCGCTTCGAAGCACTGTCGGCCGCGCTGACTTGACGTCGGCGACCTGCGAATATTCGCAACGCGAATGCAAACGGGCTTCCGCATGGCGCGGAAGCCCGTTTTTTTTTACCTGCAGACGCGGAGAATGGCTACCTGGCTGGCGGTACGGGTTGCTGCGGCGGTGCGGGGGTTGGAAACTGCGCCGGTTCGCAGGTGTCGCTGATCTTCATCGATTCCGCCGTGATGGACAGCGCCCCTTGCTGCGGAATGTTGAACACCACCTGGTAACCAATGCGATTGGGCGCTGGCTGACGGGTCGCGATCTCGGCGGTCGTGCCATCCTTGCAGGCCCACTTCATCTGTGATCGACCGGCGTCTTCGCGCTTTTCGCTGACCCAGCATTGGGTATTGAGCCGCTTCATCATGTCTTCGCGCTGCAGCAGCTCGTCCGCTGTTCGCTGCTGCGGACCCAGACACTGCTTCTCGACCCTGCGCTCCACCTTGGGCTCGCGATCACGCGGGCCATAGCGTTCGATCCTGGACACCGTCTCCCAAAGAGCAAAGCTCGACGGCGCGGCGCCACTTCCGGCAGGCGCCTGCGCCGTCAACGAGGCAGGAAGCGCTGCGATCATCACAGCCAACAGTCGCATCTTCATATCGATCTCCCGGATGACAGGCTACTGAACCTGCGTCCGGAAACCGGCCGCATTCAATGTTGCCACAATGGCGGCCACATGCTCCGGGCCACGTGTCTTCACCACTACTTCCAGCAGCGCATCCTGCACCGGCAGGTCGGCGAATGCACGCTGGTGATGCACTTCCTCGATGTTGGCGTTGGCCTCGGCAAGCAACGCGGTGATGCGGGCCAGCGAGCCCGGCACATCGCGAATCTGCACGGTCAATCTCGCCAGACGCCCCGCGCGGACCATGCCGCGCTCGATGATGCCGGACAGCACCAGCGGATCGATGTTGCCGCCGCACAGCACCAAGCCCACCTTGGAACCTGCGAAGCGCTCGCGGTTCCGGACCAGTGCCGCAAGCGACGCCGCACCCGCGCCCTCGACCACGGTCTTTTCGATTTCCAGCAGCATGACGATGGCCTCTTCCACATCGCCTTCATCAACCAGCAGGACATTCTCGACATGCCGCCGCGCGATGTCGATGTTGCGCGACCCGGCCTGCTTCACCGCGATCCCTTCTGCGATGGTGCTCGCACCATATTCCGGCGTTTCAGCGTACAGCGCAGCGCGCATCGAGGGGAAACGTTTTGTCTGCACGCCGACGATGCGAATATTCGCATTGCGCGAATGCGCCGCCACCGCGATGCCGCTGACGAGTCCACCGCCGCCGATGGCAATGACGAGCGTGTCCAGGTCCGGCTGCGCATCCAGCATCTCCAGCCCGATGGTGCCCTGGCCCGCGATGACCTTGTCGTCGTCGTAGGGATGCACAAAGGTGAGGCCGCGCTCGTCGGCGAGTTTCAGCGCATGGGCCTTGGCGTCATCGAAGGTATCGCCATGCAGGATCACCTGCGCGCCGTGGCGCTCGGTCATGTCCACCTTCACATTGGGCGTGAACACCGGCATGACGATCACCGAAGGGATGCCCAGCCGCGTCGCATGATGCGCAACCCCCTGCGCATGATTGCCCGCGGACGCCGCGATGACGCCCCGCGCCCGCTCATCGGCCGTCAGCGACAGGAGCTTGTTCAGCGCGCCACGCTCCTTGAAGGACGCCGTGTACTGGTGGTTCTCGAACTTGAGCCAGACCTCGGCACCGGTGATGGCCGAGAGCGTGCGAGAGTGCAGGCATGGCGTGTTGACGACATGACCCTTCAGCGCACGCGCCGCAGCCTCGATGTCATCAATGGTCACGCCCATGTTGGCACTCGCGAATATTCGCAGCGATCAGAGGAAGTGGAAATCCACATCAGGCTTCCTTCCCGACACGATTTCCGCCAACGCCTTGCCGGAGCCCGGCCCCTCGGTCCAGCCCAGCGTGCCGTGACCGGTGTTGAGGAAGAGATTGGAAAACCGGCAGCGGCCGATGAGCGGCACGTTGCTTGGCGTGGCCGGTCGGAGGCCCGTCCAGTACACCGGATTGTCGTAGTCGGCGGCACCGGGGAACAGTTCGCGTGCGCGCTTCACCAGCGCCTCGGTGCGCACCATGGAGAGGTGCGTGGAATAACCATCCAGCTCCGCAGTGCCGGCGATGCGCATGCGATCGCCCAGGCGCGTGAAAACGATTTTCATCGCCTCATCGGTGAGACTCACCGACGGCGCCCCGCTGAAGCCGGCGGTCGAAAGCGTGGCCGAATAGCCCTTTGCCGGGTAGACCGGAATGGTGATGCCGATCTGCTTCAGCAGAAGGTAGCTGTAGGAGCCCGCGGCACACACATAGGCATCCGCGAACAAGGTCTCGGTGTGACCGGTCGAATAGCGCACGCGCACGCCGCTGATTTCCGTACCCCGCTTGCCCTTGTCCGTTTCGATGGCCTCGATGTTGGCGCCGTAGCGGAAGTCCACGCCCTGTGTCTTCGCCAGCGCGGCCAGATTCTCGGTGAACAGTTTGGCGTCGCCGGATTCGTCGGTCTCGGCATACGTGGCGCCGGCCAGCTTGTCGCGAATATTCGCCAGCGCCGGCTCGATGGCGATGGCCTCCTCGGCCGTCTTCACCGAGCGCTCGATGCCGTACTGGCGCAGGAGCTCGGAGGATTTCTGCGCCGCTTCAAAGTCGCCCTTGTCCACATAGAACTGGAGGATGCCGCGGGTGAGCTGGTCATACTCGATGCCCGTGTCGCGCCGCAATTCCTGCAGCGCCTGGCGGCTGTAGAGGCCCAGATTCACCATTTCGCGGATATTGCGCTCGAAGCGCCACGGCAGGCACTCCAGCATGAAGCGCATGCCCCAGGAGAGCTGATGCCACTCCAGCTTGGGCCGGAAGAGCAGCGGTGCGTCGTCCCGCATCAGCCACTTCAGCACCTTGAACGGCGCGCCTGGCGCGGCCCAGGGCTCGGACTGCGAAACGGAAATCTGGCCGCCATTGGCGAAGCTGGTTTCGAGTCCAGCGCCCGGTTGACGGTCCACCACGACGACCTCATGGCCGCATTGCCTGAGATACCAGGCGGAGCTGACGCCGATCACGCCGGCGCCCAGCACGAGTACACGCATGTTGCCCACTCCGATCAGAAAACAGGTTCAGAGGGCCGCCATTGTCGCATGGGCCCGGGACACCACTGGTATGGCAGACGGTCTCAGTCCGAGGGAATTGGATTACCATTGCGTTACCTCTACCGGCCAGCGATCCCATGCCCTTCAGCCCGCTGCTCACTTTTGTCCAGGATGCCTGCAACTACAACCCGGCCGACGACCTTATCCCGTTCGTGGCGGAGGGCTCGCTGCTCGGCTGGGTGACGCGCGGTTTCGCCGAACAGCTGGGCAACTGGCCGGAAATCTTCTCCGTCCGCCCGCGCGGCGTGACGCTGTCTTCCGAGCTGGGTGATGTGGACCAGCGCAGCCTCGCCCTGGCCGAGGTCATCGAAGCGCTGGCCACCAGCGGGACCATCAAGGGCTGGCGCAACGAGCAGATTTCGGTGGGCGATTCCTTCTACGCCGACCCCATTCTGCACGTTGAGCGCGCGGCCGCACGCTATTTCGGCTTCATGGTGTTCGCCTCTCACTGCACCGGCCACACCGTGGCCGATGGCATGCCCATGATCTGGCTGGCGCGACGGGCCAAGACCAAGGACATCGACCCAGGCAAGCTGGACAATCTGGTCGGCGGGCGCATCTCGCGCGGGATGTCAGCCACCGAGACGCTCTACAAGGAGGCCTGGGAGGAAGCCGGCATCCCGAAGGACACCGCCAAGGCTGCGCGCGCCGCTGGCGCGCTTCGCGTGTGCCGCAAGATTCCCGAAGGCGTGCACCGCGAGATCATTTTCGTGCACGACCTCTATCTCGGCCAGGAATTTCGCCCGGAGAATCAGGACGGCGAGGTCGAGCGCTTCTACTGCGTCACCCCGGAGGACGCGCTCGCCCGTGTCGAGCGAATGACCACCGGCGGTGACTTCACCGTCGAGGCGGCCATCGTGATGCTGAACTTTCTGGTGCGGCGCGGATTCTATTCACCGGAGCGCGCCGATTATGTCGACCTGCTGCGCGCGATGACACCCTGAACTCGCTCGCCAAGCGCAACCAAACCGCCATGCCCGCCCTGAAAATCGGCCTCTCTGCCCGCCTGCTCTACCCGGATCCGCGGCGCGTCTTCCTGCCGACGAAATCGGTGCAGTATCTCGAGCAGTCGGTCGCCAACTGGGTGATGTCGGCAGAGGTGCTGGCCTTCATGATTCCGGCCATCAGCTATTCGGCGCCGCACTTCCCGAAGAACATCACGGTGAGGGACTATGCGACCAGCCTGGATGGTCTGGTCATGCAGGGCGGCGCGGATGTCTCACCCGAGACCTACGGTGAAACGCCGATCAACCCCGAATGGTCTGGCGACCGGGTGCGCGACCTGTACGAGATCGAGCTCTTCAACGAGTTTGTGCGCCAGGGCAAGCCCGTGCTGGGTATCTGCCGCGGTTGCCAGCTCATCAACGTGGCCTTTGGCGGGACACTGTTCCAGGACATTGCCACCCAGGTGCCGGCCACGCTGGAGCACTGGTGCGACAAACGCTACGAACACAATTTCCATGACTTGCGCATCCTGCCCGACACATCACTCGCCGGACTCTATCCCGGCGTGCAGATGGCGCGCATCAACACCATCCATCACCAGGCGGTGAAGGACCTCGGCCGGGATCTCATCATCGAAGCCATTTCCGATCCGGACGGCATCGTCGAGTCCGTGCGCTGGAAGGGTCCGTCCTACGTACGCGGCGTCCAATGGCACCCGGAATTCATGGACCCGAAGAATCCTTCGTTGCTGGATGGCAAGCCCATCCTGGATGAATTCATCGCCGCCTGCCGCGCAGTGAAGGCCGGCGAGCCACAGCAGGCCCGCGTCCGCGCCGCCTGAGCGGCCCCGCCCCCGCGGTCGCCACCACCCGTGGCGACATCCATGCCATCGATGATGGCATTTGTTATCATCTGGTGAACGAATTGTGGCCATGGGTGACCAAGTTTCACCAAGGCCGGTTTCGTTGAATTCGGGCTTTCCAGGTCAGGTCGCAAGGCCAACCCACAACACGACATCACGGCGCGCCGCACAGCCTGCCGTCCCTGACCGCTCACGCGAGCCGATCACTGATGACACTGGAGACCTTCACATGAACACGACTCACCACCTTCGCGACACCCCGCGCGTGCGCCTGCGCATCGCCGCTGCTTCGCTCACGGCCACACTGTTCCTCGCGGCCCTGCCGGCTCGCGCCGGATTCGATGAGGGCATGGCGGCCTACCAAAAGCGTGATTACGCCACTGCCATCAAGGAATGGACACCACTCGCTGCGGCGGGCAATGCCGGCGCGCAGGTGAACCTGGGCATCATCTACGAATACGGACTGGGCACGACGCGCAACTTGGCCGAGGCCGCACGGCTGTATCGCCTTGCCGCCGATGCCGGCATCCCCCAGGCGCAGGCGAGCCTCGGCTTGCTGCTCATGAACGGAACCGGCGTGGCGAAGAACGACGTCGAGGCCGCCTCACTGTTGAAGAAGGCTGCCGAGACCGGCCATCCCCAGGCGCAAGCCGGCCTCGCGATCCTGCTGTGGGAAGGCCGCGGCACGGACAAGAATCCGACTCAAGCGCTGGATCTGTTTCGCAAGTCGGCCGAGCGCGGCGATCAGCGCGCCCAGGTCACGCTGGGCAACATTCTCGTGAGGGGAGAGGGTGTGCCCGCCAACGCCGACGAGGGGCTGGGCTGGCTACGCAAGGCGGCGGACGCCGGGCAGCCCGTGGCCGCACTGCTGCTGGCCGATTTCTACGACGATGGCAAGTTCGTGCCGGAAGATGATCCGCAGGCCAAGCGCTGGTATCGCCTCGGCGCGGAGCTGGGCAACACCCAGGCCATGACCCAGTTGGGGCGCATGCTGAACACGGCTGAAAGCAGCGATGCCGAAGTCGCCGAGGCGCTGAAGCTGTATCAGACCGCTGCGGCAAAGAACTATGCGCCCGCGCAGTTCTATCTCGGCATGATGTATGTGCAAGGCCGCGGCACGGAGAAGAACCCGGCCGAAGCAAAGAAGTGGCTGGAAATGGCGGCCGCGCAGAACATTCCGGAGGCGAAACACATCCCCGGCGCGCGCTCGCGCGCCGGCAACCCACTCGGCTTCCGGCCCGTCCGGGCATCAGCGCCAATCCGCCCGGCCCGGGTAAACTTCTCCGCAAATCAAAACAGGGCCGACAGCCAGAAGCGGTCGCGCCCGCACGTTTCATCCCCCTGCCACCGCACCAGGAGAAGAGCATGCAGATCGGCGTCCCCAAAGAAATCAAGAACCATGAATATCGCGTCGGCCTGACGCCGGGCAGCGTGAAGGAACTGGTGGCGCACGGCCACAAGGTACTGGTCGAGACCGGCGCGGGGGCTGGCATCGGCATGAGCGATGGGGATTACCAGGCGGCAGGTGCCGCCATCGCCGACAGCGCCACGCGAATATTCGCGGAGGCCGAACTCATCGTGAAGGTGAAGGAGCCGCAAGCCGGCGAGCGCAAGCAGTTGCGCAAAGGCCAGGTGCTCTTCACGTATCTGCATCTGGCACCCGACCCCGAGCAGACGAAGGACCTCATCGCCTCGGGCGCCACCTGCATCGCCTACGAAACCGTGACCAGCGCGCGCGGCGGCCTGCCGCTCCTGGCGCCGATGTCGGAAGTCGCTGGCCGCATGTCCATTCAGGCCGGCGCGACAGCTTTGCAGAAAGCCAACGGCGGCCGTGGCGTGCTGCTGGGCGGCGTGCCGGGGGTTGAGCCGGGCAAGGTCGTGATTCTCGGTGGCGGCGTGGTGGGCTCACATGCCGCCGACATGGCGGTGGGCCTGGGTGCCGACGTGACCGTCATCGACCGCTCCATCGACGTCCTGCGCGCGATCAACGCCCACTGGGGCGGCCGCGTGAAGACCGTTGTGTCCACGCAGGCAAACATTGAACACCACCTGCTCACGGCCGACCTTGTCGTCGGCGGCGTGCTCATTCCGGGTGCGGCCGCGCCCAAGCTGGTCAGTGCCGCTCTCATCAAACGCATGCAGCCCGGCAGCGTGGTCGTGGATGTCGCCATCGATCAGGGCGGCTGCTTCGAGACGTCGCATGCCACCACGCACGCCGATCCGACCTATGTCGTCGATGGCGTGGTGCACTACTGTGTCGCCAACATGCCGGGTGCGGTGCCGCGCACGTCCACCTTTGCACTCAACAACGTGACCCTGCCCTTCGTGCTGGCGATCGCCGGCAAGGGCTGGCGCCGGGCCCTCATCGAGGACCCTCACCTCCTGAACGGGCTCAACGTGGACAACGGCCAGCTCACCAACCATGAAGTCGGCGAGGCGCAGGGGCTCTCCAGCATCAGTCCTGCTGAAGCGGTGAAGCGTCCGCATTGATGGATCCCGTCGTCCTCTTTTTCCTGCTCGGCGCCTTCGCGCGGCTGGCCAAATCGGACCTGCGCCTGCCCGAGGCGCTGTACGAGACGCTGTCCATTTACCTCCTGCTCGCCATCGGGCTGAAGGGCGGCGTGGAAATCGCCAAGCACTCGCTGGGCGCGGTGGCGCCGCAGGCACTGGCCGTGATCGCGATGGGTGCGTTGCTGCCTCTCGTGGCATTCCCTGTCCTGCGAATATTCGCAAAGCTCTCCCATGCTGACGCCGGCAACATCGCGGCGCACTACGGCTCGGTAAGCGTGGTCACGTTTGCCGTCGGCATCGCGTTTCTCACCCGCCAGCAGGTGGCGTACGAAAGCTACTTTCCGCTCTTCGTTGCGTTGCTTGAAGTGCCGGGCATCGTGGTCGGCATCCTGCTCGCGAAGATGGGGCGCGATGCCATGGCGGCGGACGCAGGTTCGTCGCCCGCGCGCGCGGTGCGCTGGGGTCCGCTGCTGCATGAAGTCCTGCTGGGCAAGAGTGTGGTGCTGCTGGTGGGCGGACTCATCATCGGCTGGATCGCCGGGCCGCAAGGCATCGATCCGTTCAAGGGTCTCTTCTTCGATCTCTTCCGGGGCGTGCTGGCGCTCTTCCTACTGGAGATGGGCCTGGTCGCGGCCGGCCGCATCGCCGATCTCAAGTCGCGCTGGCTGTTCATGCTGGGCTTCGGCACGCTCATGCCGATCTGCTTTGCGGTCATCGGCATCGTGCTGGGCAAGGCGCTGGGCTTGTCCGTGGGCGGCATGACCTTGCTGGGCCTGCTCGCCGCCAGCGCGTCGTACATTGCCGCGCCCACCGCGACCCGCATCGCGATTCCCGAAGCCAACCCTGGGCTCAGCATCGGTCTCGCCCTGGGCGTCACCTTTCCCTTCAACATCACGCTGGGCATGCCGCTCTATCACGCCATCGCGCAGCGATTGAACTGAACATCGAGCCTGAATCCTTCCCCGCGAATATTCGCAATACCGACCCCACCATGCAAACCCATCCCAAGAAACTGCTGGTCATCATCGCCGAAGCCGCGCTGGAGAAACTGCTCATCAAGGATGCGAGACGCCTTGGCGCGCACGGCTACACCGTGGCCGAGGTGCATGGTGGCGGCGCCACCGGGGAACGTGACGCGGACTGGGAAGGCAACCGCTCCATCCGCATGGAGGTGATCTGCGACGAAGCGGTGGCACAGACCATTGCCGAGCATGTGCTGAACAGCTACTGCAAGAACTACTCGGTGTCGATGTTCCTGGCTGACGTGGAAGTGCTGCGCCCGGCCAAGTTCTGATGAGCGCACTCGCGCTCTTCCTCGTCATCGGCGCAGCACTCTGCCACGCGAGCTGGAACTACCTCCTCAAGAAATCCGGCGGCGGCATCGGCATCCTGACGCTGTCGGGCGTGCTGGGCCTGTTCTGGGTCGGCCCGTTCGCCATCTGGCAGTGGTATACCCGCGACTTCAGCTTCACCTGGCCGCAGATCGGCATGGTGATCGGCTCGGGCGTTATCCACACCGCCTACTTCCTGCTGCTGGATCGCGCCTATCGCTCCGGTGGCGATCTTTCCATCGTCTATCCCCTGGCGCGCGCAACGGGGCCGCTCCTCACCATCCTGCTGGCCGCGCTGCTGCTGGGCGAGCGCATGGGGCCGATTGCGTTGGGCGGCGCGGTGCTGATCGGCGTGTCCGCGTTCCTGCTCACCGGCAACCCGGCCAAGCTGGCCGACCACGGCGCACGCCGCGCCGCCGGCTTTGCGCTCATGACAGGCGGCCTCATCGCCGTCTACACCATCTGGGACAAGCAGGCCATGGCCGCATTCCTCATTCCGCCCATCGTCTTCGACTGGGCGGTGAACATCTCGCGCGTGGCCGTGCTGGTGCCGCTGGCGCATGTGCGCGAGCCCGGCGCCATCACCCGCGCGTGGCATGCACACAAGAAGACGGCGCTCGCCATCGGCTTCCTCTCGCCGCTCTCCTACATCCTCGTCCTGACCGCCATGGTGTTCACGCCCGTGAGCTACGTGGCCCCGGGCCGCGAGATCTCCATCCTGTTCGCCGCGTTGATGGGCACGCAGCTGCTCAATGAAGGCGACGGCATGCGTCGCGGCATCGCGGCGGTGGGCATGGTGCTGGGCATCGCCGCACTGGCGTTAGGGTGAACGCTTTGCGCCACTGCGAATATTCGCAAGCATCCGCCACTCTATAATTCCCGGCATGGCTTCCGCGCACACCCACACGCACCACGATGATCATGCTCACCATGGGCACGACCATGGTGGCCACGCGCAGGACAGCATGCATCACTGCCCCACCCGTCACACGCATCAACCGCTGGAGGCGGAGAGCGACCCTCATCATGGTCACGATCACGGGCACGACCGCGGACACGATGCCGGCCACGATCACGGCCACCACCACGACCATCAGCATGTCTACCGGGCCAAGGACCGCAGCCTGCTGCTGATCTCCTTTGTCATCACCGTCGCCATGATGGTCGCGGAAGTGGTGACCGGCTGGTTCACCCATTCGCTGGCCCTGATTTCGGACGGCGTGCACATGTTCACCCACGCCTTCGCGCTTGGGCTCTCGTGGGTCGCCATCCTGCTGGCCGCGCGTCCCGCGTCGCACACGAAGACCTTCGGCTACTACCGCATTGAAGTCGTGGCTGCGTTCGTCAATGGCATCACCGTCCTGCTCTCGGCCCTGTGGATCGTGGTGGAAGCCGTCGGCCGGCTCATCGCCACCGAGCCGGTGGACATTCAAACGACCCTCTTTGTCGCCGTGCTGGGCCTGGTGGTGAACCTCATCACCGGCGCCATCCTGCTTCGCGCGGACCAGGGCAACCTCAACATCCGGTCCGCCGTGCTGCACATGGCAACGGACGCGCTGTCGTCGGTGGCCATCATCGTCGGCTTGGTCATCATCCACTTCACGAGCTGGCATGTCATCGATCCGCTCATCGCGGTCATGGTCGCCGGCCTCATCACCAAGTGGTCGTGGTCGCTGCTTTCGGAATCGCTGCATGTGCTGCTGGAAGGCTCACCCATCGACACCGAGCGCATCCGCGCCCACGTGAAGGCACGCTACCCGGAAGTGGTGGACCTGCACGACCTGCACGTGTGGCAGATTTCCCAGCGCTTCAACTGCCTCACGGCCCACGTGCGGGTGTCACGCGAATATTCGCAACAGGCACAGGCGCTGATCGGCCGCATATCCCACGACCTGAAGCACGAGTTCGGCATCGGTCACACCACGCTGCAACTGGAATGGCAGTGAGCGCCACTACCGAGCGCGACAGCCGGCTGAAGGCCTATCTCATCCTGGCCGGCGCGGTGCTTATTGTGTCCAGCGCCGCCATCATGATCCGCTACGCGCAGGCGGAAGGTGTGCCCTCCATCAGCATCGCCGCCTGGCGCCTCACGCTGGCGGCACTGGTGCTCACCCCGCTGGTGCTCGCCACGCAACGCCCCGCGCTGACCGCCCTCACCGCACGCGAATGGGGTTTCGGCCTCGCCTCCGGTGCCTTCCTCGCACTCCACTTCGCATCATGGATTTCATCGCTGGCCTACACCTCGGTCGCAAGCAGCGTGGCACTGGTCACCACCAATCCCATCTGGATCGCGCTCGCGTCCTGGCTTTTCCTGAAGGAGCGTCCCAGCGGCTTGCTGGCACTCGGCATCGCCAGCGCCATCGGCGGCAGCGCGCTCATCTTCCTCTCCGACAGCCAGCCCGGAGCGGCAACGGGCACGAATCCCATGCTCGGCAACCTGCTCGCCGTCGTGGGCTCGCTCACCGTGTGCGGCTACCTCCTCATCGGCCGGAAACTGCGCGCCGGCGTGGGACTGCTGCCCTACATCTGGCTGGTGTATTCCGCCTCGGCGCTGTGCCTCATGGCATTGGCACTCATCAGCGGGCAGAAGCTGTTCGGCTTCTCCGACTTCGCATGGCTGATGCTGGCCGGGCTGGCGCTGGGTCCGCAGTTGCTGGGACACAGCGCGGTCAACTGGGCACTGAAGCATCTGTCAGCGTCGTTCATCGCCGTCGCGATTCTGGGCGAGCCGCTGGGGTCGGCGATTCTGGCTTGGCTGTTTCTGGGGGAGAAGTTTGCGGTGTTGCAGCTATGCGGATTTGCGGCGCTGCTGGTGGGGATTTATCTGGCGGCTAAGGCGGAAAAGCTGAATGGCTGAGCTAGCCAACACAGGCACCTACCGACTCTTCAGATACAGGCGCGTCAACAGCTACTTGTTTCGCTCCTTGATCCGCAAAGAGATCTACTTTGCCCCTCCAAGTTCGTTGAATGATCCATTTGATTGCCAGGTAAATGTTTCGCAAGCATTTGAAATTGCAGCGAACCTGGTTCAAGGGCAAGCAAAGGAAAACCTTCAGAAGGTGATCTCCATTCCCGGCTTCTTGGCGCATGTTCAGGCACAAGTCGCCTCTATCGGCGTTGCATCTTTCTCATTAGAAATCGATAACCCGACTCTCTGGTCAACATACGCTGACGAACACAGAGGAGTTTGTCTGCTCTACGAGTTTCCAGAAAGGTTCTTCATCGAACGTGCAGACACTCTACTTGGCACAGACACCGTGAAATACAAAAGCTCGGCAATTTCACATTGGCTTGCGGAAACTGCTCCGAGCATTCAAACGATGCAAACCCAAGAGTTCGTTATGGAGCTATCAAAGATACTGATGACTGCAAAGGATCCTTCTTGGAAGACTGAAGGCGAGTACCGAATCCTTTCAGCGTCCGCTGGTCCACATGAGATAGGCAAGCCATTTCTAAAGCAAGTCTGCTTTGGGCTTCGCACTAGCCTGAGAGACAGGTGTCGAATTGGCGAAATTCTATTGACCAGCGGATACGAAGTCTCACTCTGCGAGATGGAACGATGCAAAGAGAGTGACTTTGGCATACGCGCAAGGCCATACGAGGTTGCTCGGCATAACCTTATTGATCGCTTGTTCTGCCTGAAGCAAAGAATTTCAGCTTCTTTCGGCTAGCACCGCCGTAAATCAGGTCATCTTTAACGCGGACTTTCCTGGGTCAGCCTCGCTCAGTAATTGCCCAGATCAATCTCGTTGGCCTGCTTGCGCTGTCGTTCAAGTACCTCTTCCAACTGGCGACGCTTGTGATCGTCCTCCAGGATGTCATAGCAGTTTCCAAGCATCTCAAGCCAAGGACCAGCTTTCAGTGACTTCAGCGCGAAGGGATGCATGCTGAACTGAATCCGGTGGCTGTAGCGATCAAAGCTCTTTGTGGCACCGATCCGAAGTACTAATTCGCCATCGAAGTAGATCATTCCATCAGCATCTTGTTCATCGAAATCTGGATCCGGAACAACCGATGCCTTGAACTGTGTGGTCACAACAACGATTTCATGCCTGTGAAACTTAAGCACAACTCCACGAGTTGAGGCCTCAAGATAATCGCGAACGGCGCTGCGCTCAAACGTGATGTCTTTGTTTGATTCAAAACGATAGCCCTCATTTAGAAGACACGCCGCAATCTGCCCTATCTTGTGACGCTTGAGTAGCTCGATAGCCTTTTCAATCCTCTCTTGATCACTCATGCGGCCCCCATTTAAGTAATGCCTCTGCACGCAAAGCAGCAATATCCCTTACTGCTTGTTTGCGAATATTCGCACACCTCTTAAGGTGCCGGATACAGCTCCCTAAACACCTGCCCCTTCTCTCCCACCCCTTCGTTGTAGAAGAACACTTCCCCCGTGATCCCCGCCTTGCGATTGGCCTCCAGCATCTGCTTCAACAGCTCCGCCGACGCCGCATAGCTCTTGCCCAGATTCAGCAGAACACCCGGCGCCACCTTGTGAAGATCAGCTGCCGCTACCTGCTTGTTCACGACCGCATTCAGTGCTGACTGATAGTGCAGCATGTCCTTGCGATACAGCTGCGGTGAAACCAGGTCCACCCAGCCGTTCTTCACCCACGCGGGCCAGTCCTGGAGGTACTCGTCGCGACTGAACGGGAACACGCTGGGCGCCATGGCGACCTGCATCGCGGGTTTGCGCTTTCGGGTCTCTGCGAATATTCTCTGCATGAACTGGCTTAAGGCGTCGGAACGCCACTGCACCCACGCCTTGTCCTTGGGATTGGTCGGTGGCTCGCGGCCCCCATGCGCGGCACGATACATGGCCACGACGTTGGCGTTGTAGCCGCCTTCCACCGGCAGGGCTGGCAGGCGGTCATCTCCCTGAATGCCGGTGACGTCGTAGCCATCAACGACTTCCATGAGCAGTGACAGCATGAAGTCCTGCACCGCCGGGTCCAGCGCGTTGAGCCAGCGGAAGCCATTCTTCACCAGCGGCTCGCCCATGCTGTTCACCGCCATCCACTCAGGCTTTGCGCGGGCGATCTCGCTTCCCTTGCCGCCGCGCACATCGGTGGCGAACCCGAACTCGAACCAGGCGTAGACGCGCATCTTGCGTGGCTTGGCGGACTCGACAACTTCACGGAGCGGGTCGCGGCCCTTCATGCGCTCGTCGATGGGGATGCCGGCCAGGCCCTCCATCACCTTGCTGGGATAGAAGGTGCGGCCCTGGTTCCACATGACGACGAACACGGAATTGATGCCGGCGGCGGAGAGGTCATCGAGATGCTTATCGATGCTGGCGCGCGAGGTCCAGAAGCTGGTGTGGTCGGGGGTGGGGATCCAAACGCCGCGTACGGGAGCGGCTGGTTCGGCGGCACGATTCTGCGCGGATGCCGTTAGCCATGGCGCCATGCATGCAAGCAACGCAGCGACAAGGCCGCACAGCCACACGCCGACACGGCTTCCCGGACTAGTCACAGCAAATTGCGGCCGGGCATCAATCATCCTTTGGGTTCGCCTCGGTATCCGGTTTCGCCTCGGCACGCAGCGCCGGCAGACGCCGGGGCCGTATCGCACCCACCGATTCCACCGCGTCAGAATCGCGAACGACGACAAGACTCGCCGCATCGCCGCGACGCCGGAATGTGCAGCACACCCGGCCGATATGGCGCAGGACAAATGTGTACGTGCTGTCCTGGTCGGATTCCTCGACCGGATCGTCGGCCACCATGCGGCAAAGCTCATGAATCTCCCCGATTCGCTCGCTGGACAGCTCGCCGAGGTCAATATAGTGGGTACCACTCCGGTCAACAAACGCGGGACTTGATCCGGATAGAAAGAGAACCTGACTCACTGAGTGATCCCGGAGTTTCTCGATGGAAAGTCGCAGGATTCTTGAGGCGTACAGCGCCACTGTCGTCTAGCCCGTTGTGTAAGCGTACGAAAAGTTGATGGGCGGCGAAGTAACGGACATATATACAAAAGGCACAGCACCGGTATTGGTGAATCCGTGAACATCGCCGTCAGAAAACCTGACGACCTGGCCTTCGTGAAATGCCATGGTGTCCTCATCTTGCAACAGCAGAGTTCCCTTGCCCGAGATTGCTATCCAGATCTGCTCGGACGATTGGTGCACATGCCGAGGCTGGGTTTGGCCAGGCTCGACAACGACCCGGGTGATCGTCACGCGCTCCGAAGAGGAGTTGTGAGGAGAGAGCAGCTGAGTGGAGGTGACACCCGCGTTGGCGAGCACTTTGAAGTGCTGATCAGTGAGAAACTCCATGTTCAAGCTTGGGTAGATGACTTGACTATGACTTGAGCGAGTATTGCAGATGAGCGCATTTGCGGACTTGCGAATATTCGCACCGAGCGCAGCGCTGAACAAGCTTGCTCACTTGCCTGGCTTGTCATCATCCGTGCGTCGATCCTTGCGATCCTCGCGTCGCTCCACCCTGCGCTCCTTGGCTTCCTCACGCAAAGTCTTGCGATCCGAGGTATCGACCACTCTCTTCGAATCGTCCTTGTTGTCTTCTGCCTTGGTCTTGATCGCTTCCTTCCTTGCCTCGGCGCGCTCGGCCAGCGGTCGCCGGCCACCATCCTGCGCTTTCTCCTTCAACGCCTCCAGCCTGCGCTTCACGTTCTCGCGGCGCTCGGCGCGTCGCTTCTCGATGATGGCTTGCACGGCCGCGTGCTTGCCCACAAAGCGACTTTCGAAGCGACCGGGACGGAAGAACTTGGGCACGTCCTGCAGCAAGCGCGGCCGCACCTTGCGGTCCAGACCGGCGAAGCCGGCGCGGTTGGGTGATACCTCGACGCGCCCGGCTTCGGTGGTGATATAGGTGCCGCCTTCGTACACGCGGTCATAGAGGCCAGGCTCGCCTTCGCTGCTGCCTTGCGGAATGACCAGCGTTTCGTGATCCGTGCCGCGAATGCCCACCGTGGCAGTGGGCGTCTTGACCTGATAGCGATCCTTGCCCAGCTTGCCGATCCAGCCAGTCACCGAACGGAAGCCGCCCTGCAACACGCCGAAGATGGCGGAATCCGTGTCCTCGCCATCGGCCTGATATTTGGTGATGCGCATCTTCGTGTTGGGTCGCACGGAGAGGTAGCCGCCGTCTTCCATGTCGAGATGCAGCTCGCCATCGGCACCGGTGACGATGTTGTCGCCTTCGTTGACGGTTTCGCCGACCTTCGCCGCGCGCCGCGTGCGCTTCGCGTCGTACAGCGCGACGTCGCCCTCAACAAGCGCGATGCGCGCGGCCTGGCGGATGGCCGCCTGGGTGTCTTTGACCGGTGTCGTGTTTTGCGCGAAGGCCAGCGGCAGGAATGCGGCCAGACTGGTCGCCAGCATGAATCGGAACAATCGGTGGGGATTCATGCGGGTCTCCTTCTGTTCATGAGGTCAGGCGCGCAGTTCCACCCGATCCCGGAACTGCTCCAGCGCCTCCGGATTGGCCAGCGCCTCGGTGTTCCGCACCGGCTCGCCATGCACCACTGCACGTACCGCCAGCTCCACGATCTTGCCGCTCTTGGTGCGCGGGATGTCGGAGACGGCGAGGATCTTGTCGGGCACGTGGCGCGGCGTGGTGTTCACTCGGATGGTGTCCTTGATGCGACGCATGAGGCTGTCGGTCAGGGTGAAGCCTTCCTGCAGTTTCACGAAGAGCACCACGCGAATGTCGCGGCCCCAGTTCTGGCCGATGACGAGCGACTCGGCGACCTCTTCCAACTTCTCCACCTGGCGATAGATTTCCGCCGTGCCGATGCGGACACCTCCAGGATTCAACACGGCGTCCGAGCGGCCGTAGATGATGAGCCCGCCATGCGGCGTGATCTCGCACCAGTCGCCGTGATGCCACACGCCAGGGAAGCGGTCGAAGTAGGCGGCGCGATATTTCTTCTGCTCAGGGTCGTTCCAGAAGCCGAGCGGCATGGTGGGGAACGGCGCGGTGCAGACCAGCTCGCCCTTCTGGCCCTTCAGCGAGTGGCCGCGCTCATCGAACACATCGACGCGCATGCCGAGCAGCGCGCACTGCAACTCGCCGCGCCAGACGGGGAGATTGGGATTGCCGCCGGCGAAGCAGGCGATGAGATCGGTGCCACCGGAAATGGAGGACAGGCACACATCGCGCTTCACATGCTGATAGACATAGTCGAAGCCTTCCGGCGCCAGCGGCGAGCCGGTGGAGAGAATCTGCCGCAGCGTGGACAGGCGATGCGTCTCCATGGGATGCATCTTGATCTTGGCCAGCGCGTCGAGATACTTGGCCGACACGCCGAAGTGGGTGATGCCCTCTTCATCGGCGTAGTCCCACAGCACGCCGCCGCGCGACAGGAAGGGCGAGCCCTCATACAGCATCAGCGTCGCGTGCGACGCCAGCGCGGAAATGAGCCAGTTCCACATCATCCAGCCGCAGGTGGTGAAGTAGAACATGCGGTCACCGGGATGCACATCGCAATGCAGCAAGTGCTCCTTCAGATGCATGAGCAGGGTGCCGCCCGCGCCGTGCACGATGCATTTGGGCGCGCCCGTGGTGCCGGAGGAATAGACGATGTAGAGCGGATGATTGAACGGCATGCGCTCGAAGCGAATATTCGCAAGGTCCTGCGCGGCGAAGGGTGCCACGAAGTCGCTCCACAGCACTGCATCTGACATGCCGGCCGTGGGCGGCGTGTCGCGGTTCGGATTGAGGTACGGCACGATCACGACACGCTCCAGCGACGGCAGGCCGGCCGCGATCTCGCAGACGGTCTGATGCGTGTCGACCGGCTTCAGGTTCATGAAGTAGCCGTCGCAGGCGAACAGCACCTTCGGCGCCACCTGGCCGAAGCGATCGATGACGCCGCGTGCGCCGAAGTCGGCGGAACACGACGTCCACACGGCACCGATGCTGGCCGTCGCCAGCGCCGCGATCACCGTCTCCGGCAGATTGGGCAGGAACGCCGCCACGCGATCACCGGGCTGCACGCCCAGCTCGCGCAGCGCCTGGGCCACGCGTGACACTTCGGCCACCAACTCCGCGTATGTGAGTCGGCTGCGCGCGCGGTTCTCGCCACGGAAGACGATGGCATCACCCTCCGCACCGGCTGCGCGCGGGCGCAACAGGTTCTCGGCGAAGTTGAGCGTGGCATCGGGAAAGAACTGGGCGAAGGGCAGCTTGTCGGCCGCGACCAGCACGCGCTCGCCTGCACCACCAAATTTGTCGCCGAATTTGTCACCCACCACGCCCGCGAAATCCCACAGCGCATTCCAGAAGTCCGCCGGATGCTTCACCGACCAGTCATGCAGATGCGCGTAGTCATCCGCATTCACGCAGTAGCGCGAATGCACGGCACGCATGAAGGCCGTCATGTGGCTTGACGCGATGCGTTCAGCCGAGGGCTTCCACAGGGGGTGATGGTTCTCCAGTGACATCAATGGGCGCCGGGCTTGGCCGGCGCTTCCTTTCTGTGCGGTGTGGGATGTCCGGTAGCGGAATCAGAGCGCCACGCGGAACGCGGCTTCCGTCTTGGCCTTCACCTCATCCAGCGTGATCCTGGGGTGGAGCTCCTTCAGCACCAGCCCGCCCGGCTCGACTTCGAACACGCAGAGGTCGGTGATGATCATGTTGACCACGCCTTTGCCGGTGATGGGCAGCGAGCACTGCTTCAGCACCTTCGAGGCGCCATCCTTGGAGCAATGCTCCATCAGGACGATCACGCGGCGCACGCCGGACACGAGATCCATCGCGCCACCGGGGCCCTTCACCATCTTGCCCGGCACCATCCAGTTGGCGAGGTCGCCATTCTCGGCCACTTCCAGGCCGCCGAGAATGGAGAGGTCGATGTGACCGCCTCGAATCATGGCGAAGGAATCCGCCGAGGAGAAAAAGCTCGAACCGGGAATGGTGGTGATGGTCTGCTTGCCGGCGTTGATGAGGTCCGGATCGATATCCGCCTCGTGCGGGAAGGGGCCGATGCCGAGCAGGCCGTTCTCGGATTGCAGCGTGACGTTTACGTTTTCCGGAATGTAGTTGGCGACCAGCGTCGGGATGCCGATGCCCAAGTTCACGTAGAAGCCATCGCGCAGTTCCAGCGCGGCGCGCTTGGCCATGAGGTGACGGGTGGGCGTATCGCCCTTGGACACCTGGCCACCGGCCACGGTGCGGAACTCTATGCGCTTTTCAAACTTGGCGCCCTGGATGATGCGGTCCACATAGATGCCCGGCGTGTGGATCTGATCCGGATCGAGATCGCCCACTTCCACCAGTTCCTCGACTTCAGCCACGGTCACCTTGCCGCAAGTGGCGATCATCGGGTTGAAGTTGCGCGAGGTCATGCGATAGACCAGGTTGCCAGCCTTGTCGCCCTTCCAGGCTTTCACGATGGAGACGTCGGCCTTGATGGCTTCTTCCAGCACGTACTCCTTGCCGTCAAAGCTGCGCGTGGGCTTGCCCTCGGCGATCTTGGTGCCGAATGCCGTGCGCGTATAGAAACCGGGAATGCCGGCGCCGCCGGCGCGCAGCTTTTCGGCCAGCGTGCCTTGGGGCGTGAGTTGCAGCTCCAGTTCACCCGCGAGCACCTGGCGCTCGAATTCCTTGTTCTCGCCCACGTAGGAGGCGATGACTTTTTTCACCTGGCGGGTCTTCAGGAGGAGGCCCATGCCAAAGTCATCCACACCGGCGTTGTTGCCGACGATGGTAAGACCCTTGGTGCCGGACTCCACCAATGCACCGATGAGGTTTTCCGGAATGCCGCAGAGGCCGAAGCCGCCGGCCGCGATGGTCATGTCGTCCTTCAACAGGCCCGCCAGCGCGGACTTGGCATCTGCATACACTTTGCTCATGGGGTCTCCTTGGTGATTTTGTTCAGGTCAGGCAGTACGCAGCATGATCACATGCTGGATGCCGTCTTCGTCGTAGGGTTCGGACACGGTCTTGAACCCGTATCCGCCGTAAAACTTTTCCAGGTACATCTGGGCGCCGATGCGAATATTCGCACCGGGATACAGCGCCTCGCAGCGCGCCACCGCTTCCTTCATCAGCGCCTGACCGTAGCCGCCGCGGCGGAAACGCCTTGTGGTCAGCACGCGGCCGATCGACGGCTCTTCATACTTCAGGCCGGGCGGGACGATGCGCGCATAGGCTGCAATCGACGCTGCAATCTCATCCCCCACTTTGCCGATAAGGTGGTGACATTGCGGGTCGGCGCCATCGGCATCGAGAAACGCGCAGGTCTGCTCCAGCACAAACACCGACTCGCGCGCGACGACGATGTCGTGCCACTCGCGCGTAGCGAGATCGTCAAAGTGGGCAAATCGCCAGTTCATCAACGCACTCACGCCTTCTTCCCAAACGCCAGCTCAACAATTTCCGCACGCCGATGCGAGGTGATGCCGGCACGTTGTTCGCGCTCGAAGGGATGGCCGGAGAGGCGCAGAAAAAAGGAGGGCCGTTCGTGGCGGTTGAAGCGGATGGCAACCCGTGCACCCAGCGACTGCCCCGGAAGATAGCGCCTCATGTCGTTGGCGATGCGTCCCCAGACGAGGCCGCTGCGCATGAAATCGCGGGGGCGGAACACGTGCCGCGCCCAATGAAACGTGTCGCGATCCACCTCGGCCCACGCACCAATGCAAAATTCGCGGTCTTCATCGATGATGCGTGTCGGCAGTACACCACGAATGAAGTAGCGACGACGATTCAACACACAGAAATTTTCGCTGGCCCAGCTCTTGCGATACACCGCCATCGTCGAATAGAAGAAATCGTCCGGCCGCTTGAAGGTCGGCTCCATTTCCGATGGCGGATGGGCCTTGCCGCACTGGGCACAGATCATCGAACCATCCATACCACTCAGCCCGCCTTGCCGCCACTCTTGGCCAGATGCAGCCAAGTCTCCACCACCGTGTCAGGATTCAGCGACATGGACTCGATGCCTTCCTGCATCAGCCACTCGGCGAGGTCCGGATAGTCCGACGGACCCTGACCGCAGATGCCGACGTATTTGTTGGCGTTGCGGCAGGCGGAGATGGCGAGATGCAGCATGCGCTTCACAGCGGCATCGCGTTCGTCGAACGCATCCATCACCAGTCCGGAATCGCGATCCAGCGCCAGGGTGAGCTGGGTCATGTCGTTGGAGCCGATGGAGAAGCCGTCGAAGTGCTTCAGGAACTCGTCGGCCAGGATGGCGTTGGACGGGATCTCGCACATCATCACGATCTTGAGACCGTTCTTGCCACGCTCCAGGCCGAAGGCCTTCATGATCTCCTGCACCTTGACGCCTTCGCTCACGGTGCGCACGAAGGGCACCATCAACTCGACGTTGGTCAGGCCCATCTCGTCGCGTACATACTTCATGGCCTCGCATTCGAGGCGGAAGCAGTCGCGGAAACTCGCGGCGATATAGCGCGACGCGCCGCGGAAGCCCAGCATGGGATTTTCTTCCGTCGGCTCATAGCGCGG
Organism: Burkholderiales bacterium; assembly: GCA_033764435.1. Lineage (GTDB taxonomy): Bacteria > Pseudomonadota > Gammaproteobacteria > Burkholderiales > Usitatibacteraceae > JAEUMY01. The sequence continues at coordinate 78,099 of JANRIX010000046.1, forward strand.
GCCCCCGATGAGGTTGCGGTATTCGTTGCTCTTGAAATCGGAGAGGCGAACGATGACTTTTTTGGGCCAGAACGCGGCGGCGATGGTGGCGACACCCTCGATCATCTTCTGGCGATAGAAGTTCACCGGGTCGGCATAGCCGCGCGACTGCTTCTCGACCTGGGCCTTGAGCTCACCGGGGAGCGATGCGTATTCCAGGCAGGCCTTGGGATGGATGCCGATGGTGTTGCTGATGATGAATTCCAGCCGGGCGAGGCCCACACCTTCATTGGGCAACTGGCAGAAGTCGAACGCGAGCTGCGGGTTGCCCACGTTCATCGCAATCTTCACGGGGATGCTGGGCATCTTGTCCAGCGCGATTTCCTGCAGCTCGAAGTCGATGAGGCCCTGATAGATGTTGCCGGTGTCGCCTTCGCAGCAGGCGACCGTGACCTCCTGCCCGTCTTCCAGCTTGTCGGTCGCGTCCTCGCAGCCCACCACTGCCGGCACACCGAGTTCACGCGCAATGATCGCGGCATGACAGGTGCGGCCACCGCGATTGGTGACGATGGCGGAGGCGCGCTTCATCACCGGCTCCCAGTTGGGATCGGTCATGTCGGTGACCAGCACGTCCCCGTCCTGCACGCGGTCGATCTGGTCGACATCCTTGATGATGCGCACCTTGCCGCGCCCCACCTTGCCGCCGATGGCGCGGCCGGTGACCAGGAGCTCACCCTTGCCCAGCAGGCGATAGCGGGACAACGTGTCGGTGCGCGTTTCCTGCGACTTCACCGTCTCGGGGCGGGCCTGCAGGATGTAGAGCTTGCCGTCGTTGCCATCCTTGCCCCACTCGATGTCCATGGGTCGGCCGTAGTGCTTTTCGATGGCGACGGCGTAGCGCGCCAGCTCTTCCGCCTCGGCATCAGTGAGCGAAAACGAAGCGCGCTCGTCATCGGTGACGATGTGCTCGCGTACCGACTTGCCGGCCGCCACTTCCGCGCTGAACACCAGCTTGCGCGCCTTCTGGCCGAGGCTGCGGCGGAGCACGGCCGGCTTGCCGTTGCCGAGGCAGAGCTTGCTTACGTAGAACTCGTCCGGATTCACCGCACCCTGCACCACCATTTCACCCAATCCGTAGCTTGAGGTGATGAACACCACCTCGCGAAAGCCGGATTCAGTGTCCATGGTGAACATCACGCCGGCAGCCCCCGTGTCGGAGCGCACCATGCGCTGCACGCCGGCGGAGATTGAAACTTCCTCGTGCGAAAAACCCTTGTGGACGCGATAGGAAATGGCGCGGTCGTTGTACAGCGAGGCGTAGACCCGCTTCACCGCATCGAGAATGTTCTCGATGCCGGAGATGTTGAGATAGGTTTCCTGCTGGCCGGCGAAGGAGGCATCGGGCAGATCCTCGGCGGTCGCCGAGGAGCGCACGGCGAAGCTGGCCTTGTCGTTGTCGGCGGCGAGCTGCGAATATTCGCTGCGGATCTGCTGCTCCAGTTCCGCCGGCAGCGCGCCGTCTTCCAGCCACTTGCGAATATTCGCACCGGCAGCGGCGAGCGCCTTCACGTCGTTGACGTCAAGATTCTTCACCTCGGCCTGGATTTTCTCGCCCAGCCCGTTGTGCTTCAGGAAGAGCTGGAAGGCTTCGGCCGTGGTGGCAAAGCCGCCTGGTACCCGCACGCCCGCCTTGTCCAGCTGGCTGATCAGTTCCCCCAGCGAGGCATTCTTGCCCCCCACGGTGGCGACGTCGGTCATGCGGAGTTTGGCGAGGGGCAGGACGTAGGACATGTTGGGGCTCGGGGCGGTAGGTAAGAATTCTGAGCAGCGCTTGCGACTCGAATTGCAGGGCCGCGCGCTGGAAGTGAAGCGGTGGCCCCGATTATACTGGCGCGCACCCCTGTTTGCTGCCCCGCAGCAAATTCCCCGCCACCCGCTCCCTCACCTCTGCCAAGGTCACCGCCATGCCCACCCGCCGCTCCGTGTTTTTCGTCTCCGACCGCACTGGCATCACCGTGGAAATGCTGGGCAACTCGCTGCTCACCCAGTTCGACGACATCGAGTTCAAGCGAGTCACGCTGCCCTTCATCGACTCGCTGGAGAAGGCAAGGGAAGCCAAGCGCCAGATCAGCGCGGCATTCGCCGAATCCGGCAAGCGACCGATCGTGTTCACGTCCCAGGTGGACGAGGCGGTGCGCGCCGAGATGACCCAGGTCGACGGCCTCGTGCTGGACCTCTTCGAGCGCTTCATCGTGCCGCTGGAAGAGGAGCTGGGGGTGAAGAGCGCCCACGCCATCGGCCGCTCGCACAGCGCGGGCAATTTCAAGGATTACAACCACCGCATCGAGGCTGTGAACTACACCCTGGCGCACGATGACGGCGTGACCAACCGCAATCTGGACCAGGCGGACATCATCCTCGTGGGTGTGTCCCGCTCCGGCAAGACGCCGACCTGCCTCTACATGGCGCTGCAGTTCGGCGTGAAGACGGCCAACTACCCGCTCATCCCTGAAGATCTGGAGGCCATGCGCCTGCCCCCCGCGCTGGTGCCGCTGAAGAGCAAGGTCTGGGGGCTCTCCATCGCGCCGGACCGGCTGCACCAGATCCGCACCGAGCGCAAACCGGACAGCAAGTACGCTTCGCTGGACAACTGCAAATACGAGGTCGAGGCCGCCGAGAAACTGATGGGCATGTCCGGCATTCCTTTCCTCAACTCCACCTCGAAGTCCATCGAGGAGCTGGCCACGCACATCCTGCACGAGGCGCAACTGGTCCGTCGGGTGTACTGAGCCGACGCCGGCCCGCCCCATCGGCTTCCAATCTGCGCCGGCCAACTGTTGCAGTCGCGGCACGCCCAGCGTGCAGGAGTGCGCCAACACGCATTGGCGCGTTCCCCTTTGTGGCCCTTTGTGGGATGATTCCGCCTGTTCCAAGCTTGACCACGAGCGGCGCCATGAGACGCCGCCGACCGATTCCGCAAACACTCAGAACCTTCCACTCGAGGAGCCACTCATGAAAAGCCGCATCAAATCCAAGCTGCTGCCCGCACTGGTCACCGCCACGCTGGGCGCCATTGCCGCCCCGGCGCAGGCCGCACAGTTCACCGGCGTGTTCATCTTTGGGGACAGCCTGTCCGACGCAGGCTACTTCCGCCCGGCCCTGATCGGCCTTGGCGTGCCCGCCAACGTCGCCTCGACGCTCGGCCGCTTCACCACCAACCCGGGCCCGGTGTGGTCGGAAATCGTGAGCCAGCGCTATGGCGTCACGCCGCGTGCGAGCAATGACAGTGCCGGCAACATCTTCGCTCAGGGTGGTGCACGGGTTGCAGTCGACTCCGCCTCCACGCCGCCGGGCGCAGCACAGCGTCCGGTGTCTGTGCAGATCACCGAATTCCTCGCCCGTACCGGCGGCGCAGATCCGAACGCCCTGTATGGTGTGTGGGCCGGTGCCAATGACATCTTCCAGACCCTGCCCGCAATTTCCGGCGGCTCGGTCGATCCGGCGGTATTCATCCCCCAGCTGGCCGGTGCCAATATCCAGCAGATCGGCCGCCTGCGTGCCGCCGGCGCCCGCCACATCCTGGTGTTCAACCTGCCAGACCTGGGCATCACGCCGCAGTTCACCGCGCTGGGCCCGGCCACGGCGGGTGCCGCCACTGCGCTGGCTGCGAACTTCAACACCTCTCTCTTCGCCGGCCTGCAGTCCGCTGGCATCAGCGTGATCCCGGTCGACACGTTCTCGCTGCTGAACGACGTGCGCGCCAACGCTGCAGCCTTCGGCTTCACCAACATCACCGGCGTAGCTTGCGGCCCGTTCCCGCCGTTTGCCCCCACGGGCGGCAACTCGCAGTTCTGCAACGCGAGCAACCTCGTTGCCCAGGGCGCCGCAACGTCCTTCCTGTTCGCTGACGGCGTGCATCCGACCACCGGCGCACATCGCGTCGTGGCCGACTATGTGGTGTCTCTCATCGAAGGCCCGCAGCAGTATTCGCTGCTGGGCGAGGCGCCGCTGCGCTCGCGTGAGAGCCATATCCGCACGCTGGACGCCGGCCTCCTCACCGGTTCGCAGGCCGAAGTGGGCAAGTGGACCGCCTTCGCCGCCGTGGACGGTGGCAAGTTCGACATCGACGCTTCGGGCATCAATCCGCAGCTGAAGTCCGACCAGAAATCGGTCACGGTGGGCTTCACCATTCGCGCGTCTGAAGCCATGACCGTCGGCGTGGCACTGGGCACATCCGAGAACGAAGCCAGCTTCGGCGGCAACCTCGGCGGCTTCGACACGGACGAAACCACGATCTCCGCCTTCGCCTCGATCAAGTCGGGTGGCTTCTACGCCAATGCGGCGCTGTCCGTGGCCGATGTGGACTTCGAGAATGTGCGCCGGAACATCCAGCTGGGCCAGGTCCTCCGCACCGCGCGCGGCACCACCAACGGTTCCAACTCGTCCGGACACATCGCCTTCGGCTACGACTTCAACATGGGCAAGCTGACGTTCGGCCCGCAGGTCAGCGTCACGAGCCAGAACATCACCGTCAACGACATCACTGAAGACGGCGCCGGGTCGGCCAACCTGAAGATCCTGAAGCAGGAACGCAATTCCACGGTCACGAGCGCCGGTCTGCGCGCATCGCTTGATCTGGGCAAGCTCACGCCGTTCGCGCGCGTGACCTATGACCAGGAGCAGCGTGGTTCACCGCGCAACATCGGCGCCACGCCGCTCTCCGTCGCCACCGGCAATACCTACACCATGCCGGGCTATGTCGGTGACGAGCGCTGGAGCACCGCCACGGTCGGCCTGCGTGGCGTGGTGGGTCAGCGTCTCGGCTTCTCGCTGGCCTACTCGGCCGTGCAGGGCAAGTCGGGCGTGAAGCAGGATGGTTTCGCCGCCAACGTGGCCTTCCAGTTCTGATTCATCTGCAGTTGGTTTCAAACAAAGGGCCGGGGATTCCCGGCCCTTTGTTTTTGCGGCACAGTATGTTCACACCATGAAGCGCGCCTATACCGCCCTCAATCTGCCGGATGCCCAGCTCATGGCCGATCTTCTCGGTCGGGAAGGCATCCGGGTGCGCGTATTCAATCAGAACGCGGCAGGTGCTTTGGGCGAGCTCCCGGTCGATGCCGCACAGCCGCAGGTGTGGGTCGAGGATGATCATCGCCTGGATGATGCACGCCGACTGATCGAGTCCTTTCAGGTTGCGAATATTCGCGGTGCGCCGTGGACCTGCCGCGAGTGCAGCGAAAGCAATCCGGTGACGTTCGAAACCTGCTGGAACTGCGGACTGGCGTCGAACTGAATCGCCCGCAGGCGGTGAATTGACTCGCACCGCAACGCTTCGCGAGCCCCTAGGGCGTGCCCAAGAACAGATACCAGGTGCTCCGCCCCTTGGGCGCATTGGAGTAACCGAAGTACAGCGGTCCGACAATCGTGTTCATGCCGAGGTAGAGGCCGAACGACTTCTGCCAGCCGGACAGGCGCTCTTCGGTATAGGGCACACCCATCTTGCCCGCTTCGGCCAGCACACCCGCATAGACACTGGCCCCGACAAGGCTGGATGGCGACAGGATGCGCCGCTGCAGCGCGAGGCGGGCAAAACGCATGTCGTCGCCGATGAGCTGATCCTTGGCGAATCCTGACAAACGGAACGGCCCACCCAGCGTGAAGGCGTCATAGGCGGGCAGCAACCCGCGCGTCGTGGAGCCCGCTTCCGCCGTGAGCTGCAGCGAGTAGTCGCCGATGGACCATGCCTTCCACAGCTCCAGCGACGCCCGGGTATAGGGCGTGTCATCGCGATCAACGCGACGCACATCGCGAATATTCGCATTGAGATAGAGCCCGCGGCTGGGGAAGTAGCGCTCGTCGAGGCTGTCGTATTCGAACGCGAGATAGGGACCGCTGGACCCAGCCCGCTCCGCATCGAACAGCACGAGGCCGGTGACGGTATCGGCCTTCAGACTGCGCGCCAGCCAACCCAGTCGCAATTGGCCGGGCACCCCGAAGTTGTAGCCCAGCTCAACGCCAAGTTGCCGATCCTGAACGTCGAACTCGCTGACCTTCAAGCCATCAACGTACAAGCCGCGACTGCGCTGCACGAAACTTGCGCCGGGCTTCACATACCACGTCTGGCGCTGATTGAGCGGCTGGTACCACTCGGTTGCGATCACTTCCTGCTCACCCAGCTGGGCCGCAGTGAGCCATTCTGCACCCAGACTGTTCATCCACGTGCGGTGATAGACCGCGCGCAGGTTATAGAGCGCGTTGTTGTTGAAGTCGGTCGAGAAGTTGATGCCGAAGCGGAGATAGTCCGGCCCCCACGGCTTCTCGACGGGAATGACCTTCAACACCCGGCGCCCGCCGGTGTTGTCGATGGCATAGTCGACCGACTGGAAATCGCCTTCTCCATTCAGCCGAACCAGGCTGCGGTTGAGGCGTGCGGTATCCAGCGGCTCGCCCACGGGAACGTCCACATGCTTCTTCACCACTTCCGGGTTCACCCGATCCAGTTTCGCCACCTGCACCTCGTCGATGATCACCGGCGGCGGCTGGCGCGTGCGCAGGTGCGCCATCTGGTAGTTGTATTCGCTGGGCGAAAGCGAAAGCGGGGCGAGTTGCCTTGCCATTGCGCGCGCCGCCTTTCGACCCGCCTCGATGGCGTCGGCATGCTTGTTGAAGTCCGCAGCCGTGACCTTGCCGAGATCCGGCCGGATCAGGAGATCGGTCTTGTTGAGCGATCCCAGCGAGGCTTCGACATTCTGGTTGGTCAGGATGTTGATCATCTGCACCGCCACCGACAGCACGCCGGCAATCTCGTCGGCCTTCAGGAGCGGCGTGCCCACATCCACCGCAATGACCACATCCGCGCACAGCTTGCGAGCCTCGTTCACCGGGACGTTGTCGACCAGACCACCATCCACCAGCTTGCGGTCGTCAATCACCACCGGGACCATGAGACCCGGCACCGACATGCTGGCGCGCATCGCCTGCGACAGGCTGCCCTGCTTCAGCACCACCTTGGCACCGGTCGCGATGTCGGTGGCGATGATCCAGGTCGGCACGGGCAAAGACTGGATGAGCCGCTGGCCGCGATCCGCAGCGACCAGCTCGTTGATGAAGAACTTGATCTTGTCACCGGCCAATGCGCCGGAGCGAAACGCCGCCGAGCCTGAGCCGACGCCAATTTCCAGTCCCGGAAACGTCTGGTCATCCAGCTGCTTCTTGCGCAACTTGACGTCGGCGCGATCCGGCTCGTCGATGAAGATGTCGGTCCAGTCGGTCTGGCCGACCCGCTCGGTCATGGCGGCGGGTGAACGTCCGGCAGCATAGGCGCCGCCCACCAGCGCGCCCATGCTGGTGCCAACGATGCAATCCACGGGCACGCGCATCTCCTCCAGCACTTCCAGCACACCGATGTGCGCCGCGCCGCGGGCACCACCGCCGCCCAGCGCAAGCCCGATACGCGGGCGTTTGACCTGGGCACTTGCAGAAGCAGCCGTTTGCGCCTGTGCGACAGCAAAGCCACTACCAAGCAGCGCCAGAGTAAGCACGCACGCAATCGCTGCGTGACTTGCTCCCCGCCTTGTGCCTTCCTTCTTCCGCGTACCGTTCATGCCTTCAACGAGAACGGCGTGAAGTTGGTGTCACGATCATAGTGATCCTCGTTCTCGGCACGCTTGAGCGCGGCGACGATGCGATAAGTCACCGGCAGGAACACGATTTCGACCCCAACCTTGGTCACGAACTGCGCCAGCATGACCACGGGCAATTTGTCATCGGGAATGATGCCTGTGCCGTAGAACGCCAACGGATAGAACAGGAGCGAGTCGACGCCCTCGCCCGCAATGGTGGACGTGACCGCGCGGCCGCCGAAGTGCCGACCGTTGGTCCATACCTTCATTTTCGCGAGGACGAACGAGTTGACGAACTCGCCGCAGAAGTACGCGAACATCGAGGCCAGCGCGATGCGCCACGTGGAGCCGAACGCCACCTCGTAGGCCGCCTGGTTGTTCCAGAACGGGGCCGGCGGCAGGGCCACCACGATGTACGCCATGATCGATGCGAAGGCGAGTCCCGCGAAGCCGGCCCAGATGACCCGGCGCGCGCGCTGGTAGCCATACACCTCGGTGAGGATGTCGCCGAAGACATACGAGATGGGAAAGAACAGCACGCCTGCGCCGAACACGAGCACATTCCAGTCGGGATTCAGGGCGGCAAGCCACGGCGTCTCGATCTGCGCGATCTTGGCCGGCCCGATCAGGTTCGAGCAGATGAGGATCGTGACGAAGGCGGCCATCACGAACTCGTAATACTTGTAGGTGCGGTGGGCGGTCATTGTTGAAGACGGGTGACGGGTGACGGTGAGATTGTCGCCGACTTGCGAATATTCGCAAGCGCCGGCAGCAGTCAATCTAGGCGCGATGCCCGTCTGCCATTCGCTGGCGCACCACCTCGAAGAGCGCGATGGCACCTGCTGCCGCGGCGTTCAGCGATTCAAAACCGCCCGGCATAGGCAGCTTCACGCGAATATTCGCAGCGTTCATCAGGGCGTCCGTCAGACCGGCGCCTTCGTTGCCGATCATCAGCGCAACCGGTCCGGACAGATCCTGCTGATGGAGCGATGCCTGCGCCGCCGGCGTGAGCGCGAGGCTGGCACCACGGTAGTCGCGCACGAACGCGGCAAGATCCGCGCCTTCCACGATGTTCAGGTTGAAGTGGGCACCCTGCCCGGCGCGCAGCACCTTGGGCGCCCAGGCGAAAGCGCAACTGGGCGAGAGCAACACATCCGTGGCGCCGGCCGCGGCGGCCGAGCGCAGCAGCGAGCCGACATTGCCCGGGTCCTGGATGTCCTCCAGCAACAGGCAGAACGTCGCCTTGGGCGACACGGCCCGCGGCGCCGGCGGCTGAATGAGGGCGAGGATGCCGGCGGGCGAGTCGACGGTCGAAGCGTCCTGAAAGAGCGCGTCGCTGAAGACCGCATGATGCGCGGCATCGGTGCGCATGAGCGCGGCGATTTCCGCCCGCCCCATGCCGGACTCGCTGGCGACCAGCGTGTCGGGCGCGCCATGGCGCGCGAGGTAGGCTGCGACCAGATGCGCGCCTTCAATCAGCGCAAGACCGGACTTCCTGCGCTCGCGCGAGGAATGCGACAAGCCCTTGACCCGCTTGGCCAGCGCGTTGTCGCGAGAGGTGATGACTTTCATGGCGCGAGCATATCAGGCAGGCGCCGGCACTGGCACTGGCACGGGCACTGGCAGTGGCAAGAGCCGGACGAACCCGCCGACTCAGCGCGGGCGCGTTTGGGCGAGGATGAACGCCACCATCGCGTCCTCGAACTCGGCCTGTCGTCCGGCGTCGGGCGGGCCGCACAGCACTGCGCAAAAGAGGTCACTTGGCGACTCCGCCTCGCAGTGATTCGCACCGGCCACGGTCACGTCCACCTCTGGCCGGAGGGTCGTGCGAATGGGCTCGAAGCTCATGCCGCGCGCGTTGCAGCCGGCTGTCGGCGCGGCGATCAGCGCGACCGGCACCAGTAATGGCTGCACCGCCCGCCTGGGCGCGACCGGATCAATCAGCATCACGCCTGCCAGCCGTTGCGCCAGCGATGCATCCAGGCGCGCCGCAACTTCAAGCGCAATGCCGCTGCCGCGGCTGAAGCCACCGATGAAGAGCGGCGTGGCATCTGGCGACGACGACACGGCCGATGCGACCCAGGCGTCGACCAGCGCCACATCGCGCTCACGCGCGCCATACGTGAGCGGCGAGGGGAGGTCCGGCAATACCACGACATACCCCTCGCGCGCCAGACGCTGCGCCAATGACGCATGCCGGGCCGGACCGCGCAGGAAGCCGTGCACGAAGACCAGCACGCCGCGTGGCGACCGCGCTGTTGGCGTGTAGCGAACCGCCTCGGTCGGGCCTGCTGCGGTTGAAATCCGGGCATGGGCGGAGACGACATCCGGCCCACTCGCCGGCACGGCCGCGCAACCGGCCACCAGCAGCGCGCCGCACGGAATCAGCAGACGAAACCAGTTGTTCATGCGCGGCCGATCAGAACGACAGCTTCTGCTGCGCCAGCGCCGCGCGAACCGGCGCAAAGCTGGTGCGATGAATGGGGCATGGTCCGTGCTCTCGCAAGGCGGCGAGATGCTCCGCGGTGCCATAGCCTTTGTGTCTTGCGAAGCCATACGCTGGATAGCGCACATCCCAGTCGAGCATTTCTGCGTCGCGCGCCACCTTGGCAAGGATGGATGCGGCGGAGATGGCGGGCACCAGCCGGTCACCCTCGACCAGCGCGCGCGCCGGACACGCCACCGCCGGCACATGCAGACCATCGACGCAAATCTCGCTGGCCGGCACCGCGAGCGCATCCACCGCGCGTTTCATGGCGAGCAGGCTGGCTTGGAGGATGTTGAGGCGATCGATCTCCTCGACGGTCGCGAAGGCGATCGCCCAGGCTTGCGAATATTCGCGTATGGACTGCGCGAGCGCCTCGCGGCGACGGGCGGTGAGCTGCTTGGAATCGGCCAGCCCCGCGATGGGCCGGGCCGGATCGAGGATGACGGCGGCGGCAAAGACGGCGCCCGCCAGCGGCCCCCGCCCCGCCTCGTCAACGCCGGCCAGGCCGTCGACAGCGACGGGCGGCGTATGGTTCGGTCGGCTACGCGCGCGCGGCGTTGTCATGCCGCGGACCACCCCGGAAGACCGCCGGGTCGCCGGACGCGCCGGCATCGGCAGAGAGCGCCCGCCCCGGCCCGAGCCATTGGGCGAACACATCACGCAGCCGCGCCGGATTGTCCTGCCTCAGGCTCGCGTGCAGGTCATCGAACACCTCGATCATGGCCTCTCGGGCGCGTGCGTGCTGCCAGAGATTGGAGATGGCCTGCTCGAGATTTTCCGGCGTGGCGTCGTCCTGAAGGATTTCCGGGACGATGAACTGGGTCGAAAGGATGTTGGGCAGGCCGACATAAGGCAGCAGTGCCTTCTTCTTCATCATGCGCCAGGTCACTGCCGACATGCGATAGGTGATCACATGCGGACAGCGCAATAGCGCGGCCTCAAGCGTAGCGGTGCCGCTGGCCACCAGTGCAACGTCGGCCGCGGCCAGCGCGAGTTGCGAGTGACCGAACAGGATCTGGATGGGGAGATCACGGGCGCCGCGCACGTAGCGCGCCTCATCGAAAAACGCGCGGGTCTCGCGGGTCGCCAGCGGGACGAGGAAGCGCGCGTCGGGATAACGCCGGGCGAGACGCTTGATGGTGTCGATGAAAAGATCGGTGTGATAGTCGAGCTCGGTCTGCCGGCTGCCCGGCAGCAGTGCAAAGTAGAGGCCGTCCTGCTTCAGCTTGAGCTGCTCGCGTGCCTCGGCACGCTGCGACTTCATCGGCACCGCATCAGCGATTGGATGACCCACATAGCTCACCGGAATGCCCGCCTTCTCGTAGATGCCTGCCTCGAACGGGAAGATGGTGAGCATGCGCGTGACCGCGGCCTTGATGCCGTGGATGCGCTCGGGACGCCAGGCCCAGAGCGACGGACTCACATAGTGAATGGTGGGAATGCCCGCCGCCTTCAGTGACCGTTCCAGCGCGAGATTGAAATCCGGTGCATCAATGCCGATGAAGAGTGCAGGCCGCTCGGCCAGCATGCGCGCTTTCAGCCCGCGACGGATGCCGATCAGTTCACGCAGATTCTTGAGCACCTCGACGTAGCCGCGTACAGCCAGTTTTTCCATCGGATACCAGGAGGTGGCGCCGGCGGCCTGCATGCGCGGGCCGGCAATGCCGACGAACTCCGCATCCGGCCAGCGCGCCTTCAGCGCATCAATGAGTCCACGACCGAGGAGATCGCCGGAAGCTTCCCCGGCGACGATGCCGATCTTCATCGCACGATGCCGCGGGTGGAGGTGTCGAGAAAGTCAGCCAACGCGGCCACCTCGGCGGAGTTTGGCGCTTCCTCGCGCAGCGCTGCCTTGGCCTCGGCAAAACTCAGGCCGGACTTGTAGAGCGTCTTGTACGCGCGCTTCAGTGCCGCGATGCCCTCCGGCGTGAAGCCGCGGCGCTTCAGGCCCTCGCTGTTGATGCCGTACGGGGACAGCGGATTGCCGCCCACCATGACGTACGTCGGAATGTCCTGCAGCACGACACTGGAGACGCCCGTCATCACATGCGCGCCGATGCGCACGAACTGGTGCACGCCGGTGAAGCCACCCAGCGTGGCCCAGTCACCGATGTGCACGTGACCGGCGAGCTGGGTCGAGTTGGCGATGGTGGTGCGATTGCCCACGACGCAGTCATGCGCGATGTGGACGTAGGCCATGATCCAGTTGTCGTCGCCCACGGTGGTGACGCCGGTGTCCTGGATGGTGCCGCGATTGATGGAGACATATTCGCGGATAGTGTTGCGGTTCCCGATCACCAGGCGCGTGGGCTCGCCCTTGTACTTCTTGTCCTGATTGGCCTCGCCGATGGACGTGAAGTGGAAAATGCGATTGTCCTCGCCGATCACGGTGTGACCGGTGATGACGTTGTGCGCGCCGATGGTGGTGTTGGCGCCGATCTCGACATGCTCGTCGATCACCGAGTACGGACCCACGCTCACGCCGTCCGCCAGCCGGGCTGACGGATGCACGATGGCGGTGGGATGGATCACCGTGCCCATCAGACCTGACCTTCCGGCTTGTTGTCGAGGCGGCGCTGGGTGCACATGAGTTCGGCTTCGGACACCACATGTCCGTCGACCTTGGCGACACCGCCGTACTTGAAGAGTCCGCGCTTGGAACCCAGCAGCGCGACTTCAAGGCGCAACTGATCCCCAGGCACCACCGGCTTCTTGAAGCGCGCGCCGTCAATGCCCACGAAGTAGTACACGGAGTTGCCGTCATTCTCCTGGCCGCTGGATTTCAGCGAGAGGAAGCAGGCCGCCTGGGCCATGGCCTCGATAATGAGCACGCCGGGCATCACGGCATAGTGCGGAAAGTGGCCCTGGAAGAACGGCTCGTTGATCGTGACGTTCTTGATCGCGGCGATGCGCTGGTTGGCCTCGAACTCGACGACGCGATCCAGCAGCAGCAGTGGATAGCGATGCGGCAGATAGCGCTTGATTTCCTCGATGTCGATGTTGACGTTCAAGACTTGTCTCCTTGATGAATCTTTTTCACGGCGGCCGCGACATCGCCCAGGCGGCGCAACTGGCTGGCATTCTTCAGCCAGTCCTCGTGCTTCATGAAGGGCATGACCGAGGTGTAGGTGCCAGGCTCGGTGATGGATTTGGTGATGAGGGTCATGGCCGAGATGGTGCAGCGATCCGCCACCTCGAGATGGCCGAGGATGATGGCGCCGCCGCCGACCATGCAGTGGCTACCGATCTTCGCACTGCCGGCCACGCCGACACAGCCCGCCATCGCGGTGTGATCGCCGATGACCACGTTGTGACCGATCTGGATCTGGTTGTCGAGCTTCACGCCATTACCGATCACGGTGTCATCGAGCGCGCCACGATCGATGGTGGTGTTGGCGCCGATCTCGACGTCGTCGCCGACCAGTACGCGACCGGTCTGCGGGATCTTGACCCAGCCGCCGTCAGGGCCGGCAAAGTCGGGGGCAAAGCCGAAACCATCCGCGCCGATCACCACACCGCTGTGGACGATGCAGCGCGCACCAATCCTGCAGCCTGCATACACGGTCACGCGCGCGGCGAGCCGCGTGCCGACGCCGATCTCGACGCCCTCGCCGATGTGGCAGCCCGGGCCAATTCGAACACCATCATGGATGATCGCGCCTGCGCCGATGGACACAAACTCCGCCACGCTCGCGGCCGCGGACACTTTCGCGCCCTCGTGCAACACGACGGAAGAATGAATGCCCGGCGAATATTCGCGTGGTGGCGCAAAGCGCTGGGCCACGCGCGCGAAGTAGGCGTAGGGATTCTTGACGACGATGCGCGGACGGGTGGTCGCATCGCGATCCGCCGGGGACAGGATGACCGCACCGGCCTGGCTGTCGGCGAGACGCGCGCGGTACTTGGGATTGGCGAGGAAGGTGATCTGGGCGGGTGTCGCCGATTCCATCGCGCCGACGGACTGCAGCTCCACGCCGTTGTCGTCGAGCAACTCGCCGCCCAGCTCTCGCACCAGGTCAGCGAGCTTCATGACAGTGTGCGCTCCGGACGCGACCTACTTGTCCGCCAGCGCCTTGATCACCTTGTCGGTGATGTCGATCTTGGCGCTCGCGAACACGGCTTCCTGAAGGATGAGATCAAACTTTTCCTTCTCGGCGATCTCGTTGACCACCTTCGTGGCCTTTTCCTGGATGGACGCCAGTTCCTCGTTGCGACGCAGGTTCAGATCCTCGCGGAACTCGCGCGACAGGCGCTGGAAGTCGCGATCGATCTGCTGCAGCTGGCGGTCCTTCTCGCGGCGATCCGAGTCCGACATGGTCACGCCATCCTTCTGGATCTGCGCCTGCAGGTCACGGCCTTGCTTCTCCAGCTTGTCCAGCTCGGCCTTGCGGGCAGCGAATTCCTTTTCCAGCTTGGCCTGAGCGCGCTTGGCGGGGCCGGAATCACGGAGCACGCGCTCGGTGTTGACGAAGCCCACCTTGATGTCGGCGGCAGCGGCCTGAAAAACGAATCCTGCCGCGCACAGCGCGGCAAGGGCGAATTTGGTGGAGGACAGATTCACGGAAGTCTCCTTCTTCTGGGGCAACTCGGGCCCCTCACACGATCAGAATACCTTGCCCAGCAAGAACTGGAAGCGCTCGATCTGGTCGCCTTCCTTCTGGCGGATCGGGCGTGACAGGCTGAACTTGAGCGGGCCAACCGGCGAGTACCAGCTCACCGCCAAACCCACCGACGCGCGGAAGTCGTCGAACGTAACCTTCTGGTCGCGGGCAAACACGTTGCCGAAATCGAGGAACGCCGATGCGCGCACCGACTTGTCCGCCTTCACGCCTGGCAGCGGCGCCAGCAGCTCGAAGTTGCCGACAACGCGGCGATTTCCGCCCAGCACGTCGCCGTTCACATCACGCGGCCCCAGCGAGCTGGACTCGAAACCGCGGATGGAATCCACGCCACCCGCATAGAAGTTCTTGAAGAAGGGCAGCGGCTTGCCACTGTAACCCTGTGCGTAGCCCAGTTCACCATTGAGCGAAAGCACGATGCCGGCGAACAGCGGGCGCAGATACTGCTGACGGAAGTTGGCGCGGAAGTAGCGCAGGTCGCCGCCTGGCAGACCCGCTTCCAGGCTGAATTCGGTGAGCATGCCCTTGGACGGGAACTGGACACTGTCGCGAGTATCGCGCGCGAATCCGATGGTGCCCCGCAGCGTGTCATTCGTCGCGCCATACTGATCAACGAAGTCCACATAGCGCGGCGGGCTGGCGGCGTCCAGAACGAGCGTCGTGCGCTCAATTCCCAGACCAAAGTTGACATTGTCGTATTCGGTCACCGGTACGCTGAAGCGCACGCTGGCACCGGAAGAGTTCGACTGATAGGCACCGACGACCAGGCCGGTCGCATCCAGCTCGCGGCGATACAGGTCAAAGCCACGGGCCACACCATCCACCGTCCAGTACGGATTCAGATAGGACACGGCGTAGGTCTTGTTCACGCTACCGCTGTTGATGGCGAACGAGAGCTGGTTGCCCGTTCCGAAAATATTGGCCTGAGCCACCGATGCGGACACCGTGAAGCGGTCAAAGCTCGAGTAGCCAACACCGAACTGGAGCTGACCGGTGTTTCGCTCTTTCACGGAGATGGTGAGATCGACCTGGTCCTGCGTTCCGGCAACCTGTGGCGACTCGACGTTGACCTCTTCGAAGAATCCCGTGCGCTCGAGACGCTCCTTGGAGCGGTTCACCTTTTCGATGGAGTACCAACCCGCTTCGAGCTGGCGCAGCTCGCGCCGAATGACTTCGTCGCGGGTACGCTGGTTGCCGACGATATTGATGCGGCGCACGTACACGCGCTTGCCCGGATCGACAAACAGGGTGAATGCGGCAACGCGCTTCTCCTTGTCGAGATCCGGCACAGGGTTGACGTTGGCGAAGGAGTAGCCGTCATTGCCCAGACGATCGGTGATGGACTTCACCGAATCCACGATCTTCTTGCGCGAGAAGGTTTCGCCTTCCTTGAACTGGAGCAACTTGCCCAGTTCGGCTTCGGGCACCTTGAGGTCGCCGCTGAACTTGACGCCGCCGATCTTGTAGACCGGGCCCTCGGTCAAGGCGATGGTGATGTAGATCTTTTCCTTGTCCGGCGTGATCGAGACCTGGGTGGAGTCGATGTTGAACTCGAGATGGCCGCGGTCAAGGTAGTACGAGCGGAGCTTCTCCAGATCGCCGGAGAGCTTCTGTTTGGAGTACTGGTTGTCCTTGGTGAAGAACGAGAACCAGCCGCCGGTAGACAGCTCGAATTCCTTCAGCAGCGTGCTTTCGGAAAAGGCGGTATTGCCGATGATGCTGATGTCGACGATGCGGGCATCCGCGCCTTCGTCGATGTTGAAGGCCAGCGACACGCGATTGCGCTCAAGCGGCGTGATCGTGGTGGTGACCTTGGCGGAGTAGAAGCCGCGGCTGGTGTACTGGCGCTTGATTTCCTTCTCGGCGCGATCAAGCAGCGAGCGGTCGAAGATCTTGGCTTCTGCAATGCCGACGTTTTTCAGACCATCGGTCAGGTTTTCCTTGGTGAATTCCTTGGACCCTTCGATGGTGATGCCGGCGATGGCCGGGCGCTCCTGCACGAACACGACCAGCACATCGTTCTCGGCCTCGAGACGGACGTCGGAATAGAAGCCCGTCGCATACAACGCACGAATGGCTTCTGCGGCCTTCTCATCGCTCATGCGGTCGCCGACCTTGACCGGCAGATAGCTGAAGACGGTGCCCGCATCGGTTCGCTGCACACCTTCGACACGGATGTCGCGGATCACGAAGGGCTGGATCGCAAGTGCTGCGGCGGACCACAGGAGCGCCACAACCAGCAGGAAACGGCGCAGGAAAAGCTGGGACGGAAAATGCATGAAGGGGTTCTATCCGGTGGAGCCCGTGGGCTCAACCCGCAATGAGTCGGTGAATGTCGTTATAGAAGGCAAACGCGGTCAGGCCCAGCAGCACCACAACACCCACTTGCTGGCCGGCCTCGATGACACGTTGCGAGACGGGACTGCCCTTGAAAATTTCGACCAAATAATACACCAACTGCCCCCCATCCAGCACCGGGATGGGCAGGAGGTTGAGTACGCCGATACTGATTGAAATGAGCGCGAGAAACAGCAGATACGGCAACATGCCCTGGCGCGCGGACTGTCCCGCATAGTCGGCAATGCTGATCGGGCCGGACAGATTGCGCCAGGACAGCTCGCCGGTGACCATCTTGCCCAGCATGGACAGGCTGAACACCGACATCTCCCAGATCTTCCCCGCGGATTGGCCGATGGCGGCAATGGGCCCGGACCGCACTGTGACCTGCAGGTCCGCCACCTGTTCAGCTGACAGCGGGGCCGGCCGGATGCCGACGCGCCCGACCATTCTGCCCGCCTGATCCTTCACCGCCGCCGGCACCACAGACACCTCAAGGGGAACGCCGTCGCGCAGGATGCCCAGTCGCACCATCTCCCCCGCCCGGGCGCTGATCCGCGCCGCCATGTCATCCCATCGACGCACGTCGACGCCATCGACCGACAGGACGCGATCAGACGGGCGGAGACCCGCGCTGGCCGCAGGCTGGTTGGGCTCGACAACCTTGATCACCGGCTCCACGTCTGGCCGCCATCCGCCCAGGCCAACCTTGCCCAGGAAGTCTCGATCCAGATCTTCCTTCGTCACCTCGCGAAAAGAGACCGTGCGCAGATGCGAGGCGCCAGCGATGTCATTGACGGTCAATGCCACATCGCCACGCTCCACCGCGCGGCGCAGCAGGTTCCAGCGCAAATCCTGCCAGGTGTTCACCGGTTCGCCATCGACATGGGTCACGAGGTCTTTTGCCTGCACGCCACCCATCGCTGCAGCGGTACCCGCCGCGGGTGCGCCGAGGTAGGGCTTGAGTCCGGGCATACCGTGAACAAACAGGGCCCAGTAGACGATGCCCGCCAGCAGGAAATTGGCGGCAGGGCCGGCCAGCACGATGGCAATCCGCTTCCATACTGATTGGCGGCTGAACGTGCGCGGAAGCTGGTCAGGCGTTGCCTCCTCATCCTGCACATCGAGCATACGCACATAGCCACCCAGCGGCACGGCCGCGATGACCCACTCGGTCTGGTCCGGGCCACGTCGGCTGAGCCACAGTGGCTGCCCGAAGCCAATGGAAAAACGCAGGATGCGGACATTGAACAGCCGGGCCACGCTGTAATGCCCGAGCTCATGCACCGTCACCAGCAGGCCGACGGCAAGAATGAATGCGAGCAGGGTAGTGAAGAGCGTCATCGGGTGCTACGCGAATATTCGCGTGTCGATGTGGCGGCGCGCGCATTCACGCGCTGCCTGATCGGCCGAATAGACGGCGTCGAGATCGGGCAACGCGCCGACAGGCACGTCGTCAAGAACAGACTGCACCAAGCTGGCAATGCGCATGAAGGGAAGCCGCTGGGCCAAAAATGCTTCGACCGCGATTTCGTTGGCCGCGTTCAACAGGGTCGGCGCACTGTCGCCGCGCAGCATTGCCTGTCGCGCCAGGACAAGACAGGGAAAGCGCGCTTCGTCCGGCGCCTCGAAATCCAGGCGACCCGCACGCGCGAGATCCAGCGGCGCCACACCCGCATCAATGCGCTCGGGCCAAGCCATGGCGCAGGCAATCGGCGTACGCATGTCGGGATTGCCCAGTTGCGCCAGGACCGATCCGTCGTGGTACGACACCATGGAGTGGATGATGCTCTGCGGATGAATCAGCACCTCGATCTGTTCGGGTGCCGCGCTGAACAGCCAGCGCGCCTCGATCACCTCCAGCCCCTTGTTCATCATGGTGGCGGAGTCGACCGAGATCTTCCGTCCCATCACCCAGTTCGGATGGGCGCAGGCCTGATCGGGCGTGACCTGGTCGAGCGCGTCGAGCGGCATCGTGCGGAACGGTCCGCCGGACGCCGTGAGGATGATGCGATGGACGCCGGCCTTGTCGAGGCCCTCGCGATAATTGGCCGGCAGGGCCTGGAAGATGGCGTTGTGTTCGCTGTCGATCGGGAGGAGCAACGCACCGGCGCGCTGCGCAGCCTGCATGAACAGCGGCCCGGACATGACCAGCGCTTCCTTGTTGGCGAGCAGCACCGTCTTGCCCGCTTGGGCGGCAGCGAGTGTGGCGGGCAACCCCGCAGCGCCCACGATCGCGGCCATGACCATGTCGGCTTCCGCATCCGACGCAACGGCAGACAGATGCTCGGGCGTGTCCAGGACCTCAATGTCACCCTGGCCTTGATCGGACAATCGCGCACGCACCTCGGCGGCACGCGCGCCGTCGGGCACGACCACAGTGCGCGGCCGGAACTCTGCGCATTGCTTGACCAGCAGATCGACATTGCGGTGTGCCGTCAGTGCCAGCACGCGAAAGCGGTCCGGGTGACGGCGGATGACATCCAGGGTGCTGGTGCCGATGCTGCCAGTCGAACCGAGAATGACAACGCTGCGGACCCGGGGAAAAGTATTCATGACAGGCGCACTGCAGGCTTCACGGTTTTGGCAGCACGTAGATGAGCAGACCAGCCATCGGCAGCGCAGCGGTCAGCGCATCGATGCGATCCAGCACGCCCCCATGGCCGGGCAGCAGTGTGCCCGAGTCCTTCACGCCGACACTGCGCTTCATCCACGACTCATACAGGTCTCCCAGCACGCTCATGCCCGCCAACGCGAGAAAGATCAGCGGCAGCCACACGCCAAAAGCCAGCAGCGGTGCGGACCAGGCCGCATCGCTGATGTACTTCAGCGCCGTGAACCAGCCGAGAAAATAGGCCATGACCAGCACCAGGCCGCCCATCACGCCCTCCCACGTCTTGTTGGGACTGACCTTGGGCGCGAGCTTGGTCTTGCCGAAGGCCCGACCCGCGAAGTAGGCGCCGATGTCGGCGGCGAACACGATGATCATCAGGGTGAGCAGCAACCAGGGACTGGAATCGTGGATCAGCAGAAAGGCGGCCCACGTCGGGAAAATCACGATCCATCCCGCGATTCCGACTGCCCAGGGCGACAGGGATTTCCAGCCGCGCGCCAGCCAGAACGGCACAACGATGAGCCAGAACAGCGCCGCGAGCACGAACAGGACCTGCGCGGTCCGCTCCATGAGAAAGGGCTGCTGAGTCTGCAGATAGAGGCCTGCCAGCATCAGTGACATGGCAATGGTGATGACACGATAGACAGCGGCGTGGCGGGGCGGGAAGCCGCAGAACTGCAACCACTCGTGACAGGCCACCAGCACGATGGCGAGGGTGAACGCGTCCCACGCCCAATTGGGAAACCAGAACAGCGCCGCCAGAAACAACGGCAGCATGACCAGCGCGGTGAGAATGCGGGTACGCAGCACGCGTGCTCAGCCGTTCGCGGCCGGTGCGGATTCGGGAAGCTCGGCGCGCAGCTGTTCGCTGGTTCGTCCGAAGCGGCGTTCGCGCTGTTGATACGACGTGATCGCCTTGTCCAGCTCGGCCCGGCCAAAATCGGGCCAGAGTGAATCGGTGAAGTAGAGCTCGGTGTAGGCGAGCTGCCACAAAAGAAAGTTGCTGATGCGCTGTTCGCCACCGGTGCGAATGAACAGATCCGGCTCGGGCGCGTAGCTCATGGCCAGATGCGGCGCGAACTCCGCCTCTGTCACCGGCACCGTTGGATCGATACCCGCCTCGGCGCGCGCGCGCAGGACCTTTTGCATCGCCTGCATCAGATCCCACCGTCCGCCATAGTTGGCCGCCACGGTCAGGGTCAGCGTGCGATGCTCGGCAGTCAACGTCTCGCCCCGCCGAACCAGTTCGACGATGCGCGGATCGAACGGTGCCAAGTCGCCGACGACCTTGAAGCGGATGCCGTTCGCATGCAGCTTTTCAACTTCCTGTTCGAGCGCGCGCAGGAACAGCTGCATGAGGACCGATACTTCTTCCTGCGGACGCCGCCAGTTCTCGCTTGAAAACGCGAACAGGGTGAGGTACTCGATACCGAGATCGCCACACGCCTTGACCGTATCCCGCACCGCTTCGACACCGCGCTTGTGACCCGCCACGCGCGGCAGAAAGCGTTGCTTGGCCCAACGCCCGTTGCCGTCCATGATGATCGCGACGTGCCTCGGTACGGCGAACACGGGCGGCACTGCCTGGGTCGCGCTGGTGAATTCGGTCATGATGCGGCGAAGACGTGGGATCGCGATGTCAGATCGACATCAGATCCTTTTCCTTTTCGGCCACCAGCTTGTCGATTTCGGCGATGGTCTTGTCGGTCAGCTTCTGCACGTCGTCCTGCGCCTTCTTTTCCTCGTCCTCGCCGACGGTCTTCTTCTTCAGCTCGTCCTTGAGGTGGGTGTTGGCATCGCGGCGCACGTTGCGCACGGCCACCTTGGCATTCTCGCCCTCGCTCTTCACCACCTTGGTCAGCTCCTTGCGGCGTTCCTCGGTCAGCGGCGGCATGGGCACGCGGATGATGTCGCCATTGGTGGCGGGATTCACACCCAGATCGGAATCACGGATGGCCTTCTCGACCACGGGCACCATCTTCTTCTCGTAGGGCTGCACGGAGATCGTGCGCGCATCGGACAGGGTCACGTTGGCCACTTGATTGATGGGCATGGACGAGCCGTAGTAGTCGACGTGCAGATGGTCGAGCAGACCCACGTGGGCGCGGCCGGTGCGCACCTTGGCCAGGTCATGCTTCAGGGCCTCGATGCACTTGGCCATCTTCTGTTCAGCGGTCTTCTTGATGTCGGCAATCATGTAATCGCTCCTGCGTTCTGAATATGCGGCTCAGGATCCTGCGATGCGGCTTACGCGTGCACCAGTGTACCTTCGTCCTCACCCATGACCACGCGCTTCAACGCGCCGGCCTTGAAGATGCTGAACACGCAAATGGGCAACTTCTGGTCACGACAGAGCGCCAAAGCGGTCGCATCCATGACCTTGAGATGCTTGACGATGGCTTCGTCGAAGCTCACTTCCTTGTAGCGCGTGGCCGAGGGATTCTTGACCGGATCGTCGGTGTAGACGCCATCGACCTTGGTGGCCTTGAGCACGATCTGGGCTTCCATCTCGCGGCCGCGCAATGCGGCAGCGGTATCGGTGGTGAAGAACGGGTTGCCGGTGCCGGCGGCAAACACGACAACCTTGCCCTCTTCGAGATAGCGCATCGTCTTGCCGCGGATATAGGGCTCGACCACGGGCTCGATGTTGATGGCCGATTGCACGCGCGGCGTGAGGCCCGCCTTGTGCAGGGCATCCTGCAGTGCCAGCGAATTGATGACGGTGGCCAGCATGCCCATGTAGTCGGCGGTCGCGCGATCCATGCCGGCCGCGCTGGTGGAGACGCCGCGGAAGATGTTGCCGCCGCCAATGACGATGCCGATCTGCACGCCGAGGTCGGCCACGTCCTTGACCTCACCCACGATGCGTTCGATCGTGCCGCGATTGATGCCGAAGGCATCGTCGCCCATCAGGGCCTCGCCGGACAGCTTCAACAGGATGCGCTGGTACTTGGGTGCGGGTGCAGCGGGCGTCATGGGAATCGCTCTCCTCTTGTTGTGAAAGGCTCGGTGGACTCTGACTGCTGGCGACCCGATTGATTCAAGCCGCCCAAGTTGCTGGACTGCGACTGCATTGCAAAAGGGCTTGCGAATATTGTTCAGCCCTTGCTTGGGGCAAGGGCTGAATCCTCCGGACTGCCTCCGGCATCCAGCTGAAGTCCACTGGACTTCAGCTAGTCGCAAGCCACACAACACTTACTCAGCTGCGGCTTCTTCCTGCTTCTTCTTGGCCAGTGCCGCCTGCTCCGCCACTTCCGCGGCGAAGTCGGTCACCTTCTTCTCGATGCCCTCGCCCACCACGTACAGGGTGAAGCCATGCACGGTGGCGCCCTTGGACTTCAAGAGTTGCTCAATGGTCTGCTTGCCGTCCTCGGCCTTGACGAACACCTGGCCCAGCAGCGCCACTTCCTTCAGGAACTTCTGCACGGAACCTTCCGCGATCTTCTCCAGCATGGCTTCCGGCTTGCCGGCTTCCTTCGCCTTCTCGATGGCGACACGGCGCTCGGTCTCGATCAGGTCCTGGGACACACCCGAACCGTCCAGTGCCTTGGGCTTGGACGCGGCGATGTGCATGGCGATGTCCTTGGCCATCGCGGTGTCACCACCGGTGATGTCCACCAGCGTGCCGATCTTGGCGCCGCCGTGGATGTAGTTGACCAGCGCGCCTTGCGCAACCTTGCGCTCGAAGCGACGGATCGACATGTTCTCGCCGATCTTGCCCACCAGGGCCTTGCGCACTTCCTCAACGGTGGAGCCGTTCAGCGGCAGCGCGGAGAGCTCTTCCACGCTGGCGGGATTCTTGGTCGCGACCAGCTCGGCCAGTTGCTTGGCCAGCGCCAGGAAGTCGTCGTTCTTGGCCACGAAGTCGGTTTCGCAGTTGACCTCGATGATCGAGCCCAGCTTGCCGTCGCCCGCGATGTGGATGGCCACGACACCTTCAGCTGCCACGCGGGCAGCGGCCTTGCTGGCCTTGTTGCCCAGCTTCACGCGCAGGATTTCCTCGGCCTTGGCCATGTCGCCACCCGCCTCGGTCAATGCCTTCTTGCACTCCATCATCGGCGCGTCGGTTTTCTCGCGCAGTTCCTTCACCATGCCTGCGGTGATTTCAGCCATTTGATTCTCCAGATTGCTTTGCGAATATTCGCGTCGGTTTCACTAATTGCAGATTCAGTCTAAAAAAAGGGGGCGTGCGGCCCCCTTTTTTGTCGCCGCAACGGGGGGCGGGCGAAATCAGGCCGCGCCTTCCTCTTCGGTCACTTCGACCAGTTCGTCGGTCTTGACCATTTCCTGGATGACCTGCGAGCGGCCTTCCAGCACTGCGTCGGCCACGCCACGGGCGTAGAGACGGATGGCACGGGTCGAGTCGTCATTGCCGGGGATGACGTAGTCCACGCCATCCATCGAGTTGTTGGTGTCAACCACGCCAATCACCGGGATGCCCAGCTTCTTGGCTTCGGTCACGGCGATCTTGTGGAAGCCCACGTCGATCACGAACATGGCGTCGGGAATGCCGCCCATGTCCTTGATGCCACCCATGGAACGCAGGAGCTTTTCCAGCTCGCGCTGGTAGCCCAGTGCTTCCTTCTTGGAAATCTTGTCGAACGAGCCGTCCGTGGACATCTGCTCGAGTTCCTTCAGACGCTTGATCGAGCCCTTGGCCGTCTTGAAGTTGGTGAGCATGCCGCCCAGCCAGCGGAAATCGACGTAGGGCATGCCGCAGCGTGCGGCTTCTTCCTGGATGATCTCGCGGGCCTGACGCTTGGTGCCCACGAACAGGATCTGACCCTTGTTCGACGACAGTTGACGCACATACTTCAGAGCGTCCTGGTACATCGGGAGGGACTTCTCCAGGTTGATGATGTGAATCTTGTTGCGGCTCCCGAAAATGTACGGGGCCATCTTGGGGTTCCAGAAGCGGGTCTGGTGGCCGAAATGGACACCGGCTTCCAGCATTTGACGCATGGTGACTGACATGTTGATCCTTAGCGTTAAGGTTGACCTCCACCCGGCGGGCCCCATCAATCGATGAGGACCTTAACGGTGCGGGTGTGCGGATTTGAAAAAACTGCGGGTTGATGTCCAACTCGTCGCCCTGCGTGCAGCCCCGGCGGCAAGTTAGCCCGAGATTATAGGCGAAAAAGCATCGAAAAATCAAACCGATGGCATGAGAAAACCGGAACGCCCGCCACGCCCCCGTCGAGGCACGGTCCGGGGTATAATTTCTCACTGAATTCAATGACCTATTGCCCGCCTGTGCGCTCAACCGAATCCCCCATGGCCATCCAGATCAAAAACGCCGAAGACATTGCCAAGATGCGCGTGGCCGGCCGCCTGGCGGCTGAAGTACTTGATTACATTACGCCTTTCGTGAAACCTGGGGTCACCACCGGCAAGCTGGACAAGCTCGCCCATGACTACATGGTCAACGTGCAGGGCACCATCCCGGCGACCCTGAACTACGCACCGCCCGGCCACAAGCCCTACCCGGCCTCGATGTGCACATCGGTCAATCACCAGGTCTGCCATGGCATTCCGGGTGAAAAGGTGCTGAAGAACGGCGATATCGTGAACATCGACATCACCGTCATCAAGGATGGATACCACGGCGACAACAGTCGCATGTACTACGTGGGCGAGCCGTCCATCCAGGCCAAGCGCCTCTGCGAGGTGACCTACGAAGCCATGTGGCGTGGCATCCGCGCGATCAAGCCGGGTGCGACGCTCGGTGATCTTGGCAGCGCCATCCAGCGCCATGCGGAAGGCAGCGGATTCAGCGTGGTACGTGAATTCTGCGGTCACGGCATCGGCAAGAAATTTCATGAAGAGCCGCAGATCCTGCATTACGGTCGACCGGGCAGCGGGCTGACACTGAAGCCCGGCATGATCTTCACCGTCGAGCCCATGATCAACGCCGGCAAGCGCGACATCCGCCAGCTCGCCGACGGCTGGACCATCGTGACCGCCGACCACAGCCTGTCCGCGCAATGGGAACACACCGTGCTGGTGACCGATGACGGATTTGAGATCCTCACTCAGTCCGACGGCACGCCGGCCCCGCCCGCGCTGAACTAGGCCAGGAATCCGCCACCCATGGCACGCCCAGGTGCCGCAGTCGCGACGACCACCCCGAGGGACGATCCCGCATCGGGTTGGCGGAAATGGCTTGCAGACCAGCGTGCCGAACTCCGTGCCGCCTATCTGGAACGACCGGAACCGCGTCTGCTGCTGAGACGGCATGCAGCAGTGGTCGACACGGCGCTCATCGGCCTCTGGCAGTCCTGTGCACTGCCCGCAGACTGGGCGCTGGTTGCGGTCGGCGGCTACGGGCGGGCGACGCTGTTTCCCCATTCCGACGTCGACGTTCTCGTGCTGGTGCCGGAAGGCGCCGAGGCAAAACTGGCCGAACCCTTCATCGGCATGCTCTGGGATTGCGGCATCGAACCGGGCCACAGCGTGCGCACTCCCAGCGAGTGCGTCGAGGAGGCCGAGCGCGACGTGACCGTGCTGACCAGCCTGCTGGAGACCCGCCTGATCACCGGGAACCGGGCCCTGTTTGCCGACATGGCAAAGGCCACGCGCAAGATCGTGAAGCCGCGCGACTTCTTCAACGCCAAACTGGATGAGCAGCGCTCACGTCATACCCGCGCCCTCGACGCCGCGTTTCGCCTCGAGCCCAACATCAAGGAAAATCCTGGCGGCTTGCGTGACCTGCAGACCATCCACTGGGTGGCCGATGCGGCCGGCATGTTCGACGACAGCGGCACCGGCTGGCAGGGCATGGCGCGAGAGGGCCTGATCACGCGCGGCGAAGCCTTGCGTATCGCCAAGGACGAGCGGGTGTTGCAGGATCTGCGCATCCGGCTGCACTTTCTCGCCGGGCGGCGCGAAGACCGGCTGGTATTCGACCACCAGAATCGGCTGGCTGCAGAAATGGGCATTCACGCCACGGCCAGCAAACGGCCGTCCGAACTGCTCATGCAGCGCTACTACCGCGCCGCCAAGAGCATCTACCGCCTGAACACGATCCTGCTGCAGAACATCTGGGCGCGCATCGGGCCGCCGCGCGACATGAAGGTCGTGCCGATCGATGACACCTTCGCCCGGCGCGGGGCCACGCTGGAAATTCTGAAGGACGATGCCTTCATCCGCGATCCGTCCAACATCCTGCGTGCCATGCATCACCTGCAGAAGTTGGGCGATCTCGAGGGGCCATCGGCAGATGCGTTGCGCGCGCTGTGGCGGGCACTCCCGCTCATCGACGCCAAGTTCCGCGCAAATCCGGTGAACCGCGCGCTGTTCATGGACATCCTGCGCGAGCCCAAGCGGGTGACCTTCGTGCTGCGCAAGATGAACCACTACGGCATTCTCGCGCGCTATCTGCCGGCCTTCGGTCGCATCGTGGGCCAGATGCAGCACGACCTTTTCCACGTCTACACGGTGGATGAGCACATCCTCATGGTGGTGCGCAATCTGCGGCGCTTCATCGTCGAGCGCTTCGCCCACGAGTATCCCTTCTGCTCCGAACTCATGCGCGATTTCGAGCGCAAGGAAGTGCTGATTCTCGCGGCCCTGTTTCATGACATCGCCAAGGGTCGCGGCGGCGACCATTCCGAACTGGGCGCGGGCGACGCCCGCCGGTTCTGCCGCGCGCATGGCCTGGCGCCGGGCGACACGGACCTTGTCGTATGGCTGGTCGAGCAACATCTCACCATGTCGCAGACCGCGCAGAAGCAGGATCTGTCCGACCCCGAGGTTATCGCCAACTTCGCGCTCAAGGTCGGCAATGAACGCTGCCTCACCGCCCTGTACCTGCTGACCGTGGCCGACATTCGCGGCACCAGCCCGCATGTGTGGAATGCCTGGAAAGGCAAGCTGCTCGAGGACTTGTTCAAGCTCACCCGCAAACTGCTTTCGGGCGAGCGCGCGCCCATTGAGGCCTGGATCGAAGGCAAGAAGGCCGAAGCCTTGCGAATATTCGCGCAATACGTGACCGGGGAAGGCCGGCACGAAGGCTTCTGGGCCCAACTGCACCCGGCCTATTTCCAGCGCTTCGAAGCCTCGGAAATCGCGTGGCACACCCGCGCATTGTGGTCCCGGCCGTCACCGGAGAATCCGGTCGTGAAGGCGCGGCTTTCACCGATCGGGGAAGGCCTGCAGGTGATGGTCTACACGCCCGACCAGCCCGGCGTGTTCGCGCGCATCTGCACCTATTTCGAACGCATGCATCTCGATATCGCAGCGGCCAAGATCTACACAACCCAGCACGGCTACGCCCTGGACAGCTTCCAGGTGCTGCCCCGCGCACGCACGGCGTCCGGCGATCTGGGCGGCCACTATCGTGATGTCATCGCGCGCATTGAAGAAGAACTGGCCAGGCAGTTGAAGGATGCGAAGCCGCTCCCGGCACCCGCTTCCGGCCGGGTATCGCGTCAGGTGAAGCACTTCCCCATCGAGCCGGCAGTGAACATCACGCCAGAGCGGCGTGCAGGTCATTTTGCGGTGCAGGTCATCGCAGCCGACCGGCCCGGGCTGCTCACCACGGTCGCGCGCCACTTTCTGGCGCATGGACTCAGCCTGCATGACGCGCGCATCACCACCCTCGGCAATCGCGCCGAGGACGTGTTCGTGGTGGAGGGCGAAACGCTCGCGCGCGCCGAGGGCGCGCGCGAGTTCAAGGACGGATTGCTTCAGGTGCTCAAGACCTGACAGCGGGTTGGATCAGCCCAGGGCCTTGCCGTCGTTCAGGGTGAGCCAACCGCGAATGACGCGGTAGAGATACCAAACGAAGAGCACACCATAGGCCACCAGGGGCACGACCCACATCACGACTGCGCCGATGCCAAAGGTGATGAGCGTGATGACCCAGAACACCACCCACGCCATCACGATCCAGAGCAGCGCCCACCAGAACGCGCCAGCCAGCCAGGCGTAATGACTGTCGAGGTAGGTCCCGCGCACGCTGTCACGCTTCAGGAAGCCGATGAACACGGCGACCGCGGCGAGCAGCCAGGCCGTGAACGGCGCCAGCGCATGCAGCAGGTAAACGAGGTGCAACGTGTTCTTCTCGCCGGACAGATCGCGGACGGTGCCGTCGGAAGTCATGTCAATGGTCTCAGCCATGGTCAAATCCCTTTCATCAGGAAACAAGATCAGTCACAGCCCAGTCGAACGGAAGTGGAACCGGCGCTAGCCGGGGGCCGCTGTGAGCCCGGAACGAAAGATGCCACCGTCCGGGCAAAACTCAAATCCGCACGCGATGAAGCGCAGAAATCGCCCCCCGAATGCCCGTGGGGCGGGACCACTCGCGACGCTCGCACATCGCGCCGCCGCACACCCGACGCTCAGTCGTCGTCATCCTTGCCCACCAGTTCCGGAAACAGGACTTCGGTGAAGCCAAAGTTGTGCAGATCGCGGATACGCATGGGATAGAGCGTTCCGATCAGGTGGTCGCATTCATGCTGCACGACACGGGCATGGAAGCCGTCGACCGTGCGCTCGAAACGCTTGCCGTACTGGTCGAAGCCGCTGTAGCGCAGTTTCGCATGCCGCGGCACCAGTCAGCGCATGCCCGGGACGGAGAGGCAGCCTTCCCAGCCTTCCTCCATGTCCGCGCCGATGGGCTCCAGCACCGGATTGATGAGCACCGTCTCCGGCACCGGCTCGGCGTTCGGGTAGCGCGGATTGTTGCGCACCTCGAATATCACCACCTGCAGCGACACACCAATCTGCGGCGCGGCGATGCCCGCACCATTGGCGGCGATCATGGTGTCCTTCATGTCGCGCAGCAGCTCATGCAGCTCGGGTGTATCGAATGCCTCGACCGGTACCGCCTTCCGGAACAGGACCGGCTCGCCCATTTTCATGATGGGTCGAACCGCCATCACAGACCCGCCTTGTTCAACGCAACGGCTTCTTCCAGCACCCGCAGGATCTGGCGCATGCCGGCATCCAGCACCGCCTGCAAATCGTCGAGCTGGATCGAATCCTTGCTGTCGCCGAGGCCTGCGGCATGATTCACCGACAGCGCCACCGCTGCATAGGGCAGATCCAGTTCACGGGCCAGCGACGCCTCGGGCATGCCGGTCATGCCGACCATGGTCGCGCCATCACGGCGCAAGCGCGCGATCTCTGCCGCCGTTTCCAGCCGCGGGCCCTGGGTTGCCGCATACACCCCATGATTGATGAAGGGAATCTTTGCCCGGGTCGCGGCGTCGGCCAGCAGCTTGCGGGTGACCGCGCAGTAGGGATGGGTGAAGTCGATGTGCTTCACCGGCGCCTCCGGCCCCTCAAAGAACGTGTGCCGACGGCCCCAGGTGTAATCGATGATCTGGTCGGGAATGGCAATAACGCCCGGCCCCAGTTCTGGTGCGATGCCGCCGACAGAATTGACCGCGACCACGCGACTGGCGCCCACCTCGCGGATGGCCCAGAGGTTCGCGCGATAGTTCACCTCGTGCGGTGCGAGCGTGTGCCCATAGCCGTGACGCGCCAGAAAACAAACTTCAGCGTCGCCCACCTTGCCGAAAGTGAGCGGCCCCGAGGGCTCGCCGAACGGCGTGCGGACAATTTCGCGACGGGTGATATCGAGGCCGGCTAGGCGGGAGAGGCCAGTGCCTCCGATGATGGCGAGCATGCGGTATCCAGAAACTCGAAATGGAAAGATGCGAATTGTGCATCAAGCCGCGCATCGGGGCCCGCCAGGCCGCATGCCGGCACCGCTTCAACCGCGAAACACCAGATTGCGCCCCTTCTCCTTGGCGCGGTACATGGCCGCGTCCGCGCGCTTGATGAGAATTTCCGCGCTCTCCTCGCCGTTCCACACTGCCACACCGGCACTGAAGGTGATAAGCAGGCGCTGATCATCGTGCATGAACAGTTCACGGGTGAGCTCGCGCTGCAGACGAATCATCACCGCTTCGGCATCATCCAATCCCGTGTCCGGCATAACGATGGCGAACTCCTCCCCGCCGAAGCGGGCCACGCGGTCCGTTTCGCGAAGCACCTTTCCAGCCATGCCGACCAGGTAGCGCAACGCCATGTCTCCCGCGACGTGGCCATGGCGATCATTGAGACGCTTGAAGTGATCGAGATCGATCAACGACACCGCGAGCGGTGTGCCGTGGCGCCGCGCGCGACGCAATTCGTTGTCCAGCACCGCATCGAGGCCGCGGCGGTTGAGCGAGCCGGTCAGATAGTCATGCAGCGCGGAGGTGCTGAGCGAGTTCATTTCCGAGGTGAGGCGGGTCACCTCGTTCTGTGCGCGTTGCGCCTCGTCACGTGCGGCCTGCAGCGCCTGCGCCGTGCGATTGACCCGTGATTGCATGCCTGCGGTCTCAGTCACCAGTTCGCGTACCAGTTTGCCGAGATCGGCAACGCTGCCAGTTGTCTCGAGCCGCGCTGCATACGCCGCCAGTCGCTGGTCAAATCCACTCACATCGCCAGTAGTCTCGCCCAGCATGCCCATGAAGCGGACAACCATGTCCTGAAAGGCACGCTTGGACTCGTCCAATGCACGCCGGAGTTGGGCCTGCTGCGCGACAAGGCGATCAACCACGCGTTCAACATCATCCAGCGCCGCGTTCTCAAGCGGCGCGGAAAGCAGCTCGGACAGCATGATGGTCTGGCCGCGGAACCACGCAGGCTCGTCCACCAGATCACCCAGGTTGGCGATTACCAGCCGGATCAGTGCCACCAGCCGATCGCGGGCGTGACGCGTGTCTCGGGCATCCTGTTCGATGTCGCGCGCCAGCCCCTGCAGCGACTGCAGGACCTCGCGCCAGTCATCGCCAAGTCGGGCGCGTCCGGCCATGTCCGCCAGCTTCCGCACCTGTTCATAGCGCTGCGGCTGGTCACACACCACGGGCAGCAACGCCTGATCCAGAAGCATGCACACGGCGCGCTGCATCAGCACCGCGACATTCACGCCATCTTGCTGCGCCGCTGGCGACAGCGGCAGGACATTTGTTCGAGCGGACGCTGTCGACGGGCCGGATGAGCCATCAGCAAGCGCCGTCTCCCGCCAGGCGGTCAGCAGGGCGACGAGCCGGATGCGCAACTCCTCGGGCTCTTCCGCGTAGCGCGTGGCGGCGGCTTCCAGATCGCGACGCTGTTCTCGCGACATGCCAGGCGAGCCCGAGGCGAGGCGAATGAGATCAATGATGACGCTGCGCCAGTTGCCGCCAGTGCCTTCCTCGCCGAGCAGTGTGAGTAGCCGCCCACGCAGTTCGCTGTCCGAGGCATCCATGCGAAACTGGGCAACCGCTTCGGCGGCACGCAGGAACCGCGGGCGACCCCGCGCGCGCTCCCGCAGCAGGCCGACCAGCAGGTCGCGCAGCGGATCGTCGTTGGCCGCTGGCTGGCCCGATGCCTGACCTGCGATCAGGTGGTACACACGGCGATAGTTCTCCGGCGTCGGCGCGACCTTTTCCTGTGCGAGCCGCTTCAACGACAAGCGTGCGAGCTGCGTCGCATTGGCGGTGGAATCGATGGAAGAGCCGGGGGTAGCCATGACTGCAAGGTACTGTGCGCGGGCGTCGCCGTGAAGAATTTCCGCCATGAAGGCGGTACCTGCGAGACATCGGCATGACACCGCATTTCTTTAGCCGGCGCATCGCCGGCAGCGCGGCTAGGACTCCCGCAACGCCCTGATTTCAGGGAGATTTCTCCAAGCACCGTGCACATCCATGCCGAACCCGAAGACGAAGCGGTTGGGCAGCGACAAGCCGACATAATCAGCCGCGATCGGTTTGGGCTTGGCGATGGACTTGTCGGAAAACACCGCAGTCGCAACCGATGCCGCGCCCTGCTCGCGGATCAGCGCGCAGATGGCGGCAAGCGTGATGCCCTCATCCAGAATGTCATCGACCACGATGACGTCGCGGTCGCGGATATTCGAACGCGGCGCCACACGCCATTTCAGCTCCCGCCCGGTGATCTCGTCCCCATAGCGCGATGCGGCGATGAAATCGAAATCGAGCGGAAAGCTGAGCCGGGGCAGCAATTGTCCAGTGAACACGACCGCGCCGCCCATCACCGACAACACCAGCGGATGGCGGGTCGCGTAGGCCTGATTCAGGCCATCGGCCACGCGCTGCACGGCGGCCGTCACCTGGGCCGCATCAAATATCAGGTCCGACTCCGCGAATATTCGCAGGGCGTCGGCACGGTTCAGCGCACTCATTGTCGCCTCACTTTCGCGTCTTGGCCGCCGGAGCGATGCCGCGCGCGAGGAATGCGGAGAACTCGGCGCCGACTTCCGGATGCTTCATGCCATAGGCCAGTGTGGCCTTGAGGTAGCCCAGCTTGCTGCCGCAGTCGTAGCGCGTGCCCTCGAACTCGTAGGCGTAGATCGTCTCCTCCTCCAGCAACGCTGCAATGCCATCGGTGAGCTGGATCTCCTTGCCGACCCCGGCCGAGAGCTTCTCCAGGTGCGCGAATATTCGCGGCGTGAGAATGTAGCGGCCGACCACACCGAGTGTCGAAGGCGCCTTCTCGGGTTTCGGCTTTTCCACGATGCCGGAAATCTCGGACAGCCGCGCGGCGATGGGCGCCGCCGAGACGATGCCGTATTGAGAGGTTTCCTCGCGCCTCACGTTCTGCACACCGAGGATGGATGACTT
Source organism: Burkholderiales bacterium (assembly GCA_033764435.1). Lineage (GTDB taxonomy): Bacteria > Pseudomonadota > Gammaproteobacteria > Burkholderiales > Usitatibacteraceae > JAEUMY01. The sequence continues at coordinate 111,377 of JANRIX010000046.1, forward strand.
CCGCTTCTCGTAGAGCTTCACCATCTGCTGCATCACCGGGGTCTTCGCATCGACAAGGTCGTCCGCCAGAATGACAGCGAACGGTTCGTCGCCAACCAGATGCCGTGCACACAGCACCGCGTGGCCCAGCCCCAGCGCTTCGGCCTGACGCACATATACATACTGCACGCCGGCGGGGAGCATATCCCGCACCTCCGCCAGCAGCTTGTGCTTGCCCTTGGCGGAGAGCTCGGCTTCGAGCTCGTATGCCTTGTCGAAATGATCCTCGATGGTCCGCTTGCCTCGACCGGTGACGAAAATCATCTCGGTGATGCCGGCCGCCGCAGCCTCCTCGACCGCGTATTGGATCAGCGGCTTGTCCACGATTGGCAACATTTCCTTGGGGCTCGCCTTGGTGGCGGGCAGGAAACGCGTGCCGAGACCGGCGACAGGGAAGACGGCTTTGGTGACTTTTTTCATGTGTGTGACCGTGAAGTTCAATTCGCGTGCAAGTTTCGCAGAAATTCGGACTCGTCCCAAACCGTGACGCCGAGTTCCTGCGCCTTCTCCAGCTTGCTGCCTGCCTCGACGCCTGCAATGACCAGATCGGTTTTCTTCGACACGCTGCCGGTCACCTTGCCACCCAGCGCCTCGATCTTCGCCTTGGCATCATCGCGGGACATCGCGGAGAGCGTGCCGGTCAACACCACAGTCTTGCCGGCGAACGGGCCGCTGGTGGGCTTGGCTGCGGGCGGGCCTTCCGTCCAGGTCACGCCACAGGCGCGCAACTGCTCCACCACTTCGCGGTTGTGCGGCTCGGCGAAGAAGCGATAGATCGACTCGGCAACCACCGGCCCGACATCGGGCACTTCAAGCAACGCCGCCTGGTCCGCCGCCATGATCGCGTCGATCGATCCGAAGTGGTTGGCGAGATCGCGCGCAGTCGCTTCACCGACATGACGAATGCCCAGACCGAAGATGAAGCGCGCCAGCGTGGTGTGCTTGCTCTTCTCGATGGCGGCGAGCAGATTGCTCGCGGACTTCTCGGCCATGCGTTCCAGGTTGGCCAGCGCGGTGAGGCCGAGGCGATAGATGTCGGCAGGCGTGCGGACCAGATTGGCGTCGACCAGCTGCTCAACCAGCTTGTCGCCCAGCCCCTCGATGTCGACGGCCCTGCGCTGCGCGAAATGGAGCAGCGCCTGCTTGCGCTGTGCGGGGCAGAACAGGCCGCCGGTGCAACGCGCCACGGTCTCGCCTTCGAGGCGCACAATCGCGGAGCCGCACTCCGGACAGTGCACGGGCATCACGAACTCGCGAATATTCGCAGGACGTTTCGCGTAGATGACCGCGGCGACCTCCGGAATCACGTCACCTGCGCGGCGCACGACGACCGTGTCGCCAATCTTGAGATCCTTGCGGCGAATCTCGTCTTCGTTGTGCAGGGTCGCGTTCGACACCGTGGTGCCGCCGACGAATACCGGCTTCAATCTTGCGACCGGCGTGATGGCACCGGTTCGCCCCACCTGCACGTCGATGTCGAGGAGTTCTGTGGATGCTTCCTCGGCCGGAAACTTGTGGGCCACCGCGAAGCGCGGGGCGCGCGACACGAAACCCAACTGCTGCTGTTGATCGAAGCGGTTGACCTTGTAGACGACCCCGTCGATCTCGAAGGGCAGCTCGGAACGGACGGCGCCAATGCGCCGGTAATAGTCGAGCAGCCCGGCCACGCCTTGCACGACTGCGCGATCCTTGCTCACCGGGAAGCGCCACGCGGCGAGTTGATCCATCAGCGCGCCGTGGGTGTCGGGCAGCGTCACGCCCTCGACAGCGCCGATGCCGTACGCGAAGAACGAGAGCGGCCGCTCTGCCGTCATTTTCGGATCAAGCTGGCGCAAGGCACCCGCCGACGCGTTGCGCGGATTGACGAAGAGCTTCTCGCCCCTGGCTGCCTGGCGTTCGTTCAATGCTGCGAAATCCTTCTTGAACATCAGCACCTCACCGCGAACTTCCAGCAGCGGCGCGTCGATGGCAAGGCGCAGAGGAACGGATCGAATGGTGCGAATATTCGCAGTGACATCCTCGCCCACCGCGCCGTCCCCGCGCGTGGCGCCCTGCACGAACACACCCTTCTCATACGTCAGCGTGATGGCGAGGCCATCGAACTTGGGCTCGCAGGCGTACTCGACTTCATCCACGCCCAGCCCTTCACGGCAGCGACGATCAAAGCCGCCTGCGTCCTCGTCGTCGAACGCGTTGGCCAGCGAGAGCATGGGCAGGCGGTGAGTGACCTCGGCCAGTTCGGTCGCGGGCTTCGCGCCCACTCGCTGCGTGGGTGAATCGACGGAGAGCAGTTCAGGATGCGCCGTTTCCAGCGCGACGAGCTCATGGAAGAGCTTGTCGTACTCCGCGTCAGTGATGACCGGATCGTCCAGCACGTGATAGCGGTAGTTGTGTTCTACCAGCTCGCGCCGGAGCGTGGCGGCGCGCGCTGCCGCCGCCTCGGGTATTGCCGTCATCAGGCTGCCTTGCGGTCCACGTCAAACCAGAACGCGGGACGCGGTTGCCCGGTCGCGTCCAGCCAGCGGGCAAAATCATCGCGATGCACGAACTCGACATCCAGCACCTCTCGCGATGGTGCCGCGCCCTGGCGCACGACGGCCAGCAAATGCTCCAGCGCCTCGATGCGCAGGACGATGGGCGGCTGGTCCGGCAGCGCCGAGTAGCCGACATAGGGCGAGCCGGTGAGCGAGCGATCGGCCTTCATCCAGCGCGGATCGGTGCTCTGCACGCGCAGTCCGTCGATGATGACGCCGCGCGCCAGCGCCCGGGCGATCACCTCATCCGCCTGAACCGTCTCACGCGCCCACTGCACCACAACGTCCCAGAACTTGTAGGTTTCCACGAGATGGCCCGGATTCATGATCACACCGCCTTTATCGATACAGCCGCTTGGCGGCCGGGCTGCCCGGTGGCACACCGAAGTGTTCCATCTGCGCCGCAATGCCGCGAATGGCCTGACGAATCGCCTCTATGCCGTGGGCATTCAATGGCCTGCGATTGTCATCGACCAGTTCACCGCCCAACGTCTCCGACAAATGCCGCGCCAGCACCAGCGCACGCTCCAGCGCCAGCATGCCGTTGTGGCAATGCGGGACGTCCAGCGCGAGGCTCAGACCGGTGAGGTAGCCCGTCTTGTTGATGGCCGGCGGTTCGGTGGGCTCCATGTTGCGCACGGTGAAAAGCGTGTGGCCTTCTTCATCCGCCAGCGCATATTCGCCGGCCGGCAGCACCACCAGACCGGCAGCTTCGAGCAGACCCCGCACTTTGGTCGGTGCGAAGGTGACGCCATTTCTGCCCACCAGGCTGATGGCGATTTCGATGTCGGTATCCGCGCAGAATGCGTCGACGGCCTGGGCGCGCTCCAGCGCCTCGTCGACATCTTCGCGCTGCGACACAGCGGAAATCTCATGCGCCAGCTCCTCGGCGAGCAGCATGAATTCGCTGATCTTCTCCTTGGGCGTCGGGCCGCTGCGGTCCGCCAGCTGCAGGCCAACACGAATCTCCTTCAGCCCGATCGTGCCGTCGGCGATGGCCACGTCGAGCGGCTCCCACAAGCCTTGCACCAGCGCCTCCCAGTGCACCACGCGGTCCAGCTTCTGCGAGCTCAGCACAAACCCGGTCAGCTTTTCGGTGGGCACCGGGGCTTCAGCGAGGATCACCGCCACGCTGTCGATCTTGGGATTGATTCCCTGCGCGGGCTGATGCTGGCGCGGTGCGAGCGAGCCCACCGCCTCGGGCGCGGGAATGATGATGTCGTCGTCAGGCAGCGGCAGCTCGCCCAGCGTGGGCTCCAGGCGGGCGGGCTTGGTCGCATCCGCGCTGTCGAACAACACGTCGGGATGGTCCGCCTTGAACGCGCGTTCGGCAGCGCGCGCGTGGCGCCGCTCCTGCCACCAGTTGAAGATGAGGATGGCGACGATGAGCGCCGCCGCGGCGCCCAGCAGGGCCAGGGTGAAATCGTTGATCACGAACCACCCCGCTTCGCGTCGCGGGGTTGCTCGGGTGAACGCAGGAGCATGCGAATATTCATTTCAGCTTTCACGGGCTGGAAACTGACGTGGGTTGAGAGATCCGCAACACAATTTTGCCGCATAACCGGGATCCGCAGCGTTCAGCCACAGCGATCCCGGTGCCCTGCGTGGTCAGGCCGCCGCCTCCGTGGTGCTGCCCGCAAACTTCATGGCCGCCGCGATATCCACCTCCACGACGCGCGACACGCCCGGCTCGTTCATGGTCACGCCCACCAGTTGCTGGCCCATCTCCATGGTGACCTTGCTGTGGGTGATGAACAGGAACTGCGTGCCGTCAGACATCTTCTTCACCAGGTCGCAGTAGCGAACGGTGTTGGAATCGTCGAGGGGCGCGTCCACCTCGTCCAGCAGACAGAACGGCGCCGGGTTGAGGCGGAAAAGCGAGAACACCAGCGAAAGCGCCGTGAGCGCCTTCTCGCCACCCGACAGGAGCTGGATGGACTGGTTCTTCTTGCCGGGCGGCTGGGCGAACACCTGCAGACCCGAATCGAGGATTTCCTCGCCGGTGAGCTTCAGGTACGCATTGCCGCCGCCGAACAGCGACGGGAACATCTCGCTGAAATTCTTGTTCACCTGATCGAAGGTCGTCTGCAACAGCTCGCGTGTTTCCTTGTCGATGCGCTTGATCGCGGCTTCCAGCGTTTCCACCGCCTCCGTCAGGTCGGCAGACTGCTTGTCGAGGAAATCCTTGCGTTCCTGGCCCTGCTGCAGCTCTTGCAGCGCGGCCAGATTGACCGGGCCCAGTGCCGCAATTTCTTCCTGCAGGCGGTTGATCTCGGCCTGCATGGAGGATGAGCGGGTGCGCTTCTCGATGAGCTCCGCCAGCTCTTCCGGATTGGCGCCCGCCTCTTCCAGCTGCAGACGGAACTGCTGCTCGTGGATGGACGCTTCCTGCTCCTTCAGGCGGATGTCGTTGATCTTGTCCCGCATCGGCTGCAGGCTGTGTTCGATCGCGGCCTTGGTTTCGTCCAGCGTCTTCAAGCGGCCGGTCGCGCCATCCAGCGCGTCGCGCGCCTTCGTGAGTTCGGCCTCGCATTCGCTGCGCTTCGCCAGCGCCGTCTGCAGACGCTCGCGCAGGTTGCCCTCGTGCATCTGGTCCAGCTCGGCCGAGATGGCCTCCTTGCTGCCGGCGAGGCTTTCCGCACGGGAGATGAGCGATTGCGCGAACGTGGCGAGTGACGCGATCTTTTCCGTGCAGCTCTTCTGAAAGAAGTTGGCCTCCTGCACGCCGCGCTCGGCAGCCACCACGGCATTGCGCGCATCCTGCACCGCAGCCTCGGCCTGCTTCTGCTTTTCTTCCAGCCCGATCAGCTGGTCCATCAACTCGTTGACGCGGTCGGCACCTTCCGAGAGCTTGCGCTGCGCGTCCTGCATGGCCTCGCGCTCGCCCACCTCTTCCTGCTCGATCTCGGCCAGCTCGGCGCGGATGGCAGAGCGGCGCGCTTCCGCCTGCGCCATGGCCTGCGAGAGCTTCTGCGCTTCCATCGCGATGGCATGTTCGCGGGTCTTGGCCTCCGCGGACTGGATACGCAGGTTGCGGGCCTCGTCCTGAAGCGTGTTGAGGCGCTGCTCCAGATCCTTCAGCGAACGGTCGCGCGCATCGCGTGCCTCGACCAGCTCGGGCATGCGATGCTGCAAGTCCTCGATCTCGCGCTGACGCTGCAGCACGCCGTGGATTTCTGATTGCGGACCGTGGAAGACCAGGCCGTGGCGCGAATAGAGATGCCCGGATCTGGTCACGAGCAACGTGCCTTCGGGCAGGGACGCCGTGCGCGAAGCCGCCTGCGACTCGTCTTCCAGCAGCATCACGTTGGCGAGGCACTCACGCACGAACGGCATCACGCCGGCATGGGTGGCGGTGATCAATGTCCAAAGCGGCTTCAGCCCATTGGCGCCGGTGTTGGCTGCCGGTGAAGATGCATCGTCCACCAGCACGGCGACGCTACCGGGAGGCGAATCCTCGGCGAGGCGGGGTAGTGTGTTGCGGTCGCTGACCCGGATGGCATTGAGGCGCACACCCAGCGCGCTTTCCAGCGCATCTTCCCAGCCCTGCTCGATCTTGATGGCCTGCCACAGGCGCGGCGCGTTCTCCAGGTTGTGCTTGGAGAGCCACATCGCCACCTTGTTGTTGTTGTCGAGGCGAGCCTGCTGGTTCTGCAGCGCCAGCAGCGACGCTTCCACCTTGGCCAGTTCACGCGACGCATCCTGAACGCCGTTGACGGCATCGCGGCGGGCCTGCTCCAGGGAGGGCACTTCCTCATCCAGCGCCGCCAGGCGCTCCTCCGCCTGTGCCAGACGCTCGGCCAGTTCGGCGCGCTCGGCTTCCAGCCCGGCCAGATGCTCGGCATCGGGCATGACCAGGTTCAGGTTCTCGACGGTGAGGCGATTCTTCCGCTGCTCCAGCTGCGAAAGAATCTTCAACGCGTGGGACTCGCGCGCCTCATCCAAGGACAGCGCGGCCTCGGCTTCGCGCACCGTGTTCTCCGCGGCCTTGGTCTCGGCAATGGCGGCACGCAGCTTGTCCTCGAAATCGGGCACCGAATTCCGTGTCTCCTCCACGCGAATATTCGCAAGCTCGATCTTCTCCGCCGCACCCTCCAGCTCTTCCTTCCAGCGCGACTCTTCGGCGATGGTGGACTCGCGGCTCATTTCCACTTCCGCCAGTTGCTGGGCCAGCGCGGTCATCTGCGCCGTCAGGCGGCGGCGGCTTTCGCCCAGGAAGGTGATCTCCTGCTCGATCTGGTTGACTTCACTGTTGGCCTCGTAGACCTTGGCCTGGATGTCGTGCAGGGCGTCACTCTCGGCGTAGTGGTCCTGGCGCAGCTTCTCCAGTTCGGCTTCCGCTTCGCGAAGTTTCGCCGTCTCGGCCTCGATGCCCGTTTCCAGCTTGACGATTTCATTGGCGTAACGGGCCTTCGCCTGCGCCGCTTCGCGCTGACGGGTGAAGGCCAGCAGGTTCTGGGTGGTGGCCAGTTCCTTGTGCAGCTCGTGATACTTCGCCGCGACCTCGGCTTGCTGGGTCAGCTTTTCCAGCTGGTTGCCAAGTTCAAGGCGGATGTCTTCAACGCGGGACAGGTTTTCGCGGGTGTCCTCGAGCCGGTTCTGCGTCTCGCGGCGGCGCTCACGGTACTTGGATACACCTGCCACTTCTTCCAGGAACACGCGCAGTTCCTCGGGCTTCGACGTGATGACGCGCGAGATCATGCCCTGCTCGATGATGGCGTAGGCGCGCGGACCAAGACCGGTGCCGAGGAACATGTCGGTGATGTCACGCCGGCGCACATGCTGGCCGTTGATGTAGTAGTTCGAGTCGCCGTCGCGCTGGATGACGCGCTTGACCGCGATCTCGTTGTACTGTGCCCACGGCCCGCCGATGCGGCCGAGGCTGTTGTCGAACACCAGTTCGACGCTGGCGCGACTGACGGGCTTGCGCTGTGAGGAGCCGTTGAAAATCACGTCGTCCATCTTGTCGCCACGCAGATGCTTGGCGGATGACTCGCCCAGTACCCAGCGGACGGCGTCGATGACGTTCGACTTGCCGCAGCCGTTGGGCCCGACGATGCCGACCAGTTGGCCGGGGACTGCGATGGTGGTGGGATCGACGAAGGACTTGAAACCGGCAAGCTTGATTTGAGTGAGACGCACGCTTTGCTCTTTTTGCTGGGCCGCGCCGGGTCACAGCGCGGTTGGGTGATTGCCAAATTTGCACGCGCCCGAACCAAGCTTGGGCCATGCACTAAACTCGCGATTTTAGCCGAATGAAAAAGCCCGTCCCAATGCCTAAAAAAGTCACTTCAACAATAGCGCCCAAGTCATTGAACCCATTGGCTCAATTGACCCAGCTCGGCAGCGCGCCCACCGCCCAGCCCACGAAGTCGCTGGAAATTTTCCCCAATCCGCACCCGGAACGCGATTTCGTGATCCACATGCAGATTCCGGAATTCACCTGCCTCTGCCCCAAGACCGGGCAGCCGGATTTCGCCACGCTGGAGCTGGATTACATCCCGGACAAGGCCTGCGTCGAACTGAAGAGCCTGAAGCTCTATATCTGGTCCTTCCGCAACGAAGGCAAGTTCCACGAGGCTGTCACCAATGAAATCCTGGGTGATCTGGTCAGGGCCACCAACCCGCGCTTCATGCGGCTGACGGCGAAGTTCTTCGTGCGCGGCGGCATCTTCACCACAGTGGAAGTGGAACACCGCAAGAAGGGCTGGAAGCCGGAGCCGCGCGTGGACCTGCGAAACTTCGGAAGCGAATCCCCCACCTACTGAATCGTTCATGTCCAGCAAGACTTTCACGATTTCAGACGGCCTGCACCAGTACCTGCTGGATGCCAGCCTGCGCGACCACCCGGTGCTGGCGGAATTGCGCCGGGTCACGCTTGCCGACCCCATGGCGCGCATGCAGATTTCACCCGAGCAGGGCCAGTTCATGGCCTTGCTGGTCAAGCTCATGGGCGCCAGGCGTTGCCTGGAAGTCGGCGTGTTCACCGGCTACAGCAGCCTCTCTGTCGCCCTGGCGCTGCCGGAAGACGGCCGCATCATCGCGTGCGACGTGAGCGAAGACTGGACCCGCATCGGCCGCGAGCACTGGGCCAAGGCAGGTGTCGCGCACAAGATCGACCTGCGCATCGCACCCGCAATGGAGACGCTGGATGGCTTGATCGCAAGCGGCCAGAGCGGGAGCTTCGACTTCTGCTTCATCGACGCGGACAAGACAAACTATCGCGGCTACTACGAACGCGCCCTGCAACTGCTGCGCGTTGGCGGGCTCATCGCCATCGACAACACACTGTGGTCGGGCAAGGTGGCGGAGCCGGAGAACACCGAGCCGGATACCGTCGCGCTGCGGGAGCTCAACGCGTTCCTGAAGACGGATCAGCGGGTGGAGTTGTCGTTGTTGCCGATCGGGGATGGATTGACGTTGGCACTCAAGAAGTAATCTTCACGCAACGTTCCAGATGTCCGCCTCGCTCCATCCCAACGCCGCAAAGTCCGGCTGCCGCAACGCGTAGTCCCCCGTCTTGCCGTCCCCCAGACAGAAAAACTCATCCAGCTGCGGCGGCGACACGTTGGTGCCGGCCAGCATGGCATGCGCCTGGCCGCGATGGTGGATCTGGTGCTGGAACAGATGTCCAAGAAAGCGGGGGATGGTTTCGGTCACTACACCCGCACGACGAGGAATGTGGATACCGAGCTGCATGTCATCCGGCAACGCCTTGCAGGCGGCGATGAGTCGGTCATTCACCGCTCTCTGTTCCCGCCACAGATCGGCGCAGCGCTCGAATGGCTCCTCCGGTTCGTAGAACGCCTGCGGATTCGGATTCACTTCTCGCCCTTCCATGATGCGTTCCAGCGCATCGACGTAGTACCAGTCCACAGTCAGGTTGTGGTTCAGTGTTGCCTTGATGGACGGAAAGAAGCTGGTGCGCGGCGCCACGAAATCGTCCTGCGACAGTTGCAGGCAGGCCTTGAACAGGCGGTAGTTGGACCAGCCGTTGTTGTAGGCCATGGTGACGAAGTGGTGGGCGAGAGGATTCATGGCGAGTCGCGCCGTGAAGGCAGGTCGAGGCGGAAGATGAATCATGCTAGCAGGCGCGCCGTATAATTCCGGGGTTCCTGCGGCGGCTGCGACAATGCTCGCGGCCGCCCTCCACAAACCCGAAGCACCGAACCCCGAGTCCCAATCATGTCCGACCTCCAGTCCATCATCGAAGCCGCGTGGGGAGACCGCGCCAATCTCAAACCCGGTGCCGCACCCGCCAAGATTGGGGAGGCGGTCGACCATGTCGTGGAGGCCCTCGACAAGGGAACGCTGCGCGTGGCCGAGAAGATTGAAGGCGAGTGGGTCACGCATCAGTGGATCAAGAAGGCGGTGTTGCTCTCCTTCCGCATCGCCGGCAACGAGCCCATGCGGTTCCAGGGCGAGGCCCCGCTGCAGTTCTTCGACAAGGTCCCGACCAAATTCGCCGACTACAGCAAGACGGATTTCGAGCGCGGGGGGTTCCGCGTGGTGCCGCCCGCGGTCGCACGCAAGGGTTCCTTCATCGGCAGAAACGTAGTCCTGATGCCGTCCTATGTGAACATCGGCGCATACGTGGATGAAGGCACCATGGTCGATACTTGGGCTACTGTCGGTTCCTGCGCCCAGATCGGCAAGAACGTGCACCTCTCGGGTGGGGTGGGCATCGGCGGCGTGCTGGAGCCGCTGCAGGCCAATCCGACCATCATCGAGGACAACTGCTTCATCGGCGCCCGCTCGGAAGTGGTGGAAGGCGTCATCGTGGGCGCGGGCTCGGTGATTTCCATGGGGGTCTACATCGGTCAGTCGACCAAGATCTATGACCGCGCCACCGGCGAAACCCACTATGGCAAGGTGCCGCCCGGCTCGGTCGTGGTCTCGGGCAACCTGCCTTCCGCCGACGGGAAATACAGCTTATATTGTGCGGTCATCGTCAAGCGCGTGGACGAACAGACCCGCGCCAAGACCAGCATCAACGACCTGCTGCGCGGCGACTGAACAGCCCCGCGGCACGGAGGAGAAAAAACATGCTGTTGAAGAAGCTGTTCACCATGATGGCGGAGAAGAAGGCGTCGGACATCTTTGTCTCGGCCGGCACGCCCATCCAGATCAAGATCAACGGCACGGCGATGCCGGTGAATCCCCAGGCGCTGACGGGCGAGGATGCGAAGAGGATCTGCTACGAGATTCTCACGCCGGAGCAGATCGCGCGCCTGGAAAAGGAGCGCGAGCTCAACATCTCCTTCCCCATCGAAGGCGTGGGCAACTTCCGCGTCAACATGTTCTGGCAGAAAGGCACCGTCGGCGCGGTGGTGCGCTACATCACCACCAACATTCCCGACATGCGAACGCTGGGGCTGCCGCAGATCCTGGCCCAGCTCATCATGGAAAAGCGCGGGCTGATCCTCTTTGTGGGTGCCACAGGCTCGGGCAAATCGACTTCGCTGGCCTCGATGATCGAGTTCCGCAACATGTCCAAGCCCGGTCATATCCTCACCTTCGAGGACCCGATCGAATTCGTGTTCAAGAGCAAGAAGTCTGTCGTGAACCAGCGCGAGATCGGCAACGACTCGCACAGCTTCATGGAGGCCGGCCGCAACGCCATGCGCCAGGCGCCGGACGTGATCCTGGTGGGCGAAATCCGCGACGTGGAAACGATGAAGATGGCCATGATGTATTCGCTGTCCGGCCACCTGTGCCTCGCCACGCTGCACGCCAACAACAGTTACCACGCGCTGAACCGCATCATCAACTTCTTCCCGCTGGACCAGCGGGCGGTGCTGCTGAATGACCTGTCCGTGTCTCTGCGCGCCATTGTTTCCCAGCGCCTCGTGAAAAACATGGAAGGCGGCCGCTCGGCCGCCATCGAAATTCTCCTCAACACCACCAACATCGCGGAGCTCGTGGCCGAGGGCCGGGTGAGCGACATCAAGGATGCGATGGAGAAGAGCCTGACGCCCGGCTCACAGACGTTCGAACAGGATCTGTTCCGCCTGATCAAGGCGGAGAAGATCACCGTCGAAGAGGGCATCGCCAACTCCGACTCCGCCACGAACCTGGCACTCATCATTGGCAACTCCGGCTTCAAGCCCATTTACAAGGATGGCGCCCCGCCGCCCAGCGCACCCAGCCGGCATGGTGCGCCGTCGTTCTCGGAATTCAAGATCGACGCCGATACCGAACACTGATTCGCGCCAGGCCAGCCTGGCAGTCAGCCCGCACGGAGGAGACCATGCGCACACTTGAAGAACAGATCACGCAGTACGCGGCCTATCATCGCGACCGCCGCAACATCGCCACCCATTTCGTCGGCATTCCGATGATCGTGTTCTCCATCGTGCTGGCGCTCACGGTCTGGAACGCGCCGCTGGGCTCGGTGCGCCTCTCGGCCGCCGTCGTCGTTGCGGTGATTGCGTCGATCTACTACTTCAAGCTCGACCTGGTGCTCGGCATGGCCATGGCTGTGTACCTCGCACTCAACTGCGTGCTGGCACACGAACTCGCGCTGATGCTTGGCACGGCCACCAGCCTGTGGGCCGCGCTGGCCATCTTCGTCGTCGGCTGGATCCTGCAGTTCTGGGGTCACAGGTTCGAGGGCCTGAAGCCGGCGTTCTTCGACGACATCATGGGGCTCGTCATCGGCCCGCTCTTCGTCATGACCGAAGTGTTCTTCATGCTCGGCCTGAAGCCGAAACTGAAGGAATACGTTGAAGCACGTGTGGGTCCGGTGGTGGCGCGGCGCGTCCACCAGACCGCCTGAGGCGACGACCATGAGCGAGCCCGCGCGCTTCCTGACTTTCAGCGAGTTCTATCCCTTCTACCTCGGCGAACACCTCAACCCCGTCTGCCGCGCGCTGCACTTCATCGGCAGCACCATTGTTCTCCTGCTCATCGCCGCAGCGGTGATGACCTCGCAGTGGCTGCTGCTCGTCGCCGTGCCGTTCGCGGGCTATGGCTTCGCCTGGATCGGCCATTTCGTTTTCGAGAAGAACAAGCCCGCCACCTTCTCCTATCCCCGCTGGAGCTTCATGGGTGACTGGGTCATGTACTGGCAGCTCCTTACCCGCCAGATACATTTCGACGGTCGCGCGGACAAGCCTGCGGCAGCGCAATAGCCCGGCGTCACGCCCCACAACAACAAATCGCCGGCGGCACGCCACCGGCTGACGAACATTCGCAAGGACACGCCATGCAGAAGCCCAAGTTCTACGACCCGGAAAGCACCCAGCACAAGGGTCTCTGGGAACTGGCGCAGGAGGATCTCGTCACCGTGCGCGACCTGCTCCGATTCGGCGTGTCGCGCTTCAACGAGGCCAAGCTCTTCTTCGGCCACGGCACAGCGAGTGCCTATGACGAAGCCGTGTACCTGCTGCTGCACACGCTGCACCTGCCGCTGGACCAACTCGATCCCTGGCTCGATGCGCGCCTGCCGGAAGCCGAGCGCAACCTCGTGCTCAGCATCTTCAAGCGCCGCGTGAAGGAGCGCCTGCCCGCCGCCTATCTCACCAACGAGGCCTGGCTTGGCGACTACAAGTTCTATGTCGACAAGCGCGTCATCGTGCCGCGCTCGTTCATCGCTGAGCTGCTGCGCGATGACCTGGCGCCCTGGGTGGAAGAACCGGAGAAGGTCACCAGCGTGCTCGATCTTTGCACGGGCTCGGGCTGCCTCGCCATCCTGGCCGCCCTGACCTTTCCCAATGCGCAGGTCGAGGCCGTGGATCTCTCACAGGACGCGCTCGACGTGGCCCGCCGCAACATTTCCGACTACCGCCTCGACGGCCGCATCAAGCTGATCGAGTCGGACATGAACGAGGCGCTGAAGGGTCGCAAGTACGACATCATCATTTCCAACCCGCCCTACGTCACCGCGGAATCCATGGGTGCCCTGCCCGACGAATACCGCCACGAACCCATGATGGCGCTGGCCTCAGGCGAGGACGGCCTGGATCACGTGCGCGTCATCCTCGACAACGCCCCCAAGCACCTCAACGAGCACGGCATCCTCGTCGTGGAGGTGGGCTACAACCGGGAAGGCGTGGAAGCAACGTTCCCCGATGTGCCGTTCATCTGGCCGGAGACAAGTGCGGGGGATGGGGTGGTGTTTCTGCTGAACAAGGCAGATCTCAAGTAGAAATGCCAAATCCGATTTGGATTGCAGTGATATTGATTCTCGGGATTGGCCTTGGTCTAGGTGTAGCGACTCGATCATGGCGGCCAGTTCCTGGATTCCTGGGCATGGCAGCTATGTCGGTTGCAATCGGAGCCATGATCGGTCGGTACATCTGGGACGCTCCTGTTGAATCGATGCTTCGTCTTGAGGGCATCGAGCAGGGCAGCTTCCTGATCTCACTTGGCTATAGTTTCTTGCTTGCGACCCCAATCGCAGCAATGAGAATTCTGCTGGCCCGCCTCGGAGTGCTCAAGGCACGTGCAGCGGAGATGAATTCCCCGTAGAGAGCGCCGAGTAACGCAGCCTGACGCGGGGAAGTCGGCGAGGACTGTCTGAGGGTTGCGGGTGAACGTGGCCGAAAGCTACTGCGAATATTCGCAACCCGAGTTCCGCAGCCGCCGCGGCAGGCGAGTAACGCAGGGCACGGCGCGCGCCTTGGCGCGCACCCGCGCTCGACCCGGGGTCGCCTTTCTTTGGTTACTTTCTTTGGCGAAGCAAAGAAAGTGACTTGCCGCCGGGCAACCCCCGGCATGCTGGACACGAGGCAAACGAGGGACTAGAAAAATACAACGACACTGGGTTCCTGCCTTCGCAGGAACGACGGCTACCCCGCATCCCGCAACGCCCTCCGCAACACCTTCCCCACATTCGTCTTCGGCAGCGAATCCCGGAACTCGATGATCTTCGGCCGCTTGTAGCCCGTGAGCTGTTCCTTGCAGTACTCAGCCAGCGTTTCCTTGGTCAGCGCCGGATCCTTCTTCACCACCACCAGCTTCACCACCTCGCCCGAATGCTCGTCCGGCACGCCGATCACGGCGCATTCCAGCACTCCCGGATGCATCGCAACGACATCCTCGATTTCATTGGGATACACGTTGAAGCCCGAGACCAGGATCATGTCCTTCTTGCGGTCGACGATCTTGACGTAACCCGCCTCGTCCATGATGCCGATGTCCCCGGAACGGAAGAAGCCGTCGTCGAACATGACCTTCGCGGTTTCATCCGGACGCTGCCAGTAGCCAACCATGACCTGCGGGCCGCGGATGCAGATCTCGCCGGGCTGGCCGATGGGAACATCCTTCCCGTCGTCATCGCGGATCGCGACTTCGGTCGATGACATGGGCAGACCCACGGTGCCGTTGTGCTTCTCGGCCAGCACGGGGTTGCAGGTAGCGCCGCTGCACGTCTCGGTCAAGCCGTAGCCTTCAACGATGGCGGTGCCGGTAAGCGCCTTCCAGCGATCGGCCACCGCACGCTGCACCGCCATGCCGCCGCCGTTGCTGATGCGCAGATCGGAGAAATCGAGCTCGGCAAAGCCGGGATGCAGCGCCAGCGAATTGAAGAGCGTATTGACCGCCGGGAACAGGTTGACCCGGTGCGGCTTCAGCGCCTTCACCACTGCATCGAAGTCGCGCGGATTGGGAATGAGAATGCACATCGCGCCGCCGCGCATGCCCAGCCACAGGCACGAGACCAGCGCATAGATGTGATACAGCGGCAGCGCCACGACGACCTTCATCTGCTCGATGGGTTTGTCGGTGTGCAGTGCAGGCTCCAGCCATGCCTCGCCGATCACGACATTGCTGGCCACATTGCCGTGGGTCAGCATGGCGCCCTTCGAGACACCCGTCGTGCCGCCGGTGTATTGCAGGAAGGCGAGGTCTTCCGGCCTGGGTTTGGCTGGTTGCAGCGTCATGCCGCGACCACGCGCAGTGGCATCGTTGAACCACACCGCCCCCGGCAGGCTGTACGGCGGCACGGCCTTCTTCACCTTGCGAATGAGGAAGTTGGTGATGAGCCCCTTCAGCCCGCCCAGCATGTCGCCGATCGAGGCGAGCACGACATGCTTCACGCTTGTCTGAGCCATGACCTGCTGCACGGTTGCGGCGAACATCTCCATGACGATGATCGCCTCCGCCCCGCTGTCCTTGAGCTGGTGCTCCAACTCGCGCGGGGTGTAGAGCGGGTTCACGTTCACGACCACGTAGCCCGCGCGCAGGATGGCGCAAAGGGCCACCACGTATTGCGGCACGTTCGGCATCATGATGGCCACGCGGGCACCCGGCTTCAGGCCCAGCGATTGCAACCACGCACCAAAGGCGCGCGACTGGCGGTCGACCTCGCCGTAGGTGACCTGCTTGCCCAGAAAATCCACCAGCCCGCGTTGCGAATATTCGCTGAAGGACGTGTCCATCAGGTCGTTCAGCGTGGGGCAGGCGTTGAGGTCCACCTCCGCCGGCACGCCCGGGGGGTAGCTCTTCAGCCAGACTTTCTCCATCCTCTCCTCCAATATTTTTTTGTGAGCTGCGTGTTACCGCTCGGGGCGCTTCAGCTCTTCGGCCCAGGGTTTACGACCTGTAGCGCCCCAATTCGTTCTTGGCGATGGCGTTGCGGTGCACCTCGTCGGGTCCATCCGCCAGGCGCAGGATGCGCGCCCAAGAATACGCTTCGGCGAGGGGGAAATCGTCGCACAATCCGCCGCCGCCGTGCGCCTGCATGGCCCAGTCGATGACCTGGCAGGCCATGGTGGGCACGGCCACCTTGATCATGGCGATCTCGTTTCGCGCTGCCTTGTTGCCGGCCTGATCCATCTTCCAGGCGCAGTTCAGCACCAGAAGCCGCGCCTGATCGATCATGATGCGCGCCTCGGCGATGCGCTCCTGCCACACCGTCTGCGCGGCGATGGGCTTGCCGAATGCCACGCGGGCGCTGACCCGCTGGCAGAGCAGCTCCAGTGCACGCTCGGCCGAGCCGATGAGGCGCATGCAGTGATGCACCCGGCCCGGTCCCAGCCGGCCCTGCGCGATCTCGAAGCCGCGGCCCTCGCCCAGCAACAGGTTCTCTGCCGGCACGCGCACGTTGTTGAAGGTGAGCTCGCAGTGACCTGACGGCGCATCGTCGTAGCCCAGCACGTTCAACGCGCGGTTGATGGTGAGGCCCGGCGTGTTGCGCGG
Source organism: Burkholderiales bacterium (assembly GCA_033764435.1). Taxonomy (GTDB): domain Bacteria; phylum Pseudomonadota; class Gammaproteobacteria; order Burkholderiales; family Usitatibacteraceae; genus JAEUMY01. Next base: position 128,092 of record JANRIX010000046.1, read on the forward strand.
AACGAGGATCATGGACTGCTGCGTGTGCTTGTCCGCATCCGGGTTGGTCTTGCCCATGACAATGAAAATCGCGCAGCGCGGATCGCCCGCATTGGTGATCCACCACTTGCGGCCGTTGATGACGTAGTCGTTGCCATCGCGCACGATGGAAGTGGCGATGTTGGTCGCGTCCGATGAGGCCACGTCCGGCTCGGTCATCGCGAACGCAGAACGGATTTCGCCGGAGAGCAGCGGCATCAGCCACTTCTGCTTCTGCGCGTCCGTGCCATAGAGCACCAGCGTCTCCATGTTGCCGGTGTCGGGCGCGTTGCAATTGAAGACGCTGGGCGTCCACAGCACGCGGCCGGTGATCTCGGCCAGCGGGGCGTATTCCAGGTTGGTAAGGCCGGCACCGTATTTTTCGTCGGGCAGGAAGAGATTCCAGAGACCAGCGGCCTTGGCCTTGGGCTTGAGCTCTTCCACCACCGGCACCGGCGTCCAGCGCTTGCCCGCTGCGGTGTTGGCGGCCAACTCTTCGTGGAAGCGCTTCTCGTTGGGGTGAATGTGCTCGGCGAAGAACGCGTTCATGCGTTCGATGAGGCTGAGCATTTTTGGGGTGTAGCTAAAGTCCATGTTGTCTCCAAACACTTCGTCGTTCCCGCGAGGTTACGTAACTGCGCGGGAATCCAAGTTTCGTCGCGCCCCAAGGAATCGACCTTGGGTTCCCGCCTGCGCGGGAACGACGGACTTCTACTTCATCTTCTCCGCCAACTTCCATCCCAGCGCCGCCACCATGGGCGCCGCCTTGCCCATCTCGATGGCCTGCGCGCTCGACGCCGTGCCATCCACCACACGCTTTGCGATGCCCTGCAGGATGCCCGCCATGCGGAACAGGTTGTAGGCGAGGTAGAAATCCATGTGTGGAATGCCGGGCCGGCCGGTGCGTTCGCAATACATTTCGGTGTACTTGCGAATATTCGGAATACCCAGCTCATCCAGCTTCACACCCGCAAGCCCACGCGCCGGCCCGGGTGGCATGACCCACACCATGCAGTGATAAGCGAAGTCGGCCAGCGGATGACCGAGCGTGGACAACTCCCAGTCCAGCACGGCCAACACGCGCGACTCGGTCGGATGCCAGATGAGATTGTCCAGGCGATAGTCGCCATGCACGATGGTGCTCTCGTCACCGGCGGGAATGTGCGACGGGAGCCAGTCGATGAGCGCATCCATGGCTGGAATCTTTTCCGTTTCGGACGCGCGGTACTGCTTGGTCCAGCGAGTGATCTGGCGCTCGAAGTAGTTGCCGGGCTTGCCAAACTCGGCAAGGCCGATGGCGGCGTAGTCCACGGAATGCAGCGCCGCGATGACGCGATTCATCTCTGCGAATATTCGCATGCGCTCATCATTGGAAAATCCGGGCAACGCCGGGTCCCAAAGCACGCGGCCCTCCACGAACTCCATGATGAAGAACGCACGGCCGATGACCGCTTCGTCGGCGCAAAGCGCGTACATCTTCGCCACCGGTACACCGCTGCCCGCCATCGCCTTCATGACCGCGAACTCGCGCTCGATGGCGTGGGCGGACGGCAGCAGCTTCGCGGCCGGGCCGGGCTTGGCGCGCATCACGTAGATTCGCGACGGTGTGATGAGCTTGAACGTGGGGTTGGACTGGCCGCCCTTGAATTGCTCGATGGTGAGCGGGCCGGCGAAGTCTTCAACATTCGCGGCGAGCCAGTGCTCCAGCGCGGGGACATCGAACTTCTGGTTTTCGGCGACCGGGCGTGTACCCGAGTTTCCCTTGTCCGCATCAGAGGACATGCGTCTTTCCCTTTCTGAATTTCACGTACTGCTCGTACAGCGCTTCCATGGTGGTCTTGCGCGTGGTGGTATGGAGCTGATCCAAGGGCGCATGATTGATCAGGCGCACCGCCACATCATGCCGACCCGCGCCCACGTCAATAGCGTTGACGCACGCCGGCGCCTGGGCCAGACCGCCGATGAACTGCCTCTGCCCCGTCAAAAGATACGACAGCACCGCGCGATTGACGCCACCGTGCAACACCAGCAGCACGATGTCCCACTCGGCGTCGGCGCGCAGCGCATCCACGCGCGGCATGACGCGATCCATGAGCTCCCCCACCGTCTCGCCGCCCAGAAAGCGCGTATCGAGACTGACCACGCCGTCCATGGCGCCGACGAAAGCCTGCTGCAATTCGGCATCGGGAATGTCGGAGAGCTTGCCGCCGCCGATTTCGCGCAGATGATTGTCATGTTGCAAAGAAATGGATTGCCCGGACGCAGCCAGCACGCGCTCGGCGGTCTCCACCGTCCGCGCCAACCCGCTCACGATCACCCGGTCAAAGCGAATATTCGCATCCGCAAAGAGCCGACCCGCTGCATCCGCCTGATCGCGCCCCTGCGCATTCAGCGGCACCGTGTCCGGCGGGTGCGGGCGGCCATCGGCATCGAAATAGGTCACGCTGCCGTGACGCATGAGGAATATGCGGCGACGGGCCGCGTCCTTGGCGATCATTAACGCAGCCTCAATGCATCGCCGCCTGCGCGGCGGCTTCTTCATCTTTGGTGAGCGGCGGCGCGAACTTGCGCATCACGAACACGAACGCGATCCCGCTCACATACATCAGCACGCCATAGATGGCGCCCGGCAGGCTCATCACGTCGTCCTTGAGGATCGAGGACGCAATGACGATGGCCAGCGTCCCGTTCTGGACCGAGGACTCGATGGCGACGGTGGCCGCCTGACGGATGTCCACGCCAATCAGCTTCGACAGACCGAAGCCGATGGCGAGCATGGTGAGATTGATGGAGAACACCAGCGGTGCCAACGTGAAGGTGTGTTCCTTGAAGAGCGCCCAGTTCTTGGCGATGGCCGCGGCAATGATGAGCACGAAAATGATGGTGGCCAGCGTGCTCATGGGCTTGTGGAAACGGATTGCGAACGCGGTCGCCTTGGCCCGCAACAGCATGCCCAGCGCCACCGGGATGGCCAGGATCACGAAGATGGGCGCGATGACCTGCCCTGCCGGAACCTTGACCTCGCGCGCGGCACCGAGGAAGTAATCCAGGGACCAGCCGAGAATCAAGGGTACGGTGAGGATGGACGCGATGCTCGCCACCGCCGTGAACGAGAGCGCCAGTGCGACATCGCCCCGGGCGTAATAGGTCAGCAGGTTGGACGTGGTGCCCGTGGGACAGGCCGCGATGATCATGAAGCCCACCGCCAGCGCGCCGGTGACACCCCAGAGCTTCACCACGAGGAAACCCACCAGCGGCAGCAGGATGAAGTGGCACAGCGTGCCGACCGCAAACGCCTTCGGGTACTTGAACACGCGACGGAAGTCGGTCGGTGTGAGCCCGACGCCGAGCGTGAACATGATGAATGCCAGGCCCAGCGGCAGCAGCACGGATGAAACGATGTCGCCCTGCATGGGGTCTCCTCCCGGTCGCGTCTTGTTGTTTATGACTTGTAGTCTGGCGCAATCCTGTCCAGCTTGCGCAGCAGCGCGGGCCAGGCGATCTGCCCGCCCAGCCCCTTGGTGCCGGCCGCCATCTGCGCCACCGCGCCATCCAGAATCGGCTGGGGAACGCGGATGAGTTCACCACCGGTGCTCTGGGCGCGGATCTGGATGTTGCACGTGGTCTCGAAGATGTACATGTAGAGGAACGCATCGGCAATCGACTCGCCCACCGTGAGCAGCCCGTGGCTCTTCAGCATCAGGAAGTGCTTGTTACCAATGTCGCGGACGAGGCGCGGCTTCTCGTCGTCATTCAGGGCCACGCCCTCGTAGTCGTGATACGCGAGGCTCGCCAGCACGAAAATGCTCTGCTGCGAGATGGGCAGCACGCCACTCTTTTGCGCCGCCACCGCGACGCCATTCGCCGTGTGCGTGTGCAGCACGCATTTGGCATCCGCGCGCGCGGCATGGATGGCGCTGTGGATGACGAAGCCGGCCGGGTTCACCGGATAGGGACTGTCGTCCAGCTTGTTGCCGGCCAGATCGATCTTCACCAGACTGGATGCGGTGATCTCGTCGAACAGCATGCCGTAGGGATTGATGAGGAACTGGTTGTCCGTGCCCGGGATCTTGGCCGTGACATGGGTGAAGACGAGGTCGGTCCAGCCGTAAAGCGCGACCAGCCGGTAGCACGCGGCGAGGTCGACGCGGGTCTGCCACTCCTCGGGCGAAAAATTGGTCTGCTTGGACGAGGTGGCGGCCACGATGGCAGCCTGGGTCGCAGGATTCATGCTTCCTCCTTGAAGTTTCTTGGGAATTCTTGCGGTTATATTGGCGGTTTCTAATGGATTGTGCAGGCCACGCGCGACCACCTTGCATACCACTTGGCGACCAACCTGCAGTCTTGAGCCAGATCAATATAACGTTGGTTATACTTGCAGTCTGTCACCTACGTGACAGGATGCATTCCAACCACTCGGCACACACAACAACAAAACTCCGGAACGAGAGTATGGCAACCCTGAATCCCGCTCAAATCGCAATCCTGCAAAGCGACATCTGGTTCTCCGGACTGCCCGGACCCGTGCGCGCGGCCATCATCGCCGCAGCCCAGCTGAAGCAGCTGTCCGATGGCGAATATTCGCACCGCAAGGATCGGCCCGGCGATGGCTGGATGGGCATTCTCTCCGGCGCGATCAAGATCTGCGCGACGGCGCCCGATGGCAAGCAGACGGCGCTGGCATTCCTGGAACCCGGCACGTGGTTCGGCGAGATCTCGCTCTTCGACGGCCTGCCGCGCACCCACGACGGCATCGCCCACGGCCCGACCGAATTGCTGCTCGTGCCCAATCACGAATTCCGCGAGTTGTTGAAGCAGTTCCCCGAGCTGCCGCTGCACTTCCTCAAGCTGCAGGCTTCGCGCCTGCGCCTGCTTTTTGCGGCGATGGAAGACGTCAACGTTCTGCCGCTCCCCGCACGTCTGGCCAAGCAACTGGTGAATCTCTCCCATGCCTACGGCGTGAAGGAAGAGGACGGCGTGCGCATCAACCTGCATCTGCCGCAGGAAGATCTGGCCCAGCTGCTGGGCTCGTCGCGCCAGCGCGTCAACGTGCTGCTCTCCGACTGGGTGCGCCAGGGCTGGGTGTCGGTGCGCTATGGCGGCGTCACGTTGCACGACGAAGTGCCGCTGAAGCGCATCGCCGCGGGAGAGGCCGCACCGGTCGCCGCGGTCGCCACGACGTACTGACGAGCCCGTCCCTCGCAGGCCGGGGCGCCGTCCAGCCTTCAACCAGCCTTCAACCTGTCGCGGACAGGGCGTCGCGCAAGGCCGTCTTCAACACCTTTCCATACGCATTCTTGGGCAGCGCTGCCAGGAACCGGTAGTGCTTCGGCCGCTTGAAGCGGGCGATGTGCGCAAGGCAGTGGGCGTCCAGCGCCGCAGAGTCGGCAAAGCCCGTCCGCCCCACCACGCAGGCCACGACGACCTCGCCCCACTCGGCATCGGGTTGCCCGATCACCGCCACCTCGGCCACACCGGGATGGGTGAGCAGGACCTCCTCCACCTCGCGCGGATAGATGTTCGAGCCCCCTGAAATGATCAGGTCCTTGCTGCGGTCCTTGAGCGTCAGGAAGCCTTCCTCATCAAAGCTGCCCATGTCGCCGGTGTGGAGCCAGCCGTCCTTCAGCGTTGTCTGGGTGGCTTGCGGGTTTTGCCAGTATCCCGCCATGACGGTGGCGCCGCGCACACAGATCTCGCCCACCTCGCCGTCTGGCAGGCGCTGGTAGGCAGTGTCGCGGATCTCGACCTCCACGCCCCTGAACGGCACGCCCACCGAGGCCAGTCGCTCGCGAAAGCGCGGATGCGCCGCATCACTCAGGACGGCCTTGGTGCAGACGGTGATGGTCATCGGCGTCTCGCCCTGACCATAGATCTGCGCGAGTTTCCCCGGCATGCGGGCGAGCGCCGCCTCGGCGTCCGCGACGTACATCGGCCCACCGCCGTACACCAGGGTCTTCAGCCCCGCCAGCGCGCGCGGCGTCCAGCCGTCGTGCTGCACGAGGCGCTTCACGATGGTGGGTGCGGCGAACAGGGCCACGCCCCGATGCGCGGCAAAGAGCGCGATGATCTCGGCCTCGTCAACGCCGCCGGACTCGGGAACGACCTGCGCGGCGCCCGCCAGGAGATGCGGCAACGCATACAGCCCCGAGCCATGCGACAGCGGCGCCGCATGCAGGATGCAGTCGCCCGGTGCCACGGAATCAACCTGGGACAGATAGTGCTCACTCATCGCCGCGAGGTTGCCGTGGGTCAGCATGGCGCCCTTGGGCCGGCCGGTGGTGCCGCTGGTGTAGAAAAGCCAGGCCAGATCATCGGCCGCTTGGACCGCGATCTCCGCTGGCGGGTGTGTCAGCGCTTGCGAATATTCGCGTGCACCCAGGGTGACGACCCGGATGTCTACCGGCAAACCTTCCCGCCGGCCCGCCCAGTCCCCGTCGGTGAAGACGAGCCGCGCGCCGGATTGCTCCACGATGTAGGCAACCTCGCGCGGATGCAGCTTGGCGTTAACCGGCACGGCAACGAGGCCGGCCCACCAGATGGCGAAGAGCGCCTCCAGATAGGACGGACTATTGGCAGCGAGCAGCACGACACGGACCCCGGCTTGCAGCCCGGCGGCGCCAAACCACCCGGCCAACGCCGCCACCCGACGCGCCAGGGTGGCGTAGTCCGCGTGCAGGCGCGTACCATTGATCAACGCAGGGGTGTCCGGATTCAGCAGTCCGTTGCGTTTTAGCCAAAGTGCGCAGTTCATCATCAGGTCTTGGGGTGGTTCTCGACTCAAACCTACCTGAAAATGCGCGGCTTGGCCCTAGCGCCTGCACGCTCTGGTTGCATAGGGGTTTCACTGATTCCTGCGTCGCAGCGGCCATTGACGCATCCGTTGGCAAAGAGCGCTCGTAGAGGCTCCATACCGAAAACTGGAGGTCCCATGGGTATCCGTCTCAAATTCAACATTGTCTTGCTCCTGGTCTTCGCGGCCGGAATGGGCGTGTCGGCATACGTGTCGCATCGGCTGCTGCAGGACAACGCCAAGCAGGAAGTCTTGCGCAATGCCGGCCTCATGATGGAGGCGGCGCTGGCCATTCGCGGCTATACGGTCAAGCAGGTGAAGCCTCACCTGGAACCCCAGTTGATTGAGACCTTCCTGCCGCAATCAGTACCGGCGTTCGCGGCCACGGAAACCTTCAATTCCCTGCGCTCGACTCATCCGGAATTTGCCTACAAGGAAGCCACGCTGAATCCCACCAACCCGCGCAACCGCGCCGTGGAGTGGGAGGCCGATGTGGTCAACAGCTTCCGCAACAATCCCGCGCTGAAGGAAGTGACCGGCGAACGCGTCACGCCCACGGGTGGCCAGCTTTACCTCGCCCGCCCCATCCAGATCAAGGACCCGGCCTGCCTCGCCTGCCACAGCGTGCCGGCTGCGGCGCCGGCGTCAATGTTGAAGCTCTACGGCGAGAACAACGGCTTCGGCTGGAAGCACCAGGAAATCATCGGCGCACAGGTCGTGTCGGTGCCGATGGATGTGCCGATCAAGAACGCCAACCGCGCCTTCACGACCTTCATGAGCTCGCTCGCCGCCATCTTCGCCGTGACCTTCGTGGTGCTGAACATCATGCTGTCGTTCATGATCATCCGGCCCATCTCGAAGATGTCCGAGGCGGCGGACAAGATCTCCACCGGCGACTTCGACGTGCCCGAGTTCAAGGAAGGCGGAGGGGACGAGGTGGCCGTGCTGGGCGGCGCCTTCAACCGCATGCGTCGCAGCCTGGACAAGGCCATGCAGATGATCGACCGCGGCGAGTGAACCCGGCCTGCGAGGCGATGCCGACATGAGTGTGGACGTGAACACCGGGGACAGCGAATCGGGTGATGTGCCCAGGACTTCGGACGTGGCGGCGCTCGAGCCCGGCCAGGCCGTCTACGAATACCGCATCGACAGGGTGCTGGGCGGCGGCGGTTTCGGCATCACCTACCTGGCGCAGGACGTGAACCTGCAGCTGCCCGTGGCCATCAAGGAGTACTTCCCGGCCAATGTGGCGGTGCGCGCCGAGGACCGAACGGTGCGCGTGCGATCGGAGGAAGGCAGCGAGCGCTTCAACTGGGGCCTGGACCGTTTCGTCGACGAGGCCCGCGCCCTGGC
>JANRIX010000051.1:0-100864 GCA_033764435.1 Burkholderiales bacterium
CGGCGCACGGCGCACACCGATCTGCTCGCGCAGATCCGCGACTTCTTCGGGCTGCGTTGAGATGTGCGCGCACTTTTTGCGGGTGGCTCGCGTTGTACTGGCCTGTGTGGCATGGTCGGGCGCCATGGCCTGGGCGCAGCACGACGAAGTGCCTTTCATCACCACGCCGGACAACATCACTATCGCGATGCTGGAAGTGGCGGGCGTCGGCAAGAGCGACTACGTCATCGATCTCGGCTCGGGCGACGGCCGCATCGTTATCACCGCAGCCAAGCGTTTCGGTGCGCGGGGGCTCGGGGTGGAACTCGTGGCCGATCTCGTCCGGCAGAGCCGGGAAAGCGCTGCCAAGGCCGGCGTCGCAGCGCGCGCGAAGTTTGTAGAGATGGACTTGTTCAAGGCGGATCTGTCGCCCGCCACGGTGATCACGATGTATCTGTTGCCGGAAGTGAACCTGCAGTTGCGTCCGCGATTGCTGTGTCTCAAGCCTGGCACCCGCATCGTGTCGCACGACTGGGACATGGGTGACTGGAAGCCGGAGAAGATGCTGACCCTGCCCGCGCCCGACAAGGTCATCGGGTTGAAGAAGGAGAGCAAGGTGTACCTGTGGCGTGTGCCCGGGCGTGCGGCGGGCGAGGCCTGCAGCACGGTGCCCACCCCCTGAGGCGACCGGTCGGATCTTCCGAGCGCCGCCGGCGCCTGTTCAGGCAGATTCGATGGCGAACGTCCCGCGCCCGGCTGACTTGGCGCGGTACAGTGCGCGATCCGCCATGCCGAGCACATGCTCAAAGGTGTCGGGTTCAAGCGCGAATCCGATGCCGATGCTCACCTTGACGGATACCTGACTGTCGCCGGCTGTAATTGGCGTCTGCATGGCAGCCAACATCTTTCCGGCGATGGCCTCTCCCGTGCCGGCGCTTGCCTGCTCGACAATCACCGCAAACTCGTCCCCGCCCAGACGCGCAACCATGTCGTCGGCGCGGACCAGCGACTGGATGCGTCGGGCGACCTCGATGATCACGGCATCACCAACGGCGTGGCCACGGGTGTCGTTGATCTCCTTGAACCGATCGATGTCCAGATAGAGCAGGCAGATCGCGCTGCCGTGCCGTCGCGCGCTGGCAATGGCCGACCCCAGGCGCTCATCGAAGTGCCGCCTGTTGGCCGCGCCGGTCATGCTGTCAATGCGGATCAAGCGACCCAGCTCGGACTGGGCGCGCTTCAGCTCGGTGATGTCGAAAGTGAAGGAGAAAAATCCGGCGACCTTTCCATCCGGCCCGATATCCGGAACAAAGCTGGACTGATATTGATACTCGCGATCACCGACGAGCCCTTTGCCTTCAAACTGAACCGGTTCGCCTTGGAGCACGCGTTCAACATGGGGCTGAATGTAGGCATAGACCTCTTCGCCGCGAACCTCGCGCATGGTTTTCCCAAGCATTGATGCCGGGTCGATGCCGAAGACGCGGCCCATGAACCTGTTGGCGAAGGTGTAACGCTGGGCTGCATCGACGTGGGCAATCAGCGCCGGGATGTTGTCGGTGACCGCGCGCAGTCGTGCTTCGCTCGCAGCCAGCGCCTTCTCGGCCTTGGCGCGCGCGGCGATGTAGCGCCGTTGCATGTAGAAAAGAACGGCCAGCACCAACAGCAGCAACGCCACCAGTGCTGCAACCCAGATCGCGAGCAGCCTTTGCGCTGCCAGGGAGGCGACGCGTTCTTTGTCGATGGCGGCCACTTGCTCCAGCCGCTTCACGTCCATCTCATGCTTGAAAAAGTTGAGGCGTGCCTCGAAGTCGTCTGCGGCAAACGTGCGATCCTCGGACTCGAGCTTTGACTCGAGCGAGATCAAGCGCGTCATCAGCGGCTCGAGCTCCTGCCGGCCGGTTCTTTCGTCGAGCATGCTGCGCACCAGCGAACGCAGGACGCGCCGCTCATCGCGCTGCAACTTCAGATTTTCGAAGTGTTGCTGCGCCCGCTTCAGTTCCCGGTGCGCGTCGGTGCTGTTTTTGCGATCGAGCGCGGCCAGTCCCAGCACCTCGTGACCCAGCCCGGTCAGCTGGGTGTTTTCGAGTTGCTTGGCGAATTCGAGAATCTTGCGGCCATCGGACTCCTGGGTCTCGACATCGCGGTCGCTGCGGGCGATGCGCGCACTTTCCAGATAGAGCTCCGCGACCAGCTTCGGATCATCCAGCCCTTCGACCTGGGCAATCGCCTCCCGCAAGGTGGCGCGCGCGCCGGCGGTGTCCTTGGTCTGGGCGAGGGCGCGGGCGAGGTTGCGCATCAGCCGGATGCGGATGATCAGGGAAGGACGGTCGCCGAGTGCTTTCAGGCCGCGGCGGGCATAGTCCGCGGCATTGGCATGCTTGCCGACGGAATAGCTGAGCGAGGAATACGCGAGGTACACATCAGCCAGCGCCTCGGGATCTGGCTCGCGAATCAGGATGCGCTCGGCCGCGTTCAGCAGTTGGGAAGTGCGGCTGAAGTCTTGCTGGGCGAGCCGGCCGCGGCTTTCCATGATGAGACCGCGCACCTGGAGCGCGACCTGCCCGGCCTGCTCCGCCGCCTGGTGTGCGCGCTGGCCAGCCTCCGCCTGGCAGGCGAGATTGGCCATGACCCGACAGGCATTGGCCTCGGCCAGATGGAGCAGGGCCAGTTCGCGATAGTCCGCGCGCTGGCGGGCGGCCCCAATCAGCGGCGGCAGCTCGGCCCGCACGGCCTGCGGGTCTTTCAGTGCACGAATTTCCAGCGGGTGCCGCTCAACATTCGAGTCCGTTGATGCTCCCCAGGCCATGGCGCAGACGAGCCAGTGCATGAGCAGTATCAGGACGCGAAGGCCAGACGGTGATGCCATTTCTTCCCCGAAGCAGATGGAGTCGCGCAGCTTGAAAGGATTGGCGCTGAATGTTTCGGTTGTGTGTCACTGCGTTCGGCAGTGCCTGCTGCGACTTGCGCAGCTTATCATCCGTCGGCTGGTCCGGACGGCGAGTTGACAGTTGTTCACGGCCCGATCTTGTCATCGCGCTCACGTTGCGCCGCAGCTGAAAAAAAGCCCGGCTGATCCGGGCTTTTTTCGGGTACCGGGCGGAACTGCTCAACCGTTCACGCGGCGCTTGTATTCCGCCGTGCGCGTATCGACTTCGATCTTGTCGCCGGTCTCGCAGAAGAGCGGCACGTTGACCACAAAGCCGGTGCCGATCAGCTTGGCGGGCTTGAGCACCTTGCCGGACGTGTCGCCGCGCACAGCGGGCTCGGTCTCGATCTCGCGCACCACGGTGGTGGGCAGTTCGACGCTGATCGGGCGGCCGTCGTAGAACACGACTTCGCACTGCAGACCTTCTTCAAGGTAGTTCAGCGCGTCGGCCATCATCTCGGCCTCGATCTCGTACTGGTTGTACTCGGCGTCCATGAACACGTACATCGGGTCGGCGAAGTAGGAGTAGGTGACTTCCTTGCGGTCGAGCACCAGCACGTCCATCTTGTCGTCCGCCTTGAAGACGGTTTCGGTGGTGGAGTTGGAGAGAAGATTCTTCAACTTCATCTTCATCACGGCGGCGTTGCGGCCGCCCTTGTTGTATTCGGCGCGCATCACGACCATGGGGTCCTTGCCAACCATGATCACGTTGCCGGCGCGCAGTTCTTGAGCCTGTTTCATGCGAATGTCCTGATGTGGGGGTTGCAAACGAAGCGCCCGCACAGCAGGGCTGGCGCCAAAAAAGCTCGCAATTATAGCAACTTATCCACAAAATCCGCCAGTTTTTCTGCCAACGGGGGGCGGGCGGCCAGGCGTTCGGACCAGTCGTGCGCCCAGGGCTCCAGCGCGTCGCGACCGGCGGCGAAGTCCAGCCACGGCGCTTTCATGTCCTGACCCCGGTTCCAGCGATGCCAGGCGTACTTGACCCGGGCGAGGGTGGCCGGGTCCATGCCCTCGGTGTAGAGATCGAGAAAGGCTTCCAGTTTGGGCAGGTGCGCTTCGTCCGCCTGCGGATAGATGTGCCAGATGAATGGCCGGCCGGCCCACTGGGCGCGCAGGAACGAATCCTCGCCACGCACGAAGTTCACGTCGCAGAGCGAAAGCAGCTTGTCGTAATCGTCCTGCGGCATGAAGGGCAGCGATTGCAGCGTGAGCGCGCCGCGCTTCAAGGTTCTGAGGGTGGCACCAAACCAGCTGTGCACCTGCGCCAGCGCCGGTCCGTCGGGCACCAGACAGAGGATCGGGATGTCGCCATTCACCCAGGTGTCGAGCAGCGACGGCAGCCCCGGGTTGCGGTAGCAAAACAGCGAGACCCGGACCTCGTCGCCCTCGTCCGGGGCCACGTCGATCTGTTGCCAGAACGCGCGCTGGGCGGCGGCATCGGCCAGCAACGCATTCCGGCGGCTGATGAGATCCGTCTCGCGCGGCAGGCCGCCGGTCCGGGCGGTGAAGCCCGGAAAGAAAAAGAACTTGGTGAGCGGCAGGCGCGGATGCGGCGAAGGCAATGCATGCGTCTCCTCGACCCACTTCTCCGCGCAGAGATATTCCAGATTGATCCACGCGGCGCGCGGCGTCTGCTTCGCCATGCGCATCACGTACTTTTCCGGCAGGTGGCAGGCGAAGGCCTCGATCACCACGTCGGCCGGCTCCACGTCGGGGAAGGCCGCGTGCCACCTGCGAATATTCGCACCGTCGATCTGCTGGAACTCGCGCGCCGTTTCAATGCGCGGCTCGATGCGGGCGAAGCTTTCCAGGTCATCCACCCACAGCGTCACCTGGCGGCCATGCTCGCGAATGAGTTGGCGGGTCAATCTCCAGGTCACGCCGATGTCGCCGAAGTTGTCGACGACGGTGCAGAAGATGTCCCAGCGCTGTCTCACCGCACGATCACCGGCCCGTAACCTGGCTCTGCAGCCATTCGGCCATCACGTTCAGGACGAGATCCGATTCACCCAGCGTGGGCAGCAGCGTGATGCCAAGCCCCCAGCGCGCTTGGGCGGCGGCGGCGAGCTCGGGCAGATCCTTCTTCACATGCCCGCCCCGCGCCAGGAACACGGGTGCCACGGTCAGCGAGCGCGTGCCGGCGTTGACCAGCGACTCCACCACGGTCATGAAATCCGGACCCGCCGGCGGAAGGAACGCAAGGCGCACCGGCATGGGGGCCATGCGTTCGGCCAGTTTCATCTGCAGCGCCTCCAGCGGGCGTGCCCATTCCGGATCGGGCGATCCATGGGAAAACAGCAGCAGGGCGTGGTCGGCAGCCGGCATGGGTGAGGTCTCGCAGGGAACAGATGGACAGTGCGGCAATCGGGCGGGGTCTTCTTCTCGTACGGGGCCGGTCGGGTGGTACGCCGATTGCTTTGGGTAGTCGGGAGCTTACTCCAAACACCGTCATGCACCTCAAGATCCTGCTCATCGATGAAGACCCCGATCGCGCCGCCAGCGTGCGCGATGCGCTGGTCGACGCCGGGCATGAGGTGGTGTCGTCCTATGCGTCGCCGGTGGATCTGTACGACCGGGTCAAGGTGCATGCGCCCGATCTCATCATCATCGATACCGAGTCGCCATCCCGCGACGTGCTGGAGCACATCGCCTTCATCTCGCGCGATCAGCCGCGGCCCATCGTCATGTTCAGCGCCGACCGCGGCGGCGAGACCATCCGCGATGCCGTGCGCGCGGGCGTGACAGCCTACATCGTGGATGGCCTGGCGGAAGCGCGCATCCAGCCCATCCTGCAGGTGGCGGTGGAGCGGTTCGAAGCCGAGCAGTCGCTGCGTCAGGCGCTGGCCGATGCGAAGAGCGAACTCTCCGAGCGCAAGATCGTGGAGCGCGCCAAGGGCATCCTCATGAAGCAGCGGCAGATGGATGAAGAGGAAGCCTTCCGGGCGCTGCGCAAGTTCGCGATGGACCAGGGCCTGCGCATGGCGGAAGCGGCGGAACGCGTGGTGCAGATGTCTTCGTTGATGGGTTGAGTGCGAAGCCGGCGCACGTCCGCTTTTGGTGCGCCGCAGCAATCCCGCGCCCCGTTTTGGGCGGGGCAGGATTTACGCACGCTGCGCATCGTCGCGAATATTCGCAATGAAATCAGCGCAGTAATTCTTTCGGCGCTGCTGGCACCGGAATTGCATTGCTGAAGTCATGCGCGGCCAAGGGAGGCTGCGCGCTGGACAACGACGTCCGGGCAATTTCCTGACCTTGAAAGGGGGGGGTCGGAATGCGCCCGGACGTTTTTTTTCGCCCGTTCATTTCATCAGGACCAGGAGCCATGTCATGTCAGACACGAAGAAGCCGGTTGCATCCGTCGTCACCGAAGCCGGCAACACCGATCCGCGTCGAACCTTCATCCGCCAATCGGGCGCACTGCTCGGCGGGGCAGCACTGATGAGCGCCGTGCCACCCGGCATCCGCGGTGCCGTCTGGGCACAGGGCTCGGATGCGCCGGAAAAGAAGGAAGTGAAGGTCGGCTTTATCCCGCTCACCGACTGCGCGTCCGTGGTCATTGCCTCCGTGATGAAGTTCGACGAGAAATACGGCATCAAGATCATTCCGTCGAAGGAAGCGTCGTGGGCTTCTGTGCGCGACAAGCTGGTCAACGGCGAGCTGGACGCCGCGCATGTTCTATATGGATTGATCTACGGCGTGCATCTGGGCATCGGCGGCCCGAAGAAGGACATGGCCATCCTGATGAGCCTCAACAACAACGGTCAGGCCATCACACTCGCCAACAAATTCTCCGAGAAGGGCGTCAAGGATGGCGCCGCGCTGAAGGGCTTCATCGACAAGAACAAGGGTGAATACACCTTCGCCCAGACGTTTCCGACCGGCACGCACGCCATGTGGCTCTATTACTGGCTGGCGACCTACGGCATCGATCCGTTCAAGGACGTGAAAAACATTGTCGTGCCGCCACCGCAGATGGTGGCCAACATGCGGGTGGGCAACATGGATGGCTTCTGTGTCGGCGAGCCGTGGAACAACCGCGCCATCTTCGACAAGATCTGCTTTACCGCAGAGACCACGCAAGGCATCTGGAAGGATCATCCGGAAAAGACGCTGGGCACCAGCGCCGACTGGGTGAAGAAATATCCCAACACTGCGCGAGCGCTGACAGCTGCGATCCTCGACGCAAGCAAGTTCATCGACGTCATGGCCAATCGCAAAAAAGTGGCCGAGATCATCGCCGACAAGTCCTATGTGAACTGTCCGGTGGATGTCATCGACCAGCGTCTCGCCGGGGATTACGACAACGGCATCGGCAAGAAGTGGAAGGACGCCGACTACATGAAGTTCTACAACGACGGCACGGTCAACTTCCCCTACTTGTCGGATGGCATGTGGTTCCTCACCCAGCACAAGCGCTGGGGTCTGCTGAAGGAAGACCCCGACTACCTCGCGGTCGCAAAGCAGGTGAACCAGATCGACATCTACAAGGCCGCGGCGGCGTTGACCAAGACACCTGTGCCGAAAGATGTCATGCGCACGTCAAAGCTCATCGATGGCGTGGTGTGGGACGGCAAGGACCCGAAGAAGTACGCCAACGGTTTCAAGATCAAGGCTTGAGGAGTCACACATGGCGCTCGTCATCCTGCCCATCGATCTCAAGCCTGCGGTGCGGGCGCCATCGCGTGTAGCGCGCAAGAAGTCTGCCACCGCACTGCGTGAGCGTCGCCAGCGTCGGCGCGCAGCACTGCGCCTGAAGGAGATGCTATGAAAGCCCTGTTGCTGAAGCACGCCGAGATGAATGCGGTGCGCGAGCTGGCGCTGCCCGCTGCCGCCACCAGCGCCGCCAGCGAGCCGCGTCTGACTGCTGTGCCGCCACCCACCGCACCCACGCCCTGGCAGCGCATCTCACCTGTGCTTTTGAAAGTCATGGAAGTGGTTGGCCCGCCGCTGCTGGGCATCCTGCTCTTCATCGGTGTGTGGGCGCTGGTGTCTGCCAGCGGTGATCGCCTGCCCGGTCCGGTCAAGACCTGGGACGCTGCCGTGAAGGTCTTCTCCGATCCGTTCTATCAGAAGGGTCCGAACGATCAGGGCATCGGCTGGAACATCCTCATGTCGCTGCAGCGGGTTGGCATCGGCTTCGGCATGGCGGCGCTCGTCGGCATTCCGCTGGGCTTTCTCATCGGCCGCGTGAAGTTTCTCAACGCCATGTTCTCGCCCATCATCAGCCTGCTGCGTCCGGTGTCGCCACTGGCCTGGCTGCCGATCGGCCTGCTCGTATTCAAGGCCGCCAATCCCGCCGCCATCTGGGTGATCTTCATCTCCAGCATCTGGCCGATGATCATCAACACTGCAGTGGGTGTCTCACGCGTGCCGCAGGACTACCTCAACGTGGCGAAAGTGCTGAATCTTTCGCCGTGGAAAGTCACCACCAAGATCCTGCTGCCGGCCACGCTGCCCTACATCCTCACCGGCGTGCGGTTGTCCATCGGCGTCGCGTGGCTGGTCATTGTCGCGGCGGAGATGCTGACCGGCGGTGTCGGCATCGGGTTCTGGGTGTGGGACGAGTGGAACAACCTGAACGTCGAACACATCCTGATTGCCATCTTCGTCGTGGGCATCGTGGGGCTGCTCCTGGAACAGGCGCTGATCCTGATCGCCAAACGCGTCACCCACGACCACCCGGTGTAAAGGAGATCGCCATGGAAAAATTCCTGAGCATCGAAAACGCCGGCATGACCTTCCACACCAAGCGTGGAAAGTTCGAAGCGCTGCGCAACGTGGACCTGGCCATCGCGCAAGGCGAATTCGTGAGCCTCATTGGCCACTCCGGCTGCGGCAAGTCCACGCTGCTCAACATGGTCGCGGGGCTGATCAACGCCACCGACGGCGCCATCCTCTGCAACAACCGCGAGGTGCGCGGCGCGGGGCCGGACCGCGCGGTGGTGTTCCAGAATCATTCCTTGCTGCCCTGGCTCACGTGCTTTGAGAACGTCTATCTGGCGGTCGAGCGCGTGTTCGGGGTCAGCGATTCGCAAGGCAAGCAGGCGGAGAGCAAAGCCCAGATGAAGGCGCGCACCAGTGCCGCGCTGGCACTCGTTGGCTTGACCGCCGCCGAGGCCAAGTATCCCAATGAAATTTCCGGCGGCATGAAGCAGCGTGTCGGCATCGCCCGCGCACTGGCCATGGAACCCAAGGTGCTGCTGATGGACGAGCCCTTTGGCGCACTGGATGCACTGACCCGCGCGCGCCTGCAGGACGAGCTGATGGTCATCCTGCAGAAGACCGGCAGCACGGTGGTGATGGTCACGCATGATGTGGACGAGGCCGTGCTGCTGTCGGACCGCATCGCCATGATGACCAACGGGCCTTCTGCCACCATCGGCCAGATCGTGAGCGTGAATCTGGAGCGGCCGCGTGACCGTCTCGCGCTGGCGGCTGACCCGCGCTACATCGAATGCCGGCGGCAGGTGCTGGAGTTTCTGTATCAGAAGCAGTTGCGGCCGGCGGCATGATCATGACATCTGTTCAAGCACTCACATGCCAGGTACCCCCCTTTGGAAAAGGGGCGGAATCGCAACCCCCCACGCTACGCGTCCCCCCCTTTGGAAAAGGGGGGCTAGGGGGGATTTCAAACGCGGCCTGCGAATATTCGCAACATCACAAAGAAAATCCCCCTCAATCCCCCTTTTGCAAAGGGGGAGGTTGCGTTGCGACTCTCCGAGGAGCTGCGCAATGAAGTTGGACAAACCCAAGCTCGTTGTAGTCGGCAATGGAATGGCAGGTATTCGTGCCGTCGAAGAACTGCTGAAACTGGCCCCCGGCCTCTACGACATCACCGTCTTCGGTGCCGAGCCCCACCCCAACTACAACCGCATCCTGCTCTCGCCCGTGCTGGCCGGCGAACAGACGTTCGACGACATCGTGCTGAACACCCACGAGTGGTACGCGGAGAACAACATTGTTCTGCACACCGGCAAGAAGGTGGTGAAGATCGACCGGCGCGCGCGCTTTGTGGAGGCGGATGACGGCACGCGCGTGCCTTACGATCGTCTGCTGCTGGCGACGGGCTCCGATCCCTTCATCCTGCCCGTGCCGGGCAAGGAGCTGGAAGGCGTCATCACCTACCGCGATATTCACGACACCGAGCGCATGATCGCGGCGGCCGCGACGAAGAAGCGCGCCGTGGTCATTGGCGGCGGTCTTCTTGGGTTGGAAGCCGCAAATGGCCTGAAGCTCCGCGGCATGGAGGTGACCGTGGTGCATCTCATGCCGTGGCTGATGGAGCGGCAACTGGATCGTACGGCGGCCGATCTCTTGCAGAAGACGTTGGCCGACAAGGGTCTGGCGTTCCGCCTGGAGGCGAAGACCGAAGCGCTTTTGCCCGATGCATCGGGCAAGCAGGTTGCTGCCGTGAAACTGAATGGAGGAGAAGAGCTGCCCGCCGATCTGGTGGTCATGGCCGTGGGGATCCGGCCAAACACCGGATTGGCGGTGTCGGCCGGCCTGCATGTTGATCGTGGCGTGGTGGTGAACGACACCCTGCAGACCTACGACCCGCGCATCTACGCCGTGGGCGAATGCGTGGCGCATCGCGGCATCGCGTACGGTCTCGTGGCACCGCTCTTCGAGCAGGCGCGTGTGTGCGCAAACCACCTCGCGCAGTTTGGCGTCGCGCGCTATTCGGGCTCGCAGGTGTCGACCAAGCTCAAGGTCACCGGCGTCGATCTCTTCTCTGCCGGCAATTTCACCGGTGGCGAGGGCTGCGAGGACATCGTGCTGTCCGACCCGGGCGCGGGTGTCTACAAGCGTCTTGTGCTGAAGGACGACAAGCTGATCGGTGCAGTGCTGTACGGCGACACGGTGGACGGCACGTGGCTCTTCAAACTCATCCGCGAAGGCACCAATGTGGCGCCCATGCGCGACCGGCTCATGTTCGGCGAATCCAATCTCGGCGACACGGGTCATCAGGGCCAGAACAAGGCCGCTGTCATGGCGGACAGCGCTGAGGTGTGCGGCTGCAACGGCGTATGCAAGGGCACCATCACCAAGGCCATCAAGGAGAAGGGCCTCTTCACGCTGGACGAGGTCCGCAAGCACACCAAGGCGTCCAGCTCCTGCGGCTCGTGCACCGGTCTCGTCGAACAGATTCTGATGTTCACGGCAGGCGGCGACTATTCCGCAGCACCGACCAAGAAATCGATGTGCGGCTGCACCGATCACACGCACCAGGAAGTGCGTGACGCCATCCGCCAGCAGCATCTGCTGTCCATCCCTGCGGTGTACCAGTTCCTGGAATGGCGCTCGCCCAATGGCTGTGCCTCCTGCCGGCCCGCGATAAATTACTACCTGCTCTCCACTTGGCCGCATGAAGCCAAGGATGATCCGCAGTCACGCTTCATCAACGAACGCTCGCACGCCAACATCCAGAAGGACGGCACCTACTCGGTCGTGCCGCGCATGTGGGGCGGCGAGACCAACAGCTCGGAGCTGCGTCGCATCGCCAACGTCGTGGACAAGTACAACATTCCCACAGTGAAGGTGACGGGCGGGCAGCGGCTGGATTTGCTCGGCGTGAAGAAGGAAGACCTGCCCGCGGTATGGAAGGAACTCGACATGCCCTCCGGCCACGCCTATGCCAAGGCGCTGCGCACGGTGAAGACCTGCGTGGGCTCGGACTGGTGCCGCTTCGGCACGCAGAACTCCACGCTCATGGGCCAGCAACTGGAGCGTGCGCTGTGGCGCATGTACGCACCGCACAAGGTGAAGCTGGCCGTGTCCGGCTGCCCGCGGAACTGTGCCGAGTCCGGCATCAAGGATGTCGGCATCATCGGCGTCGACTCAGGCTGGGAAATCTACGTCGCCGGCAACGGCGGCATCAAGACCGAGGTGGCGGAGTTCTTCTGCAAGGTGACGACGCATGAAGAGGTGCTCGAATACTCGGGCGCATTCCTGCAGCTCTATCGCGAGGAGGGCTGGTATCTGGAACGCACCGTGCATTTCGTGAAGCGCGTCGGGCTGGATTACTGCAAGCAGCGCGTGGTGGAGGATGCAACGAACCGCAAGGCGCTGTGGGAGCGGTTGCAGTTTGCACTCGATGGCGAGCCCGATCCCTGGCATGAGCCGGAGAAGGCGGGCGTGGATTTGAAGCAGTTCATTCCGCTCGTTCCTGCTTGAGATTAGCCATGACATTCATCGCTATTTGCAGACTCGAGGACATTCCTTCGCTTGGCGCTCGCCGCTTCAAGCGTGACGACGGCAAAGTCATCGCCGTATTCCGCACCGCCGAAGACAAGGTGTTCGCGCTGCAGGACAAGTGTCCGCACAAGGGCGGGCCGCTGTCACAGGGGATCGTGTTCGGCGAAAGCGTCGCCTGTCCGCTGCACAACTGGTGCATCGGCCTCAATGACGGCAAGGCCTTGGCACCAGATGAAGGCACGGCCGAGAAGTTCGAGGCCCGCGTGACGGATGGGATGGTCGAGCTGGATCCGTGGTCAGGTGTCGACATGCCCATGGCGTGTGCCCCCAGCACCGACGCGGCGGCAGAGTAGTCCATGGCGACCACGGAGACACGCTCCGCCTGCTGCTACTGCGGCGTGGGCTGCGGCGTCATCATCGAAAGCGACGGCAATCAGGTGACCGGTGTGCGCGGCGACCCGGACCACCCCGCCAACTTCGGCAAGCTCTGCAGCAAGGGTTCCACGCTGGCACTCACCATGCAGCCGGGTGCGATGTCCGGCCGCGCGCGCCATCCGGAGCTGCGCACGCAACGCGACCAGCCGCGCCAGCGCGCCACGTGGGATGCAACGCTGGACCACCTCTCGCGAATATTCGCAGAGACGATCGAGAAGCACGGCCCGGACTCGGTGGGCTTCTACATCTCCGGCCAGTTGCTCACCGAGGACTACTACGTCTTCAACAAGCTGGCCAAGGGGCTCATCGGCACCAATAACGTCGACACCAACTCGCGGCTCTGCATGTCGTCCGCCGTGACTGGCTACCAGGCCACGCTGGGTGTGGATGCGCCGCCGTGCAGTTATGAAGACATCGACCATGTCGGCTGCCTCTTCATCGCCGGTTCGAACACGGCGTATGCACACCCCATCCTGTTCCGGCGTATCGAGGCGGCGCGGGAAAAGAATCCCGAACTGAAGATGATCGTGGTCGATCCGCGCCGCACCGAGACCGCGCGCGCTGCCGACCTGCATCTGCCCATCCTGCCCGGCACCGATGTGGCGCTGTTCCACGCCATGCTGCACGTGATGCTGTGGGAGGAATGGATCGACCGCGACTACATCTCCGCGCATACGGAGGGCTTCGACGCGCTGCGCACATTGGTACGCGAATACTCGCCGCAGGCCGCCGCCGAAATATGTGGCGTGAAAGCCGACGACATCATCACCGCCGCGCGCTGGTTCGCGACCTCCGGCCCCGCGCTGTCGCTGTACTGCCAGGGGCTGAACCAATCCACCAGCGGCACGGCCAAGAATGCGTCGCTCATCAATTTGCATCTCGCCACCGGCCAGATCGGCAAGCCCGGCGCGGGGCCGTTCAGCCTCACCGGCCAGCCCAACGCCATGGGCGGGCGCGAAGTGGGCGGGCTGGCGACTACGCTGGCCGCGCATCGAGACATCGCCAATCCGGAACATCGCGCGGAAGTGACGCGCCTCTGGGGTGTGGATCGCCTCTCCGCCGAACGCGGCAAGACCGCCGTGGAAATGTTCGACGCCGTGAAGTCGGGTGAGATCAAGCTGCTCTGGATCGCCTGCACCAATCCCGCGCAGTCCATGCCCGACCTTGCGAATATTCGCAAGGCGATGGAAGCGGCGGAATGCGTGGTGCTGCAGGAGACCTATGCCAATACCGAGACGGCAGCGTTCGCCGATGTGCTGCTGCCAGCCAGCAGCTGGGGTGAGAAATCCGGCACCGTCACCAATTCCGAGCGCCGTATCTCGCGGGTGCGCGCGGTATTGCCTGCGCCCGGCGAGGCGAAGCATGACTGGCAGATCGTGTGCGAGTTCGCGCGCAGGCTGGAGCGACGGTTGCGTCCGGGGCGTGAGTCGTTGTTCCCGTTCGCGACCGTGGAGGAGGTGTGGAACGAGCATCGCGCGCTGACAGCGGGCCGCGATCTGGACATCACTGGCCTCTCGTATGCATTGCTGGAGACGAAGGGGCCGCAACAGTGGCCGTTCACGGCGAACACGAAAGAGGGCGCTGCAAGGTTGTACGCGGATGGCCGCTTTCCCACGCCGACTGGCAAGGCCAGGTTCCATGCGGCGCCATACAAACCCGTGGCGGAGAAGGTCGATGCGCGTCATCCGCTGCGGCTCACCACCGGGCGGTTGCGTGATCATTGGCACGGGCTTTCCCGCACCGGCACGGCGGTGCAGCTCTTCGGTCATGTGCCCGAGCCCGCGCTGGCGCTGAATCCCGGCGATGTGGCGCGGCGCGGTCTTGCCGATGGCGATCTGGTGCGCGTGGAGTCGAAGCGTGGTGCCCTCCACGTGCGCGTCGAGGCGGATGAGAGCGTGCGCTCCGGTCAGGCATATCTACCCATGCACTGGGGCAAGCGCTGGCTGGGTGGGCGGGACAGTGCGGGCGTGAATGGACTCACCACGCCGGCCTTCGATCCGATCTCGCGCCAGCCCGAGTTGAAGCATGCTGCGGTGAAGGTGACGGTGGCCGATCTGTCCTGGCGCATGGTCGCGTTTGCGGCGCTGCCTGAGGGTGAGGTGATGGCGTTGCACGATGCCCTGCAGCCATTGCAGACGAACATCGACTGGTTCTCCGCGGTGCCGATCGGCCGGGGCGACAGCGCGGGCCTTCTGGTGAGGGCAGCGCATGCCGGCGCACCCGAGCCCGCCTGGCTGGAACGACTGGATTGTCTGTTCGAACTGACGGGAGCGGATGTCAGCCGCTATGACGATGCACGGCGGGGCAGCGCGCGGCGTATGCGCATCGTCGGCGAGCACCTGGTCGCCGCACGATTGTCTGGCGGCATCGAGGCCGTCGCCAGCGCGGAGTGGCTGCGCGAATGGATGCTGGCGGGTCGCAGTGTCGCAGCCATCCGGCGCCAGTTGTTGATGGCGACCGCAGCGCCGCCTGCGGACTACAAGCCGGCGGGGCGAGTGCTGTGCAATTGCTTTGGTGTGACGGCGGATGCGGCGTGCGCCGCGCTGGCTGCGGCGGAAGGCAGCGCGGCCGAACGTCTTGCTGCAGTGCAGGCGGGTCTCAGGTGCGGCACGAACTGCGGTTCCTGCCTGCCGGAACTCCGTGGCCTGGCGAAAGACGCAGCGGCATCGCAACCGGTGCTGGTGGAGGCCGCATGAGCGCGGGATATGTCTATCTCGTCGGCGCCGGCCCCGGCGATCCTGATCTCCTCACGCTGAAGGCCGTGAAGGCATTGCAGCGTGCCGAGGTCATCCTGATCGATGATCTTGCCGGCGATGCTGTGCTTGAACACGCCAATCCTGACGCGCGCATCGTTCATGTCGGCAAGCGCGGCGGCTGCAAATCGACTCCGCAGCATTTCATCGAGCGCCTCATGGTGGCCGAGGCGCGCGCGGGCCGCATCGTGGTGCGCCTGAAGGGCGGCGATCCCTTCATCTTCGGCCGGGGGGGCGAGGAATGCGAGGCGCTCCGCCTTGCGAATATTCGCCATGAAGTGATCAACGGCATCACGTCAGGCTTGGCCGCGCCGACCAGCCTCGGCATTCCGCTGACCCATCGCGATGTGTGCCACGGCGCCATTTTTGTCACCGGCCACAGCGGGGACGATGCAACGGATGCCGGACCCAACTGGCGCGCGCTGGCCGCGACCGGCCTGCCAACGGTGATCTATATGGGCATCGCGCAATGCGAGCACATCCAGCGGGAACTGATGGCTGGGGGGCTGGATGGTGATACGCCAGTGGCGGTGATTCAGCATGCCTCACGGCCCAATCAACGAGAGTTGATCACCGTGCTCTCCGCCTTGACTGCGAATATTCGCAAGTCAGGTATCGGCAGTCCCGGCATCATCGTGGTCGGGCGCACGGTCAGTCATGCGCAGATGAACATGCGCCGCGCACCGCTGGCGCGCACAGTCAGGCGTAGTCCAGCGGCAGCGCTGTCGTCGACTTGAGCTTTTCCATCGCAAAGCTGGAACTCACGTCGGTCAGTTCCACACTCTTGATGAGCTTTTTGTACACCTTGTCATAGCCCGCAATGTCGGGCACGACCACGCGCAAGAGATAGTCCACATCGCCGCTCATCCGGTGGACTTCCAGTATTTCAGGAATGCCTTGCACCGCCTGGTTGAAGCGCTGCAACCAATCGGGATTGTGGTGGCTGGTGCGAATGCCGACAAAGACGGTGACGCCGAGATTCAACTTGACCGGGTCCAGCAACGCCACGCGGCGCTGGATGATGCCGGTCTCTTCCATCTTCTGGATGCGCCGCCAGCAGGGCGTGGGCGAGAGATTGACCTGCTCGGCAATGCTGGCCAATGGCAGCCCGGCGTCAGCCTGCAGCAGGGCCAGAATTTTGCGGTCGATCGCATCAAACGCAATGTTGGCCTTCTCAATCGGCTTTTTCATAAAATAATTTTCTCATGAATATGCTGATTCAGGGAAAAAAAGCAAAATCATTTTCCGTCCTGAGAGGAATAATTCCGTTTCTGCCCCCGACCTTTGCAGGAACTGCGATGAACCCGTTCACCGATCACCCCGCCAGCGTCAACGAGACCTATGCCGAGCACGCCGGATTCGCCTTCGGCTTCGGGGTGCGCATGATCGTCGGTGGCCTCGCCTGTTGTCTGCACGGCATTTTCCCGTTCCTGTTCGAGCGCACCGGCAGCCGCGTCATCATCAGCCTGCACCAGCGCCTGGCCGCGAATCGTCGGCCCACCACGCTGCCCGAGCGTTCCGCTTCCGCCGTCACCCCCGGCGCCTGAGTTCCACCGCGCCGCCAGTCTTGGCGTGCGTCAATCGATGACCGCAAGGGCTGTGGCACGATGAGGACTGACATTTTTCTATCAGTTCTCGACATGAACATCCACTCACGAGTCGCCTACATCGGTCTCGGCGCGATGGGCGGCGCCATGACCCGCCACCTCATGAATGCCGGCTATCTCGTCACCGTCCATGCGCGTCGGCCCGAGGTGATGCAGCCTTTCGTGGACGACGGCGCGCTGGCCGCAGCGTCGCCGGCGGACGCCGCGAAGAATGCCGACTTCATCTTCACCAACGTCACTTCCACCCATGATGTCGAAGAGGTGATCCTGGGCAAGCACGGCGTGATCCACGGCGCCAAGCCCGGCGCCATCGTGTGCGACATGAGCACCATCTCCGCCGTCGCCACGCGCGACATCGCTGCAAAACTCGCTGCGAAGCAAATTCACATGCTCGATTGCCCGGTGTCGGGCGGCGCGAAGGGCGCGCAGGCGGCCACACTCACCATCGTCGTCGGTGGCAAGGCCGACATTCTCGACAAGGCGCGACCGCTGCTGGAGCGGCTCGGCACCAACATCTTCCACATGGGCGACCACGGCGCGGGCCAGGTCACCAAAGCCTGCAACCAGACCGTGCAGGTCATCAACATCCAGGGCATTGCCGAAGCCATGCTCTTCGCGCGCGCGAATGGCGTCGACTGCAACAAGGTGGTGGAGGCGCTCATGTCCGGATTCGCTGGCAGCAAGATGCTGGGCCTCATGGGCCCCAAGATGGCCAACCGCGACTTCGCCGCCGGGATTGAAGCGCGGCTGCACCAGAAGGACTTCGGCCTCATCGTCGACATCGCCGAATCGCAAGGCCTGCCCATGCCCGCCGCGAAGCTCGTTTACGAGCAGCTCACCGAGCTGATGGAGCACGGCTGGGGGACGATGGATACGTGCAATCTGCTGCGGGTGCTGGAGGAGCAGCAGAAGTCGTAATGCGACCGTAGTCCGGACGCAGCGCAGCGAAATCCGGGATGCGATGCGCGGATCCCGGATTCCATTTCATTCCATCCGGGCTACAGTAGTGCTTTCCGTGTGCTGATGCTCACATGAATCTCCATCGACTCCTCCTGCAACGTGCCGCCGCCAACAATCCGGTCCGCGTCGGCCTCATCGGCGCGGGCAAGTTCGGCTCCATGTTTCTCTCGCAGGTGCGGTGCACCGCCGGCATGCACCTCGTCGGCATCGCCGATCTCAACCCGGCTCGCGCCAGGGAATCACTGGCGCGGGTGGGCTGGGCGCCGGAACAGTTCGCCGCCCCGTCACTCGATAACGCATTCAAGTCCGGCGCAACGCATGTCGGTGACGACGCAGCCGCGCTGATCGCATTCCACGGCATCGAAGTCATCATCGACGCCACCGGCCATCCCGCCGCCGGCATCAGCCACGTGCTGCAGTGTTGCGCGGCCAAGAAGCACATCGTCATGGTCAACGTGGAAGCCGATGCCTTGGCTGGCCCGTTGCTGGCCAAGCGCGCCGAGGAAGCGGGCATCGTCTACTCGCTGGCGTATGGCGACCAGCCAGCGCTGATCTGCGAAATGGTGGACTGGGCGCGCGCCTCCGGCTTCGAAGTCATCGCTGCCGGCAAGGGCACCAAGTATTTGCCCGAATACCATGCGTCTACGCCCGACACCGTGTGGGGTCATTACGGTTTCACGCCGGAGATGGTGGCGGGCGGCGACTTCAACGCGCAGATGTTCAACAGCTTTCTCGACGGCACCAAGAGCGCCATCGAAATGGCGGCGGTGTCCAATGCGGCCGGCCTGTCACCGGCGCCGCAGGGGCTGGAATTTCCGCCGTGCGGCGTGGATGACCTCGCGCGCGTGCTGCGCCCCAAGAGCGCGGGCGGCATGTTGCATCATCGCGGCCAGGTGGAAGTCATCTCCAGCCTCGAGCGCGATGGTCGGCCGGTCTTCCGCGATCTGCGCTGGGGCGTGTACGTCACCTTCGCGGCAGGCAGCGATTACGTGAAGCGATGCTTCAAGGAGTACGGCCTCATCACTGACTCCACCGGCGAATATTCGTCCATGTACAAGCCCTTCCACCTGATCGGTCTGGAGCTGGGTATCAGTGTTGCCAGCGCGGCGTTGCGTCGTGAGGCGACTGGCGCGCCGACCGGCTGGCGTGGTGATTGCGTGGCCACGGCCAAGCGGGATCTCAAGGCGGGAGAGATGCTGGATGGAGAGGGCGGCTACACGGTTTACGGGAAGTTGATGCCGGCAGCGGATTCGTTGAAGGCGGGTGGGTTGCCCATCGGCTTGGCGCACAGGGTGAAGCTCGTGCGCGATGTAAAAGCGGGTGCGCCGGTGAGTTGGGCGGACGTGGATGTGGGTTCGCTATCGGGCTTGGCGGCGGAGGCGGTGAAGTTCAGGCGGGAGATGGAGCGCGACTTGAACAATGTTTGCATCTCAAGTGAGGATCAAGAAAGAGACAAACGATGAGGAGTTTCTTGCTTGCTGCATCCATGCTTCTTTTCGTCGCCGTGCCTGCTGCGGGGGAGCCGCTGCCACCTGCGCCTGACTGGCAAGCGCTGCGTGTAGAGCTGGAGCAAGTCTTGAAGTCCGACCAAGATGTGAGAGAAAGAGCCAACAAGCTGATCGAAGAGTCGCGCGCCAAAGGCGTCGAGCCGGACAAGGAAGTCATGTCGAAGCTCGCGACTGAAATGGCCTTGCAGGACGCAATCAACCAATCGCGCGTCACGGAACTGTTGGACAAGCACGGCTGGATTGGCAAATCACGAGTCGGCGGTCTTGCGGCGACCGCTGTTTTTCTCGTCATTCAGCACGCCCCGCTTGCAACTCAGCTCAAGTATTTGCCGATGATGCGGGAAGCGGCGGAAGCCGGTGAACTGTCCAAATCCAGTCTCGCGCTCACGGAAGACCGCGTTCGGGTTAATCAGAAACAACCACAGCTGTATGGCTCACAAGTCAAACCGGGTCCTGGTGTTGATTTGTTCCCAGTGGCGGACCCGGAGAGTCTTGATGAACGGCGCAAAGCGATGGGACTTGGCCCGGTCTGCAGGTACCTTGAAAACTTTGTCAAAGCACTCGGCGCCATCACCTATCCGCCCTGTGTGAAATGAAGAAAACCACCCGCATCCCCCACGCCGGCGGCGATAACCTCTCCACGCCCCACATCGTCAACCCGCCCGTCCACCGCGCCTCCACGGTGTTGTTCGACAGCGTGGCCCATATGCACGCCGTGCAGGCGCAGTGGGAGAAAGACGATCCGGACCATCCCTCGCCCACCTACGGCATCACCGACATGCCCAACCAGGTGGCGTTGCAGAACGCGCTGGCGGAGCTGGAAGGCGGGTATCGCGCGCAGATCTACTCCAGCGGCCTTGCTGCGGTGACGGGTGCGCTGCTCGCATTCACCAAGGCGGGCGATCACG
Source organism: Burkholderiales bacterium (assembly GCA_033764435.1). GTDB lineage: Bacteria > Pseudomonadota > Gammaproteobacteria > Burkholderiales > Usitatibacteraceae > JAEUMY01. The sequence continues at coordinate 20,278 of JANRIX010000051.1, forward strand.
TGCTCTACACCGACAGCGCCTACGGTCCCGGCCGGCGTGCAGCGCAACGGTTGTTGCAGCGCTTTGGTGTGGAGGTCGAGTTCTACGATCCATTGATAGGTGCGACTAGTCGAAGTCCGGGGGACTTCGGCTGGACGCCGCAGGCGGTCCCGGAGGGATTCAAGGACCGCCATGAGCGGGACTTGAACAATATTCGCAAGCTCATCCGCCCCAACACAACTGTCGTCTATTGCGAGAGCCCCGGTTCCTACACGTTTGAAATCCAGGACGTGCCCGCCATTGCGGAAGTGGCACACGCGAACGGCGCGACCGTGCTGATCGACAACGCCTGGGCCACGGGTTTCTACTTCAACGCCTTCGCGCATGGCGCGGATGTGGTCATCCAGCCGGTCACCAAATACATCGCGGGACACTCCGATCTGTTGATGGGCGCAGTCATTGCCAACGAGAGGGCGTGGCCGCGCCTGCGCGAGACCACGCTGGATCTCGGGCAGACCGCCGGTCCGGATGATCTCTTCAATGCGCTGCGCGGATTGCGCACGCTGGGAGTGCGCCTGCCGCGCCATTACGAAACCGCGATGAAGGTGACGCAGTGGCTGCAGACGCGACCCGAAGTGGCGCGCGTGCTGTATCCCGCGTTGCCGGGTGATCCCGGCCATGCACTGTGGAAGCGCGATTTCACCGGCGCCACGGGATTGTTCAGCGTGGAGCTGAAGCCGGTGAGTGACGCACAGATCGCCGCGATGATCGACCACTACGAGTTGTTCAAGATCGGCTACAGCTGGGGCGGCTACGAGAGCCTCGCCATGCCGGCGCACCTATCAGGCATTCGTAGCGTCAACAGGTGGACGGGCGGACCGCTGGTGCGCTTCCATGTCGGGCTCGAAGATGCGGGCGATCTCATCGCTGATCTGGAGGCGGGGTTTCGACGATTGGTGGCTCGCAGTACATAATTGCGCCGCTCGGTATGAATGCCTGCAGCAAAGGTTCAGCCGTAACGTGATTCAGCCGCCATCTATGCAGAGAGGAATTCGACCATGAGCGTCTCAACGCAATGCTGCAACGCATCCAAATGGATCTTGATAGGGTGCCTCGTGCTTTGCGCGAACCCGGCATCCGCCCAGGGCGATGAACTCTCCAAGCTGAACGCCTCGGCAGCCGAGCTGCTGCGAACGGGCAAGTACGCGCAAGGCATTGAGGTGGCCGAGAAGGCGCTTGCGCTCGCCGAGCGGGTCTTTGATCCTATCCATCCAAAGGTCGCCCTCACCATCAGCAATCTAGCGGGTTTATATCAAGCCCAAGGCCAATATGCAAAGGCAGAGCCGCTCTTTGCGCGTGCACTCGCAATTTCTGAAAAGGTATGGGGGGCGGAGCATCGAAACGTGACGGGTAGCCTCAATAACCTAGGGAACGTGTATGTAGCCCTAGGCCAGTACGCGAAGGCCGAACCGCTCTATGTGCGGGGACTCGCGATTCGGGAAAAGATGCTGGGGGCCGAGCATGCTGAAGTGGCATTGAGCCTTAACAACCTAGGGCGCATGTATGCATCCCAAGGCCAATATGCGAAGGCCGAACTGCACTTTGAGCGCGCCCTCGCGATTCGAGAAAAGCATCTAGGGGCCGAGCATCGGGATGTGGCGTCGAGCATCAACGAGCTGGCGGGCCTGTATTTTGCTCAAGGCCAATATGCGAAAGCCGAGCCGTTCTATGTGCGCGCACTTTCGATTCGGGAAAAGGTGTTGGGAGCCGAGCATCCGAGCGTTGCTTCGAGCCTTAACAACCTTGCAGACCTGTATCACGCCCAAAGGCAATATGCAAAGGCCGAGCCGCTCTATGCTCGCGCACTCGCGATGGGCGAAAAGGCGTGGGGTGCGGAGCATCCGTATGTGGCTACCATCCTTAATAACTTAGCGGGTCTATACCGAGAACAGGGGCAATATGCAAGGGCTGAGCCGCTCTATGCGCGCTCGCTCGCGATCGGGGAAAAGGTGTTGGGGGCCGAGCATCCGAACGTGGCAACGAGCCTCAATAACTTGGCACTCCTGCATCAAGCTCAAGGGAGATATGCGAAGGCCGAGCAGCTTTATGGGCGCGCACTTGCGATTCGGGAAAAGGTGTTGGGAGCCGAGCATCCGAGCGTGGCTGCGAGCCTACATAACCTTTCTATCCTGCATCGCAAGCAGGGAAGGGACAGCGAAGCACTCTCTATGGTGCGCCGATCAACAACCATTATGCGCCGCAGGTTCGTGGACGCTGCTCCAGGCCGAGCTGGGACTGCAGAAACGGGCCAGCTTAGCGAACTCCATGCACGCCGCAGAGTACTTGTTGGACACGTGGAACTTGTTCATCGATACGCACTTGTAGCAAATCTAACGGATGCGGCATCGAGCAGCGAAGCCTTTGAAATTGCCCAGCTAGCACGCGCCAGCGACACCGGTGCCGTGCTTGGGCAGATGGCCGCCCGCTTTGGCGCAGGTGACAGCGATCTCGCTCAGCTTGTGCGCGCCCGCCAAGACGGTGCTGCCCGGCTGCGAGCGCTCGACGCAAAGCTCGTCGCAGCCATCAGCCGTCCCGCTGACCGGCGTGATTCTGCCCTGACAGATCAAGTGCGCAAGGACATCGCCGCCGCACAGTCAAGCTTGGATGCCATCGACACAACGTTGAACCAGCGATTTCCCGACTATCAGGTGCTGGTGAGCAAATCTCCTCTGATGCTGCCTGAAGCCCAGGCGTTGCTTGAGCCGAAGGAAGCACTCCTGTCCTATCTCATATCCGAGAAGGAGTCCTACCTCTGGGTCGTGCGCCGTGACCGCCAGGCCTTCATCAAGCTCGATCTCGGCAAGGAAGCGCTCGATCAGCGTGTCAAGGTTCTACGTCGGGCGCTGGAAGACAGCCGCGTTGTGCCCTATCCGGTCGTGGCGGCGCAGGAACTACATCAGTTCATCTTTGCGCCCGCCCTTCCGTACCTGGATGGCGTGACATCGCTCCTCATTGTTGCCGATGGTGCGCTGCAAAGCCTGCCCTTCGGCGTCTTGGTCGGCGCGAAGTATGGTGGCGATCCGCTAGTCCCGATCTATCGCAATGTTGACTGGCTAGCGAAGCGCTATGCAATGACCACTCTACCGTCAGAAGCCTCGCTCAAAGCTCTGCGCAAATTTTCTGGCACAGCGGCAGCACCCGAACCCTTTCTAGGATTTGGTGACCCAGTTTTTGATGGCGGTAGCACTGGTGCTGTCGGTAGCGCTAATCGCAACTTCGCGTCCTTGTTCAAATCTCGCGGTGTGGCGGATGTGACGGAGCTGGCCAAGCTCGAGCGCCTGCCTGAGACCGCAGACGAAGTGCTCGGCATGGCCAAGGCATTCGGCGCTGGCCAGCAGTTCGTGCGTCTGCGCGAGCAGGCCACAGAGGCCCAGGTCAAGCAAATGGATCTCACCCGCTACCGTACGCTCGCTTTCTCCACCCACGGGATTGTGGCGGGCGAGATGAAAGGCGTAGTTGAACCCGCGCTCGTGCTCACGCCACCAAAGACTGCCACGGAGCTCGATGACGGTCTGCTCACCGCCAGTGAGATCACGCAACTGAAACTCAATGCTGATTGGGTGATCCTCTCCGCGTGCAATACGGCAGCAACGGACGGCACGCCCGGCGCAGAAGGATTCTCTGGTCTTGCGCGTGCGTTTCTCTACGCCGGCAGCCGCTCGATGCTGGTCTCACACTGGCCGGTAGAGTCGCTTGCCACGATGCAACTGGTTGGCGATACCGTGCGTTTCGTGAGCGAGGATGCAAAGCTGGGCCGCGCCGAAGCGCTGCAGAAAGCCATGCTGGCGCTGATGGCTGACAAGGCCAATCCGGTACGCGCACATCCTTTCTTCTGGGCACCGTTTGTGGTGGTGGGAGAGGGGCGACGGTGAATCAACTGGGTTTGGCTGAGCTCATCAGTTCGGCGATTCCAACGCCCTTCAAAATTGACGCCATCACGCCCGTCCCTGGCGGATCGGCATGGCAAACGCTGTGCATCGACAACGCCCGCACCGGTACGCCCAAGCGAATATTCGCGAAGGTGGGTGAGCCGGAACACATGCGAATATTCGCAGCGGAGCAGCACGGCTTGCAGCGGCTGCGCGCCGCGTCAACGTCACTCCACATCCCTGCAGTCATTGCGCGTGAAACGATTGGCGAGCAAGCCGTGTTGCTGCTGGAGTGGATTGATCTGCATCCACTCACTGCAACGAGCGCTGCTGCCCTGGGTGAGGGCTTTGTGGCACTGCATCGCACGACCGGCGAGAAGTTCGGCCTGGAGGTCGACAACTTCATCGGCGCCACACCACAGGCGAACACGCCAGATTCCAGCTGGGTCAGCTTCTGGCAGCACCAGCGATTGATGCCGCAGTTGCGGCTCGCGGCCAAGCATCGCTACCCCACCAAGCTGATCGACCGTGGCGAGCGCCTGGCGGCGGATTGCACTGCCTTCTTCTCCAGCTACCGTCCAGTCGCGTCGCTGCTGCACGGCGATGCGTGGTGCGGCAACGTGGCGGCGGATGAGGATGGCAGACCCGTCGTCTTCGACCCCGCCGCTTACTATGGCGACCGCGAGGCGGACATTGCGATGACGGAATTCTTCGGCCGTCTGCCGGCGGAGTTCTATACGGCGTACAACAACCTTTGGCGGCTGGATGATGGCTACCCGGTCCGCAAGCATTTCTACAACCTGTACCACCTGCTCAATCACGCCAATCTGTTCTCGGGCGACTATGTGCTGCAAAGCGAGAGAAGGATCGAGACCTTGCTTGCCGAGCTTTCACAACCGGAAAACTTCATGACCCGCACTCAATCCATCACCGCTGCCGAACACTACTTCGACTCCCGTCAGTTTCATACCGATCTCGTGCGCCGTGTCGCCATTCCAACCGAAAGCCAGAACCCGGATCGCCTCCACGACTTGCAGCGTTATCTGGATGACGAGCTCATCCCTGCACTGAAGTCACTGGGTTTCCAGTGCGAGATCTTTCCCAACCCGGTGGCAACCGGCGGTCCCTTCCTCATCGCGGAACGTGCTGAGGCGGGTGCTGCACTCACGCTCTTCTCCTACGGCCATGGCGATGTCATCCGCGGGCTGGAGCCGCAATGGCGCGCGGGCATCACGCCCTGGGAGATGAAGGAAGAGGGCGAGCGACTATTCGGACGCGGCACGGCCGACAACAAGGGCCAGCACACCATCAATCTCGGCGCGCTCGCGGCGGTGCTGAAGGCGAAGGGTGCACTCGGTTTCAATGTGAAGCTGCTGATCGAGATGGGCGAGGAAGTCGGGTCCATCGGGCTTGAGGCGTTCTGTCGCCAGCACAAGGAACGGTTGAAGGCTGACGTCTTCATCGCTTCCGATGGTCCGCGCCTGGCGCCGGACCGGCCCACGATCTTCCTGGGTTCGCGTGGCGTGATGAACTTCGATCTGGAACTGAACCTGCGCAAGGGTGCGCACCACTCCGGCAACTGGGGTGGGCTGCTGGCCGACCCGGGGATCATCCTGTCGCATGCGATTGCCAGCATCACCGATGAACGCGGCGCCATCCGTATTCCGGAATGGCGGCCCACGACGCTGACCGCGGCGGTGCGTGCCGCACTCGCAGATTGCGAAGTGTCGGGGGGCAATGCGGAGGAGAACGAGTTCGCACCCACCATCGACACCGAGTGGGGCGAGCCGGGGCTGACCCCGGCCGAGCGCGTGTTCGGCTGGACCAGCTTCAGCGTTCTCGCGATGAAGGTGGGCAATCCCGAGAATCCGGTGAACGCCATCGCGCCGCGTGCGTGGGCGCGCTGCCAGCTACGTTTTGTTGTGGGCATTGATGGCCCGGACATCGTGCCTGCGTTGGAGCGTCATCTGAAGCGGGAAGGTTTTGAGGACATCAAAGTCACCATCCCGCGTGAGGGCCGCATGGCCGCCACGCGCCTCGATCCGGATTCGCCCTGGGTGCGCTGGGCGGTCAAGTCGATCACCGAGACCACCGGCGCCAAGCCCGCCATCCTGCCCAATCTCGGCGGCTCGCTGCCCAATGACATCTTTGCCGATCTGCTCGGGCTGCCGACGATCTGGGTGCCGCACTCCTACGCCGCCTGCTCGCAGCACGCGCCGAATGAACACATGCTGGCGCCGATCGCGCGCGAGGGACTTCAGATCATGGCGGGGTTGTTCCATGACCTGGGTGAGCTGAAGGCTGTGCCGCAGTAATCCGCCGCGCGGGGAAGACAGTTACGAATATTCGCAACATGGACAACCTCATCATCCGCCCCTCCCGCGACGAAGACGTGCCCGCGCTGCACGCCATCTACGCCCACAGCGTCGCGACCGAGACCGCGTCCTGGGAGTACGAGCCGCCCACGCTGGCGGAATTCGCCCAGCGTCGCCAGAACATCCTGGCGCAGGGTTTTCCTTACATCACCGCGGAACTCGATGGCAGGCCGGTGGGCTACAGCTATGCCTCCAGCTACCGCGCGCGCATCGGCTATCGGTTTCTGGTTGAAGACTCCGTGTATGTGGCGCAGGACGCCGCCGGGCGCGGCATCGGCAAGACGTTGATGCAGACGCTTATCGATGAATGCGCGCGGCTGGGCTTTCGCCAGATGATCGCCGTCATCGGCGACAGTGCGAATATTCGCAGTATCAAGCTGCACGAAGCCTGCGGCTTCCGACACGTCGCGACGTTCAACCACATCGGCTGGAAATTCGGCCGCTGGCTGGACAGCGTGCAGATGCAGCGGGCGCTGGGCGAGGGCGCGAGCACGCTGGCTGGTTGATTTTCGATTTGGTTGAATTCGACTCAAGCAAGCGGCGAAGAGAAATCACTTGCTGCGCCTGCCGGGCGGCGACTAGGATCTCGGCATGAGTTCGAAAAGCCCCGCCGATGTCGCCATAGCAGGAGGCTGCACCTGCAAAGCAGTGCGCTACCGCCTCCGTGCCACACCGCTCTTCGTCAATTGCTGCCATTGCCGCTGGTGCCAGCGCGAGACGGGCAGTGCGTTTGTCATCAATGCCATGATCGAATCCGATCAGCTCGAGCTCCTGCAGGGCACGCCTGAGCTGATCAGCACGCCATCGGCGAGTGGCAAGGGCCAGCTGATCGCCCGCTGCCCAACCTGCCATGTCGCGCTGTGGAGCCACTACGCCGGCTCGGGCCGCAAGGTGAGCTTCGTTCGCGTGGGCACGCTTGACGATCCCGACCGCTGCCCACCGGGTGCGCACATCTTCACGCAGTCCAAACAGCCCTGGGTGAAACTGGACGGCAGCATTCCCGTGTTCGAGGAGTATTACGAGCGCGAGAAACTCTGGCCGCCCGAGAGCCTGACGCGAAGGGATGCCCTCTTCGCGAGCTGACAGCTGCGAATATTCGCAGTCGCCATGAAACAGAAAAGCCGCCGGGCTTGCACCCGGCGGCTTTGCCTTGCTGCGTTGATGCAGCGGTTTACTGCAGGTCGAAGCGATCCGCGTTCATCACCTTGTTCCAGGCGGCGACGAAGTCATGCACGAACTTCTCCTTCGCGTCGCTGGCGGCATAGACCTCCGCGAACGAACGCAGCTCCGCGTTGGAACCGAACACCAGATCGACCAACGTGCCCGTCCACTTCACCGCACCGGTCTTGCGATCGGTGCCTTCCAGGACATTCGGATCGGCTGCCGTGCGCTTCCACGCCGTGCTCATGTCGAGCAGGTTGACGAAGAAGTCGTTGGACAGCGTGCCCGGCCGGCTGGTGAACACGCCATGCTTGGCCTGGCCCGTGTTGGCGTCCAGCACACGCATGCCGCCCACCAGCACCGTCATTTCCGGCGCGGTCAGGTTGAGGAGCTGCGCCTTGTCCAAGAGCAGGTACGGGGCGGAGGCACCCACCGACTTCTTGGCGAAATTGCGGAAGCCATCGGCCTGCGGCTCCAGCACGGCGAACGAGGCCGCATCGGTGTGCGCTTCGGTCGCGTCGGTGCGGCCGGGCGTGAACGGCACGGTGACCGTGACGCCGGCTTTCTTCGCCGCATCCTCGATGGCCGCAGCACCGCCCAGCACGATCAGGTCGGCGAGCGAGATTTTCCTGCCCCCGGCGTTGAACTCCTTCTGCACCGCTTCCAGCTTGGCCAGCACTTTGGCGAGCTCGGCCGGGTTGTTCGCTTCCCAGTCCTTTTGCGGCGCGAGGCGGATGCGTGCACCGTTGGCGCCACCGCGCTTGTCACTGCCACGGAAGGTGGAGGCGGACGCCCAGGCCGTGTTCACCAGTTGTGCCGTGGTGAGACCGGAGGCGAGCAGCTTGGCCTTCAGCGCGGCGATGTCGGCATCGTTCACCAGCGGGTGATCGACGGCAGGCACCGGGTCTTGCCAGATCAGCTCTTCCTTCGGCACCAGCGGGCCCAGGTAGCGGGCGCGCGGGCCCATGTCGCGGTGGGTCAGCTTGAACCAGGCGCGGGCGAACGCGTCGGCGAATTCCTGCGGGTTGGCGTGGTAGCGGCGCGAAATCTTTTCGTAGATCGGGTCGAAGCGCAGCGACAGGTCGGCCGTGGTCATCATCGGCGGCGCCTTCTTCGCCGGGTTGTGCGCGTCGGGAATCATGTGCTCGGGTTTGCAGTTCTTCGGCGTCCACTGGTGCGCGCCGGCGGGGCTCTTGGTCAGCTCCCAATCGTAGCCGAACAGCATGTCGAAGTAGCCCATGTCCCACTTGGTCGGGTTGGGTTTCCACGCACCTTCGATGCCGCTGGTGATGGTGTGCTCACCCTTGCCGGTACCGAACTTGTTCTTCCAGCCGAAGCCCTGTTCCTCGATATCCGCACCTTCCGGCTCGCGGCCGACATTGCTCTCGGGACCGGCGCCGTGCGCCTTGCCGAAGGTGTGGCCGCCGGCGACCAGCGCCACCGTCTCTTCATCATTCATGGCCATGCGCGCGAACGTCTCGCGCACATCGCGGCCGGACGCGACCGGGTCGGGGTTGCCGTCCGGGCCCTGCGGGTTCACGTAGATGAGACCCATCTGCACCGCGCCAAAAGGATTGGCCAGCTGGCGCTCGCCGGAGTAGCGGCTGTTCGGTTTGTCGCTGGTGGCGAGCCACTGGGTTTCGGCACCCCAGTTGATGTCCTCGGGTTCCCACACGTCGGCGCGGCCACCGGCGAAGCCGAAGGTCTTGAAGCCCATCGATTCCATGGCCACGTTGCCGGCCAGCACCAGCAGGTCGGCCCAGGAGAGTTTCTTGCCGTACTTCTGTTTGATCGGCCACAACAGGCGGCGGGCCTTGTCCAGGTTGCCGTTGTCGGGCCAGCTGTTCAGCGGGGCGAAGCGCTGCATGCCGGTGCCCGCACCACCGCGGCCATCCGCGATGCGATATGTGCCGGCCGCATGCCAGGTCATGCGCACGAAGAGACCGCCGTAGTGACCCCAGTCCGCCGGCCACCAGTCCTGCGAATCGGTCATCAGCGCGGTGAGGTCGCGGCGCACGGCGTCGAGATCCAGCGTCTTGAATTCCTTGGCGTAGTTGAAGTCCTTGCCCATCGGGTCGGACTTGGACGAATTCGCGTACAGCATCTTCACGTTGAGCTGGCTCGGCCACCAGTCGGAATTGCTGCGGGTTGCGTTCAGCGCGGTGGCGCCACCGGAGAACGGACATTTGATGTCGTCAGGCATGTTTCTCTCCTCTTGCTGGTTTGAACTGCGGTTAGTACACGAGGGGCAGGAAAGCGAACCATTCCATCCATTCTTTGCGGGATGGTGACGGCGCCTTCTGTTGTTGCGGCGCGCTGGATTGATCCATGGAATAACCCTCCTGTGATGCGGGGAGGCTCAGAATAGTTCTACTCTTTTTATATGAAAAGTAAATTGTTTTTACCGAGTCAATTGGAAAAAACAATGGCCCGGGCGCGCACCGATTTCCCGGTTCAACCCTTTTTGCCGGGAAGACCGTTGAACGGGTGTCCCACCTGTTCCAGGAGTCATCATGGCCCGCCCCATTTCATTTCCGTTTCGCCTGCTCGCTGCCGCGCTGCTCGCGGCATGCGCCACCACGACCTTCCCGGCTGCGGCCAGTGCGGCCATCGGCCGCCTCGCCAACATCAGCGTCCATGACCGCACCGAAGGCCGGACGCTGCCCATCCACTGGCACAACGGCCAGGCGTGGGTGGTCGGCTCGCCGGGCAACGAGTATCAGGTGATGGTGCGCAATTCCGCCCCTGTCGATGTGCTGGCGGTCGTGTCGGTCGACGGCGTCAATGTCATCACCGGCGAGACGGCGGCACCCAGCCAGACCGGCTACATCATCGACCCCTGGCGCAGGATGTCCATCAACGGCTGGCGCAAGGACACCACGCGCACCGCCGCGTTCTATTTCACGTCGTTGGCAGATTCGTATGCATCGCGTACCGGCCGGCCCGACAACGTGGGTGTGATCGGCGTGGCCTTGTTCCGGCGCAAGATCGACCCGGTGGCCATTATGCCCGTCGCGCCCATTGCTGCGCCGCAATCGGCGCCCGCACCGATTGTGACTGCGTCCAGGTCGAGCGAGCCGGTGGTGTTGCCGAGTGCGCCGTTGCGCGCGCCGGAAGCGCCGCTTGCTGATGCGGCTCCCGCCAAGCCCGCGCCCGCCGCGCCCACCGCCCAGGCGCCGGCCCGAGCCGAATCCAATTCAGCGAGTGCGCGCGACCAGGTGATTGCGGAAGCATCGGCGAAGCGCGAGCAAAGCCGCCTCGGCACCGGTCACGGCCGCAGCGAATATTCGCGTATCACCATGGTCGATTTTGAACGTGCCACGCGCGAGCCGGAGGAGGTGCTCACCATCCGCTACGACAGCTACGCCAATCTGGTCGCGCGCGGAATCATCGTGGCTCGCGCGCCGGAGCGCTTTCCCAATCCGTTCCCCAATGCGCCGCAGGGCTTCGTGCCCGATCCGCCGCGTTACTGATCGCCGCATCGGGACGCCGCGCTGCACTGACATGCTCACGCCAGGATCAGACACTGCAATGCCCGCCACGCCACGGGTAGCCGGCCGGCGCTCGGCTACACTGCGTGACATGTCTCAACCGGACGCCTCGACCCCTGCACCCGATGAAGCCGACGAAGCGCTCATGCTGCGCTATGCCGCGGGCGACGCCGGCGCGTTCGATGTGCTGTACGCCCGCCACAAGGGTGCGTTGTATCGATTCATCCTGCGCCAGTGCCGCGATGCCGGCCGTGCGGAAGAGCTCTTCCAGGATGTGTGGATGAAGGCCATCGGCGCGCGCGAGCGGTATCGCCCCGAGGCGAAGTTCCGCACCTGGCTCTTCACCATCGCGCACAATGCGTTGATGGATCACTTCAGGAAGCAGTCGCATTCGGACGCGCCGGCCATCGTGGACGAGGACGGTGAATCCGCAGTCGTGCACCTGCCCGCGGCGCGCACGTCCGAGCCGCTGGTCATGGTGGCATCCAAGAAAACCGGCGAGGCCATCCTGCGCGCGCTGGAGCAGCTGCCCGCCGCGCAGCGCGAGGTGTTCCTGCTTTACCAGGAAGGCGAGATGTCGGTGGAGGAAATCGCCCGGACGACCGGTGTGGGATTCGAGGCGGCCAAGAGCCGGCTGCGCTATGCCGTGGCGAAGTTGAGGGAGCTGTTGCAGGCTGAACATGGAAGGGAGGTCGCGTGAGCGCACCTCAATTGGATGATGAAGTCATGCAGGATCTGAAACGCGATCTGCAGGCGATCGACGCGCTGTACCCCGACGACATCGAGCCGCCGGCATCGGCCGACGATGCTGTTCGTGCTGCGGCGCGCCGTGCCGTGCGCGCCAAGCCGCGCGGTGAATCCTTCTGGTGGCCGAACACGCCCCCGCTGGCTGCGGCTGCGGTCTTGGTGCTGACGGTGTCCATCGCGTTCCTCGCGATGGATGATCCGATCGTCCAGGAGCTGCAGCGCGAGCCGGATGTGCCGGCTGCGCGGGTCGAAGTGGTGCCTGCGCCGAGTCCGGTCACGGCTGCGCCAGCGCCGGAGGCACCTGCGCGGATCGCGGCGCCGGCGCCGGCTGCACAAGCCGCACGGCCGGTGGCGGATGCGGCGAAGTCGACGTCCGGGAAAGAGAGACAGGCAGTTGAGCGCGCCCCGCGTGAAGAGACTCGCGCGCAATCAGCATCGGCGACGCGTCCGCCGTCTCCGATCGCAGAGTCGGCACCGCCGCAAGTCGCCAGCGCACCGGTCGCGCCCGCGTACATCCCCCCGCCGCCAACGCCCGCCGCACCCGTTGCATTGCCCGTTCCGGCTGCGGCATCGCCCGCAACGCCGTCGCCGCCGTCCGCGCCCGCACCGATCAGCGCGGCCCGCGCGCTCGGCAGCAACGAGATCGTGCTCGCACCCAGGGATGACCCACGCCTCAAGGCCTTCGCCAAGAAGGAGACCTACATTGCCCAGCCCGACAAGGTAGCCCCGGCCGATGTGGCGGTCGAGGCAAAGATCGCCGGCAGCGCGCAGCGCAGCGATGCCGCCAGGGAAGCCGCCGCATCACCACCGCGCATGACGGCCGCGTCCACTGCGCCGGCACCCGTGGCAACGGTGCCCGTACCCGCAGCACCCGTTGCCATCCAGAATCCACCCGCGGCACTCTTGCAGGATGCGCCGCTCATGCCCGAGCTCTGGCTGAAGCGCATCCAGCTATTGAAGTCGGAGGGCAAGCTGAAGGAGGCGGAGGAAGAGCTGGTGAAGTTCAGGAAGCGCTATCCGGACTATCCGTTGCCGGAAGAGCTGAAACCGAAGGAAGCGGGCCCGCAGAAATAGCGGTCGCTCCTGCGCAGGCAGGAGCCCAGTGGCGTTGTTTTTGACCTGCCTTCTGCGACCTAAGGAACGATCACCGCCGGATCGTCGCCAACGACCGTCGTCCACTCGCGCACCCGCCAGGATTTCACGAGACCGTTGATGACGTAGGGATCGTTCTCTGCAAAGTTTCGCGCCGCTTCAGGCGAGTCGCCCTTGAAGATCAGCACGGCGCCATCGACCGGATCAGCCAGCGCGCCAGCCAGCACCAGCTCGTCGCGCGCATGGGCCGCACGCGCGTGGGCGAGATGCACGCTGCGCAGCGGAACGCGGCGGGTGAGGTAGTCGTCGGCTACGTCGTAGAAGAGGATGTAGTGCATGTCAGCGATCCGAAGAAGTATCAACCGGATTATTGCGAATGCGCCGAAAGAAGCCAGCCAGATCGCTTGCCTTTAAGATCAGGAGTAGCGCCAAGCCAAGCTGAATGAACTCCGAAATCAGCCCCGCAACATTCCGTGAAAGAAATGCTGATTCCGATGCTGCCGAAATTCCATCATGCAAGTAGCGGCCCAGCCCCATGCTTGCAGCGTAGAAGAAGATCGTTGGCAACGTGTCCAGCACGAAGTAGCCACCAAGCAGTCGCAGGCAGACTTCTTCGAGGCGTGCCGCGCCATTGATCGTTGCGGTGTCGTCGGTTCCGTCGATGACTCTGTTGGCAATGCTGCCAGGAAACATGTAAAGCGCGACGCCAAGCAGAATCGGAATCACTACAGTCGCCATCACCATCAACAATGACACGTCGCTTGATGAATCGACGATCACCGCCAGCCATTGCGGAATCCGGCTGGCGTAGTAAATGACCATGAGTATTCCGGCAATCTTAATGATGGTTCGGCTCAGTTCCTTGTGATTCATCTATTGGCCCTCCCGATTTTTATTGACCAACATGCCTCCGACGCAGCGGCCACACGTCGGATGTATCCACTTGGTACAGCTCAGCAATAGCTGGCTGATTGATCACCTCATTCGCGAGGCCGCAGCCCAGCACGCGCCCATCTCGAGACATCAGCACAACGTCCGAACACTGCAGTGCATGCTCGGGGTGATGGGTGCAGAACAGAACGGATTTTCCTGAAGACTTCAACCTTCGTATTTCCGCCAGCACCATCAACTGGTTCCCATAATCGAGATTGGCCGTCGGCTCATCCAGGATGAACAACTTGGCCTCCGTCGCCAGTGCGCGCGCAATGAGCACCAGTTGCTGCTCGCCACCGGACAGCTCGTCAAACGGCCGGTCTGCCAGATGCTCGATGCGTAGCTGCTTCAATGCGGCGTCCGCAATCTCGCGATCCTTCTCCCCCGGGCTTGCGAATATTCGCAGGTGCGCCGTGCGGCCCATCAGCACTACGTCTCGCGCGGCGAAGGGGAAGTAGCTGTCGTGCGCCTGAGGCACGTAGGTCAGCGTTCGGGCCAGCTCCGCTTGCGAATATTCGCGCAGAGGCTTGCCCCGCAACCTGATCTCACCGGCATGCGGCGGCAGCAGACCGAGCAGCGTGCGGAAGAGCGTGGTCTTGCCCGCGCCGTTGGGTCCGAGCACGGCCATGACTTCGTTCTCGTGCAAGGCGAACGTGAAGCCGCGGCCCACGGTCTTTCCACGGAAGCCGTAGTCCAGATTCTCCACACTCAGCACCGGCGTATTCACGACTGCCGCCTCGCCGTGCGCCATAGCAGCCAGATGAAGAACGGCGTGCCCAGCAGTGCGGTGAGCACGCCGGGTGGAATCTCGATGTTGGCGAAGGTGCGTGCCACCGTGTCCACGGCCAGCATGAACGTGGCGCCGAGCAGCATCGTGACCGGTAGCAGCCGTGCGAACTCGGGGCCGACCAGCATGCGCGCGGCATGCGGAATCACGAGGCCGATCCAGCCGATGACACCGGCGATAGCAACGGCAGCGGCGGTCATCAGCGTGGCGCAGGAGACGACGATGATGCGGAGCTGCGTCACGTTCACGCCAAGTGCCTTCGCCTCGTCATCCGACAGCGACAGCAGATTGATGCGCCAGCGCAGGAAGTAGAGCGGCACCAGCGACACCGCGATGGAGAGCGCGGCCCACTTCACGTCCGCCGGCGCGATGCTCGCGAGCGATCCCAGGAGCCAGAACGTGATGGCCGGCAGCTGGTTGTAGGGATCGGCCAGGTATTTGATGAGCGCGATGCCCGAGCCCAGCAGCGTGCCGATGACCACGCCGGAGAGGATGAGTGTCAGGATCGGATCGCGTCCACGCACTGCGCTGCCAATGGCATAGATGAGCCCCACGGCGACGAGACCGCCCACGAACGCCATGCCCTGGATGGCCAGGACCGGCAGCGAAAGAAAGATGGCCAGCACCGCGCCCAGCGATGCGCCCGCCGAAACGCCGAGGATGTCTGGCGACACCAGCGGGTTTCGAAACATGTTCTGGTACGTGGCGCCCGCTGCGGCCAATGCCGCGCCCACCAGCACCGCTGCGAATATTCGCGGACCGCGAATCTGCATGACCACGGTTTCCATCGTGGCCGGCAGCGTGTGCGGTCCGCCGGTGAGCTTGGCCCAGAGGATGGTGAGGAGTTCGCCGGGGGAGACGGCGAAGCGGCCGACCACAAAGGCGATGGCCACCATGAGGAGCAGGGCGGTGAGCGCGAGGAGGGTGGCGGGAAGCGGTTTGGTCACGAATGTTTCAGGGCGTGCGATAAGCAGGTCGCGGCGTCCGCCAATCAAACAGGATCCGAGGGTCCCGGAATGAGGAATGACGTTGCGAGCCCGCTTGCGCGGAGGCGACGCTGCTGACGCGAATATTCGCACAAGCGGTGCCGTCGCTGATCCAGTGCCTTCAACGCAGCGCATCCTCCGGCGCCACCGCAGTACCCATGTCCACCGTGCTGTAGCCGGCGAGCTTCCGCAACTGCTGGCGCCAGGCGGGCTTGCCAAGATGGGTCACCAATGTTCGCATCGCCGCCGACTCTAGCTGCCCCACACGGCAAGCGAAGTAATAGTCCTCATCGAACAGGGGAATGAAGTCGAGGCCGAACTGATGTGCAGCGGAGGCGATGCCGAGCCCCGCATCAGCCTGCCCGCTCGCGATGGTGGCCGCGACGGCGAGATGGGTGTACTCCTCGTGGTCATAGCCCTGGATGCGCGATGCCTTGATGCCGTCGCGGGCCAGCAGTTGATCCAGCGCCAAACGCGTGCCGGAGCCACGCTGGCGGTTGATGAAGCGCACCGCCTTCTTCGATCCGCCAGGACGCGCGACATCGGCCAGCTTTCGAATGCCCAGCGGGTTGCCTGACGCCACGATCAGCCCCTGAGAACGGCGCACGAAGCGGATGAGCATGTGCTTCCTGCCCAGCCGTTCGCGGCATGCACGCACCTCATCGGGCATGGAGGGCGAGACGTGGAAGCCGGCCAGCTCGACCTCGCCTGCAACCAGCGCAGCCAGGCTGGGCTCGCTGCCGGCGAAGCGGATATCCAGCCTGGGGCCGCCGGACTTGGCGAGACTCTGCTTGAACGCGGTGAGCGCGAGATCGTGGCTGGCCGCCATTGTGATGCGCTGGCCGTCGGCATCGAGCACTTGCGCAAGTTCTCGCTCCAGTTCCGCGGAGAGGCTTTGCAGTTGGGGCGTGAGCCGCGCCTGCACCCGCTTCTGCGCCCACAGCAGCTTTTCGCCCAGTGGCGTGAGCCGCGTCCCGCGTCCGCGCTCCATGACGACCAGCTTCTGGCCGAAGAGCTTTTCCCAGCGGCCGATCAATCCCCAGGCGTAGCGATAGGACAGCCCGGCGCGGCTGACAGCCGCACGCAGCGAGCCGGCCTCATGCACGCCTTCCAGCATGGCGAAGAGCTGCGCCTCGCCGGACTTGGATGTGGGCTGGCCGGGCAGCCAAGAATAATGAAAACTGACCTCAAACATGCTTTACGGAGCTTATTTGTGGTGGACGGGTGAGTCTATAGCATACGGGCTTCCCCATACTTGAAAAGTTATGCTCGATTGAGCCAGTTTGGCGCATCGGGCGCCGCGCATGCAGGAAATCTCCCAGAGCCTCGGCCTGGCCCTTCAGATGGTGCTGGGGCTGGACGCCAATCTTGTCGCCATCGCCGCACTGTCGCTCAAGGTCTCCGGCAGCGCTGTGCTGGTAGCGAGTGCGCTGGCGCTGCCGTTCGGCGCATGGCTGGCGTTGGCGCGCTTTCCCGGGCGCGATGCGGTGATCGCGATATTGAACGGCATGATGGGCCTGCCGCCGGTGGTGGTGGGGCTGCTGGTCTATCTGCTGCTCTCACGCGCCGGGCCGCTGGGGTCGCTGGGCATTCTGTTCACACCAGCGGCGATGAGTGTGGCGCAGGCGGTGCTGATCTTTCCCATCATCGCGGCGCTGACGCGGCAGATCATTGAAGACGGCTGGGAGGAATATCGCGAGCAGCTCACCTCGCTCAACGCCACGCGCTGGCAGAGCGCAAAAGCGCTGCTCTGGGACATGCGCTTCTCGCTCTCCACCGGCGTGCTGGCGGGCTTCGGCCGCGCCATAGCGGAAGTGGGCGCGGTGATGATCGTCGGCGGCAACATCGACGGTGTCACTCGGGTCATGACCACGGCCATCGCGCTGGAGACGAGCAAGGGCGACCTGCCGCTGGCGCTGGGACTGGGTGTGGTGTTGATTACCCTGGTCGTGCTCATCAATCTCGCAGCACAAGCAGTGAAGAGCTACGCGAAGCGGAGGTATGGATGAGCACCATCCTGCCGCTGGTCGTACGGGACCTCACGTTCACCATCGCGGGCAATCCGGTCATTCGCGATGTCTCGCTGGACCTCATTGCCGGCTCGCGCACGGTGGTACTGGGGCCGAATGGTGCGGGCAAGAGTGTGCTGTTGCGCCTGTTGCATGGACTGCTCGTGCCGACCAGCGGGACAGTGCGCTGGTCAGCCGGTGAGTCGCGCCGTCATCAGGCCATGGTGTTCCAGCGTCCGGTGATGCTGCGCCGTTCCGCGCTTGCGAATATTCGCTTTGCGCTGGATGTGGCCGGTGCCGATGGAGAAACCGAAGCGCGGGCGCGAGAGGCGATGGACCGCGTGGGCCTGGCGCATCTTGCGGATCGCCCCGCGCGCGTGCTCTCCGGTGGTGAGCAGCAGCGACTCGCGCTTGCACGCGCCTGGGCGCTGCAGCCGCAGGTGCTGTTCCTGGATGAACCCACGGCAAGCCTCGATCCCGCGGCCACACGCGCGGTGGAGGACGTGATCACGGCAATGCACGCAGCAGGCACTACCATCGTCATGACCACTCACGACATCGGCCAGGCGCGACGGCTGGCCACCGATGTGCTGTTCCTGCATCAGGGCCGGCTCATGGAAGCCACGCCCGCGAACGATTTTTTTCAACAACCGCGTTCGGCAGAAGCGGCCGCGTTCATTCGAGGAGAGTTGCTGTGGTGAAGGCTGCACTGCGAGTCTTCGCGCTCGCCACGTTGATCGCATCATCTTCCGCTCAAGCGCAGGAGAAGTTCATCGTCGTTGCCTCCACGACTTCGACACAGGACGCCGGGCTGTTCGGCCACATCCTGCCGATGTTCAAGGCGAAAACCGGCATCGATGTACGCGTGGTGGCGCAAGGCACGGGGCAGGCGCTGGCCACGGCAAGGAAAGGCGACGCCGATGTCGTGTTTGTCCACGACAAGTTGGCAGAAGCCAAGTTTGTTGAGGAAGGCTTCGGTGTCGATCGCCGCGAGGTGATGTACAACGACTTCGTCATCGTCGGACCCAAAGCCGACCCCGCGAAGGTCGCCGGCAAGGACGTGATCGCTGCATTGAAGAAGATCGCGGCGGCAAAGTCGCCGTTCGCATCGCGCGGCGACAAAAGCGGAACCCACGCAGCGGAACTCCGCTACTGGGCAGAGGCGGCCGTCGATCCACAGACGGGCAAGGGCACGTGGTATCGCGAAACCGGCTCCGGCATGGGGCCAACGCTGAACACCGCATCCGCCATGAATGCCTACGCCTTCACCGATCGCGGCACCTGGCTCTCGTTCAGGAATCGTGGCGAGCTGTCCATCCTGGTGGAAGGTGACACCCGACTCTTCAACCAGTACGGGATCATGCTGGTCAATCCGGCCAGACACGCGCATGTGAAGAAGGATCTGGGGCAGCGGTTCATTGACTGGATCACCTCGCCCGAAGGCCAGTCCGCCATCGCCAGCTACAAGGTGAGTGGCGAGCAGCTCTTCTTTCCCAACTTCGGGAAATGAATCAGGCGTAGCCGACGCTCCGGCGATCCAGCGAGATCGCTTTCACCAATGCGAATATTCGCATTCCAGGTCTGAGCGCCAGGCGGGACGCTGAGTGTCGGGTGATGCGCGCAATGAGTTTCGCGTCGCCTTCACCTGCGCCCAGTTGGATCTGCACATCCATGGTTGCACCCGCATCCTCGCGCAGCGCCGTGATGGTTCCGGGCAGGATGTTGAGCATGCTGATGTCATGTGGCTCGGTGAGCGCCAGCGCCACATCGCGCGCGCGGATGCGGACCCGCACGCGTTCACCGGGAAGCGAGGCGACGCCGGGCGCGTAGAGCTGACCGCCGGCGAACTTCAGTGTGGTGATGTCGGCCGCTTCGTCATGCGCACCGACAACGGTCTCGATGATGGCGCCCGCCTCGTGTCGACCGGTGAAGGGGTGCAGGTCCAGCCGCCCCATCAAAGACTCCACGCTGCCGCTCGCGACGACCCTGCCCTCATCCATCAGCACCAGCGTGTCGGCGAGACGCGCGACCTCTTCCATGGCGTGGCTCACCAGCACGATGGGGATGCGGAACTCGTCGCGCAGCAACTCGATGTACTGCAGGATTTCGGCCTTGCGCGGAGCGTCCAGCGCGGCCAGCGGTTCGTCCAGCAGCAGGAGACGCGGCGTCGACAGCAGTGCGCGCCCGATGGCCACGCGTTGCTTCTCGCCACCGGAGAGTGACGCGGGTTTGCGGGTGAGCAGCGAGGACAATCCGAGCAGGTTGATGACGCGGTCCGGCGCGATGCCATTCTGCGTGGCCTTGGCACCGTAGAAAAGGTTGCGTTCCACCGAGAGGTGCGGAAAGAGCAGGCCATCCTGAAAGACGTAGCCGATGTGGCGGGCTTCGGGCCTTGCGAATATTCGCATTGCGGTGTCGTGGAACACTTCACCATTCAAGCCGATGCGTCCCTCATCCGGCCGCGTGATGCCCGCGATGGCATTGAGCACGCTGCTCTTGCCAGAACCGGAACGACCGAACAGCGCGATGACCCGCGCATTCGACTGGAATGCGACATCCAGTTTGAACCGGCCCAGTTGCTGACGGATGCTGACCTCAAGCATGGCCATGGGTCCGTTGGCGTGCGCGCCGGTTCATCCACTCCGATGCCGCCAGCGCGGCGATGGAAAGCAGCACAGCGACGATGCAGAGCTTGGCCGCCTCGGCATCGGCACCGGGCACCTGGGTGAAGTTGTAGATGGCGAGCGGCAGCGTCTGGGTTTCGCCGGGGATGTTGGAGACGAAGGTGATGGTCGCGCCGAATTCGCCCAGGCTCCGTGCGAAGGAGAGCAGGGCGCCGGTCACCAGTCCCGGGAACGCCAACGGCAAGGTGATGGTGGTAAACACCCGCAAGGGATTCGCGCCGAGAGTGCGCGCGGCGGATTCGAGGCGTGGATCAATCGCTTCCAAAGATAAGCGGATGGCGCGAACCATGAGCGGAAATCCCATGATGGCCGACGCGAGCGCGGCGCCCGTCCATTTGAAGGCGAAGACCAGGCCAAACCATTGTTCCAGCGCGCCACCGATGACGCCGTTGCGACCAAAGAGAATCAGCAGCGCGAAGCCGATCACCACAGGCGGCAGCACCAGCGGCAGATGCACGATGGCGTCGAACAGCACCTTGCCGCGGAACTGCATGCGGGCCAGCACCCATGCGACGGCCAGGGCCAGCGGAAGACTCCCGGCCACGCTCCAGAACGCCACCTTCAGGCTGAGCAGCAGGATGTCGCTGTCGGTGGCGGTCCAGGTCATGGGCTCGGTTTCTGGGGCAGGACACTGAAGCCATGCTGCCGCCAGATGGCCGCAGCTTCACTGCCCGCGAGAAATTTCAGCAGCGCATCGGCGGCGGGCGTGCTGGCGGCCTTCAGCTTGACCACCGGATAGACGATGGGTGGATGCGACGAGGGCGGAAAGGTGGCGACGATGCGGACCTGCTTCTCAGCCAGTGCATCAGTGCGATAGACGACGCCAAGCGTTGATTCTCCGCGCGCCACGAATTGCAGGGCCACACGAACGTTCTCCGCCCGGGCGAGTTTGTTCTCGACTTGCTTCCACAACTGGAGGTGGGTCAGCGCGGCACGGGCGTATTTTCCGGCGGGGACCACATCGGGATTGGCGATGGCGAGGCGGCTGTCGCCGAGTGCGGCGGCCAGTGGTGCGTTCGGGGCCAGTGCCACAGAGACGTTGCGCGATACCGGAGAGATGAGCACCAGTTCATTGCCGAGCAGATCGCGTCGCGACGATTGCACCGTGAGATTGCGCTGGGTGAGGTAGTCCAGCCAGTCGATGTCCGCGGAGAAGAACAGGTCGGCCGGCGCGCCGTTCTCGATTTGCCGGGCCAGTGCGGAGCTGGCGGCATAGACGGCGATGACCTTGTGCCCGGAGCTTTGCTCGAACTTCCGGCTGACGGCGTCGAGTGATTCCTTGAGGCTGGCCGCAGCGAATATGCGCACCTCCGCCGCAAAGGCGAGTGTGGGCAGGCAAAGCAGGGCTGCAAGAAAATGTCGAATGGGCATTGCGCAGAGGGGCGGGCGGGATGCGTAATATACCGCCGGGAATAACGCACCGCAAACCAATGTTGCGGCCACTGAGAGTGGACTCAGCGCATCAGCTTGCTGAAAGCGGCCACGTCCGCCGAGATGGCGGCATCGGCCTTGGCCTGCATGGCGTTGAATCGGCGCAGCACCTCACGCCCGAAGTCGGTGACGCGCGCACCGCCGCCGTGATCGCCACCGGTGGCAGTGGTGACCAGCGGCTCCTTGAAGCAGCGGTTCATGGTGTCGACCAGCGTCCAGGCGCGGCGGTAGGACATGCCGAGTTGCTTTGCGGCCTGGGAGATGGAGCCCGTGGCCTCGATGGCGGCGATGAGGTCCGACTTGCCCGGCCCCATGGCGATGTCATCGCCCGACAGGATGCGAAACTTCGTCGGGGCGATGCGGGACTTCACCTGCGGTCAGCCTTTCGTTGCGTCCAGCATCTGCTTCAGTTCGCCGGACTCATACATCTCGCGCATGATGTCCGAGCCGCCGACGAATTCGCCCTTGATGTAAAGCTGGGGAATGGTCGGCCAGTTGGCGAATTCCTTGATGCCCTGGCGGATTTCCGGGTTCTGCAGCACGTCGACCGTGAACGGCTTGTCCACGCCGCAGGCTTTCAGGATCTGCGCAGCATTGGCGGAGAAGCCGCACATGGGGAACTGCGGCGAGCCCTTCATGTACAGCACGACGGGATGGGAGGTGACTTGCTCGCGGATGGTGTCTTGGATGCTCATGGAGGGCTCCTGGGCCGATGCGAATATTCGTGGGAGGTGAGGGCGGATCAATCCGCTTTCAAGAAAATTATAGCTTCCGCCCGCCCGCCACACGCGGAATGCCCGCAAGATCGGAAAGGGCAATCAGTTCGGTGAAACCGCTGGCGGCCAGCAGCTCGGCGCAGGCAGGTGCTTGGTCGTACCCGTGTTCAAGCAGCAGCCAGCCGCCTGGCGATAGATGCGAAGGCGCGCCGGCAACGATGGCGCGGATCGAAGCCAGGCCGTCGCCGCTGCCATCGGTAAGTGCGGTGCGCGGCTCGAAGCGCAGGTCGCCCTGGCCCAGATGCGCATCCTCGCCCGCCACGTAGGGGGGATTCGAGACGATGAGATCGAAGGTCCAGCCGACGACCGGGGTAAACCACTCACCGTGCATGAACGAAACGTTTTCCACCTGTAGGGACGCGGCGTTCTCGCTGGCGCAATCCAGCGCCGCGTCGGAGGCATCGATGGCGGTCACGTGAGAGTCCGGGCGCTCAAGCGCAAGCGTCAGCGCGATGGCGCCCGAACCGGTGCCGAGATCCAGCACATTGGCCTCACCGGCCGGCATGCGCGCCAGCGCCGCTTCCACCAGGAGCTCGGTTTCGGGTCGGGGGATGAGAACCCGCTGATCCACCTTGAACGACCGGCCGTAAAACTCGCGCTCGCCGACGAGATAGGCGATGGGAGAGCCCAGTGCGCGCGCCTCGACCGTGAGCGCGATGGCTTCCGCTTCAGTCGGGGACAGCGAATATTCGCCGTGGGCGATGACCCATGCCCGGTTCTTTCCGAGCGCGCGAGCGGCCAGCATCTCCGCTTCGCGACGCGGAATTTTCTGCGCAGCCTTGATCAGCGCCTTGTGCAGGTCCACGCGAATATTCGCTCTGTAGCCGCGCTCAGGCGGCTTCCGCCAGCGACGCCAGCTGCTCCGCCTGATGTTCAGCCATGAGTGCGCCGGTCAACTCGTACAGGTCGCCATCCATGATGCTGTCGATCTTGTAGAGCGTCAGGTTGATGCGGTGATCGGTGACACGGCCCTGCGGGAAGTTGTAGGTGCGGATGCGCTCCGAGCGGTCGCCCGAGCCGATGAGTGACTTCCGCGTGGCGGCTTCCTTGGCCTGCTGTTCGCGCACCTGCTTGTCCTTGATGCGCGCCACGAGCACTCGCATGGCCTGCTCGCGGTTCTTGTGCTGTGAGCGCCCGTCCTGGCACTCGACCACGATGCCGGTGGGCAAGTGGGTGATGCGCACGGCGGAATCGGTCTTGTTGATGTGCTGACCCCCTGCGCCCGATGCGCGGAAGGTGTCGATGCGGATCTCGGCGGGATTGATGACGACATCGCTCACGTCATCGGCTTCCGGCATTACGGCGACCGTGCAGGCGGACGTGTGGATGCGGCCCTGCGCCTCGGTTTCCGGCACGCGCTGCACGCGATGTCCGCCCGATTCGAACTTGAGCTTGGAATAGGCGCCCTGACCGATGATGCGCGCGATGACTTCCTTGTAACCGCCGACTTCGCCATAACTTTCGGAGACGATTTCCACCTGCCAGCGATTGCGCTCGGCGAAGCGGGTGTACATGCGAAAGAGGTCGCCGGAGAACAGCGCCGACTCGTCGCCGCCGGTCCCTGCGCGGATTTCCAGGAAGATGTTCTTGTCGTCGTTGGGGTCTTTCGGCAGCAATGCTGTCTGCAGCTCCCGATCGAGTGCATCCAGCGTCTCGCGGCCGGCCTTGACCTCGGCCTCGGCAAATTCGCGCATCTCAGGATCGGCCGCCATGTCCTCGGCCGTGGCAATGTCGGCTTGGGCCTGCTTGAAGCGGCCATACAGCTCGCCGATCGGCGTCAGCTCGGCATGCTCGCGCGCGAGCTGGCGGTACTTGTCCATGTCGGACGTGACAGCGGGGTCGGCCAGCAGCCGATCCAGCTCCTCCAGTCGGTCACAGAGCGACTGAAGCTTGCGGGCGATGGAGTCCTTCATGACTGGCCGGGCGGATCGGTGTCCGGGTACAGCCGGCCCAGGGCGCGGGTGAGCATGTCGCGCTCTTCTTCGGTCGCCTGATTCAGCGCCTGCATGGGGTGGTGTAGAAATTTGTTGGCGAGGCCCTGCGAGAGCGCTTCCAGCACCTTGGCCGGGTCCTCACCCTTGGCCAGCAGCTTTTGCGCGCGGGCC
Organism: Burkholderiales bacterium; assembly: GCA_033764435.1. Lineage (GTDB taxonomy): Bacteria > Pseudomonadota > Gammaproteobacteria > Burkholderiales > Usitatibacteraceae > JAEUMY01. The sequence goes on from JANRIX010000051.1 coordinate 44,763, forward strand.
AGCTCTGCCTGGCGATACTGCTCGGCCTTGCCGCGCAGGCTCTGGATGACAGGTACGGTGCGGCGCTGCGACAACCATTCGCGGAAGTCGGCCAGGCGGCGGTCGATGATCTTTTCGGCTTCGGCGACTGCTTCGGCGCGTGCGCTGATGCCTTCCTGCACCACGTTCGCCAGATGGTCCAGGGTGTAGAGATAGACGTCGTCGAGGCCGGACACTTCAGCCTCGATGTCGCGCGGCACGGCGAGGTCGACCATGAACATGGGGCGGTGCCTGCGCTTCTTCAACGCCCGCTCCACCAGGCCCTTGCCGATGATGGGCAGCGGGCTGGCGGTGGAGGTGATGATGGCGTCGAATTCATGCAGACGCTCCTGCAGGTCCTCAAGCGTGATCGCCTCTGCAGCATAGCGCTCGGCCAGCGCCTGGCCGCGTTCCAGTGTGCGGTTGGCGACAACGATGCGCTTGGGCGACTGTGCGGCGAAATGGGTGGCGGCAAGTTCGATCATCTCGCCCACGCCGATCAGGAGCAGGGTGGTGTCGGAGAGCTCGCCAAAGAGGCGGTTGGCGAGGCGAAGCGAGGCGGCAGCCATGGAGATCGACTGCTCGCCGATGGCGGTGTCGGAACGCACTTCCTTGGCCACGGCAAAGGTGTGCTGGAACAGGCGGTCGAGCTGGCTGCCCAGCGTGCCGCTTTCAGTGGCCACGCGCACCGCCTGCTTCACCTGCCCCAGGATCTGCGGCTCGCCCAGCACCATCGAATCCAACCCGGATGCCACGCGGAAGGCGTGGCGCACGGCGTCATCGCCGGCATGGGTGTAGAGATGGGGTGTCACGTCCAGCTGGCGGGACGCGGCGAGATCAGCGAGCCAGCGCGTGATGGCCTCGGGCGAATCGGCGCGGAAATAGACTTCGGTGCGATTGCAGGTCGACAGCAGCACGGCCTCGCTCGCAGCGGTCCCGGTCACCAGGGTGGACAGGGTTCGCCCGTGCGCGTCTGGCGGCAGGGCGACGCGCTCGCGGACATCGAGGGGAGCGGTGCGATGATTCAGTCCGACTGCGAAAAGCGCCATGCGGGAAGGGGTCAACCGGCCGTGCGATGCGGCCGCTCTGTGGAAAGAGGGTGCATGGATTCTAGCATCCGGGTTGCTGCGCGGGACCGGGCTCGCGCAGGGTGCTGCCCCGTTGTGGTGATCGGCCGGCGCGCCGAGTGCCGATTCGCCCGGCTGGAATCAGAGCGAATCCAGCCGGGAAAGCGTTGCCGCCGCTTGCTGGCGCAGGGCGTCCCGTTCCTCCGCACTCAGGCGACCGATGTTCTTCGCCATGAGACTCGTTCGCGGATTGCCAAGCAGTGTGTGCTCGTGCTTGTCGAGGAAATTCCAGTAGAGGGTGGTGACCGGACAGGCGCGTGGACCGGTCTTTTCCGCGGGTTTGTAGCGGCAGCCGTCGCAGTAGTTGCTCATGCGCTTGATGTAAGCGCCGGAGGCGATGTAGGGCTTGCTGGTGAAGCGGCCGCCATTGGCATAAAGGGCCATGCCGGCGACGTTGGGCAGTTCGACCCATTCGACCGCGTCCACATAGACCGCGAGATACCAGTCTTCAACCTCCCTGGGTGCCACCTCGGCCAGCAAGGCGAATTGGCCGGTAACCATCAGCCGCTGGATGTGGTGGGCATAGCCGTGCTCGAGCGTCTGGCCGATGGCCGCCTGCATGCAGCGCATGTCGGTTTTGCCGGTCCAGTACCAGGCGGGCAGCTTGCGCGTGTGCTGGAAGTGGTTGGCCTCACGCATGCCCGGCATGTCCAGCCAGTAGAGCCCGCGCATGAATTCGCGCCAGCCGAGGATCTGGCGCACGAAGCCCTCCACCGCTTCGATGGGGGCACGACCGGCTCTGTATTCGTTGACCGCCGCATCAATCACCTCGCGCGGGTTGAGCAGCTTGAGATTGAGCGCCACCGACAGCAGGCTGTGGTACAGCCAGGGCGCATCTGTCCACATGGCGTCCTGATACTCCCCGAAAGCGGGCAGGCGCTGGCGCATGAAGGCGTCCATGGCGATCAGCGCATCAGCACGCGTGACCGGCCAATTGAAGGTGGACAGTTCACCCGGATGATCAGGAAAGTGGCGCTCGATGTCGGCCAGCACTTCACGGGTTATGGCGTCAAGCGGAAACTTGGGCGGCGCGGGCGTGTTACCCGGCCCGGCCTTGCCGAAGCTGCCGCGGTTCTCGCTGTCAAAGTTCCAGCGGCCCTGCTCGGGCTCACCCTCACCATCCATCAGGATGCCCGAGTCCTTGCGCATCTTGCGATAGAAATTCTCCATGCGGAGCTGCCGATACCCGCGCGCCCAGGTGGCGAAGGCATGGCGCGAAATCAGGAAGTGGGTGTCATCGCGCAAGTCCAGGGTCACGCCGACCCGTGCACAGAGCGCCATCAGATCCTGTTCGATCTGCCATTCGCCTGGCTCCACCAGCACCAGCTTCTGCGGGCGGAGTCTCTGGACGGCTTCACTCACGGCGTCGCAAAGCGTCTCGTGATCATGCATGCCCAGTTGCGAATATTCGCAAGTAATGCCGCGCTCGGTGAGGGCCTGTTTGAAATGACGCATGGCGGCGAGAAAGCATGCTGTCCGCGCCTTGTGGCTCCATACCTTGGTCGCTTCGTATGGCGCCTCGACCATCATGACCAGGTCCCGGGCCGGGTCGAACCCGGCCAGCGCAGCGCTGTCCATATCCAGCTGGTCGCCGAGGATGAGCACAAGATGACGGATGCCGGAACGGCGGCGCTGGGGTACGCTCATTGTTTGCTCCGGCTAGCCTGGGTGTTGCTGCCCTGCCTGTCGCCCGCGCTGCGGCATCGATCGGAGCAGTATTTCACTTCATCCCAGTTGTTGCGCCAGCGCTTTCGCCAGGTCATGGGCCGCCCGCATGCGGCGCAGGGCTTGGATGGCAGGGCTGCCTTGTTGCCTTTGAATGTGTTCATTTTTCCAGGAGTTGCTGATGTCGCCCGTTTCCGTGTTTGCCCGCTTGGGCTGTCTTGCTGCCGGTTTGTTGATGACCCCGATGATCGGGCTGTCCGGTGCGGTCCATGCCGCCAGCCCCGCCAGCGCCACCAAATCAGCCTGCGACGGGCCGCTCAACTACCGCACCAAGACCTTGTCCGGCCAGCCCACCGATCTTTGCCAGTATCAGGGCAAGGTCGTGCTGGTCGTGAATACCGCCAGTTACTGCGGTTTCACCAACCAGTATGAAGGCCTGCAGAGCCTGTATGACACCTACAAGGACCGGGGGCTGGTGGTATTGGGCGTGCCCTCCAACGACTTCGGTGCGCAGGAGCCCGGCAGCAATGAGCAGGTCAAGGACTTCTGCGAGCGCACATACAAGGTGAAGTTCCCGATGCTGGAGAAAAGTGTTGTTGTGGGCAAGGATGCCAATCCGCTGCACCGCCAGCTGGCCGAAGCGACCGGCCAGCCGCCCAGGTGGAATTTTCACAAATACCTGATTGATCGGACCGGCAAACCTGTCTCGGCCTTCGGCAGTCGGGTGGCCCCGCTTTCCGATGAGCTGAAACAGTCAGTCGAGCGTCTGCTGGCGTCGAATTCGGCACCCAAATCGTAGACTTTACAAAGCCTTAGCGAGCGAGCATCATGTCGTTTCTCGATTTGTCGGAAAGTTCTCGCTGAATCATGGCTGCTGCTGCCCAGACTCACTTCAGCCCGCTCGGCCGTGCCCTGGTGCAACAGGGCAAGCTGGTGCAGGCTGACGCCAACCAGATTCAGGCGGAAGCCGCCAAGGCGGGCATCAGCTTCATCGAGCAGCTGACCCAGTCGAAGAAGATTCCGCCCCGGGATGTCTCTCTCTTCGCGGCACAGGCTTTCGGCTTGCCGCTGCTTGATCTCAACACGGTTGATCTCGACCAGATCCCGCTGACCCTGCTCGATCCCAAGATGTTGGCGAGCAAGCGGGTCGTGCCGTTGCAGAAACGTGGCAATCGCCTCTTTGTCGCTATCTCCGATCCAACAAACGAGGCGGTGCTCCAGGAAATCAAGTTCGCCACCGGCATGGCCATGGAGCCAGTGGTGGTGGAGGATGACAAACTCTCCGCGCTGGTGAAGAAGTTTGGCGAGTCCGGTGCCCAGGCGCTGGACAAGATGATCGGCGAGGACGTCAACCTCGACGAGATTGCAGCCACGGACGGCGAGGCGCAGGCTGATTCAGCGCCCACCGAGGACATCGACGACGCCCCGGTGGTGAAGTACGTGACCAAGGTGTTGCTCGACGCCATCAATGGCGGCGCTTCGGACATTCACTTCGAACCGTACGAAAAGTTCTACCGTATCCGCTATCGCACGGACGGCATCCTGCATGACGTGGCCCAGCCACCGCTGGCCATCAAGGAGAAGATTGCCTCGCGCATCAAGGTGATCTCCAAGCTCGACATATCGGAAAAGCGCGTGCCGCAGGACGGCCGCATGAAGCTGGTCCTGTCCAAGACCCGCGCGATCGACTTCCGTGTAAGCACCCTGCCGACGCTGTTCGGCGAAAAGATTTGTATGCGTATTCTCGACCCCTCCAGCGCCACGCTGGGGATCGATGCGCTGGGCTATGAGCCGGAGCAGAAGGAGGCGTTGATGAACGCCATCCAGCGACCCTACGGCATGGTGCTGGTCACCGGCCCGACCGGCTCCGGCAAGACGGTGTCCCTGTATACCTGTCTCAACATCCTGAACAAGCCCGGCATCAACATATCGACTGCGGAAGACCCGGCGGAAATCAACCTGCCCGGCATCAACCAGGTCAACGTCAACGACAAGGCCGGTTTGACGTTTGCGGCAGCGCTCAAGGCGTTCCTGCGCCAGGATCCGGACATCATCATGGTCGGTGAGATCCGCGACATTGAAACTGGCGAGATTTCGATCAAGGCCGCACAAACCGGACACATGGTGCTGTCCACGCTGCACACCAACGATGCGCCCACCACGCTGACGCGCCTGATGAACATGGGCATCGCCCCGTTCAACATCGCATCGTCGGTGATTCTGATCACCGCCCAGCGACTCGCGAGAAAGCTCTGTTCCTGCAAGAAGCCGGTGGAAATTCCGCAAGAGGCGTTGCTGCGGGCAGGATTCAACGAAGACGAACTGGATGGCACCTGGCAACCGTACGGTCCGGTGGGCTGTGACATTTGCAAGAAGTCGGGCTACAAAGGCCGGGTGGGCATCTATCAGGTGATGCCCATCTCGGAAGAGATGTGCCGTATCATCATGAAGAATGGAACGGCCATTGATCTGGCCGACCAAGCGCGCCGTGAAGGCGTGAGCGACCTGCGCCGATCCGGCCTGCGCAAGGTCAAGGCAGGCATGACTTCCCTCGAGGAAGTCGAAGCCTGCACGAACGAATAGGAGACTGAGCAATGGCCACCACAGCGGCAGCGGCGAAGAAGGAAGCCAAGGACGTCAAAGTTTATGCGTACGCCTGGGAAGGCAAGGACAAGTCCGGAAAGGTCGTCAAGGGCGAAATCCGAGCTTCCGGCGACGCAGTCGTCAAGGCGACCTTGCGCCGCCAGGGTGTGAATGTCACCAAGGTCAAAAAGCTTGGCGGTGGCAGCGGATCGAAGGTTACGGAAAAGGACATCACGCTCTTCACTCGGCAGCTGGCGACGATGATGAAGGCGGGCGTGCCGCTGTTGCAGGCGTTTGATATCGTCGGAAAGGGGCATAACAATCCTGCGGTATCGAGGTTGCTGTTTGAAATCAAAACCGAAGTCGAGACTGGCAGCAGTCTTGCCCAGGCCTTTCGCAAGTACCCCCTCTATTTCGACAGCTTGTTCTGTAACCTCGTTGCGGCGGGAGAGCAGGCGGGTATCTTGGACTCGCTTCTCGATCGTCTCGCGACTTACAAGGAAAAAATCCTTGCAATCAAGTCGAAGATCAAGGGGGCATTGTTCTATCCTGTTTCGATCATTGTCGTGGCTTTTGTCATTACCGCGGTCATCATGATCTTTGTGATACCGACCTTCAAGGAACTCTTTACAAGTTTCGGAGCGGACCTTCCTGCGCCCACGCTCGTGGTGATGGCGATATCAGAGATTTTCGTTGCCTACTGGTGGCTGATTTTTGGCAGCATCGGGGGCGCCTTGTGGTTCTTCTTCTACACATGGAAGCGCTCCGAGCCGATGCAATTTGCGATGGATCGCATCATGCTCAAGATGCCGATTTTTGGGGATTTGATCCGCAAGGCGACGGTGGCAAGGTGGACCAGAACCCTTGCAACGATGTTTGCGGCAGGCGTGCCCTTGGTCGAGGCTCTCGACTCCGTCGCCGGCGCAGCGGGCAATCGGGTTTACTACAACGCCACCAAAAAGATTCAGAGCGAGGTCAGTACGGGTTCGAGCCTTACTGTGGCAATGCAGAACAGCAACGTGTTTCCCAACATGGTGTTGCAGATGTGCGCGATCGGCGAAGAGTCCGGCGCATTGGATGGAATGCTGTCCAAAGTGGCGGACTTTTTCGAGGCCGAGGTCGATGATGCCGTGGATTCGCTGTCCAGCCTGATGGAACCCATCATCATGGTGGTGCTGGGCGGATTGATCGGCGGTCTCGTGATCGCAATGTACCTTCCGATCTTCAAGATGGGTCAAGTGGTCTGATCCTGACGGAGCAAAGCCGCAGCGAATGGATCCTTACCTGCTTCAGTCATCGCCACTGGCGTTCGCGTCAGTGGCGTTTTTGTTGGGTCTCTGCGTCGGCAGTTTCCTGAATGTTGTTGTACATCGGCTGCCTCGAATGCTGGAGCGGGACTGGCGAGCACAGTGTCTTGAGTTTCTCGGTCAGCAAGAGACAACGCCTGTTTCGAGTGAGCGCTACAACCTGGTGACTCCCCGCTCGGCCTGTCCCGCCTGCGGCCACAAGATCACCGCCATGGAAAACATTCCGGTCTTGTCGTGGCTGGTTCTGCGGGGGAAGTGTTCGGCATGCGCGGCACCCATCAGCATTCGCTATCCGATTGTAGAGCTGCTGACGGGCGCGCTGACCGCCTATCTGGCCATGCACCTCGGCTGGGGTGCCCAGGCATTCTGGGCGATGATCTTTCTGTGGGTGCTCATTGCCTTGACATTCATCGACGCCGACACGCAACTGCTCCCGGATGATCTGACTTTGCCGCTGCTCTGGCTCGGCCTGCTGGTCAACGCGTTCGGGACGTTTGTCGATCTCCGTTCCGCAGTCATCGGTGCGGCCGCGGGCTATCTCTCTCTCTGGTCGGTGTACTGGGGATTCAAACTGCTGACCGGCAAGGAAGGAATGGGCTTTGGCGACTTCAAGCTCCTTGGCGCGCTGGGTGCGTGGCTGGGTTGGCAGATGATCCCGCTCATCATCCTGCTTTCGGCGGCGGTCGGCGCCGTCGTGGGTCTGGTCGGAATTGCACTGGCAGGCCGTGACAAGGGCGGCAAGATTCCCTTCGGGCCCTATCTGGCCGCTGCGGGATTCATCGCCATGCTCTGGGGGCAGCAGCTCAACAATTGGTACCTCGGGCGCATGCCCGGCGCCGTGTGAATGCCGTCGCGCTGACCGGCGGTATCGCGACGGGAAAGTCGACGGTCGCGAGATTGCTCGCTCAGCACGACATCCCGCTGCTGGATACCGATCACGTCGCTGCGGACATCTCGGCACCGAGTGGCTCCGCGATCCCCGCCTTGCTCAAGGAATTCGGGCCAGACTGCCTCACCGCTGACGGTGCACTGGATCGTCCGCGCATGCGCAACATAGTCTTCTCCGACGCATCAGCGCGCGCCCGGCTGGAGGGCATTCTTCATCCGCTGATCCGGGAGCGGGTGAACAAATTCCTGGCGGACCAAGGGAGCGCCCGCTGTGCAGTCGCCATTCCGCTGTATTTCGAGGCATTGGGGTACGCGGGTCGCTTTCGCGAGGTCGTCGTGGTCGACTGCCCGACGGGCGTCCAGCTCGACAGGCTTGTGAACGAGAGAAAAATGGATCTGGGTGTCGCGCAGGCCATCCTGACGTCCCAATCGCGCCGGTGCATACGGCTCCAACTCGCCGATCGGGTGCTGGTCAACAATGCCGACATGGATGCCTTGTCGGTACAGGTGTCCGACTGGGTGCGGCAGTGGACGTAGTCCGCCCACACCCGTCCGGGCTGTTCGGCGCTGGGGCATGGCAAGCATGGCCCCGTCCGGCAAGCCGAAATTGTCAAACCCGGCGCCATGGGAGAGAATTGACAAATTTCGAGCCGCCCCAGTGATCGTCTACGAATACCCTCTCAACGAACGGGTTCGCACTCTGTTGCGGCTGGAAGACCTGTTTGATCGGGTACTGTACTTCATCGAGAAGGACTCGGCCTATGAGCATCACTCGGCTCTGGCGGGCGTTTTCGAGATCCTTGAGGTTGCCAGCCGCGGTGATCTCAAGTCGGACCTGCTCCAGGAACTAGACCGGCAGCGCGTCTTTCTGGAAGCATTGCGCGACAACCCCGCCATTTCGGAAGAGAAGCTCTCCGAAGTTCTGGCTGAAATTTCAGCGGTTTTCGCGGCGCTCATCGCCTCCTCCGGAAAGACCGGCCAGCACCTGAGGGAAAACGAATGGCTCATGGCCATCAAGCAGCGAAGCGCGATCCCCGGCGGCGTCTGCGAGTTCGATGCGCCGTCGTACCACCAGTGGCTGCATCATGATCCTGCATCAAGGCAAGCCGACCTGCGGGCCTGGTTGGCGCCAATGACCCCCATTCTGGAGGCGCTGAGAATCGTCCTCCGCGTATTGCGGGAGAGTGGCAAATCCGTGCCACTGGTCGCGTATCGGGGGGCGTTCCAGCAGATGCCCACAGAGCGCATGGCTCAAATGCTGCGGTTGGTGCTGCGCCAGGATCTGCCCTGCGTGCCGGAAATCAGCGCCAACAAGTACGCGCTCAACATCCGCTTCATCCTGCCGGGAAGTGTGCAACGCACCCGCCTGTACGAAGAGGATATTGATTTCGAATTGATCTACTGCAATCTCTGATCATGGTCCGTATCGTCAGTTGCCCATCTTGCGGCGGGGAGTCGCGATTTGCCCCGGACAACCCTTTCAGGCCCTTTTGCGGTGAACGCTGTCGATTGACCGACTTGGGTGCCTGGGCCGACGGTCGCTACACCATCCCGGGCGACGCGGTTGACGATGACTCGATCGCCTCCCCTCCACCGAAAATGGGCAGTTCGCTCGCAAGCGAATGACCCTCAGGTTGCGGCGCCCAATCGCGGTGCGCTAAAATAGCATGTTGATGGTTGGAAAATCCCGAGAAGTCGGGTGGCAGAGCATATCTGTCGATCACTTCTTTCATGCGCCTGATCGCCGATGCGGTTGGCGTTTGGATCAAGATCGAGGTGGCGCTTGGCGGACGTTCCATATCAGAGGCGTTGGTTCCCCAACAGATCCCTCAATCCGGCGGGCCGGTCGATCTGGTTGGGCATGTTGGGCGGCATCGCGCTTATTGTGGCCGGGGCGTTTGCGCTGGCCGGCGTCTGGTGGGTGTTGCCTTTTGCGGGACTTGAGATTGTAGGTCTGGTCTGGGCGTTTAAGCGCATCGCCGATGGCGATTCCGACTTCGAGGCGCTCGAGTTTCGATCAGGTGCATGGACGTACCGAGCACGTCGTCTGGGCAGGGATGTGGCAGCAAGCGGTGCAACCTGCTGGCTCAAGGTTGAACAGCAGAGAATTGATGGACGTCTGGTGGTGGGTCTGCGGTATGCCGGGCGGCGATATGAGGTCGGGACTTTTCTTCCCGAGGACCAGCGTGAGGGTCTCGTCAGGGAGCTTGCCGGTGTGATTCGTGATCATCGATGAATCGCACTTGAGAAAATTCGGAATCACAAAGAGAACGCAATGATCAACAATGCAAAAATCGGGCAGGTCGTTTCCGCCGCATTCGCGGGGCAAATGAAGGCCATCTGCGGAACGTTGCGCGCGGGCCTGCTGGCGCTGGTTGGGATGGTGTCCAGTGCACACGCCGCCTACGACGTGAACATTCCGCCGCCAGCGACAGGCATCGCCGGCGAGATCTATGACCTCCACCTCTATATCCTGGTCATCTGCGTGATCATCTTCGTGCTGGTCTTTGGCGCGATGTTCTACTCGGTATTCAAGTTCCGGAAGTCCCAGGGCGCGAAGCCGGATGTCAATTTCCACGAGAGCACGCTGATTGAAATCATCTGGACGGTCATCCCCTTCATCATTCTCATCGTCATGGCCATTCCCGCCACCAAGACGGTTTTGGCGATGAAGGACACCTCCAACCCGGATCTGACGATCAAAGTGGTCGGCTACCAGTGGGGTTGGCAGTATGAGTATCAACAGGACGGCTTGTCCTTCTACAGCAACCTGGCTACACCCTGGTCGCAAGTGGGTCAGCCCGGCGTGCCTGCCACCGAGGCGAAAGGGCCAAACTACCTGCTTGAGGTCGATAACCCCATGGTGGTCCCGGTAGGCAAGAAGGTTCGCCTGCTCATCACCTCCAACGACGTGTTGCATGGCTGGTATGTGCCCACGCTCGGGGTCAACCAGTACGGCATCCCGGGATTCATCAAGGATTCCTGGTTCAAGGTCGACAAGGCGGGCACTTACAAGGGCCAATGCAGCCAGATCTGCGGCAAGCTGCATGGCTACATGCCGATCACGGTTGTTGCCAAGGATCAGGCGGACTACGACGCATGGGTCAAGGAAGCCAAGACAAAATTTGCGATCAAGAGTGAAGCGCCTGTGGCTGCAGAAGCGCCCAAAGTCGCTGCGCTGGTTGACGAGCCGGGCAAGAAATGGACCGTTGATGAGTTGAAGCAGGCGGGAGAATCGCTGTACTCGGCAAATTGCGCCGCCTGCCACCAGGGAGACGGCAAGGGCAATGCAGCAATAAAGGCAAAGGCGCTGGACGGCTCGGCTGTCGTTGTCGGCCAGAAAGGGCCGCTCCTTGCCGTTCTGCTCAAAGGGCGCCAGGGCACCTTGATGTCGGGCTTTGATCGTCTGTCGGACGTCGAACTCGCGGCCATAGCCACCTACACTCGCAATAGCTGGGGCAACAAGACGGGCGACGCCCTGATGCCCGCTGACGTCAAGGCCGCGCGCAAGTAAGCGTGCCGATCGAACGAACACGTAACGGAGAACGCCATGACCGCCACCACGCACACCGCTGATCACGCTGCGGATCAACACGACCATTATCCGCAAGGCATCACGCGCTGGTTGTTCACGACCAACCACAAGGACATCGGCACGATGTACCTGCTTTTCGGCCTGTTGATGGCGATTGTGGGTGGGTTCCTGAGTCTGGGCATTCGTGCCGAACTCTTCATGCCGGGCTTGCAAATTTTGCAGCCGGAGACGTTCAATTCCTTCATGACCCTGCATGGGCTGATCATGGTGTTTGGCGCTGTGATGCCCGTGTTTGTTGGCTTCGCCAATTGGTTGATCCCGATGCAGATTGGCGCGGCCGACATGGCGTTCCCGCGCATGAACAACTGGAGCTTCTGGTTGCTTCCGCCGGCTGCCATCCTGCTGGCAGCATCGTTCTTCGTCGAAGGTGGTGCGATCCAGTCGGGCTGGACGCTTTATCCGCCCCTGTTTACCCAATCGGGCATTGCCGGCGACATGACCATCCTTGCCGTGCACATTCTGGGCGCGTCGTCAATCATGGGCTCCATCAACATCGTGACGACGGTGTTGAACCTGCGTGCTCCCGGCATGACGCTGATGAAAATGCCGTTGTTCGTCTGGACCTGGCTCATCACCGCCTATCTGCTGATCGCCGTGATGCCGGTGTTGGCGGGTGCCGTGACCATGCTGCTGACGGATCGTCACTTTGGCACCAGCTTCTTCAACGCGGCAGGTGGCGGTGACCCGACCATGTTCATGCACATCTTCTGGTTCTTCGGTCATCCAGAGGTGTACATCATCATCCTGCCGGCGTTCGGCATCGTTTCGCAGATCATCCCGGCGTTTTCGCGCAAGCCGCTCTTTGGATACGCCTCCATGGTCTATGCGACGGCATCCATCGCCATCCTCTCGTTCATCGTCTGGGGCCACCACATGTTTACCGTCGGCATGCCGGCGGCGGGGCAACTGTTCTTCATGTACGCGACCATGCTGATTGCGGTGCCCACCGGGGTGAAGGTGTTCAACTGGATCGCAACCATGTGGCGCGGCTCGCTCACATTTGAGACGCCCATGCTCTGGTCGTTGGGATTCCTGTTCATGTTCACCATGGGCGGATTCACCGGGCTCGTGCTGGCGATCACGCCGGTGGACATCACGCTGCATAACTCGTATTACGTCGTGGCGCACTTCCACTACACCATGGTGGCGGGTGCGAGCTTCGCGATCTTCGGTGGCGTGTACTACTGGTGGCCGAAATGGACCGGCAAGATGTACAACGAGTCCTTCGGCAAGCTGCATTTCTGGTGGACCACCATCGGGTTCAACCTGACTTTCTTCCCGCAGCACTTCCTTGGTCTCGCCGGCATGCCGCGCCGCATTCCGGACTATGCGCTGCAGTTTGCCGAGTGGAACATGATCTCGTCGATCGGAGCGTTCTTCCTCGCTGCAGGTCAGATCTTCTTCATGATCACGCTGTACATGTCCTACAAGAGCGGTGAGCCGGCGAAGGACAAGCAGTGGGAGGGTGCGGATTCCCTGGAGTGGACGCATCTGCCGTCTCCCGCCCCCTATCACTCGTTCGAAGTCCAGCCGGTTGTGAAGTGAACATGTCACAGGACCAGGACCAGGATCAGCGACATCGCGGCACGGTCAGGACGGGATTGATCCTGGCCGGTGTCGCGCTGTTCTTCTTCATCGCCATCATCATCAACAAGTCGTGAGTGCAGCCGCCACTTCGGAAATTCGCAGGGAGAACCGGGCGCTCGGTCTGAAGCTGGCCTTGATCGTGCCGGTGATGTTGGTGTTCTGCGCGTCCATGGTTCCGCTGTACCGCGTCATTTGCGAACAGCTGGGTATCACCCAGTCACGCGTGATCGCCGGCGCCGGGAACACCCAGGTCGATACGTCGCGGACCTTGACTGTTGAGTTGCTCGCCACGCGCAATCAGAACATGGGATGGCATTTCGAACCGCTGCAACGCAGTGTCCGCATTCATCCCGGAGAGCTCACGACGGTCATGTACCGGGTTACCAATCCATTTGACAAACCCATGGTTGGCAAGGCCGTCTACAGCGTCCTGCCGCCTGAGGCGGGCCGCAAGGTGGAAAAGCTGCAATGTTTCTGCTTCTCCGATCAAACGCTCGGTCCGGGTGAGACCCGGGACATGCCTATCGTCTTCCGAGTCACCGCAGATGTGGATGAGGCGGTTGATACGGTCTCGTTTTCGTATACATTCTTTGACGTGACAGCCGAGCGCGGAGCGGTTGTAAAGGGAACGGGCAGCTGATGCTGGATGCATTCAGGGCCGTCTTCTGGAGTTTCTTCGGGGTCAGAAAGCAATCCGAGTATGAAGCCGACCAGAAGCGATTGAAACCTGTCCAGGTCATTCTGGCAGGCGTGGTGAGTGCGTTGGTTTTCGTGGTTGTACTGTTTTTGTTGGTGCGAGCCATCGTGGCGAAGTAGTCATCAGGTCAGGGATACAACTAGGCAATTGCCGGCAGTCGAACAAAAGGGAGTTTCAAAGTGAGTGCACATACCGGGGGTTACTACTTCGCACCGCCGTCCAAGTGGCCGTTGGTGGGTTCGACGGCGCTGTTCTTCATGGCCATTGGCGGGGTTCTCGCAATGAACAGCATTCAGCCTGGCGGCTGGATCATTCTTGCCTTTGGCTCAGCCATCCTGATCTGGATGCTGTTTGGCTGGTTCGGCGATGTCATCAGTGAAAGCGAACGCGGCCTGTACGACAAGCAGGTCGACATGTCCTTCCGCTGGAGCATGGGCTGGTTCATCTTCTCCGAGGTGATGTTTTTCGCAGCATTCTTTGGCGCGCTGTTCTATGCGCGCGTCTACTCGGTGCCATGGCTCGGTGACATGGACAACCGGCTCCTGTGGGATGCCTACAGCTCGGCGTGGCCAACTGCCGGACCCTATTTTGATCCCAATCCGGCCTACCAGTTTGGCACCATGAGCGCCTGGGGCATCCCGGCGCTGAATACCGCCTTGCTCTTGGCATCGGGCGGCACGATCACATGGGCGCATTGGGGGCTGCTGCAGAACAAGCGCAGTCAATTGATTGCCGGGCTGTTCCTGACCATTCTGCTGGGTGTGATCTTCTTGGGCTTCCAGGTGTATGAATATGTTCACGCCTACTCGGACCTCAATCTCAAGCTGACATCGGGCATTTTTGGCTCCACCTTCTTCATGTTGACCGGTTTTCACGGTTTCCATGTGACGTTGGGTGCAACGATGCTGATTGTGATCCTGGCACGCAGCCTGAAGGGCCATTTCACGGCTGAGCGCCATTTCGCGTTCGAGGCGGTCGCCTGGTACTGGCATTTTGTGGACGTGGTCTGGCTTGGTTTGTTTGTTGTGGTCTACTGGCTGGTTTGAAGCTTCGCGGCCCATGGCGCCGCTGGAAAACACTAATGAAAAGGCCGCACCCGGTGCGGCCTTTTCATTGTCTGAAAGTTGAGTGTTTGGCTATCGGGCTTTCGCCGGTGAACTATTTGGCGGGAAACAGCCCGAAGTAATACCCCGCCATCAGCAATATGAAAATACCGATGGAAACGCCGACGCGTATGGTCAACGCTTTGGCCATACGCGTGCCTTGCCCCTTGTCCTTGAATAGGAAAAAGAGCCCGCTGAACAGGCTCGCGATGACGACCAGCAAAAGCAGGACAACGACAATCTTCATTTGAACGCACTCCGATTGGAAACATCACGCCCTGAGCATGCACCTCTGCATCGGGCGCTGACAGATGGATATTGTCTCTCAGAATCGAACATGACCCGGAAGTTTCGTCCCAGCCTGATCCCCACCCTCGCCGCCGGTCTGGCCGTCGCGGCGACCGTTTCGCTTGGCAACTGGCAGCAAGGACGGGCGGCTGAGAAACTCGCTGTCCAGTCGCAGCTTCAGGAACGGCAGGTTCTTGGCCCGCAGTGGGTCAGAGGTGATGAGGGAAACACCGAACCGCTGACCTTCCGTCGGGTCGTCGCACGTGGCCAATTCGAAACCGATCGGCAGATATTTCTCGACAACAAGAACCAGGGTAACCGGGTGGGTGTCCATTTGTTGACGCCCTTCCGGCTCGAATCGACCGGCCGAGTAATTCTGGTCAACCGTGGATGGTTGGCCAGGCCGCGGGAGTACCCGAACATGCCCGTCATCCCCGCCCCGAGCGAAAAGGTGGAAGTTGCAGGCTTGGCCGTGCCACCCATTCGCCGGTTCGTGGAACTGTCCGACAACACTGTCCAGGGGGCGTTGTGGCAAAACCTGACCATCGATCGCGCCGCGGCGCACCTCAGGGAGCCGGTGTTCCCGTTGATTCTGCTGTCTAATGTGCCGGCGCCGGGTTTGGCAGCCGTTTCAGAGCGGCCTGACCTCGGGATCGAGAAGCACCAGGGCTACGCGTTCCAGTGGTACGCGCTGGCTTCTCTGGTGGTGGTGCTCTGGCTGGGGCTCAATTTCCGCACTGTGAAACCGACATGAATGCACGCATCAAGCTGATCCTGCTCTTTCTTCTCTTCGCCGCGCCATTCATTCTTGCTTGGTTGGCGTTCCATTTCTGGAAACCGTCATCGTTTACCAACAAGGGCCTGCTGCTCAATCCCGTCGTGCAATTGGCAGAGACGCCCACACGCATGGAAGCTACAGGTCTTTCGACAAAGAAATGGTCAGAACTGGAGGCGCTCAACGGAAAGTGGGTCCTCCTTCATGTCGGTGATCTGCCGTGCGATGCCGCCTGCGAAGGTCGTCTGGTAGACATGCGGCAAGTGCATGCTGCGCTTGGCAAGAATCAGCCGCGCGTGCAGCGGGCCTTCCTGGTTCGCCGCGGAGTGCTCGACCCGACATTTGCGGCGCGCGTGCCTGATCTCATCTGGATTGGTGGTCCGGAGGTGAACGCCGCGTTGGCCAAAGCGCTCCCGGATGGCCAGCCGGTTGGCGAACTCCTCTTCATTGTCGACCCGCTGGGCAATGTGATGATGCGCCACGGTCCCGGTGCAGATCTCAAGGGCGTGGTGAAGGATATGGAGCGCCTACTCAAGGCCTCGCGAATCGGATAACGCCATGGGAATGACCGGATTCGAACGTGGCTTGCTGGGCCTGATCTCGCTCGCGATTATCGTCGGGCTGATTGTGTGGCTTGGCCCCAATCCCTTGCGCTATCGGCGGCTGGTTCAGATCACGACTGCAACCGTGTTCGTTCTGGTGGTCCTGGGCGCATATGTGAGGCTTTCTGATGCGGGTCTGGGCTGCCCCGACTGGCCAGGCTGTTATGGCAATTTCATGCCGAACCAGTCCCTGAAGGACATTCGCGCCGCAGAATCGGTCCTGCCGGATGGTCCGGTCACGCTGGCCAAGGCGTGGAAGGAAATGGCCCATCGCTACATCGCGATGATTGTCGGCGCCATGATCGCTGCCTTGGCTTTCGCCGCATGGCGAAATCGACGCACGCTCGGACAGTCACCGGGACTGGCGACCGGGTTGGCCATACTGGTGATTTTTCAGGCGGCGCTGGGTGCCTGGACAGTGACCATGTTGCTCAAGCCCGCCATTGTCACTTCCCACCTCATGGGTGGCATGGCCATCCTGGCGCTGCTTGTTTGGCTGACCTTGCGTCAGGGTATCGAGTGGGCACAGGCCCCCGCACTGCAGCCGACGCTCAACCTGCGAATATTCGCAGTGATCGGCCTGCTGGTTCTTATCGGACAGATCGTGCTGGGTGGGTGGGTCAGCACCAACTACGCGGCTTTGGCTTGCGTTGATTTTCCCAAATGCGCAGGCGTCTGGGTTCCTCCCATGGAATTCGAACACGCCTTTCATGTGATCCGCCCACTGGGTGTCGGACCGGACGGCCAATTCCTCAGCATGGAAGCCCTGCGCGCCATCCATTGGATCCATCGCATCGGGGCCTTGATCACGACCGCAGTCTTGCTGGTGCTGGCCTGGCGGTTGGCCGCGCACAAAGCCAGCCAGTTGGCTTGGGGACTCGTCTTTTTCCTCGCTCTTCAGGTCTTCATTGGTGTCGGCAATGTCATTTGGAGCCTGCCGCTCCCCCTCGCGGTGGCGCATAATGGCGGGGCTGCGCTCCTGCTGGCGTGGCTGGTTCTGATCAATTTCCGTCTCAATGTATCTGCAAGCAGCGGCATGAACATGCCGGCCGCTGCCCGAGTTTGACTCGAAGTGCCTATGTCGCAGCCCCTTCCTCTCCCTCTGCCACCCCGAAGCACCCTTGCCCAGTTCTTCGAGCTCTGCAAGCCTCGGGTCAACGCATTGATCGTGTTCACGGCGGTCATCGGCATGATGCTCGCCATACCGGCCGGCATGCCGTGGAACGTGCCGCTGATGCTGTGGGCCACCTTGGGCATTGCCCTGGTTGCCGGTGCGGCGGCTGCGTTCAATTGTCTGGTCGAGCAGCGCGTTGATGCGCACATGGCGCGCACCCGCGCCCGACCAACCGTGGCCGGCACGATCACCGACACCCAGATACTCGCGCTGTCCGGCGTGGTGGGCGGTGCGGGCCTCCTGGTGCTCCATACCCAGGTCAACCTCACCACCATGTGGCTCACGCTCGCGACCTTCGTGGGCTATGCAGTCATCTATACCGTCATCCTCAAGCCGGCGACGCCGCAGAACATCGTCATCGGCGGCGCCTCGGGCGCCATGCCACCGGTGTTGGGCTGGGCGGCGGTCACGGGCGACGTCTCGCCCCACGCGCTCCTTCTCTTCCTGATTATTTTTGCCTGGACGCCGCCGCACTTCTGGGCGCTGGCACTGTATCGCCGCAAGGAATACGAGAAGGCAGGCATGCCCATGCTGCCGGTCACCCACGGCGAAGCCTTCACCCGCCTCCACCTGCTGCTCTACACGATCATGCTGACTGCCGCGACGCTGCTGCCGTTCGCAGTCGGCATGAGCCGCTGGATTTACCTCGGTGCGGTGTTGCTGCTTGATGCGGTGTTCCTCTACTACGCGGTCAAGCTATACCGGGCATACAACGACGCACTCGCCCGGCGTACCTTTTCCTACTCGATCCTGTATCTCGCGCTCCTCTTCGCTGCGCTCTTGCTGGATCATTACGCCCCGCTGCTCTGGTGATGGCCCGGCAGGCGCTCCTGGCGCTGCGAATATTCGCAGTGGTCCTGCTCTCGGGACTTGTTGCCTGTACCGACAAGCCGGCCGCCTTCAATGCCATCGACATCACCGGCATCCAGGGCTATGGCACCGACTTTCGCCTCACCGATCACCATGGCAAGCCGCGTTCGTTGACCGAGTTTCGCGGAAAGGTGGTGGCGGTGTTCTTCGGCTTCACGCACTGCCCGGACGTCTGTCCGACCACGCTCGCTGACATGCGAACCGTGATGGGGCAGCTGGGCGATGATGCCGGGCGATTGCAGGTTCTCTTTGTTTCCGTTGATCCGAAACGCGATACGCCAGAGGTCCTGTCCCGCTACGTCCCGTCTTTCCA
Organism: Burkholderiales bacterium; assembly: GCA_033764435.1. GTDB lineage: Bacteria > Pseudomonadota > Gammaproteobacteria > Burkholderiales > Usitatibacteraceae > JAEUMY01. The sequence goes on from JANRIX010000051.1 coordinate 63,355, forward strand.
TCCATCGTTCCTGGGTTTGACTGGCACAGCCGATGCGGTGGCCAAGACCGCGAGCGATTTCAAGATATTCGTGCGCGAGCAACCGGGCAAAACGCCGGAAACCTACACTGTCGATCACACCGCCGGCATGCTGGTGTTTGATCCGAAGGGCCGGCTGCGCCTCTTCGTCAACTACGGCATGCCGCCCGAGAAGATGACGCCGGATTTCAAACGTCTGATGAAGGAAAACCCATGAGCATTCAGCGCTTTCACGTTGGCCCGCGCCTGTCGGAAATGGCGGTTCACGGCAACACCGTCTATCTCGCCGGGCAGGTTGCGGAGGACGGCTCCCAGGACATGGCCGGCCAGACGCGTCAGGTACTGGCCGCCATCGACAAGTTGCTCGCCGAGGCGGGAACGGACAAATCCCGCATTCTGTCCACGACCATCTTTGTCGCCGACATGGCCGAGTTTCCCGCCATGAATGCGGTGTGGGACGCCTGGGTCGTCCAGGGCCAGACGCCGCCGCGCGCCACCGTGCAGGCTCGCCTGGCGAAACCGGAATGGAAGGTCGAGATGCAGGTGATCGCGGCGAAGTAGCCTGCGATCATCGTGTAGAAAGCAAAACGGGCCTTGCGAATATTGTGCTGGCATCGCTAGGGCGATGCCAGCATCCCTGCGGGACCGTCTAGCCGTCCAACCGAAGTCCACAGGACTTCAGTTAGTCACAAGGCCCGCTGCTTTTGGTGCCTGAGTTTTTTGGGTGTCAGGCGGCGGCGTAGTGCGCGAGGGCCGATTTCATCTTCTGCATCGCCTTGGCTTCGATCTGGCGAATTCGCTCTGCCGAAACACCATACTCGGCGGCGAGCTCATGCAGCGTCATTTCCGAGCCTTCATTCAGCCAGCGCGTTTCGATGATGCGGCGGCTGCGCGGGTCCAGAGACGCCAATGCGGCTTGCAGTCCTTCGGTCGCGGCCACTTCCTTTTCCTCGCGCTGCAGCACAGCCAGCGGTTCCTGGCCCGCGTCCGGCAGATAGGCAATGGGGCTGACCCAATCCTCGCCTTCGTCCACCGTGGGCTCCAGGGAGATTTCCTGGCCGTTGAGCCGCATTTCCATCTCGGCCACGTCCGATTCCTTGACGTCGAGCTGTTTCGCGACCTCGGCCAATTCCCGCGGGCTCAGCGAACCGAAATTCGGCTTCATGCTGCGCAGATTGAAGAAGAGCTTGCGCTGAGCCTTGGTCGTGGCGACCTTGACCATGCGCCAGTTCTTGATGATGTATTCGTGAATCTCGGCCTTGATCCAGTGCACCGCGAACGAAACGAGCCGCACGCCGCGGTCCGGATCGAAGCGTTTCACCGCCTTCATCAAGCCGATGTTCCCTTCCTGAATGAGGTCGGCGTGGGGCAGGCCATAGCCCAGATAGTTGCGGGCAACGGACACGACCAGCCGTAGATGGGACAGCACAAGCTCACTGGCCGCGGTGAGATCGCCATCGCGCTTCAGGCGCTGGCCGAGTTCCTGCTCGCGTTCCGGGGTCAGCATCGGAATTCGATTCACGGTGCTGATGTAGCTTTCGATGCTGGATACCGACAACGCCGGCAATTGCATGGTGGCAGCAGTCATGGTTCCTCCTGTATTCAACTGAATGTTAGCACTCTAAGTCTTTGAGTGCCAAATTGCTGAATCGTTCCATGACCACTGCAACGCGGCATCAGCGCTGACGTGCAACGGATGCGGCCGAAAGCACGGCGCCAGTCAATGCTAAGAATGCAATGACAAGAATGTAAGTAATTGCTATCTTGGCATTCGGCTGCTGAATGCTGAACTGAATCCCGTATTCTGCAGCCAGGGCGGAAAGATGGGAATTGGCCCAGAAGATGCCGGCCATGGCGATGGCGCAGCCCAGCATGGCCGAGAGCGCCCCGGCAAGAAAGCCGAAATACAGAAATGGGCGCCGGACAAAACTCGCCGAGGCACCAATCAGCGTGCAGACCGAGATTTCGTCGCGTCGCGTGAGCACCTCCAGACGGATCGTGTTGCCGATGACCAAAACCACGGCTACTGAGAGAAGCAAAGCCGCGGCGAGGATGACGGCCTCGCCCACCGCCACGATCCGGCGAAGCTTTCGCACCCATTCAAAGTCCGCCGAGATGCGATCAACGCCGGGCTGTTTGCCGGCTGCCGCCCGAATCCGATCCAGGGTGGCCGGATCGCTCGACACCGGTTTCAGGATGACCGCATGCGGCAACGGATTGCCATCCAGGCTGCTGACCAGGTCGGCGAGCTGGGGCCGCTTCTTGAGGTCTGCCAGTGCGGCCTCCTTGGTCACCAGCCGCGCGCTGGACACGTCCGGCAGTCCCGCCAGGGCTGCGCGCATCCGGTTCGCGTCTTCAATCGTGGACTGAACATCCATGAAGACGTTCACTTCCGCGTCGGTGCCAATGCGATAGGTGGCTGACTTGATGCTCTCGAGGGCGCTGTGCAGGGCCAGCGGAATCGCCAGGGCGCAACCCAATACAAACAGTGACAGCAGAGTGCCCAGCGGCTGGCTGCGCAGCTGGGCTAGCGCCCGTCGCAGTGCATTGCGATGCGCGGTAAACAGGGACGTCATGCTGTCACCACGGCGGTGGCGATCCGACCGTCCTTCAACTCGACTCGACGTGCCGGCACGGTCGCGAGTGCCGGCAGGTCATGGGTGGAGAGCACGACGGTCACGCCCACCTGATTGAAGGAGCGAAAAAGGGCCATGATCGCGCTGGCATAGTCCGCATCCAGATTGCCGGTGGGCTCATCCGCAATCAGGATGGAAGGGCGGCTCACGATGGCTCGGGCAATGCACAGCCGTTGCTGTTCGCCGCCGGACAGGCTGATCGGATTGGCTTTTTCGCGGGCCAGCAAGCCGACTTTGTCCAGTGCCGCCCGTGCGCGACGTTGCGCCTCCTTCAGCGGGAAATCGGCGATTTCGAGCGGCAACATCACGTTGTCGAATGCGCTGCGGTCGAAGAGCAGCTTGTGATCCTGAAACACGATCCCAAGGGAACGGCGCAGCGCGGCCAGGCCCGCCGTGCCCAGGCTGCTGAGATTCTGGCCATTGACAAGCACCGTGCCCGAGGTGGCCCGCTCCAGTCCCGCAATCAGCTTCAGCAGCGTGCTTTTGCCTGCCCCCGTCTGGCCGGTGACCGCCACGAATTCACCAGCGGAGATCTCGAGCGTCACCGATCTCAAGGCCTCGTCGCCTGCCGCATAGCGCTTGCCGGCATCAGTCAGACGGATCATTGGAGCAATGCCTCCGTGAACGCCCGGGCCTCAAAGGGCTGCAGATCATCAATGCCTTCGCCGACGCCGATGAAGCGGATGGGAATCAGATGGTCTGCGGTCGCCATGCCCAAGACCGCGCCGCCTCGCGCCGTGCCATCCAGCTTGGTCAGAACGAGGCCGGACACGCCCAACGCCGCATCGAAGGCATCGACCTGCGCGCGGGCGTTTTGACCCGTGTTGGCATCCAGGACCAGCAGAACTTCATGCGGGGCCGTCTCGTCGGCCTTGGCGATGACGCGACGAATTTTCTTCAGTTCATCCATCAGGTGCAGCTGTGTTGGCAGACGGCCCGCCGTATCGGCAATGACGATGTCGATGCCGCGTGCCTTGGCCGCCTGGACGGCATCAAAAATGACTGCGGCCGGATCCGCGCCTTCCTGCGCGATGACCGTGATGCCACTGCGTTCCCCCCAGGTGGCGAGCTGCTCGCGAGCGGCAGCGCGGAAGGTATCGCCCGCCGCCAGCAGAACAGTCTTGCCCTCGTCGAGAAAGTGGCGTGCCAGTTTGCCGATGGTCGTGGTCTTGCCCGCCCCGTTCACGCCGACGGTCATGATGACGAAGGGCTTGTGAGTGCCGGTATCCAGCGGGACGGCGAGCGGCGCAAGCATCTGATGAATCGCACCGGACAATTGGCTCTTCAACGCTGCCGGGTCGCCTGCCACGGTTGCCTTGCGCAAGTCTGTGATGATGCGATGGGTGGCCTTGGGGCCGACATCCCCCATGAGCAAGGTGTCCTCCAGGTCCTGGAACCAGGCCTCATCGACGCGCTCGCGGCCCCACAGGCTGCCGAGGCCCGATTTCATCTGCGCCGACGTGCGCGCCAACCCGGATTTCAGACGGTCGAACCAACCCGGCTTGCTGGCGGCCGAGTTGTCGTCGGCGGACTTCTTGAAGATGGGGAACATGGTGGGCGTGATCAGGAGGAGCCCGCATTTTACGGTAAGCTCGCCGCGTGAAATCGCCGCGCCAGAAAGTCCACACAAAAGCTCGCACGTCCACGCGCGATGAAGTCAGGCCGAGCCCTGCGGCCACATCACGCCAAGCCGCCAGCCGAAACACCGCGCCAGGTGAAATTCGAATCATTGGCGGACAGTGGCGCAGCCGCCGCATCGGCGTTCCGGTAGCCGAAGGGCTGCGCCCGACCGGCGACCGCATCCGCGAGACGCTGTTCAACTGGCTGGGTCCGACGATTGCCGGCAAGCGCTGTCTGGATCTCTTTGCCGGTACGGGCATTCTCGGACTTGAGGCGTTGTCGCGAGGGGCGGCCAGTGTCGATTGGCTCGAACGAAACGCCGCGGTAGCGCGCCATCTTCGCGGCAGCCATGCGGCGCTTCAGGAGAGCGACCCCGTTTCCGGGCATGGTGAGATACACCAGCGCGACGCGCTTTCCTTTCTTGAGCTTCGCGGCACCGGTGGCTATGACGTGGTGTTTCTCGACCCGCCCTTCGCAATGAATCCCTGGAGGGAACTCCTGACGGCGCTTCCCTCAAAGCTTGCAAAGGACGCCAAAGTCTATGTCGAGGCGGCGCAGCGCCCCGACGTGCTGAACCCGCCTCCCGAAGGATGGCTTATCATTCGCGAGTCGCAGGCAGGCGCGGTGTGGTTCGCGTTGCTGCAATGCGAATATTCGCAAGTCGACCCCAGTACACCCAATACCCAGCGCCCATGATTCGAGCGGTCTACCCCGGTACATTTGATCCCATCACGCGCGGTCATGAGGACCTGGTCGCGCGCGCGTCCCGCCTGTTTGGCGAGGTCACGGTGGGCGTCGCGCACAGCCAGGCCAAGCGCCCATTCTTCACCCTGCAGGAGCGGATCGCGCTGGCCAAGGAAGTGCTTGCGCCGTATCCAAACGTCAAGGTCTTCGGATTTGCCGGCTTGCTGTCCGATTTCGTCAAGGAGCACGGCGGCGACGTCATCCTGCGTGGTTTGCGCGCGGTGTCCGATTTCGAATATGAATTCCAGATGGCCGGCATGAACCGCCGGCTGAACCCGGGTGTCGAAACGATTTTCCTGACCCCGTCAGACAAGTACCTCTTCATCTCCGCGACCATTGTTCGCGAGATTGCAGTGCTGGGTGGCGATGTCGGTGATTTTGTCCATCCGATCACTGCCGAATGGCTGAAACGCAAGGTGGGTAAAGGCGAATGACGTTGAAGGGATTGCATCCGATGTGCGGGAGCTGCCGATGGCTCTGATGATCACCGACCAGTGCATCAATTGCGATGTCTGCGAGCCCGAGTGCCCGAACGGCGCCATCTATCAGGGCGTCGAGATCTATGAGATCGATCCGGCCAAGTGCACCGAATGTGTCGGACACTTCGATGTCCCGCAATGCCAGCAGGTCTGCCCAGTGGACTGCATCCCACTCAACCCAGAGTGGACCGAGAGTCGCGATGCGCTCTACGTGAAGTTCCTGCGTCTGAGCCAGGAGAAAGTGTCGGCGGACGTGGCGCCTCAGGCGGTTTCGGCCTGACCCGGCTCCAGTTGCGCGACCACTCCCGCCTCCAATTCGGCCAGGGCCACGCGGCGCGACTTGATTCCCTCTAGGCTGGCCTGAAGTTCGGAAATCTTTTCGGCCAGATCGATGTCCGCCATGCGCAGTTTCTCCGTGCCCTGCGCCCGCTGCAACGAAGAATCCTTGAGCCGTTCGAACGCTCGATCCAGTTCAGCCAGCATCCCGCGCATCCACAAGTTGCCCTCCCGTGCGGCGATCTCGAAGATGTGGCACACGCGAGCCCCGCAGGTTTCCTGAAAATGCTGTCCCAGCGCACCGCCGCGCTTCAGCAGCAACGCGGACGTCGCCTTGAGCTCGGTTTCGGCCTTTTGCAGTTCGGTCGTGAAGCGCTGTGTGGAGAACGGCAGCATTTCGATGGGCGGCATGCCCTGATCTCGGGAAAGCTTCGCGCTGGCGTCCTCATACACCTTCTTGATCTCGGCGATCTTGATTTCCACATGACGGATACGTTCGCGGCAGGCCGTGAGATAAGCCTCGGCCATTTCCTCCACCGCGCCGGGGAGAAGGGCGGCAGAGAGCTCATCCGCAGTACGGTCGGCATCAAAGCGCGCGCGGTCGCGGTCGGTGACAGCCGCCAGTTCTTCGGTGAGACGCACATGGAATTGGCGCAGCATGCGCACCTCTTTCAGTGCCGCCTCGTAACGATCAAGATGGCTGGACGCCTGGCCCATCAGATTGCCGATGAGTTTCTGGTTTCGCTCGCGCAGCTCACCCATCTGACGCAGCGTGGCCAGCATCTCATAGCGGTCCTCATCCAGGTGCGCACGCGCGGCGTCGACCTGCGCCGACAGGATCCGGCGCGCCTCTGCAGTCATCGACACCTGACGACCATCCGATAATTCGCGCACGATGGCGCGCTCGATCTGGTAAAGCCGGCTCTTGATGAGCTTGTCTTTGTCGCCGGCGGTCTTGCCGATATAGCCGAGCCTTGCTGACAGAGGGATCACGCACATGGGATCGACCCGAAGCAGATCGGCAACATCCTTCACGATCTTGTCGATGTCGCGTAATGCGTCGCCATCACTGGGCGCCTCGTCGTACAGCGCATCAATCTTGTTGACCGCAACCAGCCGACTTTGCGGCGGCGCCTCTGGAGCGCGGCCATAGGCGGGTTTGCCGCCCAGATAGTCACGCCAGATGGTCAGGTCGGGCTTGGTCAATCCTTGCGTGCTGTCCATCACGAACACCACGCAGTCGCATTGCGGCAGACGCTTGCGTGAAAGATCGGGTTCTGCCGCTAGGGCGGACAATCCGGGCGTATCGATGACAACGAGGCCGGCTTGCAGCACCGGATGCGGCATGTTGATGATGGCGTGGCGCCAGCGCGGGACATCGATCAGCGACACGCCGCCATGGGCCGCACGGCTGGTCGCGTCCGCGTGCAGACCCCAGGCGACGGCCTCCGCAAGAGTTACCCGCTTCGTCTCCGAAAGTGCGACCAACGCGCGCTGGATGGTGTCGAACTCTTCGTAGACGAACGGCACGAAGCGCCAGGCACTGTCATCGCCAAGCAGTTCCGCGTAGGTTGCATCACTTTCGCGCGTTTCAATGGGTAGCAGCTTGATGCCGACCGGTTCATCCGGGTTGTGGCGCAACTCCGTCACGCACAGCGTGCTGCGGCCCGGGCCGGATGGCAGCAGGCGCCGCCTGCGCTCGGAAAAGAACAGGGCATTGATGAGTTCCGACTTGCCGCGCTCAGCTTCGGAGACGAACGCGATGCTGAGCCGGTCGGACTCGACCCGGTACAACAGCCGGTCAAGGTCTGCCGACGCAGTTTCGTCCAGCACCTCCAGCCGCTCAAGCGTGTTGCGCGCCTGATGCACGATGCGGTTCAGGGCGTTGCGCCAGGACAGGAAGTCTGCCAGCCGGGAGGTGATGAAGGGTTCGTTCATGGTCGACCCTATCGCTTCTGACAGCGCGGGCAGAAGAACGTCGCGCGTTGTGCTTCCCGGGTGAGGCGGACCACACTCGCGCAGGCCGGACAGGCCTTGCCGTCGCGGCCGTAAACGGCGTATCTGAGCTGAAACCAGCCCGATGCCCCGTCACTCTGCACGTAGTCGCGGATCGAGCTGCCGCCAGCGTCGATGGCTTCGGCCAGCACTTCCCGGATGTGGCGGACCAACCCGCCAAGTCGGACGGCAGACAGCTTGCCGGAGCGGGCGAGGGGATGGATGCCCGCACGGAACAGGGCTTCATTGGCGTAGATGTTGCCGACCCCGGTCACGACATGCGCATTCATGATCAGTGATTTGATCGATGCTGTCCGTCCCCGGCTGACGCGATGCAGGTAGGCGGCATTGAAATCGTCGTCGAACGGTTCCGGCCCGAGATCCGCGAGCAACGGATGCGCGGCCCAGTCTGCGCCGGCCCATAGCCAGCAGCCAAAGCGCCGGGGATCGCCATAGCGCAGATGCTGGCCATCGGCCAAGTGCACATCGATATGGTCATGCTTGCCGACAGGCGATGGGCCACCGACCATGCGCAACGTGCCGGTCATGCCCAGATGAATGAGGAGGTGGCTCCTGAATCGCGGCTTGCTCACGCCGACAAGCAGATATTTGCCACGTCTTTCCAGCGAGTCGATGGTGCTGCCCTGGAGTCGTGATTCGAGATCATCCGGCACCGGCCAGCGAAGTCTGCGGTCGCGCACCTTGACGGCCTGAATGCGGCGACCGGAGAGTCGCGGCAGCAGCCCGCGGCGGGTGGTTTCGACTTCGGGCAGCTCGGGCATCGATGTTCGCGGGATTGAACCTGAATCGGCAAATTATAGTCTGTCACCCATCCGGTGATTCACGTTTCGCGACGCATGACACACCCTGTCACGATACAGATGACGCATGCGGCTATGATAGGACCCGTCCGCCAAGCGGCGGCTGCCGCCTGATATCCGGCGCGGTGCCGCCATCCACACCGAGACTTCCGCATGCATACGTCACGTCCCAGCCAGTATCTGAAATGTGCAGTCATCCTCTGTCTGCTCGGGGCTGCCTTCCCTTCCGCCGCCCAGACGCCGCCCATCACGGAGGATCAGCTGCGCAAGCGCGCCGAGGAGATCCTGCGCCAGCCGAGAACGACGCGCGCGGTGCCGATGCGCCCCAACACGGGACTTGAACAGGCGCTGCACCAGTATCTGCTGGCCGAAATCGCTGGCCAACGCGGTGAGGCGCCGGCGGCCATCGACAGCCTGATCGCCCTTGCGCGGCGGAGCAATGATCCCCGGATCGCACGTCGCGCCGTGGAACTGGCCTTCCAGACCCGCCAGCAGGCGCGCGCCCTTGAAGCGGCGTCCCTGTGGATGGCGCTGGAGCCAGAGTCATCGCTGGCCCGCCAGGCGATGGCCGTTCTAGTCGTGAACCAAGGTTCGCTTGACACTGCCAAGGCCAGCTTGAAGCCGCTGTTGCAGGACGCTGCGCGTGCGCCCGCACTCTATCTTCAGCTGAACGGATTGCTGGCGCGCTTCAAGGACCGCTCGGCTGTGACCGAGGCCATCAAGGAGCTGGCGGCACTGCAACCTGATCTTCCCCAGGCCCAGTACAGTCTGGCCGTGGCCCTCGCCTCGTCCGGCGAGAGCATCGGCGCGCTCATGGCGGCGCGCAGGGCGCTGGACAAGGATCCGGGCTTCGAATCGGCGGCGGTGCTGGTCGGCCAACTGCTGAGGGAAACCAGCACAGACGCGGCGAAGGATCACTTCCAGAAGCATCTTTCAGCCTACCCGGATGCGGTGGAAGCCCGGCTCGCCTACGCGCGGCTGCTGATGGGTGAGCGTGCGCTGGACCAGGCCGCCGCCGAGTATCGCAAGCTGGAGACCTTGCGTCCGGGGGATCCGGAAATGCCATTCGCGCTCGGACTGGTCGCCCAGCAATCGCGCGATTTCGCCGCAGCTGAAGCGGCGTTCCGGCGCACGCTCGACCTCAATGTCCGCGACCGCAATCCTGTGTGGATGCAGCTCGGGCAGGTGGAGGAGGCGCGGAGCAACTGGGATGCCGCGCTGGGCTGGTTCGGCAAGATCGATGGGGACGACTATCTGGTGCCTTCGCGCCTGCGCATGGCCGGCATCATTGCGCGCCAGCAGAACATTTCGGCGGCGCGCGAGTTCCTGCGTGAGGCCGGTGGCGCGAGCAGGGATCGCGAGATTCAGTTTCTCCTTGCCGAGTCGCAGCTCCTGCGCGATGCACGCGACTTCAAGGAAGCGGTTGCTGTGCTCAGTGGCGGGCTCGAGCGGCATCCGGATCAGATTGACCTCCTTTACGACCGCGCCATGGTGCTGGAGAAGCTGGACGATGTGGCCGGACTGGAGCGCGACCTGCGCAAGGTGATCAGTCTCAAGCCTGACCATGCCCATGCTTACAACGCGCTCGGTTACACGTTTGCGGACCGCAATGTGCGTCTGGATGAGGCGCTGAAGTTGATCGAGCAGGCCATCGCACTCGCGCCCCGCGACGGATTCATCCTGGACAGCCTGGGCTGGGTGCATTTCCGCCTCGGCAATCTGGACAAGGCGGTGACCGTGCTGCGTCAGGCATTCACCCTGCGCAATGATCCCGAGATCGCGGCGCATCTGGGCGAAGTCTTGTGGGCAGCCGGACAGCGCGATGAGGCGACACGACTTCTCGAAGCCAGCCAGCGCCAGCATCCGGGCAACGAAGCGTTGAATGCGGCAACGAAGCGTCTGCGGGGCCAGCCCTGATTGCAGTGCGGCATGCCGCCACGCTGTGCTTGCGCTCCCCGGTGAGCGCATGCGGGTGGCTCGGCGGGCGTCGATGGCTGAGATGTCTGGGACTGCTTCTGTGCGCGGCGGCCCTGACAGCCTGCGCTGGATTGCAGCCTGCCGACACCGCGCCAATCGCGACCCGGCTTGCGGTCGGATCGGGCCACGAGTTCTTCTCCTTGTCCGGACGCCTCAGTGTGCGCGACGGCCAGCGGGTCGAGATCGCGGGGCTTCGCTGGGAGCGGACGCCCGCCGTTGAGTCTGTGACGCTCACTTCGCCGCTGGGTTCGACCGTCGCACGAATGTGGAAGGAAGCGGGTGGCGTGGCCCGGTTTAGATCGTCTGATCGGGAGACTACCGCCGTCGATCTGGAAAGCCTGATCGTTGAGACGCTTGGCACGCCGGTACCGCTGGCAGCACTTGGCTGGTGGATCCAGGGACTTGAAGCCCAGCCGCGCGAAGGCGTTCGCGGCCAAACCCGCTCTGCGTTTCAGCATGAAGGCTGGGACATTCGCATCGAAGAATTTCCCCTGACGGCCGCAATGCCGGTGGCAAAGCGCATCGTTGCCCGGCGGGCGGAGGTCACGCTGCGTCTGGTCATTGATGAATGGGAGCCGCGCAATTGAGTGCTCAAGGCATCACGGTGCCCGCGCCGGCCAAACTCAACCTTTTTCTGCACGTCACGGGACGTCGAGCTGACGGCTACCATCTGCTGCAGACGTTGTTCGTTTTCATTGATCTGGCGGATCAGCTCACGATTTCCGTGCGGGCAGATGGGCAGTTCAGCCGGATCGCGCAGGGTTATGCCGATGAAGTCGCCGAAGCGGATGATCTCGTCATGCGCGCCGCGCGAATGCTGCAGCAGGAGGCGGGCACGACCCTTGGTGCGAATATTCGCATCGAGAAACGTCTGCCGATGGGTGGCGGACTGGGGGGCGGCAGTTCGGATGCCGCCAGTACGCTTCTCGCGCTGAACCGGTTGTGGGGTCTCCACTGGCCGCGTGATCGGTTGGCGACGCTGGGCCTTCAGCTCGGTGCGGATGTTCCGGTCTTTGTGCATGGCCATTCGGCGTGGGCGGAAGGGGTGGGCGAGATGCTGCAACCTGTTGATGTGGAAGCATTTTTTGCGCTACTCGTCATGCCTCCTTGGGGGGTGCCCACGCCAATGATCTTCAGAGACCCGGAATTGACAAGAAACTCGCCAGCCCTCAAAATGGCGAGCTTTCCCGCAAGGGGTTTGCGCGGACGTGCGGCGGCGCAAAAGCAGTTCCTTGCGGCGCAGCGGAATGACCTGCAGCCGGTGGCTTGCAGGCTGGTCCCGGAAGTCACCGAGCATCTCGCCGCGCTGGATCAGGTGAGCCGAGAGTCCTGGTTTGGCCAAGGCGGGGGAGTTTCCGGCGCGAGAATGAGTGGTTCCGGTGCGTGTGTCTTTGCGCTCTTCGATACCGAGGAGCAGGCCAGGACGGCGCAGCAGGCACTGCCGTCGGGAATGAAAAGTTTTGTGGCACGCGGGCTGAATCAACATCCCTTGCATGGGGAGGAGTGGGCCGCCCGGGTGTGAAGGTGCAGCAAGGTTTTAGGGGAGTCGCCAAGTTGGTTAAGGCATCGGATTTTGATTCCGACATACGAGGGTTCGAATCCTTCCTCCCCTGCCAGTTGTGAAATGAGCAGCAGCCGGGCCGTGCGGTCCGGGCAGCAGGACGCGAAGCCGCAGCATCGAGAGATCTGCGGCTTTGTTTTGAAGCGTAATCGCGGTCCCGGGATGGATATTTCCCTCCCGCCAGCCGATTCGGGATGACAGCAATGGCCTTCGACAACTTGATGGTGTTCACCGGCACCGCCAACCCGAAGCTGGCACAAGCCGTGGCCAAGAATCTCGGCACGCAGCTTGGTCGGGCGACGGTGTCCAAGTTCAGCGATGGCGAAGTCATGGTTGAGCTTCTGGAAAACGTCCGCGGCAAGGACTGCTTCATCGTCCAGTCAACCTGCGCACCGACCAATGATCATCTGATGGAACTGATGATCATGATTGACGCGCTGAAGCGTTCATCCGCTGCGCGCATCACCGCTGTCATTCCGTATTTCGGCTATGCCCGCCAGGATCGCCGCCCGCGCAGTGCGCGCGTCGCGATTTCTGCCAAGGTCGTGGCCAACATGTTGCAAGTGGCCGGCGTGAACCGGGTCCTGACGATGGATCTGCATGCCGACCAGATCCAGGGGTTCTTCGACATTCCCGTGGACAACATCTACGCGGCGCCCATCCTGTTGGCCGACGTTTGGAAGCACAATTATTCCAACCTCATCGTGGTGTCGCCCGATGTGGGCGGGGTGGTGAGGGCGAGGGCGCTGGCCAAGCGGCTGGACGCGGATCTCGCGATCATCGACAAGCGCCGCCCGCGGGCGAACGTGTCGACGGTGATGAACATCATCGGCGAGGTGGACGGCAGGACGTGCGTGATCATGGATGACATGGTCGACACGGCAGGCACGCTGTGCGAGGCGGCCAAGGCGCTGAAGGAACATGGTGCGCTCAAGGTGATCGCCTATTGCACGCACCCCGTGCTGTCGGGGCCGGCCATGGAGCGCATTCCCGGCTCGGCCCTGGATGAGCTGGTGGTGACGGACACCATTCCGCTCAACGATGCGGCGAAGCAAAGCAAGAAAATCCGGCAGATCGGCATTGCCGAACTGCTGGGTGAGACGATCAGAAGGATCAGTGAAGGCGGGTCAGTCAGCTCGCTCTTCACGGAGTAGCGCGGAACGGAAGTTCCGCATTTTGCAACAGGGCGATTTGGTCGCGAATCGCCCTCAATTGGAGTCAAATCATGAAAATCGCAATCAAAGCCGACAAGCGCGGCGTGCAGGGAACGGGTGCGAGCCGCCGCCTGCGTCGTGCTGACAAGGTGCCCGGCATCGTCTATGGCGGTGGGCAGGACGCCACCAACATCGAGCTGGACCACAACGACATCTTCCACAAGCTCCGTCTGGAAGCGTTCCACGCCTCCATCCTGGACATGGAAATCGAAGGCAAGACCCAGCAGGTCCTGCTGCGCGACTTCCAGATGCACCCGTTCAAGCAGAACGTGCTGCATGTGGACTTCCAGCGCGTCGCTGCCGACAAGAAGATCCACATGAAGGTGCCGCTGCACTTCATCAACGCCGACATCGCCCCGGGCGTGAAGACCTCCGGCGGTCTCGTGTCGCACGTGCTGAACGAGCTCGACATCACCTGCCTGCCGAAGGACCTGCCCGAGTTTGTCGAGGTGGATCTCAAGGATCTGGCAGCTGGCCACTCCATCCACGTGGGCGACCTGAAGCTGCCCGCTGGCGTGACCGCAGTGACCCATCGCGGCGAAAACCCGACGGTTGCCACCATCGTCATCCCGCGCGCAGTGGCCGCTGAAGAAGAGGCCAAGCCCGCTGTGTCGGCTGCCGATGTGCCGGCCGCCAACCAGAAGGCCAAGGAAGAACCCGCCAAGAAGGACGAGAAAGCCGGCAAGGACAAGAAGTAATCAGTCCCAGCCGTTCTTGACGGAATGCGCAACAGCAGGATGCCCGTCTTCACGACGGGCATTTTTGTTTTGAACCCTGCCTTGTTTTTTACCTCAACCAGCTCGATCAATCGTGAGCGGCATCAGACTCATCGTCGGCCTGGGTAATCCCGGGCGCGAATATTCGCAGACGCGGCACAACGCCGGCTTCCGCTGGGTAGACGCGCTCGCCGATTCTCTGGGTGCCAGTTGGGCGAAGGAATCCAAGTTCTCCGGCCACGTCGCGCGGGCCAAGGCGGGCGGCGGGGATGTGTTCCTGCTCAAGGCCGACACGTTCTACAACCTGACCGGCAAGGCCGTGCAGGCGCTGGCCCAGTTCTATCGCATCCCGGTCGAACAGATTCTCGCCGTGCATGATGAGCTCGACCTGCCCGCGGGCGGCGTCAAATTGAAGCAGGGCGGGGGCACGGCCGGCAACAACGGCCTGAAGAGCATGCAGGCGCAGTTGGCCAATGCCAATTTCTGGCGCTTGCGCATCGGCATCGGTCATCCGCGTGAGTTTGCCGCCAAGTTCGGGGCGGAATCGCCGGAGGTGGTCGACTATGTGCTGCATGCGCCGGCAAAGGACGAAGCAGTGCTGATCGACGAAGTATTCAAAAAAACAATTGATCTGGTGCCGCTCCTTGCCTCAGGTGAGATGGAGCGCGCCATGATGCAATTGCACTCGAAGCAGGCCAAGCAGACCAAACCTGCGGCCACGGAAGAACAGAAAGCGAAGGAATCAAAATGAAATGCGGCATCGTCGGTTTGCCCAACGTGGGCAAGTCCACCCTGTTCAACGCGCTGACCAAGGCGGGCATCGCGGCGGAAAACTACCCCTTCTGCACCATCGAGCCCAATGTCGGCGTGGTCGAGGTCCCTGATCCGCGGCTCAAGGCACTGGCCGACATCGCCAAGCCGGAGAAAGTGCTGCCCGCCATCGTCGAGTTCGTCGATATCGCTGGGCTCGTTGCCGGTGCATCGAAGGGCGAGGGTCTCGGCAACCAGTTCCTTGCGAATATTCGCGAGACCGATGCCATCGCGCATGTCGTGCGCTGTTTCGATGATCCCAACGTGATTCACGTCGCAGGCAAGGTCGACCCGCTGTCCGACATCGCGGTCATCGACACCGAGCTGGCACTGGCGGACATGGCGAGTGCCGAGAAGGCATTGCATCGTCACCAGAAAGTCGCCCGCGCCGGCGACAAGGAAGCCATCAAGCTGGTGGCGATTCTGGAACCGCTGCTGGCCCACCTCAACGAAGGCAAGCCGGTGCGCAGCATGGGACTCGATGCCGACCAGATGGCGCTCATCAAGCCGCTTTGCTTCATCACTGCCAAGCCCATCCTGTATGTCGCCAACGTCATCGAAGGCGGCTTCGAGAACAATCCGCTTCTGGACAAGGTGAAGGCGCACGCCGCTGGAGAGAAAGCGCCCGTGGTCGCGATCTGCGCCAAGATCGAGGCGGAGATCGCCGAGCTGGACGGGGAGGACAAGCTCGCGTTCCTGCAGGACCTCGGGTTGGAAGAGCCGGGCCTTGATCGTCTCATCCGTGCCGCCTATGCATTGTTGGGGCTGGAGACCTACTTCACCGCCGGCGAGAAGGAAGTGCGCGCTTGGACCATCCGCAAGGGTTCCACCGCACCGCAGGCTGCGGGTGTCATTCACACCGACTTCGAGAAGGGCTTCATCCGCGCTGAGACCATTGCCTACGCCGACTATGTCGCGCTCAAGGGTGAGCAGGGCGCCAAGGAGGCCGGCAAAATGCGGCTGGAAGGCAAGGAGTACATCGTCAAGGATGGCGATGTGATGCACTTCCGCTTCAACGTCTGACATCTCGGGAGTTGCGATGAAGCGCTGGCTACGACGAATCGGTCTTTCTCTCGCGGCGCTTCTGATGCTGGTGGTTGTCCTCCTGGCCGCGGCCTGGGTTTATCTGCGGCAGTCGTTGCCTGATTACCAGGGTGAAGTGAAACTCGCCGGTCTCGCAGGGCCGGTTGAAGTCGTCCGCGATGAGCATGCCGTGCCGCACATTCAGGCGGGCAGTTGGGATGATGCCTGGTTTGCGCTGGGCTATGTGCATGCCCAGGACCGTCTTTGGCAGATGGAGATGAACCGGCGCATCGCGTCCGGCCGGGTGGCAGAAGTCGTCGGTGAGCGCGGCCTGGAAATCGACAAGTTCATGCGCACGTTGGGCATGCGCCGCGTCGCTGAGGAGAATGCCAAGGCGCTTGCGCCCGAGACCCGCCGCGGCATGGAACGCTATTCAGCGGGCGTCAATGCCTTTCTGAGTACCCGCAAGGGACCCTTGCCGCCGGAGTTCGTGATCTTCGGCATCTCGCCGGAACCGTGGTCGGTGGTCGACTCCATCGCCTGGGGCAAGATGATGCAGTGGGATCTGTCCGGAAATTGGCGCGGCGAACTGTTCCGCCTCCGGTTGTCGTCGCGCTTGTCGCCATCGCAGATCGCGGAGTTCCTGCCGCCCTATCGCGGGGATGCCTTCAACGTGTTGCCCGAGCTGAAGACGCTGCATGCCGCTGCCGAGGACCTGAGCGAGATCGCGGACAAACTGGCGCAGGCAGTGCCCGCCGCCCCCGAGCACGCGGTGGGTTCCAACAACTGGGTCGTGGCCGGGGCGCGTTCGGCGTCCGGCAAACCGCTGCTGGCCAATGATCCGCACCTGGGATTGTCCGCACCTGCCATTTGGTACTTCGCGCATCTCGGCGTGAAGGGCGAGAACCTGATCGGCGCAACCTTTCCCGGCGTGCCCAGCATCGTGCTCGGGCGCAATGACCACATCGCCTGGGGCGTGACCAACACGGGTCCGGATGTGCAGGACTTGTACCTGGAAAAACTCGACGAGAAGGACGCAGCCAGCTACGTCGCACCCGATGGGCCGCGCAGATTCAGCATTCGGGAAGAAAAAATCAATGTGCGTGGCGGCGAAGCAGTCACGATCAAGGTGCGCGAAACGCGCAATGGACCGGTGATTTCCGATGTCGTCGCCAGTGCAGGCACTGCCGCGCCCAAGGGTCATGTGCTGAGTTTCCGCTGGACGGCGCTCATGCCTGACGATGCATTGGCCAATGCCAGCCATCGCCTGCAATTCGCCCGCGACTGGAATGGCTTTCGCGAATCGCTTCGCGAGTTCCACGGCCCGCAGCAGAGCTTCGTCTACGCTGACGTGCAGGGCAACATCGGCTTCATCGCCCCGGGCCGCATCCCAATGCGTGCGAAAGAAAATGCACTGCAAGGCCTGGCGCCCGCGCCGGGCTGGGATGCGCGCTACGACTGGAAGGGGTTCATTCCTTTTGAGGAGTTGCCGCAGGCCTATAACCCGGCAGAGGGCATGGTGGTGACGGCCAATCACAAGATCGTCCCACGCGAATATTCGCACCACATCGCATTCGACTGGGCCACGCCGCATCGTGCGGACAGGATCCGCGCGCAACTCGTTGGTAGCGAGAAACATGACCTGAAGAGCTTTGCCAATCTCCAGGGCGATGTGGTGTCGCTGTCCGCGCGGGAGTTGCTGCCTCTGATGTTGGGCAGTGCGCAATCTTCCGAGCGGGCCAAGCGCTGGCAGGAGCGTCTGAAGGCATGGAATGCGGATCTCGCCGCGGAGCGCGCCGAGCCGCTGGTCTACTGGGCATGGTGGCGCGAACTCACGCGCCTCGTGTATGCCGACGAGCTGGGCCCGGTGTTGTTCCGCGACGCCTGGGAGGCGAGGGTGAGTTTCATGAAGGCGGTGCTCGAAGACGCGCCTGGCGCGGATAGGACGTCGCATTCGCGTTGGTGCGACAACATCGAGACGCCGGCCAAGGAGTCCTGTGCGTCCCTGCTGGCGCAGTCGTTGGAGTTGGCCCTGGCAGACCTTGACAAACGCTTCGGCGCCGACGAATCTGCCTGGCGTTGGGGTGACGCGCATTTTGCCCACTCGGAGCATCGGCCGCTGGGTGGTGTACCCGTGCTGGATCGCCTTGCGAATATTCGCGTACCCACCGGCGGTGACGGCTACACGGTCAATGCCGCCGCGAACCGCATCGGCAACGCCGCGATGCCCTATGCCAATCGTCATGCGGCCAGTCTGCGTGCGATTTACGACCTGTCCGATCTCGACCGATCACGCTTCATGCACTCCACCGGCCAGTCGGGCAATCCGCTGTCCCCGTGGTATGCGCATTTCGCACTGCCCTGGTCCCGGAACGAGAGCGTGCCCATGACCACGCGGAAGAGCGAATTCGAGAAAGATGCGATCGGTACGCTGCGGCTGGTGCCCTAACGCGTCCGGGTCGGTCAGATCTCAACCTGCGTGCCCAGCTCGACCACGCGATTCGACGGAATCTTGAAATAGTCGGCGGCCTTGGCCGCAAGGTGCGACATCCAGATGAACAGATGCTCGCGCCACACTGCCATGCCCTCGCCGGGTGCGGAGATGATGGTCTCGCGGTTGACGAAGAAGGACGTCTCCATCAGATCGAATGACAGCTTCTGCAGTCGGCAGTCCGACAGCAGCGCCGGCACGTTGGGCGTTTCCTTGAAGCCGTAGTGCCCGGTGATGCGCCAGAATCCGTGGCCCAGGTCTTCGATCCAGACATAGTCTTCCTTGGGTACGTACGGAATGTCCTCGGTCTTCATGGAGAGGATCACCACGCGCTCGTGCAGCACCTTGTTGTGTTTCAGGTTGTGCAGCAGCGCATTGGGGACGCCATCCGGCGATACCGTCATGAAGACGCCGGTACCTTCCACCCGGACGGGTGCGCTCTCCGCCATGCCCTCGATGAACATCTTCAACGGGATGACGCCTTCGTTGTTGCGCCGCCTGAGAATTTCTCGGCCGCGGCACCACGTGCTCATGAGCGTGAAGATGACCGCGCCCAGCACCATCGGGAACCAGCCGCCGTCAGCGAACTTGAGCAGGCAGGCTGACAGGAACATGAGGTCGTTGGCGACGATGATCGCGGTCAGCCCCAGCGCGAAGGCGCCATTCCAGCGCCAGATGCGGGTCATCACCACGTACAGCAGAAGCGTGTCGATCAGCATGGTGAAGGTGACCGCAATGCCGTAGGCGCCCGCCAGGTTGCTCGAGCTCTTGAAGCCCAGCACCAGCGCCACGATGACCAGCAGCATGAACCAGTTGATGAACGGCACGTAGATCTGGCCCATCGCCTTCTCATTGGTGAAGCTGATGGCGAAGCGCGGCAGATAACCGAGCTGGATCGCCTGCTTGGTCAGGCTGAACGCGCCGGTGATCACCGCTTGCGATGCGATGACCGTGGCAGCTGCTGCCAGCGCGATCAGTGGCAGCAGCGCCCACTGTGGCGCCATGAGATAGAAGGGGTTCTTGACGGCGGCGGGATCGGCCAGCATCAACGCGCCCTGGCCGAAGTAGTTGATCAGCAGCGCCGGCCAGACCAGGAAGAACCAGCCCATGCGGATGGGTCGCTTGCCGAAGTGGCCCATGTCGGCATACAGCGCCTCGCCGCCTGTCACGCAGAGCACCACGGCGCCCAGCGTCACGAAGGCGGCGAACTGATGCTCAAGCAGAAACGCGAAGCTGTACTGCGGATGGATGGCCGCCAACACTTGCGGATTCTTCACCACCTGCAAAATGCCGAGCAGCGCAAGCACGGAGAACCACAACACCATCGTGGGCCCGAAGAACCGGCCGATGGCACCCGTGCCGTGCTTCTGGATGGCGAAGAGTCCCACCAGGATGCCCACCGCAATGGGCAGGACGAATTTCTCCAGCGTCGGCGCATACAGCGAAAGCCCTTCAACCGCCGACATCACCGACATCGCCGGCGTGATCACGGCGTCGCCATAAAACATGGCCGCGCCAAAGATGCCGAGAACGGTCACCAGCCAGCGTCCTCGCGAGCCGGAATAGAAGCAGCGTTGCGCCAGCGCGGTCAGCGCGAGGATGCCGCCTTCGCCCTTATTGTCCGCGCGCATCATGAAGACGAGGTACTTCACGATCACCAGCGTCATCAGCGACCAGAACATCAGCGACAGGATGCCGAGCACCGTACCCTCGTTCAGCGGGATGCCATGGTGGGGGCTGAAGGATTCCTTCAGTGCATACAGCGGGCTGGTCCCGATGTCGCCGAAGACCACACCAATCGCGCCGATGGTCAGGGCGCCCAGCTTCTTGTCAGGCGCGTTCATGGCGACCTCGCGGCAGGCGAGGGAATGACATCCGGGAATGAGTGGCCGGGTCGGCGGCCGATGGCAGGATCAAAATGCGGGGTTGACGGCTTTGAGAGGCGCAAAGGATAAATCTTTTGCACTGCACAATCAAACAGCCGCAGGCGCAGGGCTGCACCACATTCACGATAAGCCCTTGACGCAAAAAGCCCGATTCAAGGATAATGCGCGGCTCTGCGGTGCAGTCCTTGCCAGCCAGAACCGTGGCGAATTAGCTCAGTGGTTAGAGCAGCGGAATCATAATCCGTTGGTCCGGGGTTCAAATCCCTGATTCGCCACCACTTCCCTTTCTCTCTTCTGCCCGGTCTACGAACCGCGATCCAGGAGTCCAAGATGTCTTCCCTGCCTCCCTCCGCGCCCAAGAAGGTCTTCATCCGCACGTTCGGGTGCCAGATGAACGAGTACGACTCGGACAAGATGGCTGATGTGCTGCATGTTCAGGAAGGCTACGAGAAGACCAGCTCCGCCGAGGATGCCGACGTCATCCTGTTCAACACCTGCTCGGTGCGCGAAAAGGCGGAAGACAAGATGTTCAGCGATCTTGGTCGACTGAAGGAATTGAAACGGGCCAAGCCCGGACTCCTCATCGGCATCGGCGGCTGCATTGCCAGCCAGGAGGGCGAGGCCATCGTCAAGCGGGCGCCGCATGTGGATCTGGTGTTCGGCCCGCAAACCCTGCACCGCCTGCCCGAGATGATCAGGGCCCAGCGCAAGACTGGCCGGGCGCAGGTGGATATTTCTTTTCCGGAGGTCGAGAAGTTCGACAATCTCCCGCCCGCGCGCATCGAAGGGCCGTCGGCTTTCGTCTCCATCATGGAAGGCTGCAGCAAGTACTGCAGCTTCTGCGTGGTGCCCTACACCCGCGGCGAGGAAATCTCGCGCCCGTTCGAAAGCGTCATGGCGGAAATCACCGACCTCGCTGCCCGCGGCGTGAAAGAGGTCACGCTGCTGGGCCAGAACGTCAATGCCTACGTTGGCGAGATGGAGGATGGTGAGCGAGCTGACTATGCTCTGCTGCTCGCCGCCGTTTCGAATATTCGCGGTATCGAGCGCATCCGCTACACCACCTCGCATCCGCTGGAGTTCAACCAGCGGCTCATCGACGCCTATGGCCGCATTCCCAAGCTGGTGTCGCAATTGCACCTGCCGGTGCAGTCCGGATCGGATCGCGTGCTCGCCGCCATGAAGCGCGGCTACACGGCCATGGAGTTCAAATCCATCGTCCGTCGCCTGCGCGCTGTGCGTCCCGGCATATCCATATCCAGTGACTTCATCGTCGGCTTTCCTGGCGAGACTGAGGCCGATTTCGAACAGACTATGAAACTGGTCGAGGACATCGGCTTCGACGGCAGCTTCAGCTTTGTCTACAGCCGCCGTCCGGGCACGCCTGCGGCCAGCCTGCATGACGACACGCCGCAGGAGGTGAAGTTGAAGCGTCTGCAACGGCTGCAGAAATTGCTGGAAGAGCAGACGTTTGCAGTGTCCCGCGCCATGGAAGGCACGACGCAACGCGTGCTGGTCGAGGGCCGTGCCCGCAAGGATGCCTCCGAGCTTTCGGGACGCACGGACAACAATCGCGTGGTCAACTTTCCGGGGCCGGAGCGGCTCATCGGCAACTTTGTCGAGGTCACCATCACTCGCGCGCTGCCGCATTCGCTGCGCGGCGAGATCGTCACGCGCGACATCGTGAGCGGGGCCATCGCTTGAAATCCACCGCGCGCGAAGTCAGTTTCACCCCGGTGGACAATCGCCGCCTCGCCGCGCTCTGCGGCGCGCTCGATGAAAATCTGAAGCAGATCGAAACCGCACTGGATGTGGCGATTTCCCGGCGGGGTGAGCGTTTCTCCGTCGCCGGCCAACCCGCGCAGACCGAGCTCGCCGTGCGCGCACTGGAGCGCTTCTACAAGGGCGATCCGGACGCGCTCGCCGTCGAAGACATCCAGCTGGGTCTCATCGAAATCATGCGCGGTGCGTCGCCCGAGGCGGCTGAAGGCGACGCCCAGCCCGTGCTGGCGCGCCGCCCTGACCTTCGCCCGCGCACCGAACGCCAGGCCAAGTACATCCGCCAGATGCAGACCCACGACATCACGTTCGGCGTGGGCCCGGCGGGCACCGGCAAGACCTATCTGGCCGTGGCCTGCGCGGTGGACGCGTTCGAGCGCGACATCGTGAAGCGCATTGTCCTCACCCGGCCGGCTGTCGAGGCGGGCGAGCGGCTGGGCTTCCTGCCCGGCGATCTGTCGCAGAAAGTCGATCCGTATCTGCGTCCGCTCTATGACGCGCTGTACGACCTGCTGGGTTTCGACAAGGTCGGCAAGATGTTCGAGCGCAACCAGATCGAGGTGGCGCCGCTGGCGTTCATGCGTGGCCGCACGCTGAACCATTCCTTCATCATCCTGGACGAGGCGCAGAACACCACGCCGGAGCAGATGAAGATGTTCCTCACCCGTATCGGCTTCGGCACGCGCGCAGTCATCACCGGCGATGTCACCCAGATCGACCTGGGTCACGGCAAGATGAGCGGACTGGTTGATGCGAAGAACGTGCTGTCCGGCGTCCGCGGCATCGGGTTCTCGGTTTTCCAGGCGGAGGATGTCGTGCGCCATCCGCTGGTGCAGGCCATTGTCAATGCCTATGACCAGCGCGGCGCCGTGCGGCCGCGCAACACCTGACCATGCCGTCGCCGGCCTGCGAACTCGACATCCAGATCGTGAGCCGCCTGCCGGGGATTCCGAAGCCGGCTGCTTTCCGTCGCTGGGCGACACTGGCGCTGGATGCCGCGCAAAAGCGGGCCAGGCCCGCAACTGTAACCCTGCGGATCGTGAATGCGGTCGAGGGCCGCGGGCTCAACAGCGCGTTCCGGGGCAAGGATTACGCCACCAACGTGCTGACCTTCATCTATCACGAGCCACGTGCCCCACGGCTGATGGGCGATGTCGTGCTCTGTGCGCCGGTGGTTGCGGCGGAGGCGCGATTGCAGGGCAAGCGCCTCGCGGACCATTACGCCCATCTCACCCTTCACGGCCTGCTGCATCTGGCGGGCCACGACCACGAGACGGCGCGGGAGGCTGCCCGCATGGAGGCGATCGAAACCCGGCTGCTGGCAGACCTTGGCATCGCCGACCCCTATGCGTGAGACGACATGCCGCCGGGCTTTGTCATGCTGGCATGGTAGATTTAGGCATCGCATTCTCTGAAAATCCCTGATGGAAGAGTCCCCCCGGCCGTCCCTGCTTGAACGCCTGTCCTCGTTGTTGCTGCGTGAGCCCGAGGACCGCGACCAGTTGATCGAGCTCCTGCATTCCGCCTTCGAGCGGCAATTGCTGGATGCCGAAGCGCTGTCCATGATCGAAGGTGTGCTGCAGGTGTCGGAGTCCCAGGTGCGCGACGTGATGATTCCGCGCGCCCAGATGGACATGATCAACGTGGCTGACAGCCCGGAGGAGTTCATCCCCTTCGTCATCGAGACCGCGCACTCGCGCTTCCCCGTCTACGAGGACTCGAAGGACAACGTCATCGGCATCCTGTTGGCCAAGGATTTGCTGCTCTATTACTCGCGCCAGGATTTCGATGTGCGCGAGATGCTTCGGCCCGCCGTGTTCATTCCCGAGGCCAAGCGTCTCAATGTGCTGCTCAAGGAATTTCGCGCCAACCGCAACCACATCGCCATCGTTGTCGATGAATACGGTGGTGTGTCGGGTCTCATCACGATCGAGGATGTGCTGGAGCAGATCGTCGGCGACATCGAGGACGAATACGACTTCGACGAGACCGAAGACAACATCCTCCAGGACAAGACCGGCAAGTACCGCGTGAAGTCGGTGACCGAGATCGCCGATTTCAACGAGCATTTCGGCAGCAGTTTCTCCGACGAGGAATTCGATACCGTCGGCGGACTGGTGATCCGGAAATTCGGCCGCGTGCCCAAGCGCGGCGAGGTGTGCACGCTGGAAGGCTTCACCTTTCAAGTGCTCCGCGCCGACAGCCGCAAGATTCATTCGCTGCTGGTTGATCGCGTGAAGACTGCGCCGGCGCCTGCCGTCGCGGACGCATCGCCGGACTGATCGCGGTGAGCGCCGCAGCCGCACCTGCCCGGCCCGGCGGGTGGCCCATGCTGCGAATATTCGCAATCGGATGGGTTGCCGGCGGCATCGGCGCGCTGGCCTTCGCGCCACTGCGCCAGCCGTTGCTCATGTTGGCGGCAATCCTTGCGTGGATGCTGCTCACCCAGCGCGCAGTGGCGTGGAAGCAGGCCGCATTCACCGGCCTCGGCTTCGGGCTCGGCTTCTTTCTGGTCGGTGTGAGCTGGGTCTATGTGAGCCTTCATGTCTATGGACAGATGCTGATGCCGCTGGCGGCATTGGCGACGTTGCTGTTCGCGCTTTACCTCTCCCTGTTCACGGCGCTCGCGTCCGGGCTCTCAATCTGGTTGCGTGACCGTCGCCGACTGTCCGATCGCATCCTGCTTCTCCTCGTGCTGCCCGCCGCCTGGACAGCCACCGAGTGGATGCGCGCCTGGCTCTTCACCGGGTTTCCCTGGCTCAGCCTCGGCTACAGCCAGGCGCCGGCGGGCTGGCTGGCCGGCTTCGCGCCGCTGGTTGGTGTGTTTGGCGTGAGCTGGCTGCTGGTGCTGCAAGCCGGCCTGCTGCTCGCGGCCTGGGGATGGCGCCACGAGCGTCCGCGTGCAGCCGGGGCCTGCCTCGCCGTCTGCGCGGCCATCGTGATCGCCGGACTGGGTCTTGGCCGGGTGAGCTGGTCGACGCCCGTCGGACAGCCAATCCGTGTGGCCCTGCTGCAGGGCAATGTGCCGCAGGACATGAAGTGGATGCAGGAAGTGCGCGCCGCCACGCTGGCGATGTATCGCGAGCAGGTATTGAAGAGCGACGCCACGCTCATCGTCCTGCCCGAAACCGCGTTGCCACTGTTTTACGACCAGATTCCGGCTGACTACCTCGCGGATCTCAAGGCCCACACGGCGGCGAAGGGCTCGCGCATCCTGCTGGGCACTGTCGAGCGTACACGCGCGGAGGGAGCGTTCGACTACTACAACGCTGTCGCGATGGTCGGTGGGGCGGATGGAGAGGTCAACCGCTATCGCAAGTCCCATCTCGTGCCATTCGGCGAATACATTCCGTTCGGCTTCGGCTGGGTGCTGAGTATCCTCAAGATCCCGCTCACGGATTTCGCCCGGGGCGACGCCCGCCAGGCGCCCTTTGTCGTGGCCGACCAGAAGGTGGCCGCCAACATCTGCTACGAGGACGGTTTCGGCAGCGAAATCATCCGCGCGCTGCCTGACGCGACGCTGCTGGTGAATGTCAGCAACGTCGCCTGGTTCGGCCGTTCCTGGGCGGCAGACCAGCATTTCCAGATGTCGCAGATGCGCGCGCTTGAGACATCCCGCTGGATGCTGCGTGCGACGAACACCGGTGTCACGGGTGCCATCGACGAGGTGGGTCGTGCCGTGGCTGTCCTGCCGCAGCACGAAGCCGGCGCAATGACCGTCAAGGCGCAGGGCCGGCAGGGCATGACGCCCTATGCGCGTTGGGGCGACTGGCCGGTGCTGGCGGGTTTGCTGCTGGTTGGGTTCGTGCTTGCACGGTCGCGCCGGTCGACCGCCTGATCAGGCAGGTCGGGCGCGCACGAAGAACTGCCAGGTACAGAATTCGCTCAGCTCGGTCCGCGTCACGCCGCGCAGCGTCAATCTGCCCAGATTCAGATCCACCGGTGTCTTGTCGTGATACTCGCGAAAGAGCGGGAGGAAGTTGGGGTCGATGTTGCTGCCGATCGCCTCGATGCGGTAGCCTGTTTCAGCGAACATCCGCTGAATCTCGAGGTTGGTGAAGAAGCGGATATGGGTGATGTCAAGAAGCCCCTTGTCCGCATAGGGCCAGATGCCCCGACCGAACACGTCGTCCATCAGGCCGAGATTGCGCGCATTGGGGATGCTGGCAATGATCTGGGCCTGCGGCGACACTCTCTCGCGAAGTTCGACCAGGAAGTGCCAAGGGTCGTACATGTGTTCCAGGACGTCCGCGAGAATCACCGTGTCGATTTCACGAGGCGCGATACCTGCCTCGGTCAGTTCGATGTCCTCGAAGCGGCGATCAAATACATGATCGAGCCGCGTCCTCGCCTCGGCCGCCGCAGCGCGGTTCAATTCGACGCCAATCGCTTTCACGCCCGGCCATCGCTGTTTGACATGTGCGCCAAACAAGCCGGTCGCGCAGCCGACATCCAACAGGACCTTGGGGGGCTCGGCAAACATGTCCGCCAGCTGCGGGCTGAGGTGGTGATAGACAGTGGCTGCGCCCTCTTCAACCTTGAGGTGGGTTTGCCAGACAGGTGGGGTTGCGCTCATCGCGGTACGGGCAGTGAAAGGTCGATGGATCAGACAGGATTATCGCGCAACGGTGCTCGCCGGACATGGGCAGCTTTGCCCGCGTATGGCCAACACAGTAAAATTCGTGTTTGCTCTTTCAAGCGCGCCCTTCATGATCACCTTCCAAGAAGTCATCCTCAGGCTCCAGAAGTATTGGAACGACCAGGGTTGTGCCCTGCTGCAACCCTACGACATGGAGGTGGGCGCGGGGACCTCGCACACCGCCACGTTCCTGCGGGCGCTGGGCCCGGAGCCGTGGCGCGCCGCCTACGTGCAGCCCTCGCGCCGTCCCAAGGATGGCCGCTATGCCGAAAACCCCAACCGCATGCAGCACTACTACCAGTATCAGGTTGTGTTGAAGCCGTCGCCGCCCAACATCCTCGATCTCTACGTCGGTTCGCTGGAGGCGCTGGGACTCGACACGAAGCAGAACGACGTGCGCTTTGTAGAAGACGACTGGGAGAACCCCACGCTGGGTGCCTGGGGACTGGGTTGGGAGGTCTGGCTGAACGGCATGGAAGTCACCCAGTTCACCTACTTCCAGCAGGTGGGCGGTCTGGACTGCAAGCCCATCACCGGCGAAATCACCTATGGCCTGGAGCGTCTGGCCATGTACCTGCAGGGCGTGGAAAACGTCTACGACCTGGTGTGGACCGAGTGGATGGAGAACGGCGTGAAGCGCCGACTCACCTATGGTGATGTGTTCCACCAGAACGAGGTGGAGCAGTCGACCTACAACTTCGAGCATTCCGATGTCGCCATGCTGCTCGCGCACTTCGGCGATCACGAGAAGCAAGCCAAATACCTCATGGAACAGCAACTCGCGCTGCCGGCGTACGAACAGGTCTTGAAAGCCGCGCACACGTTCAACCTGCTGGATGCGCGCGGCGCGATTTCGGTGACCGAGCGCGCGGCCTACATCGGGCGCATCCGCAATCTGGCGCGCGCTGTGGCGCAGAGCTACTACGAATCCCGCGAGCGGCTGGGCTTCCCCATGCTGCATGCACCCAAGCAGAAGGCGGCCTGATCATGACGACCGCTCCGCTGTTGATTGAACTGTTCACCGAAGAGCTGCCGCCCAAGGCGCTGCAGAAATTGGGTGATGCGTTTGCGCAGGGTGTGCACGATGGGTTGAACAAGGCCGGCCTGATCGAAGGCACAGCCGAGATGCGAATATTCGCAACGCCGCGCCGGCTCGGGGTGTTGCTTGCGAATATTCGCGACAAGGCGCCTGACCGCACCGAGACGCGCAAGTTGATGCCGGCCAAGGTGGCGTTCGACGCGCAGGGCCAGGCGACGCCTGCGCTGATGAAACGGCTGGAAAAGGAAGGTCTCTCCGCTGATGTGCTCGGCAAACTGGAGCGCCGCGATGAAGGCGGCACCGAGACCGTGTTCGCAAGCGTCGGCATTGCGGGCGCCAGGCTGGCAGAGGCTGCGCAGGCCGCGTTGCTGGACAGCATCGCCAAGCTGCCCATCCCGAAAGTCATGAGCTACCAGCTCACCGATGGCGACACCACGGTCAAGTTCGTGCGCCCCGCGCATGGCCTGGTGGCATTGCACGGCAGCGAGGTGTTGAACATCGAGGTGCTGGGCCTCAAGGCAGGCCGTACAGTTCACGGCCATCGCTTCCAGGGTGGAGCGCCAGTTGAGCTCAAAGACACCAGCGAATATTCGCAGCGGCTCGAGAAGGAAGGCCACATCATCGCGGGCTTCGAGGATCGTCGTTCTCGCATCGAAAAGCTGCTGTTCGAGCGTGCCGAGCAAACCGGCAACACGCTGGGCCCGCGCGAGGACTACGCCGCCTTGCTGGATGAGGTGACTGCGCTGGTCGAGTATCCGGCGGTCTATGTCGGCAGCTTCGAGGCCGAGTTCCTCGAAGTGCCGGCGGAATGCCTCATCCTCACGATGAAGCAGAACCAGAAGTATTTCCCGCTGTTTCATGACGACGGCAGCCTGTCGTCGCGCTTCCTCATCGTGAGTAACATGCTGCTCAATGACCCGCGCAACATCATCCAGGGCAACGAGCGTGTGGTGCGTCCGCGCTTGTCCGATGCGCGTTTCTTCTTCGAGACCGACAAGAAGACAAAACTCGCCGACCGCATGGCGAAGCTCGGCAGCGTGGTCTATCACAACAAACTCGGCACGCAATTGGAGCGCACGGAGCGCGTGGCCGGGCTCGCAGGCGCCATCGCAACGTCGCTGGGTGCGGATGCAGCAAATGCCGAGCGCGCCGCGCGACTCGCCAAATGCGATCTCGTCACCGACATGGTGGGCGAGTTCCCGGAGCTGCAGGGCACGATGGGCCGCTACTACGCGCTGCATGATGGCGAAGCACCCGAAGTGGCCGATGCCATCGCGCAGCACTACCAGCCGCGCTTCTCTGGCGATGCGCTGCCAGCGCATCCGGTAAGCCTCGCGGTGGCGTTGGCGGACAAGCTGGAGACCCTGGCCGGACTCTTCTCCATCGGTCAGGAACCAACGGGTGACAAGGATCCGTTTGCGCTGCGCCGCCACGCGCTGGGTGTGATCCGCATGCTGATCGAGAAGGACCTGCCGCTGGCAGTGGGTGACTTGGTGGCCCAGGCCTTGTCCGCGTTCCCCGCCGCGCTGGCAGGAGCGGACGACAAGCTCACCACCTATGTCTTTGATCGTCTCATCGGCTATCTGCGCGAGTTGGGTTATTCCGCGCTGGAAGTCGACGCGGTCGTCACGGTGCGTCCGCGCTGGGGTGAAATCCCGCTGCGACTCGCTGCCGTGCGTGCGTTCGCAGCCTTGCCCGAAGCCGAGAGTCTCGCCGCCGCCAACAAGCGCGTGGCCAACATCCTCAAGAAATCGGACGTCACCGGCACGACGCCACCCGATGCCGCACGCATGGTGGAGGATGCCGAGAAGTCGCTCTGGGCAGCATTGCAATCCACGACGCCGCAGGCGAATGCGCTCTTCGCTGCCAACGACTACGCCGGCTATCTCAAATCGTTCGCCGCGCTCAAGGGTCCGGTGGACGCATTCTTCGAGAAAGTCATGGTCAATGCCGAGGATGCGAATATTCGCAACAACCGCCTCGCCTTGCTACGTGAGCTGCGGGACGCGATGAACCGGGTGGCTGACCTCTCCAAGCTTGCCGCATGAACCCAGCCCTGAAACTCATCATCCTCGACCGCGACGGTGTCATCAATTTCGACAGCGACGCGTACATCAAGTCGCCCGCCGAGTGGAAGCCCATTCCCGGTTCCATCGAGGCCATCGCGCGCCTGAATCGCAACGGCTATCGCATTGTGGTGGCCACCAACCAGTCGGGCATCGGTCGCGGTCTCTTCGACATGGCCACGCTCAACGCCATCAACGACAAGATGATGGAACTGGTGTTCCGCCAGGGCGGCCGCATCGATGCGCTATTCTTCTGTCCGCATACCGCCGACGAGAACTGCAACTGCCGCAAACCCAAGACGGGCATGTACGAGGAGATCGAGAAGCGCTTCAACATCAAGTTGAACGGCGTGCCCTGCATTGGCGATTCCTTGCGCGACCTGCAGGCGGGTGCGGCCATGGGCTGCTCGACCTATCTGGTGCTGACCGGCAAGGGAGAGAAGACCCAGCAGGAAGGTGGCCTGCCGAGAAAGACGCTCGTGTTCGCCGATCTCGCGGCCGCGGCGGATCACCTCATCGCCGGCTGAGCGGAGCGCCTGCCCATGCTCTACCTGCGTTCGCTGGCGTTCTTTGTCGGCGTCCTGCTGTTCACGCCGTTCTTCGGCGTGCTGGTGTTCGCCGCACGGCCGTTCGGGTTCGCGCCGTCCTATCGCATGGCACAGGCCTGGGGCCGCTGGGTGCTGGCCTGGGTGCGCATCACCTGCGGCATTCGCCACGAGGTGCAGGGTGAGGAACACATTCCGACGCATCCAGTGGTCGTGCTGTCCAAGCACCAGTCCGCGTGGGAGACGCTCTTCCTGCTCACCCATCTGCCACCGGCCGGCTGGATCATTAAGAAGGAACTCCTGTGGCTGCCCATCGTCGGCTGGTGCCTCTACATCCTGCGCGCCATACCGATTGATCGCTCGAGCGGCCGTCAGGCACGGGACCAGATTGTGGATCACGGCCGCCAGCGGCTTCAAGACGACATCTGGGTGGTGATTTTTCCGGAAGGTACGCGCGTGGCACCCGGCAAGCGCAAGCGCTACGGTCTGGGTGGCGCGTTGCTGGCCGTGGCGGCGAAGTCTCAAGTGTTGCCCGTGGCGTTGAATGCGGGCGAGGTGTGGGGGCGCTACGCCTTCGTGAAGAAGCCGGGTGTCATCCAGGTGCGCTTCGGTCCGCTGATCCCTGCGCAGGGCAAGTCGGCCGAAGAACTGAACGCCGAAGTGGAAGTGTGGATCGAAGGCGAGATGGCGCGCATCTCTCCCCACCTGTACGCAGGCAACGATGCCGCGTTCTGATCCAACCGGCACGCCGCGCGCCATCGCCCTGGCCGGGCGCGAGGTGGATTACCTGCTGGTCCGCAAGCGCGGCAAGCGCGGTATCAGTTTGCGCATCGATCATCGCGGGCTGGCGGTCACCTCTGCGTTGCTCACGCCGCAGCAGGACATCGACCGCATCCTGCTCGAGCATGAACGCTGGGTGCTGAAGAAGCTCGCGGAGTGGGCGGCACGGCCGGTGCACGTCGTGAATTGGCAGGACGGCGAGACACTGCCGTTCCTCGGTGCGACTATTCGCTTGAAGCTGCTCGCCACGGAAAAGCTGGAAGGCGTGGAGCGCGCGGGCGATGACCTGCTGGTCGCCTGCCGTGAGCCTTCTCCCACGCGCATCGCCAGGCTGGTCATCGCCTGGTACCGGCGCGAGGCACTCCCCTATCTCGCCCAGCGCACGTTTCACTTCGCCCGCCTGCACGGCTATCCGATTCCGCGCGTCATGCTGTCCAATGCACTGGGCCGCTGGGGCAGCTGCAACGTGCGTCGCGAAGTGCGCCTGGCGTGGCGGCTGATGAAAGCGCCGCCTGCGGTGATCGACTACGTCATCTGCCATGAGCTGGCGCACTTGCGCCAGATGAATCACTCGCCCGCGTTCTGGGCCGAGGTCGAACGCATGTGTGCGGACTACAAGCGCCTGCGCGACGAACTGGAGAAGGCCGACCCGCTGTATCGGGCGTTTTAGTTTGCGGCGTCGCAGAGCGCGACGAACTCGGCTACCGAGAGTGTCTCCGCGCGGCGCTGACTGTCGATGCCGGCGCGTTCAAATTGTTCAGGCGTGACCAGCGCCTTCAACGTATTGCGCAGCATCTTGCGGCGCTGACCAAAGGCGGCCAGCACGAGTTGATGGAAGCGGGCTTCATCCCGTGCGCGCAGGCGGTCCGCGCCCAGCGGCACCATGCGCACGATGGCCGACTCCACCTTGGGCGGCGGATGGAACGCACCCGGTGGCACGAGGAACAGGCGGCGCATGGCAAAGCGGTATTGCAGCATCACCGACAGCCGGCCGTAGTCGCCGCCGTCCGGCGCGGCCACCATGCGATCCACCACTTCCTTCTGCAGCATGAAGGTGCAATCGACGATGCGATCGGCGAAGGCTGCGACGTGGAAGAGCAGGGGTGTCGACACGTTGTAGGGCAGGTTGCCGGTGACGCGCAGCGGCGCGGGCAATTGCGCGAAGTCGAACTCGAGTGCGTCGGACTCATGCACGGTCACGGTTGAAGGTGAGTGATTCGCGCGCAGCGCCGCAGCCAACTCACGATCCAGTTCCACCACATGCAGGTGATCAAGGGCCTCGACCAGCGGCGTGGTCAGTGCGCCAGGCCCTGGCCCGATCTCGACCATGTGGTCAGCGCGCTGCGGTGCGATGGCCGCGACGATGCGATCGATGTAATGCCGGTCGGTGAGAAAGTGCTGGCCGAGACGCTTCTTGGGAATGGGCAGCATGTCAGGCCGCTTTGCGCTGCAGCGCGAGATCGATGGCCAGATCGAGCGCGGCCTGCAGACTGCCTGCGTGCGCCTTCCCCGTGCCGGCGAGATCGAGTGCCGTGCCGTGATCGACGGATGTGCGGATGCAAGGCAGGCCCAACGTGATGTTCACGCCTTCGCCGAACGTCGCGTACTTCAGCACCGGCAGGCCCTGGTCGTGGTACATGACGAGGAATGCGTCGGCGGCCGCGAGATGGTCGGGCGAGAAGAGGGTATCGGCAGGCAGCGGGCCGACGACGTTGATGCCGGCTGCGCGCGCCTCGGTCAGCGCGGGCGCAATGACGTCGATCTCCTCGCGTCCCAAATGTCCGCCTTCGCCGGCATGCGGGTTGAGACCACTTGCGAATATTCGCGGCTGGGCGATGCCGAAGTGCGTTCGGAGATCGTGATCGATCACCTTGAGCGTGTCGAGGAGTCGCGGCGCCGTGATGGCCGCCGGCACGGCAGCAAGTGGCAGATGCGTCGTCGCGAGCGCCACGCGTAGCGCGCGGCCGTCGACGATGCCCGCCAGCATCATCACCACATGCGGGACGCCAGCGGCGGCTTGCAGATACTCGGTGTGACCACTGAACGGAATGCCCGCATCGTTGATCACGCCCTTGTGCACCGGGGCGGTCACCATGGCCGCGAATTCGCCGCTGGCACAGCCGGCCCAGGCGCGGTCGAGCAGGTTTGTCACGTAGCGTGCGTTGCGCGGATCAAGCTTTCCTGCGATCGCGGGTTCGGCCACGCGAATATTCGCAAGGGATACTGGCGCGGTCGTGCCGAGCGCATAGTCCGGCAACGCTGGAAGGGTCCAGCCGCACTGCGCGGCGCGGGCCGTCAGCAGGTCGCGATCACCCAGCAGT
The DNA here is from genome assembly GCA_033764435.1 of Burkholderiales bacterium. GTDB lineage: Bacteria > Pseudomonadota > Gammaproteobacteria > Burkholderiales > Usitatibacteraceae > JAEUMY01. The sequence goes on from JANRIX010000051.1 coordinate 96,791, forward strand.
ACCAGGCGGGTGCCAGACTTCAAGTGGGACCGGCTGGCGATGGCAAGGCAGAGTTCCGGGCCGATGCCGGCCGGCTCGCCTGTGGTCACCGCAATGAGCGGCGGATGGGAGGAGGTGTGTGCGGGCACGGGAATCAGGACGTTCGCGTCTTCTGCATCACCCGCGCTCTTGTGGCGCGATGGTCAGGCGCGAATCGATGATTCGCGCCATCCCCGATCAGCGCTCTTCGAGACGCAGCTCGACGAAGGCGCGGTCGCGCTGCTGGCGCAGCCAGTCCTGGAAGGCCTCGTCGGACTTGCGCTGGCGCAGCGTCTGGCGGGCCAGGGCGCGGCGGCGATCGTCGGACATGGCCTCCGAGCGGCGCTCCTGCACCTGCACCAGATGCCAGCCGAACTGGGTCTGGATGGGACGGCTCACTTCGCCATCCCGCAGGCTGTTCAGGGTGCGTTCGAATTCGGGCACCGTGTCGCCGGGGGAGAGCCAGCCCAGATCGCCACCTTTCTGTGCGCTGGAGTCCTCGGAGTGGACGCGCGCCAGTTCGGCGAAGTCGGCCCCGGTCGTCACCCGCTCGCGCAGGCGCGACAGGCGTTCCTTGGCCTCGTCATCGGTCAGCGTGTCCTTGGTGCGCAGCAGGATGTGGCGGGCGCGAGTCTGGATGACGCCGGACTGGGCGGTCTTGCCACGCTTTTCCAGCAGTTTCACGATGTGGAAGCCGTTGGGGCTCTTCAGGATGTCCGACACTTCGCCGACACCGAGATTGCTGATGGCTTCGGAGAAGATGGCCGGCAGGCGTGCCGCGCTGCGCCAGCCGAGATTGCCGCCCTGCAGTGCATCCGGTGCATCCGAGAACGTGGCCGAGATCTGGGCAAAGTCCGCACCTTTGCGCAGCTCGGACAGTGCCTGCGCGGCACGCTTGCGGCGGGCTTCGATCTGGGCGGCATTGGCCTGCTCGGGGACCACGACGAGGATGTGCGCCAAGCGGAACTCGGTGTCCGTGGTCTGCTCCCGGGCTTCCAGCGAGAGCTGGTTGTCGACTTCGGATTCGGTCACCACCACGCTGCTTTCCACATCGCGCTCGCGCAGCTTGTTGGTCATGATTTCCTGGCGGATGTCCTCGCGGAAGCGGCTCCAGCGCACGCCATCCTTTTCCAGCAACTCGCGGAAGGCGGGCAACTGCAGGTTGTTCTCCTGCGCGATGGCCTGGATGGTGCGGTCCAGCGTCTGGTCATCGACCTTGATGCCGGTTTCCTTGGCGAGCTGCATCTGCACCATGTCGTTGATCATGCGCTCCAGCAGCTGGCGGGTCAGCGTTTCCTGCGGCGGCAGCGGCGTACCCTGCTTCTGCAGGTTGCCGACCACCACGCTGAGCCGCTCGTTGAGATCGTTCTGGGTGATGACATCGTCATTGACCACGGCCACGATGCGATCCACCGGGATGATGCGCGAGCTCGCTGGCGCGCGAGACAGGTTGGTGTCGATCTTGGCCGCAGGCTGCGCAGCGGCTGGTGGCGTCGGCATCACGGGCGTCGAGGGCGACACCGGCGACTGGGCGTTCGCGATCGGCAGCGTCACGGGGCCGAGGACGGCCAGCAGTGCGGCAGCAATGGCGGATCGGGTGCGGAAAACAGGACTGGCAGGACTCATGGGGTCATCTCGTCGGAGCGGCGGTAGCCGGGAATGTTCTGGCGCAGGGTCTCCAGCGGGTTGATGCCCAGGCGGGAGAGGCCTTTCAGTTCCAGCTGGAACTGGATGGAATTCGAATACTGCTGGGTCGCGGTGGTGAAACGATGCGCGACGAGGCGGAATTCCCAGCAGCCGTGATTATACTCAAGGCCCAACAGCCCCTCCAGCAGGCGGCGGTCCTTCAGACTGTGGTTCAGCCGCGCCAGCAGGCGCACGCCGGGCTTCACCGGCCACTGCGTGGAGACATCTACCTGGCGCAGCGTTTCCCGGGTGTAGCGATAGGCCACGTTGAAAATCTTGCCGGGCTCCGGGTTGTAGCGCGCGGCGATGGCGCTTTTCTCCAGCCGGTTCAGGTTGGTGCTGTACTGGAATCCCGTGTCGATCCAGGTGGAGGGCAGCACCTGGCCGGAGAAGGCGGCCAGCAGGTCGCTGGAGCGCACCGCATCCACGGAGGGATTGGTCACCGTGCCCAATGTCACCCGCGGCGTATTGAAGTAATAGCGCTGGCCGAAGGTCGCGCGGAAGCGCTCCATGCCATCTGCCTTGTCGATGAAGCGAGAGGTGGCTGCAAGCGTGACCTGGTTGGCGTCCGCTACCCGGTCTCCGCCGATGAAAATGTTCTCGGTGAAAATCTGGGCGAAGCTGAAATCGCTTTCTGCGGTCGAGAAGTTGGGCAGCTTGCTCTGGTCCTTGAACGGCACGTACAGGAAGTACAGGCGCGGCTCCAGCGTCTGGGTCAGTGGAATGTCCCGGAACTTGAAGTCGCGTTCCATGAACAGGCCGCTGTCCAGACTGGCGATCGCAAGGCCGCGCGTGCCCCCCACAAAGCCGTCGCGGTTGCTGCTCAGGTCATAGCGCGTGTGGTGGTAGCCGAGCTTGGGGGTGATGAAGCCCCAGCTGCGGCTGAACGGCAGCGTGACCGACGGATTCACGATCAGGCGCTTGCCGTTGACCAGCGTCGGATGCCGGAAATCCGTGTATTCGGTGGTCATCTGTGCCAGCAGGCCACTGGTCCACTCGCGCTGCAACCCCAGATTGAGTTGCGGCGCCAGACGATAGGGCACGATGACCGGCGCCGCCGGATCCTGCAGGGTCTGGTACGACAGCATGCGCAGCCCAAAGCCCACATTTGCGTTGCCGTAGTTCAGCATCACGTCACGCGGCAGGTTGGTCTGCGCCGTGTTGGCGATGCGCGTGGACAGATCCCGGAAGTAGTCGTCGTCGGACACCTTTTGCGCGCTGATGTTCGCGGTCCAGCTGCCCCCGAAGGTGGGCAGCCAGTTGGACAGGTTCTGGACGTGGCGCAGCCCCAGGAAATAGCGATCGCGATCTGCCTCGCGGTCGTTGGGGAGGAATTCCGAGTCCAACTGGCCCAGCAGGTTGGGTTCCAGATAGCGCACTTCGGTGCCGAGCTGCAGGCCGCGCCGGGTGAATATCTTGGGTGTGAGCGTGGCGTCGCGATTGGGCGAGATGTTCCAGTAGTACGGCTGCGCGTATTCCAGGCCGCTTTGCGAGGACGACCCGAACGACGGCGGCAGGAACCCTGACTTCCGCTCGTTGTTCAGCGGAAACGTCATGTACGGCATGTAGAGGATGGGCACGCCCTTGAACAGGACTCGGGCATGGGTGCCGCTGCCGACATTGCGGCCATGATCCAGGGACAGCTCGGAGAGCTTCATGAACCAGTCCTCGTCGCCCGGCTTGCAGGTGGAATAACTGGCATCGGTGAAGCGTTCGCGATCCTCGCCTTCCATGAACACGCGGCTGGCATTCGCCCAGGCCTCCTGGCGTCGGCCTTCCTTGACCGGCAGGTAGAAGCGGGGTGTCTCCATACTGCCGATCTGGTCGGTGAGCCTGAGCTCAAGGTGTTCGCCTTCCACCCGGTCGCCATCGCGGTCCATGACCACTCGGCCCTTCGCGGTCACTTTGTCGGTGGGCTCGTCATAGGTGACCGAATCAGCCTTGATCGACAAACCGTCCTGATTGAGGGTGACACCGCCGGTCGCGACGGCAGTCTGCCCCAGCACGCCCGTGACGCGCTCTGCGGTGAATACACGCGGACCGGCTTTCTTGGTCGCGCCGCGAATGCCGGTCACCAGCTTGAGCGCAGGCGACTGCTCGCCTTCCGCAGCGGCTGCAGGCGTTGCCATCGAGGCGGCAAACATGGCCGCGAGGGCGGCCGTGACCGCAGTGTGCAATCGGTGCCGGCGCGGTGCTCGCAGGGGCTGGACGCTGCGCGCGGCTCGCGCCGGCGTGGGGGAGATCGTTTGCTGCGCTTTCAAGATGGGGCGGGCTCTGGAAGGATGGGGCCGGATGGTAAAATTTGAGCATGAGAACGACAACAACCGGCGCCAAGTATCAGGTGACGCGCCGCACCGCATGTTGAACGCC
>JANRIX010000052.1:0-1506 GCA_033764435.1 Burkholderiales bacterium
CGGTCCGTATTTCCCTGATATTGTCGAGGGGATGGTGCCGGAGGGCTTCAAGGCGACGGATCATCTCGACCGTCGTTCGTTGGTCACGGGCAAATTGACTCCCTCAAGCACGGGACTGGAATACATGCTGGTCAATGTCGCGTACATCGGGCACTGGGTGCATATGGGGGCGGTGGTGCAGTGGAACAACCATGAGCCGATCATCCCGCTCGATCTGTTCATGTATGCTTTCAACCGCCTCTCACCGACCGACTTTCACGGTGAGCCGAACCCGGATTATGTCCCCTATCGCCCGTGGATCCGGCATGATAAGGCAGAACGCTGCGCCGAACCGCCTACCTATTCCGGCTTGATCTACACCGACGATTTGCCCGCCCATCCGCACAAGCGGCTGGCAGGCGTCTGGAATTCCCATGCCGAGAAGTACGAGTACCTGCTCAATGAGTACCCGTACCGTTCAACCGTATGGAAACTGCGCGCGTTCATCCTCGACGGCTTGATCGATGAAATGCTGCTCGAACGACTGCGGGCGACAACGATTGACGAGGCAGCATGGGCAGCGGCACTGGCAAGCTTTGAGAACGTTGATCAATCTGAGGTGCGGCGGCTTAAGGCAGCGATCCGGCAGGCGGAAACGGCGAAAGACAACATCATCGCCAGCTTAGGGCTGCTATCCAATGCCGAGATGGTCGCTCGCGCTCAAGCACACTTCGAGAAAGCGGATTACGAGATCGCCAATTTGCGGACCGAACTCGCGCGGATCGAGTCGGGTAAACAGCGCTCACGCTCGCTGGTCGAGGCACGTCCGGCGCTGGAGATGGTCATCGCCCGGTGGGACGATGTACCGAGCGAAGAAAAGCGGGCGCTGTTCGAGGCATTCGCTCACTATGTGAAGGTCAGCAAGATCAGTCGCCATACCAAACAGGCAGTGGTGAACTGGCGCGACGGCACAGCCTCACGTCGCAGCACAACCCACAAGAGTCTCGGCTATTTCTGGGAAGAAGACGATTTGGAAAAGCTGCGGGCGATGGTCGAAGGGGATGTTGACCAATGGATTATCCTCCGCACCTTCCCCGATTATACGTGGAAGGCGCTGCAAGAACGCTATGCCTATAAGTACGGGAACGGGCACTGGCGCAGCGCCTATGCGGGTAAGAAACCCTATGGACGGTATACGCACTGGCGTGGGACGGAAGAATTCAAAGCCGAACGCGCGAACCCGCCACAACTTGCGGCGAGTGCTGCATCCATTGGTCAACGGCGATCAGCTTGGTGCGGCGCGTGCGGAAGGTCTTGGCCGCTTCGATCAGGAAGTCCAGCAGCGACGGATGGCGCATCAGGCGGTAGACCTCATCGACGGCGATAATGCGCGGCTGCTCGTCGAACAGACTGTCGCGGCGGATGGCCGACAGCACCTGTGTGTAGGCCAGCGCCTGCAGGATCGGGTCGCCTTCCAGCTCGTGGAACGAGAAGACGCGCGGCCCCAGCCGGTCGCGGCCGCCGCGC
>JANRIX010000003.1:0-1638 GCA_033764435.1 Burkholderiales bacterium
CCAGTGGATACGCAGTCGAGCAGCGCGCTCTCCACCATCGGCCGGGCCTCGGGGGCCACCATGTCCAGCACGCGCTGGGTTGCCGGCTGAAAATCGTCCGGCACTTCATGGAGTTCACGCGTCTTGCGACTCCAATAGGAACGCCGGGTCGCGACATCGAATACGGCGCCACCCACTTCGGCCAGTTCCTCGGTCCCATCGAGCAGCAGTTCGCGAGCCCGGGCCTCCAAGTGTTCATCGCTGAATGTGGGCGAGGTGGACATGATGGCTCCGCTGCGGCGGTGTAGCCGCACACACCACAAGTCTAGCGCGAGCGCGCAGAACAAACGGTAAAGACGTCTGTTGCCGAATTCGCGTTCTGTCTCAATGACATCCGTAGTTTTACGGTTGTGGTGCCGTGGTGCGCAGGTTGTGCGGCAGTTACTGGATGGCACGGACGGCTCACACCCCTACATGCGGGTCACGATACCCCATCGCATCGGATCCAGCACAATGACCACCGACACTGCCACCGCCCCCAACGCCGCCCAGGTCGAGTACTGGAACACAACTGCAGGCCAAACCTGGGTGCGCTTCCACTGCCAGCTGGACCGCCAGATCGGGCCACTGGGGCGGCAGGCCATGGACGTCCTGGCACCGCTCCAGGGGGAGCGCATCCTCGACATCGGCTGTGGCTGTGGCCACACGACGGTGGAGCTTGCGGCGCGGGTTGGGCCGGACGGGAGCGTGCTCGGGGTCGACATCTCTCACCCCATGCTCGACGTCGCCCGCGAGCGCCCTTTGCCGGCAGGCAGCGGTACGGTCAGCTTCCGCGCTGCCGATGCGCAGGTGGAAGCATTTCCGGAGGCCTCGTTCGATGCGGCCTATTCCCGCTTCGGCGTAATGTTTTTCGAGAACCCGACGGCCGCCTTCGTAAACATCCGCAAGGCCCTGAGGCCTGGCGGGCGGCTCACCTTTGTCTGCTGGCGCTCCTACAGCGAGAACGACTGGATGCGCTTGCCCATGGAGGCGGCCCAAGCCCTGCTCCCGCCGATACCACCCTCCGACCCAGCGGCGCCCGGCCCGTTCGCGTTCGCGGACACCACCCGCGTGCAAGGTATCCTTGAAGGTGCTGGCTTCTCGGGGCTTGCCATCAGCCCGTTTGACGCCCGGATCGGCGGCGGAGACCTCGACCAGACGCTGGAGCTGACATTCCGGGTCGGGCCGCTTGGCATGGCACTGCGGCAGAACCCCGAACTCGCCCCAAAGGTCAGCGCAGCTGTGCAGACCCTGCTTGAAGGACACCTGACCGATGACGGCGTGAAATTGCCTGCCGCTGTCTGGATTGTCAGCGCTGTCGCGTGAGGGCTGGCCGCAGGGGAGCCGATGGTGCCGCCTGGCAGGATTGAACTGCCGACCTCGTCATTACCAATGACGCGCTCTACCACTGAGCTAAGGCGGCCCGCGGGAAGGGCGGCTCCTTAAACCACACAGGCCTTGAAGGAAAGTGCCGCAGCAGGCACGAGGCAGTCGCGATGCAGAAGAAGTCACCCCCGCCGCCAAACTCCCGAGAAGCGCGTCTCGCCGAAGCCCTGCGGGCCAATCTGCGGCGCCGCAAGGAGGCCGCGACCCCCTCGACGCCGAGCAATCCCGAACCGC
>JANRIX010000016.1:0-5934 GCA_033764435.1 Burkholderiales bacterium
GGCGTCGTAGTCCGCGGTGGGCTTGGCGGCGATGATCTCTTCCAGTTTCTTGCCGGCGGCGATCTGCGCCTTCACCCGTCCGGACACCGTGGCCAGCATGTCGCGATAGGCCTTCAGCTCCGCCTTGTTGGACAGCGGGCCATGGCCAGGGATGATCACGGTCTTGTCGTCGGCCAGCGCCAGCGCGCGATCACACGCCGCGACCACGCCATCGATCTTGCCGCCGCTGGCGGAATCGATGAACGGATACAGGCCGTTGAAGTAGAGGTCGCCCATGTGAATGATGTTGCCCTTGCGGAAATGCACGATCGCATCACCATCGGTGTGGGCATTGGGCACGTGGAAGACATTGATCTCATCCCCATTGAGGTGGAACGTCGTGTCCACGCCGAAGGTGATGACCGGCAATGCCTCCTTGGGCGACGGCGGGACCTTCATGTTGAAGAAGGCCAGCACCTGCTCTGTGCTCATGCGCTTCCTCACGTTGTCATGGGCCACGATGATGGCGCCGGCCTTGCCGAAATTCTCGTTGCCGCCGGTGTGATCGCCGTGCCAGTGGGTGTTGACCACGAACTTGACCGGCTTGTCGGTGATGGCCTTGATCGCGGCGGTGATCTTGGGCGTCATCGGCGCGTACTGGTCGTCGATCAGGAACACGGCATCGGGCCCGACCGAGAGGCCGAGGTTGCCGCCTGCGCCGATGAGCATGTAGGTCGTGTCGTTCAGCTTGGTCGTCTTGACCTCGACCTTCGAGTAATCCTGCTGGGCCCCAGCCGGCAACGCGCAAGCGAGTGCCAGGGTGAACGCGAGTTTATGGGTGAGCTTCATGAAATTGTTCCTCCTGTGAAGGCCGTAGTTTACCTGCCCAGCAGGTCGCGACGCAGCCTGCGCGACAGCCAGTCGAACGCAATCACCATTGCCACAATGGCGATGAGAATGGTCGCGAGCCGTCCCCACTGGAACAGCGAGACCGCCTCGCTCACCAGCAAGCCCAGGCCACCCGCGCCAATCAGCCCCAGCACGGTGGAATCGCGTACGTTGTATTCCCAGATGTAGAGATGCGACGACAACCATTGCGGCAACACAGCCGGCCAGAGGGCGCCGGTCAGCGCCTGAATGGGCGTTGCGCCGATGGCGAGCCCGGCTTCGTAGAGCGATTGGTCCATGGACTCGATGGCTTCCGCATACAGCTTGCCGTACGTGCCCATGGAGTGCACCGCGATGGCGAGAATGCCGGCTGTCGGCCCCAGTCCCACGATGCCCACGAAGATCAGGCCAAACACCAGCGAGTGGATGGAGCGGCACACGTCGAGGATGAATTTGGCGACGACAGCCACGGGTCGCGGCGCCTGCATGTTGCGCGCCAGCACGATGCCGAACGGCACGGCCATGATGGCAGCGAGCAGTGAACCCAGCGTGGCGATCTTCAGCGTGTCCCATATGGCACGCCCGAGTCCCTTCAGGAAGCGCGCTTCGCTCTCCTGCTGGTTCTCGACGCGCAGCACGCGCCCGTCATCGGCCTTGAACTCCAGCGCCGGATTGCCGAACCAGAGGTCAACGAAGCTGGGCCGCGAGAGTTCGCTTGCGGTGCGGGCGAAATTCTCCCAGGGCTTGCGCCCGAGCGAGAGATCGCCCGCAGCGACCAGGCTCCACACGCAAGTGAGGAGGAGCAGGGCGTAAGCGGCGAGGTAGAGGCGCCGCCGGACAGGGGTCATTGGGTGAAGGGGGGAATGGGAATATTCGCGTGCGGACTTTACCGCTTGATTGGTGTCAGCTTGCCTGTGGCCAGGCCGGCATCGCGGATGGGCGCGTAGAAGCTGTTGTCCTTGGTCACGAAGCCGGTGTAGCTCTTGGGCAGCAGGTTGGGCTGCGTCTTCAAGGCCTCACCCACCCCGGCCAGCGCAGCCTGCAACTTGGCCACGAAGGCCTTGTCCTTGAACAGTTCGGCGCTCACGGCCACCGCGTCATTCGGCAAGGGTGCCGAAGTCCAGATGATTTTCGAGTCTGACGCTTTGATGAGTCCCTGCTCGATCATGGCATCGCGGTTGCGGTTGTAGTCGGCGCCTGCATCCAGCTCGCCACGCGTGACCTGCGTCTCGATGGCCTGGTGCTTGGTGTGCAGCACCTTGGAGAAGAACTTCTCCGGATCGATGCCGCGCTTCTGAAATTCATGGAAGGGAATGAGATAGCCGGATGTCGAACCCTTGTCGCCGAATGCGAAGGTCCTGCCCTTCATGTCCTCGATCTTGTTGATGCCCGACTTGGGGTGCGTGATCAGGATGGCGAAGTACTCGGGCTTGCCCTCGTAGAGGATGGTCGAGATGGCTTGCGCGCCGGCCTGGTGATTGGCAAGCACATAGCCCCACGGACCCATTAGGGCGATGTCGGTTTCGCCGGCGGCGAGCGACTTGGCGAGGCCTTCCCAGCTATCCACCGTGTAGAGCTTGACATCGCGCCCCAGCTTCTTCGCCAGATAGTCAGCCAGCGGCCTGTAGGTCGCGTCGTTCTTCTCCTTGTCCGGCTGGAAAAGGCCGACACCGAAGCGGAGTGTCTGGGCACTCGCCGCGAAACTGGCGAAAGTGAGTGCGACAGCGAAGGCTGCGGCAAGAAGGCGGCGTGGCATGGGGGCTCCGGATGTTGTCGGGTCGGGTTGCTTACGCACCCTGATGATCGGCGGATGCGGCGATCATGCGTCGCGATGCAGGCCGAATCCTAACAGCCTGCCTTGCGCTCAGCTTCCGCAACCGCCGCCGCAACCACCACCGCCACCGTCCCCGCCGCTGCAGCCATCACCATCGCCGTGCAGGCCACCCAGCTCGATGCTGACATCGCCGCCGGCCTGGAGCCACTGCTGGCGTTTCTGCTCCAGTTCGTTCATCGCGGCCTGGTCGAAGTGCTGCCCTCCTTCCACCGCCATCGCCTTGTCGATTGCGAAGAGCAGGGGAATGCCGCCCAGCATGGCCCAGCCGGCCGCATTTGCGTGATCCGACTTGAGTTGGTGCAGCGTGCGCAGCAGCCCCTTCTCATGCGGTTCATCGCCGGCACCCGCAGGCGTGTGGTGCAGGTAGCCCCCGAACGCCTGCTCGCAGAACCGCGAATATTCGCGTGACATGAGGATGAACTCGTGCCAGGCATCGTCGACGATCTTGGAGGGCATGCCGAAGCTGCGCTTGCGTCCGACCGCGTTGGCGATGGCGCAGACGAGGAAGAACTGCCGCAGGCCTTCCAGCACGTGGAACATCTGGTTTTCGCTCAGGTCGGGATGCTTGAACAGGATCTTGGATCGGAGCAGGGTGGGGAAGCGATACTGCTCGATGAAGGTGCGGCGCCGCGCTTTCACGCGGTACCACCACGCCGCCGCCATCACCGCGAGGATGACGACGAGGAGGACGACTGCAGGGATGAGGAGATTGAGGTGTTTCATGGTGATTCCTTTCTTTTTGTTGTTGTGATCTTTTTCTATTTATTGTGCGGAAGAATGCCGTCACATTGTTGCAATGTGATGACGGCGGACAAATGCGGTGTGAATGGCGATCCCCATGGATGGCCGGCGGCGCCGGGTCCGATCAGGGGCGGGGTGAGCCGAGCGAGGCCAGGGTTTTGCTCAGGGGCGCGCGTGGTCCATCCGCCAGCCAGGCACGCTCGCGCATCTGGTCGCCGAGCGCTTCGACCCGATCCGGTGTAAGCGGGTGGGTGGTGAGCGCGGCCACGTGCAGCTTCCCGCCGCCGCTGGCCTCGGTCAGCACGCGAAAGAGATCCGGCGCACCGCCGACATGGCCGTAAAGCTTTTGCAGCGCGGCCTGCGCCTCGCGATCAGCGGCGAGTTCCTGTTCGCGCGAGAAGCTGAGCAGAGTGATGCTGCCTGCCGTCACGGTGCCACTGGCTGCGCTGCGGCCCATATTCGCGCTCACCGTTGTCAGCATGATGCCGACCGCCACGCCGCGGCCCATGGCGCGGGCCGGGTGGCGCAGCTTGATATGGGCGATCTCGTGGGCCATGACCATGGCCAGCGTGTTTTCGTCCGGCACCCGCTCCAACAATCCGCGATGCATGATGATGTGCCCGCCCAAGGTGGCGAAGGCATTCACGGTCTTGTCGTCGGCGTAGTGGACGGTGATGGACATGTCGGCCGGCAGCTCCATCACTGCGCCGAGTCGTCTGGCAATGTCGTTCAGCTCGCGCTCAATGGCCGAGTGCTGCGGCGAGACGTTGGGTGCGCGCAGTTCCCGGGTGAAGCCGTCTGCCAGGCTGGCTTCATGGCGAAAGGGCAGCCAGGCCGCGACGTGGCCCGCGAACCACCCGAGAACCAAGGTCACGACGATGATGAGGCCGAAGACGCCCCCAACCAGCCAAGCGAATTCCTTCAGCGGGTGCTCAATCGTGTAGTTGACGGTTTCGTCGGGCTCGCGGTTTTCGAGTTGCATGGTGCGCCGGATCAGTCCGTCAGCTTGTCGGGAAAGCGCGCCTTCTGGGGACGCATCGCCGTGCCGTAGGCGCAGATCTCGAAGCAGGGCATGCCTTGCTGGCCGGTGACATTTCCACCGATGGACGTGCTGACGAACTTGACGTTGATGATGAGTGCGTAGCCATTCTTGTGCGCATCCATCTTCATGCGCAGGATCGCCTCGCGCCGGGCGCGATCGAACAGTGACTCGTAGCTGCGGAAGCGTCCGCCGATGAAGTTGCGCAGACCGGCGACGAACTGCTTGAAGTAGTCCGACGAGATCACCACCGTGCCGCAAACCAGACGCGTGTCCTGGGGCTCGACCATGTTGGGCGGATAGCGTGCGGAGAATGCGAGGATCTTGCGGTATTGCTTCTCGCGGGCGCGGATGCTCGCGTAATGCCGGGCTTCGAGAAAGCGGCCCGCGAAGAAGCCCACTGCCAGCAGGATGAGGGTGAGGACAATTTCAAAGTACTGGAACAGGAGTTCCATGGCGCGCCCGCTATTCCAGGACCACGGCAGTGCCGTAGGCCAGGATCTCGGCGGCACCCTGGGTGACGGCAGTCGTGGCGTAACGGACGTTCAGAACGCCGTTGGCGCCAATGGAGCGGGCCTGCTCGATCATGCGTTCGGTCGCCTCTTCGCGGGCTTCCTGCATGAGTTCGGTATAGGCGGTCAACTCGCCGCCGACAATGTTTTTCAGCCCGGCCAGAATGTCCTTGCCAGCGTGCTTGGACCGCACCGTACTGCCCTGCACCAGCCCAAGATGACTTTTCACGCGCTTGCCGGGGACAACTTCGATGTTGGAGACCAGAATCGAGGACATGACGATGTATTTCCTTTTTTGTTTGTGGTGACAGGGAGTTGCGAATATTCGCAGCAGCGTTGGCGGGATAGCCGACCTGGCCGCAAGCTGCCCACGCTGCAAAATGTTTGCCAGCGCGCGTGAGGGCAACGTTTCTGGCCGCTTGCGAAGATTCGCGAGATACCAGATTGGAACACCAATCAGCGGCCAAGGCAGTGGCCAAATCGGGTAAGCTTCGCGTCTTTTCCCGGGTCATCCGCAGCGCCCGGGCCGGTTCACCTCCTTCCTCAGAAACCTCCATGGCTCAATACGTTTTCACCATGAATCGCGTGGGCAAGATCGTCCCGCCCAAACGCCAGATTCTCAAAGACATTTCGCTTTCCTTTTTCCCTGGCGCCAAGATCGGTGTGCTGGGTCTCAACGGTGCGGGCAAATCCACGCTGCTGAAGATCATGGCCGGTGAGGATAAGGAGATCGAAGGAGAAGCCCTGCCCATGCCTGATCTCAAGATCGGCTACCTCAAGCAGGAGCCGCAGCTGAATCCCGAGCAGACCGTGCGCGAGGCGGTGGAAGAGGGTATCGGTGGCGTGCTGCAGGCCAAGGCCCGGTTGGATGCCGTGTATGCCGCGTACGCCGAGCCGGACGCCGATTTCGACAAGCTGGCCGCCGAGCAGGCCGAGCTGGA
>JANRIX010000044.1:0-96630 GCA_033764435.1 Burkholderiales bacterium
GGCCCGCTGTCCAACAAGGCGGAGCTGAAGGCCTATCGCGACATGCTGGCCACGGTGTCCGGACGGGTGAAGGCGCAGATCGCCGCCGGCAAGAAACTGGAAGAGATCATCGCCGCCAAGCCCACCGCGGACTACGACGCCAAGTGGGGCGGCGGCTTCATCAAGCCGGACAAGTGGGCCGAGCTGGTGGTTCGCAACCTGCTGCCCTGACAGCCGGCTCCCAGAGCTGCGCGCGGCCCGCTTCAGGCGGGCCGCCGTCATTCCGGGATGCCTGATTTGGGCAACTTGCGTTAAGGTTGATCGAAACACCCTTTCCCCATGGGCTCTCTACCTCTCCTGCTCGACGTCCGCACGCTGTTCTTCGTCCTGATCGTGGTCAGTCTCGTGCTGGCCATGTCGCTGTGGATCGGCGTGGGCCAGCGCTTTCGCGCCGGGCTGGGCCTCTGGGTCAGCTCGCTGCTGCTGCAATGCGTCGTGTTTGCCCTGTTTGCGCTGCGCGGTCGCATCGGCGAGCTCTGGACCGTAATCCTGCCCAATGGATTGTTTCTGCTGTGCATCACGCTCAAGGCCGCCGCCATCATGCAATTCTATGGCCAGCGCATGGCCCGGGCGTGGCATGTGCTGCCGTCTCTGGTGCTCATGCTGCTGTTTGCGCTGCTCATCAACCACGTCGGCCCGCGCGTCCTGATCGGCAGCATGGCTTACGCGGCCGCGCAATTCGCCCTGGCTTGGCTGGTCCTGCACTTGGCGACGCCGGCCACGCAGCAGGCCACTCGCCTCATCGTCATCGGCCTCGTGATCGGCGCGCTGGCCTTCTTCACCCGCGCGATGGTGGCGCTGATCACGCCGCTGGAAGTGAATGATCTGCTGGGCCCGAGCCAGATCCAGGCGGGCAGTTTCCTGCTGGGCATGATCGTGATCCTGATGACCTCCATCGGCTTCCTGCTGCTGTACAAGGAGCGCGCCGAAGACGATGCGCAGCGCCAGGCAGCGACCGATCCGCTCACCGGCACCTTTAACCGCCGGATGTTCCTGGAACTGGGCGGCAAGGAAGTCGCGCGCAGCCGCCGCTCGCTCGTGCCACTGTCGCTCATCATGCTGGACCTGGACCATTTCAAGAAGGTCAATGACAAGTACGGCCACGCGGCGGGTGACGAGGTGCTGCGGCGCTTCGTGGATGTGACCAACATCTGCCTGCGCCGCGAGGACATGCTGGTCCGCTACGGCGGCGAGGAATTCTGCGTGCTGCTGCCGGAAGTGTCCGATCTGCAGGCCGAGGCGCTGGCCGAGCGCATCCGCTATGCGGTCGAGCATGCGACCTTCCGCTATCGGGACCAGGTCATCCCGGTGACGGTCAGCGTGGGTGTCGCCAGCCTGCGCGGCGACGAGGACGAGACGTTGGCTGAGCTGCTGCAACGGGCGGACGAGGCGCTGTACGCGGCCAAGAATGGCGGGCGCAACCGCGTCGTGGTCTGCCCGCAGAATTCAACCCTGGCCATGCTCATGCGCAGCCGGTCGGATTGAACCAGATGTCCAGATTGATCCTGCGCCCCGCCACGCTTGCCGATGCAGATGCCATCGCGAATCTGCATGCACGCTCATGGCGCGAGACCTATCGCGGCCTGTTTTCCGATGCATTTCTGGATGGCCCGGTGTTCGCCGAGCGCCGGGCGCTCTGGGAGCAGCGACTCGGTGGTTGGGATCGCGCGCGCAATGTCGTTCTGCTGGCGGAAGTCGAAGGGCTGCTGGCGGGCTTCGCTTCGGTCATGCTGGACGTCGAACCCGATTGGGGTGCGCGGCTGGACAACCTGCATGTCGATCCGGACGCGAAGGGCCGCGGCATTGGACGCCAGCTCCTGCATGCGGCGGGACACTGGACCCAGGGCAAGACGCAGCGTCTTCATCTCATGGTGTTCGAGGGCAATGTCGCAGCGCGCGGGTTCTACGATGCGATGCAGGGCGAATGCGTGGAACGTCGCGAAGTCACCGTGGAAGACGGCACGCGGCTGATGGAGTTGCGCTATCTGTGGCGCAATCTGCAGGTGCTGGCAAAGGCCTGAGAAACCGGGCGCCTGCCACCCAGGCGCTCGGTGCGAATATTCGCAGGCTGTCCGGGCGCCGCATCAACGCGCCAGAAACGCACGCACCACGGGATACTGTGAATCCGTAGCGCATGCAGGCAGGCCATGATCACACTCGTGAATGTGCAGCGCTTCTGCCCCTGCCAGCTTCGCGAATTCGCGCGCCGGCTGGGGCGTGACGATGTTGTCCAGCCCACCCGTCACGACCAGCAGGGGTGCCTTCACCCGCTTCGCCGCAACTGCAAGATCGCCGGAAAATGCGCGCGTTACGTCCAGATCGATCATGGCCTTCAGTTGCAGGTTGCGGTTGTAGGCCTGGCCGCGATCTAGCGATTGGCGCGCGATGCCGGCGCGCACTTCGGCCAGCTTTGCATGCGGCGCGTGTTGCGCCTGGTAGTCCGGGCCACGCAACAGGAAGCGCATGCCGGCCAGCACTTCCAGCGGACGGGTGCACTGGCAGGCGAGATACTCCTCATGCAACCTGAGTTGGGTCTCCCACAGCACGATGTCGTACGGTGCGAGCCGCGGCGAGCCGGCGATACTCACATAGCGGCTGGCAAGATCAGGATGCGCCACCGCCGCGGCGAATGTCTGCATCCCGCCCATCGAGATCCCGGCCATGGCGTGCAAGGTCTTCACGCCGAATTCCTGCTCCAGCATCTTTCGATAGGCGGCCACCATGTCAAGTAACGTGACCTGCGGAAACGCGGCACCGGGCTGGCGCTTGCTGTTGGACGGCGAGGACGACACACCGTTGCCGAAGCTGTCCACCAGCACAATGAAGAATCGGTCGGAATCGAACAGCTTGTCCGGCCCGACGTAGCGCAGCAGATCGGCGCTGCGCCCGCCCAGCCAGCTCGGGATGAGGATGGCGTTGGACTTGTCGGAATTGAGCGTGCCCGCCGTGACGTAACCCACTCGGCAATCCTGGATGACCTGCCCGTTCGCGAGCGGGCAGGTTCCAAGTTGTGCGATGCGCGGTTCATTGGCACTCGCGGCGAACGTTGCCGCGCAGCAGAGAAGCAGAGCGAATATTCGCACTGCCCACGCCCACTCCGCCGACATCACAGCAGCTTGATCTCGCGCAGTCGCTCTTGCAGATAGTCCCAGGCAGTGATCGGCTCGGGGTAGCGCTTGGGATTGTCCGGCGTCACGCACGACGGCAGCACATCGATCAGGAAGTCCGGGTTCGGATGCAGGAAGAACGGCACCGAGTAACGCGGCTTGCGTGCGTTCTCGTTGTTGGGGTTCACCACGCGATGGGTGGTGGACGGATAAACATGATTGGTCAGGCGCTGCAGCATGTCGCCAATGTTCACCACGATGACATCGCCTGTCGTGGTGATAGGCAGCCAGTTGCCTTCGCGGGTCTTCACCTCCAGACCCTCGGCGCTGGCACCGACCAGCAGGGTGATGAGATTGATGTCCTCATGCGCGCCAGCGCGCACGTTGGGCACGTCGCCGTTGAGGATGGGCGGATAGTGAATCGGCCGCAGGATGGAGCTGCCGAAATCGGTCTTGTCGGCAAAGTAGTTTTCCGGCAAGTGGATGTGCAGGGCCAGCGCGGACAGCACGCGGGAACCCAGATCATCCAGCGCCTGATACAGCGCATAGCCGTGCTCCTTGAAGCCTTCGACCTCGCTCGGCCACAGGTTTTCCGGTGTCACGTCCGCATAGCGTGAATCGCGCGGAATCTCGCGGCCGACATGCCAGAACTCCTTCAAGTCGGGGTGCTTGGAATCCTTTGCTGTTTCCACCTTGAATGGGGTATAGCCGCGCGCGCCACCCGTGCCCGGCAGGTGGTACTTCATCTTTACCTCGGTGGGCAACGCGAAGAAGCGCTCGAAAGCGTTGTAGGCACGACTGACGAGCTGGGGATCGATGCCATGACCGCTGATGCCGCAGAAGCCGAATTCGCGATAGGCCGCGCCAAGATCGGCGACGAACTGTTCGCGATCGCGTTGGTCACCATTGAAGCGGCGGATGTCGAGGGTGGGAACGTGTGCGGTCATGCGGATTCTCCGGACTCTTCCTCAGGGCGCGGCCAGTCCGCGCGGGAAGTCATGGCAAAGGTCGAAAGGATACGGCAAGTCAGGCGGGGGAACATGACCTCGGTCAAAGCCCAATTCGCTACCCGCCGGGGCGCGGATACAGGACCGACACCACGCGAATATTCGCACGCACGCTGCCCTCATGAGCCTGCCCCCACAAAACAAAAAAGCCGCCCGGGGGCGGCTTTTCTTGCACTGCCTGGCGATCAGATCTTCTTGATCGTTTCCAGCATCTTGAACACGCGCTTCGGCGAACCGATGAAGAGGCGCTTGAAGTTCTTGCCCAGACAGCGGCGCTCGAGGGTGTTGCGGCGGGTACGGGACCGTTCGGCCATGGTGATTCTCCAGTTGATCGGTGGGGTTCGAATTCGGGAGCGCGGATTATAGCCGAATGCCCGATCCGTCGGAAGTGCCTGATTTTTCTGGCTTAGCCAGCGCTAGGCAACGCCTTTCCGGACCTTTGCCTGCACCCGCTCGTCGAACCGGGCCACATTCACCACCACCCGCTCATGCACGCCCGAACCAATGATGTCCTGCTCGTCGCGCGCCACCACGGCGAATCGGATGATGCGGCCATCCACGCCGGTGACCCTGGCCTCGGCCGTCACTGTCATGCCCACCGGCGTGGCGGCGACATGGCTCACATCAAGCTGGGTCCCGAGACTCTGGTGGCCCTCGGGCAACAGATGCTCGACGGCGGCCAGTGCGGCGGCTTCGATCACGTTGATCATCACCGGGGTGGCCAGCACGCCGACCCGGCCGCTGCCCACCCGGGAGGCCGTATGTTCCTCGCCCACCACCAGCGACGAGGTCCCGGTCTGGCCGGTGGGAATTTCGAGAGTCAACGCCACGCGAGTTTCCTTTGTCGGCCCGATCAGCCTTTGATGAACTTGATTTCGCTGTCGACCATTTCGGCGTCGCTCTTCTTGCCGTCCTTGTCGATGTAAACGCCCTTGGCGCGCTTCATCCCGTCCTCGAACACGCCCTCGAAGCGGGCATTGCCGTCGCCAAACCAGAACGTACCCTTGCCCTGCGGTTTGCCCGCCACCATTTCACCCTCGTACTTGGCACCGTTCTTGTGGAAATAGACGCCGCGTCCGGTGAGCGTGCCATTCTGCATTTCGCCCTGGTAACGGTCGCCGTTGGTGAAGTGGTAGATGCCCCCCACCGGCTTGCCGTCCACGAAGTCGCCCTCGATGCGGTCGCCGTTGGCGGCAAAGTACGTGCCCTTGCCGGTGAGCTTGCCCTGCACCATCTCGCCTTCATAGCGGTCGCCCGACACGAACTTGTACACGCCCTTGCCTGTTGCCTTGGCGTCGACGAAGTTGCCGTCGATGGTGTCGCCAGCCTTGGTGGTGAAAAGCCCGCGTCCACTGATGACGCCCGCCTTCATCTCGCCCACGTAGCTGTCGCCGTTGGCGAACTTGTAGACCCCCTTGCCATGGGGCCGGTTGTCGGCGAATTCGCCTTCGTAGTTGTCGCCCGAGGCAAAGGTGAGGTTGCCCTTGCCGTGCATGTTGCCGTCCTGATATTCGCCACGGTACTTGAAGCCAAGGGCCTTGGATTCGTATTCGCCGCTGCCGTGCAGGCGCGTGCCACGAAGACCGCCACGATAGATGCTGCCGTCGTCGTAGGTGACCTCGCGCACGCCGGGCGCGATTTCGCGGCCGGGTGTAAGGTCGACGGGCGGTCGCGCCGGTGTGGCTGCGGCAGGGACTGGGGCGGCGGATACAGGCGGCGGAGCGGCGGGCAATGTCGTTCCCGGAAGTGTGGTGGCCGGCACTGCTGCAATTTTCGCTGTCTCGGTCTGCGGTGCAGGCGTTGAAACAGCGGCCGTCTCGGCCGGGCGGGCGGCAGGGCTGGCTGCCGGCGTGACCGTCTCCGCTGTGGCGGGCTCGGGCTTTGGCACAGACTTGGGCGCAGTCCCCGGCTGCGTCTGGGCGGGACGCGGCGACGTGGCGGCCGCCGCAACCTGGGTGGCAGGTGTGGTGGCTGCGGGTGCGGTGACTGCTGCCGTGGCGGGTGCTGCTGTGGCGGCCGGCGCAGGCGCGGTCGCCACGGATTCGGCGGGTGCTGCGGCGACGTCCTGCTGCGTCGCCGGGCGGCGCCCGGGGCGCACGATGGCCTCGATTCGGCTCTTCGCAAGGATGGCGTACTGTCCCTGAGGATACTTGTCGAGATACGCCTGAATGTCCTCCGCGCGATTGGAATCGCGCACGCTGACCCAGAACTCGCGCTCGATGGCGAGCTGCGCATCGGAGGACGGCCCGCCCGCCGGAGCGGCCGCCGCGCGCGTGCCGGCGCCGGAACCGTTGAAGGCGAAATCGCCCTTCAGCGACGACACATCCCAGGGCGTCTGCAGGCGGCGCGTCTCGCGCTCCACCGCCTCGCGCACGCGCTTGAACATGATTTCCACCGGCAGGTCGGGGACCTTGATCTGCTGAAGGATGTGCTTGGTGTAGACGCCGTTGCGGCCGTAGCCGTCGGCGGCCACCGAACCTGGTGCCGTGGCATAGGCGACCAGCGTGCCGGACGGCGCATTGGCGATCTGCGCCAGACCCGACGCCGACACCTTGAAGGCCGTGGCGAAAGGATTGTCGCGGCAGGCATCCAGCACGATGAAATTGAACCGCGTGCGGGCCCGCTCCATGCGGTCGAACACCTGCGACAGCTCCACCGACGAGAAGGTCACATCCTCCTCGGTCTTCATGTCGGCATCGACCGGGATGAGGAAGTTGCGATCCTTGAACTGCATGGCATGGCCGGCGTAAAAAAACAGTGCCGCCTCGGCGCCATCGAGTTCGCGAGCGAAATCGCGCAGCGCGACCGCCATGTCCTGGCGCGTCGTGTTTTCCTTCACGATGGTCTTGAAGCCCAGCTCGTTCAGGGCCTCGGCGAGGTCACGGGCGTCATTCACCGCATTGACCAGGGGCGCCGTGCCGTAGTTGTTGTTGCCGATCAGCAAGGCCACCCGCTTGCCCGCAGCGAACGAGTAGCCCGGCATGAGGGCAGTCGCCAGAATCACGCACGCCATCCCGAGAGAGCGCATTCCGGAACGGCTGCGCCGGGTCACGCTTGCGAATATTCGCAACGACGCAAGGTGATGCGCGAATGGACGAAGGCTGGAACGGATCAAGGAGGAAGCCGGCACGCCAGGGACCGATGAAGCGGAAGACATGACAGGATTATCGCCCATGAAGCGGGCTTCGCGACACCCGGGCGGCGAATTCAGCCCGCCACCGCGAGATCGACGTCTGAGGACGCGCGCGCGGGCCCGGCGAACGTCAGCGCGCCAGATTGGCGAGCTCGGGCAGGTCCGGCCGTTCGGCTGCGAGGGCGGCGAAGGCGGCCCGCGCCTCGCCGGTGGCGCCGACGCTCTGCAACGTGGCCGCGCGCAGCAGGCGGTCGCTGAAGGTCCGCGGCGACGGCAGCCCAGTCAGACGCCTGAGGGTGTCCGCATCGGCCACCTTGAAGCTGGCGGCACTCTCCTCCGCCCCGGTGCCCACGACCCAGCGATAGCTCTGGCCCGGTTCAAGTTTCTGGGTCACCGACCACTGGCGTGCCTCGGTATCCGTCTGGGCGATGGTCTTCCCGTCCCGCTCGATGCGCACCCTGGCCTTGCCGGATGGCGCCTGGAAGATGAGCATGGGCTGCAGTGTCGTGATCAGGGTATCCGCCGGATCGAGGGCACGGGGACGGCTGCTGCCAAGAGCACCGTTGGCGCTGGCTGGGGTGGGCACGCTGCGCATGCGCAGGCTGGCAGTGGCGCTGCGCGAAATGTTGACCATGCCACCGGCATCGGGCCGCCACGGCGTGATGCGGCGCGTGGCCTTGCCGGTTGCACCCGACTTCCCCGCAACGGCCTGGATGGCGGCACCGGATACCTTGTATTCGCCGGGCGTCAGGCTGTACTCGTGGCCCGACTGGATGAACATGACCACCAGTGAACCGCCCGGCCCGACGAGGATGGACTGGCCGTCGGCGATTTCCGCCATCAGCGCGATGCGCTTGCCGTCCAACGTGTGCTCGCCCTTCAGGTCGGTGACGAACGCGACGCCGGCCTTGGCCGATGCCGAGGCGGCGGTTGCCGCTGTAGCCGTGGGCTGAGAGGCCTGGGCCGGCAGCGCTGCCGCCGCGAGGGCGGTAGCGCAGACCAACATGCTGCAACGCGACCGCAAGGTGCGGCGGCGATCTGCCACGCCGGCAACGGCCATCACTTGGCTTTGCCCAGTGCGGCCAGTTCCGGCAGATCCGTGCGCTCGGCACCCAGCTTCGCCCACAGGGCCTGCGCATCCTGGGTCACGCCCAGATCATTGAGCATGATCGCGTACAGCAGACGATCACTGAAGGCGGCCTTGTCGGCCGGCTTGCGTTTTTCGACTTCCGCGATGGCGTCGGCGGACAACGTGCGGAACTTGCCGCGGCCCAACTCGGTGCCGCCAGCGTTGACTGTCCAGACATACTCGGTGTCCGGCTTCAGGCGGGTGGAGAATTTGTGCGACGTACCGGTGGCCCTGCCGGCCGCGATGGGTTTGTCGGGCTCGCTTGCCAGTGCCAATGAAACGTCGTGGGCGCTGGCCCCCGTCGACTGCCAGCTCAGCACGGGCTGCAGCGTGGCGATGCTGCCGCGCACCGGGTACAAGAGCGCACCGACCTTGGTGTCCTGATTGCCCGCGCCGGGATTGATGCTGCGCATCCGGATCGATGCCGACGAGGTCTGCGACACCTTCACCAGCGCCTGCGAGCTGATTTTCCAGTCGGTCTTGCGGGCGGCGATCTCGCCCGTCTGGCCGGACTTGTTGATGGCCTTCCCGGACTTGTCGATGTCGAACTCGCCCGGGCCCTTCAGCACCACTTCTTCCCCGGACTGGATGAACATCACGGCGACGCTGGCATGCTTGCCCAGCACCAGCTTCTGGCCCTTGGCCAGCTCGCTCATCAGTGCGGGACGGGGTGCCCCATCGACCTTGACCTCGCCCTTGACATCCGTGAGAAACGCGACGCCGTCAGCGGCGTGGGTCGTCGCGACCCAGAGGAGTCCTGCGCCCGCCAGACTGCGAGCGAGAATACGTGCGAATTGCTTCATGTCCATCTCCCGATTTCCCATTCCCGATTACCGATTCACCGGGCGGCTTGAGGCGCCGCGCCAGATTGCCCATGGCCGCCCGGTTCTTCTACGGTTCCGTCGGCCCCGGCCCGCGCGGTGCGCGTGGCACGGATGCCCCAGACCTTGACCGGGCTGTGCCCTTTCACCAGCCGCTCGCCCAGCGGCTCGAAATTGAAGCGATCACTGATGCGGTTGACCACCGATTCCGTGATGAGAATTCTACGCCCCAATTCCTTGGTTTGTCCCTCGATCCGTGCTGCCACGTTCACGGCATCACCGATGGCGGAATAGTTGTGCCGCTCGGACGAGCCGATGTTGCCCACCACCACCTTGCCGAAGTTGATGCCGATGCCGATTTCCAGCCGCGGCAGGCCCTCACGCTCGAACTCGACATTGAGCGCATCCAGCGATTCCAGCATGTCAAGCGCGCACTGGACGGCATCGGTGCAGGGATCCGGCGTGGGCCGGGGCGCACCGAACAGGATCATCATGCCGTCGCCGATGAACTTGTCGATGGTGCCGTCAAAGCGGTGCACCGACTTCACCATGCGGTCGAAGTAGCGCTGCAGCACATTCATGACCTGGTCGGGTGCCATGGCCTCGGAGAGTGTCGTGAAGCCGCGGATGTCACTGAAGATCACGCACACCTCGGCCGTGCTGGCCGCGTCCGGGTCGAGCATGCCGGAGTTGATGTCCTCGAACACGGCCGGGCTCACCATGCCGGAAAAGCTCCGCTTGAGGCGGGTACGTTCGACCACGCTGTCGATGGCGTCGAGAATGGCACGGAACAAAAAAGCGAGCCATAGCGTGGTGGTGGCGGCGGCGATAGGAAACAGAAATTGCACTTTCAGAATGAAGAGCAGGCTCACCACCAGCAGCAGGAGCGGAAAGAGCACCATACCGATGAACGCCCGGCCGGGGCTGAAGCGCAGGAACACGCCGCCGGCAGCGGCAAGGCAAAGCATCGCCGCTAGCCAGATCGGTGCGGGCTTCAGCAACCCGTGGGCGAGATGGCTCCGGATGACCTGCGCGTGCAGCAGGACCCCTGGCTGGCCCAGGTCGAATTCCTTGCCATGTCTTTCGAAGACCGCGAGGTTGACCGGCAGCTTCCAGCGGTCGCGGTCGACTGTGAAGGTACCAAACAGCACGATCCGCCCGCCGAAGCGGGATTTCAGGGTGGCTTCATCACCACGCTGCAGAAGACCGATGACATCCTGCATCAGCATGTAGTCTATGGGCCCGCCGACGCTATAGTCGATGTACCCCTCTTCCACCGGCCGGCCTAGCAGGCGGAGGATCTGCCCCGCGAATGTATTCACCCGCCCGCTTTGGGCCAATTCGCGCTCGCTGAAACGGCGGGCGATCTCGTCGCGATCCCGCATTTGCTGGTCGGTGCCGAAGTTGACTGCCGGATCGAGGAATCGGGTGTGGATCGCGAGTGGCTGAACTGCAGCCCCCTTCGCGTCCGTGCCGCTCACGTACACCAATTTGGCAACTTGCTGCAGCCGGAAAATGCTCACTGCCAGTGCCTGATCCGAACCCGGCAAATAGTCGTTGTAGGACTGGGTTGGCAGCACGATGTCCACGCCCACGGCTGCCGGTTTGGCGATGCGCATAGCATCCAGCACCTTGGCGTAGTGGATGTGCCACAGGGACAACGGCTCACTGAACACGGCTTCAGTGCTCTCGTCGATGCCAATCAGGACTACATCGTTCCCTACGGGTCGGGGCGAATACTCGCGGAGCAGCCGCATCTGATGATCGAATGCGCGCCTTTCCAGTTGCGCGAAGGTCGATGATTGCGGTTGAGGCAGCGAAAGGCCCGCCAGCGCCAACACGGCCACCATCACGTAGAGCGCCACCTGACGGTAGCGCGCGGATTGGACGAGCAGCTTCCAGATCGGGGAACCTTGCGTGCCCGATGCGCCTGGCAATGCCGGAGACTGCGCGGGGCGCGCTGCGGCTCGGCCGGAACCGGCAGACGCATTAGGCAAAGCGGGATGCCTGGGGTGGGATTCGGGCGTATCAGACATGGCGAATATTCGCATTCTGCCTGCCCACTCCCAAATCCATCAATGACGCGCTTCGGGCATCATTGCAGGTCAGATTGCAGTCTCACCCGCACCGCCTCACCACAAGAAGAAATCCGCAAGCCCGATGGGCGGCATTCCCTACATCGTCGCGCTGACCGTACTCGGTCACATCGCCTTCACCGGCAGCCGTCTCGCCGTCTCGCTGTTCGCCATCCAGCAGAACGCCTCACCGCTGTCGGTCGGGGTGCTCATGAGCCTCTTCGCGCTCCTGCCCGCCTTGCTGTCCATCCAGACCGGGCGGCTCGTGGACCGCATCGGCGTGAAGCTGCCCATGATCGCGGGCTCGCTGGTCGCGATGGCGGGCTGCCTCGTTGCCGCGTTCGGCAGCGGGCTCGTTGCCCTGCAGCTCACCAGTGCACTGGTGGGCACCGGTTTCATGGTGGTCGGCATCTGCGTCTATCAGGTCGTGGGCGATCTCTCGACCGCCGACAATCGTCCGGCGCAATTCAGCCTGCTCGCCATCGGCTTTTCCGTGGGCGGTTTCGTTGGTCCTCTGGTGGCCGGCGTCGCCATTGACCTGCTCTCGCACCAGCGCGCCTTCCTGGTCATGGCCGCATTTGCCCTGCTGCCCGCCATTGCGATGGTCATCCGCCCCATCCAGCTGCCGGTGAAACATCTGCACCGCGAGCGGCCGGATGATGCCGCCGTGCTGGATCTCTTTCACCAGCCGCAATTGCGCCGCGTCTACCTCAACGTGCTGATCTTCTCCGTGGCTTGGGATGTCTACAACTTCGCCCTGCCCATCCATGGCGTGGGCATTGGCCTTTCCGCCTCGCAGATCGGCATCGTCATGGGCACCTTTGCCGCCGCCACGTTTGCGGTGCGCCTGGCCATGCCCTGGATCGCCAACCACATGCGGCCCTGGACCGTCATCATGGCCTCTTGCGCAGTGAGCGCGGCTGCGTACGTGGCCATGCCCTTTGCAGGAAGCGTGATCCTGCTCATGCTGCTCCTCTTCGCCCTGGGCATCGGCCTGGGCGCGCCGCAGCCGATGGTGCTCTCCATCCTCCACGATGCGGCGCCGCCCGGCCGCGGCGGCGAGGCGGTCGGGGTGAGAATCTTGCTCATCAATGGTTGTCAGACGGTCATGCCGCTGCTCTTCGGCATGATTGGCACGCTGGGCATGCTGCCCGTGTTCTGGGCGACCGCCGGTTTCCTCATGGGCGGCGGCTGGCTGGCCCGCCAGTCGCGCGCCGCCTTCGCGACCGGACCGACGGACAGCGCGCCTCCCACACCACCCAACGGAAAGTCCTCATGAACATCGCAGAATTGCGCAAAGACTACAAACTCGCCTCGCTGGCCCGCGCCGATGTCGATCCCAATCCGCTGATGCAGTTCGACCGCTGGCTGGAGGAAGCCATCAAGGCCGAGATGCCCGAGCCCACCGCCATGTCACTGGCCACGGTGGCCCAGGGCGAGGACGGCGAGTGGCAACCGTCGTCACGCATCGTGCTGCTGAAGGGCCGTGATGCGACCGGCTTTGTGTTCTACACCAACTATGCAAGCCGCAAGGGCCAGGAGCTCTCGGGCAATGGCCGCGCATCATTGCTCTTCCACTGGGTGGAGCTGGAGCGCCAGGTGCGCATCGAAGGCCGCGTGGAAAAAATCGATCCGGCCGAATCGGATGCTTATTACAAGACCCGCCCGCTGGCCAGCCGTCAGGGAGCCTGGGCCTCACCGCAAAGTCAGGAGATCACATCGCGCGCCTGGCTGATGGCCAAGGTGGCGGAAGCCGTTGTCGCGCATCCCATCGATCCGCCGCGCCCGCCGCATTGGGGCGGCTATCGTGTGGTGCCGCATGCGCTGGAATTCTGGCAGGGCCGGCGCAGCCGGCTGCATGACCGGATCAAGTACCGGCTGGTGGACGGCAAATGGCAAATTGGCAGGCTGGCGCCCTAAGCCGGAAACGGCGGCCGTGCTACGCCGGAAACGGCGGCTGTGGAACGCCGGAAACGGCGATTTAACTCTGCTGCCCGGCTATTTCTCGAAGCGGATGTCACCGTAGAGCGTGACCACGCGGATGCCGGTGTTGTCGGTGTCGGACATGATGCCGACCGATGTCACCTTGCCCGGATCCTCACCGAACGCCCGGCGGTAATCCTCGCGCAGGTTCCAGCGCTCATGGACCCATGTCTTCAGCTTCTCG
The DNA here is from genome assembly GCA_033764435.1 of Burkholderiales bacterium. Lineage (GTDB taxonomy): Bacteria > Pseudomonadota > Gammaproteobacteria > Burkholderiales > Usitatibacteraceae > JAEUMY01. Next base: position 13,479 of record JANRIX010000044.1, read on the forward strand.
CTGCCGCTTTCGGCCACGATCATCTTGATGCGCGAGGTGTGCTTGTTGTCGATGACCGTGCCCACCGGGTCCTTGTTGCTCCAGATGTACATCAGGGTGGCATAGGGCACGTCATTGCCTGACAGCGCCTTGATGCGATCGGCGAACGCGCGATCCTCGAAGTCGAGCTTGTCGCGATCGCCCTCGAAGGCCACCACCACGCGAGCCGCGGCATCATCCGGGCCGAGGCGGTTGTTGGCTTCCATGGGAACGTCAGACACTTTCCAGCGCCAGCTCAGGAACGGGGTGTCATCGAGCTTGAGGGACAACCGCTGCGACAGACCGGACGCGGAACTGTCGGCGATGGCTTTCACCACCACGGTGCCGTCGTAATTGACGGTAGTGAAATCGGTGCTGCGCTTCAGCCGGGACAGGATGTAGGGCCGCCACTGCGTCGGCACCTTGAGCCCTTCCGGATTGGCGGAGAAAGGATGCACTGCTTCGCCGGTCGGCGTGTCACCGAATTTCGGCCCGTGCAAGAGCGAACACCCTGAGCTTGCCAGAAGCGGCACGACCATCAGCCCAGCGAGCAACCGTCGCGGAATCCATCCCCGAATGCGCATCTGCCGTCTCCTCTAGGAATTCGTATATCGGCGGGCGGATTATGCGCAGGATTGACGGCAATTGAAAGGGGCGGCGCAACACCCTTGGCATTGCGAATATTCGCAGACCCCGTGCGGCAGAGCGATTGCGCTCCGCATCATCTTTTCCAAGACTCCTGGTGACACTGAAAACGACACGCCCGGCACGAAGCCGGGCGTGTCATGTTGCTGTTGGAGCGGTCGCGAGCCGCCTACTTCTTCGCCTTGGCGGGCTCTGGCGCTTTGGCCGGTGGGGCGGCGGGCGCAGCGGGTGCCGCAGCCGTGACGATGGGCGTCGGCTTGGGCACGGGCTTGCCGGCCTTCTTCATGTTGGCCTGGAAGTTCTTCACCGACCGGTCTTCCGCCGCGGCCTGCTGGGCCTTGGTTTTCTCGGCAGCTGCCTTGTCTTTGGCCGCCTTCTCCTCGGCAACCTTCGGGTCGACCGGCGGTGCCGGCGGCAGTTTCGCGAAGACCGTGACCGCGAACAACGAGGCGAGCGCTGCGCTGATGAGTTCCTTCTTCATGTCGTGCTCCTCAGTCGTCGCCAGCGGCGGGTTGCGGGGTGGCGCCGGTGATCTTCTCGGGGCGCTTGCCGGATTTCACTTCCTCATACCAAAGCGCGTGATGCTCCTTGGCCCAGGTCTCATCGACGAAGCCTTCGCGCATGCCCTGATAGGCGCCCTCCGTGCCTGCCGTACCCATGTAGATGTGGGCCAGCGAGGCAGCGACGAACAGGCCAGCGACGATGCCATGGATGAGGTTGGCCTGGCCCATCACTTCACGTGACAGGTTCCAGTTGGGGAAGAGCAGGATGAGACCCGACACGCTGATGGCGATGCCGAAGATCACGATGGACAGCCAGAACCACACCTTTTCTCCGCCGTTGAACCGGCCTGACGGAATCTCCTTGTCCGATAGCAGGCCACCGAACTTGGACAGCCAGTTGAAGTCCGCACCGGAGAGGAAGTTGTCCTTCACGTAGAGCACGAAGAACACGACGAGCGAGAACATGAACAGCGGCCCGACGAAGTTGTGGATGTTCTTGCCGATCACGGTGATGGTCGCAAACACAGTGGGACCCAGCACCGGCAGCAGCAGGTACTTGCCGAAGAACATCACCACCCCGGTGATGCCGAGCGCCACGAAGCTGATGGCCATTGTCCAGTGGGCTACCCGCTCGGCGCTGTTGAAGCGCTCGATCAGTCGCCCGGTCGGCTTGTCATGCAGCTTGAACGGACCCTTCACCATGTAGAACAGCACGAGCAGCGCCGGCACGATGACCAGCAGCCAGCCCGTGTAGAAGGTGACGGGACCGTTGCGCAGCGCACGCCAGCGATGTCCGGCGTCCTGGATCAGAACATTCATTTCCTGACCAGGCACCGAGGCATAGCCCGGCTTCACACTGACTTCGTTCCAGTTGGGCGGATTGTTCCAGCCGGGTGCCGCCGTGCTGCCGGCGGGCAGCGCCGGTGCGGGTTTGGCCGCTTCGGTCTGGGCTGGGGCAGCCTTGGCATCGGGCGCTGGTGCGGCGTCCTTGCCCTGGGCAAATCCGGCGAGCGGCAGCAGCGCCACCACCGCCATGCACAACCACTTGGTGAGTTTCATGCGGGCCTCCTGTTATTTTTTCGCCGGTTCGGTGCGCAGATACTCGTTCTGCCCCCGGTTGCGCTCAGCCAGCGCCTGTTGCCACTTGGCCTTGTCGTCGCCGAAGGTCTTGCCGTCATACGGACGCTCGTCCTTCTTGCCGGCATAGACCTTTTGCGTTTTGGCGGTCTGGTCGATCTCCGTGCAGCCGCCGGCAAGCAACGCCGTTGCCGCGACGCCAGTCATGGTTGCGAATATTCGCTTCATGCCTTGGTCCCTCCCTTGGCGTCGCCGGTGATCTTCTCCGTGCCCTGACCGTAGGCCATGGCCCAGCCCCAGACTTCCTCGCCCTTGCCGCGTCGGCTGACCCGGGTCTTGTAGATCGATGTGATCGAGTCGTGATCACCCGCCAACAGCGCCTTGGTCGAGCACATTTCCGCACAGGCCGGCAGCTTGCCCTCGGCCAGACGATTGCGACCGTACTTCTTGTACTCCTCGGCCGTGTTGTTGGCCTCGGGGCCACCCGCGCAGTAGGTGCACTTGTCCATCTTGCCGCGCAGGCCGAACGCGCCGGCTTGCGGGAACTGCGGCGCACCGAACGGGCAGGCGTAGAAGCAGTAGCCACAGCCGATGCACAGGTCCTTGTCGTGCAGGACGATGCCTTCCTCTGTCTTGTAGAAGCAGTCGACCGGGCACACCGCCATGCAGGGCGCGTCCGAGCAGTGCATGCACGCCACCGAAATGGAACGCTCGCCGGGCTTGCCGTCATTGACCGTCACCAGGCGGCGACGATTCACGCCCCAGGGTACTTCGTGCTCGTTCTTGCACGCGGTGACGCAGCCGTTGCACTCGATGCAGCGCTCGGCATCACAGATGAATTTCATTCTTGCCATGGTTTGTCTCCTTTATCCGTGATGTCTGTCAGGCCCGCTCGACCTGGCACAGCGTCGTCTTGGTTTCCTGCATCATGGTCACCGAGTCGTAGCCGTAGGTTGTGGCCGTGTTGACTGCTTCGCCGCGCACGATCGGCGCGGCACCCTCGGGATACTTGTCGAGCAGATCCCTGCCCTGCCACCAGCCGGAGAAGTGGAAGGGAATGAAGGACGTGCCGGGCGCGACGCGCTCGGTCACCAGCGACTTGACCTTGATCTTGGCACCCGTCGGCGTCTTCACCCAGACATGCTGGTTGTTCTTGATGCCGCGCGCTTCGGCGTCCTTCGGGTTGATCTCCACGAAGTTCTCCTGCTGCAGCTCGGCCAGCCAGGGGTTGGAACGGGTCTCCTCGCCGCCACCCTCGTATTCGACCAGACGGCCGGAGGTGAGGATGATCGGGAAGTCCTTGCTGATGTCCTTGTTCTTTTCCTGGATGGATTTGAACAGGGTGGGCAGACGCCAGAACGCCTTGCGGTCGTCGTGGGTCGGGTACTTGGCCACCAGATCAGGACGCGGGCTGTAGATCGGCTCGCGGTGCTGCGGGATGCCATCGGGGAAGTTCCACACGATGGCACGGGCCTTGGCATTGCCGAAGGGGTGCGCACCGTGATTCTTCATCGCCACCCGGATGATGCCGCCGGAGAGATCGGTCTTCCAGTTCTTGCCCTCGGCCGCCTTCTTCTCGTCCTCGGTCAGCTCATCCCACCAGCCCAGCTTCTTCATGAGCACGTGGTCGAACTCGGGATAGCCGGTGGTGATGTCGCAGCCCTTCGAGTGAGATCCATCCTCGGCCAGCAGCGAGATGCCATCACGCTCCACGCCGAAGTTGGCGCGGAAGTTGCCGCCGCCGTCCATGACGTGCTTGCTGGTGTCATACAGATTGGGCGAGCCCGGGTGCTTCAGCTTGTCGTTGCCATAGCAGGGCCACGGCAGGCCGAAGTAGTCGCCCTTGATGTTGTAGCCGGTTTCCTTGTCGACCACATCGGCCTCGCACCGCAGCGTCTTCACATCGAAGTGCTGCATGAGCCGCATGTGGGCCTTCAGGCGCTCGGGCGACTGGCCGGTGTAGCCGATGGTCCAGGTGCCGGCGTTGATTTCGCGGAGGACGTCCTCGACGACAGGCTCCTCGTAGCCGTTCTTCTTCGCGATGGCGATGTTCTGCTTGCCATTGGCCTTGCCGATGAGCTGGTCGCCGAAGCCGAACTTCTTGGCAAACTCGTACATGATCGCGTGGTCGGAGCGCGACTCGAAGAGCGGCTCGATCACCTGCTCGCGCCACTGGATGGAGCGGTTGGAGGCCGTGGCCGAGCCGGCGCACTCGAACTGCGTCGCAGCGGGCAGCAGGTACACGCCGTCCTTGCGCACGTCGGCTGCCATCGCGGCCGTGGCGCTGGGATACGGGTCGATCACCACCACGAAGTCGAGCTTCTTCAGCGCTTCGCTCATGTCCAGACCGCGCGTCTGCGAGTTGGGTGCGTGACCCCAGAACACGACCGCCTTCAGGTTCGGGTCCTGATCGATCAGCTCGTTCTTCTCCAGCACACCATCCACCCAGCGCGACACGGTCATGCCGGGCTTGGTCATCATGCCTTCGCTGGCGAACTGCTTCTTCAGCCAGCCGAGATCCACGTTCCAAACCTTGGCCCAGTGTGCCCAGGAGCCGGGCACGATGCCGTAGTAGCCGGGCAGCGAATCCGGGTTCGGGCCCACGTCGGTGGCACCTTGCACGTTGTCATGGCCGCGGAAGATATTGGCGCCGCCGCCGGAGACACCGATGTTGCCCAGCGCCAGCTGCAGGATGCAGGACGCGCGCACCATGGCGTTGCCGATGGTGTGCTGGGTCTGGCCCATGCACCACACGATGGTGGAGGGACGGTTCTTCGCCATGGTTTCGGCGACCTTGTAGACCTCGGCCTCGGGCACGCCGCAGGCTTCCTCGACGGCCTTGGGCGTCCACTTCTTCATGACCTCGTCACGGATCTTGTCCATGCCGAACACACGGTCATTCAGATACTGCTTGTCTTCCCAGCCGTTGTTGAAGATGTGATACAGCACGCCGAACAGGAACGGAATGTCCGTGCCGGAGCGGATGCGCACGAACTGATCCGCCTTCGCCGCCGTGCGGGTGAAGCGCGGATCGACCACGATCATCTTGGCGCCGTTTTCCTTGGCATGCAGCATGTGCAGCATGGACACCGGATGCGCTTCGGCCGCGTTCGAGCCGATATACATGGCGGCCTTGCTGTTCTGCATGTCGTTGTAGGAGTTGGTCATCGCGCCATAACCCCACGTGTTGGCCACGCCGGCCACTGTGGTGGAGTGGCAGATGCGCGCCTGGTGGTCGCAGTTGTTGGTGCCCCACAGCGACACGAACTTGCGCAGGAGATACGCCTGCTCGTTGTTGTGCTTGGAAGAGCCCACCCAGAACACGGCATCCGGACCGGCTTCCTTGCGCAACTTCAGCATGCGATCACCCAGCTCGCTCATCATCTGGTCCCAGCTGATGCGCTTGTACTTGCCGTTCTCGAGCTTCATCGGCCAGCGCAGGCGATGCTCGCCGTGGCCGTGCTCGCGGATGGCGGCGCCCTTGGAGCAGTGCGCGCCCAGGTTGATCGGGGAATCGAACACCGGCTCCTGGCGCACCCAGACACCGTTCTGCACCACGGCGTCGATGGCGCAGCCCACCGAGCAGTGCGTGCACACAGTGCGCTTCACTTCCATCTTGGCGCCCGGCGCGGGTGTCATGTCACCCGAGGCCGCCTCGGCCTTGTTCAGCATCGCGTACGGCAGCGACGCGGCGAAGGTGCCCGCACCGACGGTGAGGCCGGAACGCTTCAGGAATGCGCGGCGGTCCATGGTACCCAGTGCACGATTCACCCTGGACACGACGCCGCTGGATTTTCTGGTCAGCAACATGGTCGCTCTCCTCTCAGATCTCGGTGGTCTTGTAATACTTCTCGATGTGCTCGGACATGTGATAGCCCTTGACCTTCGCCGTCGTGTCGGCGGCGGCAACCACTTCCGCCGCAGGGGCGGACGGTTTCGAGGCAATCAGGGCGGTGGCCGCCGCAGCGGCGCTGCCGGCACCTGCCGTGACGAGAAACTGCCTGCGGTTCAATTTGCTGTCCTTCATCTCAGGTCTCCTTTTCAAGACTCACCACACATCGCGAATATTCGTCAGGGCCGAACTGCGCCCGTGCCGTCCTTGCCGCCAATGCCGCCACTGCCTGCGTCACTCCATGCCAAATGCTTCACTTTCAATACTGAAGAACGCGCGACCGAAAGCGGCCACGCGCTTGTAGAAATTCGCCTCGGGCGATGCCTCGATCGCCGCCCAGCACTGCTGCACCCACGGTTCCAGATGTGCGCTGTAGAACGCCTTCTGCTGCTCGATGGATGCCGGCCGCGTCGACAGGTCGCCCTGAATGAGAAAGCGCATCACGTCGCACAGCGCGGCGATATGGTCCTCGGTCTCGGAAACCGCCTCGGCACGCTTGAGCCCGAGCGCTGCGAGGTCATCGCGCAGCGAAGCCAGCGGCTTCTCATGCAGGAACCCGCCCAGGTACACCGACCCGAACACCATCACCGCGGGGCGGCCGACACCACCGAACAGGCGGTCGAACTCATCCTCGATGGCCTCGTGTGTCACCACGGACGACGCTGCGGCGAGCGCGCGCCAGGCGGTGACCAGCGCGGCATCCTCCACCTCTGCCTGCGGCTCCGGCGCCACGACAATGGCGTTGAGCAGCCGGTCGTCCGGAGCACCGCGCATGAGGTGTCCAAGCAACGCGTAGTAATCGGCACGCCCCTGATCCTCCGGCGAGAGCATTCGGGGCGTCTCAAAGGCCATCTTCTGTTGCGCGGCGGTCATGTCTTGTCGGCTCCGAAGATGGACATCTCGTTCTTGTTTTCCATCATGTCGACCACGCGGCAGTCGGCGCACATCTGCAGGCGCTTCAGCTGACCCTCACCCGAGAACATGGAATGCCCGGCCAGCCGGGACAGCATGCTGGCGATCATCTGTTTCGTGCCCAGGACCTTGTCGCAGCGAATGCAGTGGAACGGCTCGGCCTGGTTAAGCACCACTTCGCGACGGCGATCCGGCGTGAGCAGGAGGCGCGGCACAAGGCTCAGCGCATTTTCCGGACAGGTGTTGACGCAGAGGCCGCATTGCACGCAGTTGCGTTCGAGGAAGCGCAGCTTGGGCTCCTCCGGCGAATCCATAAGCGCCGACTCGGGACAGGCGCCGGTGCAGGCCATGCACATGGTGCAGGCACTGGTGTTGATCTTAAGCGCGCCAAATGCGGCGCCAGTCTCCAGCGCGACTTCCGTCTGCGGTGTTGGCGCATGTTTGAGCAGGTGATCGATCGAGAACTCGATGGCGGTGCGCTTCTCGTTGCCCAGCGCGAACGTGGCGGGCACGGCAGGCACGGCACCCAGCGGCAAAGCAGACAGCTTTTGCGCAAGCTCGGCGGCATCGCTCGCCTCGATGACCGAGAAATGCACACCGGCATAGCCCAGTGCGTTGAGCACGGTCTGTGCGGTACGCATTTCGCGCCGCAGACCGTTGACGTATTCGGCGGTCTCGCTGCCGGCGGAGAGCAGCGCCACGTGGCGCGCCCCATAGGCCACCGCAGCCAGCAATGCGTCCATTCCGATGGACGCGACATGCCAGGCCTCCAGCGGCAGCACGTTTTCCGGCAAACCCGATCCGTTGCGCGCCAGCGCGGCCAGCAGATCGCGGCCATCGAGCGCGTTGTGCACCAGCACGGCGGGGTTGGCACCGCCTGCCGCACTGAACGTCTTGACGAGCGTCCTCAGCATCACACCGCGATCCGTGAGCCGCGGATACTGATAGGTCATGGCGCCGGACGGGCACACGGTTGCGCAGGCGCCGCAGCCCATGCAGAGATGCGGATCGACCTTGACGTGGTCGCCATCCGGGCTGATCGCGCGGGTGGAGCAGATGTCGATGCACTGCGAACAGCCCTGCTTCTGCGAACGGCTGCGGGCGCAGATGGACGATTTGTAGGCGAAGAACTTGGGCTTCTCGAACTCGCCGACCATGTCGCCAAGTTGTACCCGCAAAGCCTCCAGCGCGGCGGCATCGCCCGCCCGCGCCAGCTCGTTGCCGCGGACGTAGCCCTGCGGCGGCTGGGCCATGGTGAATGCGGGTTCCTGCTGCAAATCGAGGATGAGATCGAAGGTGCCGGAACACTGCCCCTTCGCGGCGACGACGATGACCTCGTCATCGGCCTGCGCCAGCGGCAGCGGTTCAGCCTGCGAATATTCGCCGTGGGGCCAGGTCACCTTGAATGCACCCAGATAGCCCGTGACCGAAGTCGGCACGCCCACCCAGCGCAGGAAACCCTGATCGGCACCGGGCTGAATGCCCGGCAAGAGGACGTGCACATCAAGATCGTTCGCCAGCGCACGGGCGGCCGCGAGGCCCGCCTGGCCGCCGCCAAGAACGAGCAGACGACCCTTCGACACATAGCTGACACTGGCCACCGGCTCCACCGGCGGCAAGGCGGCGAGCGCCGCCAACGCCTGAACACGTGCCGGGAACGACACCTTGGACCAGCCCTGCGCTTGCAGGTCGGTCAGGCTGTTCGTGCTCTCGGTCGCGGTGGCTTGCATTCGGTCCGCCGGGCCTGCCCATCACTCGATGCGCGGCCCGCTCCTCTCTCCGTTTGTCTGTGTTGTCACGTCCGGCTTCCGATTCCGCCACGCCTCATCACGAAACCTGGCCGGTACGCGCATTCTCGTTTTAACAGCATAACGCATGCCGAAAATTGAGGATAATTCTTACCAAATACAACCACAAATGAGACTAATCAGCCCCCTGTTGCGTTTCATTCTCACTTTCCGGGCCCGGGATGGGACAATTTGTCGTATCTGACACCTTTTGACCCAGCGGCCCGGCAACCCCGGTTGCGGGCGACGTCGCCGACAGATTGTCGGGATGAGAGGGGGGCTCGGCCGGTGCCTCGGCATGGGCTGGCGCGTTGGCGGGCGACCCCGCCTCCGCTTCGGCCTTGGCCTCGTCGGGCAGGTCGTCAAAGAGTTTCAGCATCCGCGACTGCGTCATCTGCCGCAGCATGTCTGCGGGAATGGGATCGGGTTTGCTGTAGTCATCGACATAGACATCCATCATGTCCATGACATTGAAGTGCGGATCGCGGAACAGCGACTTCATCGCCTGATTGCGCACTGCCGGGTCCACATCCGGTTTCATGAACGGGCGAAAGTCGGACTCAGGCGTCAACGAGTCGACCGGGGGCAGTTCCGTCTTCGCTTCACCGGTCGATGTTGCGGCAGTCGCCCTATCGGGCGCGACCTGTGCAACCGGCGCAGTCGCAGACACAGGTCCAGTTTGTGTTGGTGTTGGTGTTGGTGTTGGTGTTTGTGTTGTTGTTTGCGTTGGTGTCTGTGTTTCAGCTGCATCCGCCGGCGCAACCAGCGCACTGCGCGTCAGGGCGGCGTCACCTGCCGGCTTGGCCGCCGCATCCGCTGTGCCCGCGCGACTTTCCTGCTTGCGCTTCGACCAACGTGAGAGAAACGAATCGGCCGGCATTGTTCAGCCCATGTTCCGGTAGCGACCTTCCTTCGACTCGAAGGACTTGGGGCGAATGCGCTGCTTCTTGGGCTCCGGCTTGTAGTGCGTCTCGACGAACGTTGCGAGCACCGGCAACAGCTCGGGCAGGATGGGCACGCCCTCGACCTTCTCCTGCGCATCCATCCAGCGCGCGGCCTCGTTGTAGGACAGCGTCAGCATGAATGGCTCGGCCTCACTTTCGGTGCCGATCGCCTCCTCGTTCAATCGCCACATGACAAAAATCTGCGGCGCGGGCGAGGTCAGGTTGAGGAAGTAGCCCTCGGCCTCATCGCGGTAAAGCGACACCTCCATGCCCGGATAGAGGCGCTGCAGCAAGTCGTCGTGATTGACGATGGTCTGCGGCGCACTGCCCGAGACCTCGCTGTCCGGCAACGCGCCGGCGACCTGCCACTGGTACGGCTGCCACCTGTTGTTGATGGCGCGCCGCTCCATGACGATGGCCAAGCGCGTGGTCGGGTGTCTGACTTCGTTTTCCATGGGCCGACTATACACCGCGCCGACGGGGCAACTTCCCCGCATGCGATGCAAAAGCCTGTTGACTGCTGACAGCAGATTGACCGGAGCGCGGTGCTATCCTTCGACCATGACGCAAGAGTCTGGACCCAAAGTCATTCCCATCCTGGATGCACGGCATGCGCGCATCCCGGCGCTGCTGCGCGACGCGAACCAGGCACTGGCCGACACGCGCGGCCGTGGTCTGCGCGACCTGCGCATTTCGGTGACTGATCGTTGCAATTTCCGCTGCACATATTGCATGCCCAAGGAAGTATTCGACGATAACTACCCGTACCTGCCGCATGCCGAGATCCTTACCTTCGAAGAAATCGTTCGCCTCGCGCGAATATTCGCAGGCTTCGGCATCGAGAAAATCCGGCTGACCGGCGGCGAGCCGCTGATGCGCAAGGGCGTGGAAGATCTCATCGCGCAGTTGCGCGCCGCCCTGCCCGCCATCGACATCACCCTCACCACCAACGGCAGCGCGCTGAAGGCGAAAGCCAAAGCGCTCAAGGCCGCCGGGCTCTCGCGCATCACGGTGAGCCTCGACTCCCTGGACGACGCCACCTTCCGCGCCATGAATGACGTGGATTTCCCTGTGGCCAAAGTGCTGGAAGGCATCGACGCCGCGCGCGACGCAGGCCTCGGCCCGGTCAAGATCAACATGGTCGTCAAGCGCGGCACCAACGACCAGCACATCGTCGACATGGCCCGCCACTTCAAGGGCAGTGGCCACATCCTGCGTTTCATCGAGTTCATGGATGTCGGCTCCACCAACGGCTGGCGCATGGACGACGTCATTCCATCGCGCGAAGTTGTGCGTCGCATCCATGAGGTGTTCCCCTGCGAACCATGGAACGCCAACTACAAGGGCGAAGTCGCCAAGCGCTGGCGCTACCTCGATGGCAGCGGCGAGTTCGGGGTCATTTCCAGCGTGACCGAGGCATTCTGCTCGACGTGCAATCGTGCGCGGCTGTCGACAGATGGCGCGTTGTATACGTGTCTCTTCGCGCAGCAGGGATTCGATCTCAAATCCCTGCTTCGGGCTGATGTCAGCGACACGAGTAGCCAAAGTCCGGGGAACTTTGGCTCGACGCCGCAGGCGGCCCCGGAGGGGTCGTCAGATCGCCTAAAGCGAGCTGACGACAAAATTCGCGATGCCATCGCCGCCGTGTGGCAGCACCGCAGCGATCGCTATTCCGAGATCCGCACCGCGGAAACGGCCAAGGCGCGCAAGGTCGAGATGAGTTTCATCGGAGGTTGAATCAAATGCCCTGGCAACGCCTCATCACCGGCCTGCTGCTGCTCATCGCGCCTTGGCCCATTTTTCTGCTCTCCGCGCAAACGCCCGGCCCGATGGTGGCGGCAGCGCTCATCCTGACGCTGGCCGTATCGGCATGGGGATTGATGATCCTCATCGGCGGCAAGGGCGATCGAAAGAAATAGCCATGCACATTCCCGCCCTCATTCAGTTCCTCCAAGGTCTTGCCGAGAACAACAACCGCCCGTGGTTCCTGCACAACAAGCCGGCGTACGACATCCTACGCGAGGAATTCCAGACATTGGTGGGCGAGGTCATTCGCGGCACGGCCAAGTTCGATAAGTCCATCGAGCACCTGGAACCGAAGAAGTCGATGTTCCGCATTTACCGCGACACGCGTTTTTCGAAGAACAAGGACCCGTACAAGACCCACTTCTCCGCCGTCATCGGCAACAAGAAAACGGGCGAGCCTTGCTACTACTTCCACATCGACAAGGATGGGAAGCTCGGCACGGGCGGGGGCATCTACATGCCCGAGCCGGCCGCGTTGAAGACGATTCGCGAATCCATCGTCGAGAATCCCGCCGCCTTTGCCAAGGTGATGAAGAACAAGAAGTTCGTTGCGCGCTATGGCGGGCTGATGGATGAGGATCGCCTGCAGCGTCCGCCCAAAGGCTTTCCGGCCGATCATCCGCATATCGAAGCGATCAAGAAGCGCCACTTCTTCGGCTGGCACGAGCAGAGCATCGCCAAGCGCGCGCCCAAGGATCTGGCGGGCGAGATCGTGGGCCACTTCGCCGATGCGGAACCGTTGGTGGCCTGGCTGCGGGGCGTGGTGAAGCCGTGAGCCTCATCGAGCCGAATGCTGAGGTGCCGGAGAAAATCCAGGGCAAGCACTGGATCGGACTGCCGCATACGCGCGAGCAGTGGGCAGTGCATCGCCAGCATGGCAAGTGGGGCTACATCCTGCGCGCCCAGCCCACATGGATCTTCTTTGGGATCATGGGTGTCATCAATCCAGCCTTTGCCCTTTGGATTGGGGGCATTGATCGCGGGATGGCCTATGCCATCCCGGGCTTCATCGGAGGCATCGTCGGGGGCGTTTGGATGAGCCACTCTTTCTGGAAAAAATGCGAAGCCGCCTGGGTTGCGGACGGCCAAGACAAAGCATCCTGATTCACTGTCTCGCCGCACCTTCACCGGGAACATACCTGGACGTTTCACCATAAACGAGAGAACAACTTCATCACGGGACTCACACCATGAACGCAACACATGAATGGCACCTCACGCCGTACAGCCGCAGCGAATGGGCGAATATTCGCAAGGGCGGATTGCTCAAATTCCTCTTCACCTCCGGCATCACCTGGTGGTTCGCGCTCATCATGAGCGTCGGCCCGGTGGTGTCGCTCATGATCACGCAGGAAAGCCGGCGCGACGTGAGCCATGTGGTCTGGCTCGTCGTGGGCGTGCTGTCCGGCTTCATCCTCGCCTGGCTCAATTGGCGCCACTGCGAGAACATGTGGGCGCATGGCGATGGTCTGTCGCAAGCGGCTGCACCCTCTGCCGGCCCACCCTCCGGCCAGAGTGACTGATCAACCGCCACCACCCATGCCCCACCGTCCACAACTGTCCAGCGCCGCGCGCCCGTCGACCTTCACCGTCGAGGCGCGAGACGAGCACGGCAACGTGGTGCCCACCCCCATCGCGGGCGAGCATCCGCTGACGCTCTATGTGGACAAGCAGGAAATTCTGACGCTCATGACACTGGGTGCCGCACCCGAGGCGCTCACCCTTGGCTATCTGCGCAACCAGCGGCTGGTAAATTCGATCGAGGACATCATCGCGGTCAACGTGGACTGGGAAGTGAACGCCGTCGCCGTGACCACACGAAACGGTTTGGTGAACCTCGAAGAGAAAATGCAGAAGCGCACCAAGACCACCGGCTGCGGCCAGGGCACGGTCTTCGGTGATCTCATGGCGGATGTCGAGAACATCAAGCTGCCGCCGGATGCACGGCTGAAAGAGGAGACGCTCTTCGGCCTCCTCAACAACGTGCGCCTGCACGAAACCATCTACAAACAGGCGGGCGCGGTGCACGGCTGCGCCCTGGCCCAGGGCGAAAACATCCTCACCTTCGTCGAGGACGTCGGCCGCCACAACGCGGTCGACGCCATCGCGGGCTGGATGTGGCTGGAAAGCGTGGACGGGTCGGACAAGATCTTCTACACCACCGGTCGATTGACGAGCGAGATGGTCATCAAGGCCGCGCAGATGGGCATTCCGTTTCTGGTTTCACGCTCGGGCCTGACGCAGATGGGCTACGAGATCGCCAAGCAGGTCGGCATCACGATGATCGGTCGTGCAGTCAACCGCCACTATCTGCTGTTCACTGGTACAGAACGCTTCGTGAAGTAGAGCGCACATCGCTTCATGGACAAGATCAATCTCAGCGACAAGTTTTCCCTCTTCAGCGAACACTGGCGCCCCAAGGTGGTCGGCGAGCTGAACGGACAGGAAGTGAAGCTGGTGAAGGTGCAAGGCGTCTTCCCCTGGCATCACCACGAGACCGAGGACGAGATGTTCCTCGTGTGGAAGGGCCGCTTTCGCGTCGAATATCGCGACCGCGTGGTTGAACTGGGGCCGGGTGAATTCACCATCGTCCCGCATGGCGTGGAGCATCGCACGGCAGCAGGTGAGGAAGCGGAAGTGCTCATCTTCGAACCGGCCAATGTGGTCAATACCGGCAACGTGAGGGACGAGGTTTACACGGCGCCGAATGCCACGAAGATTTGATGCAACGCAAATAACGCTGAATTGGCCGGGTTTTTGCCGTCACTTCAGATTGTTCGCATGGATGTCGGTTGCTATATTCGATCCATGCATTGGAAGGCCATCCACTCACGCTTGGCGCAGCGTCGCATCTACCTGATCGGGCTATGTTTCGTCCTGGTCGCTGCGCTATTGACGAGCCTCACGGTGGCCATGGTCTGGAAGGAGGCGGCCGCGCAGGCAGAGCGCCAGGCACAGAGCGAGCTATTCCACATCGCTGCAGGCTTGCGTGAACGTCTCGACCGCCGAATGGCTGATTTCTGCCGGGTGGCCAAGATCAACGCCGAGCTGGAATCAGCCGAAAATCCCTCGGGCACCCCGGGCCTGCGTCGCCGCACGCTCGATCACATGTCGAAGCAGTGGCCGGAATTCACGTGGATTGCATTTGCCAGCCTGGACGGCAGAGTCCTGCAGGCCACCGGGAATCTCCTGGAAGGGCAGGATATTTCGCTGCGCCCCTGGTTTCAGCGCGCCATGTCGGGCAAACATGTCACCGATGTGCATCAGGCTCTGCTGTTGCAGGACCTGTTGGGCAGCAACGAACCGCTGCGCTTTGTCGACATCACCTATCCGGTCAGGGATCAACAAGGCAACCCGAAATCCATCCTGGCCGTCCATGCGTCCTGGGAGTTTGCGAATGTCATCGCAAAGGCCTCGCGGGAAGCCGCTGAAACCGAGGCCGGATTGGAACTGCTGATTCATGACAGCCAGGGCAATGTGCTGCTCGGGCCAAACGGCGAGCCACGCCTGGAGGAGGAAGTTCTGCGCAACCTGCAGGCGGCCAGCCGTCTCCTGAAGGTCGAATCCAGGTCCGATCAAACCAGCCAATTCGTTGTGCATGTGGCCTCCCTGGGCATGAATGATTTTCCGGGCCTTGGATGGATCATCACGGCGCGCCAGGACACGCAGGAAGCAATGAAGCCCCTGCGGGAATTTGAGACTCGGCTGTGGTTCTGGAGTGGCATGGGGCTGCTGACATTCATCGCCTTCGCCGCCGCGCTGGCTTACGGCATGTCACGCCCGCTTCCGCTTGAGGAAGAGGCGCCTGCGCCCGGGCCGGAAGAGTCAGGCAGGCCGTCGGACGAGTGATTCGGCACAGCCTGGCGGCGCACTGTTCCGCCAGGATTCAGCAATCGCCCGCGCAAACCGGGTCAGCGTCCCTGCCGCATGCACGACAGGTTTGCGCAGCGATACAGCTCCGTCGTGACCGTCGGTGCAGCACCCGCCGGCTCATGCAGCCGCGCCGCGATGACTTCACGCGGATGCCAGTCACCCCAGAGCCCGGACGCGGGCGACGGGTCGAGCCTGCCCTCCACCTCCAGTCCGAGACGGCGACCATCCGCCGCCTCGCACCATCGCGTGTAGCGCCCACCCTGCGTGGTCATGCGCGGCCGGGTGTCGGGCGGACATTGGCACAACTGATCCAGCGCGCCGAGGAAGCGCTTCGCCGCCTCGGGCAGCGCCGCTGCCGGGCACAGCATGAGCTGGCTGTATAGATCCGGCACCCCGCCGCGTGTCACCAGGCGCTGCATGATGGTGTCGTCACGCGCCTTGGCTGTCCAGTACATGACCGAGCGGCCGTACTTGTCCACCGCCTGCGGATTGGCGCCGATCTTCACCAGCTGGTCGGCGGTGTCGCGGCGCGAGGTCGCATTGCCGGTGTGGCGGGAGATGGCAAGGATGAGGGCCGAATCCACCGACTTGGCATCCACGCTGCTGAGAAACGCGATGTGCTTGGTCATGCCGTGGATGCCGGCATGCTCCAGCGGCGTCAGCCCGCCGGGCATCAGCGTGGCATCCGGGTCGGCCCCCTGCTTCCACATCTTCCACGCCTCGACGAATTCCGCCTTGTTGTAGAAGTCGACGAACTTGCGATCCAGGTCAGGCCGCTTTTCCTGCTGCGCCAAGGCTGCGCTCATCGTCAGCATTGCCGCCAGCGCCACACACAGACCCACCAGATTCGAACCACGCTTGCCATTCATCACGCTGCGACCACTCCATTAGAACTTGAACAATGACGCGAATATTCGCATGCGCGGTCGGGTGCTGCACGGGCTGCCTGCCGCACCGATGCAGGCCGCCCACCGCCGGTTGCAGGACGCGCCTCGCTCACTTGCCGGAAAAATTCGCAGCGATGAAATTGCCCGGCAAGGTGAAGAACATGTACAGCGTTTCCTTGCTCTTGTCCGTGACGGCCGGGTTGCGATAGCTCACCTTCCACTCCTTTCCCTTCTTGCCGTCCACCGCCTCGATCTTCTCCGCTGAGATGGCCTTCCAGCTGGCGTCAAGCTTGCCGGATTTGATGAGTGTGTCCTTGCGCTGTGCGGCGCAGTCCTGCACCGTCGCCTCGCTCGCGGGCTTGCTGCCGTGGAAGTGGCAGCGGCCGCCCGGGTCGGCATGGACCGAGGTGGAGGTGGTGAGGGACATCGCGGCAGTCAGGGCGAGGCCAGCAACGAGCATGCAAGTTTTCATCGAAATCTCCTTGAGTCGAAAATTGAAGTTGAAAGTCAGAGCTCGTTGCGCGACGGGTCAGCGGTGTTCTTGATGTTCATGTCCTCGTGGGCATGCTGATGCTCGGCTGCGGGGAAGCGGAAATTGTCGGCGCCCACGTCATGCTGATAACCATGCAACTGGGTGAACAGGAGATAGATGCCGGCATACATCAGGGCCAGGTTGGCCGCATAGCTGAAGCGCGCGAACGAGGGCCGTTGCCGCCACGCCGCCAACGCCGCCACCATCACCGCCAGCGCCGCGATCTGGCCCAGCTCGACGCCCACGTTGAAGCTGAGAATGCGCCAGAGCATCGCGACCGGGTCATCCCCCAGCGGCAACTGCTGCAGCCGCGTGGACAGCCCGAAACCGTGCAGCAACCCGAAGCCGAACACGGCAGCAAGCAGGTTGGGCGACGCCATCTGGAAGTACTTCTGGAAGCCGCCGTTGTTGTCGAACGCCTTGTAGATGACGCTCCCGGCGATGATGGCGTCGACCAGGTAGTAGTTCCAGGTGATCTTGAAGTAGGTCGCCAAGACCAGCGTGATGCAATGCCCTATCGTGAACACGGTGACGAACTTGGCCACGTCGCGGAACGTGGTGAGGAAGAACACAACCCCGAAGAGAAAGAGCAGGTGGTCGTAGCCGGTGAGCATGTGACTGGCGCCGAGTCCAACGTACTGCAGGTACCCGCCTTCCAGCATGCGCTGCTTGTCTTCATCGGAAATGCCGTGCGCCAGCGCATTCGCGGAGAAGAACAGCAGCAGCCACGGTGCCAGCCGGGCGAACAGGGACGTACAGGAATTTTTCATGAAAGGTCTTTCGCTGATGAGGCCGCGCGTCAGGCAACGCGGGCCGACAGGAACAGTTCGTCCTCCGGGCATGCCGACACGACGAAGGCTTCTGAACGCTCAGACCGAAAGACAGGGTGGCCGCAATGGGCCTTCCAGAAAGACCGATGAGATTCGGGCGGCGCAAAGCGGCTGCGAGGGTTGGGCAAACTTCAGCAGCGGCGCGCGCACCACTGCTGCCACCAGCGCGAACGGCTGGCCGGCATCCTGCTCATGCAGATGAAACGCACTGTCCTGCGCCGGGGCCAGGAACAGCGTCTCGTCCAGTTCATGCTGATGCGTGACCGCCTCGGCATGGATGAAGCGATGCGCCAACTCCTCCGCCGCGTGTGCATGGCCCCACGGGAGCAGGCCAGTCAGTGCCTGCACCAGCACGGCGCACAGCAGCAGGGAGGATATCAGGCAACGGTTCATGGAATCGGATCAAACTATGCACAGATTGGAGCGGGATTTTACGTTCAGAAGTGCCACGGGGTGCGAATATTCGCAGTCAAATCGTATGGACTCACAGCAGATCAATGCCAAACGGCTTCACCGCCCAGGCAAAGAGCGCGAAGCACACCACCGTGATCAAGACGCTGGCAAGGAGCGTGAGCCAGAACCCGATGCGCGGCAGCAGGAACGGAAATGCCAGGAACATGGGCAGTGTCGGCACCACGTACCAGAACGTGTACCAGGCATGGTTGGCCACCTTCTCCGCCGGCTGATTCTCCACATGCAGCCAGATCAGCGCCAGCAGCGTCACAAGCGGCAACGCCGCAATCAGGGCGCCAAACTTGTCGCTGCGCTTGGCCACCTCGGACACGACCACCACCACGGCGGCGGTCATGAGGTACTTGGTGATCAGCCAGGTCATGTGTGTTGCCCTTCTTCGTTCAGTATGGCTCGCCGCCCTTGTGGAAAAACGCCCAGCTGCCGTCGACAAACTTCGCGACCAGATCATCGTCGGGATAGCTCACCTCATCGCCCGCCGTGCGGTCGCCCACCTCCAGATAGACGACATCCGCATTCGTCTCGTTGACGAAGCAATGGGCGTTGCCAGTACCCGCCTTGAAGCCTGCGCACATGCCGGGCGCGAGCTGCGTGCGCCCTTCGTCCGTGACGAGCGTTGGATGACCAGAGAGAACGTGGATGAACTCATCCTGCTTCGAATGTGCGTGGCGCAGCGCGGACGCGGCGCCGGGCGGCAGCGTGGTGAGATTCACGCCGAAATTCGTGAGGCCAAATTGTTCGCCCAGCTGGCGCTTCACCCTGCCCGCAACCCGGGCGGCGAATTGCTCGGGATAGAGGGACGGCTTGGCGCGCGGCGGCACGGCGAGTGCTGCCACGGCCACCGGCATGTTCGTTGAATCGTTTGTCTGGGTGGTCATGGCGCTCTCCACTTTCACGATGTCATGGCAGGAATTGATTCAGCGCTTGCGACTTGCGGCCGTTTGCACACAAAGACCTGCTCAACCCGGTGGCAAGGACGCGCCCACGCTGAAGCCGTTCGGCGCATGATCGATTTCGCCCAGCCTGGTCCACGCGCCCGCGCCATCGAAGAACCGCACCTTGAGCGTGCCCAACGCGGCCGCATCGAAGTTCCGCAGGTTGATGCCGGCGCGGCTGTCCGGCTTGGGCTCGACCGGTTCCCAGTGGGTCACGCAGCCACAGGTTTTGCAGCGCACGAAATACAAGCCCTTCTCGCCCCAGCTATACCGATCCGTCTGGCCCGGATGTCCCTTGAACGAGACCTCGGCCAATGGAAAGTACCCCCAGAGCGTGGCGTAGCGGCGGCAGACGGAACAGTTGCAATTGGTCGCCGCCTCGGGGCGACGTGGAATCGTCACCGAGACAGCACCGCAGTGGCACGTACCGGTGAGTGGGGCATCTGCTGGGGTCATGGCATCGCCTTTCGGGTTGGATTTTGATTCTGCAGCGTCATCGGGCAAGCAGTGTCGCCCACACTCAACCTGCCCGTCCCAGTCGCCACAGCGACGTCACCTCGGCCCGCCGCGCTGCCGCCAGACGATCCGTGGACTCGGTGGCCTTGGGATGGAAGGGATCGATGTCGAGACGCCCCAGCACGGTGAGTCCGCCGGCATTGATGGCCGCCGACAACTCCTCGCGCGTGCGCAAGCCCAGGTGTTCGGCCAGATCGGACAGGATCAGCCAACCTTCGCCCTGCGGCTTGAGATGCGCAGCCAGCCCGGCGAGAAAGCTCTTCAGCATGCGACCGTCCTCGTCATACACCGCACGCTCCAACCGCGAACTCGGCCGGGCGGGCAGCCAGGGCGGGTTGCAGACGATGAGATCGGCGGTGCCGTCGGGAAACATGTCTGTGGCTTCCAAGGTCACCTTGCCGACGCGGCCCGCGCGATCCGGCGGCGTGCCCTTCAGCACGCCGAGCCGCTTCAGGTTCTCTTCGCCGCAGGCCAGCGCCCGCGGGTCCAGCTCGGTCGCGATGACCGTGCCGATGCCGCGCCGCGCGAGGATGGCCGCGAGGATGCCGGTGCCGGTGCCGATGTCGAACGCGGTCGTCTCCGCAATCGCGGGCAGCATGTGCGGTGGCATGGGTGCCTTGGCCACGAGGTCGACGTATTCGCTGCGGATGGGCGCGAACACGCCGTAGTGCGGATGCACCTTGTCGCGCAGCGCCTTCACTTCCACGCCACGCTTCTTCCATTCGTACGCGCCGATGACACCCAGCAGCTCGCGCAGGCTGGCGACATACGGTGCATCGACCTTGCCGTACGCGGCGGTGCAGGCATCAGCCACATCCGGCGCGCGACCCAGCGGCAGCGAGTGATCGGCATTGAAAGGTAGCAGCAGGAGGCCCAGCGTGCGGGCGCGCTGGCCCTGCATCATGCGATGGCGGTTGAACGCGTCTTTCGTGCCCATCTCGATGTTCGCGGCGCGGCGCGCGGAGCGCTCGGCGCGTTCATCCACCCGCCGGGTCAGGGCGCTGAGCATTTGCTTCGCATTGTGAAAGTCGCCGCGCCAGAGCAGCGCCGTGCCCTCGCTCACCAGGCGAAACGCCTCATCCGCCTTCATGTGGTCGTCAGCGACGCGCACCTTGGCTGGCGGCGGCAGACCGACCTCGGACTGCCAGCGCGCCTGCTTCGGCTCGCCGTTCTCGGTCCAGTGGATGTCGGTACTCATTGGTGCGCCGTTGGGCACGCAGCATCAGGACGCATGCGGCTTCCTTGTCAGATCTTTCGATGTGTCCACCGGATACTTCTTCGCATTCAGCGCCATCTTCTCCCGCGCGACAGCCATCAGATCGACGTCGAGCTGGTTGGACATTTGCACCAGGTAAATGAACACGTCCGCCATCTCATGCGCCACCGCCCGCTTCTTGTCCGCATTCAGCTCGCGGCTCTGCGCCTCGGTGAGCCACTGGAAATGCTCCTGCAACTCGGCCGCTTCGACCGTGAGCGCCATGGCGAGATTCTTGGGGGAGTGAAACTGGCCCCAATCGCGCTCGGCGGCGAACTGCCGCAATGCGGATTTCAGGGATTCGATGTCATTCATGGCGGGCGCCCGTCCAGGGAGATTGATTCGCGGAAGGGGGCATATTCGCACAGGCGGGCCGGCGCCACTCGAAGAGCGCGGGCATACGCCAAAGCCTGACTGGGCGGCGATGCGCCCGATCTGGCAATACTGCAGGAAAGGATTCAGTGACCCAACCCGGCGGCGCATGGACCGCGCCTTGGGAAGCGATGCCGCGTCAGTGATCGCGCGAGTTGGAGCGTGTCTGGGCGAGGTGGCCCGCGCGCGCGGCAGACCAGGACCGGGTCGGCGCGGATCGGTCTATGTCCGGTTCCGGCCGGGCGAACTCCTGCACGGGCGCAGGCTGGCCGCCTGCCGACTCCGGGTGCGCGGCGACAAAGTGCTCCCAGATATCCTCGGCAAGCTTGCTCCGCTCCGCACTGGAGAGCAGCCGAAAATCAGGAAGATTTCGATTCAACTGGCCCATGAAAAAAGTATAGACCCGGAAATTTGGCCGGGCCAAGCACTTTTCATTGTGCAGTGAACAATGCACGCGCCGCCTCGCACGGGGCGTTCACGAGCGACGCGCTAGGGTTTCCGCTTTGCAACAAAGCCGCGTTCAACATCGCCGCGAAAGCCCAGCGATTCATACAGCCGGTGGGCCTCGGCGCGCTGCACGCCGGACAGCAGCATCACCTTGCACGCATCCCGCGACCAGGCAAAGTCCAGCGCATGCTGCAGCACCGCCCGCCCAAGCCCGCGCCCACGCTGCGCCGCAGCTGTCACCACATGCTCGATGACCGCGAACGGTCGCCCGCCGCTCGCGAGATTGGGCACCACCACGATCATGCAGGTCGCGGCGAGCTGTCCCGCCACCTCGGCCACCACCACGCGAATATTCGCATCGGCCAGCACATCCGCCCAGCGCGCTGCCGCGACCTTGGGCGGCAGCGTCGGATCGAGTGGGCGGAGCTCGCGATAGAGCTTCAGCATCTCGGTGAGGTCGTCGGCTTGGGCGAAGCGGATGATGGGGTCGGTGGTCATGGGTCGGAAAGGCGCATTCAGGATGGGGCGATGCAATCATCGCAGCGACGAAGCTTGTTTAACCTTTTTGCCGTGGGCGTCCGGAAATTCTCGGGAGCTGGGCATCGGTGGCAACGCGTCCGACCATTTCGTCGCATTCTCGTGCCGAGCAGCATTGAACATTGGGCGGGTCTAAATCATGTATCGGGCCGGACCATCCGGCGTTCGGATCGTGTCGACCTGTCGGAAGCCCGCCTTCTCGTAGCAACGGATAGCGCGCGCATTGTGCGGCGCAGGGTCGGTCTGGATCGCGGTGACAGCCGGGTCCGCGAAGAGCTGCCTTACCAGCGCTCGGACGAGCTGCGTGCCGAGCCCCCGACCCAGCTGTTCCGGATGTGCAAGCGACTGGTCGATCCCACGCACGCCAGGATCGGTCTCGTCCTCCCAGCAGCCATCGCCACTGCCCATCGCCACATATGACTGGGCGTAGCCGATGGGCTCATCGCCCAGCATGCCGATGTACGGCGTCACCCCCTGCCGCGCCAGCGCTTCCGGCCGGTATTCGTCGAGCACCTCGGCCAGCGTTGGCCGCTCCGCTTCCCCGCCCCACCACTCGATGATGTGTGGACGATTCAGCCAGTCGTGGAGCATGGGCAGATCATCGACCACGAGCAGCCGAAGCGATACGAGCTGGAGATTGGACAACAGGAGACTCCCGGCTTAGCGATCAGTATTGGCAGACAATTGCCGCAAGATAGTGCGCGGGCGTCAAGACCGCGACAGCCGATGCGCAGGGAAATGATATCGCCCGCTTGCGAATATTCGCATCGCGTCGTCGGCAACGCGGCTGCCAGGAGGCTCGCGACTTCAGAAAACGGCGAATTCCCTGTTTGTCATGTCGATGACCAGCACGCGATCAAGGAAAAGCTTGTTGCCCACCATGCCGCCCGCGCCCAGCATGCTCACCGACATGCGCTGCATGAATCCCATGCCGTCGATGCGGCTCACCTCGCCGATGGGAAAGGTCGTGGCCCCGATGGTGACGGTGGCAGTAGTTGGCGCCGTGACCGCGGTGACCATCTTGTCCCAGGAACGGATCGGGTAGCTCTGCACGTCCGCGCCCGGCGTGGCGAGGCGCGCGAACTCCTTCTCGCCGGTGAGCCAGGCAAAGGCGCTGGACCCTGAGTCATACATCACCTCAAGTTTCTTGCCCTCGAACTCCGCCGGCAGCAGCAGGCGCCGGCCCTCGAACTTGAATGGCTGGAAGCCGGTGGCCCGAGCCGGGTCACGCGCGGCGGCGAGCGCCACACGGCCGCTCTGGAAGTCCAGAGTGACCACCTTGCCATCGATGAAGTCCGTGCCAATCGTGCCGATGACTTCCGGATTGTCGTTGTCCCAATTGATGGGCGCCCCGTCCCGCTTCATCACCTCCACGTCGCGCGCGGTGACGTTGACTGTGCCAAGGGTGAAGGTGAATGCCGGCACCGATTCCTCCGGCGCGTCCCTGCCCAGACGCCGGGCCACATCCGCCCACTTCTTCGAATACAGCACGGTCTTGGTGTGACCGAGGTCGAACTGCATCAACAGCGGCTTGCCCTTGACGCCCTCGATGCCTACCGGCAGCAGCATCGCAGCATGTCGGAGGGGCGGCAATGGCGCGGGCCGCGACAGCGTGCCCCATTCGATCTTCACTTCGCCTTCGGCGGGCTGCAGGGTGAATGTGGCCGCCAGGGCGAGCGGCATGGACAGCAGCGCGACGGCAAGCGCCAGAAGAGAGGCCATGGGTCGTGAGATGGGCATCGGTTTCCGGTTCGAGGCAGGGTTCAATGAGAGGATTCAGCGCACAAAGTTATCGTCGCAACCGGAAGACGCCCACCGTCAGGCGACCAAATCCGGAATCGGCAGCCTGAACAGCGCATAGCCTCGACAGAACCAGGTTCTGCCTGGGACCGGCTACTGCCGCGCGTCTGCCTGCACCGGGTGCAAGTACTCCGCCGCGACGAATCCTTCGCCGCCCGACGGTATCGTCACCTTGCACCACTCACGCCCTTCGGCGGCCTGACATTCGCCACGCTGCATGCGCGTGCCCGACGGGAGCAACGCCAGCACGCGAGACTGGGTCGAGGGTTGCTCGCGCAGATTGACACGGCGCGTGACCTGCCATGCTGAGGCGGCCTGCTGCGCGGCGGGCGCGGCTGCGGATTGGTCCGTGCCAGATGGCGCCGCAGTGCCATCGCGCGCCCAGACGTAGACGCCGCCATCGGCCGCGAGCCCGAGCTGCAAACGACCCTGTTTCAGTGTGAAGGAACGCACCTTGGGTGCGTGATTCAGCACGGCCGCCTCCAAACCCGGCGTGGCGCAGGCTTCGAGGCGCTCGGGGAAATGATCGAACCGGAAAGTGCCGCTGATCGGCTGGCCGGCCGCGCGCCCCGGACCCATACGCTCCGGCTTCGCGTTCCAGGTGCCGGTGGAGCGAGTGCAGTTGAGCCAGAACGTCGCCGTGCCGTCAGCGTCGAGGCGCAACACATAGCGCGACGGCTCATCCGGCCGTCGAGTTACCCGCGCGTCTTCCGTTGTCTGGAACTCCACCAGGCGCCATTGGGTCTTGGCCAGTCCGCTTGGATTGGTGGCGGCATGCGCAATGGAACCTTCCCACAACTCACCCGCCAACAGACAGGCAAACATCGAAGTCCAGAGACATTGATGCCGCATCGCGTTCTCCTCCATGAAGTCCGCAGCCCTTCTGATTCTCCTCGGCGTGGAACGCTGCCCCCGCTTCGCGGGCGACTTGCTCGAGAGTTCTGGTCCCCAAGTCCTGCCTGAAAAGCTGTGCTGACACTTCAGGCCGGCCCGGCGTCTTTGCACCGGCTGTTCGCCGCCGTGCGAATCCTCGCACCGGCGGCGCGGGCGCGTCAACGCGCTGCGCTCCCGCTGGCGGCGTCAGGTGCGAATATTCGCACTGCGCCGGCAGAGTCCGTACGCCGCACACGCACGCGGTTGCGCGGATCGTGTTCCAGAATCCATAGCCGACCCTGACGATCGACCATGCCACCCGAAGGCGCCCAGGGTGCCGCTGAACGATCGGCCACCGAGACGACGCCCGCCGCATCGATGCGGAGCACATGACGCTCGGCGTTTGCCGCCACGAAATAGCCGCCCTCCGCATCCTGCCAGATGCCCATGTGGTAGTTCAGCTCGGCAACCGTTCTCGCCGGCGCGTTGATGCCGGTGAGCAGGGGCACCAATGTGCGAACCGCACCCTGAGGAGAAACCAGGCGCAGGCTGCCGGCGTCCATCAGGGCGAGCGAACCGTCCGGCGTTGCAACCATGCGCTCCAACGACCGGAATGGGCCCGTGGCGTGCGTCGTGACTTTTCCCAGTGAATCGCGGCGCTTGATGACGGTGCGTCCGGCGCGCTCCGCCCAATACTGGTTGCCTTGCGCATCACGCACGAAGCTGAAGTCGCGCCGGAATCCTTCTCGCGGCGGGATGAGGTCGCGCACCGTACAATCCGGCTTGCGCATCCAGATGCGATGGCCCCACTTCCCGGTTGCGTCACCTTCGTACCAGAGATGTTCACCCAGGAGATTGCCTTCCGCATCCAGCGCAAGCTCATGCGTATGCACACGCGGCACGACCAGAACCAGGCGGTCTTCCGGTGTGACCTGCCAGACCTGATGGGTATCCGTGAAGTAGACGTTGCCCGCCGCATCCTGAACAATGCCCCAGCCGGGGTGACCGGACGCCGCCAAGGCCCACGCACCCCAACCCGCAACCAGCAGACCCAAAAAGCGTTTCAGTGAAGTTCGCATCTTGATCGCCTCAGGCTGGCTATGCGCCTTGTTCGGCCCAGCATTCCGAGCACGTCGGTGAGGGCCTCCCACTTCGGGTCCGATTCATTGCGGAAGCATTCCACCGCCGGGTGCGTAACAGCGAGAACCGGCTGCACAGCGGCGAGAAAGGCCTCCGCCGCGTGGGCTCCGCGCAGGATGAACTTGCGCGGATAGTGTGCTCGCACTGGCGGCTTCGGCAGGCCAACCCAGAAGCGGAACACCGTGTCCAGCGTGTCGCCCTCGAAGCGCGGGCGTACAACCGTGCAGGAACCCGCTGCAGATCGGGCGGGTGCATTCAACTTTCTTGATTTGGTCATCACTTCATCCCCCATCCGGCGAGGCCTTGTCGCCTCGCTCCAGCGCATGCGGCATCACCGCGATATTCAACAGATTGGCCGGCTACAACCCAGTCGGCCGCAGCCCTGCCACGAATGCGGAGAAGGAATCGGCCAGCAACTGGATGTTCCCGGCACTCTCGACCGCGCCATCCCAATCGTCATCCGGTTCCTCCTCGTGATCCCATAAGTACACCTTGCCGGTGTACGGCCCGCGCAGGCCGAGGCAGATCGCGTTGCCGGACGGGTCGTCCATGATCATGAGCAGATCGTCCGGAATTCTTCCCTCGAAAAGCTCCCGCGAGAAGGTGATCGAAAGGTGGTTCTCCTCGCGAAAGCCGTCGATGTGGTGAATGCTCACGCTGACCGGCTCCCCGGTCGGCGACAACCCGGCGAATCCCAGCGTGCCCGACAGAAAGCCGCCGTTGCAGGCAATGAGAAACGCGCGATAGTCCGCAGGCAGGCGACAACCCAGCGACGCCTCGAACGCGGCGACCTCCGCCTCCGGCGCAGGCGGCAGCTTCTTCTTCACGGCGGCGATCAATGACTCCATGGTCATTGGCGGGACGTCCCTTTCCTCGGCGATCGTGCCGGGTGCAGCACCCGCCTCTTCCTCCGCCTGCAACTGCGCGGCGAAAGCGTTCATCTCCGCGTCATCGACCGGCTCATTCATCAACGCGACGAGGATTGCCGCCGCAAAGGCATCCAACGGCGAATCAGGTACCGCCGGCTGCGCGATCATGCGCACCCGCATGCGCACCGCAGTCGGGCCGGGTATGGCATCGACCAGCCGGTCAATCTCGACTTCATTCGTGACCAGACGAATCATCAACTCGCCGCCCCCGCGATCGCCACCCGCTTCACGCCAGCGCAGGAGCGAAAGCCGCAGGGACCACTCGTCCGTGGCCGGGCTGCCCATCGCGCCGGCACCCATCATGCTGGTGACGCCAACGATCTCCATCTCGGGCTCGGTGACGAGCGCCGCGAGCTGCGCCTTTTCGGCGGCGACACGTTGGGCGGCGGGGTCCAGCGAGCCTGGCGGCAGAGCGTTCACGAGGCGTGTCTCCGAATTTGCGCGGGCGCGTGTCGTCTCCTGACATGTCCGACCGTGAGCCGCCCGCACCTCGCAAGTTAGCACCCCGGGCTGCGCTCGTACATTGGCGGTTTCCACGATACTCTTCCGCCGGCTTCCCGCACGATTCTCGGCGCGTTCACCGGACTACGGCACGTCTGCACGGGCAGTCCTCCGACAGGCAACTGCATGCGTCAGGAATTCGATGCATCCGCAGCAATCCACTGAAGCAAGCCACGCGTTGCGCAGGGCAGCACTTGCTTCAGCGGCGCACTCGCCGTAAGGTGATGCCGACAGGTTGATCCGACCTGACTGGAGGAGGCACCCATGACTCGACGCCGCGTGATTGCAGTCATCGCCGCTGTGCTCGTTGCTGCCTGCGGCAAGGCGAGCGCCCCGCCTGCAGACCTGGAACAAGCCGTGGCAGTGGTGGGCTATCTCGCCTCATCGCGCTACATCAACCGCTCGATGTATTCGGCCACGTTCGAAAGCGGCACGCCGTCCGAGTTCATATCGTTTCTATTCTCCAGCATGGGCGCCGCCGAGCGCCCGGAGCCCGCCAGCACGCGCCCGCCCGGCAGCAGCGGCCCGCCTGCCTGGCCGGATGACATTGGGTTTCACGCGTTGCACCCCAATCCGGGCGGTGGCAAACAGGTCGTCGTGACGCCAGACGACGCACGCGGCATGATCATCGCTGAAGGCTATGTGGACCCGGCGAAAAAACCAGTTCTCCGGCGAGAATTCGCGATGGCCAAACCCAAGAAGCCGCAACGGTGATAGCCAGAGTCAAAGGCAGTACCATGCAGAGCAAAGGCGTTGGCCGCATTTGACTCGCTCTTGCCGACAACCAGAGAGCCTGGCTTCTTGAAACGGCCAGCTTGAATCGGTCTGCATGAATCGGTGTGCATGTGTCGGTCTGCATGTGTCGGCCCCTGAATCCCGCTGCGCAGGCGCAACGGTCGCATACCTGCAGCGCCAGGCCGTGTCCCCGCTCGGCAAGCCGCAGCGCAGCACAGCAGCAGGCACATCATCCGGTACGCATTGACCCCGAAATGGTCCGCGCTCGCGATTGCTGATCAGGCGTCAACACGCCGGCTGACCCGGTCCGGTGTCATCAGCCAGTCACGACATCTCCACACACTCGACACATCGCCCGAGCAGGAGGAGTCCGCATGGATACGCGCACCCGTGGAAAGACCGTTCAACAGGCTCCGCTCATTCCCCGCCCGGACCGATGTGAACGGATCGCGCTGGTGTTGCAAGGCGGGGGTGCACTGGGTGCCTATCAGGCGGGCGTCTACGAAGCGCTGCACACGGCGGGGCTCGAGCCAGACTGGGTCTCGGGTGTCTCAATTGGCGCCATCAACGCGGCACTCATTGCCGGCAATCCGCCTGAACGCCGTCTTGAGCGCCTGCATGCCTTCTGGGATCTGATCACCTCGCGCAAGATCTGGTATCACACACCGGATGGCGATGTGTTTCGCCAGGCGCGAAATGCGGCCAGCTCGATGCTCACCGTCTCGCTGGGGCAACCCGGATTCTTCAAACCACGCTCACCGGGCCCCTGGATCAGTGCCGCCGGCGCCACCAACGCGACCAGCTATTACGACAGCGCACCATTGCGCCAGACCCTGCTGGACCTGATTGACTTCGACCTCCTGAACTCGGGCATCGTCCAGTTCTAGGTAGGTGCCGTGAATGTGCGCAGCGGCAATTTCGTCTACTTCGACAATCAGCAGGAAATCATCGAACCCGAGCACATCATGGCCAGCGGCGCGCTTCCCCCGGCGCTCCCCATGATCAAGATCGGCGCGGACTATTTCTGGGATGGCGGCATTGTGTCCAACACCCCGCTGCAGCACCTGCTCGATCTGGAAGACAGCCTGAACGCGTTGGTCTTCCAGGTCGATTTGTTCAATGCCCGCGGCAACCTGCCGCGCGACATGCAGGAGGTGATGGCGCGCCACAAGGACATCATGTATTCATCCCGCACGCGCTACAACACCGACATCTTCCGCCGCCTGCAACACTGGAAGTCTCGTCTGAAGACTGCGCTGGACAAGGTGCCGGAGGACTCACTCACCGAAGAAGAAAGGAAGCTCAGAGCCGAGCTGGAGCATCAGCCAGAGATGACCATCCTGCAACTGATCTACCAACAGCAGTCCTACGAAGGCCATGCCAAGGACTATGAATTCTCCGGCACGTCCATGCGCGAGCACTGGGCCACCGGACGCGAAGATACCCACCGTACGCTCCTGCGCAAAGACTGGCTGGTCATTCCACCATCGGGCGGAGGCATCGTCGTGTATGACGTTCACCGCGAGTACGATCGCTGGGCCTGAGGGCCTTCGATTCAACCGCCGGGAAGAATCAGCTTGTCACAACCTCGTCGTTGAACCGGACATAGACTTTCGCACGGGGCATCTTGGCCCCGGTGCCGAACCGAGGAGAGACAGATGACGACACTTGAAATTGGCCAGAAGCTGGTGGACTTGTGCATGGAAGGCAAGAGCAGCGAGGCTCAGGACACGCTGTATGCCGAAGACGCAGTGAGCGTCGAAGTGGCGCCGATGGCGGACATGCCGCAAACCGCCGAAGGGCTGGAAGCGATCAAGGCGAAGAGCGCCTGGTGGTATGACAATCACGAGATCCACGCCTTCGATGTCTCCGGCCCCTGGCCCCATGGTGATCGCTTCATCGTGATTTTCGACCTTGATGTCACCAACAAACCCAGCGGCATGCGCATGCAGATGAGCGAAGCCGGTCTGTACACCGTGGCCGATGGCAAGATCGTGAAGGAAGAATTCTTCTACACCATGGAGCCGTGACTCGCGGACAGCCCGTCCGCGAAATCATCACGTGCTCCCAGGAAGGCAAGGGCCGGTTGCGTGAGCCATGCAACCGGCCACATTGAGTGGCGTCCTACTGCCACACGACTGCCACACCACTGCCACACCACTGCCGTACCGATGCCGCAGCACCAGACGTGCGTTCATGCATCGGCGCGCAACTGAACCGCATACCCGCACCTGGCACCACCGGCTCTGACGCAACAGAATCAGACACTCCAAGCAGATCTCGGTGACAAGCCGACCGGTGTTACGCCCGCCAGCCCGCCCCGGCACGCTGATGGTCGGAATCGCCAGCTAAAGTTTTTCCAGGCCTTGTCGATAACTCCGAACGATCCGGAAGAGCCCCGGGAAACTCCCCATGGCGGCTATCCGGATCGCATGGAGAGGCGGGAATGGACACACCAATCAACAGCGGAGCACCGGCCTCCGGAACCAGCCCGACCGAGGCGCAGGTACAGGACACCGCGCCTGCGGCGCGCACACTGCTGCTGGTGGATGACGAGGACAACATCCTCACGGCGCTGCGTCGCCTGTTGCGACGGGACGGCTATCGCATCCTGACCGCCAATGGCGGCCAGGCGGCGCTGGACCTGCTTGCCAACGAGAAGGTCGATGTCATCGTTTCGGACCAGCGAATGCCCAACATGACGGGCGTGGATTTTCTCCGGCGAGTGAAAGAGCTGTATCCGGAGACGGTACGCATCGTGCTGTCCGGCTACACCGAACTGCAGTCCATCACCGATGCCATCAATGAAGGCGCCATCTACAAATTCCTCACCAAGCCCTGGGAGGATGAGCCGCTGCGCCATCACATCCGCGAAGCCTTCCATGTGAAGGTGATGGGCGATGACAATCGCCGCCTTTCCGGACAGTTGCGCACTGCCAACCGCGAGCTGGAGGTGATCAATTCCCAGTTCAATGAGCTGCTGCGCTATCAGGAGCTGCGCATTTCCTGCGCCAACACCAGCCTGTCCATCGCGCGCGAGGCATTCCATTTGCTGCCGGTGCCGGTGATCGGCGTGGATGACGAGGGCATGATCGCGCTCGCCAATCCGGCAGCCACCCGCATGCTGGGCTTCGACGAAACCATTCTGGGCTCGGATGCCGCGCGTACCCTGCCAGGCGAAATGCTCGATCTCCTGGACCATGCCGGCGAGGGTGCTCGGCAGATCGAGCTGAACGGACGGGGCCTGATCGTGAACTGCTGCCGGATGGGGGCGTCCTCCACCTCCCGAGGCTGGCTGCTCTCCTGCCTGCCCATGCAATGCGATGAGGCGCTCATCAACCGGGCATCTGAACCCCAACCGGAGAACCATTGAAGATGGAACCCACCCAAAACCGCCTGCGCGAGCAGGGCACCACGACCCTGCCCCCGTCCGTGGCCACCGCGCTGATCGACAACGATTGCAAGCCACTCAATGTCGGCGAGATCGAGGATGTCGTGCGCAATCTGCCCGCGCTGCCCGGCGTGGTGGTGGAGCTGCTCGCCACGTTGCGCGACAACGACGCGAGCCTGGATCGCATGGCCGAGCTCATCGCCACCGACCAGAGCCTGGCCGCGCGCGCATTGCGCCTGGCCAACTCGCCCTTCTACGGGATGCCGCGCAAGGTCACCAGCATTGCTGAAGCCATCGCCCTCGTGGGCGTAGCGTCCATCCGCACCATCGTGCTGGCCGCTTCGCTCCCGGGTCACTTCCGCGTGGCGCGCAAATCGGGATTCGACCTCGATCGATTCTGGCGCCACAGCATCTCCGCAGCCATCGCAGCCAAGTCTTTCGCCCATCTGCATGGCGGCAAGGAAAACGACGCCTTCGTCGCCGTTCTGCTCCATGACATCGGCAAGCTGGTGCTGGCCATCGGCTTTCCCGATCGCTACGCGTTGGTGCTGTCGCGCCTCCGTGCGCACGAAATTGATCCCCGGGAAATTGAAGCCGGCGTATTCGCCACCGACCACACCGTGGTGGGCGGGTTGCTGGCGCAGCGCTGGAATCTGCCCACGCAGATCGTGTCGGTGATTTCCGATCACCACAATCCGGATCTGTTCGAGGAGTATCCGCTGACTGCGATCGTGTACACGGCCAATTATCTGGTGCGTTGCCTGGAACATCCGGACGATCCGATCTGGCGGGGCGTCGCGCTCGACATTTGCGGGCGCCGTCTCGGCGTGACCGAGGAGCAACTGGACGCGATCCTGGCGTCCACGGCCGACCAGGTGGAGGCGCTGTACACCTCGCTGGCCCAGGACTGAGGGAGTGCATCCATGCCCGCCGCGCCGATGACATCGTTGCCGATCGAGACACGCACCGCCAACGCTGCAAGCCCCAATCCCGCTGCGAGCGCCACCGGCACTCCAGGTGCAGCCGGCGTTCCCGGCGTACCCGTCGAATTCATGCGCAAGCTGCTCGACGCCCATGGCACGGCCACCTTCGTGATCGACAACAACCACGTCATCACCGCCTGGAATGCGGCGTGCGAGCGGCTGACCGGTCTCGCCGCCCGGGACATGGTTGGCACCAGCCGCCAGTGGCACCCCCGACCGCCGGAGCAGCGCGCCACGCTGGCCGACCTGGTCCTGACCGGTGCCGTTGCCATCAGCGAGGATGGCCAGGTGCGGCCGTGCGCCCATCTGGCGGATGCCTACGAATGCAGGGTCCATTATCCCGATCTGGGCGAGAGCGGGCTATGGCTGCACTGTGTGGCAGCACCGCTGTTTGACGAGCATGGTGTGATGATCGGCGCCATTGAAACCCTGGTGCCGTTCGACCCGCCTGACACGGATGACGAAGCCGCCCGCCCCGCCATCGAGGAGATGGTCGCGGCGCGCACCCAGCAGCTCAAGCAGGCCAATCTTGCGCTGGAAGGCGACATCCGCCGCCGCAAGGATGTGGAGCGCGAAGTGCTGCGCCGCAATGCCGAGCTGGTGGATCTGAACGCGCGTCTGTCCAAGGCGCAGGAACAGTTGATGCAATCCGAACGCCTGGCCTCCATTGGCCAGCTCGCGGCCGGTGTTGCGCACGAAATCAACAACCCCATCGGGTTCATCTTTTCCAACTTCAGCACGCTGGACAACTACCTCGCCGATCTCTTCCGCATGCTCGATGCCTACGAGGCCGCCGAGCGGCTCCTCGCCACCGGTCCGGAGGCCGATGCCATCCGGGCGCTGCGCCAGGAGATCGAGCTCCAATACCTCAAGGAAGACATTCCCCAGCTCATGGCGGAATCGCGCGACGGCATCGTGCGGGTGCGCAAGATCGTGCAGGACCTCAAGGATTTCTCGCGCGTCGATGGCAACGCCGACTGGCAGTGGACCAACCTGCACACCGGCATCGATTCCACGCTCAACATCGTCAACAACGAAATCAAATACAAGGCGGACGTGGTGAAGGAGTACGGCCAGCTGCCGGACATCGAATGCCTGCCCTCGCAAATCAACCAGGTCATCATGAACCTGCTGGTCAACGCCTCGCATGCCATCGGCAAGGAACGTGGCCGCATCACGCTGCGCACCGGCGTGCAGGGCGAGCAGGTGTGGATCGAGGTGGAGGACAACGGCACGGGCATGCCCAAGGATGTGCAGTCGCGAATATTCGATCCCTTCTTCACCACCAAACCGGTGGGCAAGGGCACGGGGCTGGGGCTGTCGCTGTCGTACGGCATCGTGCAAAAGCATGGCGGCCGCATCAGCGTGAACAGCGAGGTCGGCAAGGGCACCACGTTCCGCGTGGAGCTGCCCATCCAGCGCATGCAGCCCGAGGCCCTGTCCGAGACCTTGCAGGAGGCCGCATGAACGCGGTCGTCGATCGGCCGCAGTCGCCGCCTGCCGAAGGCGGTGCATCCGGCAGCGAGTGGGGCGTGCTGTGCGTGGATGACGAGCCCAGCATCCTGTCGTCGCTGCGTCGCGTGTTCCGGCCGACGGGCAATCGCCTGTTCGTCGCCACGTCCGGGCAGGAAGGGCTCGCCATCCTGGCACGAGAATCCATCGATGTCGTCATTTCCGACATGCGCATGCCGGAGATGAACGGCGCCGAGTTTCTCGAGCGGGTGCGCGAGGACTGGCCTGACACCGTGCGCATGCTGCTCACCGGCTATGCCGACATGCAATCCACCGTCGCCGCCATCAACAATGGCGGCATTCATCGCTACATCTCCAAGCCGTGGAACGACACCGACCTGCTGGCCACCGTGCGCGAGGCGCTGGAGAAGAAATCGCTCAAGCGCGACAAGGAGCGGCTGGAGCGCGTGGTGCGCCAGCAAAACGAGGAGCTGAAGCTCCTCAACCGCGGCCTCGAAGAAAGAGTGTCCGAGCGCACGCAGGAACTCACGCTCGCGCTGGAGAACCTGAAGGTTGCCAACACGCAGTTGCACCAGAACTTCATCACCACCATCAAGGTGTTCGCCAACGTCATCGAAATGCGCGGTGGCTCGCTCTCCGGCCACTCGCGGCGGGTGGCGGACCATGCCCGCAAGATCGCCACCCGCATGGGGCTCACCGCCAACGAGGCGCAAGAGGTGTTTCTGGCCGGGCTGCTGCATGACATCGGCAAGATCGGCCTCACTGACGACGTGCTCGCCACGCCGGTGACGCGACTCACGGGCGACCAGCTCGCGGCGTATCGCAAGCATGCGGGCAGCGGTGCCCATGCCTTGATGGCGCTCGACGGCATGCATCAGGTGGCCGAGGTGATTGCCGCCCACCATGAACACTTTGACGGCACCGGCTACCCACGCGCACTCACCGGCCTCGCCATTCCGCTCGCGGCGCGTATCGTGGCCGTGGCCAACGACTATGACGGCCTGCGCCACGGCACGCTGGCACCGCGCCGCATGAGTCACGACGAGGCCATCCATCTGCTGCAGTCCCAGGCCGGTCGTCGCTACGACCCGCAGGTGGTGAATGCCTTTGCCGAGGTGGTGAATGCCGAGCCGCAGGCCGGCCATCCTGCCGAGCGCAGCGTGTCGGTGTTCGATCTCAAACCGGGCATGCGCACCGTGCAGGATGTGGTGGGCAGCAAGGGGGTGCTCCTGCTCGCGGCGGATTTCGTTCTGGACCAGGTGGTGATCGACCAGATGATGCGCTACTGCCGGGAAGAAGATCCCAAGCTGCAGCTGCTGGTGGAGTTGCCCGCCGGGAAGGCGTGAATGAGGGGTGTGAGCCTGGCGCCTGATGCAGCGGCGTGAAGAACGACTGATGCAACGGCGACGTTGCGAATATTCGCATCTAGCGCCCGTTACTTCACCCGCCTCATTTCACGCGCCTCAACACCGCCTTGAACCGAGTATATGGGGGCAGATGGTGTCTCACCCCATTTGTTTGCTCCGTTTATCTGCGGGGCGCTGGCAGGCAGTACGTTTGCTCCGTGCAGGGTTCTCCGCGAAACACCACCTGCTCCGACCGGGCCAAGACCATGCCCACTCGCTCCAGCAGACGAATTGACGGCGCATTACGCGCATCCGTCACGGCAATGATCTCCTTTGCCGGCGTCATGTCGAAGATCATCGCCGCGGCCTCCAGCACTGCCAGCGAAGCGAATCCCTGCTCCTGATGCGCTGGCGCCAGCGTGAAGCCGATTTCCGCGCGCGCCTGATCGGCATCGATGAAGACGCCGACATCGCCCAGCAGGCTGTCGTCCGAATCGCGCGCGATAGCGATCTGGGACCAGTGGCCCGCCTGAAGCAGGGGCGCCGAATTGACATCCGCCAGGAACGCAGTCGCCTCTGCATCCGACATCACAGTCCATCCCTGGTACCGACCGACAATCGGGTCAGTGCGATAGGCCTGAAATTGCACGAGGTCTGTTGGGCGAAGACGGCGCAGTGCAATCGGGGGGCGTGTTCTGGGGAGCATTGGTCGTCAATGGGGTCACGCTTGCGGGGGGGGGAAGGTTAACCCACCTCGCCGAGTTCATCCGCTCACATCTGCTTGAACCGCCCGCTGAACGTGGCGGAGACACTCACCGTCTCCTTCACCCCCGCGAGACGCACGAGCAGCTTCCCGCTTTCATCGCGCGTCACGCGCTCGATGGCCGAGGCGCGGATGACAGCACTGCGGTGCACCTGCCAGAACTCATCCGGGTCCAGCTCGTTCACCAGATCCTTCAGCGGCATGCGGATATAGCGCTCGCGCTGGGCGGTGATGACGGCAGTGTACTTGTCGCGCGATTGGAAGAGCAGCACTTCGGAGGTGGCGATGACATCAATCTCCGCACCCAGCCCGCAGTTCAACCAGCGCAGATGCTTCTTTTCTGGTGCGCGCAATTGCTGGAGTGCGGCAATGAGCCTTGCATCCACCTGCGGCGCGTCCTGGCTGGCGGCGGGCTGACGCGCCTGCAAGCGCGCCACGGTTTCGCGCAATCGTTCGGTGCGCACCGGCTTCAGCAGATAATCCACGGCGCGCGATTCGAAGGCCTCGATCGCGTGGTCCTCATAAGCGGTCACAAACACGATTCGCGGCGCACCCGGGCTGCCCGCCAACTGACGCGCCACATCCAGCCCGGATAGGCCGGGCATGCGGATATCGAGAAACAGAATGTCCGGCGCCAGCTCATCCACCATCGCCAGGGCCTCGCCACCGTTGTGCGCAAGGCCCACGATCTGCAGTTCGGGCCATAGTGCCGTCAGCTCATCACGCAGCGCGTCGGCCAGACGCGGTTCGTCATCACAAATCAGGGCGCGCATCAGACCACCTCTTTCGCGAATATTCGCATGGGCAGACGCAGCTCCGCCTCCACCCCGCCGCCTTCGCGATGGCGAAGGGCCAGGCTGGCGGCATCGCCATACGCGGAGGCCAGCCGCTCACGCAGGTTCGCGAGGCCCACACCCGTGCCCCCGGTGGTGCCCGCGCCGAAGCCCATGCCGTTGTCGCTCACGGTGAGCACAAGCGCGGCCTCTGGCGAATCGATCTTCGCCTGCACGCGAATTTCCACCGAGCCGGGCTTCGGCTCCACGCCATGCAGGACTGCGTTTTCCACCAGCGTGAGCAACATGAGTGGCGGCAGCGCGAGACCCAGCGTGCCCGGATCGGCCTGAATGTCCACCGTGAGCCGATCACCCATGCGCTGGCGCGCGATGCCCAGATAGGCGGAGAGCAACGCGAAGTCGGCCTCGACCGTGGTCTGCTCGCTGCGCAGCGACTTGAGGCTGGCGCGCAGAAAATCCGCCAGCTCATCCGCCATGCGTGCCGCGCGCGGCGGCTCGGTGAGGATGAGCTGCTTCAGGTGGGCGATGGTGTTGAAGATGAAGTGCGGCTCCACCTGCGCCTTCAATGCAGCCAGGCGCGCGTCGGCGAGCTGGCGCGACTGCTCGGCACGTTCCACCTTGAGCGCGATGTTCTTCTGCTGCTCGAACATGAACCAGTCCGCGAGATGCATCGCCAGCACCGTGATCGCAAACAGCAAGGCCATGCGGTCGGACGGATAGCCGAGAAGGTCAGCGGGAATGGTGTTCCAGCTCACGGCGCCAATGCCCCAGCCGATCCAGAAACCGTTGGCGCACTGCCACAGGCGGGGCTGCCGCGGCATGGGGACGTTGCGCACGGAACGGCTGAGGCCCAGGGAAGAAATCACCATGTAGGCCAGGATGAACCCCGTCCCGGCCGAGCCGGCCTTCACCGGCATGAACCAGGCGAGCAGGATGAACGCCAGCAGCCCGACCACACCGGCCCAGCGCACCAGCGGCTTGTCATGCAGCGAGCGCAGCCAGAATCGTTCGGGACGCGCACGATCACGCAACACGGCAAGCGAGGGGCGCCAGTCGGCGCTGAACTGATCCCACTCCGGCAAGCCGATAGCCTCCCGCTCACGCTCGGCGCCGCGCTTCGACTCGCTGGCCACCGCCGCGCCGATCAACCCGGCCGCCGCCCAGCCACCGAACTGCACGATGAGGAAGATGGTGTGCGACATGCCCGCGACCGCCGTGCCCTCCGCGCTCGTCATGAGCAGAATGCTGAAGGCCGTGGCCAGGCTGCCCGCGATCAGCGCAACGCCCAGCGCCAGCGCCGTCCAGTAGCCGGGCGAGCCCCCCCACAGCGGCGGCGGCGTGTCCGGCCGCCAACGCAGATACCAGCGGTAGCTGCGCGGCGCAATGGTTGCGGGCGCCAGATCGTAGGCGGTCAGGGTGGTCAATGCGGTCGCAACTTTGTGAGGTAGCTTCATGTTCGTTCAAGCGTGCGGAGGTGAGACGCGTAGTTGAGATGGCCGCACTGTAGGTCGGGCGCCACCGGCTGCGGATGGCGCGCGATGAATCGGCCGGAAACCCGGATGAAGTCGGCCAATGGGCGATGAAATTTCCAACTTGCCAAGCTTGCCATCGGAGCCGGCTGCACCTGCGAATATTCGCAGGGTCGGCGCAGATCATCCTTCCGACCGCGCCGGCTCAGCGCAACGTGCGCTGCGCCACAGGGATGTTGAAGGAGCTCCTGGCGCAGGGCGAGCTGGCAATGCTGGCGTGCAACCACAAAGAGCAAACTCCGAGAGGCGCCCGGATGCTCAAGTCTCACCCAGCCGCCAGAACAAGGCCGGATTCTCGCGCACGAATTTCAGAATGACGACGGCTCTATCCTCCTCATCCGGCGTTGCATTGGGGACAGAGCGATATGCCTTGCCAAGCAGCTCGTGAAAGTCTGGATGGTCGTCGTCACCCAGGCCCACGTACGCGGCGGTCACAGCGACCAATGCGGACGCTTCGTCATCTAGGCCGACCTCACGGTAGGCGGCGATGATCTCCGCCATGTCCGTCTCGCCCTTGTTGCTGACTGCCGTCCAGCCTTCAAACGCACAGTGACGCTCGAACTCCAGCACGAGCAGCAGCGGCTTGTACCCCGGCGGCATCGCGTTCCAATCGATGGCATCGCTCCCGTAGAGCGCGCTCAACAAATCGCCATCCAGAAACTCGATCAGCGCCTCATCATCCGGGATGTTCCAGAACTGCAGTTCAGCATCCAGCGCCAGAGGCTTCGTCACAAAACCCATGTTCGGGTTCTTCGCCTTCGCGTCTGCATCCAGCTGGTGAAAGTACTTGCGGTTGGCAAGGATTGCCTGTGCGACCTGATCGGGAATTTGCATGATTGAGTTCATGGTGTCTTGCTCACCAGTTTAGCTCTCCATTCACATGGATGAGGGCCAAAGCCATCGCAGCACAGGCGATTCCATGCCGACGCTCAACCGGGCGGCGAATGGCACACCACACAAAGCTTGTTGCCATCCGGGTCGCGAAAGTACGCGCCGTAGTAGTTCGCGTGGTATTCCGGCCGCAGGCCCGGCGGGCCCTCGCATGTGCCGCCATGCGAAAGCGCCAGCGCATGCGCGGCATCCACCACCGCGCGACTCTCGGCCAGAAAAGCAACCATCTGGCCGTTGCCCGGCGAGTGGGCCAGCGTGTCGTAGGGCGCACCGATGAGAAACAGCGGACGCGGGCCGGGCACCGATTGCCAGCCGGCCCAGGGGCGCGAACGGTCGCAGAAGCGCGGTGCGTTGCCGAGTAGCGCCATGAGCGGCGTGTAGAACGCGAGTGCGCGGTCGAAATCGGTGACGCCGACGAAGAGGTGGGAGAACACTTGTAGCCTTGATGGGATCGGGAACCGCTATACGAGTAGCGAATATTCGCAGTCGCTCTCAAGCCTTCAGCAACTGGAATCCCCTGGCCTTCGACGCTGCGCGATCAAAGGTCAGCGTGTGCTGGCAGCCGGCATCCAGGCCGCAAAGCGAAATCACGGCGTCGCTGAAGTCCAGGCCGGACGCGCGATATTGCTCCAGCGCGGCCCAGGCGACGGGCTTGCGTTCGATCACGAACTCATCCGACTCCAGCACCGACACCAGCAACTCGATCAGCTGGGGCTTGGCCACGTTGTAGGCATCTTCCAGCACCCAGACCAGTTCGCAGAGCACCACCAACGAAACGAAGCCGGGTGCATCCTTGGAGAGATTCGCCATCACCTTGTTGGCGGCGGCGGATTGCGTGGCATCGTCCTGGGCGAAATAGCGCACCAGGACATTCGTGTCGAGGCCGATCACTTGCGGCCGGCCCTGATCTTGCGCGCGGCGCGTTGCCGGATGGCGGCGTCCATCGCGGCCAGCGACACAGCCTTGCCAGGCCGCTTGATGATGCCCTTCAGGGCCGATACCGACCGCTTGACCGGCACCAGCGTGTAGGCACCGTTGGCGCCGAGCACGAAATCCACCCGGTCGCCGGACGACAGCCCGAGCTGATCGCGCACCTGCTTGGGCAGGGTGATCTGTCCTTTCGAGGTCAGGGTGGCGGTGCTCATTGCGAATTCCTTACTGAATTGGACTTTCCTTACTTTAGTGCAAGGGCAGTCCGTTGGCAACCGGCCACAGGCAGGCGTGGGGCATCCCCTGCGAACCTGATGCGAATATTCCCACCCGGAAGATTGACTTCACCCGCCTCATTTCACGCGCCTCATTTCACCCGCTTCAACACCGCCTTGAACCGCGGCTTGCCGTTCCGCTCAAGGTAGTAGGTCAGCGACTGGCCGTCGGGTGACAGGGTCAGCGTCCACACATTGGTGGCCGCTTCGGGGATGAGCTTCGCGGTATGCGCGTCGGCGGCGAACGCCTGCTGCTCCGCGCTGCCACCAGCGCGGACGAGGCCGCCGTACATCGTGATCTTGTCCGGCGTGCCATCGGCGTGGCGGTGATCGTGCTTCAGTTGCAGGCCATTGGGCGTGCGGGTGATGAGCCAGGTGCGGGAGCGATCCTCGCCCACCGCGAACGGCACGCGGATCTCGCTTTCGCCACAGGTGGCCAGCGTGGCCACGAGCTTCTTGCCGGCGAAGCTGTCGCCCGGGTCGCGGGGCAGCACCGATTCCCCCTCGAAGCGCGCGCCGCAGAGGCTCACGAGTTTGGACCAGAAATCGGATTGGTCGGGGGGAAGGGTTTGGGGTTGGGCGGTGGCGGGGAAAGCAATGGAAGTAGCGACGGCGATGGCTAGCGCACAAAGGCTGCGGACAAGGCTAGATGCGCTCATGGATTCACTCTTGAAATAAATGAGCCCGGCCCCTTTGATTCCATTCTGCTATCTGAAAAAATTCCGAGATCATGCAAATCTCCCACAGCGCAAAGTAGCATGCAAATGTTCCACGATCTGGCGAGCTCCGCCGAGTAGAACTGACCAGCTCAAAAAAAGGACAGCTCACCCTGGCCCCTTTGCTCCCGATGGTGCCGCCATCAAAAACAGCGACAACGCGGCCAGTTAGTTTGTCGCCCGACGCAGCGTTGGAAAAGGCGCCGAGAGATAAGCTTAGGACAAGCAGTGTAAGCGCCATGATGGAAAGGCCGTTCATAGCGGGTCCGTAGCCAAGTTAACCTGCTTGCGGCATGCACTAGCGACTCCTAGAGGGTTTAACATTTAGACAAGAAATAAGAGAAGGTCACAGGAGCTATGGAGAGGATCACTGAGAACGCGATATCTGAAGGTAGCCGTCAGTCAACAAGACTTGCCTACTACCTTGCGACGCTTGATTCTGGCCGTGATCCAGACCAAGTCTTTGCGTCCGAGCCGCACACAATTGAAGTAGTCAAGAACCAGACCTTCAAGAGAGGGGTCAGCCTTGACGAGAAATATTTGTACTCAAGTGTCGTCTTTGAGAACTGTGTCTTTGAGAAGGGCTTCGAATTCTTGGTAGTTCGAATGCTATTGGAAGACGATGAGAAAACGCCAGTCCCGAGCACAACGAAGTACCGGCAACAGCCAGTGCCAGACAAGAGGCTTCTGTATTTCAGAAGTTGTAGCTTCAATCAGCCCTCACTAGTTTTCGCCGCAAAAGGTTGGGCAGTCGATCTTGTACACTGCAAGATGCTGAGTAACTTTCTAATTATTCCAGCGCAAGATTTCGCAAACAGAATCCGCTTGCATACAGTTGAGATCTCAAAGAAGTTGGAAATTAAACCGAATATCGTGTTTAGCACGTTCGGTGGCGAGCCAAGGTGCAAAATCTCTGAGTTGTCACTTGTTGATATAGAAGTATCGTCCCAGGGCTCAGTCCTGATTGATAGTGTTGAATCAGTCCAATCTCGTTTTCGAAGAATTTCACTAGGAGACAAGAGCCAATTCTTACTGAACCGAGTGAATCCTGGCTCTTGTACGTTCAGTAACGTCATGGGAATTGAATCAGCCAAAGTGACGTTTTCTGATGTAGCGCTTCAGATGATGAGTTTTGAATCATCTAACTTAAGCACCATTCGATTCATAAATTCTCAGTGGCCACGACAGCCTGATGGTCGCCGGTCAATCTGGAGTGATTCATCTTTTTTCGACTTAGGACAGTTTCAGAAGTACTTGAGAAACGGAACGACTACAGAGGACCTAAATGCACTTGAACATCTTGCAGGAACGTA
This sequence comes from Burkholderiales bacterium, assembly GCA_033764435.1. Lineage (GTDB taxonomy): Bacteria > Pseudomonadota > Gammaproteobacteria > Burkholderiales > Usitatibacteraceae > JAEUMY01. The sequence continues at coordinate 56,100 of JANRIX010000044.1, forward strand.
TAGCCAGCTAGTCAATAACTTTGAGACCGCCAGGAATTTTGAGGTTGCTGAAGACTTTCACTATCGAGAACTTGAAATCGCGCGAATTAAGCCACTTGCCAAAGCAGCAGCCACTCCAGGTAGAAGCAGGCAGTTAAGGATCTGGCTCGCATTTTTGGGCAGCATATTGGGAGGTCACGGCCTCTACAAGTTCTCAAGCGACTATGGAACAAGCTACACCAAAGCTGCCAAAGTTTTGATTGGCCTCCTTGCCACATTGCCGCTGGCGTTCATGCTAGTTGGGTTCGAGGATTCTCAGACTGCCAAGCGAACCGAATATTCGATCCGGGTGGCCGCCGATCCTTTCGTTGCTTCGCGACGCGAAATTATTGAGGACTACCTTGACAGCCTTGCAATGACTCTCGCAATAGTGACTCTACAGAAGGATCGGCATGCGCAGCCCGTTGGCGCCACTGGATCGGCACTTGCGTCAATTGCGATAGTTCTGGTTGCCGGACAGACTGCATTGCTTGTCTTCGCTCTTCGTCGAAGATTTAGGCGGGCGTCGATTTAGCGCTTTACTACTCGACAAAAGGTGCCAGGATCAATTGTTCCCTTACGCCAAAGAATCAACTGAGCCGCCCCCAAATCACTATCTCAGCCGAGATTGTCAACCTTCGACGTGGCTTCGCACTAGCCGGAGCGCACACTGAACTGCAAAAAGGGGGCAGCCCAGTCTGACCCCATTGATTGTTTGCTTCTTAGTTCGCAGAGGTTATTGTCACTTTTTCCAGGCAACAAAAAAGTCGTTGAATTCCGGCAATGGGCCCAGCTGAGGAAGTAACTCACGGTAGATTACTTGCTCCTGAAGCCGCTTTCCTTCTGGCAAACCGAGCTGCAGCGGTCCTGACGGAGTGCAAAGCGATGCGTACTCCATAAGCAACTTTCTGTTTAGGTCAAATGCCTGCTCTCCGAGGAGAAAGTTCGTGCGTTCTGATCGAATTGACATAATTCGGGCCAAACGGTCGACGCACTCGCCAAGGTAGTCTTCGTGCCTACGATCTAATCGCTTGGCCACTCCGAACTCGATTCCCAGTCGAATAGCGAATGGATAGCTCTGATCGCCTGCCACAAAAGCAAGTTGCCTTGCGACCTGTGACAGCAGAAGGCCTACTTCGAGCAGCGGCCGCATTTCTGGACAACACATAATCACGGCATCGCCAATTTCCTTGAAGACGCGAACTGAAGCATACGGACGAGTAGCGGCTACCACAGACGTGAAAAAGCTTTCCCCCCGGATGTATCCCAACTCAGGACCATTTGCGATCCGATAATTGCTACTCTGAGCAAGATCAACCATGCAGAAGTAGAGATTTGAGTCGGGATAGTCTCGGTATGCTCTCGCTGCCCCGTCACGTTGAGCCAGAACCTCAGATTGAATCTTTGAAGCATATAGCGCGAAGGACATAGCACCTCCTCAAAGAGATTGAATGCCAACGAAGTCGTAGATTTCTTGGTCGCCCCAAGACGCGAGGATGTCCATAGATAGTTGAATCCGATGAACAGGATCATCAAGCAGAGTTACCGCGCTAGCTTTCACTTCGTCGTTCCACCTATGAAGTCGTGCTTGATCTTGGATCGCCTGCTTGAGCACTTCCTCGCTCGAGTAAATTAGCTCAATACATGCCCCGCTAATACTCCTAAGCATTTCACTTCGGTTTTTTGTTCGCGGTTCTGTAAATACGCGCTGCCCGAGAAATTCTATGAGCTTCATCAAAACGGCATCCGCTTCCGGCGACAATCCGATCAGGACTTCATCGTTGCCCTTTGCCAATTCAAGCCGCATCGAGTGATCGGAGTTTCCCCTTTTCAGCACGTCTGACGAATGTCGAACAAAGGCACCGATGAAGTATGTATACAACCCCCCCTGGATCATTCTTCTGTATTGCTGTGTCAAAAGCTGGGTCGATGTCTGCTACTTGAATCGCGAGGTCCTCATACAGGCTCCGAGCTTGCCCGTTTAGCAAGGCAACCTCGTTTGCATCATTCAAGTTTTCAATGACCCAAGTGATGTCATCCGCATACTGAACAATCAATGCCTCAAAGGTAGCGTGCTCATTGGTCAGCTTATTGTGTCCCCGCCTGGCACCTGAGAGCTTTACACGGTGTACAAACTTGGCTACCCCGGGGAATGACCCTCGGGTGTGACGCCATACCCCATACATGGTTTCGGGGAAATAGGCCTCTTTACGCGCCTCACCAGTAAAGGGATTTGTGCAAAGCAACCAATAGCCCTCCTGTCCACTTGAGTAAAGCGGGGCATTAGTTTGACCCGCTGCCCACGGCATAAAGCGTTGGACTTTTTCAAGAACGGCAGAAGAGTTGAGCGCACTAACGACGCTGGGAACCGACGCCCCTTGAAAATCTAGGTTTAACTGCTGTGTGCCTGCAAGGTCTTTGGGCGATTTGGGCGCGAGCTCATCGTCGACCTTTCTCAGCTTGGCCTCCGCCCATTCAGCCATCTTTGACTTCGCAGCATGGATGAATGGTACGGCGCCTACCTTTGCGCCCAAAGCGATTGCCTCAGCAAAATCCTGGTTAAGGTCCAGCCCACGAGCCATTGCACGCGCGACCTGCGCCATCTTCATGGTGTGAGTTGCATATGCCCGAACAACTCGTCGTTGACCGTTGTACAAGACATGATATTTCTCAGTCTGTTTTCGCATACTCGGCGAATACAGAATTCGGTCACGCTCTAGCTGAATCGGTGTGCGGTGACGAAGCTTGAACTTGTTTCCCTTCTCCCACTGCTGGGAGTAGTAGGAGAACACATCTCCTCCATCGACAAATTCATTACTAAACGCTTCAAAGCTCCGCTTGGCACATCTAGCGAGGCCTGACTCAATGGAAGCAACAGTCTTGTGATATTCAGGCTCAGACACAGCAAGCTCCTTGAATGCACGTCAAGATTCTCTGCATGAGGTATGTCTGAGCTTTTACCACTTATGTCGCAGAGTGTCCCTACCATCCTTGATAGGCAACACGAATGATTCTCATCAAAAAAGGGGCCAACCGGCCCCTTTCCCTTCCCGCGAGTCACACTCCCCCGCGAATATTCTCTACCCCTTCCCCTCCAACTGCCCCTCTACCCTCTCCACCAACTCCTTCAATATCTTCACCCGCGCAAAGTACTTGTCATTCGCCTCCACCATCACCCAGGGGGCGTGCCTGGTGTGGGTGCGCTCGATCATGTCGCTGGCGGCGCGCTGGTAGGCGTCCCACTTGTCGCGGTTGCGCCAGTCCTCGGGGGTGATCTTGAAGTTCTTGTGCTTGATCTTTTCGCGCTCCTTGAAGCGGCGGAGTTGCTCCTCCGGTGAGATCTGCAGCCAGAACTTGGTGACGATGCCGCCGGCCTCGGCGATCTCTTCCTCGAACTCGTTGATCTCGCCATAGGCGCGCATCCAGTCGGCCTCGCTGCAGAACTTTTCCACGCGCTCGACCAGCACGCGGCCGTACCAGCTGCGGTCGTAGATGGTGATGCGGCCCTTGCTGGGTAGAAAGCGCCAGAAGCGCCAGAGATAGGGCTGGGCGCGCTCTTCGTCTGTGGGGGCGGCGACGGGGATGATGTTGTAGAGCCGCGCATCGAGCGCACCGGCGATGCGGCGGATGGCGCCGCCCTTGCCCGCAGCGTCCATGCCCTCGAACGCGCAGATGATGGAGCGCTCGGCGAACTTGGGGTGGCGGGTGAGCTTGCCGATACGCGCCTGGAGCTTGGCGATCTCGCGCTCGTATTTTTCCTTGGGCACCGATTGCTTCAGGTTCAGCGTGTCCAGCGTGTGCAGGTGGTCGACCGGCTCCACCAGCGGCGGGGTGGCGATCTTCACCGCCGCTTCGCCCTTCGGCATGGCGAGTCGCTTGTTCATGGCCTCCAGCAGCACCTTGCCCACCATGACGGCGCGGTATTCCGGGTCGCTGCCCTCGACGACGAGCCAGGGCGCGTGGGCGGTGCTGGTTTCCTCCAGCACGTCGCCGCTGATGTCGGTGAAGCGTCGGTAGTGACGGAAAAATGACCAGTCGCGGTCGGTGACGCGCCACCGGGTCCTGGGGTCGGATTGCAGCGTCTTCAGCCGCTTCTTCTGCGCCGTTTCGGAGAGGTGGAACCAGAACTTGATGATGAGCGCGCCATCCTGCGCCAGCATGGCCTCGAACTGTCGGATGCGTTCAATGGCTTTCACGAGTTCGCGCTTCTTGGACATCTTGAAGACGCGGTCGATGATGGGTGCGGTGTACCAGGAGCCGAAAAGGATGCCGATCTTTCCCTTCGGCGGCAGCGCGCGCCAATAGCGCCACATGGGCGGCCGGGCGTTCTCTTCGTCAGTGGGCGTATCGAAGGCGACGGTGCGGATATGCCGCGGGTCCATCCATTCGTTGAGCAGGTTGACCGTCTCGCCCTTGCCCGCACCCCGTACACCGGAGATGAGGATGATGACCGGGAAGTCGCCGCGCTCGGAGAGCTTGACCTGCGCTTCGAGCAGCTCGGCTCGCAGCTTCGGCTCGATGGCCTTGTATTCGCCCTTGGAAAGTTTGTGGCCGATTTCTGCGGATTCGAACATGCGGTCCCCTTGTTCAGTTTTTCGAAATTCGTCGTTCCCACGAAGGTGGGAACGACGGAACGGGCGCTGCCCATTCCGTCCGCGCTGCGTTGTGCTCAGATCGCCTGCGTCGCCTTCTCCAGCCAAGCCTTCGCCGCCCCACTCACCAGCGGCGACAACCGCTCGCGCACCATCTGGTGATAGTGGTTCAGCCAACGCTTCTCGCCTTCGTCCAGCATGCTCTTTTCGATGAGCTCGGTATTGATCGGGCACAGGGTCAGCGTTTCGAATTGCAGGAATTCGCCGAATTCGCCCGGGTTTTCCAATCCCGCTGCCGGCACGTTCAGCACCAGGTTCTCGATGCGGACACCCCACTTGCCCTGACGGTAGAGGCCGGGCTCGTTGGAGGTGATCATGCCGGGCTCCATCACCGCGAGCGGACTCACGGCGTGGGGGGAAATGCTCTGCGGGCCTTCGTGCACGTTGAGGAAGTAGCCGACACCGTGGCCGGTGCCGTGGCCGTAATCGGCTTGTGCGGCCCAGATGGGGGCGCGGGCCAGCGTGTCCAGCGCGGCGCTTTTCACGCCACGCGGGAAGATGGCCATGGAAAGCTGGATCATGCCCTTCAGCACCAGCGTGTAGTCGCGGCGATGCTCGCCCGTCGTCTTGCCGATGGGCACCACGCGGGTGATGTCGGTGGTGCCGCCGAGATACTGGCCGCCGGAATCAATGAGCAGCATGCCGTCGCCGTCGATGACGGAATGGCTGTCGGGTGTGGCGCGATAGTGCGGCATGGCGCCATTGCCGTTGAAGCCGGCAATGGTGGAGAAGCTGCAGCCGACGAAGCCGGGACGCTTGGCCCGCGCGGCGGTGATCTGGTCGTCGATGGTGAGCTCGGTGATCCGCTCCCCCTTGGCGAGCGCGCCGTCCAGCCAGGCGAAGAATTCGCACAGCGCCGCGCCATCCTGCTCCATGGTCTTGCGAATATTCGCAGTCTCGGCGGCGCTCTTCCGGGACTTGGCCAGCATGGAGGGATTGGGTGCCTCGATGCGCGTGGCGCTGGCGGGCAAGGCGTCGACCAGCGCCAGCGTGACGCGGGCGGGGTCGATCATTACCAATTGGCCATCCAGCTTGCCGAGCGCCGCGGCAGCGCCAGCATAGTCGGCGAGCTTCACGCCATCCGCCGCCAGCTTGGCGGTGAGCGCCGCATCCACCTTGCCGGGTGCGAGGAAGAGCGTCACGTCATTCAGGCCGATCAGTGCGTGCCCGACGAAAACGGGGTTGTATTCCACGTCGCTGCCGCGCAGGTTGAAGATCCAGGCGAGGTCATCCAGCGTGGAGACGAAATGCCAGGCGGCGCCGGCTTTCTTCATCGCCTCACGCACCAGCGCGAGACGCTCGGCACGGGTGGCGACGGCGTGGGGGGCAACGTGTTCGGTGATCGGGGCCGTGGGCAAGCCGGGGCGGTCGCGCCAGACTTCGTTGAGCAGATCGACATCGGTGCGGAGCTTCACGCCATTCGGCGCCAGCGCGGCGCGCAGCGCGTCGGCGGCGGCGAGGCCCATGACCTGGCCGTCTACCGCAACGATTCCGCCTTTACGAATATTCGCAGCCAGCCAATCCAGATGCGCGGCGCTGGAGACCACCGGGATTTTCATCATGGCGATGCCGGTGCCGGCGAGCTGGGTCTCGGCCTGCACCCAGTAGCGGCTGTCCACCCACAGGCCGGCGAAATCGGCGGTGACGATCAGCGTGCCGACCGAGCCGGTGAAGCCAGTGAGCCATTGCCGCCCCTGCCAGCGACCGGGCAGGTATTCGGACAGGTGCGGGTCGGAGGACGGCACGACGACGGCATCGATGCCGTGCTTGGCCATTGCGTTGCGGATGTCGGCAACGCGGCCGACGGCGGGAGAGGTGGCGATGTTCATGGGCGGGGATCAGCGCTAGGAGAGAGACGATGAGAGAAATGATACGCCTGCGCCCCGATGCTCGCCTCCCCCTTTGGCAAAAGGGGATCGAGGGGGATTTGCCTTTCACGCAAGACCAAGAAATCCCCCCTGCCCCCTTTTGCAAAGGGGAGTTCTTCAGTACTTCAGCACTCCACCTGCGCAATCGACGCCGGCATGGCCACCGTCACGGCCAAGCCGCCCAGCGCGGTTTCCTTGTACTTGCTCTGCATGTCAGCGCCGGTGCGGCGCATGGTCTCGATCGCCTGATCCAGCGAGACCAGATGCGTGCCGTCGCCCAGCATGGAGAGTGAACAGGCATTGATGGCTTTCACCGCACCCATGGCGTTTCGCTCGATGCAGGGCACCTGCACCAGGCCACCGATGGGGTCGCAGGTCATGCCGAAGTGGTGCTCCAGCGCGATCTCGGCGGCGTTCTCGATCTGCTCGTTGGTGGCGCCCAGCGCGGCGGCGAGCCCGGCGGCAGCCATGGCGGCGGCAGAGCCGACTTCGCCCTGGCAACCCACTTCCGCGCCGGAGATACTGGCGTTGCGTTTGCACAATGACCCGACCGCGGCGGCGGCCAGGAAGTAGCGCACCACACCCTCGTCATCGCCCTCGCAGTAACGGCGGTAGTACTCCAGCACGGCGGGCACGATGCCGGCCGCGCCATTGGTCGGTGCCGTAACCACGCGGGCGCCCGCCGCGTTCTGTTCATTCACCGCGATGGCAAACGTGCTGACCCAGTTCATCGTGTCCTGCCCCGCCATGCCGGGCAGCAGGGAGGGTCCGGCGGCCAGCTTGTACGCGAGCGCCTTGGCGCGGCGCTTCACGGCGAGCCCACCGGGAAGAATGCCGTCCGTCTCGAGGCCCAGGCGGATGCACTCGCGCATCACCGACTCGACCTTGAAAATGAATTCGCGCGTGCGCGCCTCGCCATGCAGCGAGTATTCGTTGGCAGCCAGCATGTCGGTCATGGCCATGTTCTTTTCAATACCGAGGGCCAGCAGCGCTTCCATGGTCTCGAAGTGATACGGCACCGTGGCTTCCTCGCCGCGCGGGGTGCCGACAAAAGCCTCCTCCGCATCGACCACGAAACCGCCGCCGACGGAATACATCTCGCGCTCGGCGATCAGCGCACCCGACGCATCGAACGCACGGAATGCCATGCCGTTGGAATGCACGGGCAGGACATCCTTGAAATTGAACAGCAGATCTTTCGCCTCCTCGAACGGCACGACCTTCTTGCCCAGGAGATTCAGCTCGCGACGAGTGCGAATATTCGCAACGGTGTCCGCAATGCCTGACGTATCCACGCTGTCCGGCACCTCGCCCATCAGGCCCAGCAAGATGGCGAAGTCGGTGCCGTGGCCACGGCCGGTGTGGGCGAGCGACCCGTACAGCTCAACCTGCACGCGGGCCACGCGGGCGAAGGCGTCATCGCCCAGCTCGATGAGGAAGCGCCGCGCCGCGCGCATGGGGCCCACGGTGTGGGAGCTGGATGGACCGATGCCTATCTTGAAAAGATCGAAGATGCCGATATACATGGATGCGTTGAAACCGGGAGATGAAAGCAGCGAAAGGACGGGCAAATATTCGCACCGGGCAGACGTCAGGATCGGACCGACTTGATACCGGATTGTCGCACGCCTCATACCGGGAACGGCGCCGCACCGCGTGGCAGCGTACGTAGTCCGGACAGACGCTGTGCGCCAGCGCACTGCCGATTCCGGCCGGCTCTGCGACTATTCGCATTGGCGCCCGCCATTCCGCTCCCCACTCCCCTGAACATGGACTCCAACCAAGAAGCCCGCCCCCATCCGAAGTCGGACACGCCTGCCAGCCCCGCGACGCGGCCAGTCGTCCGCCCCGGCCTGAGCCTGCGCACACGCATCGCGCTGCTCATCGCGCTCCTGCTCGTGGTGCTGCAGGGTGCGGCGCTGCTCATGATCACGCGGACCAGCGACGACATCGCCCGCAGCACCGCGTCCGAGACGCTGCTCCGCGGCGAGCGCATCTTCCAGCAACTGCTCACCCAGAATCAGGCGCAGCTCACTCAGGCCGCGTCGGTGTTGACGGCAGACTTCGGCTTTCGCGCGGCAGTCGCCACCCGTGACATGGCGACCATGGAAGACGCGCTGCGCAACCACGGCTCGCGCATCGATGCCCAGGCCATGCTGCTGCTGGCGCCCGATTTCTCGGTACTGGTCGACACGCTCGACAGCGGCCGCGCCCGCTCGCAGGCCGAGCTGGCCCCGCTCATCGCGGCGCCCGCCGACGCGCCGGCGGCCAGCCGGCTGGCGGTGCTGGACGGCAAAGTGCACCAGCTGGTGATGGTGCCGGTACGCGCGCCGGATCTCGTCGCCTGGGTGGTCATCGGATTTCTCATCGACGACGCCGACGCCAACGAACTGAAATCGGTGTCGGGCATGGATGTGACCTTCGCCAGCCAGGTCGACGGCGGGCAGTGGCGCATCCACGCGACCACGCTGGTGGGGTCGCTGCGGAGCGAGTTTTCCGGCCTCATCCGCGAGGCTGCAGCTGCCGGCATGGCCGGCGATGCGGAACTGGTGCTGGCCGGCGAGCGCTGGCAGTTGCACCGCACCGATCTCAATCCGACGACAGGCCCGACGAGCGCGACAGGCGCGTCCGGGGGGACCGCCATCTCGGTTTTCTTGCAGCGCCCGCTCTCGGCGGTGACCCAACCGTTCGAGCGGCTCAACATGGCCTTCATCTGGCTCTCGGCCATCGGCCTGGCACTCGGCATCATCGGCAGCCTGCTCATCGCGCGCCGCATCGCCGAGCCGATCCGCGCACTGGGTCACGCCGCACGCCGCATCCAGCAGGGCGACTACGGCACGCCAGTGCCCGCCGGGCCGCGCGATGAAATCGGCACGCTGGCCGACGGGCTGGATCACATGCGGCAAGGCATCGCCCGGCGCGAAGGCGAGATCCTCCGCCTCGCCTACGAGGACGGGCTCACGGCGCTACCCAATCGCACCATGTTCCTGGAACGGCTGAACCAGTCGCTGAAGCTGGCGCGCCGCGACGGGCCGCAGCCGGTGGTGATGCTGCTCGATCTTGACCGCTTCAAGACCATCAACGACACGCTGGGCCATGAGGTGGGCGACCTCGCCCTGCGGGAGGCGGGCCAGCGCATCGCCTCCACCCTGCGCGAGGCGGACAGCGTGGCGCGACTGGGCGGCGACGAATTTGCCATCCTCCTCACCAGCGCGGTGCCGGAGCAGGCGCAGACCGCCGCCCGGCGCATCGTGGACGCAATGGAGGCACCCTTCTCCATCGCCGGGCAATCGATGGACATCGGCACCTCGATCGGCATCGCGCGCTTTCCGGAACACGGCACCGAGGCGAGCGAGCTGATGCGCGCCGCCGACGTGGCGATGTACGCCGCCAAGCGTGCCAAGATCGGCTACACCACGTACGACCCCAGCCTCGATGGCGAGCGTCAGTCGCATCTCACCTTGCTGGGCGAGTTGCGCCGCGCGGTCGAGGACGGACAGCTGAAGCTCTTGTACCAGCCGAAGCTCACGCTGGCCGATGGACGGATCACCGCCGTGGAGGCGCTGGTGCGGTGGGTGCATCCGGAACGCGGCATGGTGCCGCCGAACGACTTCATCCCCTTTGCCGAGCAGACGGGCTACATCACCCGCATCACCCGCTGGGTGGTGGGCGAGGCGGTGCGTCAGTGCGGCGTGTGGCGCGGTCAGGGACTGGATATCCGCATTTCGATCAATGCCTCGACCCGCGACCTGCAGGTACGCGAGAACCTGCCCAGCCTGTTGCGCACGACGCTGGCCGAGCACGGCGTGCCGCCGCAGCTGATCTGTGTCGAGATCACCGAAGGCGCGTTGATGGACGATCCGGCCGGCGCCCGGAAGATCATCGGCGAGCTGCATCAACTGGGCGTGTCATTGTCCATCGACGACTACGGCACGGGCTACTCATCGCTCGCCTATCTCAAGGAACTGACGGTGAACGAGCTGAAGATCGACCGCTCGTTCGTGGTCGGCATGCAAAACGATCCGCAGAGCCTCGCCATCGTGCGCTCCACCATCGAGTTGGGCCACAACCTCGGGCTGCATGTGGTGGCCGAAGGTGTGGAGTCCGAGGAGGACATCGACATGCTGCGCCGCGCCGGCTGCGACGCGGTGCAGGGCTACGGCATTTCCCGCCCGCTCGACGCCGAGCACATTCCCGCACGGATCGGCAGCGGTACAACCTGAGCCGGGCTGCCAGCACCGCAGCCACCGCGCACACATCTCGTTGCATTCCGGCGCTTTGCGTTTGGGCCGCCACTTGCGACACTGCCAGGATGAAAACAACCCTCGACTTGCGAATATTCGCATCGGCACGCCGTCTGAGCGCTGCGTGCCTCACGGCCCTTCTTCCCGCTGCTGCACTGGCTTCGTCCCCGGCGTCCACCGACTTGCTGCAGCCACCGGCCACGCTGAGTCTCCAAGGCGTGCCCGGATTGCCAGCGAGCATCGCGAAGGGTGCGAAGCGCTATGCCGACCTTGAAGGCTCACGATTCGTCGCCTGGCACCCTCGTGAGCGCAGCATGATCGTGAGCCAGCGCGCGGGCGGCACGCACCAGCTCTTTCTTCTCTCCGGCCCGCTGGTGACGCCACAGCAACTCACCTTCCATGCCGATCCCGCACGCGCCGCGCAATTCGAGCCGGTGAACGCGCGCTACCTCGTCGTTGCCCGGGACCGTGGCGGCAATGAGGCGTACCGCCTGTATCGTGTGGACATCCAGGCAGCCCTGAAGGACGGCGCAAAGCATGAGCCAGCGCTGCTGTCGGAAGCGGACCTGAAGGCGGAACATTGGTCGTTCTCCCCTGATGGCAAGCATCTCCTGTATGCGACGACAACGCTGGACCGCAACGAGCGGGAAGAGGACGAGGACAGCCCGCCGGCCAACGACACGGTCAACCTGGTGTCGGCTGTGCACATCGTCGATCCGCTCAATCCGGCGCAGCGGAGAACCCTGCAAACCTTGAACGGTCGCCGCGTGGCCGGCTTGCGTCACGTCAATGGCGGGCGCGAGATCGAGATTCGCGCATCGCGCAACGGCCGCATCACCACCTGGCGCATCGATCTTGCCGGGAGAACGCTGGGCGAGGAGACACGCGGGGCGACATCGGCCTATGAAGCCGACGGCGAGCAGGAGATGGACGAGGGCGACGATCGCGCCGGCCCGTCGTGCTGGGTGGTGGAGAGCGATGGCGAGTTCCGCCGCCTGATGCTGCGCAGCGCAAGCGCGAGCCGGCAGCGCGAGGTCTTCCTGAAGGACATCGACTGGGACGTGGAACGCATCGCCGTGCCGCCGCGGGCAGCGCTGCCCATGCCGATGGTGATCAACGAAGCCGGTGTGTCGCGGCTGAAGTGGTTCGACCGCGAGACCCGCACGCTGGCGGCGGATCAACCGCTCGGGCTGGAAGACGGCGTGATCGGCGCGCTCCGCTGGCATCGGCGTCTGCCGCTGCTGGCGTTGACCCATGCCTCGGCCCGGTCGCCGGGCGACGTGCATGTCTACGACGCGGCGAGCGGCACGCTGACCCGGTGGACGAAGGCGGCGGCACTGGATTCCGCCCATGCCGGCGCCGACCCCGCCACCTTCGCCCAGGCAACGTTGATCCGGTGGAAGAGCTTCGACGGCCGGGAGATCACCGGCTTCCGCTATGACCCGCCGCCGCTTTCGAAGCGCGGGACGACGCAAGTGAGCGGCCCGCGTCCCGTGCTGGTGATCCTGCACGGCGGCCCCTCGGGTCAGTCGCGTCCCGGCTTCATCGGACGCAACAACTATTTCATCAATGAGCTCGGCATGACGCTCATCTATCCCAATGTGCGCGGCTCGACCGGCTTCGGCCGCCGCTTCACCAACCTCGACAACGGCCGCAATCGCGAGGACGCGGTGAAGGACGCGGGCGCGCTGCTCGACTGGATCGGGCGGCAGAAGGATCTGGATGCAAGCAAGGTGATCGTCACCGGCGGCAGCTACGGCGGCTACATGTCCAACGCCATCGCCACACGCTACCCCGACCGCATCGCAGGCAGTATCGCCACGGTGGGCATCTCGCATTTCGTGAGCCTGCTGGAGCGCACCGAAAGCTACCGCCGCGACAACCGCCGCCAGGAGTATGGCGACGAGCGCGAGCCGGCCATGCGCGAGTTCCTCGACAGCATTTCGCCGCTCACCAATGCTGCGAATATTCGCAAACCTATCCTTATTGCCCACGGCCGCAACGACCCACGCGTACCGCACACCGAGGCACTGCAACTGACGGAGAAGGTGCGCGCCAACGGCCAGCCAGTGTGGCTGGTCATCGGCGAAAACGAGGGCCACGGTTTCGCGAAGAAGGACAACAGCGACTTTCTGTTTCACACGACCATCGCGTTCGTACAGTCGCTGCTGAAGGCGCCCGTCACCTCACAGTAGCGGCACTCGTCACGCACGGCGACATGCCTGTCGTCTGCGTGACGGCTTGTGCCGGCGTGCAGCGACACACATCATCCACGCGTTGCCCCGGTAACGGGGCCCGAGCACGCGATGTTGCCGTCTGCCACACGCGGCAACCGAAGCCACACAAGTCAATACACATCCGCGCTTCACCCTGATGCAGCATCCGATCCGCGTGCAGTCCGCCGCGGGCACTGATCGTGCCGCGCCGCCGCACTGCCCATTGACGATCCACTCACATCTCCACATCAGGGAGTCCACACTCAAATGAAGCCCCCCAAAGCCAAAACCCTTGCCGGATTGATCCCCATCGTGCTGGCGGGCGCAATGCAGGCCGGCACCGCATTCGCGCAGCAGCCCGCGTCGCCACAGACGCCGCCGCCCGCACCCAAGACCGAGAAAATCGAGGTCACCGGGACGAACATCAAACGGCTGGATGCCGAGACGGCATCGCCGATCACCATCATCACCGCCGACGACATCGCCCGAAGCGGCGCGAACAACGTGGCCGAACTGCTGCGCACGCTGCCCGCCGCCAGCGCTGGCGGCCTGCAGGACTTTGATTCCGGTACCGGCTTTGCAGCGGGCGCGCAGGCGGTGTCGCTGCGCGGCCTGGGCTCGCAGGCCACGCTGGTGCTGGTCAACGGCCGCCGCCTTGCACCCGCCGCCTATGCCGATCCGAACGCCGGACAGTCGGTGATCTACAACCTCAACTCCATTCCGATGACCGCCATCGAGCGGGTCGAGATCCTGAAGGACGGCGCGTCCGCCATCTATGGTTCCGAAGCCATGGCCGGCGTGATCAACATCATCCTGCGCAAGGACTTCAAGGGCGCCAGCGCATCGCTGTCGGGTTCGCAGAACGACCGCGACAACTTCAAGAGCCGCACGGCATCGGCCACGCTGGGCTTCGGCGATCTGGCCCAGGATCGCTACAACGCGCTGATCAACTTCGAGTACAGCAAGCGCGAGCGCACCGGCATCCGTGAAGTGGACGATGTGGACAACGCCGCCTATTCGACACTGGTGGGGCGGCTCACCACGCTGTCCTCACGGTCCTATCCACCCAACCTGCTGCGCGAGCGCACGGCCGGCTCAGGCGTGTTCAACGTGCTGGCCAGCGTCGATCCGCGCTGCCCGACCAACCTGCTGATTGGCGGGCTGTGCCGCTATGACCAGTGGAACAACATTTCCGCCCAGTCGGAGAGCGAACGCAAGGGCGTGTTCGGTCGCTTCACCTACGAGGCGAGCCCCAACCTGACTGCCTATGCCGAGTTCGCCTATTCAAGCAGCGAGTCGGAGTTCACCGGCAGCCCGTTCCTCGCTGACGAATTCGCCACCACCTGGTTTTCGCAGAGTGGCACGCGCTTCCGCTATGACGGCTTCATCCTGCCCGTGGGCCACCCCGACAACCCGCATCCGTTCCGCGTGCTGCTGCGCTATCGCTTTGCCGATTTCGGCACGCGCCTGCAGACCGTCACCAACGAAACCACCCGCTTCCTCGGCGGCCTCAGCGGCACCCACGCCGGCTGGGATTGGGAAGCCGCGCTGCTCTACAACAAATCCGAGCGCGAGGACCGCTACAACGGCTTCCCGGTGTTCAGCGAACTGCTGGCCGCGCAGAACAACCTCTCCTACCGCCCGTTCGGCAACAATGATCCGGCGCTGATTGCGCGACTGGTGCCATTCATCACCGATCGCGGCCAGGCCGAAACCAGCATCGTCGATCTGAAGGGCTCGCGTGAAGTGTTCCAGGCGCCCGGCGGACCGGCCATGATGGCGGCCGGCGTGGAATATCGCCGGGAGGAACTGAGCGTCACGCCGGATAGCCGCATCGTGACCGGCGACTTCGTCGGCCTGGGTGGCTCGCAGGTGTCCGGTGCGCGCAACGTGACCTCGGCCTATGGCGAACTGAACATTCCGCTGAAGCGCAATCTGGAAATGCAACTCGCGCTGCGCCATGACCGCTACAGCGACTATGGCAGCTCGACCACGCCCAAGATCGGCGTGAAGTGGAGTGCGACCAAGAACTTCGCGCTGCGCGGCACCTATGCAGGCGGCTTCCGTGCGCCGTCGATTTCCCAGATCACGCAGTCGAACGTGCAGGTGTTCAACACCATTACCGATCCGGTGCGGTGCGGCCAGCCGGGCGCGGATGCCGAGGACTGCACCGGACGCAGCATCTCCAGCCTGATCCGCGCCAACCCGGATCTGGAACCGGAAGAGTCGAAGGGCCTCACGTTCGGCTTCGTGTTCTCACCGACCGACAACGCCAACATCATTGTCGACCTGTATGAAATTCGCCGCGAGAGCGAGGTGGGCCGGTTCAGCTCGCAGTACATCATCAACCGCGAAGGCCAGTTCCCCGGCGCCATCATCCGCGACACCAACCCTGCAACCCAACTGGCCGGCATCCCGAACTCGGGCCCGATCCTGTCGACCATCCGCCAGTTCCGCAACCTCGGTGAGACACGGACCTCCGGCATCGACTTCGACGGCAGCTACAGGTGGAGCCTGGGTGCGGCCGGCAAGCTGACGGGCACGGTGCAGGCCACCTGGCTGCGCTCGTACAAGAACTCGTTCACGGCGGGTGATCCGCTCATCGAGTACGCCGACGCCTACGGCCCGGTGGGCGAACTGCCCAAGTGGAAGGGCAACCTCAGCCTGAACTGGGAGCGCGGCGAATGGAGCGCATTCGGCCGGGTCAATCACGTCAAGGGCTGGTACTACGGCGACACCACCAACGGCTGCGGCACCGCCGCCTTCCAGGCGCTGGAGCCGTCCTGCCGCATCAAGCCCTGGACCACGCTGGATGTGGGCGCGACCTGGCGTGGCATCAAGAACCTGACGGTGAGTGGTGTCGTGCGCAACATCAACGACAAGAACGCGCCGTTCGATCCGGACAACACGTCGCTGGGCTTCAACCCGGAGCACCACAATCCGTACGGACGGTTCTTCTCCCTCAATGTGAACTATCGGTTCCGCTAGGCGCTTCGCGTCGCGCTGTCGAGCGACCAAGCAAGAAACCGGGCCCTCGGGCCCGGTTTTTTTTTGCCGCGAGAACCGTTGCAAGTCGTTTGCGCAGCCTGCTGTGCCAGAGACCCCGCGCCCTGGGGGCCGGATTCCCGACTCGAAGTTCAGTTCAGCGGGGCCAAAATGTTGCAAAACCGCAACACTTGGCCGGCGCTAAATCAGTAGCTTGCAGCAGGTTGCCTGACGGAAAGCCTCAATGCTTTGCGGCGTCCAGACAAAACTCTGTAAAGTGTTGCAGGCTGTTACAAACAATTGTGGCACTTTATTGCAGCATCGCGTCAGCGCGTTATGAAGCGCGCCGAAAAATGCCGGCCGGAAACATCTGTTCACCACACCCGATTCTGGCGCACCTTCGGCCACACGCAAATTCAAGCAGCTTCCCCTACAACAACTCCAGGGACCACCACCATGAGAACTCCACGAACCAAACCCCTTGCCACGCTGATTCCGGCCGTGCTCGCGGGCCTGGTCAGCGCCAGCGTCGCAGCGCAGACTCCGGCACCGGCCACACCGCCCACGCCGGCCAAACCCGAAAAGATTGAGGTGACGGGCTCGCTGATCAAGCGCGTCGACACTGAGACACCCTCGGTCGTGCAAATCATCACTGCACAGCAGATCAAGGAATCCGGCTACGCGACCATTGAAGAACTGATGCGCTCGCTGTCGTCGGTCGATGCCTCGTCCATCCAGGACGGCGCCGCCTCCGGCTTCGTCGGTGGCCTGTCCACGATTTCGCTGCGCGGCTTCGGCTCGCAGGGCACCCTCATCCTGATCAACGGCCGCCGCGTGGCGCCCGTTGCCGCCGTCGACATCAACTTCGGCCGCGGTTCGCTGATCAACGTGAACACGATTCCGAAAGAGGCCATCGAGCGCATCGAGATCCTGAAGGACGGCGCGTCCGCCCTCTACGGCTCCGATGCCATGGCCGGCGTGGTGAACTACGTGTTGAAGAAGGACTATCAGGGCATCGACTTCAGCGGCTCATACGGCGCCAATGACGAAGGTGTCGGCCAGACGACTCGCGCAGCCGTGACCTTCGGCTTCGGCGATCTATCCAAGAACCGTTACAACGTGTTCGGCGGGTTCGAGGTGTCCAAGCGTGATTCCGTCATGCACTCGGAGCTGAAGGATCGCGGCAACCTCGGCGAGCACAACACCCACCAGAACCTGGGCAACGTGACCAGCCGTTTCACGCCGGACTCGTCGGCCACCAGCACGCCGAACTACTACCGCGTGCCCGCCAGCCTGGCAGGCTCCACGGTCATCAACGGCATCACCGTGGCCAACAACAACCTGTTTGGCGCCAACTACCTTGGCACGGCCGCAGGCTGCCCGCCGGAGAACACAGCCGGTCTGGGATTGCCCAACCGCCCGGCCGGCTTCGCCGCGACCACGGGCTCGATGCCCAATGGCTTCTGCCGCTTCAACTTTGACAATGCCGACGAAGCCATCGCCAAGCAGGACCGCATCAACGGCTCCATCCGCGGCACGTGGCAGATCAACAACGACTTCACCGCCTATGCCGACCTGATGTACTCGCAGACGGAAACGACGGAGAAGCGCATCCCGTACACAATGACCACCTCGCTGGTCACATCGGGCAACCGCACTGCGGTCACCTGGCCGCTGCTCTCTGGCACGTTCCTGTCGCAGCCGGCCATCATCCTGCCGGTCGGCCATCCGGACAACCCGACCACGCAGGAAATCCAGGTCATCTACCGCTTCACCGACCTGAAGCTGGGCGACATCAACGATCTGAAGACCTACCGCACCACTGTGGGCCTGCAGGGCACCTGGGGCGCCTGGGACATCGACACCGCGCTGCTCTACACGAAGCAGGAAAACGAGCGCATCCAGCAGGATCGCGTGCGCAGTTCACTCCTGACCTCGGCCATCGCCAACCGCACCTATCGCTTCAACGGTCAGAATGACGCCGCTGCTGCCGCGACCGTGGCATCGGATGCCGTCAACAAGGGCGAGTCGGAAATCAGTGTGTTTGACATTCGCGGCAGTCGCGAACTGTTCGCCATGGCCGGTGGCAACGCCGCCATCGCCGTCGGCGCCGAAGCGCGTCGCGAGGAACTGGCTTCCGTTCCGAGCGACATCTATCTGCAAGGTGACTTCATCGGCCTCGTGGCCAACGGGACCAGCGGCAAGCGCAGCTCCAAGGCGTTCTTTGCCGAACTGCGCCTGCCGGTCGTGAAGGCACTGGAACTGCAGGCCGCCGTCCGTCACGAGAATTTCAGCGACTTCGGCAACTCGACCACCGGCAAGGGCGGCTTCAAGTACGACGCCGTGCCGGGCATGCTGTCCTTCCGCGGCACGCTGGCCACGGGCTTCCGTGCACCGGCCATCTCGCAGATCAGCAACTCGTTCCTGCTGTCGTTCCACTCCAGCCAGGATCGTCGCGTGTTCGACAGCCTGCGCTGCAACTCGTCCAATCCCTCGGCACCGGTCAGCCTGGCCACGCCTGGCGTGACACGTGACTGCAACGTGCTCGGTTTCACCTCGGTGCCCACCGGTCAGAACCCGGGCAACCTGCCCACGGTGGTGAGCGGCAACCCGAACCTGAAACCCGAAACGTCGCGTTCCTACACGGTCGGCATCATTTTCGAACCGGTCAAGGACGTGGATATCTCGCTCGACTGGTGGCGCTTCCGTCGCAATGAGGAGATCCGCGTGCAGCGCGGCATCGACATCATGGATGCGTACAACGCCAATCCGGCCGCCAATGCTGCGTTCCTGATCCGCGATCCGAACCCGCAGTCCTGGCTGCCCGGCATCGCCAACTCCGGTCCGATCGTGGCGCTGGTGCGTGGCTACGGCAACTTCAAGTGGACCGAGACGGCAGGCATGGACTACGACATCAATGTCCGCTTCCCGACCACGTCCATCGGCAAGTTCAGCTTCAATGCCAACGGCACGATCACCCGCTACTTCGACCGCCTGATCCTCGAGGGCGGTACGGTTGAGCGCCTGGTGGGTACATCGACAGCCGATGTGCCCAAGTTCAAGGGCAGCATGACGCTGCGCTGGAACCAGGGCAACTGGACGGGCTGGCTGCGCTACAACGAGACCTCCGCCTTGGATCGTGGCGCGACGACGACGGCTTGCCTGTCGCCGACTGCCAGCGCTGCCAACCAGTTCCTGGCTGCCCGCGGCTACTGCCGTGTTGGCCGCGAGGAGACGGTGGACATCGGTGGCTCATGGCGCGGCATCAAGAACCTGACCATCGCGGCCAGCATCCTCAACCTGACCGAGAATTATGGTCGTTCCGTCGACGTGCCCAACACGTTCAACTATTGGGACAACGGCACATCCGGCCAGCTGGGTCGCCGCTTCAACATCAACCTGGACTACAAGTTCAAGTAATCCATGTGTTGACGGCTGGAAACAAAAACCGGGCCTTCGGGCCCGGTTCTTTTGTCGAACGATGCGGAGCCACGATGCCCGCATCCTGAATCTGGGGTCTTTCCAGACTCGCCGATGCTGATCCAGAACCGGCTGATCCAGGGTCGCGTCTAGCCGGGCATTGCCTGCCGCAGACCCGCCATGCTTTCGGCGACCTTCTGCCGCAACATCGGCGCAAAGATTTCCGGAAAGTCGTGCGGAATGCCGAGCGACTCGCTTTCCGTGATGCCGTGCTCAATTCGAAACCGCGTCTTCTGCTGCCGCATGCGTTCCTGCTGCTGAAT
This sequence comes from Burkholderiales bacterium, assembly GCA_033764435.1. Lineage (GTDB taxonomy): Bacteria > Pseudomonadota > Gammaproteobacteria > Burkholderiales > Usitatibacteraceae > JAEUMY01. The sequence goes on from JANRIX010000044.1 coordinate 75,826, forward strand.
CGCCTGCCCAATGTCGTGGCAACGCACCAGCGTCGACTGTGGTGAGCGCGCGAGCGCCAGGCCCACGCGGGCCGAGTGCAACGCCACGCAATCCGCAATGCCGAGATTGGGCTCGATGAGGAGAGAATCCAGGTCCGTCCCGGCGGCGAGAAAATTGCGGCCCCGCGACGTGGACGTCGCGAACAAGCGTCCGTCGGAGAATTCGGACTCGACGTCGACCAGTGTCATGCCCCTGGCGCTTGATGCGAACGCGACAGCGCCGCCATCAGTACTAAGCCACACCGATGACACCACTTGATGACCAAATACGGGGCGAAACTCCGGCCAATCGACCCAGCCCAACTGCCTCCACCCTGCGTCGCGAAACGCGTCATTGACCGGCGCAAGGGTCGTGGACCAATCCTCCTCGAAGGCGGTCGGTTCGACGGGCGTTGCGCCAATCGGCGTCACCTGCACCGAACCAACGATGCCCGCCGCGATTTGCGCGGCCTGGGCCTCCATCGCCTCCAGCGCTGCTGCATCGGCCGTCAAGCCCTCCAGCGTCGTGCGCAGCGAATCGACATTCTCGGTCAGCTCAGCCGCGGTCTGCTTCATGGTCCGGTCCCAGTCTTCGGCGAATTCGCGCGCCAATTCGCGTGACCGTTCGCTCGCATCCTCCCGCACCGGAAAGCCTTGCTGAAACTGCGCGACCGCGTCATCCATGCTGGTCAGCATGGCCTGAACAATGGCCGCACGTCCGGCCGTACACAACCGGCTCCGCTCGCCGAGTTCATCCGCGGTGGATTCCAGCGCCGCCTTTTCGTCGACCTCGTCCGTCTGTTGCGAAGCGGAACGGGCCGCCGACTCGGCGGCAACATAGGCCGCCGCCGCCAAGGGCAAATCGCAGCGCGACTCGAGCAGCCGCGCGCGACGTGACAGCAAGTCCACGTCGTTCGGCAGGCGCTGCAACAGCGCCGCGAACTCGTCCAATGCGCGTTCCTGCATGAACGGGTCCCACAATCCGCCTTGCAGGTCCACCATGAATCCCATGGGAAGCTGTCCGCTGTCCGGGTCGTAGGCCTCCGGCAGCTGATTGCCCAGATCCAGCCAGGCCAGCGCCAGCTCACGCGAGAAGCGGTCATCATCGGGATGCGCGGCCGCAATCTCCAACACCAGCGTCAGGCGCAGCCAGGGTGCGTAGATGCCGGCATCCGACCACCCCGCCAACACCTTGGCGCAGAAATCGCCATCAGCCTGGTTCTGGCGAATGATCTGCGCGATCCAGCCCCGCGCCTCGTTCTCCAATTGCGTCTGCGCGGATGAATCGACCGGCGCGTCCGCGTCAGCGTCCGCTTCTTGCTGCAAGTCCTCGTCCGATCCGGGCACCAGCTGGTAGGCCCAGCGGTGCTGGATCAGTGCCAGATCGAGCCAGACCTCGCGGTCCGACGGCTCCATGCCGTGCAGCGCGACCAGATCCTCATGTTCGCGGACATGCTCGTAGAACGACGCCGCCATGCGAATGCGCAATCGGCGCAGACCCGCATGTCGCGGGTTCGCCTCGATCGCCGCGCAGACATCGTTCCAGAGTGGTTCGAGGTCGGTGTTTTCGCTGGATGCCATGGCAGCATCGAAGGCCTGGGTCCAGTCAGCGACTTGTTGGTCGAGCATGATTTTGTCCAATCGATCAGGGTTGAGTGGGAGTGGGGATGGATGGCAAATCGCAATGGTGCGCGAATATTCGCATCCCTGGCGCCGGCCCGCTCAGCGATCTGTCAGCAGCCCGTTCACGACGAGGCTCAGGCCGCCGAACAGGATCAGGGCTTCGATGAACACGATGTGCAATCGCTTGCCGAGTCGATTGACGATCAATGACGCCAGCCACGAGCCAGGTAGCGACACCAGGCCGATGAGCACGCCGAGCAGAAGGCCCTCTTCGGTGAGCAGCGCCATGCGCCCGAAGATCGCGGCGCGCGCCAGATCGACCACGATGGTGATGAGCGCATCGGTGGCGAGCACGGCCGTCCCGGCCATGCCGGCGCCGAGGAGCACGGAGACCAGCACGATGCCCATGCCAGACGCCATGCCGTTGAGAAAACCGAACGCGGCGCCGCCGACCGTCATGCCGGTCGGCCCGAGACGGAGATTCCGCGACGCCAGCCAGCGGCGCAGCGGCACGGCGGCCATTACCATGGTACCGATGGCGATGGCGAGCGGGCCGGGCGGCAGCGAGCGATAGAGTTGCGTGCCAATCAGGAGACACACCAGCGCAATCGGGAGGATCCGCTTCACCGCGGCCCAGTCGACATCGCGGCGATAGAACCAGAAGCGGCCGACGTTGATGATGATGCCGGCGAAGGCGAGGATGGGCACGACCGCCTTGATGCCGAGAATGGGCGTGAGCACCGCCGTGAGCATGATGCCCGTGCCGAACCCACCCATGCCGCCGATGATGGCGGCGATGAAGGTCGCAGCCGCGATCAGGATGAGTTGACTGGTGGCGAAGTCGGGCATGCGATGCTGTGCAATGCAGTGAGGTAGCCCGAGCGGTCTGGCGAATATTCGAACTGCGAATATTCGCCCCGGCAGTTCCGGCTTAGGCGAGCGTCACCGACGCCTTCACCCGCCCCGCGCGATCATGCTGCACGTCGAGTGCCACGACATCGCCCTTCTTCCCTTTCACCACCCACTGCACGACGCAGCGATCGGCCGTCGGCGCGGTGTCGGTCCAGAAACTCATCAGCGTGTGTTTGTACGCGCGGCCCTCCAACTCGCCGGCCATTTCGCGCGGCTTGCCTGTCACCAGCGACGCACCCGCCGGCAGCGCGATCTCGGCCACGACACCGCGCGAGCTCTTCTGCTTCAGTGCGTGCTTGGAGACGTAGCTTGGCAGGTAGCCGGCGTTCTGCACGCAGAGCGTGATCTTCCATGAGTCGCCGGCCAGCGCCTCGGCCTTGGCTTCCACCAGTTCCAGCTTCGGCGAGATCAGCGTGTTCCACACCAACCAGTCGGGGAACTTGGCGATCTCGCGCTCCAGCAGATGCGGCGGCGGATTGCGGAAGGCATGGAGCTTGTCCCAGCCGCCCAGCTCGACCTTGCCCAGTTGCGGATGATCGAAGCTGTACCAGTCGATGTACCCCTTGCCGGGAATTTCCTTGTCGGCCCACTTGAGCATCTTGATGTCGTCCTCGACCGGGTGATCGCGGAACCAGTCGATGTACTTGTAGTCGGTGATCCCGGCCTCGCGCATCGGGCACCAGATCTCGATGGTCCACTCGTAGAGACCAAGGTGCTCATAGATCCAGTCAAACGTGCCGCTGATGACTTCCTTGGGGTGATAGCGGAACTCGTGGTACGTGCTGATCGCGGGATAGCCAGTGACCTTCGTGCCCTGCACGCCCTGCTCCTTGTAGACCCACAAATCTTCGGCCGGCATCTCGTCATCACTCTTGGTGGACGAAGGCCGCAGCAGGACGCCGCTCCAGGTGTGGAACGACAGGCCGCCCGTGATGTTGGTGTGCGAGGTGATGAACTGCACCACGGCACGCACTTCCGGTTCCGACGTAGGGAACGGGCCCGCACCAAGCTGATCCGCCTCCGGCCGCCAACCCGCGGGGAAATTGCGGTTGAGATCGAGGCCTTCCTTGCTCGGATTGACCGTGATGAGGTAGCCGTCGTAGTTCTGGATGCGGCCCTCGGGCAGCATGCGGTAGTACTGGCCACCGTATTCGGCCGGGTCGCGCGGCACCATCAGGCGCGGCTCGTCCGGATGGCATTTCCAGTTGCCGTTCGGGTCGGGAATGCGCATCGAGAGGATGCGGCCATCACCATCGATATCCTCGATGTCCAGGCCCTCGACGAAATCCTCGTCGCGCGGATAGGGACGCGTGGAGGAGCGGACGATCTTCGGCCCGCCCTCCTCCTTGGAGCGCATGGCCCACTCCGCACCGTCCGGATTGATGCGCGGGCAGATGTACATCGCGCGCGTGTCGAGGCAGCGGGTGATGTCGTCTCGCTTGCCGTATTCCCGGGTCAGCGTATCCAGCAGATACAGCGTCGCCGCACTGCCCGCCAGCTCGCTCGCGTGGATGTTGGCGTCGATCCAGTAGGCGGGCTTGTCCGCCGCAGGACCCGTCCTGGTGTTGGTCGCGGTCACGACCCAGATGTCGCGGCCCTCATGGCTCTTGCCGATGGATTCGAGACTGAGCAGATGCGAATATTCGCTGCAGAATTGCTTGAGGAAGGCGGTGAGTTCGTCGTATTTGTAGAAGCGGTCGTGGCTGATTTTCATTGTGGTGGAGAGCGGACGGCGAAAGGAATGATTCTGTCATAGCGCAACCGGCCGAACGAGTCGGCCGGTTGCAGGGGCGAATATTCGCAGTGGTGAAATCAGGCAGCGGAAGCGGGCGTGTCCTTCTTCAGCTTGCGCCACACCCACGGCCCCACGACCAGGAGTACCGTGATCACGAGAATGGTCCCGCTGATGGGCCGCTGCAGGAACACCCACGGATCACCCTGGCTGATCGACAACGACCGGCGCAATTGCGATTCCGCCAGGGGGCCGAGGATCATGCCGACAATGACCGGTGCGGTCGGGAAGCCATAGCGGCGCATGAGGAAGCCCATGAGGCCGATGGCATAGAGCAGAAACACGTCGAACGCCGACTGGCGCATGCCATACACGCCCATCGTGGCGAAGACGAGAATGCCTGCGTAGAGCTGCGGCTTCGGGATTTCGAGGAGCTTGATCCACACGCCGATGAGCGGCAGGTTGAGAATCAGCAGCATGATGTTGCCGACATAGAAGCTGGCAATGAGGCCCCACACCAGCGGTGCATTGGTTTCAAAGAGCAACGGGCCGGGCTGCAAGCCGTACTGCTGGAACGCGGCAAGCAGGATGGCGGCGGTGGCCGACGTCGGCAGCCCCAGCGTGAGCAGCGGCACCATCACGCCGGTTGACGACGCATTGTTCGCCGCTTCCGGGCCCGCCACGCCCTCGATGGCGCCCTTGCCGAATTCTTCCGGATGCTTGGCCAGTTTCTTCTCGGTGGCGTAGGAGAGAAAGGTCGGGATTTCCGCGCCGCCCGCCGGCATGGCGCCGAAGGGGAAGCCGATGGCGGTGCCGCGCAGCCACGGCTTCCAGGATCGCTTCCAGTCATCCGCCGTCATGAGAATGCTGCCCTTCACCTTCTCCATGGTTTCCACGAGGTGATTGAGCTTGGACGCGTTGTAGAACGTTTCGCCCACGGCAAAGAGTCCCACTGCCACGGTCACCACCTCGATGCCGTCCGCCAGTTGCGGGATGCCCATCACGTAACGCGCCTGGCCGGACTCGTTCTCGATGCCGACCACGCCGATGGCAAGGCCGATGAACAGTGCGACGAGGCCACGCAGGGTGGAACTGCCCAATACCGCCGACACGGTCGTGAAGGCAAGCACCATGAGCGCAAAATACTCCGGCGGACCGAACTTGATCGCGATGTCGACCACCTGTGGCGCAAGCAGGGTCAGCAAGACCGTGGCGATGGTGCCGGCCACGAATGAGCCCACCGCCGCCGTGCACAACGCCGGCCCCGCCCGCCCGCGCTTGGCCATCTGGTTGCCTTCCATCGCGGTGACGATGGTGGCCGATTCACCCGGGGTGTTGAGCAGGATGGACGTGGTGGAGCCGCCGTACATCGCGCCGTAGTAGATGCCGGCGAACATGATGAGCGCGCCCGACGGATCGAGCTTGCTCGTGATGGGCAGGAGCAGCGCGATGGCCACCGCCGGGCCGATGCCGGGCAACACGCCAACCGCTGTGCCGAACGTGACGCCGATGAGGCACCACAGCAGGTTCTTCGGCTGCATCGCAACCTGGAAGCCCTGCATCAAGAGGTCGAAGACTTCCATCAGTGGCCTGTAACAGTGAAATGGGAGACGAGGAACGCGGGAGACGAGGTGCGATGCAAGGCGCGAAGCACAGCGATGCCCGGTGGCATCGCGAGCATTCGCAACGCCGCAGCGCGCCTCGTCTCGCGCGGGCAGCGTCTTCTGATTTCGCTGTTATAGGCCACTACGGTATGACTCCTTTCAGGAAGCCCTTGGGTAAATTCAGTCCGAGGCCATAGTTGAACATCGCGAAGATGGCCGACGCCAGCACCAGCGCGATGACCGCATTCGACAGCCAGCGCTTGCTGTTGAAGCCCGCTGCAGTTGCCATGAACAGCAGCACCGACGAGGGCACGAAGCCCAGGTGCTCAATGGTCAGCCCGTACACGATCAGCCCGCCGGAAATCCAAGCGAATGCCGTCCAGTTCATGGGCAGGGCGCGCTCAGCCTCCTCGTCATGATTGCGAAAGCCTTTCAGCCACAGGACTTCATAGACCAGAAAGGCACCCAGCAGCAACAGCGCAGCCCCCACCACTTTGGGCACGGCGCCAGGCCCGACCGTGGAATAGCCTCCTGCATCGGGAATCTGGAACGCGCCACCGAGCACCAGGGCACCAATCACGATGACGCCGATGGAAAGAAAGAGTTGACCCTTGGGCATGCTGGCCTCCATGGGGAACGCCCCGGGCAAGGCCGGGGCGTTCAGGATTGCTTCGCTGCTGGGATTACTTCTTGCCGAGTCCGAGGCCGGCGAGAATGTCGCCGATGCGCTTCACGTCGCTGTCGATGAATTTCTTGTAGTCATCGCCCGCAAGCCAGGTGTTCATCCACTCGTGCTTCTTGAGCGACTCTTCCCAGGCCTTGCTCTTCACGCCGGCTTCGATGGCCTTGATGAGTGCATCGCGCTGCGCCGTGGTGATGCCGGGGGCGCCGAACACGCCGCGCCAGTTGCCGAGCACCACGTCATAGCCCTGCTCCTTCAGCGAGGGGATGGCGCCCTGCTTGGTCGGGGCGGACACGCCGAGTGCGCGCATCTTGCCGCTGGCAATGTGCTGGGCGAATTCAGACACGCCGGAAATGCCTGCCGCAACGTGGCCACCGATGATGGCCGAGACGGCTTCGCCGCCGCCCTTGAAAGGCACGTAGTTGACCTTGCCGCCTTCAACACCGACGGCGTTGGCCAGCATGCCGGCGAGGATATGGTCGGAGCCGCCCGCGCTGCCACCGCCCCAGGACACGCTGCCCGGGTTGGCCTTGAATGCGGTCAGCAGGTCCTTCAGCGTCTTGTGCGGCGAGCTGGCCGGGACCACCACGACCAGATACTCCTCGGTGAGGCGCGCCAGCGGCGTGACCATGGAAAGATCCACGGCCGACTTGTTCTGGATGATGCCGCCCACCATGACCATGCCGCCGATCATGATGGCGTTGGGGTCACCCTTGCTGCTGTTCACGAACTGGGCCAGGCCGATGGTGCCGGCGGCACCGCCCTTGTTGTCGATCTGGAAGCTCTTGATGCTGCCGGCGGACTGCATGGCGGCAGCCAGCGCCCGGCCGGTGGAGTCCCAGCCGCCGCCGGGGTTGGCGGGGACCATGACTTTCAGGTTGTCGATGGCGAATGCGGACAGTGAAACAGTGAGAGTTGCAGTGGCGGCAATGCTGCGTATCAGGGTGCGGGCGTTCATTGGGGTGCTCCTCCTTGTAATAACGACTGGTTTCAGAGCAGTTTAGCTGGATGTGGGCGGCGACGCCAAACCGGTTGGCAAGTGGTCAGAAACTAGCACGCTCGGGCATGAATGTTCCGGACCTACGCTCGTTCTCTTGACCGATCGTCACACGCAGCGTCCAACCAAGAGGGAACAGATCGTCATAGGCACACCCAAAGAACCGCTCGAAGTCCTGACGCTTTAAGCCGAGAGGTCGAGAACCAAAGGTCCAGTAATTGTTCCCATTTCCAACGACTATCGGATCGGGATCTTCGATTACTCCCTCACAAATGCTCATGAATCCTACGAAGCTTTGACCATTGGCCGCCGTGATGTCAGCGGCGACATGGTAGACCTGCGAATCCCCTTCCACCGCTGGAACAGTTTCGGCGTCACACGGACAAACCCATGTTTCATCGCCTTCATCTTCATCCATGGAATATTCCCAAATGGGATGATCAGCAAAGTCAGATGGTTGTAACGCGTCAATTGGCTTTGCCATTGGTCTCAGCCCATTCGAGAGTTAACTTGCCAAGCCTCACGCCCAGCCAAGGTCCAATTCGGACTTTGTCGCGTGATCGAGATTCTTCATACTGCATTCTCTGCTCTGAAATTCTCAATCTCCGAATCCGTGTACCCCAATCTCCGAAGCCAAGCATTCGTATTTGCGCCGAGCTCGGGAGGGGCCAAAGCGGGTTCTGGATGTTCTCCATCAATGCGAAACGGCGCACGCACCATACTCGCAGGGCCTCCAAGCCCGGGCACCTCGCCGAACTCGTGTAGGAACTCGCGAGCGGCAATCTGATTACTACCCAGTATCTCGGGCACCGACAACACCTGACCTGCTGGCACGCCAGCGTCGTTGAGAATGGCCTCCCACTCGGCTGCAGGGCGCGCGGCCAGGCCGGCTTCAATGTCCGACTTGAGGGCAACGCGATGCTGCTTGCGCGACTCCCGCGCGGCGAAGCGCGCATCGGTTTTCAGATCCGGCCGGCCGATGAGATCGCAGAGCGATTCGAACTGCTTCTGCTCATTGGCGGCAATGTTGAGCAAGCCTGCTTTCGTCTTGAACGTACCCGACGGTGCGGCGGTGAAATTCTCGTTGCCCATCGGCACCGGTGGCTTGCCCGTGGCGAGAAAGTTCGACACCACCCAACCCATCGACGCGAGCGTGGCCTCGAGCATGGAGACGTCGATCTCGCAGCCTTCGCCCGTGCGTTCGCGCCCGGCCAGCGCCGCGGCAATCGCAAACGCTGCCGCCATGCCGCCAATGGTGTCGCAGACGGGAAACCCGGCGCGGAGCGGCGCCGTGTCCGCATCGCCCGTCACGCTCATCAAGCCCGACAGTCCCTGGATGATCTGGTCATAGGCCGGCCGTCCGGCCCACGGCCCGTCCTGGCCGAAGCCGGAAATGGCGCAGTAGACGATGCGCGGGTTGATGGCCTTCAGCGCGGCGTAGTCGAGGCCCAGGCGGGTCATCACGCCAGGACGAAAATTCTCGACGACGACATCGGCCTGCTCGACCAGCTTTGCGAATATTCGCTTGCCGTCCGGATGCTTCAGGTTGAGCGTCACCGACTGCTTGCCCGCATTGACCGCGAGAAACGAGATGCCCATGCCCTTGGCCGCCGCATCGGCATCCGCGCCGAGTCGACGCGCGAGGTCCCCACTGCCCGGTGTTTCGATCTTGATGACCTCCGCCCCCATCAGCGCCAGCTGATAGGCACAGAACGGGCCGGCGAGGACGTTGGAAAGGTCCAGCACCCGAAAATTTGCCAGGGGCTTCATGCGCGACAGCAGGTCACGGGAGACGCGAACAAGGCAGTCCGGATGCTGGCTGCTGCCGCTCAGTGCGTGCGCGACTGCTGCTTCTGCTTCTTGGCTTCCTTCTTTTCCTTGGGCGTCTTGGTGGCGGGCTTCTTGGCTTCCTTCTTGGTGTCCTTGCTCTTGCTCATGGCGGGTGTCCTTGCGATGGATCGGGAATTCCATTCTAGGGAACATCAGCGCCAGCGTCACGCGCGCGTCAGGTAGCCCGGATGCAGCGCAGCGGAATCCGGTACGGCTCAATGCGCCATCCCTTGATTCCCGGAATACGCTTCGCTCCTTCCGGGCCAGGGGAGATTGCAGTACCATCCTTGAATGGACAAACCCTACTACGTACACGCCGACTGGGATGACGAAGCCAAGGTTTGGGTCGCGTCGAGCTCCGACGTCCCCGGCCTCGCGACCGAAGCCGCCACGGCCGAGGCGCTCATCGAGAAGCTCAAGGTGTTGATCCCCGAACTCCTGGAGTTGAACGGCCGCCCGACAGGCGCTCCGGTTGCATTTGAGTTGCTCTCGCGCCGCTACGAACTTGCAGCCTGATGGCAAGCTTCACGCCGGAGCTGAAGCGACTGCCATTGGCGGCCGGCTGTCACTTCGTCCGGTCAGGCTAGGGCGATCACGAAATCTGGTTCAGCCCCACGACGCGACTGCACTTCGTCGTTGACGGAAAGATCAAGTCACGACACACCGCCAAGGGCGTACTGTAGCAAGCCGGTCTGCCCAAGCACTTCTGATCGAACCGGTGGCAGATCACCGCACCTCGAACCTGACCTCCGCCACCGTGCGTCCCTCCGCATCGCGCAGCGCCAGCGTGTGCCGGCCGCGTTGCGGCGACCAGTACTGTCTTGCAGCCACCGTGAGCGGCGCATCGTTCAGCGTCATGCCCACCACCTGCTCGGGCAGCGTGAGTTCGATGGGCAGTTTCTGATATGCCGCCGGAATGTCGGGGTCGATGGCGACGATCAGGCCGGGTGTGGGATAGACGATGCGACTCGACACCGCCGCCTGTTCACGGATGCGAATATTCGCCTGCTCGGTGCCGGCGATGAACCACTCCCGGCGCGGGGGTTCCACGGCCGGCTCATACGCAATGGCTTCGCTGACCAGGCCGGCCACGCGCTCGGGTGGCTGGCTGCGCACATCGGCGTGCAGCACATGCATGAGATCCGCCCAGATCGGCGCCGCACCCGCCACGCCGGACACGTCGCGCATCGGCGCGCCGGAGAAATTGCCGACCCAAACGCCCACGGTGTAGCGGCCGGAAAAGCCGATGCACCAGTTGTCGCGCATGTCCTTGCTGGTGCCTGTCTTCACCGCCGTCCACGGGCGGGTGGCGAGCGTGCTGTCAGTGCCGAAGGTGATGGCGCGGGCGCTGTTGTCGGCGAGCATGTCGGCCACGATGAATGCGGCGGCATCCATGGCGCGGCGCGGCTTCAGCAGCACCGGCTCCTCCGCCTTCACGCGCACCGGCGTCCACTGCCCCCCGTTGGCCAGCGTGCGATAGGCATTGGTGAGCCCCATCAGGCTCACATCTCCCGAGCCCAGCGCCAGCGAATAGCCGTACCAGTCGCCGTCCTCGGTCAGCGAGTCGATGCCGAAACTGATGAGCTTCTTGCGAAAAGCTTCCGGCCCGACACGCTGCAGCATCTTGACCGCCGGCACGTTGAGCGAGCCGGCCAGCGCCACGCGCGCCGAGACGAGGCCCTTGTAGCCGCCGTCGTAGTTGCCCGGCGTGTACACACCGATGCTGGTGTCGATGTTGAGCGGCGCGTCGTCGATGACGGACGCGGCAGTGATGAGCCGCTGCTCGATGGCCTGGCCGTAGAGGAAGGGCTTCAGCGTCGAGCCGGCCTGGCGCAGCGCAGTCACGCCATCGATCTCGCCTGCTGCGGACAGCGCGCCGCTCGATCCTACCCAGGCCAGCACGTCGCCCGTGGCATTGTCGAGCACAAGCACGGCCGCGTCTTCCACGTTGCGGCCGGAGAGTTCGATGAGATGGCGCTGCACGGCGGCGATGGCGGTGCGCTGGATGTCGGCATCCAGCGTGGTGCGTACGTAGGTGCTCGACTTCTCAAGAAGTTTCCTTGCCAGATGCGGCGCCTGCGAATATTCGCTGCGAATATTCGCGATGCGCTTCAGCGCGGCATCGGCCTCCAGCTTGAGGTTGTCGCAGTTGCTCGCCGCTTCCACCTTTGCGCGCAACGCACAGGCGCGCTGCACCACGGCATTCGGTTTGGCGTTGGGCGAGCGCAGCATCGCTGCCAGCAGCAGCGACTCGTCGCGGTCCAGCCCGCCCGGGTGTTTGCCGAAGAGTCCCCGCGATGCCGCCGCGATGCCCTGCAGTTCTCCGCGATAGGTCACGAGATTGAGATAGGCCTCGAGGATTTCCGCCTTGCTCCAGCTACGCTCCAACTCGCGCGCGGCACCCACCTGATCCCACTTCTGCGCGACGGTGCGGCCTTCCACGCGCGGTGCCAGGTCCTCGCGCATCAGCCCCGCCAGCTGCATGGTGAGTGTCGAAGCACCACGCGGGCGCTTCCCGGCCGGCGCGTTCAGGTTGTCCCACGCGGCGGAGAGCATGGCCGTCCAGTCCACGCCCTTGTGCTGGAAGAAGCGCTGGTCCTCGGACAGGATCAGCGCGTCGATGAAGGCGGGCGACACCTCCGTGAGCGGCACCCACTCAATGCGGCGCACGCGCTTGTCCATGCGCAGCTCGTGCAGCACGCGGCCGTCGCGCGCGAGGAGGCGGGCTTCGCTGGATTGGAACTGGCCGCGCACGTCGCCGAACGTCGGCGCGGATGCCGCTGGCTGGGCGAGGCCGCCCAGCAACAGGCAACACAGGGCGAGAACCGTGTGCTTCAGTGTCACGGCTTCACCACCCATACCGCATTCCCGAGCTCGCCGTAGGCATCCGGCGCATACATGGCCTCGACGCGCGTGCGCGGCAGGTTGAACGTGCCTTCGTTGTTCAGCCGCACGGTGTACTGCACCTGGCGCGCGTTCATCCACAGCCACTCGTAATACGCGCGATAGGCCTCATGGGTGCGCTCGATGTAGCGCGGGCGGTCCCACCACGCCCGGTCACCCGGTTGGGCGGCCAGCACAGAGTCGTTCTTCAACCCACCGCCGAGGATGGTGGCGCCCGACGGAATCGGATCATCCACCACCACCCAGCCCTGGTCCTGCGCGCCCTTGAAGGTGATGGTGATGCGGGCCACGTCGCCGCGGCTCCACTGACCCTTCACCTTCTGCTCCACTGGCGTGATGGTCTTGGTGACGGTGAAGCCCTTCTCGACCTTGCCCGGCGTGGGGATGGCGGCGCGCTGGATCAGCGCGACCCACGGCTCACCCGCGCCATCATGGCTCACGGTCACGGACTGGGCACCGGTACCCCATGGCAGCTCGATCTCGTCGCCATCCTGCTTGGCCCAGTCCACGGTGCGCGCGAGGCTGCCGGCGCGCACTGTCGTCTTGCCCGTCGTATTGCCTTTGCCATACTTGGCCGTGAACTTGTCCAGCGCCAAGACGCCCCAGACGTTGGCCGTGGTCAGGTTCCAGTGACCGTTCTTCTGGCGCAGCAAGGCGCTACGCACGATGCGCGGCACATCCTTCTCCCAGCCCGGCATGTCGAGCGTGGTCAGGATGGCACGCACCGTCACCACGTCGCCAGACCACATCATCCACCAGCGGTCTTCGCCATCAAGATTCTTGAAGAGCTGCGGACCACCCAGCGTGGCGATGCGTGAACGCAACTCGGCATCGGCCGCCTGCAACAGTGCATCGCGGTTCTTCACGTCCTTGGAGCGCTTGAGGATGTTGATCCAGTCCAGCAAGGCCGCTACCGGCCACTTGGCCAGCTCGGGCTTGATGGTGTCGAGCTGGTTCTGGCGCACCTTGCCGGACCGCGACAACGCCTCCAGCGCATTGAGCCGCATGAGCAGGCCGTACTGGCTGTCTTTCAGATACTCGTAGCGGCGCTGCAGCTGGCCCTCGACCGCGCGGGCGAGTCCGGCCTCCATCTGCTGCTTCACGTCCGCCGGGATGGTGAAGCCGGCCTCGTGAGAGGCCGACAGCACATAGGCGGTGAGTTGCACATAACCTTCGCCATCGCCCGGGTAGTAGCGGGCGAGACCATCACCATCCAGGTAGGTGTGCAGGCTGTCATGGATGATCTTCCACAGCTTTTCATCACGGGTCGCAACAGCCTTGGACGTGCGCTGCTCCAGGCAGAAGAACGGATAGCTCGCCATGTACTCCTTCACCGGCGATGAATCGGCGGCGATGGTCGGCGACACGGCGACACGGATCCCACCGCGTCCCGCGAGCGCGCCCTGCGGCAGCGAATATTCGCGGGAGAGACGGCCCTGCACCGGCTGGTACTCAGCCGCCACCACGCGCACCGGCACGGCCGGCGCGACCTTTTGGGTGATGCGGATGTCATCACTGGCTGCCTTCTTGCCAGCAGGCACGCCGCTCTCGTCAGCCTCAAAGCGCCACACCAGGTTCGGAATGTCGCGCGGCACCTTGACCATCCAGCCGACGTCACGCGCCTCACCCGCTTTCAGTTCGAGCGATTGCGGCTCGCTGGCGAACACCTTAGTCTGGCCGGACATGGCCACCACCTTCACCCCGGCCTTGAACGCACGCTCGCTGGCGTTGCGCACATTGAATCGGGCGAAGAACTCGTCGCCTTCGCGCACCACGGGCGGCAGACCGGATTGCACGATGAGGTCCTTGGTCGCCTGGATGCTGGCGCCGCCGTCACCGAACAGTGCAGCACCCGCCGTCGCCACGGCCGCGATGCGGAAGGACGTGATGGAGTCATTCAGCGGCACTTCCACTGTCGCTTCGCCATTGGCATCCAGCATCACCCGCGCCTGCCACTTGAGCAGCGTGTCGAACACCTCGCGCGTCGGGCCCTTGCCGCCACCACCGCCCGCCGGGAAGGCCTTGCGCCCGAAGTGGCGCCGGCCGATCACCTGCATCTGGGCGCTGGAGGTTTCCACGCCATAGCCGCGCCGCTGCATCATCGCGTCGAGAATGCGCCAGCTGCGATTGGGCATGAGTTCCAGAAGGCCTTCATCCACGGCGGTCAGCGCGACCTCTGCATCCTTCGGAATGCTGCCGTCGAGCTTGCGCACGCGGATTTTCACTTTGGCCTTGTCGCGGGTCTGATAGACCTTCTTGTCCGGCTCCACCTGCACCTTCAAAGCGTACTGGCCCGCACCGACCGAGATTTCGGCGATGCCCAGCTTGAACGCCGGCTTGGCGAGATCGACCAGGGCCGTCGCCTTGGGATCACCCACGCGACCGCGCACGGCCAGCACCGAGACGTAGATGTTGGGCGCGAAGCTGCCCTGTACCGGCATCTCCACCATCGGGCTGGCGCCGGAAAGCTGCACGACCTTATAGGCCAGCACGCCCATGCGTTCGGTCGTCACCAGCGCAGTGGCTTCACGGAACGGCATGCGCACCTGGAACCGCGCGGTCTCGCCGGCTTCATACTTCTTCTTCTCGGGCAGCAGATCCATGCGGTCGTGGTTGTCCTGCGAGAACCACCATTCATCCAGACCCGCGACCCAGATCTCGCGCGCCGACACGGCGAGGTTGCCCTTGTCATCCAGCACCGATGCGCGCAGCAGCACGTTGCCGCCCTCTTCCACCGTCAGGCTGCACTCCAGCATGCCGAGCTTGTCGCTCTTGCCGGCGCACTTGGCCTTCAGCGGCTTCACTTCCTCGCGATGATCCCAGGCGTAGTAGCCGCCCACCGTGCGGCGGCGATGCGAGTAGCGCACCTTGAGCAACGTGTCGACTTCCACCTTGCGATTCGCCACCGGCTTGCCGTTGAGATCGACCACCACGAGGCGGAAACTGAACGTGTCCTTGACCTTGGCCCAGCTGTCCATGCGGATGCCGACCTGCAGTGCGGCATCCCAGAGCGTCGTGCGCGATGACGCAGTCTGAATTTCGCCATTGGGGTCGGCGTATTCGATTTCGCTGACCAGTGTGCGTGGGCCTTCGAGCGCGGCACGCGACTTGTCGCCTGCAACGATCCAGCCGTCGAGCTTCACGCGGGCGTGGCCGCTGTCATCCAGCTTCACGTCCTTTTCACCGAGGTCGATGGTGTCGCGCCCCTGGGCCCGCGGACGACGCCAGTCGACGCCCCCGCCCGAACTGCTGCCATCGTCGCCTTCCTTCAACTGCCAGCTGGTCTGGTTCCAGTCCGCCGTGCCGAAGACATATTCGTCATAGCCTTCAAACGCGAGCACGCGCGGCAACACGCGGCTCCTCACCTTGACGGTCTCGCCCTTGGCGCCGCCGCCGGAGAGGTATTGCAGCGACACGTCGGCCTCCACCGCTTTTGCGTTCACGAACGGGCCGGCGGGGAAATTCACTTCGCCACGCATCAAGGGGATGCGGAACTCGCCCACCCGGAACGACCCGGCCACTACGCCACCGATCAGCACCTGGTACTGGCCCTGCTTGGCCGATCCGGGAATGGGCCACGTGGATTCCGCCACGCCGCGCGCGTCCCATTTCAACGTGAGATTGCGCTTCTCGCCCGAGCCCATGTGCTCCAGCACCGCCACCTTGGCCAGCTTGTCGACAGCGATGAAGCCGAAGCCCTGCGACGACTCCATGCGTGCGACATGCTTCATCGACACCGTTTCGCCCGGGCGCAGCAGCGTGCGGTCGAACACGGTGTGGATGAGGGTCCGCGTCACCACATCGGTCTGGTACAGGTTGAAGCGCCAGGTCTCGATGCCGCGCGTCCAGTCGCTGCGGGTGAAGGTGACGTCGTCACCCGAACGCGCGATGACGTAGTACGGGCAGCCCCAGGCCGGCTTGGGCAGGGGCTTGTCGACCATGGCGACACCGTCGCTGTTTGTCTTGCCGCTCCACAGCACCTTGCCCTTGCACTCGCGAATATTCGCATTGGCGTTGGCCACCGGCTTGGCGGCATCCAGCGTTGTCACCCAGACCAGCGCGTTGTCCGCACCCAGCTTGAAGTGCGCGGCGAGATTGGTGGTCAGCGCCGCTGCCTGCACGAACATGGGTGACTTGTCGGCGATGAGCGACTGGCCGAGTTTTTTGCTCTCCACTTCCACGATGTGCAGGCCGGGCTTGGCAAGCGGAATGCCCACCACTTCGAACTCCTTGGCGCCGAGCGGCTTGGGCAGCGTGTTCACCGCAACGTTGGGCTCCTTCATCAGGAGCGAGCGGGCGCGCAGATCCTTCTGCTGCTTGTTGTCCGGATCGAAATACTGGTCATCGGGATCGCCACCACCGTCGGAAAAATTGAAGAAGCGGTCGAACTTCTGGCTCCAGGCGACGAGGTCGTCATCAGACGAAACATGAATCTGGCGCAGCTTGGCCAGCGTGCCGGGCGTGGTGGTTGTGGCAGGCGTAGCCGGTTGCGCAGGCGCCGGATTGAGATACGGCTCGAGATTGCGCAGCGTCACCGGCAGCAGCGCGCCGGCATTGCGCTCCACGATGCCGAAGCGCCCGGCGAACTTCACCAGCGGCGGATAGTCGGCCGTGCGGATCTGCAAGGGCTGCGCATGCTGCAGCCGCGCCCGCACCGTGGCGGGGATGTTGACCTCGAATCGCGTGCTCGGCGGCAGCTTGGTGAACACGATCTCGCGCGAGGGATCGTGATACATCGGGTCCTCGGCGTTCTTGCTGGGATACGCCTGATAGCGCTTGCCCGCCGTGGAGGTAAGCGTCACGCCCGCCTTTTCGGCATCGGTCAGCTCGCGATCGAAGCGCACCACGATCGGCCGGATGGGGATGCAGTCGGCATTGGCGTTCTCGCGCTCGCAATTCACGCCCCAGCCGGATTGGGATTGCACGGCGTACTTGAATTCGAAGCCCCTGCCGCCGGCATCGTCCTGCGCCGAGGCACCCTGCCCGCCGCTTGCGGCACCTTGCCACATGACGCCGGCCTCGTTCTTCAGCACCACCTCGGACTTGAACGGGAAGCGATGCGCGCAACGCAGCGTCACGTTCTGCGGCTTGTCCTGCAGCTCGGCCGCCTTCAGCGCCCGGGCGCGCTCGGCACCGCGCACGATCTGGATCTCGACCTTCTCCTCGATGTTGCTGATCTCGCACCAGGTGTTCTTGCGCAGCGACGCCTCGGTCGGCGGGCGGTGGAAAGACAGGGTGAAGACCTGATATTCGAGGATGTTGTTGTCGTTCGGCGCCGGCCGGACCTCGACCTGCAGCGACGCTTCTGCCTGCGCATGAATGCCCAGCGGCTCCGGGCTTTGCGCGCTGGCTGGCAGGAGCCAGGCACCGGCGAGAAGGGAAACGAGCAATGCGGCGGGACGGATCAGGCGGGCGGGCGCGTTCATGCGGGCTCTTTCTGGGTGTGCGGTCGTTCGGAGTGGCCTTGGGTCTCGGGGACCCGGCCGGCACTGCAATGTCCTGCAGTGCCGCGCCTTCCCCCTTGATGACGAACATGCGCGGGAACGCTGTCCGCTTCAGGCGGCAATTATGCGCGGGGGGCGGGGAAAGGTGGCGGGAATATGGCAGTCG
Organism: Burkholderiales bacterium; assembly: GCA_033764435.1. GTDB lineage: Bacteria > Pseudomonadota > Gammaproteobacteria > Burkholderiales > Usitatibacteraceae > JAEUMY01. The sequence goes on from JANRIX010000044.1 coordinate 93,738, forward strand.
TCGAGCGGGCGCCACACCAGACCGTCAATCTGAGTCTGATGTCTTGCGCAGCGCGGCGACATCCGCAAGATCCTGCGGCCTGCCGCTGGCAGTCTTGTTGCGGACCAGATTGTCCAGATCGATGAAGTCGACGGGCTGAGAACCAACAAGTAGCTGGACGCGCATTTCGTAGCACTCGCCGAATTGCACGCCCGACATGCTGGTGAGGAGATCTATGCGCTGCGGCGGATTGCCTAACTGGATGACGGAACCGGGTTCCACAAAATCGGCGGCAACCAGCCCCAAACCAGAGAAGCCAAACGCATCCATAGCCTTCAACACGCGTTGCGCATTGTCAGGCGTTGCTTCGATCCAGATGTCGAGATCCTTCGTGAATCGCGGGTGGCCATGCGCCGCGACCGCGTAGCCGCCGACGACCAGATACCGCACGCCATTAGCGCTTAATGACGCGACAAACTCGCTCAAGTCTCGGGACAGTTGCATCCGTCCAACCGTGGAATTCCATGACCATTCGAGTGACTGCGGCGATGCGCTCCTCTGGCGGGCGCGACAGCCAATAGCCCAGGTCGGAAGGCTCTTCTCCGAGCTTGAAGCGCTTCGCGACGGGGGCGATGGAATGTTGAGTGCCCATGTTCGAATGGTACACCGACCCCGGCGAATGGCGGTATGCGATCTCAAGTGCGAATATTCGCCCGACTCTCTATCATGTCACCCTGCTCGCGCCCAAACCGGGCCGCACGCCGGCTGAGACCGGCAGACAGCAACAACACATTTGGGAGGGGCTTCAATGCAGGCAGTACTGGGAATTTTCGTCCTGTTGGGAATCGGTTGGCTGTTGTCCATGAACCGCAGCGCGATCCGCCCGCGCATCGTCATCGCCGCGCTGCTCACCCAGGTCGCCATCGGCGCCATCGTGCTGTTCATTCCCTGGGGCCGGGTCGTGCTGCAGTGGCTGGCCGATGCGGTGAACAAGATTCTGTCGTACGGCAACAAGGGCACCGAGTTCCTGTTCGGCGGCCTCGTGTCCGGCAAGATGTTCGAGGTGTTCGGCGATGTCGGCTTTGTCTTCGCCTTCCGCGTGCTGCCGGCCATCATCTACATGACGGCACTCATCGCAGTGCTGTATCACCTGGGCGTCATGCGCATCCTCATCGGCGCGATCGGTACGCTCTTCCAGCGCATCATCGGCGTCTCCCGGGTCGAGTCGTTCTCCGCCGTGACCACCATCTTCCTGGGCCAGAGCGAAATGCCGGCCGTGGTGAAGCCCTTCGTGATGAAGCTGTCCGGCCCGGAGCTCTTCTGCATCATGTCGAGCGGCATGGCCTCCGTTGCCGGATCGGTGCTGGCGGGCTACGCGGGACTGGGCGTGAAGATCGAATACCTGCTGGCCGCCTCCTTCATGGCCATTCCCGGCGGCCTGCTCTTTGCCAAGCTCATCTGCCCCGGCACGACCGAGCCGCCCATCGAGGTGAAGGATTTGTCGTTCGATGAGAAGCGCGCCGAGAATGCCATCGAAGCTGCCGCCTCCGGCGCCTCCATCGGCCTCAAGATCGCATTTGGTGTGGGCGCGATGCTGATTGCGTTCATCGGCCTCATCGCACTGCTGAATGGCATGTTCGCCGGCATCGGCAGCCTGTTCGGCGTGAAGACCAGCCTGGAATCCGCGCTGGGCTTCGTGTTCGCCCCGCTGGCCTGGGTGATCGGCGTGCCATGGACTGACGCGGTGTTCGCCGGCAACCTCATCGGCCAGAAAATGATCCTGAACGAGTTCGTCGCCTACGTCGGCCTGTCGCCGTATCTCAAGGACGCCGCAGCCGTGAGCGCGGCCGGGCTGACACCCATTGCGCCCATCACGGCAGTCATCCTGTCCTTCGCCCTTTGCGGCTTTGCCAACTTCTCCTCCATCGCCATCCTGGCCGGCGGCTTTGGTAGTGTGGCCACGCCGGAAGTGCGCAGCATGGTGGCGCGCTATGGCCTGCGCGTGGTGGCGGCGGGCACGCTGTCCAACCTGATGAGCGCGGCGCTGGCGGGCCTCTTCTTCAGTCTGGCGGGGTGACGGTTTGAGCACGATCACCGAAGCGGACCTGATCGCCGCTGCGAAAGCTGTGCGCCTCAACGCGCATGCGCCCTACTCGCGCTTTCTGGTGGGTGCTGCCGTCGCCACGAAGGACGGGCGAATATTCGCAGGCTGCAATGTCGAGAACGCGTCCTACGGCATCACCAATTGCGCCGAGCGCACCGCATTCTTCTCCGCCATCGCGGCGGGCGTGAAGGCCGATGAGTTCAGCATGATCGCCGTCATCGGCGACACCCCGGGACCCATCTCGCCCTGCGGCGCGTGCCGACAGGTGATGATCGAGCTGGGCGGGACGTCGCTGCCGGTGGTGCTGACCAACCTCGCCGGCAAGATCGAGCGCACCACGGCAGGGACGCTGCTCCCGGGTGCGTTCCGGCTGGACCCGAACGACGTCTGAACCCAACGGCCCGTCAGCTCGCGTAGAGCTGCGGGTGCTTTCCCTTCACGTTTGCGTACAACGCGCGAATATTCGCGATGTCCGCCTGCACGTCCCCGGTCGGCGTGAAAATGCCGAAGTGCCCGATCTCCTTCTTCTCGTAGTCCGTGTACGCGAGAAAAATCGGCACCTGCGCCGCCTGCGCGATGTAGTAGAAACCGGTCTTCCACTCCGCAACCTTGCCGCGGGTCCCTTCCGGCGGCACGATCAGTTGCGCCTGCCCTGACGTGGCGGCCAGCGCCGCGCCAATGGTCTGGGTGAGATTGTTGGCCTGGCTGCGATCCACCGGCACCCCACCCAGCCAGCGCATCACGCCACCAAACGGAAACCTGAAAATACTGGCCTTGCCCAGCCAGTAGCAGTTCAACCGCCAGTAGAAC
>JANRIX010000045.1:0-21741 GCA_033764435.1 Burkholderiales bacterium
GGCGTGGGGGAGATCGTTTGCTGCGCTTTCAAGATGGGGCGGGCTCTGGAAGGATGGGGCCGGATGGTAAAATTTGAGCATGAGAACGACAACAACCGGCGCCAAGTATCAGGTGACGCGCCGCACCGCATGTTGAACGCCCGGGTGTTTCCACCCGGCGATCCGCGCGAAGCGCCCCTCGTTGAATGGCTGACCTCGACCCTGGGTACCACTGCGTTCGAACTGGCACCCGCCGCAGCGGACGCCAGCTTTCGCCGCTATTTTCGCATAAGCGGTCTGCCTGACGGCGAGACCCGGATCGTGATGGACGCGCCGCCGCCGCAGGAGGACTGCCGCCCCTATGTGCGCATCGCCGGCATGCTGCGCGACGCCGGCCTGAACGCACCGCGAATATTCGCAACGGATGTCGAGCGCGGATTCCTGCTCATCGAGGATCTGGGCCACCAGACTTACCTGCAGGCGCTGACCGACGACAACGCGGATGAATTGTTCCTGCCGGCCCTCGATGCGCTCGTGCGCTGGCAACTGGCCAGCCGGCCGGGCGAGCTGCCGGAGTACGACGAGGCCGTGCTGGACCGCGAGATCCAGCTCTTTCCCGATTGGTACATCGCCCGGCATCTGGGCATCACGCTGACGCCTGCGCAGCACGACACGCTGCAGAGCCAGTTTGCACTCATCAAGCGGCGCAACCTGGCCCAGGCGAAGGTGTACGTCCACCGCGACTACATGCCGCGCAATCTCATGGTCTCTGACCCCGCGCCCGGCGTGCTGGATTTCCAGGACGCGTTGCACGGACCGATTTCGTATGACGTGGCCTGCCTGTTCAAGGACGCGTTCATCAGCTGGGATGAGGATCGCGTGCTGGACTGGACCATCCGCTATTGGGAAAAGGCGAAGAAGGCCGGCCTGCCGGTGCCCGGCGACTTTGCCAGCTTCTTCGAGGATGTCGAGTGGATGGGTCTGCAGCGCCATCTCAAGGTGGCTGGCATTTTCGCCCGCATCAATTATCGCGACGGCAAGCCGCAGTACCTCGCCGACACGCCACGGTTCATGGGGTACATCCATGGCGTCGCCGGTCGTTACGATGCGTTGTCCCCGCTTCTGCGCCTGCTGAATGAGCTGGAAGCGCGCGAAGTGAACGTCGGATACACGTTTTGAGCGCGCGCTGATGGCGACGGCGATGATTCTTGCCGCCGGACGCGGCGTGCGCATGCGCCCGCTTTCGGACACCACACCCAAGCCGCTCCTCAAGGTTGCCGGCAAGTCGCTCATCGAGTGGCAGATCGACCGGCTGGTGACTGGCGGCTTCACCGACATCGTCATCAATCACGCCTGGCTGGGTGCGCAGATCGAAGCCGCGCTGGGCGACGGCCGCGCGCATGGTGCGAATATTCGCTACTCCGCGGAAAGCGAGGCGTTGGAGACCGTGGGCGGCATCGTGCAGGCGCTTCCGCTATTGGGCAATGCCCCCTTCATGGTGGCAAGCGGCGACGTCTTCACCGATTTTCCGTACGCGTCCTTGCATGCGCATATTGACCGCATCGCGGCCGGCTATCCGCACGAAGTCGGTCACGTCGTGCTCACCGACAATCCGCCATTCCATCCGCAAGGCGACATGGCCATCGCGGACGGCAAGGCAGTGATGGCAGGCGCCAAACTCAACTACGGCGGCATCGCCGTGTTCCACCCGCGAATATTCGCAGCCTTCCCTCGGGGTCATCATGGCCGCCTGTTCCCGTGGGCGTTCGAGCACGTGCACGCGGGCCGGGTGACGGCGGAACATCATCGCGGCTGGTGGGACAACGTGGGCACGCCGGAAGACTTGGCGGCACTCGACGCGGCCTGGCGCGCGCGGGTCAGCAGCCCGGAAGTGATGCCCCTGTCGCGATCGGCATAACATTGCATCATTGCATTCATCACCCTTCATTCGGCCCAAGCGCCAACCGGAGACCGACGCATGAAACTGGATTCGCATCAGGCGGTGAAACCGCACATCAACCGCCGCGCAGCGCTGGCGCGTTTGCTCAAGGCGGGCATCGTCATCCTGCCCACGGCGCATGAGGCCTTCCGCAACGCCGACTCCCACTACGACTACCGCTGGGACAGCCATTTCTATTACCTGACCGGCTTTCGCGAGCCCGAAGCGGTCGTGGTCATGAAGCTGGGCAAGAAGCCCCGGAGCATCCTTTTCTGCCGCGACAAGAACCTGGAACGTGAAATCTGGGATGGCTGGCGTTTCGGTCCGGAGATGGCGAAGGAGGCCTTCCAGTTCGACGAGGCGTACCCCATCGCCGAGCTGGACCAGCGCCTGCCCGCACTGATGGCGGATGAACCCACCGTGCACACGCCGGTCGGCGCTGATGCGCAGTGGGATGCGCGCGTGACCGGCTGGTTGAATGCGGTGCGTGCGCAGAGCCGCGCCGGCATCGCCGCACCGGGCGAAATCAGTGATGTGCGCGCCACGCTGGGCGCCATGCGACTCGTCAAGGACAGCCATGAAGTTGCGCTGATGCGCAGGGCCGCGGAGATTGCCGGTACGGCCCACGCACGCGCCATGCGCTTCGCGCGTGGCGGCCAGCGCGAATATGCGGTCGAGGCCGAGCTGATGCATGAGTTCCTGCGTCACGGTGCGCGGGCGGCCTACGGCAGCATCGTGGCGTCCGGTGCCAACGGCTGTGTGCTCCACTATCGCGAGAACAGCGCAGAGATGAAGGCGGGCGACTTGCTCCTGATCGACGCCGGCTGCGAACTGGAGAGCTATGCCAGCGACATCACCCGCACCTTTCCCATCGGCGGCCGTTTCAGCGGGCCACAGCGCGACGTGTATGAGCTGGTGCTTGCGTCGCAGCTCGCCGCCATCAAGGCGGTGAAGCCTGGCGCGATTTACAACGATTTCCACGATGCGGCCGTGAAGGTGCTGGCGCGCGGCTTCATCGATCTGAAGCTTTGCAAGGGCACAGTGGACGCGGTGATCGAGACCGGTGCGTTCCGCCAGTTCTACATGCACCGCACGGGCCACTGGCTGGGCCTCGATGTGCATGACGCCGGCGACTACAAGCAAGGTGGCAAGTGGGTCAGGCTGAAGCCCGGCAACGTGGTCACCGTGGAGCCCGGCTGCTACATCCGCCCCGGCCCGAAGGTGCCCAAGGCGCTGTGGAACATCGGCGTGCGCATCGAGGATGACGTGCTGGTCACGGCAAAGGGACACGACGTCCTGAGCAAGGATTGCCCGAAGACGGTCAAGGACATCGAGGCCCTGACCACGGCGCGCGGCGCGGACTGATGCACGGGCGCACCTGACATGTCGACCGTCGACATCTGCATTGTGGGCGCCGGGCCGGTGGGCGCGGCGCTTGCGCTGCTGCTCGCCGACAGCGGTCGCAGCGTGCACATGCTTGAGGCACGAGAGGGTGCTGCAACCGACGGGCGGACGCTCGCGCTGTCGCATGGCTCGCGACTGATCCTGGAGTCCTGCGCGGCCTGGCCGGCGCCCGAGTCCACCACACCGATCCGGCAGATCCACATTTCCCACAAGGGCGCATTCGGACGCAGCGTGCTGTCGGCGGAAGAGTGCGACGTGCCGGCGCTGGGCTATGTCATTGCCTATGCCGCACTGCAGCAGGTGATGGATGAGCGGCTGGACGCTGCAGGCATCGCGGTGACTCGTGGCGCGCGCGTGAGCAACATCGAGGCGGATGCTTCCGGTGCGAATATTCGCATCGGCTATGACCGATTCGGCGATACCGAAGCGTTGCAGGCGAGATTGCTGGTGCTGGCCGACGGTGGCGCCAACCTGAGCCGTGTCCCCGGTATCACCCTTGAAGAACGCGACTACGGCCAGACGGCGCTGGTGGGTGCCGTCGAGCTCGACCAGCCGCACGACGGCGTGGCTTGGGAGCGCTTCACGCCGGACGGACCGGCTGCATTGTTGCCGAAGGGATCGCCAAGGGCCGGGCACTACTCGCTCGTATGGACCACCACGCCGGAGCGCGTGGCCGCGCTGTTGCAGCTTGAGGCGGCCGAGTTTCTGTCGCAGCTCACCGACCATTTCGGCGAACGCGCCGGACGTTTCATCGGCGTTGGCCGACGAGCCTCGTTTCCGCTTCGCCTGCGCGTGGCGACACCGCGGGTCGCCCCGCGCATTGCGGTCATCGGTGCGGCCGCACAGACCTTGCACCCGGTTGCCGGACAGGGCTTCAACATGGGGTTGCGCGACGCGGCGGACCTCGCGCGCTTGCTTGGCCATGGCCAGGCGGATGTCGGCGCAACCGCGTTGCTCACTTCTTTTGCCAATGCGCGCCAGGCTGACACGCGGCTGGGTGTGCGCTTCACCGATTCACTCGTGGACCTGTTCTCGACGGACCATCCGCTGCTCACCGCCGGGCGGGGCATGGGCCTTGCCGCATTGGACCTCCTGCCGCCGGTGAGACGGGCACTTGCGCGGCGCATGATCTATGGCCACTGAACGTCCCGCCATCACGCTGCTGGGCGGCGGCCCGGTCGGGTTGGCCGCGGCCCTGGCACTTGCCGACATTGCGAATATTCGCGTGGTCGAATCCGGCCAGGCGGGTGCATCCGCGCGTCAGCCGGATGGATCGCCGCTGGACAATCGCGTCTACGCGCTTTCGCCGGCATCACGTGATCTGTTGACCTCGCTGTGTGCATGGTCGCGGCTTCGCGCCGAACGGGTGGCGCGGGTGGATGCGATGCAGGTGTTCGGCGACGCGTCGCCCGGCGAGCTGATGCTGGACGCGCGGCAACCCCTGGCATGGATCGTCGAACACCGCGAACTGGTCGCGGCGCTGGCCGAGGTGGTGGCGGAACGCGGGATCGACGTCTGCCACAACGCGCAGGCGACGGCCTGGACACCCTCCGACACGCAGAGCGGGCAGAGCACCTTGCTTCAGGCCGACGGGACTGCGCTTCAGCAGTCACTCATCATCGGTGCGGATGGCGCGCAGTCGTGGTTGCGGCGCGCGGCCGGATTGCCGGTGACACACAAGTCGTACGAGTCGCTGGGTGTGGTGGCCAACTTCGCCTGCACGGCGCCGCATCAGGCGGTGGCGCGTCAGTGGTTCCGTGGTGACAGTGTGCTGGCCTGGCTGCCCCTGCCGGGGTCTGCCGTGTCCATCGTGTGGTCAGTGACTGAAGCCGAGGGCAAGCGGCTCATGGCATTGAGCCCGGAGGCGTTGGCGGCGGAAGTCCAGGCGGCGGGCCATTCCACCTTGGGGACGATGACGCCGATTTCTCCGGTGGCCGCCTTCCCGCTGCGCCAGACGCTGGCCCCGGCGGCTGTGGCCGAGGGGCTGGTGCTGCTGGGTGATGCCGCCCACGCCATTCATCCGCTGGCCGGGCAGGGCGTCAACCTGGGGTTTGGTGATGTCGCGGCACTGCGGTCGATTCTTTCCGGGCGGGGTCCGCTGCAGCGGGTCGGCGCCCGCGCGTTGTTGCGCCGCTACGAGCGGGCGCGGCGGGAGGATGTGGCGGCGATGGCCCTCATCACCGACCAGCTGAAAGCGTTGTTTGAACAATCGACACGGCCGCTGCCCGCCCTGCGCAATGCGGGCCTCGCCTGGGTGGACCGCCAGCGCTGGCTGAAACATGCCATCATTCGCCGCGCCATGGGCTGATCGCTCTTCAGATCGCCTCTGAACGAATTCCGCCCCGGCCGCTCCAATTCCCTTTACCGCATCAAGGACCTGTCGTGAAAGCCGTCACCCGTCTGTTGCTCGCCCTGTCAGTCTCCGTCGCCACCCTGGCCCACGCCGACCCCGCCGTGAAGAAGGCATTCGAAACGCGCTATCCGGACATCAAGGTTGAAGCCATCTCCAAGGCAGCGTTCGGCAATCTTTTCGAGATCTATGCGGGCGGCGACATCATCTACACCGACGAGAAGGTGACCTTCCTGCTCATCGGCACTCTCGTCGATGCCAAGACGCGGGAAAACATTACCGAGGCTCGCCTGCGCAAGCTCACGGCGATCAAATTCTCGGAACTGCCCACCGAGCAGGCCATCAAGACCGTTATTGGCAACGGCTCGCGCAAGCTGGCCGTCTTTTCCGATCCCTATTGTGGTTACTGCAAGCGCTTTGAACCGGACATTCTGGGTCTGAAAGACGTCACGATCTACACGTTCCTGTATCCGATCATCCGCGCGGAATCGGTGCCCGTGTCCAAGAAGGTCTGGTGCAGCAAGGATCGGGTCAAGGCGTGGCAGGACCTGATGATCCGGAGCATCGATCCGACCGCCGGGGATACCTGCAAGACCCCCATTGACGAGGTGGTCTCGCTGGGCCGCCGGCTGCGCGTTACAGGTACGCCCACCACCTTCTTTGAAGATGGCGAGCGCGTGGCCGGCGCGTTGACCCGTGACGTGATCGAGAACAAGTTCGCCGCAATTGCCGCGGCGAAGAAGTAGTTCGACGACCGCGCGGAGGAGCGGCGCCGTGCGGAAGCGTTCAGGCAGCCTTGAGCGCAGCAAGGACCAGTAGCGCTACCGAGGCTGCCAGACCAACCATCCAGACCAGACTGCGTGCGGTGGCCTGGTCATTGAGATAGAGCCACACATAGGCGACACGGGCGACCACGAACACGCCGGCAAGGCTGTTTACGACGGTTTTGTCGACGCCAGTGACCAGCGCGAATAGCACGCCCACCGCGAAGAGCGGAAACGCCTCGAAGCTGTTCAGATGCGCGCTGTGGGCGCGTCGGGCCCGCCCTGCCAGCTTGTCCTCCCAGCCGCGCGGGTCGCGGTTGTCATACCCCCGGTTCCATTTCGCGACCCCTACGGCGACAAAGGGCATCAGTCCGGCCACCAGCACACACACGATCGCAAAGCTCATGCAGCTCTCCCTTCATTTCCTGACGCGCACCGTCGGCGGCAGCGTGGACAGATCAAACTCCTTTGGCAGCAACACCCACATGTTGCCGTTCTGCTTCATGCGGCCGGCTTGACGACCGGCGGCATCGCCGAAGCCCCAGAAAAAGTCCGCGCGGGCAGGGCCTGCGATCGCGCCACCCGTATCCTGCGCCATAATCAGACGCTGCAGCGGCCGGTTGCTGGCCGGAAAAGTGGTCGAAAGGAATACCGGGGCGCCGAGCGGGACGATGCGCGGATCGATCGCCACCGAGCGTTCGGCTGTCAGCGGCACACCCAATGCACCGAGCGGGCCGGGCAGATCGGCCGGCAATTCGCGGAAGAACACGTAGCTCGGGTTGGCATTGAGGTACTGCTGGACGCGTCGCGGATGGCGCTTCGCCCACTCCTTGATGCCTTGCATCGAGGACTGCTCCAGTCGAAGCTCTCCCCGGCGAACAAGCAGGCCGCCGATGCCGCGAAACGGGTGACCGTTCTGATCGGCATAGCCTACTCGGATGCGCTCGCCGTTTTCGAATTCGATCTGGCCGGAACCCTGGATCTGCAAGAAGAGGGACTCGATGGCGTCATCCACCCAGACCAGCTCCAGCCCTTTCAACGGCGTCTTGCCACCGTCGATTTCCTCGCGGCTGAAGTAGGGCACCAGACGATTCCCTTCAAGACGTCCGCGCAGGCGGCGGTGCTTCAGGTCCGGATGCAGCGAGGACAGGTCGACGGTGATCAGATCCTGCGGCGTCGCGTAAAGCGGAAAGCGGTAGCGCTCGGTGCGGACACGGCTGCCCTTGAGCAAGGGCTCGTAGTAACCCGTGACAGTACCGATCGCGGACTCCGTCGCGAAGGACAGGACTTGGAACGCCTCGAATTCCTGGGCAAAGAATGCCTGTGCCCGCGGCCCGTCGCCCTGTGCGCCTTCTGCGAGACTGCAAACTCGGTTCCATGACTTCTGTCCGATCAGGGCAGGGCAACTCTTGCGAAAGGCGGCCAAGGCTGCGGAAAAGTCATCTTCCGACCAGCCGGGAATCGCCGCAGTGTTGGCGGGCACGAGGAACGCCCGTGGATCTTCAGGCGGCGGCATGGGTTCGGCGGACGGCGGCGGCAACTCGGGACAGACCGGCGCGGGAGGGTGGGCCGGGCACATGGCCGGTTCGGTCCGGATCAGTGGCGCCGGTTCGGCTGGCTTAAGGGGCGGGTCAGCGGCGCAGCCGCACAGCGCAGAGGCAGCCAACGCGAGTGCGAATATTCGCAATCTGGTCAGCGAGGTGCTGGTCGATACCGGGCCCGAAGACTGCTGATGGCTATAATGCGCATCGAATTCTGCGGAGGTCAGTGGCATGTTCTGGGTGTTTTTTCAGGTGGTGCTGGCGCTGGTGATCGCGGTGGCCATCGTGTGGTGGACCATTCCCAAAAAGAAGACTCCGAATCCGCCCGCCAAACCGGATGATTTCAATCCATCCTGATCGGGCCCCAACTGAGTCAGTGCAGCACGCGCGGTACCGACAGCACAAACTCCGGAATCTCCGCCTCGAACTGCGTGCCATCTTCAGCCAGCATTTGATAGGTCCCGCGCATGGTGCCCACCGGGGTGGCCAGTGAAGCGCCGCTGGAATACTCGAAGCTTTCGCCCGGCATCAGCCGGGGCTGCTCGCCGATCACGCCAAGCCCGCGAACTTCCTGAACCTTGCTGTCCGAATCGGTGATGATCCAGTGCCGGCTGATGAGCTGGGCGGGGACGTCGCCGTGGTTGGTGATGCGGATCTTGTAGGCGAAGACAAAGCGGTCCTGTGCTTCATCGGATTGGTCCGGCAGAAAAAATGCCGTCGCTTCCACCCGGATGCGGTATTTGCTTGTCGGCGCGCTCTGATCAGTAGGTTCCATGTTCGATTGATGTTAGCACGGGCAATTTGGCGCCTTGGTCAGGCAGAGACTGCACAAAGCGTCGGCTACAATTCACGAAATTCCGGAGATTCAGCATGTTTCGCATCGCCCCCTCAATCCTGTCCGCCGACTTCGCCCGACTGGGCGAGGAGGTTCGCAACGTCATCGCCGCAGGCGCCGACCTGATCCACTTTGACGTGATGGACAATCACTATGTTCCCAATCTGACCGTGGGCCCGCTGGTGTGCGAGGCGGTGAAGCCGCACTCGACAGTGCCCATCGATGTGCATCTCATGGTGAAGCCGGTCGATCGAATCATTCCCGACTTCGCCAAGGCTGGTGCCGGCATCATCAGTTTTCATCCGGAGTCGTCCGAGCATGTCGATCGCACGCTCGGACTGATCCGCGAGCAGGGCTGCAAAGCCGGTCTGGTGTTCAATCCGGCCACCTCACTCAACTGGCTGGACCATGTGATGGACAAGGTGGACCTCATTCTCATCATGTCCGTGAACCCTGGCTTCGGCGGGCAGAAGTTCATCGATAGCGCGCTCGCCAAGATCGCTGAAGCGAGAAGGCGCATTGACGCATCCGGTCGCGACATCCTTCTCGAAGTGGATGGCGGTATCAAGGTGGACAACATCGCTGCCGTGGCCCGGGCGGGTGCGGATACGTTTGTCGCCGGCTCGGCGATTTTCAATTCTGGCGACTATGCCGGGACAATTTCAAAGATGCGCGCTGAACTGGCCAGCGTGGCCTGACGCACCCCTCGGCAGCGACGTTGGCGACAGGGTCGGTTGCCGAAATTGCTGCTTTGCACCACAATCCACCCGTCTGACTTCCTGATTCCTTCCGATTCCCCAATCGTACACATGGCGCCCCTCGGTATCCTGGCTTGGCGATGGCAGCACTGGCGTTGACCCACAAGGGTCCCGTCCGTTTTGCCGTTTCCGATTGATTCACTGCCTCCAGGTACCACACCATGACTGAACAGGAATTCGCCGCGCTTGCGCGCCAGGGCTACAACCGCATCCCGCTGGTCCTCGAAACCTTTGCGGACCTCGATACCCCGCTCTCGATCTATCTCAAGCTGGCCAACCGGCCGTACTCCTATCTGTTGGAGTCGGTGATCGGAGGCGAGCGTTTTGGCCGCTATTCAATCATCGGCTTGCCCGCACGCGAGTTCATCAAGGTCACCGGCCAGGACGTGCAGGTGCAGCGTGGCAGGGAGATCGTGGAAAACAAGTTCGTCCAGGATCCCTTGAGCTGGATCGAGAAGTATCAGGCGCGCTTCAAGGTGGCGCCGCTGCCCGGCGACCTGCGTTTCGCGGGCGGCCTCGCGGGTTACTTTGGTTACGACGCCGTGCGCTACATCGAACCCCGGCTGGCCGACACGAGGAAGAAGGACACCCTGGGGACGCCCGACATCCTGCTCATGTTGTCCGAGGAGCTGGCAGTGGTGGATAACCTCTCCGGCAAGCTCTTCATTGTCGTCTATGCCGATCCGGCGCAGCCGGACTCATTCGCCGCCGCGCAGCGTCGCCTGACTGAACTGCGCCTGGCGCTGCGACAGTCGGCCCCGCTGCCGGTCTATGTGCCCCGGCCGGATCGCAAAGCGCCCGCGTCGGAGATTGGTGAAACCGCTTTTCTGGCGGCAGTGGATCGCTGCAAGCGCTACATCTTCGACGGCGACATCATGCAGGTGCAGATTTCGCAGCGCATCTCGCAGCGCTTCGAGGCACCGCCGATCAACCTGTATCGCGCGCTGCGGTCGATCAATCCGTCGCCCTACATGTTCTATTTCGACCTGGACGACTTCCACATCGTCGGGGCATCGCCGGAAATTCTGGTGCGGCGCGAGCAGGACAAGATCGTGGTCCGCCCCATCGCCGGCACGCGCAAGCGCGGCGACACGCCCGAGCGGGATCGCGAGCTGGAGGCGGAGCTGACGGCCGACCCCAAGGAACGCGCCGAGCATCTCATGCTCATCGATCTGGGCCGCAATGACATCGGCCGCGTGGCGAAGATCGGCAGTGTCAAGGTTACGGAGCGCTTCGTTGTCGAGCGTTATTCCCATGTCATGCACATGGTGTCGAATGTCGAGGGCGAGATTCGCGATGATGTGAGCACGATGGATCTCCTGCGCGCCACGTTCCCGGCCGGGACGGTGACGGGTACGCCGAAGGTCAGGGCGATGGAAATCATTGATGAGTTGGAGCCGTCAAAGCGCGGGCTGTACGCCGGCGCGGTGGGCTATCTCGGCTTCAACGGCAACATGGACCTGGCCATCGCCATCCGCACCGCGGTGGTGAAGAACAAGACGCTCTATGCCCAAGCGGCTGCTGGCATCGTCGCCGATTCGGTGCCTGACCTGGAGTGGAAAGAGACACAGAACAAGGCTCGCGCCGTGTTGCGGGCAGCCGAGATGGTCATGGATGGCCTGGATACGATCACGGGATGAGGGAGAGCGCGATGATTCTGATGATCGACAACTACGACAGCTTCACCTACAACCTGGTCCAGTACCTGGGCGAACTGGGTGCGAATATTCGCGTGGTGCGCAATGACGAGATCACGCTCGATGAGATAGCTGGACTCGCGCCCGAGAAGATCGTGATTTCTCCCGGCCCCTGCACGCCCAACGAAGCGGGCGTGTCCGTGCCGCTCATCGAGCGCTTTGCAGGCCGCATTCCGATTCTGGGTGTTTGCCTTGGACATCAGGCCATCGGCCAGTCGTTCGGCGGCAAGGTGATTCATGCCAAGACGCTGATGCACGGCAAGACGTCAGCGGTGACCCACACCGGCGCAGGTGTGTTCGCAGGTCTGCCATCGCCCTTCCGCGCGACCCGGTATCACTCGCTTGCAGTTGAACGCGAGACCCTGCCAGATTGCCTTGAGGTGACCGCGTGGACCGATGACGGCGAGATCATGGGCATGCGCCACAAGACGCTGGCGGTGGAAGGCGTGCAGTTCCATCCCGAATCCATAGAAACCGAGCACGGTCACGCCATGCTCAAGAATTTCCTGAAGGGCTGATCACCATGTTCACACCTCAAGAAGCCATCAACCGGCTATCCGACAAGCGCGAAATCTTCTATGACGAGATGGTCGACCTGATGCGTCAGGTCATGGAGGGCAAGGTGTCGCCGGTGCAGCTCGCCGCGATTCTGATGGGCCTGCATGTGAAGACCGAGTCGGTGTCCGAAATCGCGGCTGCCGCGCAGGTGATGCGCGAGTATTCGACCAAGGTCGATGCGTCAGGCTGCGAACACCTTGTGGACACCTGCGGCACAGGTGGCGACAAGGCGCACACTTTCAACATTTCCACTACGGCCGCTTTCGTAGCAGCCGCAGCAGGCGCCCAGGTCGCCAAACACGGCGGCCGTTCGGTGTCATCCCAGTCTGGCAGTGCGGATGTGTTGGAAGCGCTGGGCGTCAATCTGTCCTTGACGCCTGAGCAGGTCGGCCGCTGCGTGCGCGAAGTGGGTCTGGGCTTCATGTTTGCCCCCAATCATCATCCGGCGATGAAATACGCCGCCCCGGTGCGCAAAGAGCTCGGTATGCGCACGATTCTCAACATCCTGGGGCCGCTCACCAATCCCGCTTCGGCGCCCAATCAGGTGATGGGTGTGTTCCATAGTGACCTGGTCGGCATCCAGGCGCGTGTCCTGAAAATGCTTGGCAGCCGTCATGTGCTGGTGGTGCATGGCAAGGACGGGCTGGACGAGATCACGTTGTCCGGACCGACCGAGGTGGCCGAGTTGAAGCATGGATTTGTTACCGAGTACACCATCGAACCCAAGCAGTTCGGACTGGATACGGCCGATGTGTCTGCGCTCAAAGTGGCAGATGTGGTCGAGTCGAAGGCGCGCTTGCTGTCCGTGTTGAAGAATGAGCCGGGCCCGTCGCGCGATGTCGTCGTGCTCAATGCCGCGGCGGCGCTCTATGTCAGCGGCCTTGCCCAGGATTTGTGGGCGGGTGTGAGCCTCGCCAAGGAGATGCTGGATTCAGGCAAGGCCGCGACCAAGCTCGATGAACTTATCGCATTCACCGGTCAGTTCAAGGCGGGCTGACACTTGGCCACGATCCTCGATCGCATTCTTGCCAGCAAGCACGAGGAAGTCGCCGCCGCTCAGGCGAAGACCCCGGTATCGGAGTTGCGTGCCCTGGCGGCCGACTTGCCCGCACCGCGTCGGTTCGAACAGGCGTTGCGCGACAAGCTCGCGCTTGGCCGGCCGGCCATCATTGCCGAGATCAAGCGTGCCAGCCCCAGCCAGGGAGTGATGAAGGTCGATATTGATCCTGCAGCGATTGCCATGGGCTATGAACGAGCCGGGGCTGCCTGCCTCTCCGTGTTGACCGATGGCCCCTATTTTCATGGTTCGTCAGTGGACTTGAAGGCGGCACGGGCAGCCTGCGCCTTGCCGGTGCTGCGGAAGGACTTCATGGTCGATCCGTATCAGGTCTGGGAAGCGCGGGCCATGGGTGCGGACTGCATTCTGTTGATTGCCGGCGCCGTGCCGCTGGCTGACCTGCTGGAACTGACGGGGCTGGCCCACGAGCTGGGTATGGGAGTGCTGGTCGAGTCACATCGGCGGGATGAGCTGGACGAGGCCTTGAAGATCCCCACGCGCCTCATTGGCATCAACAACCGTGACCTGGCCACGTTCAAGACCGATCTCGGCGTGTCGATCGAACTGTCTGCCCGGGTGCCGGCCGACCGACTGGTCATTGCGGAAAGTGGCGTGTCCAGTGCTGACGACGTCAGCAGGCTGGCTGAAGCCGGCATTCACGCATACCTGGTGGGCGGGGCGTTTATGAGTAGCGAAGATCCCGCCACTGAATTGGCGCGAATATTCGCAAGCTAGTGTTGTTAAATTGCAACACCATCGGCTGTCGCTGTTGCGTCCGCGAGGCGAAAGCTTGAGCGCACAGGGGCAAATTCGCTAAGATGATAGTGGCTTCTCAAAAGATATCTCGACATTCGGGAGAAGTAGCAACGAGGCATTCGGCGCGAAGTTGCAGGTTTTGACGCCGGGAATAAGCCTCGCGAGGTTTCAAAGCGCAGAGAAATAAAAGCCTCATTTCAACCAAAGGAGATTTGTGATGAATAAGAAACTCATAGCCTTGGCCGTTGCCGGTGCCACGTTTGCGCCCGCGGTGATGGCGCAATCGGCCAACCCGGTGACGTTGTATGGTCGAATCGTCGCTGTTGCGGTCAGTGTGAAGGCATCTGGCCCTAATTCTTCCCCGTCTAGAATCAATATTGTCGACGATTCGCTTATCGGATTTAGGGGTACTGAGGACTTGGGCGGCGGACTCAAGGCTTTCTTTCAGGTTGAACAAGCCACGGCAGTCGATGCTGGTGGCACCACGTGGGCAAGCCGCAATAGTGGGGTAGGATTGCAGGGCAACTTTGGCTCCGTGTTGCTGGGTCGCTGGGATAGCCCGTTCAAGATCACTCATCTCGTAGTAGATCCTTGGGGCCAGATTACACTGGGAAATCAGACGTCTTTTGTTGGTGTGTCTGGGGCAGGTGGTAACAATGAATTCAATCGGCGTCAAAACAACGCTATTCAGTACTGGTCGCCTAACTTTTCCGGGTTTACGGTTCGTCTTGGCTATGGAGCCAATGAGGCAAAAACTCAAACCACCAATCCGCAAACCACCGGTTTCAATGTGACGTATAACAAGGGTCCGGTGGTGCTTTCTTACGCCTACGAAAATCACAAGGATCAGCTAGCAGCTACGCCGACTGCAGGAATATCTGAGAAAGGCAGTATGCTGGCGGGTTCCTTCACCTTCGGCCCAGTAAAGCTCGCTGCGTTAACTCAAAAGATCAAGTCTTCCGGACGGACTGATAGAAAGGCTAGCCAGCTTGGTGTCACATATACTTCTGGCAAGAACGAATTTATTGCGTCTTTGGGGCGAAATAAGGATGGTGGACTTTCGGGTGCTGCCACTCAACCCGAGACAAAATCTCAGTCTCTCGGTTACAACTACAATTTCTCCAAGCGTTCAACTTTCTTGGCTCGGTACGCTAAAGTTAAGAATAACGCTGCGGGAGTTCAAAACCTTGGCGGCTCGGGCTTGACTATCGCGGGTGCTGATGCTGATCCGCAGGGATTTGGGGTTGGTTTCCGTCATTTTTTCTAGACTTTTTAGCAAATATTCATGTGATTTTTTGAGGTGAATTATCGGGCGCCAGCTTAAACTGGTGCCCGATTTCTTTTGAGGCGTCGCATGAACCGGCCGTTGGGCATTCTTGATCGCTGCATAGTTGAATTTGACCGAGGCCTCAGGACCTTGTTGGCGCCTGGCATAGCGGCGCGGTCGGTGCCAATTCCCCCCAATGCGGCGTCTTCAGTGCTGTCAAAGGCGGAGCAGGTCGAGTCGGCACGCCTCATGCGGGTCAATCACACTGGCGAGGTGTGCGCCCAAGCGCTCTACCAAGGACAAGCACTGGTGGCGCGACAAGCGAATATTCGCAAGGCGCTGGAAGTCGCTGCGGCGGAAGAGCGGGATCACCTGGCTTGGTGCGAGCATCGGCTTGATGCCTTGGGCGCCAGCGTCAGCTTGCTCAATCCCGCCTGGTATGCGGGCTCCTTTGCGCTTGGCGTGGTTTCCGGATTGGCGGGAGACAAATGGAGCATGGCTTTCCTGGTCGAAACGGAACGCCAGGTTGAGCACCACCTTGAGGGACATCTCGAGCGTCTGCCGCGGGAAGATGCGGAAAGCCGGGCCATTGTCGCTGTCATGCGCGACGACGAGGCAAGGCACGGTCAATCCGGCGTGGAGCACGGGGCTGCGGACCTGCCGGAAGGCATCAAACAGGCCATGAAAGCAGTGTCCCGCCTGATGACGGGGTCAACCTACTGGGTTTAGGCCGGGCTGAATCAGCCCTCGACAATCTCGAAATCGTGGGTGATGACCGCCGTCTTGGACAGCATCGCCGATGCCGAGCAGTACTTTTCGCTGGAAAGCTGGATGGCGCGGGAAACCCGGTCGGCATCCAGGCTGTGCCCTGTCACCACATAATGAAGGTGAATGTGGGTGAACACTTTAGGGTCTGTTTCTGCCCGTTCAGCCTGCAGTTCCACCTCGCAGTCCGTGATGTCCTGCCGGCCGCGTCGCAGAATCAGCACTACATCGAACGCGCTGCAAGCACCGGTGCCCATCAATACCAGCTCCATGGGTCTCGGACCCAGATTCTGTCCTCCCGAGTCCGGTGCGCCGTCTGTGACGATGGTGTGTCCGCTCCCGCTTTCGGCAGCAAAGCTCACACCTTGATTGAGCTTGATTCTGGCTTTCATCATGGGTCAAATTGATTGAAGGAGAATGCGTTCGAGGGAAATGGTTGACAATAAAAGAAAATTTCCAATAAAATAGCAGGTTCCGTTAATCAAAGGTAGCGAAGACGCCTATGAAAACCTTCTCAGCCAAACCCCATGAGGTTCGGCGCGACTGGTTCGTGGTAGATGCCACGGACAAAGTACTCGGTCGTGTTGCAACCGAAGTGGCCCGTCGCTTGCGCGGCAAGCATAAACCCGAGTTCACGCCTCACGTGGATACCGGCGACTACATCGTCGTCGTGAACGTGGAGAAACTTCGTGTCACCGGCAACAAAGCCGAGGACAAGAAGTATTTCCGCCACTCCGGCTATCCCGGCGGTATCTACGAAACCAATTTCACCAAGCTGCAACAGCGCTTTCCCGACCGCGTCCTGCAAAAGGCCGTCAAGGGCATGCTCCCCAAGGGGCCGCTGGGCTACGCCATGATCAAGAAGCTCAAGATCTACGCGGGCGGCGCGCATCCGCACAGCGCGCAGCAACCCAAGCAACTCGACATCTAAGGGGAGAGAACATGGTCGGTGATTATTACTACGGCACCGGACGCCGCAAGAATGCGGTCGCCCGTGTCTTCATCAAGCTGGGCAAGGGCAATATCGTCGTGAACGAGAAGCCGCTTGACGAATATTTCTCCCGTGAGACGGGCCGCATGATTGTGCGTCAGCCGCTGGAACTGGTCGGCAGCACGGACAAGTTCGACATTATGGTGAACGTGTTTGGTGGCGGAGAATCCGGTCAGGCCGGCGCGGTTCGTCACGGTATCACCCGTGCGCTGATTGATTTCGACGCGACATTGAAGTCCCAGCTGTCCAAAGCGGGGCTGGTGACCCGCGATGCCCGTGAGGTGGAGCGCAAGAAGGTCGGCTTCCACAAAGCGCGCCGTCGCAAGCAGTTCTCGAAGCGTTAAGTCGTATCTCGCAGTGGATTGTCTGTGCCAAAGCCGCGCTCTGCGCGGCTTTGTGCCTCTCGGTCCCGGAAAGGCGGCTGAACTTCGGCTTCGTGCGCCATGTCAGGAGCGTACCGCAGCCAAAAAAACGAAGAGGAGCGGCATCGCATGCGAGGCCTGATCCGGAAAATCAGAAGTCGAATTGGCATCCGGTCGACCAAGATGTCGATCAGATCCCATGTTCCCTGGTACGTCCGGGTCGGCACCTCTGCGCTGATGATGGGATTGGCCGCCGCCATCGCATGGTGGCTGGTTGACAACAGCTATCGCATCACTGGCTTTAATCGTGAAGATGCAGAGCGCCAGATTCAACAGCTTTCTGCAGACACCACGCGTCTGCAGCAGGATCTCGAGGCTACTAGACGCTCTTTGACGGAGCGTGATCGTCAGGTGCAGATCGAGAAGGCCGCGCAGACGGAACTAGCGCGAAATGTGGCGCAGCTCCAGGAAGAGAATGCCAGCCTGAAAGAGGACCTGGGATTCCTGCGCAACATCATGTCGTCCGGCAGTGTGCCAGAAGGTCTTTCCATCCAGAATCTCAAGGTTGAGGCTGAAGGCGAGGCCAACAGCTATCGCTATAGAATGTTGCTGATTCAAGGCGGGCAACGAAAGCAGGACTTCAAGGGCCGCATTCAGATTGTCGTTCGCATAGCCCAGAATGGTGCGACCAGCCAGCTCAGCTTTCCTGAGGACAGCCAAGTTCGCACTGCCGGGCCGGAAGTCGAGTTCCGCTACTACCACAAGGTGGAGGGCAGGTTTACAATTCCCGATGGTGCGCTAGTGAAGAGCGTGCAGGCCAAAATCTTTGGCGCTCCAGGATGGGAAGTCAGGACATCCAAGACCCTCAACGTTTCCTAGGACTGATCATGTTCGGCAAACCCAACAAGCCCAGCCCGATCGACAGCCTAATCGGCGCTGGATCTGTCATTACAGGCGACATCACATTTAGCGGCGGCCTTCGAGTGGATGGGCAGGTCAAGGGCAACATCCGTGCCACGGGCAATAAACCCGGCACACTCGTACTGTCGGAAATGGCGAAGATCGAAGGCGAGATCGAAGTTGCGCATGTTGTGATCAATGGCACGGTGGCGGGCCCTGTCCGCGCCAGCGAATATCTCGAACTTCTTCCAAAGGCCCGAGTCACGGGAGACGTGTCCTACAAATCCATCGAGATCCATGTTGGCGCGATAGTCATGGGCCGAATGATCCATGAGAATCGGGAGCAGCGCGATGAGAAGATCATCGAACTGAAGCCCGCGTCCGGCACTTGAATCCAAGGTACTACACACCAGATGCATATCAGGAGGTTTTATGAATGACATGTCAATGGGAATGCCGGCCCCGCTCAATTTCAGCGACAACGCAGCCAACAAGGTGAAGTCCCTGATTGAAGAAGAGGGCAACAACGATCTGATGCTCCGCGTCTTTGTCACGGGCGGAGGCTGCTCTGGACTTCAGTACGGATTCACCTTTGATGAGGTGTCGAATGAAGACGACACCATCATGGAGAAGAACGGTGTGAAGCTACTGATCGATCCGATGAGCTACCAGTATCTGGTGGGCGCGGAGATTGACTACAGCGAAGGGCTCGAAGGTGCGCAGTTCGTGATCAAGAACCCGAACGCTTCAAGCACATGCGGGTGCGGATCTTCATTCTCTGTTTAAATCGAGATTCGTTTTATAAGGAATTGAAAGGGGGCTGTGCCCCTTTCAATTTGTAGAGGCCGGAAAGGGTTCAGGCCGGATAAATGGCACCAAGAACAACCGGATGCGTTGAGCCGGTGATGGTATGCAGCGAAATCGGCTGGCGGTCGAGCGCGCATTTCGCAAACCATGAAAAGGCCATTGCCTCAACTTGACCTGAAGGAATTCCGAGGTCATCGGATGGCATCGTGTGAATTCGGCCTAGCTCGCCGATTCGAGCCATCAGCGCAGTATTGCGAGCCCCACCGCCGCAGACAATGATCTCCTCGCAGTTTTGACAGGCCGCGCGGATGGCCTGAGTGATGGCAACTGCCGTGAGGTCGAGCAGTGTGGCTTGCACATCGCGTGCCCTGAACTCTCGTCCAGCCAACTTTCTTGTGAGCCAATCGGCGTTGAACAACTCCCGTCCGGTGCTCTTCGGCGGCTTTAGATTGAAATACGGGTCCGACAACAGGTGATCCAACAAGTCCGGATCAACCTTTCCGCCTTGCGCCCATCTCCCATCCTCGTCAAATGGCGTTCGAAGATTTATCGACGCCCAATGATCCATCAGCACGTTTCCAGGCCCGCAATCAAACCCAGACGCTGTCAATCCTGGAGAGAGTACAGTGAGGTTGCTGATGCCGCCAATGTTGACGACCGCGCGATGCTTAACTTTGTCCCGGAAGACGCCATCGTGAAACGCTGGTGCCAACGGCGCGCCTTGACCTCCCGCCGCCAAGTCACGGCTGCGAAAATCCCCAACAACAGTGATGCGCGTGAGTTCGGCCAAGAGGGCCGCATTCTGTAGCTGGATGCTGAATCCGCGCTCAGGTCGATGTCTTACTGTTTGTCCGTGACAGCCAATGCTTCTCACGTCTTCGCTGCGAATATTCGCCTCAGCCAGGACGTCCGCCACAACCGCGGCATAGATTCGCGCCAATTGCGCGGCCACCTCTCCGGCGCGATCCAGCTCATCGGGGCCTGGAGATGAGAGCAAAAGGAGCTTCTCCTTCAGGTCAGTCGAGTAAGATCGGCTTGCAAATGCAAGACTCCGACGCGAACCCCAATCAACCAAGACAGCATCAGCACCATCGAGGCTGGTGCCTGACATGATGCCTATATGCAGATCGAGCATGCTTACTCGAAGGCAGCGCTTCGAGCTGAACGAAGTGCCAGCAGACTTTCGGACCCGGTAGCGGCAACGGATTCGAAGGCTGGCTTGAACGCCGCGGGAAGTGGATTGGCTTTGGGAAGCGCGACCTTCATCGGGTCCTGATGAATGCCGGAGACCTTGAATTCGTAGTGCAGGTGCGGTCCCGTTGCGTATCCAGTGGCGCCCACAAATCCGATTGGCTCGCCTTGGCGCACTCGAACCCCGCGGCGAATACCGTTGGCAAATCCGGAGAGATGGGCATAAAGCGTAGTGATGCCCCCGCTGTGTCTAATTTCTATGCAGTTGCCATAGCCGCCTTTGACCCCCGCAAACTCAATCGTTCCGTCGGCTGTTGCCCAGATGCGTGTGCCTTTTGGTGCGGCAAAATCAACACCGGTATGCGCTCGCCAGTTCTTGAAGATCGGATGGACTCGTCCACCGAAGCCCGAGCTCACCCGCGAGAACTCTAGGGGTGAACGCAGGAAAGACTTTGCCCGGTTCTGACCATCTCGCGAGTAGTAGGAAATATTTCCATCCGGATCCTGAAAACGGAATGCCTCGTAAGTGCGTCCGTTGTTGACAAACTCGGCGTAGATGACCTCGCCGGCGCGAACCAGTTCGCCGTCGGCATAGACCATGTCGTACACCACGGCATAGCGATCACCACGGCGCAGATCAACATGGAAGTCGATGTCCGTCGAAAAGATGCGTGCGATCTGAATCGCGATGGTGTCAGGAATGCCTGCCTCATCTGTCGAGGCAAACAACGACGAACGAATCTCGCCGGACTTATGCGTCCGTTGAATCTGTTCCGCATACGCTCGCTCCATCACCTCGAAGCCGTTGGGCGAGCGCGCCACCTCCAGCATCTTGTCCGGTGCAAAGAAGTAACGGAGACTTTTCAGCTCTCCTTCCATGCTGGTGGATGCATGAATCGGCTTCCCAGGACGCAGATTGCGAAACAGTGGCGCGGCTTCACGGCTGGTTCGGAGTGCATTGAATGCGTAGGGGTCCTGCACGCCCAGGCGACTCAGCAACAGGCCGACGCTGTCACCGCGTTGTACCCGATCTTGGCGCTGCAGTTCCTCCGAATCCTTGGCATTTGAAACGATGGGTTGCAGGCTAACGTTTTCTTCGACCACCCTGAGATGATGGTCTGCGAGTGATGTGTCTGGCGCGATGCCGAATGCCGTCAGCACACCGATCGCAGGAAAGAGCGTGATCGCCAACGCCAAGGCAATTCGCTTGGCATGCAGTGAGTAGGTGAAAATTGATATCGACATGCAGTGATTGATTTCGTGGTGCGCGGGAGCTAAACAAACTCAACTCCACAACCGCATTTCGGATCAGCGCCACTTTGCGAGACAGAATACCAGACACGACATTGCCTTCGCGAATCCAGTTTCAGTCCGGTTGCCTTGGGCATTTGGTCGGCGAATTGGCCGCTATATTCAGGCGAGCGGCTTTCTTGCGTTGTAGAAGAATTGCTGAAAAGTCGGGAAGGGTGTTGACAGTCCTGTCGGAAGCTATATAATGCGCGTCTTTCCTGATTCACTCAGGGGGTAACGAAAGCCAACGACCGGCTGCGCAGCCGGTTTTTTGTTGCCGAATTTGGGTGTGTCGGAATCGCTCTTTAAAAACATGAACAGCCGATGAAGGTGGGTGCTGTGATGTTGGGTGTGATGGCTGGGTGGATGGTTGTTAGGTGCTTAGGTACCTGATGCGAATCCAGTTCAGTTCACTCTAAACATTGTGGTACTCACTTGTTTAAGTAATTTCCTTGGAAATTGCTTTGAGTGAGAAGACAACCTCTTAATTGGGGTGTCTTGTGCAAACAGAGATTGAACTCAAGAGTTTG
>JANRIX010000057.1:0-3693 GCA_033764435.1 Burkholderiales bacterium
AACGGCGGAGCTTCGCCGCCTTTCGTGCGTGTGAAGGCCGAAGATAGTTCTCTCAAAAACATCCGTTTATGAGAGATACCAAATGTCATTTTCAGAAGACGACTGCACCAGTTGATTGGGCGTAATGGCTGTTGTGCAGCCGATTGTGTTGAAAAACCCGGCGCTGAGACAGGCGCTGGCGCGAGCATGAGGCCGCGCTGAGGCTTTGCCCCCGCTTAAGCGGGGGCTGGGGTGGCTGGCATCGGGATCAGCTTGGCCATCTTGCGAAGGTTTTGGGCGGTGGCGGCGAGCAGGAACTCGTCTCTTGCGCCGTTGGGACCTCGCAGGCGCAGGCGATCCATTCTGAGGATGCGCTTAAGGTGTGCGAACAGCATCTCGACCTTCTTGCGCTGGCGGCGCGAGACCAGATAAGCATCGGTTGTGGCGATATCGCGGGCGAGATCACGGGCGCCCTCGTGGACTGAGCGCAGGATTTTGCGTGCTGGCTGGGTCGGGCAACAGCGCGGCTTGAGAGCGCAGGCGTCACAGTCGAGCTTGCTGGCGCGGTAGCGCAGCATGCCGTCGGCATCGACCGACTGACGGGCATTGCTGTAGGCCCTCTGGCTCTGGCGCAGTCGCTTGCCAGCAGGGCAGGTATAGCTGTCATCGTCATGGTCGAAGGTGAAGGCCGAACGCTCGAAGGTATCATCGCGGCGGGCAGACTTGTCGAACACCGGGATGTGCGGCTCGATGCCGCGCTCCTCGACCAGCCATGACAGGTTCTTTGCATCGCCATATCCGGTGTCCCCCACAAGCCGCTCAGGCCACAGACCAAAGCGCTCCTGCGTCCGGTCGATCATGCGGCGCTGGGCAGTAACTTCGGCCTGGCGGATGGCGGTAGTCGCTTCGACATCGACGATAACCGCATGCTGAAGATCGATCAGATAGTTGGTGGCATAGGCAAAGAAGGCCCGCTCGCGGCTTGCCGCTGTCCACCGCGCAGCCGGATCAGCCACCGCCAACTGCTTGGGCGGCACCGGGGTTGCGCCCCCGAAGGCGGCATCATCGAGCACGGCCAGATACTCGCGAACGGCATGGCTGGTGGCCGGATCCGGAAGGCCATCTGCCTGATCCACGGCATGCTGGCGGTTCACATCGGCGCGCACGAGGCTGCCATCGACAGCGAACCCTTCGCCGCCAACCAGTCCCTCGGCGATGCAACGTGCCACGGTCGTCTCGAACAGCTGGCGCAGCAGATCACTGTCGCGGAAGCGCCCGTGCCGGTTCTTCGAGAAGGTCGAGTGGTCGGGCACATCGCCTTCCAGCCCCAGGCGGCAGAACCAACGATAGGCGAGGTTGACATGCACCTCCTCGCACAGCCGCCGCTCGGACCGAATGCCCATGCAGTAGCCGACGATCAGCATCCGGATCATCAGCTCGGGATCGACCGAGGGCCGACCCGTCGAGCTGTAGAAGGGGCGCAGGTGTTCACGAATGCCCGACAGGTCAACGAACCGATCAATCGAGCGCAGCAGGTGATCCGCAGGAACATGCCGCTCAAGGTTGAAGCTGTAGAACAGCGCCTCCTGCGCCACCGTCCGCTCACCCATCATACGCCCGTCTCCGCTTGCTTGCAGAGACATAGAATCAATACTTTACCAGCATTGCAAGGGGAAGTTTTTCAACAGAATCGATGTTTAACCGGTCTCGAATGGGATTCGAACTCACAGTCGTAATATAATAATCAATAGGTTACGCCCCAGAGAAGGTCGGAATCCGGCTCCGCTCCCACCGCCAACTGTCTGATCACGCAATCACCGTCACCATCAAACCTGCAGCATCTCAGGGCTTTGTCCTGACGTGAAAGGGCCGCACAGTGCGAGCGGTTTGCAAGGAGGGCCAGGCGTGGACGCAACGGATGACATCGACCCGCTCTGGGCGCCGCAGCCCAATGCGCTGCCCGGCTGGTTTCATGACGCCCTCGCCGTGCCGCGCGAGGAAGGCTTCATCGACGTCGCGGGAACGCGCATCCATTATTTCCGTTGGGGCGACGCCAAGAATCCCCCAATCCTGATGACGCATGGCTTTCTGGCGCATGCGCGCTGTTTTGCGTTCATCGCACCGTTTCTGGCGGGGGATCATCACGTCATCGCCTATGACCTGTCGGGGATGGGCGACAGTGCCAGCCGGCCCGGGTGCGACGCACAGGCGCGCGGTGCAGAGATGATCGGGGTGGCCGAGGCGTTTGGGCTGTTCGATGGGCCGGCCAAGCCGGTCATCATCGCGCACAGCTTTGGCGCGTCGGTCGGCCTGACCGCGATGGCGTTGGCCGCGGAACGATTTTCCGGCCTGGTCCTGTGCGACATGATGGTGCTGCGGCCCGAGGTGCTGGAGGAGCGGAACCGGCAAGGACACGGGCGTCCGGGCTCGGGCGACCCCGACAAGCCGCAACGCCGCTATCCGGACTATCCCACCGCGCGCAGCCGATACGTGCTGTCCCCGCCGCAGCCTGTCGGTGAGCCATTTCTGATGGATTACATGGCCTTTCACTCGCTGCGCCGGAGTGGCGATGAATGGACCTGGAAGTTTGATCCCGAAGTCTTCCGTCAGAACGATGCGGAGCCGGGATG
Organism: Burkholderiales bacterium; assembly: GCA_033764435.1. GTDB lineage: Bacteria > Pseudomonadota > Gammaproteobacteria > Burkholderiales > Usitatibacteraceae > JAEUMY01. Next base: position 2,610 of record JANRIX010000057.1, read on the forward strand.
GCACGAGATGGGCAAGCGCGTTGTGGCGACGCCGGGCCGAAAGGCCATCGTCTATGGCGCGCAAAGCCTGTTGTTCACCCCTGACTCGGCTGAATATGTCCGGGAACTGGGCGGCAGCGATATTCCGATCATCGCCGTTCCGCAGGCGCGCCACCACCTCATGCTCGATCAGCCGCTGGCGTTTGTCACGGCGCTGCGCGCAATCGTCGAGATGTGGCAGACCAACGAAAATAGGGGCCCGACCTTGTAAGGACGTTCCTCGGTCAAATGATGCCGGCCCCTGAATGGGGGCCTGAACGATCAGTGCAGCCCCGTCTCGTGCCGTCCAACAACCATGTGGTGCACCTCGTCCGGACCATCGGCAAAGCGCAGGTGGCGAACGTCGGCATAGAGTTCGGCCAGCGGTGTCCATTGCGAAATGCCGGCGGCGCCGTGGATCTGGATGGCCTGGTCGATGATCTGGCAGGTCTTTTCCGGCACCATCGCCTTCACCATGCTCACCCACACCCGTGCCTCGCGGTTGCCGAGCACGTCCATCGCCTTGGCGGCCTTCAGCACCATCAACCGCATCGCCTCGATCTCGATGCGGGCGCGGGCGATCAGTTCCAGATTCTTGCCCAGCATGATCAGCGGGCGACCAAATGCCTCGCGGCTATTGCCGCGCTTTACCATGTAATCCAGCGCGATCTCGGCCTTGCCGATGGTGCGCATGCAATGGTGGATGCGCCCCGGCCCCAGCCGCACCTGTGAAATCTCGAAGCCGCGGCCTTCGCCGAGCAGGATATTCTCATACGGCACCCGGACGTTTTCAAAGCGCAGGTGCATGTGGCCGCGCGGCGCGTGATCTTCGCTGAACACATGCATCGGCCCCAGGATCTTCACGCCGGGCGTGTCCATCGGCACCAGGATCTGGGATTGCTGGCTGCTCGCCGGGCCGTCGTCGCTGGTGCGCACCATCACGATCATCACCTTGCAGCGCGGATCACCGGCACCCGAGATATAGAATTTCTCGCCGTTGATCACCCAGTCCCTGCCATCACGCACGGCGCGGGTGCGAATGTTCTTGGCATCAGACGAGGCCACA
>JANRIX010000069.1:0-7337 GCA_033764435.1 Burkholderiales bacterium
AGGTAGATCGCCGCGATCACGCCAAAGGGCATCACAATCACCGACATCATCAGCACCATCATCACCGTGCCGAAGATGGCCGGGAAGATGCCGCCTTCGGTGTTGGCCTCCCGCGGTTCGTCGGTGGTGAAGTCCGCCAGCTTGCGCGCGTAGAACCCGACCTTCTCGACCAGACTCATTGCGTTGGGCCGGTATACGTCGGCCACTACGCCAAGCTTGATTTCCACCTGCTTGCCGTCCATCACCTCTGCCACTATCGTGTCGCGGCCGATGTCGGTGCGCAGGCCCTGGAGCTTGGTCTGCAAGACAGAAAACTGCTCGTCGTACACGGCCTTGCGCGCGGCGAGATCTGCCTTTAGTGCTTCTGTGTAGCGGCCGGCGAGTTCAGCACGGCGCTGCTCCAGTCGCAGACCCTCGATCTTGTGGTTGACGTCGCCGATCTGGTTCTTCTCGATCTTGTAAATCTGCTGGAACAGAGACTCGGCGCGCGTGAAGCGCGTCAGCAGCTCGGGCCATGCCGCTTCGCCGCTGGCCACCACTTGGCCGTTTTCCTTCACGGCTTTCAGATGGCCATAGAAGTTACCCCACTCACGGCGCTCGATGGTGATGAGATCTGCAGGGTAAGCAATGGTGCCGAGCAACGGCTCCGGGAACCACCGGAAGTCCACTCCGGTCACATCACGGTTACCCAGCTTGAACAGCAAGCGGTCAACGAAAGGCTGGCTACCTTCGATCTTGAAACCGGCCTCGACCAGTCGACGCACGGACACCTCTTCGCGCTCACGGACCTCGCCGATCAGGCGCGATATCTGGCCATCTTTTTCCTTGTAGCTTGTTTCAGCAACGGCCTTGGGCCAGAAGTGCCCCAGGCCGCGCAGTGCAGTCAATGCCAGCACGCCAGCCACGGCCAAGACGGATAGTGCCACTGCGCCGGCTGTCAGCCATATCCACGGAGAGCCAGATTTGTACCAGTCGCGCATGATGCTTGTGTCCCTCAAACAGTTTGGTATTTTTCGCGCAAGCGCTGGCGCAATAGCTCGGCCGTGGTGTTGACGACGAAGGTGAAGGCGAACAGCACCAAAGCGGCCAGGAACAGCAGGCGGTAGTGCGTTTCACCGACGCCGGCCTCGGGCATCTCGACGCCGATGTTGGCCGAAAGCGTGCGGAAGCCCGAGAACAGGCTGAAATCCATCACCGCCGTGTTGCCGGTGGCCATCAGCACAATCATGGTTTCGCCGACGGCTCGACCCAGGCCGATCATCACTGCCGAGAAGATGCCGGGGCTGGCAGTCAGCAAGACCACGCCCACCATCGTCTGCCACGGCGTTGCCCCCAGCGCCAGCGAGCCCGAAGTCAGATGCTTGGGCACGCTGAAGATCGCGTCCTCGGCGATTGAGAAGATCGTCGGCGTGACAGCGAAGCCCATAGCAATGCCCACAACCAGCGAATTGCGTTGCTCATACTTGATGCCGAGCTGATTGCTCAACCAGTTCGGCATGTCGCCGCCGAAGAAGCTGGCCTCAATAGGGTGACCGAGTTGGAAGATCAGCCAGACGCTGAGCGCGATCACTGGCATCAGCAGCGCAGCCTCCCAACCGTCCGGCACGTGGCCGCGTAGGCCCTCGGGCAGCAAATGCCAAGCGTAGGCGGCCAGCAGCACGCATATCGGCAGCAATACCAGACTGAGCAGCACGCCAGCCAAGTTGTTTTCCACCAGTGGCGCCAGCCACAAGCCGGCCAGGAAGCCGAGCACCACGGTCGGCAGCGCCGCCATGATCTCGATCGTCGGCTTGACCGTCGTGCGCATCTTCGGCGTCATGAAGTAGCCGGTGAAGATGGCCCCGAGAATTGCCAAGGGTACGGCCACGAGCATGGCATAGGTGGCGGCCTTGATCGTGCCGTAGGTCAGGGGCGAGAGACTGAACTTGGGTTCAAAGTCGGAGTTCGATGCCGACGATTGCCACACGTAGTCCGGGCGCTCGTAGCTCTCGTACCAGACCTTCTCCCATAAGCTATGGAACGAAACCTCGGGGTAGTGGTTGTCCACCTGCGCCGAATAGATTTTGCCCGCCGCATCCTGCGCCAGGTAGCCATTGCCTCGTGGCGGCACGGCCAATGAGGTGAGGGCCTTGTCACTGAGCTTGCGCGTGAACAACTGGCGCTCGGAGGTGGCGTAGTAGCTGCCGAGCGTGCCTTGTTCGTCGCCCGCGATGAAGCCCTTTCGGTGAAATTCCGGTGCTAACGCGGTGATCGCTGTCGGCATGGCAGGGAACTCGCGGATATGTACCAGCTTGAATTCGTTGCTCGGCTGGCGCACCAGGAACCATTGCATCAACTGGCCTTTGTCGGTGCCAACGATGATCGAGAAACCACCGCTGAGCATCGTCATGGCAGTGACACGTTGGCCGTCAGGTGCGAGTTTGATCGTCTCCAGCAACCGGGCTTGCGACTTGTCGCTGATATCGAAGCGAGACAGGCTGCGGTCACCGTGCAGCACATACAGTTCGCGCTGCTTCGACTCGATGACCATCTGCCGGATGTCGTTGGGCGCGTTGGCGATTTCTGACTGTTGGAGCTGGCTCTTGGTCTCGCCCGTCATCAGGTTGGTGGTGACGTTGACAGCCGACACCAGCAGGCGCCCGTCCTGGGTCAACACGACGATCGTGGAGCCAGCGTCCGACTGCTGCACGCTGAGCTGCCGGATGGCTTGTCCCCGCGGATCGGCAGCTAGCGGCTCGTTGCCCAGGGGATAGCTGATCGATGGAGTAATCAGCCGCTTGCCGTCAGGAAAGGTCGCGGCGAAGCCGAGCTTAGCCAAGATCACGCGCCCATCGGAAAGTCCGTAGCCAACGGTGTACGTGCTGCGCTCACCCTGGTCGAAACTCGTGAACGTGGTGCCGGCGGGCAACGGAACCTGGTCCTGTGCCAGCACAGCGCCCGTGTCGAAAGAAAAGAAGTCGATAGCGCCTTGCGCGCCAACGCGAACACCAATTTCGCGTTGTTCCTCCGAGGTCAGCGCTACTGTGCGCTGGCTGGCTACTCCGGGTGCCGCAAAGCTTGCTTCAGCGGTCACGCCTGGCGGCATGAACAAGGGCACCACGACACTGGCCAGATAGAAGAAAATGGCCGACACGGCGATGATGACGCTGATGCCGCCCACTGACATCACGCGCTGGAAGATGGCGTCCTTGAGCATGCGGCCGCCCATCGCCTCGTCAGCGGTGAGCGCGGTTTGGTCGGCTGTCGTCGTGTTCATGCTCGGTCTACGGTTGAGATGCCAATGTGAAAACTACGGCGGGCAAGCAGCAGAGGCCGCCTGCCCGTGAGCGGGACTGTTCTGCGAACTATTTAGATGCCGAGCGAATGGCCTTGAACCGTTCCATGGTGGCGGTCGGCCGGCCTTTGGCCATGCTTTCCTTATTCATCACCCAGACGATGGACGCGCCGTTGGGCCCAGCGCCAATGTCGGTGAATGCCAACGCCACTTCGCCGTGTTCGATGAAGTCATTCATGTCCTTCAGCGTGTGGAACACGTAGAAGCGACCTTCCTTGAACACCTCGCCGTGGAAATCGCCGGCCGCGGGCATCTTCTTGTCAATCACGCGCTCGGCAAGGCTCGGTGCGTTGGCTTTGACGTCATCGTTGGTGATTCCGAACACCAGCGTGCGGCCGCCGGGGCCTTCGCCGATGCGAGTGCGGGTGAGAGATACCTCGGAGTGTTCCAAATACTGGAAATAGTTCTTGGTATCGCCAAAGACGTAGATGCGCTCGTCTTCGGGCAACACGATGAACAGTTCGCGCGCGACCTCGGCCGATATGACTGCCGGTTGGGCAACGGGTGCCGCGGCCGTCGCCGACGTTGCCGACTTTGCGGCAGCGCCGGGAATGGCCGCCGGATCGCTCGCGCAGCCCGCCAAACCGAAGACTGCTAGCACCGGGGCCAGTGCCAGGGCACGGCTCAGGCTAATGATGTGCATGCTGTGCATATTGGTTTTCTCCTTGAGTCACTGAAAGTCAGTCGCGGCGACTTACCGATCATTTGGTCAACGACTCCGCAGCCTTGGCAGCTAGTGCGGCGGGCATCGGAACGAAGCCGTCCTTGACCACGACGCGCTGACCTTGCTGTGACAAGACCATCTTGAAGAACTCGCGCTCCAGAGGCGGCAACGGCTGGTTGGGCTTCTTGTTGACGTACACGTACAGCAAGCGCGCCAGCGGGTAGGTGCCGTCGATGGCATGCACAGCGTCAGCCGCAATGAAGGGCTGTCCCTTCTTCTGCGACAGCGGCAACGCACGAACACCCGAGGTCTTGTAGCCGATGCCGGAGTAGCCGATGGCGTTGATCTGCGTGGCCACGCTCTGGACCACCGATGCCGAACCCGGTTGCTCGGCCACGTTGCGCTTGAAGTCGCCCTTGCACAGCGCCACGTCCTTGAAATAGCCGTAGGTGCCGGATACCGAGTTGCGGCTGTACATGGCCACGTCGCGGTTGGCCCATTCACCTGTCATGCCGACTTGACCCCACTTCGTGATGTCCGTCGCATAGCCGCACTTGCGGCCGACGGACAGAATCGCATCGACTTCTTCAATGCTCAGGCCCGGGATTGGATTGTCTTTATTGACATAGACCGCGAGCGCGTCGATCGCCACCGGCACGGCGAACGGCTTGTAGCCGTGCTTCTTCTCGAAGCTCTCTACTTCGCGCGAAGACATGAGGCGGCTCATCGGCCCGAAGTTGGAAGCTCCTTCCGTCAATGCCGGCGGTGCCGTCGAGGAGCCAGCGCCCTGAATCTGGATGTTCACGTTGGGGTAGAGGCGCTTGTACTCCTCGGCCCACAAGGTCATCAGGTTGTTCAGCGTGTCGGAGCCGACGCTGGTGAAGTTGCCGGAGACGCCTGCGGCCTTTTGGTAGGTCGGGAGCGCGGCGTCGACTTGAACGGCCTGGGCATACACGGAACCGGTTGACAGAAGGGCAATGCCGGCAGCCAACGAGAGGAGCGAAGAATGCAGTTTCATGGATGGGATTCCTTTCGGGTGAGGTGACAAGAACGGACAACTGGGCGTGGTGGCTACTTGATGTTTTGGGTCCAGTAGGCTTCGACCTGCTTGACCAGTCCATCGGGCAACGGGACGTAGTGCAGGCGTTTTGCGTTCTCCTGACCCTGTTCGAGCGCCCAGCGGAAAAAGCGAAGGGCTTCCGCCGACTTGTCGGCGTCAGGAGAACTCTTTGGCATCAACACGAACGTCGTGGCGGTGATCGGCCAGGACTCCTTGCCAGAGGCATCCGTCAGTACCTCGTAGAAGTGCGGCTCCTTCCATGTGGCGTTGGCGGCGGCGAATTGGAAGCTGTCGAGGGAGGGGGTGACGAAGACACCGCTCTTGTTCTTGACTTTTCCGAACGTCATCTTTTTTTGTATTGCAAAGGCGAGTTCGACGTAGCCAATAGAGCCTTTGACGTAGTCCACATTGCGAGCAACGCCTTCGTTGCCGTTGCCCCCAGTACCCGTCGGCCACGCCACGGTGGTGCCTTCACCGACCTTGGCCTTCCACTCCGCGCTGACCTTCGAGAGATAGTTCGCCCAGTTGAAGGTGGTGCCCGAACTGTCTGACCGGTGCGCCACCATGATCTTCAGGTTGGGCAGCTTCGCGTCTGGATTCAGGGCGGCGATGGAGGGGTCGCTCCAGTTCGTCACCTTGCCCAGATAGATGTCGGCAAGGAGTTCACCCGTGAAGTTGAGTTGCCCAGGTTTGATGCCATCGAGGTTGACAACCGGCACAACGCCCCCGATCACCAGCGGAAACTGGCTCAGCCCGGCGGCTTGAAGTTCATCGGGCGGCAACGGCTTGTCGGAGGCCCCGAAGGTCACCACGCGGTCCTTGATCTGCCTGATGCCACCGCCTGAACCAATAGCCTGATAACTCACTTTGGCGCCGGTCTTGGTGTTGTAGCTGGCGGCCCAACTCAGCATGATCGGGTGGACGAAGGTCGAACCCGAACCGTTGATGTCTGTGGCCTGCGCCAGCGGTGCCCATAACGAGGCGGTCAGGGTCAGTAAGGCGGCTTTCGAGGTTAGATAGAGCAGAGAAGAACTTTTTTGCATGGCGGTGGCTTTCGTTGTAGTCGTCACTGGGGTTCAGTCAGGCTGACCCTCTGCTGGCGAGTGCGCGCAGTCACCCGTGCAGAGCGATGAAAAGACGGTTGCGCACATCGAGGCGTCACCGTTGCAGCAATCGGCAAGCAGGTATTCCAGAAGCCATCGCATGCCTGCCAAGTCGGCGCGGTAGATGACGGTTCGCCCCTGCCGGGTGCTGGTCACGAGTTGTGCCCGGGACAGGATGGCCAAGTGGCCCGAGGTCGTGTTCTGAGGGCATTGCATTGCGAGCGCGATCTCGCCGACGGTCCTGCCGCAGGGTTCGTGGCTGACTAGGAACTTGAAGATCGCCAAGCGGGTTTGCTGACCCAATGCCGCCAGCGCTCCGAGGGCACGCTGCCCCGACGACCCGAGCGATTCGGGGGGGGGCAGCGGTAGTCAGGGTGGCTTCATTCATGGCGGCACCTAGATGTCGATATATCGGGATAGCTGGACATATTGATACTTTGAAGGGAGAATGTGACAGGCGTATGACAGAGCCGTCGCGGCGCTACCGGCAAGCCCGCACGGGCTCCGCGGATGTACGCCCCAACGAGGCCGCGCAACGGTACTTCGTGGCATGTGTCAATGAGCCGCTGCGCAGTTGCGGCGTCGAGTTGCGCGAGACCGGCTCGGAAGGCGGCTACCCGCCTATCGCCTCATCGTCTTCATCGCGCTCGGCTTGCCGTCGGTGCGGACGCGGGGCGAATGCATCTGCGCACCACCCAGGATGGTTCTCATCCGATACGGATGCGATGCTTCGGCACCCATGCGGCTCCCTACGATCAGATGGACTGATCACATCAAAGGGGAGAGAGCATGAACTTACGCCATCTTCGCTGCTTCATCGCCGTGGCCGAGGAACTGCATTTCGGCCGAGCTGCTCGGCGGCTGCACATCGAACAGTCTCCACTGTCGCGCACGATCCGCCAAATGGAGGCGAACCTAGGGGTGTCACTGCTCGACCGCTCGCCACGCCGTGTTCGTCTCACGCCGGCGGGACAGGTCTTCCTGGAGGATGCCCGGCGCGTGCTGGTGGCCTTTGAACAGGCTCAGACCAAGGCGCGCGCCGCGGCAAACCATCGGAACACGCTACGCATCGCGCTATCGGGCGACGTTGGGCAGGCCCGCTTGTCGGCGTTGCTTGCGCTTTGCCGGGAGGAGGCGCCACGGGTCGGTATTCGGATATTCGAAGCGCCACTGGCG
>JANRIX010000015.1:0-4536 GCA_033764435.1 Burkholderiales bacterium
CGCGCATCAGCGCGTACAGCGTTTCCAGGCGCTCGGATACCAGATCGTTGTGCGGCGAGAACTGGTCGTAGGGCAGGGTTTCCCAGTCCGGAAGCTGGAAGCTGCGCAGCGACGGCGCGAACCAGCGAAGTTCGTCGACCAGGCGCTGTGCGTCCATCGGACGTGCCGCGACGACGACCAACGGCGCACCGGCGTCTTTCGCAAGTCCCGCAAGCGCGAGCGCCTGGGCGCCACCGGGCAGCGGCGGCCAATCGATGCGGCTGGCGGGGCGCGGGCGGGGCAGGGAATCAAGCAAGGACGGCGATGAAATCATGGGCGGGTAAAGCAGGGCGGGACACATCGTCGGCGTACCGCCGGTGTCGTCAGAGAATTGGATTATCCCGGAAAGGGCGACGCGGCGCTGGCTGACGCCGGTAATCAAAATTGCGTCGCTCTATGCAATGACTTAGTAACGGGGTTGTGTGTAGATTGTCGTATTACACTACGTGTCGCGATTGCCGCAGATCATTTCCTCAGTGATGCAGTCAAGGCTTGCTGGGAGCGGCACTGGTCGCCAATTTCAAGCCTCACCAAAATAACTTTCAAGGCCGACGAGATCGGCGACATTCCGGTGTCGACAAAGTACCCGAGTGACGACTTCCTGAAAGCTAACTTTTGGCCCGCGCGGTGGCTTGTTCGTGCTCGACAAGCACTCGATCAGCTATCCCTGCAGCGAGCGCTTCTCTGATGGCAACTCGTTCGTCGCTTTGACCAGCTTGAATCACTTTGAGCAAGCCAGGTCTCGGCCCTGCTAATACGAGAGGACATGTGAGGCACCGAAAGCTAGAGCCTTTGCGCCTTCAGCCCCTGCTGGAACGGATGGGCTTGGTTGGAGCAGTGGTCCGCGCGCTGGACCTATCCTCGGCGAGCGCATGGTCGACCATTACCGGAGCTTCATAACCAAAGAAGCGTGCTGGGCTCCGCGCTCGATTGCGTTCAAGCTAGGACGGGATTGGTATTCACAAATGGCGGTAAGGAACATGGCATGACTGCAGCGGATCCCTCGTCTGTCAACTATTTCGAATCGGCACGCAGGCATTACCGAGATGCGGACACATTGTTGGGTGGCAGCCGGCAGGGGAACGCCGGGCAACTTTTTGGGATAGCGGCAGAGTGCGGCATCAAGGCGATCTTGGTCGCGAGCAAGGTGCCTGTCGACACCGAAGGTTCGATAGGCAGTCTGCCCGGCGTAAAGGGAAAAGGCTTCAAAGACCATTTGCCCAACTTGGGTAAGGCGTTGACAGACCTCATGGGCTCCATTCCCGACAGTCGGACTGCGACAACGTATCTTTCTGCGCTGTCTAGTCTGTCGCACTTCTCGGACTGGCGGATCGAGCACCGATACTGGCGTGATGCAGCCTTGCCTGTTGCTTCAGTTGCCCGCTGGCAATCGGCCGCTGGGGAGGTGATGGCGGTGTTGGACCAAGCCAAGGAAGATGGGGTGATGTGATGGCAATGATCCGATTCCATGATGCACTGCGTCAGGCTGCACAAGCCTTGGCGCAGCTTGAACTACCGGCCGTACCGTCTGTACGTGTAGTGCGTGACGTCTACGGACGGTTGCGTTTCGCTGTGGACAGCGCACTGGATGACTATCCGGTGCAAGCGCGAGATCAGCTGCAGGCCGCGCAGATGGCATTGGGCGCCTACGCTACCAGCAACGAACTGCTGTTTCGCGACAGCTTTAGCTATCCGGAGAAATTCTTCGACCAACAGAACTGGCTGCGGACTATGGTGCCGATGGGCTGCAACGAAGACGGCCAGCAGTTGCCGTCAGTTGAAGTTCTAATGCTGGACCGAATGGTGACAGGCCACGACTGGCTGCAGCCGGTGCATACGGAGGGCGAACATCCGCACAGACTAGTGTTCTTCGGTCTCAAGGGCGGCGTGGGAAGGTCAACGGCGCTGTGCATGGTGGCATGGGGGCTGGCGCGGCAAGGCAAGCGGGTCTTGCTGGTGGATTTCGATCTGGAGTCACCGGGCCTTTCGGGTTTGATTCTTCCGCCAGAGCGGGTCGCTCAGTTTGGAGTGATGGACTGGCTGGTTGAAGACGCCGTGGGTCAGGGCGACAGCGTCCTGACCGGTTTGGTATCGGCCAGTCCGTTAGGGGAATCCACTCGGGGGGCGGTGCGCGTGGTCGCCGCCATGGGGGCGCAGGAGAGTGATTACTTGGCCAAGCTGGCACGCGCCTATTCCGACGTGCCGTCCGAGCATGGGCCTCAGCGTCTCGGCGAGCGCCTGCGCCGCATGGTGCAGGCATTGGAGGCGCGCGAACAGCCTAACGTCGTGCTGATCGACAGCCGCGCCGGCCTGCATGATCTGGCCGCTGCTGCCATCACAGGCCTAGCCGATACAGCCTTGCTGTTCGCGACAGACAGCGAGCAGACTTGGCAGGGCTATCGCCAACTCTTCAGTCATTGGCAGCGACGGCCTGATGTGGTGCGCGATGCGCGGGAGCGTCTAGCCCTCGTGCGGGCGTTGACGCCCAAGAGCGACCGAGAGGCGGGCGTGAAACGCTTTCAACGTAAGGCCTACGAGCTGTTCGCCGAGACAATGTACGACGCGATTCCGCAGGGCAACGCGGAGGCGGATATCGAGTATTTTCATCCCATCGAGACAGACGAGGCGGCACCGCATTTTCCTATCTTGGTGGATTGGGACGAGCGTTTCCAGGAGTTCGACCCTGGCCTGCGCCCAGAACAGGGCGGTGCAAATGATGCGCAAGTGGACGCAACCTTTGGTGCATTGATTCAGTGGGTGACACGGCGCATCGACGGGGATGAGCAACGCCCCGAGGAAGATGAAGTATGACCACACCTGAACAAGCCATTCGTAGTGGCATCAAAGAGGCGGCAGCGGTCTTGGCCCAAGATCGAGCAACCTCCAGTCGGCCCGAAGCATTTACCTACGTTCCGCCAACGCACGCGAGGGCTCTGGATTTAGACGCTACGTTGATCGAGGGTATTCGCGGCGCAGGCAAGTCGTTCTGGTTCTCATTGCTCGCTTCGCCCAAGCATTTGTCATTCGTACGCGAAAGCTTTCCGGAAGCACGCCTGCCCCAAGGCGTGAAAGTGGCTCAAGGCTTCGGCATGGGGCTATCAATCACCCAAGCCCCCGATGCCGAGACGCTGGCTGATCTGATGGAGCGGAAATTTCGTGAGCGTTCGATCTGGCGAGCCGTACTCGCGCACCACACGGGTGTGGGTGGGGGGTTTGCCGGATTGAAGAGTTGGGCGGACCGGGTGCTGTGGGTGCAGGAAAACCCGGAAGCCTTTGCACACGAGATGGAACAAGCGGATCACCGTCTGAGCAGCAATAATGAAACCCTGCTGGTGTTGTTCGATGCGTTGGACCGCATGGCCGACGATTGGCAACACATCAACAAGCTGGCCAAGGGGCTGCTGCAGGTCGCGTTGGACATGAGGTCCTCGCGTGCCATCCGATGTAAGGTCTTCGTCCGACCGGACTTGCTGCAGGACGCCAATGTCACCAGCTTCGCCGACTACTCCAAGCTCTTGGCCACTAAGGCTTCCCTAGTTTGGCACCGGGCTGACCTCTATGCTCTGCTGTACCAGTGCCTGGGGAACGCCAGTATGAGCCGCAAGCAGTTTGCGGCCTGGGTTGTAGGAAGCCGCGCGCAAGCGGCGGCCAATTCAAAGTCTGACTGGGCCGTGCCATCAATCTTGCGTCAGGACGAAGACCGTCAAGAGGCTTTGTTCGAGCGCCTTGCAGGCAAGGCGATGGGTAGCAGCACCAAGCGGGGCAAGCCTTACACTTGGCTTGTCAATCACCTGCAAGATGGCCTGAACCAGGTCAGCCCGCGCAGCTTTCTGGCGGCGCTTGGCAGAGCAGCGGCAGAGACAGCTGATGACCACGAGTTCCCTCTAGATTATCGTGGCATCCAGCGAGGCGTTCAGGAGGCATCCCAGATTCGCGTGCAGGAGATCACAGAGGACTATCCTTGGGTGAAACGGGTGATGGATCCATTGCGAGGCAACCTGACGGTCCCTTGTGCTTCTAGCGAGATCGAGCGCATCTGGAAGTCGGAACAGACCTTGGTTCAATTGGAAGCCCTGCTGAAGCAGGGGAAGGCCAGCGTCAAGCTGCCGCCCCAGAACCTTGAACAGGGACCATCGGGCATCCTGCTCGACCTGGAAGCACTTGGCATGGTGCAACGCATGGAGGGTAAACGGATTCAGATGCCGGATGTGTTCCGGGTCGCATTTGGGTTCGGGCGGCGCGGGGGCGTGACGCCGTTGAAATAGAGTGCCACGATCAGAGACCTTTATATCAAGAACTTCAAGGCAGTTCTTGACTTTCGCCGACCTACGACTTCTCAGCAACTGGGCCCTTAGCCGTACTCGTCGTATTTGCGCGCGTCGCCGCGCACCCGCTCGGCGGGGTATTTGACCCGGTTGATCTGCATCTTTTCGGCGATGGCGGCGGGCAGGTCGATGTCCAGCGTGTCCGCCAGCCGGACAAGATAGACCAGCGTGT
>JANRIX010000026.1:0-8306 GCA_033764435.1 Burkholderiales bacterium
CGCCGCGCTGCTTCGGCGCGCCGGGGCGCAGGCGGAAGCGGTCGGCGTCGTCATTGCTGCGCCGGCTCATGCGGCAGCTCCGGCGACGTGCAGCGCACCACAGGGCGTGATGCACGCGGTTTCGCCAATGCCCGTGCGGCATTGACGCTGCTCGCGGCACGGTGCCGCGATAGGGCGCGTGCCGCGCCAACCCCACGTGCAGACTGGCTTTGTGCGCACCGTGGTGCCGCACCCTTCAATCTTGCCCTGCATCTTCCCCCGGCCTGACGGCACGGGGGGGGGCGATGCCCCGGCGGCGCTGCGCATAGCGCAGCTTGGCCGCCGGCGAGCGCCCGCCATGCCTGCGGCATGGCGCGCTCAGGGCAAGCTGTCTGCACGGGGGAATGCCGGTTGCTGCGCGGTGCGAACGCACACGCGCTGCACCGGCCTGAACACGGGAACGACATGCCGAACGGCGCGCTGCTGTGCGCCGTCACGGCTGTGGCTCCAGGCGGATCGGTCGCGCCACGCCGAGCACGGCGACGGCGCTGACCGGCCCGAAGTAACGGCTGTCGAACGATGCCGGGTTGGTGTTGCTCAGGAGGAACAGCTCATCATCGGCGAGCGGACGGCACTGTGGCCAGGATGACAGCGGCCGGCCCCAGCGATCGGTGCGCAGCACGGCGGCTATGGGCACGCCGTCGATACGCACGATGCCATTCACGATGCAGACGTGTTGCGGCGCGACCGCGCCAACACGTTTGAGCAGCGGAACGTGCGACGGCAGATAGCCGCGCTGCGCGGCGAGCGCGGCGGCGTCTGCCGGCAAGGTGGTCAGCACGATGCTGCCAACGTGCAGCGCGTGCGCCGGTTCGATGCGATACCAGCCGACCGGCACGCTGTCGGACGGGTTGTAGACGATGCGCGCCGATGGCTGCACGAAGGCCGCCCAGGCCAGCGCAGCGAGGCCGCAGGCAGCGAGTGCAGCCAGTGCGAGGCGCGCGCGATGGCGCGAGCGAGGAACGGCGCTTGTGGTGACGGTCGTGATGTTCATTGCAGTGCCCTCCCGGCCAGCCAGGCCGCATGACGTTCGGCGGTGTAGTCCGGCAGCGGCAGGCGTGCGGCGAGACGGTTGCCGAGCGTGCGCCAGTACGCGGGCGACACGTCGGCGGGGTCGATGCCCAGCGCTTCGATGGCGTCGATCCGTGCGAGCACGGATCGCGTTTTCTGTTCGCCTTCGGCGTGCAGCAGCAGGCGCGCACCAGGACGAATGCCGGGGATGTTCTGCATGGCATCCAGCGGCGTGCAGGCTTGCAGCACCAGGAGCTGCCAGCGCACGGTGCCGTAGTCGTTCGATTCCCAGCGGATGCGGCAAAAGACCGCCGCCGGCAGGAACACCGCGCAGCGCCGCCAGCGGTCGAGCTGCACGGTGCGAGCTGGATGGCCGAAGCGCAGATAGAGATTGATGCGCGGCTCGATGTAGGCGAGCGACACGCGCGTGAGCGGCACGCGGCTGTCGAGTGATGCGAGCGGCTGCGGTGAAGACGGTGGCGCAGCCATGACCGCCTGCGTGGCGGGGTTCATGGCGTGTGCTCCGGGAACTCGCGTTCCAGCAGCGCACGCAGCAGCTCGGCTACCGTCACGCCCTGCGTGAAGGCCGATACCTTGATGCGGGCGCGCATGGAGGGCGTTACATCGAGGGTCAGGCGCGCGGTGTAGAGGTCGCTTTTCTGGACGCCGTTGGCGTCGCCTTGGCGAATCCAGGCCTCGGCCTGCGGATTCGCCGGCGGTCGCACGCCGATGGCGATGCGCTTGCTACTCATGGCGACCACCTCAGCAGCTCGTCGGTCAGCGCCGTGATCTCGCGTGCAGCAGCGCTGTCTGGCGCGGTTTCTCGTGCAAGCCGCCCAGCGGCCACGCTGTCGGCGAAGACGATGCGCTGGCGGATTTCCGCGTGCAGTGCGGGCAGCGGCTGCTCGGCGGGTGCGCCACGCGCTTCGCGTCCGATGACGGTGCGCACCACACGCCGGTTGATGACGAAGGCCGCGCGAAGCGCTGGCCTGAACAGTTGCGCCTCGCGGATCAATGCCACCATCTCGGCGCTGGCCCACAGGTCGTAGGGACTCGGTTGCACCGGCACCAGCACGCGGTCGGCCGCCAGCAGCGCGGAGCGCGCGAGTGCGGCAATGCGTGGTGGACCGTCGATGACGATGTGATCACAGCGCCGTGCGAGTTCCGGCGCTTCCTGGTGCAGCGTTTCGCGCGCAAGGCCCACGGCACTGAACAGGCGCGGCAAGCCCTGCTGACTGCGCCGCTGTGTCCAGTCCAGTGACGAGCCTTGCGGGTCGGCATCCAGCAGGATGACCTGTTCACCGCGCAGCGCGAGTTCACCGGCGATGTGGGTGGCGAGCGTGGTCTTGCCCACACCACCTTTCTGATTGAGCAAGGCGACGATCATGGTGCCGCCCTCCGTTGCGGAAGACGGCTCGATGATCGGCCTGAAAAACGCTGTTGCTGTTGACCTTGGGCGGTTATCCACCGCGCCAATAACAAGTTATTGGTATGTGTTAGATAGCTTTTAAAGTTAGATATAAAGTTAAGGGCCGAAAAAACCCTTGCGGCCGCTGAAGTTAGCTGCGATTTGCGCGCCCGATAGCACGATACGGGTGCGCCTGATAGCACGAGTCGCGGCGCGCCTGATAGCACGAGCCCATTCACAGCTTGTCCCGTTTTCATCCCCACGGTTATCAACGTGCCGTGGACGGCACGGGGCGGAAGGCGAGAATTTCCGGCTCGCCGGGCCAGCGTTCGACAGACAGCACGTAGCCCGGCAGCGACTGCCGAGCGGCCAGCAGGCGCAAGTCGCGGGCGAAGTCGCGGGGCTGCGCCAGGCTGCCCGACTTGCGATACAGGTAGGGGAAGTCGAACTGCCAGCCGTCGCGCTGCTTGCCCCCGTGCTTGCGCACCAGGCGATACAGCCAGCGCTCGATGCCGCCGGTGAGCTTGAAGTAAGCCCGGTCGATGGTCAGCACCAGGGCCTCGTCCAGCACGCCGGCGAAGAACCAGTCCGGCAGGATGAGTTCGAGGCCGAGCGGCGCGCCCTTGGCGTCCGTCCGCTCCTTCCACTCGTTGATCCACGAGAAGCGGTGCAGGCGCCGCCCGGTGGTCTCGCGGATCGAGGTGGCAATCGTGGTCGATTGCAGGCGATCCAGCGCGGCCTTGAGGCGCTGGTAGTCGCGCAGCGAGGTACCGCGGCCGATGAAACGCAGGATCTCGTAGGGCGTGGCCTGCATCCTGCGCGACGGGCGGATGCCGGCGTCGCGCGCTTCGACGATCTGGCTGGCGGCCCAGATCAGGATGTCGGCATCCCAGATGGTGGCGATGCCGTGCTCCCGCGTGCCTTCCACGCGCACGGTGACGCCGCCGGAGCGGAAGTCGATCGGCGCGGTGCGCCGCGATTTCGCCAGCGAGAAGAACGGATAGGCCATCAGGTCTTGTGCGTCGCGCGGCGCCATGTCGCCCGGCAGCGCGCGGAACAGGTCGAGCTGTTCGCGCTCCTTCTCCGAGCTGGACACGACGAGGGCCACCCGCGCGCTGAGTCTCAGCGGCCATCGCGGTAGTCGCCGGCGTGGCGTGCCGCGTACTCGGGGTCGGACGTGGCCTCGAAGCTGCGCGCGTCGGCCCAGGCGTCGAGGTCGGCCACCGCGTACATGACGCGGCGGCCGAACTTGCGAAAGCGCGGGCCGCCGCCGATCACGCGCTGCTTCTCCAGCGTGCGCGGCGACAGGCGCAGGTATTCGGCGGCTTCGTCGTTGGTCAGGTAGCGCGAAGGCTGTGCGGGCTGCCTAGTGGCAGCGGGTGCGGCTTGCGGCCGCAGCGGTGCGGGTCTCATGGCGTGAACCTCCATCGGTCTGAATCGCCGACCGCGACAGCGCGGCCGGATGGAGGCAGTCTCGGAAAAGCAAGGCGTTTTGCTCAGGGACGTTTTGCGCGAGCAGCAGAACGTCCCTGTTCAAGCGCGGGAAGCTGTACCAGGCGGCGATAGCCGCCGCACATCAGGGTCTGCCCGCGCCGGATCAGTCGGCGCACACGGGCGCGCAGCGCACCGTCGGCGTGCCAGTCGTGGCGGGTGACCCCCGTGCCGAACAGCACCTGGGCCACGGTGCGCAGGGAGGCGCCGGCCAGCACGCCATCGAGGGCCTGTACGGTGTGCAGTTCCAGCAACGCGGTTGTCGAGGGGCGCGGCCCGGCCAGGGCCACTGGCGTGGTGGCGATCATGAGCTTGTCCAGTTCGTCCACCAGCGCGCGGCAGCGCGAACACGGATCGGATGAGGCACGCATGGCGTAGGCATAGGCCATGCCGTCCGCCAAGTCGGGCGCAAAGGCCAGGCGCAGGCAGCAGCCTGCCCAGCGGCTGGCGAGGACCAGCCGCCGGCCGTCATGGATCAGGTGCTTGCGGCCGGGGATGTGCCAGAACGCGAAACGCTGCGCATCGGGTGGCGGGTCGGCATCGGGATAGACCTGCACCACGCCGTCGTGGTCGGGAAACCAGGCGGGATGCGCGTCACGCGCATCCAGGACAGGGTCTTCCAGCAGGCGCAGCCCCCAGCGCTGCGCCGCTGCGGGATGACGGCGGCGGCGTTGCCAGTCGCGCCGATAACCGGGGTGGCGACGCAGGTACTCCCACGCCAGCGCGGGACCGTCCAGGTGCAGGACGTAGAGGTAGGCGGCACCGGGGTGCCAATGATCGGACTCTGCCATGACGCGGCCTCCTGTCGGACAGCAGGACTCGTCGCCACGGGCGTCAGGGGGAGCTACGGTGTCATCGGCGTATCGTCACAGGTATTCGCTAGGCTGGTGGTGTCAAGACCGATCGGCTCCAGGGTATTGCACAGATCGTCCGAATGCGACGGCCGCGCGGTCACTGGTGGTGCGCGGCATGGGATACCTTGCCGAAAGCGGCGCCAGGGATCAGGACTGTTTTGGTCTTGCTCGCACTTCCACGGTGCATGAGTGCCCATTGATGCGCGAGCGGTCTGAGCCCAGACCGAAATAGACACAATGCGCCACGCTTGGCGGCGCTGTGCTGGCCCGCGACAGCAGGCCAGCGGGGCCGATCAGTCGATGATCGACCCGTTGATGCGCGCCAGCCGTGTGTACTCTGACAGCGTGCGCGTGGCGACGAAGTACAGGTCACGCGCGACAGGTTGCTTGCCCGGCCCGACGATGGACGCCAACTCGGACAGTCGCACAGTGCCTTCCTCCGGCATGCCCAGGCCCAGGTCGCACAGGCCATAGGCGGTGTCGCCATCCTCGGGATCGAGTGCTGCGAGCAGCCAGGTGGCGTGCGCGTCCGACGTGAACAGGCGCACTACCGGCAGCAGATCGGTGGCGTGGCCGGCAGCACGCGCCTCGCCGTTGGCCAATAGCCGCGCGCGTTGCCCGTCAGTGATAAGCGGGTTCATGGCCATGCTTCCTCTCCGATGCACGGAACCACCGAATCGCGTCTGCGCGTCTACGTATAAGCGCGAAGCGCAAGCCAACACATCCGCAGTCGCGTAAAGGCACGAAGGCGCATTGACGGAAGCCAGCAAAGACACGGATGCGATTCCATGGATTTGATGCCAGTCGCAGATGCGGATTTCCGGAAAAGCACGGATGCGCAGAGCAACACCAAATGAATACTATAGATTGTAGCCCTATAGGGCGCAATCGGTTGTCATTCTGGATTTTAGGGGTAGTCCAGCATGACAACGGTCAAGCCATCTTTGCCAGACGCGCTACGCCGTATCAGGAAGGCCCGCGGTCTGAGCCAAGAAGCGTTCTCGGACGTATCGAGCCGCACTTACTTGAGCACCTTGGAGCGCGACCTGAAAAGCCCAACGCTCAGTAAACTAGCCGAGCTGTGCGAGGTGATGGAGGTGCATCCGCTCACCCTGCTGACGCTGGCCTATGCCGGCAACAGCGAGACGCAGGCTGACCGGCTCCTAGCACAAATACGACAGGAGTTGAAAGAGATTGCCGACGAATGGTTTATGAGGAACGACAGTCGGCTACAAACGAGCGATGACCCGTAGCTGGTTGTGTGTAGTTCAGTGAGCGCGCATTCGAAAACGCCAAGTCAAAACAGAGGAACTAACGCGTCACATGAAACTACAGAGTATCCGACTATTCAGCTTTCAGTCGTTTGGGCCGGAGCCCACCGAACTGACCCTCAACGACATCACCTATCTGATCGGCCCGAACGGCTCAGGCAAGACGGCAGCCCTTCAGGCTCTGTGCCGTTTGTTTGCCTTCGATCCCTCGCTGCGGCGCATCCGGCGGTCGGACTTCCACGTTCCCTATGACGAAGAGGAGGTTCCCGAGGAAAGGCAGCTCTGGATCGAAGCCGACTTTATCTTCCCCGAACTTGAAGATGACGATGATGTCGCAACGGTAGCCCCCCACTTCGGCCACATGCGGTTGGACTCCGCCGATGACCCGCCTCGCGTCCGGTATCGCCTAGATGCCACGATGGGTGTGAATGGAGACATCGAGGAAACCTTGGTTCATGTACTGGACCTCGATGCCAATGGTTCTCCCCTCACGACGGCACAGGTTACGCGAGCGGAGCGCAATCATGTGCAAGTCCACTACCTACCCGCACGACGAGACCCGGCCGAGCACATCGCTTACGGCGCCAATGCCCTGCTCGGCCGCATGCTGCGAGCCGTAAACTGGGAGGATGAGCGAGAAGAAATTAAAGGCTTCACGGACAAAATCAGCGAAAGCCTCGCTGGTAATCCATCGATCGCGACACTGAGCGAAAACCTGAAGACAACCTGGAGCACCTTGCACAAAGGCAGTTTCTTCGCCGACCCCCAGATCACCTTCGTCGCATCCGAGATCGAAGCCTTATTGCGACATCTGTCCGTCTCATTTTCTCCCGGGCATGACGAGGAATTGGTCGATTTCTCTAGATTAAGTGATGGCCAGAAGTCCATGCTCTATCTGTCGCTGGTGCTCTCGGCACAGTCAATCGGGCGTGCGGTCCTTGCGGGTGACGACGAGACCTTCGACCCGGACAAGCTGCGCCCCCCGGTGTTTACGATCGTCGCCCTTGAGGAGCCTGAGAACAGCCTCTCGCCTCACTATCTGGGAAGAATCGTGAATGCTCTGGTCACCATGGCGGGTAACGAGGATGCCCAAGCCCTGATCGCCACCCATGCACCTTCCATGCTGCGGCGAGTAGACCCTAGGCACATTCGCTACTTACGGCTTACCAGCGAGCGAACCACGAAGACCACGCGCATTCGCTTGCCAAAAAGGTCCGATGAAGCCCACAAGTTTGTCCGCGAAGCCGTGCAGGCATATCCAGAAATCTACTTCTCCCGGTTGGTCATCCTTGGAGAAGGTGATAGCGAGGAAATCGTTCTGCCCCGTATCCTGCGTGCCAAAGGTATTCCAATCGATGAGTCTGCTGTGACCGTCGCGCCTCTGAGCGGCCGCCATGTCAATCACTTCTGGCGCCTGCTCTCGGCCCTCGAAATCCCCTATCTCACTTTGCTCGATTTGGATGTCGCCCGGCATCAAGGAGGCTGGGGCCGGATCAAGTACGTCAACGATCAGTTAGGCGAATACGCTCCTGCCAACAAGCTCCCGCCGGACCACGGAATCCCCGCCTGGAACGATGCGAAAGAGAAGGTTCGTAACTATCTCCACTACCTTGAAGAATTGGAGAAGCGAGACGTTTTTTTCTCCTATCCGCTGGACCTCGACTTCGCGATGTTGCTCTCGTTTCCCAATGAGTATGGTGTCAAGTCTAATCCGCCGAGTGAGTCTACGGTCAAAGCCGTCCTCGGCGACAGCCATTTCGACGCGGAACAGTACGATGACGATGAGCGTGCACTTTTCAAAACCTATCACAAGCGTTTCAAGCTAGGCAGCAAGCCAGCGGCCCATATCGATGCTCTGGCCCAATTGAGTGATGAAGAACTTCTCAACGACATGCCTGAATCACTGGCGCGACTGGCGGACGCGGTGATCGCCAAGCTGGAGGAATTGCCTGAATGATCGCCGTAGGCGATTGGCAACCGGCAGACGGGCTGACGCTTGAACCCAATGCCTTGCGTGCCGCACGGGAGATAGAGCGCTGTCTTGCGCTGACAGCCGGGCCGGGTGCAGGAAAAACGGAAATGCTTGCACAGCTGCGTATTCCGGCGAAGCCGGTAAGCGATTCCGCTATTGTCCGGTACGCGATTCCAGTGATCATCGGTACGGTGAACGGGCCTGTGTAATGTCGTTCCGCTGACCTTGGTGGTCAAGGTTTGGCCGCGTCAGCGGCCGGC
>JANRIX010000054.1:0-310114 GCA_033764435.1 Burkholderiales bacterium
CACCAGCACCGGCTTGTCCGCATCGCCATCGACGAAATCGACATCGATGAAATCGCCATCCGGCTGGCCGTTCGGCGTGCAGTCCCAGCGCTCGCGGCGATAGGTGGCCTGGGCCTTGGGGGCGTAGAGCGAGGCGTAGACGGTCTGGGCATGGCCGCCCGGCAGCCACCACGGCGCGCGGTATGCATGCACCGATTCCGCGTCCTGGTGGTCAGTGCGAATATTCGCGTCAGTGGGAAGAGTGCTCATGATGTCGTCATCAACGGTTGATGCGCAGCACGCCGCGTTCGTCCGGCGTGCCGAGGAGGCGCATGAGGCCTTGCACGCGTGGCATCTGGTCGGGCGGGGCAGATAGTTCGCCGGTGAAGCGGAGCGCTCCATTCGCAAACTGGCCCTTGCCGGCAGCGCGCAGCGTGCCCTTCAAGGTCTTCACGTCAAAGTCGGCGCGGCCGTCGTTCAGCACGGCGTCGATCTGGTAGTCGCCCAGCGGGCGGAGCTCGGCCAGCGACAGCGCGGCGCCATTCCAGGTCGCTTTCACATCGCCGGTGCAGCGCTCGCCCTTGCACTGCAGGGTGCGAATATTCGCAATCACGTTTCCCTCTGGCGAAAACGCGGAGAGCATGGGCACGAGGGCGCCGGCCGTGCGGGCGGGGAGGGCGAGTTCGCCGTCGGTCAGCGTGACGCTCCCGAATCCCAGGCCCACGCTGGCGCGACCAGCCAGCGCGACATCGCTGCTCTCAATCCCGTAACGCCATTGCAGCGCCAGCAATCCGGCCGGCTGGAAGCGCCAGCGGATGTCCTTTAGCGTGAGGCCGGCTTGCGTGAGGGTGACATCTGCCCGGCCGCGCCAGACCGTACCTTCGATGTTCTCTAGCTGCACGCCGCGCAAAGACGGCGCGGCGCGCTCCACAACCCATGCCGCCGGCATGCGCGCGAGCAACGCGATCAATAGCGCCGCAATCGACAGGAGGACCCAACGCGTTACGCTCATCATCCCGCCTTGGGCGGTTGCAGCACGGCCTCGATGCGCAACGCCTCGCCTGTCGTGCGAACAACATTGAGTTCCGCGATCACCAGCTGACCATTCAGCCCGCGCACGCCATCCAGCCAACGTCCGAACCGGCCGTCCGCCAGCACAACGCGGTAGCGGCCGTTGCCCACCGCGGTGACCTCTGCACCCGGGAAGAGCATGCGCAATGCATTGGCATCGGGCACTCGTGCGCCCGCACTGCCCGGAGAAGTCAGCGTCGCAGGCAGGCTGCGCAACCGTTTCACTTCTTCCGCGTCGCGCTGCATGGCGGCGTGCTGGGCCTGCAGTGTCGGCAGGCGCGCGGCGAGACTCCGCTCCGCGCGCTGCAGCGGCAGCCACACCACCGCGAACAGCAGGGCCACCGCGAGCAGCGTGCCGCCGCCGACCACCATGCGCTGCTGGCGCGTGTTCAGCGCAGCCCAGCGTGCGGCGAGCGGTGCGGTGACGCCGGAGAGCACGGCACTCATTTCGCGGCCTCCCAGCTCAGTTGGCCGGACTTGCCGTCGACATTCGCGGCCCAGGTGAGGCCCGCCGGTGCGGGCGCAGTGGGCGCGCCGGAAGCGAATGCAATCTCCGCGACCAGCTTGCGGCCATCAAACTGCACGCGCCGCACCTCGCCGCCCGCAGACCGCGCCCAGCCCTGCATGGCGGCGAGGCCGGGCACGACGGGATCGGTGGCCTGGCCGCGCTCGCGCCGAAGATCGGCGAGGTTGCGCGACATCTGCAGCGCCGGATCGACGATGGCCTTGGCATCGGGGAACGCGGATTGGAATGTCGCGACCATTTCTTTGCGGAGCGCCGCATCCTGCCGATTCAGTTGCCACACGGACACGCCGAGCGAGGCGAAGTGGAACAGCACAATGAGGCCGGCCATGACGGCGGCCGGCTTGAACACGGGCCACAGCGTCTGCCAGTCGGAGCGCTTCGCGAATATTCGCAAGGCATCGTGGTCGAGAAAATCGAAGCTGGATTTCTGGTCGACGCGCAACGCCGGCGCGCGCCACGTGACGGGGAGATTCAGCGCAGCGCTCCAGCCGCTCACCTCGGCCTCACTCGCGGCCAGCGCCAGGATGCTCTTCGGCGCCTTGTCACCGGCTTCCTTCACCGCGAGCACGACCGCGAGCGGCGGCGTGGGATCGGATGACACGTCGAACGCCAGCGCGAAACCATCCTCGCGCACGAGCACGCCTTCGCGCCCGCCGGGCGGCAGCAGTGCGGACCAGGCGCCTGCCGTTCGCGGCACCAGCTCGCTTTGCGGCACGACAGCATCGGGATTGAGCCCGGCCGCCTTCAACGCGGCGAGCGATTGCAGGAGCCACGGCTTGTCCACCACCGCCACCGGCCGCTCGCCGGATGCACTGGCCGGCCCGGCGAGTGCCAGGATGGTCGCCGGGTCGCTCATCAGCTTGTCTTCGATGGCGAAGGGCAGCAGCGTGGCCAGACGTGCGGCCGACACCGGCGGCAGCTTCAGCTCGGTGAACAGCACGCGGTTGGCGGGAATGGTGACCGTGACCCGCTCGCCCATCGGCACCTCTGCCGGCGCGCTCGTGCCCTCGCGCAGCAACGCGCCGCTGCGGTTGAGCAGCCACCAGCGGCAGGCACCGAGCTGGGTGCTGCCGGGAACGCTGTCCGGGAGTTGGAGGATGAGATGCAAGGTGGGCAGTGGATGGCGACGCGCAGTCGATGCGGGCCGCGATCGGAGACTCAGTAAGGTTTGACGCGAATTATAGCGGGCCACCCCTGGTTGGCCCCGCCACCATCGCGACGCAGCAGCGCCTCGGACGCCAGCGTCACCGGGTGCTCGCGCGTGCCGGCCGAGATGGCCACGGTGACGGTAAAAAACTGGCTCTTCACGTCGAGGTCGTTGTTCACCACCGTTGGCGGCGCCTTGGGGTAGCGCGCCGCGATGTCGGCGAGCTGTTCGAAGGGTTTGCTCTCGCGGTCCTTCACCAGCTTCTGCCGCTCGGACGCATCCAGCTCCGGCAGCGTGGCCTCGATGAGCAGCGGGTCGGCGGTGTTGAGATTGATGCGGGTGATGGCGGGCAATGCGGTGACGTAGGGCTTCAGCTTCGCCACCATCACCGGCGTGAAGCCGCGCACGCGCGCCAGCTCGTCCACCGACTGCAGCGGGCGATTGGCGGCGCGGTAGGGATCACGTTGCGCGAGGTAGAACGCATCTTCTGCACCGGCCGCCGTGTTCACCTCGCTGTCCGGGTCGATCCAGTCGGCGATGGCGTAGGCGAGCTCGGGATTCAGTTCCAGTTTTTCCAACAGGCGGCGCAGTAGCTGGATGTCATTCGGGCTCGCCTGATTGTTGCGCACCAGATTGTTGAGATTGAACTGGCTTTGCGCGTCGATGATGCGCCCGCTCACCACCGCATCATCCACCGGCAGCGCGGCAAGCGGTTTGGCCCAGGCTTCGCCGAGGTGATCGACGGCATTGCGCTTCGCGTCGTCGGCGAGGATGCCGCGCGCCCAGTGGATGCCGGTGCTGGCGAAGGCGGTCGCCTGCGCGCGGGACAGGGTGGCTTCGACGCGAGTCAGCGCCTGCGACTGCCGTGCGAGCAGGGTGGTGGCGGTGATGGCGACCAGGGTCACGACGAGCAGGGCGGCGATGATCGCCGCACCCTGCTGGGTACGATGCGAATATTCGCGTTGGGCCATGCGTGCCATCACTGCCCCCGCAACGCGAATATTCGCGTGAAGACTTCACCGCTTTCCAGCGTTACCGTGACTTCGACCCCGTTGGGCAGCGCGCCGGCGGCGGCCCCGCCTTGCGCCGCCGTGCCAGGCGCGGGCCAGCGCGGTTGCCAGTTGCCGGCGCTGTCCAGCGCACGCACGCTGAACGCGGTGACGCCATTCAGGGCGGCGTAGGTGGTGGCGGCGCCGCGCGGCGGCATGTCGAGATGCGGCCAGACCATGAGTTCCAGCGCGTTGTCTTTCAGGCGATAGGCGATTCGCTGCGGCGCAGCCAGCGTGCCCTCGGCGCCGACATAGCCGCTGCGCGTGAACGCCAGCGTGGCCTCGGCCCCGCTGTCCGGATTCACGGCCAGCGCCGGCTGGAAGATGTCGTCGATGCTGCGCACCGGGCGATTCAGCGTGGCGCCGACATCCTGCTCCATGCGGGCGAAGAAGATCGCGAGGTTGCGCCATTTGGTCGCCTCGGCCTCCAGCCGCTCGCGCGAGTCGAGCACCCCGGCCAGCGCGCGATACGACATCACCGCCATGATGGCGAAGATGACCATGGCGGCCAACACTTCAATGAGGGTGAAGGCGCGTTGCCGTTTGATGCTGCGGCGGCGGCTGAAGAGTTTCATGGCGCCTGCACCGCGTAACCGTTCAAGCGAGCCAGTGCGTAATCCGGCTGGTTTACCAGTGCGGCGGAGAGCTCGACCCGGCGGAATGCGGCGTTCGGCGTATCGACCACCCGCTGTTTCCAAAGCAGGCGCAGGCCCGCATACACCACCTCGCCGCTGGTTTCGCCGGGACCGGGGAAGAGCCGTCGCGCTTCGATTTCCGCCAGCCGGTTTTGCAGCACCCAGGTGGCGGCGAGGCGCTCACGGGTTTCGCGTGCGGTGTCGATAGAGAGATTCAACGTGCGCATCGATGCCGCGAGCGCGATGCCGAGAATGGCCAGCGCCACCAGGACTTCGATGAGCGTGAATCCAACGGTGCGCTTGAGCGCCATCTTCATGACTGCACCGCGCTCACGCTGATCCGCCCGAGCGGGTCGCCGGTGATGAGGAAACGATGTCCGCTCCGGCTCACGGTGAGTTCGAAAGGCAGGCTGATGCCATCGGGCAGAAAGACCAAGCGCGCGTCGGTCTCCATCTCTTTCGCGCCGAGCTTCAGGGCTTCCACCGCGATGTCGGCCTTGCGAATATTCGCATCCAGAGTGACCGTGACCCACTCGCCCTTGGCATCACGCTGCCAGGTCTGCGGGCCGTCCGCGCCGAAGGTCACGCCAATGGCCTGGCCGCCGAAGAGGGCGCGTTCCTGGATGTGTTCAAGCTGTCCCGCCAGCGCGTGGGCGTCGCGTCGCGCCGCCTTCGAGTCATCCGGTTGCAGGTTGGCCAGCGCCAGCGCCAGCCCGATACCGATGATGACCGTGACGACCAGGAGTTCGATGAGCGTGAAGCCGGCGCCCCGCATGGGCAGTCTCCCCATGGCGGAATGGGGGCTGGGTACTTTCAGCGGGACGACATCCCTCACAGATTCCAGTTGCCGATGTCGGCGTTGTTGCCTTCGCCACCGGCGGCCTTGTCGGCGCCCAGGCTGAACACATCGAATTCGCCCTTCACGCCGGGGTTGAGGTACTGGTAGTCATTGCCCCACGGGTCTTTCGGCAGGCGCTCCAGATACTTGCGCCAGTTGCCGGGCACCGGATTGGTGGTGGGCTTCGCAATCAGCGCCTGCAGGCCCTGATCCGTGCTGGGATAGGACTGGTTGTCGAGGCGATAGAGCTTCAGCGCCTGGCTGATCTGCGCGATGTCCTGCTTGGCGGCGGCCACGCGTGCCATGTCGGGGCGGTCCATGACATTGGGCACGATGACGGCGGCGAGAATGCCGAGGATCACCACCACGATCATGATCTCGATCAGGGTGAAGCCGGTAATGCGACGATGGGTGGATGGATTGCGAGTAAGGATCATGCTCAGCGTCCCACGAGTTGATTGAGTTGGAAGATCGGCAGCAGCACCGCCAGCACGATCAGCAGCACCACGCCTGCCATGAACAGGATCAGCGCCGGCTCGGCCAGTGCTGCGAAGGCGGCGACCTTGAGGCTGACCTCGTTCTGCTGCTGTCGCGCGGCCGAGGCCAGCGTTTCGGGCAGGCGGCCGCTGGCTTCGCCGGAAGCGATGAGATGCACCATCACCGGCGGAAAAAGTCCGGAGGCTCCCAGTGCGCGGGAGAGTGCGGCACCTTCCTGCACCGCCTTTGCAGCGCGTTCAACCGCATCGCGCATGGGCAGGCTGGACACCACGCCCTGCGCCGCATCCATCGCCGTGAGGATTGGTACGCCGCTGCCGCCGAGAATGGCGAGCGTCGAAGCGAGCTGCGCGGCATTGCGCGACCGCTCCAGCCGGCCGATGAGCGGCAGGCCCAGCAGCCAGAAATGCCAGCGGCGGCGCACGGCTTCGTTCCTGAGCGAGCGGCGGGCAAACCACACGCCGATCACGCCAGCGACGAGCCAATACACGCCGGTGGCCTGGATGAATTTGGACAGCCCGAGCAGCGCGCGGGTGAGCAGCGGCAAGGTCTGGCTGGTGCGGTCGAACACGCCCACGACCTGCGGCACGACGTACACCATCATCGCGATGACCACTGCCAGCGACACCACCAGCACGATGGCGGGATAGATCATCGCCATCATCAGCTTCTGCTTCAGCGCATGCTGCTCCTCGACGTGGTCGGCGAGGCGGGACAGCACTTCGGCCAGCTTGCCGGAGGTCTCGCCGGCATTGACCAGCGTGCGATAGAGCTCGTCGAACACGCGCGGGAAGCGGCCCATGGCGGCGGCCAGCGACTGGCCTGCGAGCACGTCACCGCGCAGGCCCGCGAGGATCTGCTTGTCGCGGTCGCTGTCGGCCTGCTCGATGAGCGCGGACAGGGTCGCCTCCACCGTGAGGCCGGCGTTCAGCAGCGTGGACAGCTGGCGGGTGAGGTTGGCGAGATCAGCGCTCGCCATGCGAAAGGCGCGCTGCGGCGAGCTGGCGTCGTTGGCCGCTTCAATCGCGGTGACGTCTACCGGAAACAGGCCCTGCTCGCGCAACTGCGCGCGCGCCTGGCGCGGGCTGTCGACTTCGAGCACGCCGCGGGTTTCGCGGCCCTCGGCATCAACGGCTTTGTAGCGGTATCCGGGCATCTGCTTCTGGATTCGGCTATTGCGAATATTCGCGGTACGCGAATATTCGCATCAGGGGCGCGTCAGTCACGCGTGACCCGCAGCACTTCATCGAGCGAGGTCACGCCGTCATTCACCCAGCGCAATCCATCCTCGCGCAGGGTGAGCATGCCGGCCTTCCTCGCCGCCTTGGCGATGCTGGCTTCGGACGCGCCGTCGTGGATCTGCTTCCGGATGCCGTCATCGACCGGCAGCAGTTCATAGATGCCTGTGCGGCCCTTGAAGCCATTCCAGCCGCAGGCGGCGCAGCCGACCGGGCCGTACACCGGAAACAGCGATTCATTGAGGATGGCGCGCTCGGTGTCGTCCGGCGTGTGCGGCGCCTTGCATTCGGGGCAGAGCTTGCGCACCAGGCGCTGGGCCAGCACGCCGATCAGCGTGGACGAGAGCAGGTAGGGCTCGATGCCCATGTCGATGAGGCGTGTCACGGCACCGGCAGCGGAGTTGGTGTGCAGCGTGGCCAGCACGAGGTGGCCGGTGAGCGAGGCCTGCACGGCGATCTGCGCAGTCTCCAGATCGCGAATTTCGCCGATCATCACCACGTCCGGGTCCTGGCGCAGGATGGCGCGGAGCGCCCGGGCGAAGGTGAGGTCGATCTTGTGGTTGACCTGGGTCTGGCCGATGCCGTCCAGGTCGTATTCGATCGGGTCTTCCACCGTCATCATGTTGCGTGTGCGGTGGTCGAGGCGGGAGAGCGCGGCGTACAGCGTCGTCGTCTTGCCCGAGCCGGTGGGGCCGGTGACGAGCAGGATGCCGTGCGGCGCCTGGATGAGCTGATCCAGCTGCGCCAAGGTCGGCTTGCTCATGCCGAGGCCATCCAGCGACAGGCGGCCCGCCTGCTTGTCGAGGAGGCGCATCACCACGCGTTCGCCGTGGCCGGTGGGCAGCGTTGACACGCGCACGTCGACCGGGCGGCCGGCGATGCGCAGCGTGATGCGGCCGTCCTGCGGCAATCGTTTTTCGGCAATGTCGAGCTGCGCCATCACCTTGATGCGCGACACCAGCGCGGCATGCAGAGAACGCTTCGGCTCCACCACGTCACGCAGCGCGCCATCGATGCGGAAGCGCACCAGCGAGCGGCGCTCGAACGCTTCTAGGTGAATGTCGGAGGCACCTTCCTTCACCGCCTGGGTCAGCAGCGCGTTGACCAGCTTGATGATGGGCGCGTCGTTCTCGGTTTCGAGGAGGTCGGTGATCTCCGGCAGCGACTGCGTGAGCTCGGCCAGACTCACGTCCTGGCCGATGTCGTCGATCAACTGCTCGGTGACGATTTCATCGCCGGTGTACGCGGCTGCGAGGCGCTTGTCGAATTCTTCCTTGCTGAGCAGCACCGTCTTCAGCGGCTTGCCGGCCATGCGGCGCACTTCGGCCAGCGTGGCCGATTCCGGATCGGGGCGCAGCCAGACTTCGATCTCCGGTCCGTGCAGGCCACTCACCTCGCGCGCTGCAATGACCCCCTTGGCGCGCGCGAAGTGGTAGGGCAATAGGCGGACGATGCGGGGATCAAGCTGCACGGGCGCGTTGTCCTGGGTGAGTCGGGAGAGGTCCATTACTTCCCGCCCGCCTTGGGAGCAGGTGCGGCGGCGGGCGCGGCGCGGGCAGGCAGCTCGGCACCACCCACCGGCGGCAACAGGCCCGAGTTGTCCTTGTTGAATTCGGACTGCTCGTTTCTGATGTAGTCATAACGATCGCCAGTCAGCTGCGCTGCCGCCTTGGCATCGCGAAGGACGGTCGGTCGCAGGAAGATCATGAGATTGGTCTTGTCGCGCGACTTTGACTTGTACTTGAACAGATTGCCCAGCACCGGAATGTCGCCAAGGATGGGCACCTGGCTCTCGCCGTTCTTGGTGTCGTCGGAGATCAGGCCGCCGATGACAACGACATCACCGTCATCCACCAGCACAGTGCTTTCGACGGAGCGCTTGTTGGTGATGAGATCGGCCGACTTGATCGTGCTCGACACCGGCACCACACTGGAGACTTCCTGATAGACCTTCAGTTTCACCGTGCCGCCTTCCGCCACTTGCGGCGTGACCTTCAGCGTGAGGCCGATGTCCTTGCGCTCGATGGTCTGGAACGGGTTGGTCGACGAGTTGGCCGTCTGGGTGAAGCTGCCAGTGACGAAGGGCACGTTCTGGCCCACGACGATCTTGCCTTCCTCATTGTCCAGCGTGAGGATGTTGGGCTTGGACAGCACGTTGTTCTTGTTGTCTGCCTCCAGCGCGCGGGCCAGTGCGCCCAGCGACAGGAATTCGGTGTCGCCGATTTTGACCTTGCCGCGCACGATGCCGAGGTTGAGGCCCTGGCCCAGCGAGGACAGGTCTGCCGCGGCGCCGATGATGTTCTGGCCCGCGCCGCCAAAGTTGGTGCCGCCGATGATCTGCGCACCGTTGCTGCGGTTGAGACCCGACAAGTCCTGCCACTGGATGCCGAATTCGGCGGACATGGTGGCACTCACCTCCACCACCAGCGCTTCGACATGAACCTGGGCGCGGCGGGCATCGAGCTTGTCGATCACGGCGCGGAGCGAGTTGTACACATGATCGGGTGCGGTGATGATGAGCGAGTTGGTCGCGGCGTAGGCCTGGATGGTGCTGGCCGGTGCGGCGACGGTCTGCTGGGTGGTGCCGCTGGCGGTCGCCGTGCCTGCGGTGGCCGTCGTAGTCGTGGGCTGCGTCACCGACTTCTGCTCACCAGCCAGAAGGCTGCGCAGCGTCTCGGCCAGCTTGGGCGCTTCGGCATTGCGCAGATACACGACGTGAATATTGCCGTTTGCCGCCGTCGGGATATCCATCCCTGCAACCAGCGCCTTCAGGCGTGTGGTGATGGCCGGTGAGTCGGCGCGCACGAGCAGGCTGTTCGAGCGGGGATCGACACCGATCACCAGCTTCGCCGGCGTGCCGGGCGACGCGGGATTGACGTTGGTCTCCGGCATCAGCCGTTGCAGCAGGTTGCCCACGTCCACGGCGGACGCGTACTGCAGGCGGATCACCTGCACATCGGTCGAGGCCGGCACGTCTATGCTGGCGATGATGCGGCTGATGCGGCGCACGTTCTCGGCGTAATCGGTGATGACCAGCGTGTTGTTGCCGGGATACGCGGCGAGGTAGTTATTGGGCGAGATGAGGGGGCGCAGCACGGTGGCGAGTTGCGCGGCCGACTCATTCTGCAGTTGGAACACCTGGGTGATGATGCGGTCGCCCATGATCTGGCCGGATTTGGCATCCTGCGTGCCGCCCGTCAGCTTGGCGTCGGCTTCCTTCACGATCTTGACGAAGCCGTTGCCTTCAACCGCCGTGAAGCCCTGCAGGCGAAGTGCGGCGAGGAAGATGTGGTAAGCGAGATCCTTCGACACGGGCTTTTCCGACACGATGTTCACGCTGCCGGTCACGTTCGGGTCGAAGATGAAGGTCTTGCCCATCGAGCCGCCGATGGCCTTGGCCACCGAGGGAATGTCGGCATTGACGAAATTCAGCGTGATCTGGTCTTCGCCCGCTCTTGCTGCTGGCGAAGCGGCGGCCGGGGCTTGCGCCAGCGCAGTCAGCGGTGCGGCCAGGGTAAGCGAGCAGGCGATTGCGCAGGCAACGGAGAGCTTGGACAGTCGAGGTGCGATGGCAGGCATTGGCGGAGTATGAAGTCGGCGAGGATGTTAGGGTGGCAGGGTCCGAAAAGGAGCCGCTACGTGAAGATTGGCGCTGATTCTACCTGCTGGCTCGGTCTCTCCGGCAGCGTAGGCGGCGCGATGACCGAAGTATGACAGGGGCGTGTGAATCCAGTGTTGCAGTCCAGTCAGGTCTGCCGCGCGGTTCCGGGTAGGCTAGACTGCCGGCTGCCCGCTCCCATCCGAGGAGGGCCCTTCGCCTCGACGCCATCCGCCTTCATGTCTTTCGACGCCCTGTTCACCCCCGCCTTTAGCCTGTTTGGCCAGTCGGCAACACCCATCGAAATCCTGGCCTTCATCACTGGCGTGGCCTGTGTGTGGCTGGCCGTGAAGGTGCACATCGCCAACTGGCCGGTGAGTCTGGTCAGTGTCGCCTGCTACTCCCTGGTCTTCTTCCATGCCAAGCTGTACGCGGATGCGCTGCTGCAGGTTGTCTTCTTTGCCACCGCCATCTACGGCTGGTGGTGCTGGTCGCGCAGCGCTGATCATGCCGAGGGCGGTATCTCGCGGGCCCGGCCCGGCCAGTGGGGCGCAGTCGCCGTCCTGATGGTCGTCGGCGCGGTGGCCGTCTCATGGTATCTGCGCACCTTCACCGACAGCCCGGCGCCCGTCATCGATGCCGCGATCCTGTGCATCAGCCTGGGCGCGCTCTGGTGGCAGGCGCGCAAGGTCATGGAGTGCTGGTGGCTCTGGATCCTGGTCGATGTCATTTCCATCCCCTTTTACTGGAGCCGCGGCCTGGGGTTGACCGCGCTGCTCTACGTCATCTTCCTCATCATGTGCATCCAGGGGCTGCGTGAATGGCGCGCCCGGCTGCCGGGCAAGCCGCTGGCCGCGCAACACGGGGCGGCCGCATGAAGAGCGCCCACGGTCTGGTGATCGGCAAGTTCTACCCGCCCCACGATGGTCACCACTTTCTGGTCCGCACCGCGGCCGCGGTGTGCGAGCGGGTGTCGGTCATCGTGATGGCGGCAAGCCATGAGGGCCTGTCGCTGGACAAGCGCATGGCGTGGATGGCGGAAGTGCATTGCGACCTGCCAAACGTGCAGGTGCTGGGCATCGTCGATGATGTCCCTGTTGACTACAAGGACCCGGCCATCTGGCGCCAGCACGTGGCGCTGATGCAGGAGGCGCTGAGGGGCAGCGATGCCGGCCCCATCACCAGCGTGTTCACCTCGGAAACCTATGGTGCCGAGCTGGCACGCCACTTCGATGCCACGCCCGTCACGCTGGATCCTGCGCGCGACAACTTTCCCATCTCCGGCACGCTGGTGCGCCGCGACCCGGTGCGCTACTGGCGGCATCTGGCGGCACCCGTGCGGGGTGGCCTTGCCCAGCGCGTGGTCGTGGTCGGCGCGGAATCAACCGGCACGACAACGCTCTCGCTGGCCCTGGCCGATTACTGGCGCCGCCAGGGCCCGCCGCACCACGAGACCCGCTGGATCGGCGAGTACGGGCGCGCTTTCACCGTCGAGAAACTGGCCCAGGCGCGGGCCATGGCCCAGCTGGAACGCAAGCCCGCGCCAGGCATGAAGGAGCTGGTCTGGACAACCGACGAGTTCGTGCACATTGCCAAGGTGCAGACCGCGTGGGAGGAAGAGGCCGCGCGGCTGGGCGGACCGCTGCTGATCTGCGACACCGATGCGCTGGCCACCGAAATCTGGCATGAGCGCTACCTGGGCAGCGAGGCCCCTGCGGTCCGGGAGATTGCCGACTCGCGCGTGCCGGCGCTGTACATCGTCACCGACCATGAAGGCGTGCCCTTCGAACAGGACGGCGTGCGTGATGGCGAGCACATCCGCGCGTGGATGACCGGGCGTTTCATGGAGGTGCTGAAAGCGCGCGGGCTGAATCACATTCTGGTGGCTGGCCCGCCAATGGCGCGGCTGGAGAACGCCATTCAGGTGACGGCGGCTCTCTTCGCCCGGTCGTGGCCGCAACTCACCGACACGGTGCCGATGGCCGTCGATCAGGCCCGCGACGCGGGCTGAGATGCGCGGCCGCGCGTGCTGCGGCTCAGGGCGTGATCTGCAGATTCATGACCATCAACTGCCCGCCCCGCATCACGTCGGCGCGCAGGTTGCTCAGCGTCCCGAACTGACCATAGAGGCGCGCCAGGTCGCCGGCGGAGTTCACCGGCTGGCCGTTGAGACTGCGGATCACGTCGCCTTCCATCAGGCCCAGCTTTTGCGGCAGGCTGCCCGTGGGCGCGCTGTCGATGCGGACACCGCCACCCGAGCCGGTGCCGATGCGGCCGGTGTAGGCGAGCTGGTTGGGGTCCTGCAGCGTGGCGTTGAGTTCGCTGCGCGACAGGCTGTAGTTGTTCGGGCCCGTCTTGGCCACGTTCAGGCGGAACCCGCGAATATTCGCACTGCCAGCGGCGCCGCCCCGCTGCGCGACGATGCGGCGATCCAGTTCGATGCGTTCGCGCGCGCCGCCGCGGCTGATCTCGATGTGGTCGGCTTCCACTGCAGCCAGCGTCACGCCTTTCTCGATTTCCTCGCCGATGCGCACCGTGAGATCACGCTTGCCACCCGTGTTCACCACGGCGGCGGACAGCGTCTTGCCATCCACGGCGTACACGCCACGCAGGCGGATGCCGGAGGTGTTCACCGCAGCCGTCTGGCCCGATGCCGCAGCTTCATCACCGAACAATGCGCGGGCACGTTCCCAGTCGCTGGCGCCTGCCAGCGTCGGCGCGGCAACAGGGCGTTGCGCGGGCGTGAGCAGCGCCCAGATCATCCCGGCCAGCATCCATGCGAGCACGCAGAGCAGGGTGGCGGTCAGCAGCGTCGCGGCGAGGCGGATGGGCTGGGACACTGCGACGGCGGGCGTGGAAGTGGCTGTTCGGGCAGGATTCAAGGAAGCAGTCATGGCGGAAGTTTAGCGGATGGCCGCAGCTCCCACCTTGCGAATATTCGCATCCACCCGGACGGGGCCCCCCGTAGTGCCCCATCCTTCGTAGAATGCGCCCCATGTCCACGCCCACCGAGCCCGCAGGCATCCGCACGACCCCGGCAGTCCGGCCCGCGCTCTGCGAGCTCCGCCGGTCGTATCTCGTCGCGATGGGCATGCTCATGCTGCTCGATGCCGGCATCACCGGCATCTTCATCTACGTGGCCGGGCGGGCCGATGTCGCCGCGCAGGCCGTGCTGGTGAATCTGCTGGTGCTGGGCGCCCTCAACCTTGCCGTGGCGGCGTTCATGTTCGCCCCGGTCATGCGCCTCGGTGATGACCTCGCCGACGCGCGCGGCATCGCCCGGCTGCAGCGCCTTGCCGCCTGGTCCGGCCGGTGGGCGTTCGCGGTCACGCTGCTCTACTGCTTCGCCGCGTTCTACAGCGGCGTGTTCTCGCCCGAAGATGGGACCATGGAGGCCATCCCGCTCTCGGTGCGGGTGCTGGCGCTGCCCTGGTACAGCTTCGTCTACGCGGCCAACTACGCCTTCTGCATCTACTTCCTGGTTGATGATGTCGTGGCCCGCTTTCGCGCGAAGGAGGGCGCCGCGCTCGGTCTCAGCGTGCCGCCGCTGGATTCCCGTCTGGAAGTGAAACTGGGCGCCATCTTCTTCGTGCTCGCTTTTCTGCCCGCGACGCTGGTGGGGCTGGATCTATCCATTTTTGCCGAGCTGCGCCGCGTGCAGGGCCTGTCGCCGACACAGACCATCGCGCTCGACATGGTGGCGTCGCTCTTCACCATCAGCATCTCGCTCGCTTTTGCCGCGCGCAGCATCCTGAGACCCGTTGCCCTGCTGGACAGCGCGCAACAGGCCGTGCGTCAGGGCGATCTGGAGACGCGCGTGCCGGTGGTGAGCAATGACGAGATCGGCCGTCTGACCGCCAGCTTCAACGGCATGGTGGCCGGCTTGCGCGAACGGGCGCTCATCCGCGATGCCTTCGGCCGCTATCTCAATCCCGAGCTGGTGGGTGAACTCATCAGCGGCGGCGGCAAGCTGGACAGCCGCATGCTCGAAGCCACGGTCATGTTCACCGACATCACCGGCTTCACCGCCATCAGCGAAAAACTGTCGCCCGACGACACGGTGAAGCTGCTCAACGACTACTTCGCCGTGGTCAACGAAGCCATCCATGCGGAAGGCGGCTACATCAACAACTTCATCGGCGATGCCGTGGTGGCGGTGTTCAACGTGCCCGCGCCGCAACCCGATCACGCCGCCCGCGCCATCCGCGCCGCGCGCGCCATCCAGTCAGCGCTCTCCTCGCGAATATTCGCGCACGGCGGCTCGCTGCCCACGCGCATCGGCATCAACACCGGCACCGTGTGCGCCGGACTGGTCGGCAGTGCGGACCGCATGGGCTACACCGTATATGGCGATGCGGTGAATGTCGCGGCGCGGGTGGAGGTGCTGAACAAGGAGCTGGGGACGTCGATCTTGCTGACGGAATCCACGGTGGCGCTGGCAGCGGACAGCGGTCCGTTTGTGGAGAAGGGTGTTGCGAATATTCGCGGGCGGTCGGAGGGGGTGAAGGTCTTCAGCGTGTGAGCAGGGCGATGCGAATATTCGCTGTCAAGCACGTGGATTGACAGCGGATTTTCCATCAATACAATGTATTGATGATCGAGTTTGAGTGGGAACCCTCCAAGGCCGCGGCAAATCTCAAGAAGCATGGCGTCTCCTTTGAGGAGGCCAAGTCTGTTTTCTTCGATGAGTTCGCTTTCCAGTTCTTCGATGAGGAGCATTCTTCCGAGGAGGAGCGATTTCTGATGCTTGGCATGAGTTCAGGTGCCAGACTGCTCATCGTCTGCCACTGCGAGCGCAGGCGCGGTCAAGTTATCCGAATCATTTCCGCCCGCAAGGCAACCCGGCGCGAAAGCGCGTTCTATCAAGGTGGCTGACATGAAAGCTGAATACGACCTCTCCAAGATGAAGCGGCGCAAGAATCCGTATGCGGCGAAGCTGAAGAAGCCCGTCACCATGCGGCTGTCCGAGGATGTAGTGGAGTACTTCAAGGGCATGGCGGAGGAAGCCGGTGTTCCCTATCAGAGCCTGATCAATCTCTATCTGCGCGACTGCCTCGCGCACAATCGCAAGGTGCAGATCAAGTGGCCGGCGGGTTGATTGCGGATTCAATCTAGCCCGCCGGCCATTTCATCGCAACGCCAATTCCCGATTCGGCGGAACTCGACGTTGCGTTCAGATACTTGCCGCGCTTCAT
This sequence comes from Burkholderiales bacterium, assembly GCA_033764435.1. GTDB lineage: Bacteria > Pseudomonadota > Gammaproteobacteria > Burkholderiales > Usitatibacteraceae > JAEUMY01. The sequence continues at coordinate 15,772 of JANRIX010000054.1, forward strand.
GAACTGGCCCGATGGCGCAAACGTTGCCTTGGCGAAGACGCTGGTGGATTATCTGGCGGATCCAGCCTCACCACTTCGGCACATCGCTGCGAAGCACAATTCGCTTCCTGTCTTCAACGGAATCGGCGGAATCTCGCTGCTTGCCTCGGACGGCGTTGTCATTCAGCTCGATGATTTTGAAGTGCCCACATCCTGGTCCGATGAAAAGTGGACTCGGTTCATTCACATCCTCGCCGGGAAGCGCTTTCCCGCCTTGGCAATCATCTTGCCCAGGAAGCCTGAGAATGCTCGCGCCTGCACTGAATGCAGCGGTACTGGGCAGATTGAGAATCTGCATGGGGCACACTGCGGTACATGTCTCGGCCTTGGATGGATTGACTCACTATCGTAGCGCGGATACAACACAGTGAAATCCGGGACTCTGAGTGCTACACCAGCAATCCTGGATTACGCGTTGCTGCATCCGGGCTAAGTGATGATTGCGAATATTCGCAAAGCCAACCTATCGCTTCGACGGCGCCTTCGCCTTCGACAGATCCACATCCAGATACCGCCATGGCTCATGCTGGAACGGATGCTTCTTGAAGCCGATCACCCACGGCTGAACCAGGATCGTGCCCTGCTTCAGGAAGTTCACCGTCCACGGGCTGTAGATCCAGAGCAGGTGCACCATCTTGCGATAGAGCTCGGTGCGCTCGGGTGAGTCAGGCATGGTCTTGGCCTTCTCGTAGAGCCGGTCGTACTCGGGCAGGTTGAACATCGAATAGTTGGCGCCGCCGATGGACTTGCTCCAGAACAGCTGCAGGAAATTCTCGCCGTCGGGATAGTCGGCGATCCAGCCGTAGGCCCACATCTGCACTTTCCCGAGCTGGGCCTGTCGGCGCAGATCGGGCAGCTTTTCGACTTTGGCGAACGTCAGCCGAATGCCGATGGCCTCGGTGGCGAGTTTCCACAATTCGGCGCGTTGACGATCCTTCTGTCGCGGCACGGCGGCGAAGTCGATCACCAGCGGCCTTCCATCCGGCATCTCGCGCCAGCCGTCACCGTCGCGGTCGAGGTAGCCATACATGTCCAGCAGCGCCTTGGCACCGGCCGGGTTGTAGTCGAGGAAGGGGGCACGCTCATTCACGTGGCCAGCCATGCCGGGCGGGATGTAGGAGTGCATCAGTATCGACGCCCCTTTCTCCAGCACGGCGATCTCGTTATGAACCGGATAAGCCATCGAGAGTGCGCGACGCAATGCGATGTTCTCCGGCTTGTAGCCGCCGACGATGGGGTCTTGCATGTTGTAGACGGCGTACGTAAGCCAGGCGACTTCATCCGGCCGAGCGGTAATGCCGCGCGCCGCAAGGTCCGGTGCGATCTTGCCGTTCTGCACCGCAAGGCCGGTGAAGGTTTCGGGAACTGGCCGCAGAAAGTCGTGCTCATTCCGCAGGAAAGCCAGCCAGCGCGGTTGTTCCTCGTCCACGATGAATATCTCGACGCGATCCACCAGCGGCAGACGCTTGCCCTTCAGATGCGCGATGGCCGCCTGGTCGGCGGGATCATCGCTGCCGGCGGTCTCGAAGTATTCCTCGCGGAAATCCGGATTCTTCTCCACCACGATTCGTGACGACCGCACCCATTGCTTCAGCCGGAACGGGCCGGTGCCGACGGGATGCTCGGCGAAGGCCTTGCCGTAGTGCTCCACCACCTCGCGTGCCACGGCCGCGGTGGGCGGCATGGCGAGGATGTAGAGCATGTTCCAGTCCGGCTCTTTCAGCTTGATGATGAGCGTGTACTTGTCCGGCGTCTGCAGGCCTTCGATGGGTTTGTCGTAATCGAACTTGCCGGTCTTCTTCGCCTCCGCCACCAGCTCGTCGCCGCCCTTCAGCTTGCCATCCATGAGGAACGACCATTGCGCCTTCACCACCGGATCGATGAGGCGTTTCAGCGAATAGGCGTAGTCGGCTGCGGTGAGTTCCTTCGTCCGGCCCTTGAATGCGGGGTCGGGGGTGAAGCGGATCCCGGGCTTGATCTTGAAGATGTACGTGGCGCCGTTGTCCCGCACCTCGGGCATCGCCGCCGCCGCGCGCGGCATGAGGCGGATGGGCCGCGCGAAATGGTCGTACTGCAGCAGCGAATCGAAGAAGTTGTCGCAGAAGGTGCCGGTGATCTCGTCGGACTCGGCCGCGCAGTCGAAGCCGCGCTCGGCGGAAGGGTAGGCGGCGCGGATGACCTTCTGCGGGCTGGGCTGGGCGAAGGCGGGCAGCGTCAGGCTGGCTGCGCACGCCAGGGCAACGGCAAAGGTGCGCACGTCGAGGTTCAGTGCAGCACCCGCCCCGTCCCCTGTTCCTCCGCTGTCGTGCCATCGGGCGCGGCGGAGGCATGGTGCAGCACCATGCGCCAGCCGTTGGGGGTGAGGGCGAAGATGTTGGTGGCGAGGATGGGGGTGGCGGGTGGCTCGCCGTTGTCCGGAACCAGGGTCTCGTAGACCATGCGGATGGACAGGGTCTGGCTGGAAATGGTGCGGACTTCGGATACGCGCATCTTGAAGCTCTGCCCGCCGGAAAAGATGTCGCTCCAGCTGGCCCGGATGGCTTCGAAGCCGGCCAGCCTCGGGCCGCCGGGATGGATGCACACCGCATGATCCTCGCTCGACCACACGGCCATCATGGCCGGGAGGTTGCAGCGCTCGAACGCGTCATAGAAGGCGGCCTCGGCTTCCTCCGGCGTTGGGAAAATCTTGCGGCCGGTCCGGGCCGGCTTGTCGGGCTTGTCAGGCTTGTCGGGTTTGTCGGGCTTGGACATATGGGGCGAGAGGATAGCAAACGCTGCGGATTGTCATGTATCGCGTCACATTTCGCCACGTCGCGGAACTCCCTCGCGGCGGTACAATCCGAAGGTCTTCGCGCCGAAAATCGTCGTGGGCTGGCTGGCCGCATTCGACGATTCGTCTGGCAGCGACCCGAGGCGCCCGAACTTCACACCCCCGCACTTCACACCCAAATACTCAGGAGATCCCCCATGATCCGTTTCAAAGTCAACGGCGAGCCCATCCAGGCTTCCATCGATCCCGAGACCCCGCTCTTGTGGGTGCTGCGCGACAACCTGCAGCTCACCGGCACCAAGTTCGGCTGCGGCATGGCGCTCTGCGGCGCGTGCACCGTGCATCTGGATGGCCAGCCCATCCGTTCCTGCTCCACGCCGGTGTCGGCCTGCGCGGGCAAGAACGTGACCACCATTGAAAAGATTGGCGCTTCCGCCGTGGGCAAGCGCGTCCAGCAGGCCTGGCTCGATGCGGACGTGGTGCAGTGCGGCTACTGCCAGTCCGGCCAGATCATGAGCGCCGTCGCGCTCCTGAATACCAACAAGAACCCGTCGGACGCCGACATCGACGCGGCCATGAGCGGCAACATCTGCCGTTGCGGCACCTACAACCGGGTGAAGCAGGCGATCAAGATGGCTGCTTCGCCCTCCGCAGCCGCACCCGCCGCCGCGCCCGCGAAGGCGGCCCCGTCCAAGGCCCCGGCCAAGCAGGGAGCCTGATCATGGACTTTTCCAAGATGAATCTCGCGCAGGGCATCGACACACCGGTAGCGGCAGTCGCCAAGCCGTCCCGCCGCAAGTTCCTGCAATCCTCCGCCGTCCTCGGTGGCGGTCTTGTGCTGGGCTTCTACCTGCCGTTGCGTGACCGCCTGGCCCATGCCCAGCCCGCAACGAAGGCTGTGCCGCCGAACGCATTCCTCCGCATCGGCAAGGACGGCTCGGTGACGGTGCAGGTGAAGCACCTCGAGTTCGGCCAGGGCGTGATGACCTCGCTGCCCATGCTGGTGGCCGAAGAACTCGGATGCGACTGGACCAGGGTGAAGTCCGAGCTGGCCCCGGCGGGAGCGGCGTATGCGCACACGATGTTCGGCATGCAGATGACCGGCGGCTCGTCGTCAGTGGTCAATTCCTGGGATCAGTTGCGCACCGTCGGCGCGCAGGCCCGGACGATGCTCGTGCAGGCCGCTGCCAACCAGTGGAAGGTGAAGCCGGAAGACTGCCAGGTCGACAACGGCATGATCCTGGGCCCCGGCGGCAAGAAGCTCGGCTTCGGTGCGGTGGCCGACGCCGCGGCCAAGCTGCCTGTCCCGGAAAAGGTGACGCTGAAGCCCGCGAGCGAGTTCAAGGTCATCGGTAAACCGACCAAGCGCATCGATGCGCCGGACAAGGTGAACGGCAAGGCCAAGTTCGGCATGGACCTGACCACCAAGGACATTCCCAACCTGCATGTCGCGCTGGTCCTGCACGCGCCCATGCTGAACGGCGAGCTGGAGTCGATGAATGCGGACAAGCTGAAGAGCCTGCCCGGCATCACCCACGTCGTGCAGTCTGGCCGCTTCGTTGCCGTGGTCGGCAAGAGCTACTGGTCGGCCAAGAAGGGCCGCGACGCCCTTGAGGCCAAGTGGTGGGTGGATCCGAAGGCGCCAAAACCTGACAGCGCCCGGTTGAAGCGCGAATATTCGCAAGCGGCGGCCAAGCCCGGCAAGGTTGCCAAGAAGGTCGGCGATCCCGCGCTGGTGAAGACCGCGGCGAAGTCCGTGGTCGCGGAATACGACTTCCCGTTCCTCGCGCACGCCGCGATGGAGCCGCTCAACTGCACGGTGCACTACAAGGGTGACAGCGCCGAGCTGTGGGTGGGCAGCCAGTTCCAGACCCCGGATCAGGGCGCCGCAGCGAAAGTGCTCGGGCTGCCGCCGGAGAAGGTCAAGCTGAACACGATGATCGCTGGCGGCGGCTTCGGCCGGCGTGCCAACCCGGTTTCCGACTACATCGTCGAAGCCTGCGAGATCGCCAAGGAAGTGAAGGTTCCGGTCAAGGTTATCTGGACGCGCGAAGACGACATGAAGGGCGGCTACTACCGTCCGGCGTACGTGCATCGCGTGGAGGCCGGCGTCGATGCGGCCGGCAAGATCGCCGGCTGGGATCACCACATCGTTGGCCAGTCCATCGTCGCGGGCACGGCCTTCGAAGGCTTCCTCGTGAAGGATGGCATCGACAACACGTCGGTGGAAGGTGTTGCCGACACGCCGTACGACATCCCGAACTTCCAGTGCGCGCTGACCACGCCGACCAAGGAGGTGACCAGCCTGTGGTGGCGTTCCGTGGGCCACACCCACACCGCGTTCGTCATGGAAACCATGATCGACGAGCTTGCCGCGGCGGCGAAGGCTGATCCGGTCGCGTTCCGGAAGTCGCTGCTGGCCAAGCATCCGCGTGTGCTGAAGACGCTGGAGCTCGCCGCCGAGAAATCCGGCTGGGGCAAGGCGGCGCCGGCCGGCCGCGCGCGCGGCATCGCGGTGCATGAGTCGTTCGGCTCGGTGTGCGCGCAGGTGGCGGAAGTGTCGGTGGAAAAGGGCCAGATCAGGGTGCACAAGGTGGTCGCGGCCCTCGACTGCGGACTGGTGGTGAATCCGCTGACTGTCGAGGCGCAGGTGCAAAGCGCCATCGCCTACGGCCTTTCCGCCGCGCTGCATGGCGCGATCACGCTGAAGGACGGTGTCGTCGAGCAGAGCAACTTCCACGACTACCCGGTGCTGCGTGGCAACGAGATGCCGCTGGTGGAAGTGCATCTGGTGCCAGGCGGGCAGAAGCCCACCGGTGTGGGCGAGCCGGGCACGCCGCCCATCGCGCCGGCAGTCGCCAATGCGGTGTTCGCGCTGACTGGCAAGCGGGTGCGGTCGCTGCCGATGAAGGTGTGATGGATCGGGGAGGCGGAAGGCGGTAGGCGGGAAGCGGCCGTTGCGAATATTCGCAGTCGGTGAATGCTGATTTCGCCTCCCGCCTCCCGCCTCCCGCCTCCCGCCTCCTGCCACCAAGCATGCGCCACGTACTGATCGTTTTCCTGATGGTGTTGCTCGCTGCCTGCAGCGAGCCGGTGCCCATGACTCGCACCGCCTACGTGGGCGACTGGGCGGGGCCGGACATGCGGCTGTCCATTCGCACGGACGGGCATGTGGACTACGAGCGCAAGAAGCCCAATGGCAGCAGCAGCATCAGTGCACCGATCAGCAAGTGGGATGGGCATGATTTCCTGGTGGGCGTTGGCATCTTCTCCACGCGCTTCGTGGTCTCGCAACCGCCCATCGAGCGCGAGGGCGTGTGGACGATGGTGGTGGATGGCGTGCCGCTGCGCAGGGTGGGCGGCGGTGGCGACCATGTGTGGACATCGGTAAATGCACAGTTTGAAACGGTGATGGAGCGGTGATGCGGGTGACTGCGAATATTCGCGTGATGCTGCGAGCCTGGCGCTGGGGTGTGGTGGCAATGGTGGGCGCTGCGCTGCTGGCGGGCTGCGCCACGCTTGCGGAAACGGAGCGCGAGCTCATCTTCCGTCCGGTGAAGGACGAATGGCGCGGCTATCGTGCCGGCAGCACCGGCTTTCAGGAGCTGTGGATTTCGGTCGCCCCCACGGCCGACAACCGGGGCGACAAGCTGCATGCCTGGTGGGCGCCCGGCCCGACGCCGGATGCACCGGTGCTGCTGTACCTGCATGGGGCGCGCTGGAATCTCACCGGCAGCGTGACCCGCATTCCGCGCTGGCAGCGCATGGGTTTTGCCGTGCTGGCCATCGACTATCGTGGCTTCGGCAAGAGCGAGGGCGACATGCCGTCAGAGGCGAGCGCCTATGCCGATGCGCAGGCCGCGTGGAACTACATCCCGACGCTGGCGCCCAACGCCAAACGCTATCTGCACGGCCATTCGCTGGGCGGCGCCATCGCGGTTGAGATGGCGAAGCGCAATCCCGATGCCAACGGGCTCATCCTCGAAGCGACGTTCACGTCCATTCCCGACATGGTCAAGGAGATGAAGTGGGGCTGGCTGCCGGTGGGCTTTCTCATCACCCAGCGCTTCGATTCGCTGGACAAGATCGACGACATCACCGTGCCGACGCTCTTCGTGCATGGCACCAATGACGCCATCGTGCCGGTGACCATGAGCCAGCGGCTCTATGCCGCGGCCAAGGCGCCGAAGAAACTGGTCATCGTCGAGGGCGGCACGCACCACAACCTCACGTCGATGGCGTATGACAACGTGCGCGCTGCCGTCGTGGAAATGTTCCAGTCAGGCGGCGCGGGTGGCGTGTCCGCAGCCGCGCAATGAATGCGCAGCCGGGGACCCGCTCCATCCCGACCCGATCAGGCGGTCAAGCGTGCGTACAGCTGGTCCTTGAGCGACAGGCGGCGCTTCTCCAGTGTCTCCAGCGCGACATCGCTCGCGGCTTCGACCGAATCCTCGATGCGGACGATTTCCTTGTCGACGTCCTCGTATTCGGATGCGAGGCGGGCAAAGTGGGTGTCGCTGAGCTTCAACCGGTGCAGCGTCTCGCGATGCTCGGGAAACTCATGGACGAGAGGATGATGTTCGACATTCATGGTGCGCCTTTCGCAAGCGGTGGAGTGAATGAGTCCAGTGTATGCGCTGGCTGCGCCGCCGATTTGATGCGCGTCAAACACTGATTCCGACGAGATCCTCGCATGCAATCCATCGATCTTGAAGTTCTCCAAACCGCGCGCGACTGGCAGAGCGCGGGTCATCGCATCTGGCTCGTCACCGTGGCGCAGACCTTCGGCGCCAGCCCGCGCCCGCCGGGATCGCTGCTGGTCATTCGCGATGACGGCGTGCTCGTGGGATCGGTCTCCGGCGGGTGTATCGAAGATGATCTGGTCCTGCGCCGCAACGAATATTCGCAACGCCAGCCGGTGATGGTCTCGTACGGCGTCACCAGCGAGGAGGCGCGCCGCTTCGGCCTGCCGTGTGGCGGCACGCTGGATGTGCTGATTGAAGCGGCTGTGCCCGCGACCGACATTGACGCACTGCTGGCCCGCATCACGTCGGGTGAAATCGTTGCGCGCAACGTCGACCTCACCAGCGGCGCGTGGACACTGGAACGCGCCCGGCCGGGTGCCGAGACCACGCGCGGCGACGCCGTCTTCACGGCCATCCACGGGCCGCGCTGGCGCATGCTCGTCATAGGCGCGTCCGAGATCGCGCGCTATCTCGCCGACATGGCGGCACCGCTGGACTTCCAGGTGTTCGTGTGCGATCCGCGGGAGGAATACCGCGCATCGTGGCGCGTGCCCGGCACGGCATTCATCGACGGCATGCCGGACGATGCCGTGACCGCGTTCCGCCCGGACGGACACACCATCATCCTCACCGTATCGCACGATCCGAAGCTGGACGACATGGCGCTGCTCACCGCGCTGAAGTCGGACGCGTTCTATGTCGGCGCAGTCGGATCGAAGCAGACCACGGCTGATCGCAAGGCGCGTCTCGCCGAGCACTTCGATCTCACCCAGGCCGAGCTCGCGCGGCTGCGCGGACCGGTGGGCCTGCCCATCGGCAGCCGCACACCGCCGGAAATCGCGATCGCCATCCTGGCGGACTTGGTCGCGGCGCGAAATCGCGTCGAACTGACGCGGGTCGAGCCGACCGAGTCCACGGCCCCTGCGCTCAAGCGCGCGTCGTGATCCGCAGCATCTCACTCGCATGAAGGTCCGCGGCATTCTGCTCGCGGGAGGTGCGTCGTCACGCTTCGGCTCGCAGAAGTTGCTGCATGCCTTGCCCGATGGCACGACCATCGGCGCGCGCTCGGCGGCCACTCTGCGCGCAGGCATCGGGAATGCGCTCGCCGTTGTTCGTCCGGGTGATGTCGCGCTGATGCGAATATTCGCAGAGGCGGGTTGCGGTGTACTGGAAACACCCCGCGCAGTGGAAGGCATGGGCGGCTCTCTAGCCGCTGCCGTGTCCGCCTGCGCCGATGCGGAGGGCTGGATCGTGGCGCTCGCCGACATGCCGTACATTCAACCCGCGAGCATCCTCGCCGTCCGTCGTGCGCTGGAAGCTGGCGCATCGATTGCAGTTCCCTGCGTCGAGGGTCAGCGCGGGCATCCCGTTGGATTCAGTGCTGCGTGGCGTGAGTCGTTGTCAGAGCTTACGGGTGATGAGGGCGCGCGGCGGATTCTTGCCGCGAATGGTGACGCGGTGACTCAGGTGCCGGTGGAAGATGCCGGCATTTTCCGGGATGTGGATGTGCCGGGTGATCTGGCCGAAGGCACGTCGTCGACAGATTGAATGGGCGGTTCAGGGCGATGCGAATATTCGCGGCGACTTCGAGCACCCCACCGACCGCGCGCTGTCGCAGGCTCAGTCTAGGTCGGCGCGCTGGGTGCCGATGGCACGCCCTGCACCGTCTGCATGGGCTGCGGCGAGCTCGCCCGGGCAGTCACCCGCTCCAGCACATGCCGCGTCATGCCCAGCGCCAGCTCATGTTCGCCCATGAACACGTGGCCCGCGTTCTCCTTCTTGAGCAACTCCGCCTCTTCCTCGCTGTGCGTGCGCACCACCGTTTCGATCGACGGATTCAGCGTGCGGGCGATGTCCAGCATCTGCCGCACATGCATCGGGTCGGGCACGGCGATGACCAGCATGGCGGCACGGGCGACGTGGGCCTGGATGAGCACGGCGGGCTCTGACGCATCGCCCGCGACGGCGTGCACGCCTTCTGCGCGCAGCTTCTCCACCACCTCGCGATTGTCCTCGGCGATGACGAAGCGGATGCCCTGTTCCTTGAGCGACGCGCAGATGCGCCGGCCCACGCGGCCGTAGCCGACGACGACGACATGGCCGGTGAGGTGCTCCGACGGCACGGCGCGCGGCAGCTCGGCCAGCGGGTCGTCGGTGCGCTCGAGTTTGCGGGCGAGGCGCGAGCGCGCGCGAATCCACTTCTGCGCCGGCTCGATCATCTGGAAGACCAGCGGGTTGAGCGCGATGGAAATGAGGGCGCCAGCAAGGATGAGGCTCTGGCCTTCCGGCGGAAGCACCTTCAGCGCCACGCCGAGGGCGGCGAGGATGAAGGAGAACTCGCCGATTTGCGCGAGGCTGGCCGACACGGTGAGGGCAGTGTTCAGCGGATAGCGGAATGCAAGCACGAGGAAGAACGCGGCGAGTGATTTGCCGATGACGATGATGGCGACCACGGCCAGCACCTGCAGCGGTTGTTTCACCAGCACGTTCGGATCGAACAGCATGCCCACCGAGACGAAGAACAGCACCGAGAAGGCGTCCTGCAGCGGCAACGTATCCTCGGCAGCCCGATAGGAGAGATCGGACTCGCGCAGCACCATGCCGGCGAAGAAGGCGCCCAGCGCGAACGACACGCCGAACACGGCGGATGAGCCGTAGGCAATGCCGAGGGCGCCCGCGATGACACAGAGCGTGAACAGCTCACGCGAGCCGGTGCGCGCCACCTGCCAGAGGAGCCACGGAAACACGCGGCGGCCGACGACCAGCATGAGGCCGATGAAGAGCGCGACCAGGCCCAGAGTCTTGCCGAGGGCGAGCCAGATGGATTCGCCTTCAGCCTGACCGCCGGCAGATCCACCTGCATAGAGTGCAGCGATGGGCGGCAGCAGCACCAGCACCAGGACCATGACCAGGTCTTCGACCACCAGCCAGCCGACCGCGATGCGGCCGTTGACCGAGTCCAGCACGCCTAGCTGCTCCAGCGCCTTCAGGAGCACCACCGTGCTCGCGACCGAGAGGCACAGGCCGAACACCAGGCCGGCCAGCAGGTCCCAGCCCCACAGCCAGGACAAGCCCAGGCCCATCAGTGTGGCCACGGCGATCTGCACCACCGCACCCGGCAGCGCGATGCGCTTCACCGCCATGAGATCGTCCAGCGAAAAATGCAGGCCCACGCCGAACATCAGCAGCATCACGCCAATCTCCGCGAGCTGGCTGGCCAGCGCCATGTCGGCGACGAAGCCGGGCGTGTAGGGACCGATGGCGATGCCGGCGATGAGATAGCCCAGGATTGCGGGCAGCTTCAGGCGCACAGCGAGGAAGCCGAAGATGAGGGCGAGGCCCAGGCCGGCGGCGATGGTCGTGATGAGGGTGACGCTGTGAGGCATGGTCGTCGGTTCGGATGTGCGGCAGGGTTGACCGCGGGTGGAACGGATGCCCGGCGGAGCAGGGCGATGAACAGTGCGGGGCCGCTTGGATCAAGCGCGGCTCTGACAGCGCGGCGGGTGCCCGCTGCGGAGTCGCGTGGGGCGAGTCCCGATTTTGCAGCAAGAGCAGGGCCGGGACAACCGTTATCGGCCACTGTTCGACGCAGGGGAATGGCCGGGGTTCCCGCCAGCCGGCAGAATGGCGGTCGATTCATGCGCAGCGCCTGCCGGACGGTGCTGTCGTCTGGCTATAATCCGCGCATCATCCTTCCCGACGCCGCCATGAACAATCCCTTCACGCTTCTCCGCTTCGGCGGGCGCAAGTCCTCCTTCTTCGAAGATCTCGCCGCGCGCGGGCAGAAGGTCACGTTTCCGCCGGAAACCGTGTTCATCCGCGAACACACCCACGGCGACAGCTTCTTCTTCATCGAGTCGGGCAGGGTGCGGGTTTATTCCAAGCTGGAGGACGGCAGCGAGGTCATCATCGATGAGCACGGCCCCGGACATTACGTGGGCGAGATGGCCATGGAGACGCGGCTGCGGTCCGCCTCGGTGATCACGCTCACGGAGGTTCAGGCCTCGGAGGTGTCGCGCGAAATGGTGCTGGATGACATCCGCAAGCGTCCCGAGCATGCTCTGGAACTGCTGTTCGAAATGGTGCGCCGCGCGCGCAGCACGACCGACACGCTGAAGGTGCTCGCGTTGCTCGACACCTACAAGCGCATCGTGTGCCTCATCGAGCAGCTGGCCGAGCATCCGTCGGTGCCGGCGGTCATCCCCCAGCCGCCGAGCGACCTGGAAATCGCGCAACGGCTGGGTGCCAGCGAGACCACGGTGTCGGCCATCCTGCATGACCTCTCCATCGCAGGCTACATCGAGCGCACGCCGCATTCGCTCATCGTGAAGCGGCGCCTGCCGGCGCACTGGTAGGCCACGGCCTGCGGGCCAGGCCAAGCGGAATCAGGGCTCGGCCCCGGCAAAAACGCGGTCTTGGTAATTTAACCAAACCGCTGGTATGATGCGGCCGCCGTCGCGCCTTTCGCGCGCCGGAAACTTACGAGCCGCATCGTGGCGACCCGCACATCCTCTTCCCGAAAATCGACCGCCACCGCCCCGGCGGGCGCACTGACCCTGCCCGATGCGCTGGCAGACTTGCCGACGCCGGCCAGTACGCGCGAGCGCATCCTGCTCGCCGCGGTCTATGTGCTGTTCGAGGAAGGATTCTCGTCGCTCACCCAGCAGCGCGTGTGCGAAAAGGCGGGCGTTCGCCAGAGCCATCTCACCTATTACTTTCCGACCCGCAACGATCTGCTGCGCGAGGCGGCCGCCTTCGGCTGCGAGGCGATGTTCAACCAGATCACCCAGGGCATCGACGCCGGCCTGGTCACGCTCGACAACCTCCGCGTGACGTTGAATGCGGACATCACCGACCGCCGCTGGGCGCGCCTGATGAATGCATTGGTGGCGGCCTCCGACGAGGACGCGCGCATCAAGCCCTGGCTCGCCGCCTTTGACGAGCAGATTCGCAGCCGCCTGCTCGAGGACCTCACCCGGCTGGGCCTCGCCATCACGTTGGAGGATGTCGAGATGCTGCATGCCACCTTCATCGGCGCCATCCAGATGGATCTGGGCGAGGGCACCGAGGCATCGCTCGCGCGTGCGCAGCGGGTCATCGGACGTGCGCTGGACCGGTTGGTTGCGACCGCGCCAGCGAAGCGCGCCCGGTCTCGCAGAGGGTCACGCACCTGATTCCCCGAATTTTCATTTTTACTTTTCCATCTCAGATCATGCACATCACACTGAACCGAACGCTGTATCTGGCGGCACCCCTCTCAGCCGCACTGCTCATCGCGGTTGTCGCGGCGCAGGACAAGAAGCCTGCTGCCGGTACGTCTTCCAAGCCGGCCCTCACCGTGACCGTGACCAAGCCGCAGCAGGCAGAGTTGCCGGTCGCGCTGGCCGCCAGCGGCAACATCGCCGCGTGGCAGGAGACGATCATCGGCGCGGAAGTGAACGGCCTGCGACTCAGCGACGTACGGGTCAATGTGGGCGACAGCGTCAAGGCGGGTCAGGTGCTGGCGACCTTTGCGCCGGAGACCGTGCAGGCCGAGGTGGCGCAGCAGAAGGCGGCCGTTGCCGAGGCCGAGGCGGCGCGCGATGAAGCCGCGGCCAACGTGGCCCGTGCGCGCTCGCTGGCCGACACGGGCGCACTGTCTAAGCAGCAGGTTGAACAATTCCTCAATGCGGGGAAAAGCACGGAGGCGCGCCTGCAGTCGGCGCAGGCGGCACTCGCCGCAGCGAATATTCGCCTGAAGAACACGCAGGTCGTGGCACCGGATGACGGCATCATCTCGGCCCGCATGGCCACGCTGGGTAGTGTGGCGCAGCCGGGGCAGGAGCTCTTCCGTCTCATCCGCGATGGCCGGCTGGAGTGGCGCGGGGAAGTGGCGGCGGCCGACCTGGCGCGGGTGAAGCCGGGTCAACGCGTGGTGCTCACGTTGCCGGGCAACGGCCCCGGCGGCAAAGCCACCGGCCGCGTGCGCCAGATCGCGCCCACCATCGACGAGCGCACCCGCAATGGCCTCGTCTACGTCGACATCATCGAGCGCGGCTCGGCCCGCGCGGGCATGTACGTGAAGGGGGATTTCGATCTGGGCAATGCGGCGGCGCTCACCGTGCCGCAGCAGGCGGTCGTTGTCCGTGATGGCTTCAGCCATGTGTTCATCGTTGGTGCGGACAATCGCGTGGCGCGGATTCGCGTGACCACGGGGCGGCGCAATGGCGAGCGCGTGGAAGTCCTTCAGGGCCTGAAGGCCGAGCAGGCAGTCGTGGCCGCCGGCGCGGGCTTCCTCAATGACGGCGATCTCGTGGCCGTGAGCGCGGGTCAGCCCGCAGCCCCTGCGAAGAAGTAAGACCATGTTCAACGTCTCGAGCTGGTCCATCCGGAATCCCATTCCGTCCATCGTCTTCTTCATCCTGCTCACCTTCGCGGGCCTGGTCACCTTCAGGATGACCGGCATCCAGGATTTTCCCGACATCGAGCTGCCCATGGTGACCATCAGTGCGTCACTGCCGGGCGCGGCACCGGCGCAGCTGGAGACGGAAGTCGCGCGCAAGATCGAGAACTCGGTCGCGACGCTGCAGGGGGTGAAGCACATCTACACCAACATCCTCGATGGCACGGCCAACATCATGGTCGAGTTTGTCCTGGAGAAAGACGCATCCGAGGCCACCAACGAGGTGCGCGACGCGGTGAGCCAGGTGCGTGCCGATCTGCCGGCGGACCTGCGTGATCCAGTCGTGACCAAGGCGGCCACGACGGGCAAGCCCATCCTCACCTACACGGTCGCCTCCGCACAGCCGGGGAAGGTGGATGAGGAGGCTGTCTCCTGGTTCATCGACAACGCGGTGACCAAGCGCATGCTGGCCGTGCCCGGCGTGGGCAAGGTGGGACGCCTCGGCGGCGTGACCCGTGAAGTGCAGGTCGTGCTCGACCCGCAGAAGATGCAGGCGCTGGGGGCGACGGCGGCCGATGTGTCGCAGGCGCTTCGCCGCACGCAGCTGGAATCACCCGGTGGCCGCGGTGATGTCGGTGGCGCCGAGCAGGCCGTGCGCACCATCGCGACGGTCGCCAGCGTCGAGGAACTGGCGGGCCTAAGCCTCGCGCTGGCCGATGGCCGGCGATTGCTACTGGACCAGGTGGCCACGGTGAGCGACACCATCGCGGAGCGCCGTGCCGTGGCGCTGCTGGATGGCGAACCAGTGGTGGCGTTCGAGATCACCCGCTCGAAGGGAGCGAGCGAAATCGAAGTGGCCAGGGGTGTACGCAAGGCGGTCGAGGAATTGCGCACCGCCCATCCGGAAATGCGTTTCGTCGAGGCGCTGGATGGCGTCTGGCCGGTGCAGGAGAACTTTGACGGCTCGATGATCCTGCTTTACGAGGGCGCAATCCTTGCCGTGATCGTGGTGTGGTTCTTCCTGCGCGAATGGCGCGCCACGCTGGTGTCGGCCGCGGCGCTGCCGTTGTCGGTGATCCCCACCTTCGTCGGCATGTATTACTTCGGCTTCACCCTGAACACGGTGACCCTGTTGGCCCTGGCGCTGGTGGTGGGCATCCTGGTCGATGACGCGATCGTCGAAATCGAAAACATCATGCGCCACATGCGCATGGGCAAGACGCCGTTCCAGGCTGCGATGGAAGCGGCTGACGAGATCGGGCTCGCGGTCATCGCCACGACCTTCGCGCTCATTGCAGTCTTCCTGCCCACGGCCTTCATGGCGGGTATCGCCGGCAAGTTCTTCAAGCAGTTTGGTTGGACAGCGGTCTTCGCTATCTTTGCCTCGCTGGTCGTGGCGCGCATGCTGACGCCCATGATGGCGGCGTACCTGCTCAAGGACCGGCCGGTCACGGAGTTGAAGGAAGAAAAGGATGGGCCGCTGATGCAGCGTTACCTCAAGGCGGTCGACTGGTGTGTGCGTCATCGCCATGTCACGGCCATCGGCTCGTTCTTCTTTTTTGCGGGATCGCTGTCGCTGATTCCGTTGCTGCCAACCGGGTTCGTGCCGCCTGCGGACCGCGCCAGCACCATCATCAATGTCGAGCTGCCGCCCGGCAGCACCTTGAAGGAAACCTGGGAAGCGGCCGAACGTGCGCGCCTTGCGGCACTGCAGGTGCCGGATGTGAAGCATGTGCTGAGCTCGGTGGGCGGCGGGGTGACCGGCGACGTGTTCGCGATTGGTGTGCCGCCCGAGGCGCGCAAGGCGGCGCTGTCGGTCACGCTCACCCGGCGCGAGGAACGAAAGCTGAACCAGCAGGAAGTGGAAGTGAATATTCGCAAGGCGCTGGCCGATCAGCCGGGTGTACGCATCACTGTCGGACCGCAGGATATCGGCGCCAAGATGCAGCTCGTGCTGCAGAGCGAGGACCCTGCGTTGCTGGTGGCGACCGCGCGCCAGCTGGAGCGCGAATTGCGCACGCTGAAGGACGTGGGCAACGTCACCTCCTCGGCCAGTCTGGTGCGGCCCGAGATCGTCATTCGTCCGGATTTTGCCAAGGCGGCGGAACTGGGCGTGAACACCGCCGCCATCGGCGACACCATCCGGGTCGCGACGGCCGGCGACTACGACCAGAACCTCGCCAAGTTCAATCTGGCGGATCGCCAGGTGCCCATCCGGGTCAAGCTGCCGCAGGATGTGCGCGCCGATCTCGATGCCATCCAGCGCCTGCAGGTGCCGGGCCGGCAGGGCGGGGTGATGCTCTCAACCGTGGCCGAGGTCAGCATCAACAGCGGCCCTGCGCAGATCGACCGGCTGGACCGCAGCCGCCAGATCACCTTTGATGTCGAGCTGGGCACGCGCGAACTCGGGCAGGTGTACGCCGAGGCGCTGGCGCTGCCGACACTGAAGGCGCTGCCGCCCGGCGTCAAGCTGGCTGAGCTGGGCGACACGCAGATGATGGAGGAGCTTTTCGGCAGCTTCGCGCTGGCGATGATCATCGGCGTGCTGTGTATCTATGCGGTGCTGGTGCTGCTGTTCCGTGATTTCCTGCAGCCCATCACCATTCTGGCCGCCCTGCCGCTGTCCATCGGCGGTGCGTTCGTGCTCCTGCTTCTCACTGGCAAGGCGTTTTCCATGCCGTCGCTCATCGGCCTGCTCATGCTGATGGGCATCTGCACCAAGAACTCCATCCTGCTGGTGGAATACGCCATCGTGGCGCGGCGCGATCACGGCCTGTCACGGCTGGATGCGCTCATCGATGCGTGCCACAAGCGCGCCCGGCCCATCATCATGACCACGCTGGCCATGGGCTTCGGCATGCTGCCGATCGCGTTGGGCTTCGGTGCGGACCCGAGCTTCCGTGCGCCGATGGCGATTGCGGTCATCGGGGGGTTGGTAACGTCAACACTGCTGAGTCTGGTCGTGGTGCCGGCGGTCTACACCTACGTGGATGACGCCGAGGGACTGTTCCTGCGTCTCTGGAACAAGCGGCCGAACTGGATGCGCCAGGCGGACGTGCGCGCGATCTGAGCGCAGCGCCTGCAGCATTGCGAATATTCGCAATGCTGCAGGCGCCGGTTGTATCTACTTCTTGAGCACCTTCCACATGATCACGCCGACGATGCCGAGCACGATCCCGCCCAGCTGCATGATGTTGTGAAACATCGCGCCAGAGACGCCGGCGAAGGCGAGGATGATGGAAATGGCGAACATCGCCGCGCCCAGCGTGGCGATCTTCTCTCCCCAGGTCTTGGGTGGTTTGGTGGTGGTGTCGGCTTCGGTCATGATGCAGTTCCCCTGGTGATTTGTTGTTGGTATCGCTGCCCTGATCCTTGTCGTACAGGCGTGAAAGATCCGGGCAGGTGTGCGGTGGCATGATATGCCTGTGGTCACGACGGGCAGCACGACATGGCCCGTCGCACTCGCCACCGTCGCCAGTGTGCGCGCTGCCTCATCATTCCGCCACCCCCGCCAACCTTTCCGACTTTTCTCCCTGCGAATATTCGCCATGCCGACCCGCCCATCGCTGCACGCAATTCTGCTCAGCAGTTTGTTTCTGCTCCTCTCCCCGTGTGTTGCGGCGCAGTCGCCGCTGCAGGTCAAGTCGTTGGCGCATCAGGGCGCGATGCCCTATATCGAGCCCGTTGACGCAAAGGCGGCCGGTGTCGCGCGCACCGCTCTGCGCATCAATCACGCGATGTATCTCGATTTGCTGGAGCTGCCCGCCCCGGTGCGGCGACAGGACGGGCTGAAGGCGAAGAAGCGTGGCGACAACGATGGCCCGGCGCCCATTTCCGACATCGGATTCGTGGTGGATCGCGCTGATCAGCGCCTGCTGGCGCTGTCGATCACGGCGGAAGGCTGCGGCGCATACTGCGAGGGCTTCACCCGCAGCTACGTGTTCGACGCCGGCAATGGCCGCCAGGTCCGTGCGGGCGACCTGTTCACCCCCGCCGGTGCCGAGGCCGTGGCCGCGTTGCTGGCGCGCCAGCGCGGTACGCGCATCAAGGCGGAGATTGCAAAGCTGAAGGCTGCAGGCGATCCGCAGACCAAGGCGGGCAAGGCGAAGACCGACGAAGAGCGCGAAAGCAGCCTTGAGGCGGCAACGATGTTCGAGGGTTGTCTGCCGCTGTACACCGAGGCCGTCCGCGGCGAGGCCCCGCTGGATCGGGATGAGCTGCGCATCAAGGGTGCCGGGGTGATGCTGGTGCGCGGCCGCTGCAGCAATCACGCCATGCAGGCGCTGGATTCAATCGGCGAATTCAAGAACGCTCTGGGCCTGAACGAGTTGTCGCCGCATCTGAACGCCTATGGCAAGTATCTGCTCGGCGCCGGGCCGGCTGCACCTGCGCCCGTGTCGCCCTTCGGCCAGGTGGTGTTCGGCAAGGTGGGTACAGCGCCCGTCACCCTGTATCTGCGAGTGCCCTATGGCGCTGACCAGAACGTGGGCGGGCTGTATTTTTACGACCGCTTCCGCACGCCGATTTCGCTCTTTGGTCCGCGCCGCGGCGCGGCGTGGGAGCTGAACGAAGAGGCCCCGGAAGGCAAGCCCGCACCGCTGGTCCGCTTCACGGTCAACGGCGAGCGCATCAGCGGTGAGTGGGTCGGCGGGGACAAGCGCCTACCGCTCGAAGCCGGACCCTGATTGCTGGCCCCTGATCGAGCGCTTCGCGGTCAGGATTTGCGAGCGAACCGCCGCATCAGCCAGCCTGCGATCAAGCCGACGATACCCACCGTCACCGTCAGCGGGAGGAGGACCGGCGACCAGAGCAGCGCCTCGATGATGAACGGCGGTCGCTTGGAGGTGTCGGCAAATTCTGTCCAGGCGAGCCCTCCGATGATGCCGCAAAGCTGCATCAGGAATGGCAACACGATCAGGAGAGCGGACAGAATCAGGGTCACCTTCCCCGCCTTGGCCAAGCCAGGTTTGGCTGGCGGTGCGGTGGCGGGCGTGGCGTCGGTCGGCATTGTGAAGTCCTTGTAGTTATTGATGAGTGCGGGGCGATCAGCGCGGGACGGGTGCATCAACCTTCTGGCCGTGCGCGCGCTTCCACGGAAAGAAGGCCTCACGGCGAAGAAACATCAGGAAGCGCTTGGCTTCCGGATCGGGGTGCTTCATCAGCAGGTGCTCGATGCCGGCCTCGTTAAGCACGAAGAGCTTGGTGTTTTCCAGCGGGCGACGTTCCCTGGCGGGGAACAGCCGGGTCAGCGTGTCACTGCGAATATTCGCAGCCTGCAGAATGTCCTGCTCGTAGAACCAGAGCTGATCTTCGAATTCGATCGCGCGCAGCTCATGGGGTCCGTAGGCGTAGTGGATGCCGTTGAGGTCGGCCCACTCGGCGGCATGCTTGGCCTCGGCCAGCTTTTCCACGCCATTGATGATGATGCGGGACGCAACCCAGCCAAAAAGCGGCACGCCCAGCATGACGGCTGCAGCAACCTGGCCGCCGAGTGAGAGGCCCCACCACACCACGCCGACGGACACCACCAACAACACGATGTACAGCGGCCACCAGTTTATGTCGTCACGTGGGGGCTTCATGCCGGCCAATCAGTTCATCGCCAGTTTCTTGGGCGCGTACTTCTCGCCGGCCTCCACGCGAAGCTTGAGCTGGTTCTGCTTCGGCGGCAGCGGGCAGGTGGTGAATTCGCTGAACGCACAGGGCGGGTTGTAGGCCTTGTTGAAGTCCACCGTCACGGTGCCGCCGTTCTTCCTCACCGACTCGGGCCATTCGACATACATGAACCGACCGGAGTTGTAGGTGCCCTTGCCGGCCGTCTGGTCCTTCATGATGATGAACAGCTCCTTGTCGGTGGGCTCGGCCACGGCATCGAGGCGCACGGTCTGGCCGTTCAGCTGGAACTCGAGATAGCCGGGCGAGGCGCTGTCATGCACCTCATCGATGATGTCGATGATCTGGATGGTGCGGCCGGGCGGATAGGGCACGTACTTGGCCTGCACCTTGTAGCTCTCGTTCACGTCGTACCAGAAGCGGCCGGCGAACTGCTTGCGCACTTCGCTTTCATTGTCGGCAAGGCGCAGCACGAAGGTGCCCTTGCGCTCGATGACGTGGAACGCCATGCGGCCCAGCGTCACCCAGTCGCGATTGCTGGAATCGGTGAGCATGACGCGCTCGCCCTTGAAGTCGCCTTCCTTGCCCTTCATGGTGATGCCGTCGTTCAGCTTCAGGACAATCATCTTGCCGTCGATGATGACCTTGCCGAGGTGGTCGGGTCCCACGCCCTTGGGCAGGAGGATGTCGTTGCCGGGAGCGGCGCCAATGGTATTCACGCCCGGTTTCATGACGTACCGACCGGCCAGGGTCAGCCAGCCGTTGTCGCGCTTCAGGCCCGTTTCCACGTTCGCACGCCAATCCTGGATTGATTTCACGTAGCCGGCGTCGGCCAGCGCGGCAAGCGGACTCAGGAGCATTGAAGAAAGGGTCAGGGCGGAAGTGATGTGTTTCATGGCCTGTCTCGCTGAAGAAGTGGAAACGATGAATTGAAGTGTACCGCTGGAAACTGGCTGCCGGGTCAAGTTGGCAGCTGGATGCGCCCGGCTACGCGCTCGGGAGAGATTTCGTTCATGCACAGGAAGTGCCCGAGCGGGCACTGGCGCTGGAAGCAGGGGCTGCAGGCGAGCTTGAGTTCGTCTTTCAGCCAGATGACGCTGGCGCGGGGTGACAGGGGCGGCGTGAACCCCGGGCTCGACGAGCCATAGAGTGCAGTGACCGGCACGCCGACCGCGCAGGCGATATGCATCAGGCCGGAGTCATTGGTCACGACGTGGGCGGTCAGGGACAGGAGATCGATGGCTTCCTCAATGGAGGTTTGACCGGCGAGGTCAACGCAGAGGCCGCCGGACAGGTCGCGTACCGACTGGGTGATCTCGCGGTCCTTGCCCGAGCCGAACAGCCAGATCTGCACGCCGCGGTCAGCGAGCTGTGCAGCCAGCGCGGCGAAGTGCGACGCTGGCCAGCGCTTGGCCGGGCCGTATTCCGCTGCAGGGCAGAACGCGACGACCGGGCGATCCAGCTTGAGGCCCAGCCGGGCGACCACCGCATCACGTGATGCCGGGTCGATGCGGAGTGCTGGATCGGGCAACGGCTTTGCCAGTGGCGAATTGGCCGGCGCCGCCAGAGCGGCAAACCGCTCAGCCATGGTAGGCAGCGCGGACTCGTCCAGGTCGCGGCAGTCGTTCAGCAGCTTGCCCCGTTTCTCGCCGCGCCAGCCGACACGGGTGCGAATATTCGCAAACCACGGCACCAGCGCGGACTTGAAGGAATTCGGGAGCACATAGGCGGCGTCGTAGCCATTCTTCGCCAGCGTCAGGCCCAGCCTGCGCCGTCCCCAGAGGCTGATGTCGCCGTGGTTGAACGGGCTGGTCAGCGTGGCCGCGACTTCCGGCATGCGGCGATAGACGGCCTCGGTCCAGGGCGGCGCCAACACGTCAATGGGCGTGTCGGTTGCCTCTGCCTTGAGGCGCATGAGCATCGGCTGCGACAGGACCGCGTCGCCGATCCAGGCCGGGGCGACGATCAGGGTGCGGGACATGGCTTGCAGAAGCGGGACACAACGGCACCCGGGGGAGCCGTTGTGATCTCGTTCAGTGACCGGCCTTCACCGGTCCCGTGAGCTTGTATTCCGTCCCGCAGTAGGGACATTTCGCCTCGCCCGAGGCCTCGATCGGCAGGAACACGCGCGGATGCGTGTTCCACAGTTTCTGCTGCGGCATGGGGCAGTGCAGCGGCAGATCAGCCGCCGTGACATCGACATGCTTCTGATTGAGTTCGGACGAGTGCGCCATGTTGACCTCAGGCTACCGGGGTGAGCCAGTGATGATATTTCTTGTTGCGGCCGTAAACGATGTCGAAGAACGCCGTCTGGATCTTCTCCGTGATCGGACCGCGCTTGCCTTCGCCGATGATGCGGCCATCGAGTTCGCGGATGGGCGTCACTTCCGCGGCAGTGCCGGTGAAGAAGGCCTCATCGCAGATGTAGATGTCGTCGCGGGTCAGGCGGCACTTCTCGACTTCAATCCCCAGATCGGCACAGATCAGCTGGATTGAACGCCAGGTGATGCCGTCCAGCGCGCTGGTGAGCTCCGGCGTGTACAGCTTGCCGCCCTTGATGATGAAAATGTTCTCGCCCGAGCCTTCGGCCACGAAGCCATCGGTGTCCAGGAGCAGGCCTTCGTCATAGCCATGTGACGTGGCTTCGAGGTTCGCCAGGATGGAGTTGGCGTAGGTGGAGGCCACCTTGGCGCGCGGCATGGTCACGTTGACGTGGTGGCGTGCATACGAGGAGGTCTTCACCCGGATGCCCTTGTTGAGGCCGTCTTCGCCGAGATACGCGCCCCAGGGCCAGGCGGCGATGGCAATGTGGGTCTTGGCGCCGATGGGCGAGACACCCATCTTCTCGGAGCCGTAGAACGCGAGCGGACGCAGGTACGCGCTCTCCAGCTTGTTGGCGCGCACGACCTCCCGCTGCGCTTCCATGATGGTTTCCTTGTCGTAGGGCATGGCCATCATGTAGATCTTGGCCGAATTGAACAGGCGGTCGGTATGTTCCTTCAGCCGGAAAATGGCCGTGCCGATCTCGGATTTGTACGCGCGGACACCTTCGAACACGGCCAGGCCGTAGTGCAGCGAGTGGGTCAGGACGTGGGTGTTGGCTTCTCTCCAGGGAACGAGTTTCCCGTCGTACCAGATGAAGCCGTCGCGGTCGGCCATCGACATTGTGTGTCTCCAGTGAGCGAAAAGAAGCGGATTTTAGCAGGCCGCGCCGGCTTCACCGATCCGGTGTCTGGCGGGAGCCGATCCGGACCGGAACCGCCGTCGGGTTTTGAGGGGGCGGGGAATGTGGTTAGAATGCCCGCAGCCTCGGATTCGCGCGATGTGGCTCGCGCCCCGCGGCCAAGCCCGCGATCAAAGCAGAATCACAGGATCCGAAGAAGCCGAACCGCCAGCGCCGCTCCCTCTCCATGAGTCCCGCCACCCCTCGCAACCCGTTCAATCTCACGCCCGAAGAAAAGCTTTCCGGCGACATGCTCATGTTCAGCACCGGGCTCATGGTGTTCGCCTCGGTGCTGTGGCTGGCCATCTACTGGAGCATGGGGCAACGCTTTTCCACGCTGGTGCCGCTGGTGTTCCAGGTGCTGTCCGCGGGCAACATGTTTCTCTATTACCGCTCGCGCAAGATCGAAGTCTTCTGCCTGCTGCAGCTTTCGCTCTTCCTGTTCACGCCCTTCATCCTGCAGTGGTCCATCGGCAACTTCGTCAATGCGTCCGGCGTGAGCCTGTGGGCGCTGCTGGCCCCGGTGGGCGCCATCGTCGTCCTGGGTACCAAGGAATCGGTGCCCTGGTTCATCGCCTATCTGTTCATGCAGACCATGTCCGGCATGTTCGACTTCGTGCTGGAGTGGGACCCGCGCAAGATCGATCCGCAGACCGTGGCCGTGTTCTTCGCGCTCAATTTCATTTCCATCTCGGCGATGGTGTACCTGCTGCTCTGGTATTTCTCGCGCGAGAAAGCGAAGCTGGCCGCGCAGGTTGATCAGCAGAAGCGCTCCATCGAGATGGAGCGCGAATTGTCCGATCGCCTGCTGCTGAACATCCTGCCTGCGCCCATCGCAGAACGGCTGAAACGCCAGGAAACCAACATCGCGGACGGGTATCCGGACGTGACGGTGATGTTCGCCGACATCGTGAACTTCACCCATCTGTCCGAGGAGATGTCGCCGAACGAGACCGTGCATCTGCTCAACGAGATATTCTCCGAATTTGACTCGCTGACCGAACGGCGCGGACTGGAGAAGATCAAGACCATTGGGGACGCCTACATGGTGGCCTCGGGGCTCTCCAACAAGGGCGAGCTGTACGTCGACTCGGCCATCGAACTCGCCCTGGAGATGCAGCGCTACGTGGGCAAGCGCATTGCCAGCAACGGGGAGTCGCTGCGCCTGCGGGTCGGCATTGCCACGGGCCCGGTGGTTGCGGGCGTCATCGGCAAGCGCAAATTCAGCTATGACCTATGGGGCGACACGGTCAACGTCGCAAGCCGCCTGTCGTCGGAGGCGCAGCCGGGGCAGATCTGGGTGGACACCACCACCTATCGTCGCCTGCACAACCGCTTCGAGTTCAGCGAAGGCGCCCAGATCCCGGTCAAGGGCAAGGGCGTGCTGCAGGTATTCACCCTCCTGGGCCGCATCGAATCCTGACGCGGCGACCTGCGCCGCGCAGGCGTCCGGCCATCACGCGCCAAAGACTGCGGATCGGAGCGCTCTCACCGCCTCGCGTTCCGGCTTAAGCTCATCCGCCAGGATCAACGTCCGTGACTCGTTGTTGTTGCGCGCCAGATGCTGGCGTGCACGGAATGCGAGATAGGCATCTGCCGCGGCTTTCGCCATCTGCACGTTGATGAGACCGAGTTCGCCACAGAGGGCGAGAAGAGTGAAATTGCCCGCATTGCGGGTGAGCGAGGCGTGGCGGTTGGCATGGCGCAGTACCAGGAACTGGACAATGAACTCGAGGTCCACGATGCCACCCTCGGTATGCTTCAAGTCGATACGGCCATCCGGCCCGGGCGTGCCGGGATGCTCGGCACGCATTTTCTCGCGCATGGCGACCACTTCGGATTTGAGCTTGGCAGGGTCACGCTGCCCGCCGAGGATGGCACCGCGGATGGCGTCAAAGCGCTGGGCGAGCGCCGTGTCGCCGGCGCAAAACCGGGCGCGGGTCAGGGATTGGTGTTCCCAGGTCCAGGCGCGATTGAGCTGGTAGTCGCGGAACGACTCCAGCGTGGGAACCAGCATCCCCGAATCTCCATCCGGCCGCAGCCGCAGATCAGTTTCATAGAGTGCGCCGCCCGTGGTGAGCGCGGTCAGCAGCTGATTGACCCGCTGCGCCAGCCGGTGGGCGGTCTGGCCGTCCATCTCGGCCTCGCGGCGTTCGTCACGGATGAACACCAGGTCCAGATCGGATGCATAGCCGAGCTCCTTGCTGCCGAGCTTGCCGTAGCCGATGACGCCGAAGGCCGGCGGCAGGGCGAACGTATCGCCCACTGGCTCGGCCTTGCCGAGCGCACGCCACGCCAGGGCCAGGGCCATGTCCAGCAGCAGATCGGCCAGCGCCGACAATTCATCTGCAAGCGTCATCACGTCGACCGCACCATCGACGTCGGCAATGTTGAGGCGCAGGGTGTGGATCTGCTTGAAGTGGCGCAGCAGTTCGTAATGCCGCTCGGTGTCGTTGCCCGCGGCGAGCAGTTCACGGGTCAGCCACGCGCGCTCGCCCGCCCAATCGGCGCGCGCGTCAGCCCTGCGATTCTTGACCAGCTCATCCAGCAGGATGGGATGGCGCTGCAACAGCCCGGCCGCCCAGGCGCTGCGTCCGGCAAGTCGCGCGGCACGACGGAGCACGCCGGGATTCTCGATCAGCAGGGACAGATAGGCGTCGCGACGATCCACCGCCTCCAGCACGTCGAGCAGCCGAAGACCGGTGGACCTGGCGTCGGGTTCCGCCGTCGCGGCCATCAGGGTGAGCGGAATGAGGCGCTCGAGTTTGCCGCGCGCTTTCTCGGTAAGGAAGCGGAACCGCGCACTCTGCCGCCAGACGGCGAGGCGGCGGGTGATCTCCTCGGCCGCATCCTGCGCATATCCGGCGATTTCCAGCGCCCGGCGGGCCTCCTCGGGCGCTTCGGCGCTGTCCGGCCAGAGCGATGTGGACAGGGCCGCACTGGGCTCGTCGTCCGCGGTTTCCGCTGCCGTGCGCTCCGCTGCGAAGAGATTATTGAAGGTCTCGCTCACGAACGTGCGGTGCCGGTCCAGCTCGGCAAGGCACGTTGGCCAGTTGGCGAAGTTCATGGCGCTCGCGATGCGCTCGCGATCTTCCTCTGCAGTCGGCAATGCCTGCGTCTGGGCGTCATCGAGATACTGCAGGCGATGTTCCAGATTGCGCAGGAACGCGTAGGCAGCTTCCAGCCGATCAACCTGCTCGGACGCCATCAGGCCAAGGCTGCGCAATTGCGCCAGTGCCTCGCGGGTGGAGCGGGTCTGCAACGCGCTGTCGCGGCCGCCGCGGATGAGTTGCTGCAACTGGGCGATGAATTCGATTTCGCGAATGCCGCCAGCGCCCACCTTGATGTCGTCGAGCCTGTTCTTGCGATTGGCTTCGGCGCGAATATTCGCATGCAGATCGCGCAGGTCCTGGATCATGCCGTAGTCGTGATACTTGCGATACACGAAAGGGCGTACCAGATCATCGAGCGGCTTGCTGTCAGCTTCGCCCAACACCCGCGCTTTCAGCCAGGCGTAGCGTTCCCAGGGACGCGCGCTGGTGATGAAGTAGTGTTCCAGGCTGTCCAGGCTGGCCACCAGCGGACCGCTGTCGCCGAATGGCCTCAACCGCATGTCCACGCGGAACACCCGGCCCTCATGGGTCACTTCGTCCAGCGCAGCTATGACAGCCTTGCCCAGCCGGGCGAAGAATTCGTGATGACTGATGCGGTTGCGACCGTCGGCATCGCCCGGTGTCTCGCCGTCATCTGCGTAGACAAAGATCAGATCGATGTCTGACGATACATTCAGCTCGAATCCGCCCAGCTTGCCCATGCCCACCACCCAGAGCGGCATGACGCCATCCTGGCCGGCCGGGAGTCCGTGCTTCGCACCGAGGCGCCGGCCGTGCAGATCGAGCGCATGGGTCACCGCCACCTCCGCCAGATCACTCACCGTGCGCATGACCTCATCCAGCGTGGCAAGGCCATTGATGTCGCGGTGGATGGTGCGCAGCATCACGTTCAGCCTGAGTTGGCGCAACGCACTGGCAAGCTGATCCGGATCATCAATGTCGGCCAGGGCGGAGGCCATGTCCGCACGCCCGAATGCGGCCGCCGAGTAACTCTCCAGGATCGCGGCCAGCCGTGGATGCGCGCCCAGGGCGCGGTCGGCGAAACGTGAGGCGGCGCGGGTGCGCTGAAGTTGTTCGGCGAAGTTCATGTCCGGCATTGTCACCGGTCCGGCATCGGGGCGGGCATGCGCCGGATGATATTATTTTTGTGCCATTGACTTGGCCGGGCACATGAACGCTGTTGCCCCGGGCCGGTCAACCTTACACTCCCCAGGCACGGCCCGCTCCACTACGCTCCCTTGGCTTCATCTCCCCCCTCAGAAACCTCCCCGCCCCCAGTCGCACCGCGCCTGTCCGTCAGGCTGATCAAGGCGCTGCCCCGTTTCTGCTTCACCACCGTGCTGGTGGCCCTCATGCTGGCCGGCAGTGCGGTGTTGGCGCTGCGCTACTGGTTCCTGCCCGGCGTAGGCCAGTACCGCGATGACGTGGTGGCTCGCGTGTCGGCAGCGACCGGCATGGCCTTTGCGGCCGAGTCCCTCGAGGGAGACTGGCAAGGGCTGCGGCCGGCACTGGCATTCCGCAAGGTTCGGCTCGCGGGGAAGCCCGGCGAGGAGGCCGGGCTGGCACTCCAGTCCCTGCAGGCGTCCCTGTCCTGGTGGGCGCTGCTGCTGGGCGAAATCCGCTTCCACGAGGTGGTGCTGGAGGGTCCCACGCTGACCCTGCACCGCAGCCAGGACGGCCTCATCCGTTTCAATGGCCGGCCGCTCAACGAACGCAGCGAGGAGCAGGGCGGGGACTTCATGCCCTGGCTGCTGCAGCAGCCCAACCTTGCGGTGGTCGATGCCAGCTTGTCGTGGAAGGATGACCTCACTGCTGCACCGGACTTGGAAATCCGCCATCTCGACCTGCGCGTGCAGAAATCCGGCACGCGTCATCGCATCGCGCTCGCGGCGCGGCCTGAGCCTGCGCTGGCGAAATCGCTGGATGCACGCGGCTTGCTGACCATCACCCGGCCGGGGGATCGCTGGCAGGTGGAGGGCTCGGTTTATGTCGCCGTCGAACAGGCCCACCTGCAGGAATTCCGCCGGCACTTCCCCGTGCCCGAGGTGGTGCGCAGCGCCACCGGGAATGTGCGCGCCTGGTTCGAGCTGGATGACAAGGCGCCGCGCAAGATCAAGCAGATTGTCGCGGACCTCAATGCGATCAACGTGTCCGCGCAATGGTCGCGTGAAACCGCGCCGCTGCAGCTTGCGACATTGGCCGGGCGCACCGAATACGTGACGGTGCCGGGGGGATTCCAGGTGTCGAGCAAGGGCTTGCAGCTGCGTACGCGTGATGGCGTCACGGTCACGCCGATGGATTTTTCGCTCATGCTGGCCGAGCCGGCCGGTGAAGGGCCGCGTGGCGCGCTGTCCGGCAACGCCATCGACCTCAAGGTGCTGTCGGCGCTGGTCAATTACTTCCCGGTGGGCCGCGAGCTGCGCGAGCAGGTGGCGCGACTGGCCCCGCGCGGCCGGATCAACGAAGCCAGCGTGAGCTGGACCGGGCCGACCTCCGCCCCCGTGACCTATCAGGTGAAGGCACGCTTCGAGGGCCTCGGTCTCGAGGAGATGAAGCCGGTGCCGGGCCTGCAGGCGCTCTCGGGCAGTGTGGATGGCAATGAGCGCGGCGGACGCTTCACGCTCGATTCCCCGGGACTGCAGCTCGACCTGCCGATGGTGTTTCGTGCGCCGATCCGTTTCGATCAGGCGCGCGGCGCAGGAAACTGGTCACGACCGCCGGCCGCTGGCGGCGGCCAGGATTTCATGCTCAACCTGGCCGGCATCACGCTCGAGAATCCAGACTTTGCCGGCGTGGTCACCGGCTCCTGGCGGACCGGTGGCAAGGGCGCGCAGGGCCGGCCGGGCGTTGCCGATCTCAGGACCGAGTTGCAGCGGGTCGAGCTGGGCCGACTGGCTGATTACCTGCCGAATCAGATGCCTGTCACGCGCGTATGGATCGAGAAGGCCATTCCTGTCGGCAAGGTGACGGCCGCCCAGGTTGTGGTCAAAGGCGATCTGTATGACTTTCCTTTCGTGGATGGAGCCAAGAGCGGCAGCGAGTTCCGCATCGAGGCCAAGGTGCAGGATGCTCGATTGCGATTCCGTGATGACTGGCCCGCCATCGACAATATCCGCGCCACCTATCGGATGTTGGGGTCACGCATCACGGTTGACGCGGAAAGCGCGACCATTTTCCAGTCGAAGGTGGGTCCGACGCGGGTGGAGATCGACGACACGCGAAGCTGGGTACCCATCCTCACGCTGAAGGGGTCGGCGCAGGCTTCCGCACAGGATGCAGCGCGCTACCTGCGGGAAAGTCCGCTGCGCGATGGCGTGGGCCGCGTCACCAGCGTGCTGGGCTTTGAAGGGCCGGGCAAGCTCGATCTTGCGCTCGCCATCCCGCTGGCGCCCGCCTATCAGGACGGCCGGCCGGCGCCGCCAGGCAAGGTTCAAGGACAGTTCACGTTCAATGGCGTCACCGTGCGCCCGACTGTCGGCCAGCCGGTGACCGAGCTGGCCGGCGCGTTGCAGTTCACCGAGCGCAGCGTCACCGGGAAAGACCTCAAGGCAAGGGCATTTGGCAATCCGCTCGCCATCGACATCTCCAGCAACGAGACGACCGGCATCCTCACCACCCTGTCCGGGCGCGCAGACGTCACGGCGGTGAACGACTATCTGCCGTTCCGGCTGCCAACGCAGGTGAGTGGCGCGGCCGACTGGCGCGGGCGCATCACGGTGCTCGATGGTGATGTCGGCATGAATTTCACGTCCAGCCTGCAAGGCGTGACCTCGCGGCTGCCGCGTCCGCTCACCAAGCGAGACAGTGACGGCATGGATCTGGGCGTGACCTTTACCCACCTCGGCCGCAGCAACGAGCGCATCCAGCTTGCGCTCTCCAACACACTCTTCGGCACGATTTCGCGACGCTTCAACGCCGACACGGGCGAGGCCAGCCTCGCCGGCGGCATTTTCAGCATTGGCGAACCGGTGGGCGATCGCGCGATGCCGGAAGGGCTGTGGCTGGTCGGCAAGTCTCGCGAATTCGATCTCGACCAATGGCGCACGGTGCTGGCTGCTCCGGAATGGCAGGGCGGCGCGGCGGCCGACGGTGGAACGCGACCGGCGGCCTCGCCGTGGACCGGCTTCGATCTCGGGGCTGATCGGCTCACCGTCTATGGACGCGATCTGCTTCAGGCCAACGTGAAGGGTCGACGGGCGGGCGAAGACTGGCGGGTGACCATCAACAGCAACGAGCTGAGCGGCGACGCAACCTGGCGACCGGCTGCCGCAGATGGCCGGGGATTCGTGCGGGCACGGCTCACCAACTTCATCCTGAATCGCGAGTCGCGGCGCGTCCAGCAGCCGGGTGAGAGCACGGCCCTGCGCGTGGATGTCCCGGACATCGAGTATCCCGCCCTGGACATCACTGCTGATGCGTTCACCTTGCACGGCTATACGCTGGGGAAGATGCAGTTGCGCGCCGACCATGCCGGTCGCGACTGGAAGATCGATCGATTGAGGATCGAAGCCGATGGCGCCACGCTGGAAGCCAGCGGGCGGTGGACACGAGACGGGGGCTCAAGGAGCGATTTCCAGGGCAAGCTTGACGTGAAGAATCTCAACGGACTCCTGCGAATATTCGGACAGGCGGACGCCATTCGCCGCGGCACCGGCCAGGCCGAAGCGACGCTGTCGTGGCCCGGCAGCCCGGTGGACTTCACGTTCACCCGCCTGTCGGGCGATCTCAAGGTCGAGGCGCAGCGCGGCGAGTTCGCCAAGATCGAACCGGGTGCCGCCCGCCTGCTGGGCCTCATATCGCTGCAATCCATTCCGCGGCGCATCACGTTGGACTTCCGTGACCTTTTTTCCGATGGTTTCGCGTTCAACCGCATGGGCGGAAGTTTCCGCATCGAGAGCGGGGTCATGCGCACGACCAACTACGAAATTGCCGGGCCGTCGGCGTTTGTCACGATGCAGGGCGAGATCTCGCTGCCCGACGAGACGCAGAAGTTGAAGCTGACGGTCATTCCGTCGCTGGGCGAGGGCGTGTCCATCATCACGACATTGATTGGCGGTCCGGTGGTGGGATTGACCACGCTGCTTGCACAGAAGCTGTTACAGGATCCGGTCGGTCGCGCGCTGGGCTACGAATACAATGTGACCGGCAAGTGGGACAACCCGGACGTTGCACGCGTGGGGGCCCCGCCAACCAATCCCGACCCCAAAGGCCCGACGCCAGCGAAAACAAAGCCATGATCATCACGCGCAACAGCACACCCGATGCCCTGCGGGACATGGCGACCGCGACCCAGTCCTTCTTCCGCGTGGCGGCCGTGCAGATGGCATCCGGCCCGCATGTCTCGGCCAACTTGCAGGAGGCCGGACGCCTCATCGAGCTGGCGGCCGCGTCGGGTGCCCGACTGGTCGCGCTTCCCGAGTATTTCGGCATCATGGGCATGAAGGAGACGGACAAGGTGGCGGCCCGGGAAAAGCCCAATGACGGCCCCATCCAGAACTTTCTGTCCGAGACGGCGAAAAAGCACGGCATCTGGATCGTGGGCGGCACGGCCCCGCTGGCGTCGTCGCAGCCGGACAAGGTGCGAAACGCCTGCCTCGTTTACGACAAGACCGGCACCCAGGTCGCCCGCTACGACAAGATTCATCTCTTCAACCTCAATCTGGGACAGGAGAACTACGCCGAGGAGCGCACCATCGAGCCGGGCGACCGCGTGGTCACCATCGATTCGCCGTTCGGCAAACTGGGCCTCTCGGTCTGCTATGACCTGCGTTTTCCGGAGCTCTACCGCGCCATGCGCGACGTGGACATCATTTTCGTGCCCTCGGCATTCACCGCCACCACCGGCAAGGCCCACTGGGAGCCGCTCATCCGCGCGCGCGCCATCGAGAACCTGGCCTATGTGGTGGCACCGGCCCAGGGCGGCTATCACGTCAACGGCCGCGAAACCCACGGCGACACGATGATCGTCGACCCATGGGGCGTCATCCTGGACCGCCTGCCGCGCGGGTCGGGCGTGGTCGTGGCCGGCGTCAATCCGGGTTACCTTCGCACCATTCGCCAGAGCCTGCCCGCGCTCACGCACCGCACGCTCAAGTCCTGAGCCCGGTCCGCTGCGAATATTCGCAATGCCGGCTGCAGGTATGCTTGCATCCATCCCCGCTGTCGCCACCTGAATGAGCACCATGAACATCGACACCCTGAACATCGCCCAGGACACACTCCTCGGCCCCGCCGGCCTGGACAACACCGCCCTGGACCGTGCCTTCGGCACCATCCTCGCGCACCGTGCGGATGCCGCCGACCTGTACTTCCAGCACGGCCGCTCGGAGAGCTGGGCGCTGGAAGAGGGGCGGGTCAAGTCCGGCAGCTTCTCCATCGACCAGGGCGTGGGTGTGCGCGTGCTCTCGGGCGAGAAGACCGCCTTCGCCTATTCCGATGACATCAACTATGCCGCGCTGGATGCTGCCGCGCAGGCGACCCGCTCCATCGCATCGACCGGCGGTGCAGGCGCGCATCCGGCCCTGAAGCGCGCCGTGCCGCATGCGTTGTATGCGCCGCAGGATCCGGTGAGCAGCATGGGGGACGCCGACAAGGTGCGCATACTGGAGACGCTGGAGAAATACGCCCGGGCCGCCGACCCGCGGGTGTCGCAGGTCATGGGTCGGCTGTCCGGCGAGTATGAGGTCGTGTTCGTCGCCCGCAGCGACGGCACGCAGGCGGCAGACGTGCGCCCGCTGGTGCATCTGTCGCTCACCGTGATTGCCGAGCAGAACGGCCGCCGCGAGCAGGGTCATGTGGGCGGCGGCGGACGCAGTGACTATGGCTTCTTCACCGAGGCGCTCCTGAAGCAGTATGCGGAAGAAGCCGTACGTCAGGCGGTGACCAATCTTGATGCGCGCCCTGCGCCGGCCGGTGTCATGCCGGTGGTGCTGGGGCCCGGCTGGCCCGGGGTGCTGTTGCACGAAGCGGTCGGTCACAGTCTGGAGGGCGATTTCAATCGCAAGGGCAGCTCCGTGTTTTCCGGCCGCATCGGCGAGCGCGTTGCCGCACCCGGTGTGACGGTGATCGACGATGGCACCATGCCCGGGCGCCGGGGTTCGCTCAACGTGGATGACGAAGGCAACCCCACCCAGCGCAACGTGCTCATCGAGGACGGCGTGCTGAAGAGCTACCTCCAGGACTCGCTGAACGCGCGCCTGATGGGCGTGCCGGTGACCGGCAATGGCCGACGCGAATCCTTCGCCCACATCCCCATGCCGCGCATGACCAACACCTTCATGCTCGGCGGCGCACACAAGAAGGACGAGATCATCGCATCGGTGAAACGCGGCCTGTACGCCGTCAATTTCGGTGGCGGCCAGGTGGACACCACCAGCGGAAAATTCGTGTTTGCAGCGACCGAGGCCTACATGATCGAGGACGGAAAGATCACTTATCCGGTGGTTGGCGCCACGCTCATTGGCAATGGCATCGAGGCGCTGAAGCACGTCACCATGATAGGGGACGATCTCGAACTCGATGGCGGTATTGGCGTGTGCGGCAAGGAAGGTCAGAGCGTGCCGGTGGGCGTGGGGCAGCCGACGCTGCGAATCGAAGGGCTGACGGTCGGCGGGACGGCCTGAAGTAGGTCAGGGCGCTGGCACTCCGAATTGAGCCGCTCTGGTGACTGCCTGTCATTGTTAGAATCGCCTTTTTTTACGTTCAGCGAAATTTCATTTGAGTACCAAGCCGATTTACGTAACTCAACCGTCCCTCCCTCCGCTGGCGGAATTTGTGCCATATCTGGAACAAATTTGGGACAACAAACAGCTGACCAATTGTGGGCCGTTTCATGACCGCTTGGAAGCCGAATTGGCCAGATATATGGGGATTCCCTATATTTCGTTGTTCGCGAATGGCACGCTGGCGCTTGTCACTGCGCTGCAAGCCCTCGAGATCAAGGGCGAGGTGATCACGACACCGTTTTCCTTTGTTGCGACCACACATGCACTGAAATGGAATGGGATCGATCCGGTCTTCGTCGATATCGACCCTGAAACATTCAATCTTGATCCGGAGGAAATCGAAGCTGCTATTACGCCTCGCACAACAGCTATCTTGCCGGTGCATTGTTATGGGCATGACTGTGATATCGAGCGCATAGAGCAAATTGCCCAACGCCACGGGCTCAAGGTGATCTACGATGCTGCGCATGCTTTCGGCGTGACACGCAACGGCAAGCACCTGGCGGCGGCAGGGGACGTCTCAATGCTGAGTTTTCACGCCACCAAGGTATTCAATACGTTTGAAGGTGGCGCACTGGTCTGCCACGACAGTGCGCTGAAGGCTCGAATCGACTATCTCAAGAATTTTGGCATCCGGGACGAGGTGACCGTTCTCGAAGCCGGCATCAACGGCAAGATGAATGAATTCCAGGCGGCATTTGGCCTGTTGCAACTGGGCTATGTGGAGCAAAACATACGCCTGCGCTCAATCATTGCCCGACGCTATCGCGAGGCCCTTGAGGGAGTACGAGGCATTCGTCATCTGTCCCATCCCGCTGGCGGTGAGGCAAATCATGCGTACTTTCCCATTCTTGTCGGTCCGGACTATCCGTTGCATCGGGATGCGTTGTACGAACTCCTGAAGACCCACGGCATCGTTGCCAGACGCTACTTCTATCCGCTGATCAGCAACTTGCCCATGTACGCCGAGTTGTCATCAGCCGATCCGGTGCGATTGCCTGTCGCCAATGAGATCGCGTCGCAGGTATTGTGCCTGCCAATCTATCCGGCGCTTGATCTTGCCATGGTGGACAAGATCATCAGCATCATCCAAAGCCCAGGCATCACGGTCCCATCCTGATTGCGAACGACGAGAGCTTTCACGCACTGTGCAGAAACCCATTCTCATTTTTCCCGCCGGAATGCCGAAGGCCGTCGAATTCCACGAGCGATGCAGACGGGAGCGGCGTCCGGTTATCGGCGCGTCCTCAATGGCATTCGACCCCGTCCGGGAAGGCTATGAAACCTGGCGGCAGCTCCCCTTTGTGACGGAAGCCTCGTTCGGGGACGCCCTGGCTGACGTGGTCCGGGAGCTGGATGTCGGCGGCATCTTTTCGCCCAATATCGTTGTCTGGGAGTACCTGTCGCAGCATCTGTCGAAGCTGGCCCCAGGTGTCGCGCTGTTGAATGAGTCACCGGTCGACAATGCCCTGGCGAGCTATCGCAGCGCTCGGGCGCGAGCCCGGATGGATATTGGCCGTCCGCTCTCGCTTGAAGCTGGCGGTGTGCTGAGAGCGCCACTGTCTGAAATTCGCCGAGCAGCCCTTTATCGCTATGTCGACACCGTGCCCGGAATGTGCGATCACGAAAAGACTGCGGCGCTCTGCGAGATAGCCATGCGGGCGCCCAGTGGTGACGTGGTGGAAATAGGCAGCTGGTGGGGCAAGTCCGCCGCAGTGCTCGCGAACCTCATCGAGTCTCATGACATTGGCAATCTGCTCTGCGTGGATCCCTGGTCACCCTCGCATCTGATTCAGAACGATGATTCCGGTCTGGTCGACGGCATGGCCGATCGCGTGGATACGGATGAAGCGCTCGCCATATTCCAGCTCAGCCTGCTTCCCTGTGCTGCCGGACGAGTCAACTACCTGCGACTCCCGTCCGAGTCTGCCGCGAAGCACTTCAGGCACGACAGAGAGGTCGTGTCCGACACGTTCGGCAGAACGACCTATCAGGGCAGGATTGCCATCCTGCACATAGACGGGAACCATGCATACGATGCCGTGTGTGGCGACATCAATGCCTGGTGTGATCGGGTGGTCCCAGGGGGGTGGATCATCCTCGATGACTATGTGTGGCCCTTCGGCGATGGGCCGAAGCAGGCGGGAGACGAGTTTCTCGCCAGCAGACTGGGCAGCCTGAATCAGGCATTCGTGATGGGTTCCGCGCTGTTCATCCAGCTTCGCTGATTCGGAGCCTCAGCGGCGTGCACCGCGTTCGCAAAGCAGAAAAATGCTTGCGCACAGATCGGGATACTGTTGCCCAATCTGGTAGCACCCATCCAGGTACGCCCCGGACACGATGTCTGTCTGCAACAGACGATCCCACTGAAAATTTGCCAAAGCCTTGAAGAAGATGCCTGAACGGTGAACAACGTTCAGCCCCGCAGCCACGGCATCGCGTTCCAGGGTGTCCAGTGAGTAGGTTCGCCGGTGGCCATGTGCCGCCTCTGCCGGTGTCACGGCCGCATTGTGTGTGATCAGCCCCATCTTCACTGCGATCTGCCTGGAGGGCGCGTTCGCGTTGGGACAGACCAGAAAGAAGCGGCCGTTGTCTGCCAGCCATTCCTTGTTGACGCGCTCGAGAATTCGGACCGGATCGTCCGCGTGCTCCAGCACATGGGTCATGACGATGTTGTCGAATTGCCGGTCGAGCTCAGCTGTTTCAAACGGGGCGTTCACGAACTTCACCCGGCCCCCGAGCCTGGACCGGGCCTCGGCCAGAGCCTCGTCGGATGCATCGACGCCGGTGACGTCATCGAAGCAGTTCAGCAATCTTTCGGTGAAAGCGCCTTTGAAGCACCCCAATTCCAGCACGTTGCCCGGATTGAAGAAGGGAACGAAGGACTTCATCATGTATGGATGCATGACGTCGAAGTCGAAGCCATAGGCGTACTTGCTGCCGCCTGCATCTTGAATCTCAACGTTGTAGTTGCGTGGATTGTTCATCGTTGTCTCCAGAGCTCCAGGCGCAGGTCGAGGTTATTCATCCAGTACCGCCAGGCCGAAGCCAAAGCGTCCAAATTCGTTGCCGTTGTAGAGCAAATAGTGCTTACCGCCGAATCGGAAGACGTGCGGATAGCACTGCATCTGCGAGTCCCAACCCTCGGTTGACACGTCAATGCCTGCCTGATCGTCATCTCTCGTCCAGTTGATCATGTCCTCCGAGAAGGCATATCCCAGGCGGTAAGCGCTGGTGGCATGCTCACGGAACCCATGAGCCTGCCGATAGCAGAAGTACATGTGGAACCGGCCGCCGTGCTCGAACACCGTCGGCAGCGCCTGGCATTCATCGGCATTCAGTTTGTCGGCGATGATTGTCTTGCCATCTCGATGCCAGTTGATCCCATCCGTGGAAGTCGCATGCGCAATTTTGTAGACACGGTCCGGCGGCAGATGCTCGGCAAGTTTCTTCCAGTGCGTGCCGAAGATGTACCACATGTGCAACAGGCCGGCACGACGAATGATGAACGGATCCGCGACAAGGAACGGCTCATGGAGCGACGCCGTCATGATCGGGCCCGGTCCGGTCTTCACGAAGGTGTCCCCTCCGTCATGGCTGACGGCCAGGCCGATGGACGTTTCAGCCGACACCGACACTTTCCTGTTCCAGCCAGTCGTGTAGGCAAGTATCTTGTCCTCATCGCGTATGACGTGAATGGGGAAAATGCCATGCTCGTCAAAACAGCCTCGCTCACCCAGTCGGATGACTGAGTGCATGGAAGTTCCGAGAATGGCCCTCAAGTCCCGGCCGAAGTCCACGAACGCGATATGGCTCAGAAACTTGCCCGTGTGGTCCCGTTCGCGCGTGGAGAAGAAAATCCTGACGCGATCGGCCATGACGAGCGCCTGCGGCGCTTGCGCGTACTCCCGACAATTGTTCGGCAGAAGATGCTCGGTGGGATCGAAGATTCGCCCCAGCTTTGACCACTTCAAAGTTGGCCCCAGTTCTTTGGGCCGACCAGCCGCGCAAGGCCGAAGCCGGTGCGTCCCATGCCATTGCCCTGGTACAGCATGTAGATTTCACCATCCAGTTGGAAGACATGGGGATAGTTCACCATTTCATCATCCCATCCGCTGGCTGAAACGGCCATACCGGCGATGTGATCGCGCCTCAACCAATCTGTCATGTTCTCGGACGATGCATATCCGATTCTGTAGCCGCCTTCCCGAGTCTTGTAGTTGTTGATGTCGCGGTAGGAGTAGAACATGTGGTATCGGCCATCCTTGAAGAGGACATCGGGACAGGCTTGGCATTCATGGACGCCCAGCCGATCTTCAAGCAGGTCCTTGCCGTGCCGAGTCCAGTCCAGGCCGTTTTGCGAGAATGCAACGCGGATCTTGTAGACCGGTTCCGGCCTTCCGTCGACTTCAACCCAAGCCTTGCCGGAGACGTACCAGAGACACCACGTATCGTTGAACTTGCGTATGCGCGGACTGCCTAGCAAGAAGGGTTCGTCCGGGCAGTAGGACAACACAGGCCCCTCGCCCAGACGTGAGAACGACTCGCCGTTGTCGAGGCTGACGGCAACCCCAATGGACGCGTTGAACGGCACGGATTCACACCGCGTCAGGCCGGCGTAGTAGACCCGGATCTCCGGGCCGTCGCGGATGACGGAAATCGGGTACGTCCCGAACTCATCGAATGTTCCGTATGAACCCAAGCTCAGAATGGGCTCCGAACAGACACGCAATACGTTGAGCAGGTTTCCGCGATCCAGGTCCACAAACGTGAGGAAGCTCTTGTAGTAGCCGTCCGGTGAGGCCGGCGGGCGCGAACAAAAGTACACGCGGATGAAGTCGCTGAACTCCAATGTGCTCGGAGATTGAGCGAATTCTTTCAGCCAGGTGCTGTCCTGATGCTTGGCCGGATTGAAGATGTTTCCCAGCTTCTGCCACTCAAGCATACAAGAGCTCCGGCCAGGATGGTCGTCGAATTTTTGTTGCCATGCCTCGTTTCCAGAGTGCCGGCTTGCCAGGCTCAATCCGCAAGCGTACGCAGGTGTCTTGATCCAGTTTTGAGGCCGCCATAGTAGTAGTCATTGAAGCCAGCTATTTCCATCAGGTCGAACACCTTTTGCATGTCGTACGGAACGCGATGGAGTTCGAAGTTCTGGCCGTCATAGATTGCGAATGCTGCGCGGGGATCTCCGTCTCGGGGTTGCCCCACCGATCCGGGATTGCAGTACTGCTTCCTGCCAAATTTCCGCACGGTTTGGACATGCGTATGCCCGGAGACGAAGCAATGTCCTTCCAGCCGTTCAAAGTATTCCTCAGAGGGCTTCAGGTATTCGTCGATTGGATCGCCCCAGCCGCCGTGCACCATCCGGACATCGTCGATCACAAGCTGCAGGGGCAGGGCCGAGAGCCAGTCCAGGTTTTCCCTTGAGATCACACGCTTCTGATAGGCAATGCAGTCATTCACACTGCGAGATCGAGTGCAATACCCGCTTCCCGCAAGATACCAGTCGTGATTGCCCATGACAGTTGGAATGCCGCGTGATCGCAGTGCCTGACAGCACTCATTGACCTGCGAGTAGTAACCGACGACATCACCCGCGCAATAGATGCGGGATACATCCAGTCGGTCGATTTCGGCAAGCACAGCAGTCAGTGCTTCGAAGTTGCCGTGGATGTCAGAGATGAAGGCAGTCTTCATAGGTGATGATTTCGTCTGTGTAGCGAACTGCATTCCCCTGCTGGATGACCGGCTGGGCTGGAGCTTTCCCGTCAAGATAGTACTCAACAGCCATCGCGCTCTCGTTGTATCCAAAAGCGGCTCGAATGGAAGTGGACGAGGAAATTCTTGGGTTGATTTCCAGCAGCTTGACATTATCGCCGCTCAATCTGAATTGAAAGTTGGTCGGGCCCTCGGGCCGAAATCGTTGGCACAATACTGCGATGGCCTGCTCAAAGGGTTCGCTGGAGACCACACTCGCGCTTGCGGTGAAGCCATCTGCGGACAGCTTTCGCTTCATGGTGATCACAGCGTGGTAGCCGCCTGC
The DNA here is from genome assembly GCA_033764435.1 of Burkholderiales bacterium. Lineage (GTDB taxonomy): Bacteria > Pseudomonadota > Gammaproteobacteria > Burkholderiales > Usitatibacteraceae > JAEUMY01. The sequence continues at coordinate 55,424 of JANRIX010000054.1, forward strand.
GCCATCTCCGAATGCCGATGCGGTGTATTCGTGATCGTCATTGCCCACAATGGGTTGAGCCATAAGGAATTCACCTATGAGCGTCTTGTGCTGCGCAAATTCGTGGACGGAATTGATCCTGACGATACCCTTGGAGGCAAAGCCTTGCCGCGGTTTTAGCAGAAAAGGCAAGCCGTATCGTGCTGCCAGCTGCTCAAAGTCCGCATTGAGCGAGCTTTCGATCAGCATCGGCAGTCCCGCTTGACGCAAGTTCTCGTGAAAGACCCATTTGTCACGGCAAAGTGTGACCAGTTCCGGTGCGTTGAGCATCGGAATGACGCCCGCAGTCTCCAAGGCCGTCCGATGATCGTTCCAGTGGTGCATGTCAATTTCGATGCCGGGGATGACTAGCGAGACGGCATGTTTTCTGGTTGTTTGCAGCAGCCAGTCCAAATAGCCGGGTTTCCCAGTGTGCGGCGCAAGCTCGAATACGTCGCAAAAAGCGGATGCGACCGTGTCGGCGTGAATCGATGTTCCGATCAGCTTGAGTGCCAGACCACTGCGCCGCAGTGATCGCAGGATGCCATACCCCACGATCCCGCTCGCACCGGACACCAGGACGGAGGTCAAGCCGCACCTTTCCGGAAAGCGGCTTCCTTTCTCATGCCATCAGCGATCTGAACAGCCGGATACCAATTCAGCAGGCGGTACAACGTCTCGTCAATCGGGAATATGTTGTCGGGAATATCCGGTTTGTCCTTGTCAAAGCGAATGGTGCTGCTGCTGCCAAACGCTGCGATGGCGGCAAGGGCAACTTCGGTATAACTCACGTTGCTCGTGCTCATGCACGCAAATGTTCCCTGAATTTTCCGCTGAACTAGTAGCGCAATGGCGTGCGCGACATCCTCGACATGGATGAAATTTCGCTTCGCGTCGTTCGAGCCATAGAACACGATTTCCTCGTTGCGCGCCGCTTTGTCGATCAGTGTTGTCAGGAAAGGCTGATGCTTGCGCTGAGCAGCCCCTGTTCCATAGAACTGCGAAGGCCTCACTATCGTGAGGGGCAGTCCAGCCGACTCGCAATACATTCGGGCGATCTCATCGGAATGACGTTTGGATTCGGCATAAATATTGTAGAAGCGCGAAGTGGGTTCCAAGCCTGCAAAAATGCTGGACACTAGAACAAGCTGCTTTACTTCCGCCTTGGCGCACGCCTCGCAAAGCTTCAAGACACCCAATACGTTCACGCATTCCGTCCTGAGCATGTCTTCAAAAGTCTTCACACCAAAGCTTGCGGCCGCGTTGACCACAACATCGAACCCGTGAGGCAACTCAATGCGGTCTGCTGGGGTGCCGATATCAAGCGTGATGTCGCAGTTGGAGCGCCCCGCCGTGCTGACCTCCGCAAATGGGGAAAGGGTCTGCTTCAGGATTTGAGCAAGCGCTGAAGTGCCGCCGACAATCAGAACTTTCATGGGGCTTCCATACTTTCTGGCTGGAGTCGGGTCTGCTCTGCCGTTTGCGGGAGATGAATCATTCGGCTGCAGCCTGCGCCAGAATGCCGCACGAGAGCTCCGGGTAGTTCACGCCGGCTTCACAAAGCGCATCAATAACCTTTGCGTCAAGGTTCAGGGAGATCATCTGGCTTGTCGTGAAGGGCTTAAGGTAGATACCCTCCAATCTCTCAATTCGGTAGCCCGCCCCGACAAGTTCAGAGGAAAGTGTCTCGACTGTGTAGTACCGCCTGTGGCCAAGCAGAAGATCGTTCTCGGAAAGGCTCTGCATGTCATCGAGCAGCCCGGCGAGATGTCCAAGACGTCTGTTCAATACCTCGGCATTTGGCACTGCAACAAACATCTTGCCGCCAGGGGCGAGAAACTTTCTGTACCGATCCACAACAGTGAAGGGATCTTCGATGTGCTCCAGAATGAATCCCATGACAATCACGTCGAAGCTTTCCGCTGTATCGAATTCCTCGAAATAGGTTTGAACGATCTCGGCCGCGCAAGCTGGAGATCCGGTCCGGAAATTGTCAATGACTGCCTCCGAGCCTTCGAGCACGACATGCCTGCTGAAATTCTGCGAAAAGATGTTGGTGGTGAACCCGTGGCCGAGTCCAAGTTCCAATAGAGATTTGGAACCCGAAGTGTGGCGCAGGATCCGCTTCGGGTACCAGTTCAGCAGGATGCGATTGTCGAAGTCGTACAGGTTGTTCCCCTGATATGCCCCAACGTGATCATCTAGGTTTGTTTTCAAGGGCTGTGGCGTTTTCTGGCTGAGGTATGTTGGATCAATTTGGAGCAGTGGTACTGATTGATGGCTGGACCGGGCACTTACTCAACCCTGGACTAGCTCGAAGCGAGGCAGTATGCGTGTCCGGATCGCGTCAACGGAATTGAACATCATGACGTCGACAATTGACAGCCAGGGCACGAATTCGTGGTCAAATTGCGAATATTCGCAGACTTGCGGCCGGATGAAGCGAAGTTCAATGTTTCTTTCCCGGAATGCCTTGCTTGAATAGAGTCCGATGCCGCCTGGAGGATTGACGTACGTCGATGCATCCAGTGCTGTGCACATTGCCAAGACTTTGTCCTGCCCCTTCAGGGCATGGTCAATATTGACATTCGATGATGTGCGGAAGTCCACAACAATTCCAAGATACTCACACGTAAGTCGGATCGAGTGACAAAGATATCCGAACAGATTGGTGTTTTCGTGATGAACCACCTGTTCGATAAGTTTAAACGTCTGAGTAAAGAAGGGGGCGTTCCGGTAGGCGCCGAGAAACTGATTGAGCAGTTTCTCCCTATCAAAGTCTGCTGCAACTTGGCGATCGCGGATATCTAGCGAGTCAGAAGCGGATCGGAGTGGAACAGAGAAGACCGCATCTTTGCCGTTCCGAAGAAAGCGGTTCCTGTTGATCCACCCTTTTTTTGTGTATTTGATATTGTCATACAGAACAAACGTATCTACAGCCTGCATCAGCTGAAAGTAACCGATGTAAGGCAGGAAGTAGGGTTGCATAATCGCTAAGCGCATTTTGTGAAATCTGTGAGGGGCCTGACGTCGGGAATGGTTTGAAGTTGTTGAGCAAGGGCGTTCACTCCGAATATTGCCATGGTGCCGATGATCGTTCGTCGGAATGCGAAATGGCTCCCCAGGGACAGCTTTAGGTTCCGGGCGTCGATGAGCGCTCAATCCAAGTATTTTGCCGTGCCCGAGCAAATGGTGCGTTCGCCATATGAGGGTTCGTGAGGCGACAACGCGACCGTTGGCGTCGGATGAGACAAGGCCGGATTGGCTCGGTGAGTATTGAGCGTAGCGCTACACTTAAGGCCCGATCGTCTACATAAGGCAAGTGATTTTGGCCGACGCTTGAAAGGTGACAGGTTGGCTAGCGCTCTCTTCAATTGCTCATATCGATCTGCGAAGTACAGAGGCATGTGCTGATCGACCTCGATTTTTGAGACGTTCTTACATCCAGGGGTGGTTATGTGTCTGATTGCAATCACTGGCGGCGGAAGCGGCTTGGGTCGTGCGATGGCTCTGCATTACGCAAGGGCGGGGTGGTCTGTTGCACTTTCAGACATTTCTGCTGACCGGGCGGCGTCCGCGGCAAGGGAGGTGCAGGCCTTGGGAGTGCGTGTAGTTGCACTGCAGGGCGACATCCGCAGCGCAAGCGACCTCGATGCTCTGGTCGCTGAAGCCCGAAAGCAATTCGGCCGTATCGACATCTTCGTCAACAACGCCGGCGTTGCGGGCGCTGGTTCGCTCATGGAAACGTCACATGACGACTGGGCGTGGATGCTGGACATCAACCTCATGGGTGTCGTGCGGGGCTGCAAGGCGGTTGCACCCGTGATGAAGCAACAGGGTTTCGGTCACATCGTCAATGTTGCCTCGCTGGCCGGCATCGCCAGCGCGCCCATGATGGCGAGTTACAACGTCGCCAAGGCAGGTGTGATCAGTCTCTCGGAATCGCTGCGAGCCGATCTGTCTGGTACCGGCGTGGGCGTGTCTGTCGTGTGTCCCTCTTTCTTCGTCAGCGATCTCGCTGCCTCTGCACGCACCTCCAACGCCGAGCAGCAGCGCATCGTCAGCAAGCTGGTGAACAAGGCCCGATACAGCGCGGAGGACATTGCGCGCATCGTTGCCGAGGGTGTCGCCGCCGGTCGATTCATGATTCTTCCCCAAAGTGATGCCCGGTTCGCGTGGTGGTTCAAGCGGCTCATGCCCGAGCGGTTTCATCACTGGGTGGTGAAGCGCTCACGCGGCATGGTGGCATCGGAGAACGCGCCCAAGGTGATTCAACATGGCTGACTGGATGATTTACGGGGCCAACGGCTACTCTGGCGCACTCATCGCCCGTGAGGCGCATCGGCGCGGCCTCACGCCCGTGCTGGCCGGGCGCTCGGCGTCGGTGAAGACGCTGGCCGGTGAACTGGGTCTCCGCTCGCGAATATTCGCGATGGACCATCCCGGTCTTGCTCAAGAGCTGGCCGGCATGAAGGTGGTGTTGCATTGCGCCGGCCCGTTCTCCGCAACCGCACGGCCGATGATGGAAGCGTGTCTGGGTGCGGGCGCCCATTACCTCGACATCACTGGGGAAATCAGTGTCTTTGAGACCGGTGCCAGTCTGGATTCCGAGGCGGAGGCGGCGGGGATCGTGATCATGCCGGGCGTGGGATTTGATGTCGTACCGACAGACTGCGTGGCCGCAACCCTCAAAGCGGCTTTGCCGACCGCCACCTCCCTGGCACTGGGCTTCGATTCGCGCTCGGGCTTCAGTCCGGGCACTGCCAAGACCTCGGTCGAAGGCCTGGGGCAGGGCGGACGCGTGCGCCGCGACGGGGCCATCCAGCCGGTGCCGCTTGCCTGGAAGACGCGGCACATCGATTTCGGTGATGGCGAGAAACTCGCCATGACCATTCCCTGGGGCGATGTCAGCACCGCGTGGCATTCGACCGGCATTCCGAATGTCGAAACGTACATTCCCGCATCGCCCAAGCTCGTGGCACGGCTGAAGCGGCTGAACTGGGTTCGCCCGCTCCTGGGACTTTCCCCGGTCCAGTCGTTCATGAAGTCGCGCATCGCCAAATCCGTGCGTGGCCCCTCGGCAGAGACCCGGGACAAGACGCCCACCTTTGTGTGGGGCGAGGTCACCAACCAGCGGGGCGAACGGCGCGTCGCGCGGCTTTCGACACCCAATGGCTACACGCTCACCGTCACCGCGTCGCTGGGCATCGTGGAACATCTGCTCAAACATGACGTCGAAGGGGGCTACCGCACGCCGTCGCGGCTCATGGGCGCGGACTACGTCACGACCCTGCCAGGCTGCAGCGCCATCACCGTGAGCAAGTCCTGAGCCGGCATCCGGCGTAAGGGGTGGTGCGTAGGTACGACAGACGTCTGCACGCGAATATTCGCAAGGAGAGACCATGGGTCAAAGAGATTTCAACACCGGACGGCGGAGCGCCCTGGCCGCATTGTTCGGGTCCGCCCTGACGGGCATCGCTTCACGCGCGGGCGCGCAAACGCCGGCGGCGAATGCTGCGACCGCCGGAAAGGCCGTGAAGGTGGACGTGCCACCGCAGAAGATCGAGAAGCTGGTGCTTTCAGAAGACGAATGGAAGAAGCGCCTCACGCCGGAGCAGTACAACATCCTGCGCCGGGAAGGCACCGAGCGAGCAGGCACCAGCCCGTTGAATGACGAGAAGCGCGCGGGCGTGTACCACTGTGCGGGGTGTGATCTCGCGCTGTTCACCTCGGATATGAAGTACGACAGCGGCACCGGTTGGCCCAGCTTCTTCACCACGCTGCCGGGCGTGTTCGAGACCAAGACCGACTTCAAGCTCATCTACCCGCGCACCGAGTATCACTGCGCCCGCTGCGGCGGCCATCATGGGCATGTGTTCAATGACGGGCCCAAGCCAACGGGGCAGCGTTGGTGCAACAACGGCCTGGCGCTGAAATTCAAGCCTGTTTGAGACCAGAATCACCGGGTCGGGTTGCCGATCGCCCAAAGCCCTGATAGCATCCACTCAACATGAACGCATTCGCCACGTATTTTTATTGGTACTTCTTTCCGGGCCTCACGGCGGTGGAAGGGATGCGAGCGCGCGACTGAATCAAGGCAACACCCGCGAATCCTTCAAAAACCGCCAGCGAACCTGGCGGTTTTTGTTTTTGGACCGCCGGCAGTCACCAGGTAGCGCAGCACCCCTCAGGAGCAGGCAAAATGTCATCCAATCTGAAGCTCGTCCAACCCAGCAGCATCTCTCCAGCCCCGGAAGAAGCCATGCCATTCACCACCGATGACGTCCGCATTCGCGGCATCAAGGAACTCTCGCCGCCCTCGCATCTCATCCGCGAGTTTCCGTGCACCGACAAGGCGGCCGAGACCACCTTCAAGTCGCGCGCGGCGACACACGGGATTCTTCACGGCGCGGACGACCGCCTGCTCGTCGTGGTGGGGCCGTGCTCCATTCATGATGACAAGGCGGCGATGGACTATGCGCGGCGACTGGTGAAGCTTCGCACCGAACTGGCGGGTGACCTGGAAATCGTGATGCGGGTCTACTTCGAGAAGCCGCGCACCACTGTGGGCTGGAAGGGCTTCATCAACGACCCCAATCTTGACGACAGCTTTGACATCAACACGGGTCTGCGTCATGCGCGCCGGCTGCTGCTGGAAATCAATGAACTGGGCCTGCCTGCCGCCACGGAGTATCTGGATCTCATCTCGCCCCAGTACATTGCCGATCTGATTTCCTGGGGTGCCATCGGGGCCCGCACCACGGAGAGCCAATCCCATCGTCAGCTCGCTTCCGGCCTGTCCTGCCCGGTGGGATTCAAGAATGGCACCGACGGCAATATTCGCATCGCGGTGGACGCCATCAAGGCCTCGTCCGCCCCACATCACTTCCTGTCAGTCACGAAGGGCGGCCACTCCGCCATCGTGTCGACCGGCGGCAACGAGGATTGCCATGTCATCCTGCGGGGCGGCAAGACTCCCAACTATGACGCGACCAGCGTCGATGCAGCGTGCAAGGAGTTGGCCAATGCCGGCCTGGCGCAACGGCTGATGGTGGATTTCTCCCATGCCAACTCGTCCAAACAGTTCAAGAAGCAGATGGAAGTCGGGGCGGACATCGGTCGACAGATTGCGGGCGGCGAGCAGCGCATCGTGGGCGTCATGATCGAAAGCCATCTGAACGAGGGCCGTCAGGACCTGGTGCCGGGCAAGCCGCTGGCCTATGGTGTATCCATCACCGATGCCTGCATCGGATGGGCCGACACGGAAGTGTTGCTGCGCGATCTCGCGGCCGCCGTGAAGGATCGCCGCCTCAAGGTCGAGGAGTAAGCCGCATCATGTCCAAGGATTTCCGCATTCTCGGCCGTCATCATCAGGACGAGCCGACCGAATTCGACGTCAACGGGGTCACCATCGGCCAGGAGACGTTTCACATCTTTGCCGGCTTGAATGCGGTCGACACGAAGGAATATGTCGAACAGACTTTTGCCGCGCTCAAGGCCAATGGGCTGGTGTGCGCGCGCATGGGCGCCTACAAGCCGCGCACCAGCCCGTATTCGTTCCAGGGGCATGGCAAGTCCTGCCTGCCGTGGGTCTTCGAGCTGGCAGGCAAGTACGGCATCAAGGTGATTTCGATGGAGGTCACGCGCGAGGCGCATGTTGATGAGATGCGGGAAGCGCTGGCGATGACCGGGAACCCGACCACGGTCATGCTGCAGATCGGCACGCGCAATACCCAGAACTTCGAGCTGCTGAAATGCGTGGGCCAGGCACATGAATTTCCGGTGATGCTGAAGCGCGGCTTCGGCATCACGCTGCATGAGTCGCTGCTCGCGGCCGAGTATGTCGCGTCGGAGGGCAATCGCCGGGTTATCTTCGGTCTGCGTGGCATGAAGACCAATTTCGGTGATCCGCATCGCAATCTGGTCGACTTCGGACACATCCCCGTCGTGAAGCGCCTCACGCGCATGCCGGTGTGTGTCGACCCTTCCCATTCGGTCGGCGGGCGCGGTGCGTCGCCAGACGGCATCCTGGACGTCTTCCATGTGGCCGCGCAGGGCACCATTGCCGGTGCCAACATGCAGCTTGTGGATATTCATCCGGTGCCCGGGAAGGCACTTGTCGACGCAGCCCAGGCACTCACGCTGGAAGAGTTGCCGCTGTTCATGGAAGACATGGCCATCGCCCGCGAGGCGTATCTCAAGCGGCGCAAGCTGCTGGCACCGGCCGCGCCTGCGCTGGCCGCCTGATGCGGCGCTGGGCACCATGGCTGTTGCTGTGCATGCTCGGCGCCGGTGCAGTCCACGCCCAACGCATCGTCACACTCGCGCCTGCGCTGACTGAGTTGGTCTACGCCGCCGGCGCGGGCAGCAAGCTGGTGGCAGTCTCTGCATGGAGCAACTATCCGCCTGCGGCGACAAATCTGCCGGTCGTCGCTGACCACGCGGCGGTGAATCGTGAAGCCCTGCTCGCCCTGAAACCGGACGTGGTGCTGGCATGGAAGACTGGCACCCCGGAACGCATGATGGCGTCGGTCCGTTCGCTCGGCATTTCGGTACGCCTGATCGACGGCCAGCGCATCGACGATGTGCCACGGCTGCTGCGTGAGATCGGCGAGATTGCAGGAACAAGCAGTGCTGCAGACAACGCGGCCACCGCATACGAAATCCGCCTTGCGAATATTCGCAAGCGATACGCCTCGCTGGATTCGGTGCCCGCTCTGATCGAAATCTGGCATGCCCCGTTCATGAGCGTGAGCGGCGCACACTACATGAGCGATGCCCTCGTGGCCTGCGGCGGTCGCAATGTGCTTGCCGATCTGCCGGGCATCACCCCCGAGGTCTCCATGGAGCGAATCGTCGAGATCGATCCGGCTGCCATCGTGGGTGCCGGGTCGGCGGACAGTCCGGCTCGGTTCAAGGACAACTGGAAGCGTTTCACCAGCCTGAAGGCGGTCAGACAGGATGCGCTGATCTGGCTGGAACCCGACACCATCCAGCGTCAGACCCCGAGATTGCTGGACGGCGTTGAGTCACTCTGCCAGCAGCTGGCTCGAACGCGAAAGTGAGCCGTTTTCCGGATGCCGGACAGGGCATCCGGACAGCAACGTCAGGTCTTCACCGGCATCTTGGCGATGCTGCCCGAGCACAGAATCGGCCCGGTGGGCGCGCCCGATGGCGAACCGCCCTTGGGTTCTTTCGATATCGCGAAGGCGGCACCATCCGCGAGGAGGTTGTCGAGATTGCCCCGGCGAACCTCGGAGTCCTTGGCGTAGCTCACCACGCCGAGCGAACGCGGTGCACCTTCCTTGGGCACGACCCAGAGCTCAAGGTCGTTCTCAGGAAGGGATGCCCAAGCCTGCACCACTTTAACCTTCAGCATGCCCGAGTGCTTCTCAACAATCATGCGTGGCACGTTCTCCGGTGTGGACAGCACGGCAACCATCGCGGACTCGGCAGGCGGCTGCGGCTTGATCACGACGGTGGCGATCATGAGCGCCGCCGCCAGCCCGGTCGCTGCGAGGCCCCAGTTGCGCCAGAAGGCGAGACTGTCCCAGAAGCTCGAACCAGCTTCGGGCATGGAGGCGGCAGCAACCTGGCCGCGGGCGATGCGGGCTTCAATTGCGCGCCAGACCCGCGCCGGCGGATCGATCGGCTTCACGCGTGCGGCAAGCGGGGTGAGGTAGTGCTCCCATTTCTCCACCACCGTTGAGAGGGACTGATCTGCAGTGAGGAGGCGGACGAAGCGCCGGCGAGCGGCGCCGCGCAGCGTGCCCAGCACGTAGCTCGCCGCAAGGGCCTCACGCAAATCGGGATGGCTGTACTTCATGCTGCCTGTCCCAGGCAATCCTTGAGCCGAAGCAGCCCGCGGCGGATGTGCGTCTTGACCGTGCCGAGTGGCTTCTTCATGTGCTCGGCCAACTCGGAATGCGACAGGCCATGGAAGAAGGCGAGGGCAATCGATTGCCGTTGGTCCGCCTCCAGCTCGTCCATGCACCGATGCACGCTGTGCGCATCACGCTTCATTTCGAAGGCGTCATCCAGCGCCACGGCGCCATCTTCCAGGCTGTTGGTCATGAAATCGTCGTCGTCCTGCATTTCCCAGCCGGTGCGGCGGACGATATCCAAACTGCGGTTGCGGACGATGGCCGTCATCCACGTCATGGGCGCGCTTTTGGCGCTGGCGTAGTCGCGGGCGTGATTCCAGATGTTGACAAAACTGTCCTGCAAGACTTCCTCGGCAAGGTGACGTTCCCGGACTATACGCAGCGACACGGCAAACAGTTTCGAACGGGTGAGTGCGTACAGCTCCGCGAAGGCCTTGCGGTCGGACATGCCGGACCGGGCCAGTAGCTCGGCGAGTCGTTGCGCGTCAGGTGCCAGCTCGCTCATGAGGGGGCGAATGAAGATTGAACGGATCAGGGGGTGCGTTGCCAGAGCACGTCCGGCGTCGACGCATTGTGATTGAGCACGCGTGCCGTGACAAACAGAAAATCCGACAGGCGATTCAGGTACATGATGGCGAGCTCGGATACATCCTCATGGTGGGCCAGCGCCACGCAATGGCGTTCTGCCCGGCGGCAAATTGTCCGCGCCACGTGGGCGAGGGCGGCAGCGCGACAGCCGCCCGGCAGCACGAACTCCTTCAGGGGTTGCAGGCCGGTGTTGAATTCGCTCAGCCATTCCTCAAGCTGCATGACCTGCGCGTCCCGGAGCATCCTGTGGGTGGGAATGCACAATTCGCCGCCCAGGTCGAACAAGGTGTTCTGCACGATCCTGAGCTTGTCGTCGACATAGGGCGCGATGCTTTCCGTGCGGATGACGCCGATCGCGCTGTTCAATTCGTCGACATCACCCAGGGTCTCGACGCGGAGCCCGCTTTTGCTGACCCGGCTGCCATCGCCGAGGCCGGTGGTGCCGTCGTCACCCGTTCGGGTGGTGATTCTGGTGAGTCTGAAGGACATGGGGCGAATATTCGCAAGGCTTTCGGTCCGATTCCGGTCATCCCGGCGTCCGGTCGACGCGCTTTGCTATCATCCTGCGATTAATTGACCGCCGCATTGTATGTCCAAAACCAATTTTCTCGACTTCGAGCAGCCCATCGCCGAACTCGAAGGCAAGATCGAGGAGCTCCGCTTCGTGCAGGATGACTCCGCGGTCGACATTTCCCAGGAAATCGAACGACTGTCCAAGAAGAGTCAGACGTTGACCAAGGACATCTATGCCAAGCTGACGCCGTGGCAGATTTCCCAGGTCGCCCGGCATCCGCAGCGTCCCTACACGCTCGACTACGTGCAGACGATGTTTTCGGATTTCGAGGAGCTGCACGGTGATCGTCACTTCGCGGACGACCCCGCCATCGTCGGTGGGCTGGCCCGGTTCAACGGCCAGTCCTGCATGGTCATCGGGCACCAGAAGGGCCGCGACACCAAGGAGCGCCAGTTCCGCAATTTCGGCATGCCGCGCCCCGAGGGCTATCGCAAGGCGCTCCGACTCATGCAACTGGCCGAGAAGTTCGGCATTCCGATCTTCACCTTCATCGATACGCCGGGCGCCTATCCCGGCGTGGGCGCGGAGGAACGTGGTCAGTCGGAGGCCATCGGCCGCAACCTGTACGTCATGGCCGGGCTCAAGGTGCCCATTCTCTGCACGGTGATTGGCGAGGGCGGGTCCGGCGGTGCGCTCGCCATCGCGGTGGGTGATGTGACGTTGATGCTGCAGTACTCGACCTATTCCGTGATTTCTCCGGAAGGCTGCGCGGCCATTCTGTACAAGAGCGCCGAACAGGCGCCCGTGGCTGCCGAGAGCCTCGGCATCACGGCCGTGCGTCTCAAGGCGCTGGGGCTGATCGACAAGATCGTCAACGAGCCCCTCGGTGGCGCCCACCGTGATCCGCAAGGCATGGCCAGCACGCTCAAGAAGGCGCTCGCGGATTCCCTCAAGTCCCTGCAGGACAAGTCGCCCGACAAGCTGGTTGTCGAGCGGCAGAAGCGGATGCTCCAGTATGGCAAGTTCAAGGAGATCGCCGAGTAAAACCGGCGGACGGGGATGAACGCCGTCGAGCAGGTCACTGCTGCGGTGGCGTCTGCCCTTGCTGCGCACGTCGGTGCCCATGAGCACGTGTGTGTCGCACTCTCCGGTGGCATGGATTCCGTGGTGCTGCTGGATGCGGTGGCGAATATTCGCAACGATGTTTCCGCGGTCCATGTCCATCATGGATTGAGCCCCAACGCCGACGAGTGGGCCAAGTTTTGCCAGCATCTCTGCGAGACGCGCGGGATTCCGCTTGCGGTCCATCGGGTGTCGGTTGATGTCAAAGGCCAGGGCATCGAGGCGGCGGCGCGAGCGGCCCGCTACGCCGTGTACTCGACCGTCGATGCGCGCTGGATCCTGCAGGGCCATCATGCCGACGACGCGGCGGAGACGCTCTTGTTGCGTTTGAATCGCGGCACCGGCTTGCGCGGGCTCGCGGGCATCCCGATGAGCCGCGCACTCGGTCCAACGCGAAGACTGTTGCGCCCATTTTTGCGTTTGCCGCGCGCTGTCCTTCGCGAATATTCGCAAGCGCGCAAGCTCGAATGGATTGAGGACGAGTCCAACCATGACACGCGGCTGGATCGAAACTTCCTGCGAAACACAGTTGTCCCGGCGCTGTCTGCCCGATTTCCGCATTGGCGGGAAAACTGGCTGAGGGCGGCGGACCATGTCCGTGAGGCATACGGTCTGCTCGAGGATCTGGCGAAGCTGGATGCCGGGGAGGCGCCGCAGCAACTGTCGCTGGTGAGGCTGCGCGCACTGTCGAGCGAGCGGCTGCGTAACGTCCTGCGCTACTTCCTCGCGGTGCACGGCGCAGAGCTGCCGGACACCGGCCATCTCGCCGACATCGAGCGCCGCATCCGCGGTTGCGGCAGTGAGTCGGTGCTTGGCATCAGGGTGGGTGAGCGGGCGCTGATGCATTACAGGGGTGAATTGTTCTGTACACCGGCACGCTGCCTGTCCGAGCCTGCCGACGTCCTTCGGCCCTTTCACGCTGGCGAGACGCTGAGCATCCCGGAACTGCAAGGGACTCTGCATTTTGATCCGGTCATGGGTTCCGGCATCGTGCGCTCGTCAACTGGCATGGAGCCCATGGTGGTGCGGGGCCAAGGGCAGCCGGCTGCCATGAGACTTTCCCACAAGCGGCCCACACGCACCCTCAAGAATCTATTCCAGGAAGCGGGTGTTCCGCCTTGGGAGCGCGCCTGGTTGCCGAGAATTTTCCTGGGCAATGATCTGGTCTGGGTGGCGGGCATCGGCATTGCGGCCCATTACCAGGCCGCGCCGGGCGAGCCTGGCTTGCAACCCCGGTGGGAGCCCTGGTCGTCCGGCCCCGCGCCTGACTGGCGTTGATACCGGGAAGAAATGCCCGGGCCCAGCCTGTTCCGTGCTAGAATATGAGGCTAAAGTTTTAACAAAACTTCAACCTTTTCATCAACTTAGCGGAGCAACACGCAAATGGCTGTCGAACGTACTCTCTCCATCATCAAACCTGATGCAGTCGCCAAGAATGTCATCGGTGAAATCTACACGCGCTTCGAAAAGGCCGGCCTCAAGATCATCGCCGCGCGCATGGTGCATCTGTCGCGGGCTGACGCCGAGGGCTTCTATGCCGTGCACAAGGCACGTCCCTTCTTCAATGATCTGGTGAGCTTCATGATTTCCGGACCCGTCATGGTTCAGGTGCTGGAAGGTGAGAACGCTATTCTGAAGAATCGTGAACTCATGGGTGCCACCGACCCGAAGAAGGCCGACAAGGGCACCATTCGCGCTGACTTCGCCGATTCCATCGACGCGAACGCCGTGCATGGCTCCGATGCGCCTGAAACGGCCGCTGTCGAGATCGCCTATTTCTTCCCGGCGCTGAACGTCTACTCGCGCTGATTCACCCATCCAACCTGCGACGTTGCCATGGCTGTTCCCGCCCACGCCCGCACCGGAACCGAGAAGCGCATCAATCTTCTCGGCATGTCGCTTGCCGACATGACGGCGTTTTTCGCGGAGCTGGGCGAGAAGCCATTCCGGGCCAAGCAGGTGTTTCGCTGGATTCACCAGGGCGGCGTCGCCGATTTCGCCGCCATGACCGATCTGGCCAAGTCGTTGCGGGAGAAGCTGCCACAGCACTGCGTCATCGAGGCGCCTGTTCAGACGATTGAGCAGCGTTCGGACGATGGCACGGTGAAATGGCTCCTGGATGTCGGCACGGGCAATGGCATCGAGGCCGTCTTCATTCCCGAAGATGACCGCGGCACGCTATGCATTTCCAGCCAGGTCGGCTGTGCGCTGGACTGCAGTTTCTGCTCCACCGGCAAGCAGGGGTTCAATCGCAACCTGTCGACGGCAGAGATCATCGGCCAGCTGTGGTGGGCCAATCGTGCCCTCGGCCGCGATCCCAGGGGCGAGCGCATCATCAGCAATGTCGTGATGATGGGAATGGGCGAGCCGCTGGCCAACTTCGACGAAGTGACGCGGGCGATGGACATCATGCTCGATGACCATGGCTATGGCCTCTCCCGGCGCAGAGTGACGTTGTCGACGTCCGGAATGGTCCCCCAGCTGCTCCGGCTGAAGGATCGCTGCCCCGTGGCGCTCGCAGTCAGCCTGCACGCGCCGAATGACAGGCTGCGCGATGTCCTCGTGCCCATCAACAAGAAGCATCCGTTGCGCGAACTTCTGCCCGCCATTCGCAGCTACCTCGAGGCCGCACCCCGCGACTTCGTCACATTCGAGTACGTCATGCTCGACAACGTCAATGACCGCGTGGAGCATGCTGAAGAACTGGTGAGGCTGGTGGATGATCTCGCTTGCAAGTTCAACCTCATTCCATTCAATCCGTTCCCGAACAGCGGCTACCTGCGTTCATCGAACAATGCCATCCACCGTTTCCGTGATGTGCTGGTGAAAGCCGGTTTTGTCGTCACCGTGCGCAAGACGCGCGGCGACGACATCGACGCCGCGTGCGGCCAGCTCGCCGGCCGGGTGGTGGACAAGACCCGCCGCACGCCGAATCAACCCCATATTCCGCTCAAGGAGATCGCCGCGTGAAATCCGTTCGAATCGCTTTGTGCACATCCGCCATGTTGCTGATCGTGCTCTCGGGTTGCGTCAGCCAGACAACTGTCGAGAGCAAGGCGGTCGACATGGCCTTTGCTTCCGATCCGGGTCAGCGGGCACAGATTCGCACCGCACTTGCATCCGAGTATTTTCAGCGGCGCAACTTTGCAATAGCTATTGAAGAAGCGGAGAACGCGCTCAAGGCTGTTCCTTCTTATGCCCCGGCACACATGATGCTCGGACTTGTTTACATGGAGCTTGGCGAGAACGCGAGGGCTTCAACGAGTTTTGAACAGGCGTTGCGTTACGCGCCCAACGATCCCGATGTTTTGAACAACTACGGCTGGTTTCTGTGCCAACGCGGCGATACCGCGAAGTCCATGGGCATGTTCCAGCAGGCATTGCGCGTGCCCCTCTACACCACGCCGCAGCGGGCCTTGCTGAATGCCGGTACTTGTGCCCGCAAGCTCGGCAACGTGGCCGATGCTGAGCAGTATCTTCGCCAGGCGTTGCAGCTACAGCCGCAACTTCAGCCGGCGCTGGCCCAGCTCGCCGATATCACCTATCGCTCGGGCCGATATCAGGATGCCGGTCGCTATCTTGCCCAGTTTTCCAAACTCCAGTCCATGCCGGATGCCGACATGTTGCTGCTTGCCGTGCGCATCTCCCGTGCGCTGGGCGACAAGCAGAATGCGGAAAGCTATCTGCTGCAACTGGAACGGCGATTCCCCGAGGCGCCGCAGACGCGCCAGGCGCGCAGCGGCGGCTGAACGGCGGGGTAATGGTGAATTCCAGAGATGACATCACGCTTGGCGTTGATCTCGCGCCATCGGCTGCGGTCAGCGCCGACACGCCTGGCAGCGTGCTGGCAGCGGCGCGGCAGAAAATGGGCCTCTCGGTGGGTGACGTCGCCGCCAAGTTGCGCATGAGCGTGGTCCAGATTGATGCGATAGAACGCGGTGAGTACGGCAAATTGCCCAAGGGCACGTTTCTGCGCGGCTTCGTGCGCAGTTATGCCAAACTGGTTCAACTGCAACCATTGGATGTCCTGAGTCTCTTGGAGAAGACTAACGCGGACAGCCGGCAGCCCACAATAGTCGTGCCAACGCAGAACATCAGAATGAGCGCGCCAGGCGAGCCGTACGG
This sequence comes from Burkholderiales bacterium, assembly GCA_033764435.1. GTDB lineage: Bacteria > Pseudomonadota > Gammaproteobacteria > Burkholderiales > Usitatibacteraceae > JAEUMY01. Next base: position 71,675 of record JANRIX010000054.1, read on the forward strand.
CAACCCGCGCGCTCGGATACTGCTTGCGCTTGTGCTGATGCTCGCGATCGTGAGCGGCGGAGCTTACTGGTGGTTCCAGGTAAGGCCGGCGCAGGTTGGGCGACCGGGCGCAGTACCGGGCAAGGTTGCGGTCGAGACCGTGACCGCGCCCTTGACTGTTCCGTCCCATGACGCCTTGGCCGCAACCCCTTCGGCGCAGGCGGCACCTGCTGCCGAGAATTTGCCGAAAGCTGTAGCTGCGCCCTCCTCGACGCCCACGCCCCCAACTTCGGTTGTGGCTGTGGCAGACACTTCGCCTGCCCCAGCTCAGCAGGTTGCACCGCTGACGCAGACCACGGCGCCGCTTGCTGCCGCCCCCGTGACTTCCGCAGCAGATGTTTCCAAGCCGACCGTACCCAAGGGTAGCGGCAGTCTGCAGTTCGTCTTTTCGGGGGATGCCTGGGTGGAGGTGGTAGATGCCAATGCCCGGACGCTGGTGTCACGCCGTTTCCAGGCCGGGCAGAGCGAAACGGTTGTTGGAAAGTTGCCGGTGTCGGTCGTGATCGGCAATGCAACGGTCACCAGGCTGCGGTTCAACGATCTCGACTTTGACCTCACGCCGCACACGCGCGTGGCGGTTGCCCGATTCACCCTGAAGTAGCGAGTCCAGTCATGCTCCCCATCGCGCGCAGAAAGAGCCGCCAGGTCAAGGTTGGCGATACGTTCATTGGCGGCGACGCGCCGATTCACGTGCAGTCGATGACCAATACCGATACCGAGGATGCCGAGGCGACCGCCAATCAGGTCGCGGCGCTGGCTCGCGCGGGCTCGGAGGCCGTGCGCATCACGGTCAATACAATGGAAGCCGCACGCCAGGTTGCGAATATTCGCAACCGTCTTGATGCGATGAACGTCAGGGTGCCGCTGATTGGCGACTTTCATTTCAACGGTCACAAGCTGCTGACGATGTTTCCGGAATGCGCCGAGGCGCTTGCCAAGTACCGCATCAATCCCGGAAACGTGGGCCACGGTGCAAAGCGCGACGACCAGTTTGCGGCCATGATCGAAGCGGCCTGCAAGTATGAAAAGCCTGTCCGCATCGGCGTGAACTGGGGCAGTCTCGACCCCGAACTGATCGCACGAATGATGGACGACAACGCCAAGCTGGCCGAGCCGCTTGAGGCGGACGCGGTGATGCGCGAGGCGCTCATCCGCTCCGCGCTCGACAGCGCGGCCAAGGCCGAGGAGCTGGGTCTGCCAGGGGATCGCATCATCCTGTCCTGCAAGGTCAGCGCGGTGCAGGACCTCATTGCCGTCTATCGCGACCTGGCCCGCCGCTGCGACTATCCATTGCATCTCGGCCTGACCGAGGCGGGCATGGGCTCCAAGGGGATCGTCGCCTCCACCGCGGCCCTCGGTGTGCTGCTCCAGGAGGGCATCGGCGACACGATTCGCATTTCGCTGACGCCCGAGCCGGGTGGTGATCGCACCCGGGAAGTTATCGTTGCCCAGGAAATCCTGCAGACGATGGGGTTGCGCTCGTTCACGCCCATGGTCGCCGCCTGTCCGGGTTGCGGTCGCACGACAAGCACGTTCTTTCAGGAACTCGCCGAGGATATCCAGTCTTACCTGCGCAATCAGATGCCCGTCTGGAAGACCCAGTATCCGGGTGTCGAGGAGATGCATGTGGCGGTCATGGGCTGTGTGGTCAACGGGCCCGGCGAATCAAAGCTCGCCAACATTGGGATCTCCTTGCCGGGGAACGGCGAGAAGCCGGTCGCGCCGGTGTTCGTTGATGGCGAGAAAACCGTCACCCTCAAGGGCGACAATATTGCCGGGGAGTTCAAGGCAATCGTTGACGATTACGTGCGCACCCGTTACGCGCCAGGTGCCGATCGGCCCACCAGGGCCCGCAAGAAGGAAATCCCCCTCAAAGTCGTGGCTTGATTCCGGGTGCATTGCCAGGCAGGGTGGAGGATGATATTGTGCGGGAAATATTCCCGCAAATATTACGTTCATGCCAAGACACGACGCGGAATCCGGCAAAGCAAGCATTCGCAGAGTTCTTTTTGCGCTGGCGAGCGCCATTGCCTGCACATCGCCGCTGACGGCAAGCGCTGTACATCTCAGCCCGGATCACACCGGCCAGGTGATCCTAGTGCCGTTTTACACCGTGCGCAGCGGATTCGTCACCAGTCTTTCGGTGGTGAATCAAAACATGAACCATGCAAAGGCCATCAAGGTGCGCTTTCGCGAGGCACTGATCGGCGCGCCGGTCATGGATTTCAACGTGTTTCTCGGGCCGCGAGACGTCTGGGCGGCATCAATCAGTGACGATGGCACAGGCGCGCGAATCAACCGCGCGGACGGGAGCTGTACGATTCCCGCACTCCCGGCCAGCGGGCTCCCATTTGTCAATGCGTACTATACCGGCCAGGTAGCAGGTACTTTCGATGATGGCGGAGGGCGGTCGCTGGACCGGACGCGAGAGGGCTACATCGAGATATTCGAGTTGGGTGTAGTCGCCGATGGTTCGGATGCGTCCGCGACGCCACATACACAGAACGGTCGCCAGCTAGTGACGGCAGTCACGCCAAGATCAACCGGGTTACCGCCTGGCTGTCATGCCTTGTCCGATCTCACTTCATCACTCGCGACGGGGGATTTGCGCACGCCCACAGGCGAGATAACGGCCAGCGCCATTCTGATCCAGACGGGAACCGGCAGCGAATTCGTCATTCCGCCCACAGCGCTGCAGCGCTTCTTCGTTCCCTCGAATACAGACGATGATTTGTATGCGCCGCCAGGCAGCCTCTATCCTGACCTGTCCAGTGTCAGTCCCGCGCGCAGCGATGTCGTGACGACGGGCCGCGATGGTCCGGTGATGCTGACTGTGCTCGATTGGGTTGCCGCAGGTGGTAAGTCGGTCGACGCGGTCAGCGCAGTGCTAATGAAGTCGGGCATATCGGCCCAATACGACGTTTCAAGTGGGCTCGCTCGCTCCGAACTGGTGGTTACGATGCCGACCATGAGGCACTACGTGCTGCCGGAAGCAGATGCGCAGCGCCCATTCTCCATCGCACGCGGGCCGTTCTCCGAGCCCTTCCGTAGCCGGTCCAATGGCCAGGTCCCAGATGACAGTGCGGCATGCAGCCCACTGTACTCGCTCGCATCGGACAGGGAGGGTGGGCCATATGCGGTTGTAACCGGCGTTCAATTCTTGCCGCCCACTGGAGCGCCTGCCCCCTTGGTGGACGTCTGCAGGACTGCAAGCAAGTTGGTCATTGTTCCGAATGGATCCACCATGCCAGTCCAGCATGTCCTCGGCGTGACCGCAGGCACCGTCAGCTTGGTCCTGCCTGCGAATGGCATCGCGGGAGCGGCGCCAAGCTACCAATCCGGCTGGGTCGCGTTGATGCCAACAACTAAGACAGGTGCACAGTCTGGTCCCGGGCAAACGATTTCAGCAGGCAGCAACGCCCTGACCACCCGGCCTGTTCTTGTCACCAGCAAGCAACCCTCCAGCGGGTTGGGCAACATTGCGCCAGAGCATGTAGATGGGGTCACGCGCCGCTATCGTGGTTTGCCGATGATCGGCTTCGTAGCCATCCAGGCCATCGGCGGCGGTCAAGGCTATGGCGGCATGTTTCGCTTGCAGGGTAGCCCGAATCCCGCTCCCTGATTTCAATCCGAATATTCGCAATGCATTGAGTTGTAGGGGAAAGTGTCGCAAAGCAGGTAAAATATTGGGCTTCGCTTCAGGCTGCCCTCAGTGCTTTGACCCCCATGCAAAAAATCCAGGCCATCCGCGGGATGAACGATCTCCTGCCGGATGCATCTCCGTTATGGCTGTATTTCGAGGACACTGTTCGAGAAGTCTTCGAGCAGTATGGCTATCGCCTCATGCGCACACCCATCGTCGAGTCCACGCCGCTGTTCGCGCGTGCCATTGGCGAGGTGACTGACATTGTCGAGAAGGAGATGTATTCCTTCGAGGACAGCATGAACGGCGAGAAGCTCACCTTGCGTCCGGAGGCCACTGCCGGGCTGGTGCGTGCCGTCATCGAGCACAACCTGCTCTACAACGGTCCACAGAGGGTGTGGACTTGGGGCCCGATGTTTCGCCACGAGCGCCCGCAGAAGGGCCGCTATCGCCAGTTCCACCAGTTTGATGTCGAGGCCCTGGGCTTTCCGGGACCTGATGTGGATGCGGAGCAGATCGTGATGCTGTCACGCCTGTGGAAACGGCTTGGCATCGACAACGTCACCCTGCATGTGAACAGCATCGGCGATGCTGCCAGCCGAGCCTCGCACCGTGAGGCGCTGGTCAAGTACTTCGAAAGTCGATTTGACGAACTGGATGAGGATGCGCGCCGCAGGCTGCATACCAATCCGCTGCGTACACTGGACACCAAGAACCCCGCGATGCTCCCGGTGGTCGATGCGGCGCCAAAATTGCGGGACTTTCTGGATGATGAAGCCAAGGCGCATTTTGCCGGCGTGACGTCGAGACTGTCGGCAAGCGGGGTAACCTTCGTCGAAAACCCACGTCTGGTGCGCGGATTCGATTACTACAATCGCACCGTGTTCGAATTCATAGGCAAGGGCCCGGACTTCGAGCTGGCTATCGCCGGCGGCGGCCGCTACGACGGCCTCATTGAACAACTGGGCGGAAAACCGGCGCCGGGATGCGGCTTCGGCATCGGCGTCGAGCGCGTGTTGATGCTCCTCGAAGGCCAGGGCGCCGCCCCGATTGAAGTGCGGGATGCCTATGTCCTGTATCAGGAACCGTACTCAACACAAGCGTGGCAGGCAGCCGAGTCGCTTCGCGATGCGGGGTTGACCGTCGTGCTCCATGCTGGCGGCGGCAGCTTCAAGTCCCAGATGAAGAAGGCGGATGGCAGCGGGGCCCGGTTTGCTATCATCCTTGGCGAATCCGAGGTGGCGGCCGGTGTTCTGGCCGTCAAGGACCTCCGCGGGGGTGGCGATCAGCTATCCCTGACGCTCGATCAAGCCATCGAGCGACTCTGGGCAGGGGCGCTCGACTAGCCACGACGCCTCTCTCGCCTGCATCACCTCCAAAAAACAGTAACCGAAGACTACGAAAAGAGACTCACATGGCCGTATACGACCTCGAAGAACAGGAACGCATCGATGCACTGAAGGATTGGTGGGAAACCAATCGGGTGGTTATTCTGGGCGTTGCTGGCGTCCTGGTTGCGACAGTTGCCGGGTATTTCGGCTGGAAAGCCTGGCAGCATAGCCAGTTGGTCAAGGCCGAGTCGCTTTACAAGTCATTCACCAAGGTTGTGGATCAGCGCGATGCAACGAAACTGCCGGAAGCGACCGCACCGCTGCTCGAGCAGACGGCCGGCACCTTCCAGGCGACCAGCGCCGCGCTGCTTTCGGCCAAAACAGCCTTCGAGGCAAAGGATTTCGCCGGCGCACGCAAGAGTCTGGAATGGATGATCGACAAGGGGGTAGCCGATTTGCGCCCGATTGCGCGCCTGCGGCTTGCACAGGTCCTCCTCGAAGAGAAGAAGTACGACGAAGCGCTCAAGGTTCTTGACCAGATTAAGGAAGAGTCGTTTATTGCCCTGGCATCCGATGTCAAGGGCGATGTGTTGATGGCCAAGGGCAGCAAGGATGAAGCCAGGCTGGCCTGGCAGGCTGCAGTGGAGAAGGCGGGTGAGCGCAGCGCCATCAAGCAAGTTGCCCAGATCAAGCTTGACGCGGTGGGCGGGGTGGCGAAGTGACGCGCGCCGCACTCGCTGTGCTGGTCGCCGGTGCCGTGTCCGGCTGCAGCTGGCTGCCATTCTGGGGCGAAAAGCTTCCGAACCTGCCCGTCCTGTCGGCACCTGCGCCAGCCAAGGTGGCTTGGTCGCTGTCGGTCGCAAAATCGGGCGAGTACACGTTCTCACCGGCCATTGGCCAGGGCGTCATCTATGTCGCAGGGCCCAACGGCACCGTCACCGTGATCAGTGAAGCAACGGGTCGATCGACCGCCACGTTTGATGCAGGCAAACGCCTGACCGGCGGCGTCGGCTTTGGTGAAGGCCGTATCGTGGTCGCCAACCAGAAGGGCGAAGTGATTGCGCTGGATGCGGCCGGTAAAGTGCTCTGGACGACATCCACTACGGGTGAAGTATTGGCCGCACCGTCGATCCTGGCCGGCGTCGTGATCGTCCGAACCTCGGACGGCCGCATCATCGGACTCAATGTGCTTGATGGCAAACGCAAGTGGTTGTATCAGCGTCCGGCGCCTGCGCTGACACTCCGGAGTGCTTCTGGCGTCGTCTTCGGCAAGGGCACGCTTTATGCCGGCTTTCCGGGTGGCAAGCTGGTGGCATTGGATGCCGAATCAGGCAAGCCGATCTGGGAGGCGACACTGTCCATTCCCCGTGGTGCAACCGAACTTGAGCGGATTGCCGACATTGGCGGCCTGCCCGTTCTCGATGGCACCCGTGTGTGTGCGGCGGTCTATCAGGGGCGCAGCGGTTGCGTCGAGACCCTGAACGGCAACGTGCTCTGGTCGCGTGAGGTGTCCGGTGCCACAGGTGTTGCCGTGGATGACAAGAATCTGTATTTCGCTGACGAACAGGGCAATGTCATTGCGCTGGACAAGGTGTCCGGGGCCAGCGTCTGGAAGCAGGAAGCACTGGTCAAGCGCAAACCTGCCACCCCCGTCATCTTCGCCGGTCGCGTCTGGCTGGGCGACTCGACGGGCCTCATTCATGCGCTTTCCACTGACAACGGATCGCTCGCCGGCCGCATACAGACCGATGGCAGTGCCATCGAGTCGCTGACCGTGGTGAACGATGCACTCCTCGCCCAGACGGACAAGGGTGGCGTTTACGCAATTCGCTGACCGGGCTCCTGCTCATCGCACAAAAAAAATCTCCCGGATTCTGACGTAGACAGAGTCCGGCCCTGAACCTTCGGAAAACGGCAACTCCGCATGAAACCGACCATCGTCCTAGTGGGCCGGCCCAATGTCGGGAAGTCCACGCTGTTCAATCGCCTCACCAAGACTCGGGACGCCATTGTCGCCGATGTGCCGGGTCTCACCCGTGATCGGCACTACGGCCACGGTCGCGGTGCATCAAAGCCCTACCTGGTGGTGGACACCGGCGGATTCGAGCCGGTCGCGAAGGACGGCATCCTGCATGAAATGGCCAAGCAGACCCTGCAAGCCATTGCGGAAGCCGATGCGATCATCTTCGTGACCGATGCGCGACAGGGGCTGACTGCGCAGGACAAGTCGATCGCGGACACGCTGCGCAAGCAGGCGCTGGCGCGTGATGTGCCGGTTGTGGTGGCCGTGAACAAGGCGGAAGGATTCGTCGAGGACATGGCCACTGCGGAATTCCATGAACTCGGGCTCGGTTCGCCTGTATCGATCTCCGCTGCCCATGGCGAAGGCGTGCGTCAGCTGATCGAGGACGTGCTCGCAGGCTTCAAGGACGCGACCGACGAGATCGAGGAGACGCATCCCAAGATCGCGATTGTGGGTCGTCCCAATGTCGGCAAGTCCACCCTGGTCAATCGCATGATCGGCGAGGATCGGGTCATCGCGTTCGATCAGCCCGGCACCACCCGCGACAGCATCTATGTGCCGCTCGAGCGGGATGGCAAGCAATACACACTGATCGACACGGCGGGCATCCGTCGCCGCGGCAAGGTGTTTGAGGCGATCGAGAAGTTCTCGGTCATCAAGACCTTGCAGGCAGTAGAGGATGCCAACGTGGTGATCCTGCTCCTCGACGCCCGTCAGGAAATCGCGGATCAGGACACCCACATCGCCGGGTTCATTCTTGAGGCGGGTCGCGCGCTCGTGGTGGCGATCAATAAATGGGATGACCTGGACGCCGACGACCGTGAACGCATCAAGCGCGAGTACGACCGCAAGTTCCAGTTCCTCAGCTTCGCGCGGTGGCACACCATTTCCGCCCTGCATGGCAGCGGGCTGCGTCCGCTCTGGGAAAGCGTCGATGGCGCCTTTGCGGCCGCCACGGCGAAACTGTCCACACCCAAGCTCACCCGCGCGCTCATGGCGGCCACCGCGCAGCACCAGCCCCCGCTGAACGGATTGCACCGTCCCAAACTGCGCTACGCCCACCAGGGAGGCTCCAACCCGCCGACCGTGGTGGTGCACGGCTCCGGTCTGTCAGGACTGCCGGCAAGCTACGTCCGCTACCTTGAGAACAGTTTCCGTGATGCGTTTGAGCTCAAGGGCACGCCGCTCAGGGTGGAACTGAAGCAGGGCGCCAATCCCTATGCGGACAAGAAGCCGCAGGCACTCACCCGGCGCCAAGAAGACAAGCGACGGCGGAATCGCCGCTATCAGAAGAAGACGTTCAGTTGATGCACCGGCTGTGCGATCGACCCGCCCCGCCCCGACAGGCATGATCCTGCGGTTTCGATTCCCGCTTCTTGCGGGTCGCCTGGTTCCCAGGCTCGCCAGCCTCCTGCTGGCGCTGGCCCTGGCCGGTTGTGCCGATGAAGATCGGGACTACACAGCGGCAGACGCCCCCGTTCCGGCACCTGTCAAGCTGCAAGGCAAGCCTGTGGTGGCAGTGGTGTTGGGGGGCGGTGGTCCGCGTGGTTTTGCGCACATTGGCGTCTTGGCGGCGCTCGAGTCGGCAGGTATCGAGCCGGACCTGGTGGTGGGGTCCAGCGTGGGTGCCATCATCGGTGCGCTCTACGCCGATGGTGTGCCCGCAGCGGAAATGGAGGCGCTGGCGCTATCGCTCAATCCACTTCGCTTCGCCAGCCTGTCGATGCAGGGTGCTGCGGGCAGCGGCTCGGCAATCGAAGCATTCGTAAACGACCGGATCGGGAACAAGCCGCTGCAGTCTCTGCGGCGCCCGCTGGTGGCGGTCGCCGTGCGCAAGGCGGATGGCCGTCTCGTGGCCTTCAGTCGCGGCAACACCGGCGTTGCGGTGCGCGCGTCGAGCGCCATGCCGGGGCGATTCATGCCCACCCGCATTCAGGGTGTGGAGTACATCGATGGAGACGAGGTCAGTCCCGTGCCAATCCGGGTCGCCAGGGACTTGGGTGCCGATGTGATCATTGCCGTTGATGTGTCCGCCCATCTTGCCAGCACCCCCCAGGAAGCACCTCAGCACTGGCGGGCCCGGGACCAGCGCCGGGCCGCGCAAGTGCAGTCCGAAACTGCCCTTGCAAACGTGGTGATTCATCCCGATCTGGGTTACTACTCGGACATTCGCGAAGCCTATCGGTTGAAGTGCATCAGAATCGGACGCCAAACCGCTGAACAGGCGATTCCCGCCATCAAGCGGGCGATGGTGGAAGCGAACGCAAGTTTGGCCCGCAAAGCGGCATTCGGGGAACCTGGCCCGAATCATGCTGTCATTCCACCAGAGTCCCCGTGAAAGATTGGCAGAAAGGCGCGGATTCCAGTACATTTGATTTCCAACAAACAGCTGGAGCATAACAATGAGCGGCAAAGGGCAATTGTTACAAGACCCGTTCCTGAACATCCTTCGCAAGGAACACGTACCGGTCTCCATTTACCTCGTGAACGGCATCAAACTGCAGGGCCAGATCGAATCCTTCGATCAGTATGTTGTGTTGCTCAAAAACACGGTCACCCAGATGGTCTACAAGCATGCCATCTCCACAGTGGTCCCTGCCCGACCGGTTTCAGTACCGTTCGAGCACCCACAGGAGTCCTGACATTCAATCAGGTCCTACGCACCAGCGCCGCCCGGCGCTGGTGCGGTTTCCTCCTGAGCTGCCCTTCGCGGGTGCGCCTTCTATCTGAATTCCATGGCAGTCCAAGCAGCCAAACCTGATGCGGCCGTGCTCGTCGCGCTCGACTTCGGCGCAGTAGATATCGACGCCACCATCGCCGAGGCACGCGAACTCATCGCCACGGCCGGTGCAGCGGTAAAGGCGATCGTTCGCGGCCGCCGGGAAAAGCCTGATGCGGCGCTGTTTGCGGGCAAGGGCAAGGTTGAGGAGATCGCCGACGCAGTGGCCGAATCAGGCGCAAAGTGGGTGGTCTTCAATCACGCCCTTTCGCCGATCCAGATCCGGAATCTCGAGCGTGAGCTGCACACCCGCGTGCTGGACCGGACGGACCTGATCCTGGATATCTTTGCCCAGCGAGCGCGCAGTCATGAAGGCAAGCTGCAAGTGGATCTGGCCAGGCTGGAGCATCACATGACACGTCTGGTGCGTGGCTGGACCCACCTTGAGCGGCAGCGGGGCGGTATCGGCGTGCGTGGTGGTCCGGGTGAGACGCAGCTTGAGATCGACCGCCGATTGGTTGCTGATCGTATTCGTCTCACCAAGGAGCGTATTGCCAAGGTGGTGCGGCAGCGCAATACCCAGCGCGGGTCCCGGCGCCGGTCGGGCGTTCAGTCAGTTGCCATTGTGGGTTACACCAATGCGGGCAAGTCGACATTGTTCAACCGCCTGACGCGTGCAGACACTTATGTGGCTGATCAGCTGTTTGCGACGCTGGATACGACGTCACGGCGAGCCTATGTCGGGGATGGTGTTGAAGTCATCCTGTCCGACACGGTCGGATTCATTCGTGACCTGCCACATGCACTGGTCGCGGCCTTCCGGGCCACGCTCGAGGAGACCGCGAATGCAGACTTGCTTCTGCATGTTGTTGATGCGAGCAGCCCGCGACGTGATGGTGAGATCGAAGACGTCAATGCGGTGCTGGCCGAGATAGGCGCCGAGACAGTGCCGCAGTTGTTGGTGTTCAACAAGATGGATCTGTTGCCCGCTGCCGATTCGTCTGTCGCGGTCGATCAGTGTGGTAAAATCAATGAGTTACGTATCAGTGCGGCAACAGGCCAAGGCTTGGAGGCGTTGCGTGCCGCCGTCCTTTCCCGTCTGCCTGCCCAGCCTTCCAGGCACCCGAACGGTGCCCACGTGCCGGAATACAATTCCGGCGCTATTTCCTGACTTCAACCAATCCACGATCAGACATGGCGCTCAATGACCCGCAGTGGGGCAAGCGAGGCAACGACGGCCCGCCCGACCTTGATGAAATCTTGCGCAAGTTCAACCAGAAGCTGAATGGCCTCTTCGGCGGCAAAGGCGGCTCAAACGACGGCCCGCCACGCGGACCGGCACCGGCGATGATGGGCGGAGGCATTGCCATCGGCGCGGGCATCGTCATCGCCATCTGGCTGGCCAGCGGCTTTTACGTGGTGGAACAGGGCAGCAAGGGTGTGGAGCTGACGCTTGGCCGCTACTCGGGCACCACCGAGGCCGGCCTCAAGTGGCGCTGGCCGTACCCGATCGGCGACGTGCGTGTGGTCAACGTGGACCAGGTCCGTGCCGTGGAAGTCGGTCATCGCAACAACCAGAAGCAGAAGGTGACGCAGGAATCCCTGATGCTGACCGAGGACCAGAACATTGTCGATGTTCAGTTCGCGGTGCAGTACACCTTGGCCTCTGCTGAAGATTATCTGTTCAACAATGTCAGTCCTGATGAGGCCGTGCGCCAAGTTGCAGAAACCTCCATGCGCGAAATCGTGGGCAAGAGCAAGATGGACTTCGTGTTGTATGAAGGTCGTGGGCAGATCGCGGCCAACGCGAAGACGATGATGCAGCGGATTCTGGAACGGTACAAAACCGGCATTCTCATTAGCTCGGTGACTCTGCAGAACGCCCAGCCTCCCGAGCAGGTCCAGGACAGCTTCAATGATGCGGAACGCGCGCGCCAGGATCAGGTTCGCCTGCGCAACGAAGGTGAGGCGTATGCCAATGATGTGTTGCCGAAAGCACGCGGTCTGGCGGCCCGATTGATGGAAGAGGCGAATGGCCACAAGGAGCGCGTGATCGCCAACGCCGAGGGTGATGCCGCCAGGTTCCGCCAGGTGCTGGTCGAGTATGAAAAGGCGCCTCAGGTCACACGTGAACGGATGTATCTCGACATGATGCAACAAGTGATGACGTCCACCAGCAAGGTGCTGGTGGATCAAAAGGGTGGTGGCGGAAACCTGCTCTACCTGCCGCTCGACAAGCTGATGCAGATGAGCGGACAGGGCGCCCCATCTGATACCGCTGCCGCAATGTTCAATCCGAAGCCCGCGGAAGCCGCACCCCAGGCTGCGCCCGAAGCGTCCCGGGCACAGCAGCTTCGCAGCCGCGATTCGCGATAGGAGCCGGGTCATGCAAAAAAACTTCGGCATCATCGCCATCTCCGCGCTTGCGCTGCTCATCATCCTGGTCACGTCTGCCTACGTGGTGGATCAGCGCCAGGCCGCGATCCGTTTCCGCTTCGGTGAAGTTGTTTCCATTCAGACTGAACCCGGGCTGTATTTCAAACTGCCGATGCTGGAGAACGTGCGCTTTTACGATCGTCGCATCCAGACGCTCGACACCAAGGACGCGGAGCGCATCCAGACCAGCGAGAAGAACAACGTGCTGGTCGATTCCTATGTGAAGTACCGTATTTTCGATGTGCAGCGCTACTTCGTTTCCACAGGCGGCGACCAGCTGCGCGCTGAGGTGCGATTGTCCCAGGCGATCAACGACGACATGCGTGCGCAGTTCGGCCAGCGCACGTTGGCCGAAGTGGTGTCGGGTGAGCGCGAGAAGATCATGGAAACCCTTCGCCAGCGCGCGGATGAAGATGCCCGGAAAATTGGCATCGAGGTGCTGGATGTTCGGCTGAAACGTGTTGACCTCGTTCCCGAGATCTCTAGTGACGTCTACCGCCGGATGGATTCCGAGCGCAAGCGGGTCGCCAACGAACGGCGCTCCACGGGTTCAGGCGAGGCCGAAAAGATTCGTGCTGATGCCGACCGTCAGCGTGAAGTCATCCTGGCGCAGGCCTATCGTGATGCCCAGCGCATCAAGGGTGAGGGTGACGCCAAGGCAGCCGCCATATACGCTCAAGCCTTCGGCAAGAATCCCGAGTTCTACTCGTTCTATCGCAGCATGGACGCCTATCGCCAGTCATTCCGCAACAAGGGTGACGTGATGGTGATTGAACCGAATTCCGATTTCTTCAAGTACATGAAGAATCCCAATCGGGGCAAGTAGTGTGGGATGTTCTGCTGACGGCTATCGCGCTGATGCTTGTGTTTGAAGGCTTGCTGCCGTTCGCGGCGCCGGCGCTGTGGCGTGACACCTTCCGGCGCATGATTGAGCTCTCCGACGGACAGTTGCGCTTCATCGGACTCGTATCCCTGACGGCGGGGGCCACCATGCTGGTCTGGGTGCTGTGATGCGTACCTGGTTGCTGCCCGAATACATCGAGGATGTTCTCCCCGAGGATGCGCGCCGTCTTGAAGGCATGCGCCGCCTGCTGATCGACCGCTTCACGGCACACGGCTACCAGCTGGTCATGCCGCCGCTGCTCGAATATGTCGATTCGCTGCTTTCGGCGACAGGCGAGGACATGGACCTCGCGACCTTCAAGCTTGTCGACCAGTTATCCGGTCGGATGATGGGTATCCGCGCCGACCATACGCCGCAAACGGCGCGGATCGATGCGCACCTGCTCAACCGAACAGGTGTCACCCGACTCTGCTACGCAGGCCCCGTCCTGCACACGCTGCCGTCCGGCGTGATGCGTTCGCGTGAGCCGTTCCAGGTGGGCGCAGAGCTCTACGGGCATGGCGGCATCGAGGCCGATCTCGAAGTGCAACGCCTGCTCATCGAAGGCTTGACTGCACTCGGCCTCCGTGGGGTGCATCTGGACCTCAGCCATGCAGGCATTTTTCACGCCCTGATTGCGGGTGAGTCGAAGACAGCGGATGAAACGGCGGCGTTGTTTGCGGCTGTCAAGGCCAAGGATCTGCCGGCGCTTGCCGACATGGCGCCGCGTTGGCGGCATGGCGATGCGCTCAGGGCCTTGCCGGGGTTGTACGGCGGCGCGGAAACACTGGACGCGGCGCGCCAGGTTCTGCCGCATTCGGAGCCGGTCCTGTCGGCCCTGTCGACGCTGGCTGATTCACTGCAGTCACTCGCGGGTAGCGACGTGAGACTGAGTGTCGATCTGGCTGAGCTCAGCGGGTTCAACTATGAGCGCGGCATCACCTTCGCTGCTTACGTCGAAGGCTCGCCGGACGCGATTGCGCGCGGCGGCCGCTATGACGAAGTCGGCAAGGCCTTTGGCCGCGCCCGACCGGCGACAGGCTTCACGCTCGATCTCAAGCCGCTGCTCGAGATCGTGCCCAGACGCGAATATTCGCAAGCCATTCTTGCACCGGCCGTTTCCGATGCCGCTTTGCGCGCGGAGGTCAAGCGGCTGCGCGATGCCGGTGAAGTGGTCATTGAAGGATTGCCGGGCGAGACTGCATCGTCTGCCGGTTGCAATCGCGTTCTCGAACACTCAAAGGCAGGCTGGCAGGTTGTGCCGGCCGGCCGGAACTGAAAAATCAAAGGATTCATCATGGCAAAAAACGTCGTCGTCATCGGGCTGCAGTGGGGGGATGAGGGCAAGGGCAAGCTCGTTGATTGGCTGACTGACAATGTTGCGGGCGTCGTGCGCTTCCAGGGCGGCCACAATGCGGGTCATACGCTTGTCATTGGCGGCAAGAAGACCATCGTGCGTCTGCTGCCGAGCGGCATCATGCATCCGGATGTCACCTGTTTCATTGGCAACGGCGTGGTGGTCTCACCGAAGGCGTTGCTCGATGAGATCAACGAACTTGAAGGCGCCGGTCTGCCGGTCAGGAATCGCCTGCGCATATCCGAGGCCTGTCCGTTGATCCTGCCCTATCACGTTGCGATTGACCAGGCACGTGAAACCGCGAAGGGTGAAGCCAAGATCGGCACGACCGGTCGCGGTATCGGCCCGGCGTATGAGGACAAGGTCGCGCGCCGCGCCATTCGGGTGCAGGACCTGTTCACCCGCGAGCGTTTTGCTGCCAAGCTGGGCGAGGTGCTCGACTATCACAACTTCGTCCTCAAGAATTATTTCAAGGCGCCGACCATCGACTTCCAGCAAACGCTTGAAGAGACGCTGCTGCTTGGCGAACAGATCAAGCCCATGGTCGCCGATGTGTCCGGCCAGGTGAACCAGATGATGAAGGAGGGCAAGAGCCTGTTGTTTGAAGGTGCCCAGGCCGCGTTGCTGGACATCGACCACGGCACCTATCCCTTCGTCACGTCGAGTAATTGCGTCGCGGGCCAGGCCTGCGCGGGCGCAGGTGTCGGCCCGCATGCGCTGCATTACATCGTAGGGGTGGCGAAGGCCTATGCCACGCGCGTGGGCTCAGGACCATTTCCCACCGAGCTCGATGACGAGGTCGGCGAGCGTCTCCGTGTGCGCGGCAACGAGTACGGTTCAGTGACCGGCCGTCCGCGCCGCTGTGGCTGGTTTGACGCGGCCGCGTTGAAGCGTGCGGTGCAGATCAATGGCGTGTCTGCGCTGTGCATCACCAAGCTTGATGTGCTTGATGGTCTTGACGTGGTTCGTCTGGCCACCGGCTACAAGGTCAACGGCTCGGTACGTGACATTCTGCCGGTCGGGGCCGAGGCGCTCGCAGTCTGCGAACCCATCTATGAGGAGTTCCCGGGCTGGAAGGAGAGCACGGTCGGCATCAAATCCTTTGACGCATTGCCCAAGACGGCGCAGGCTTACCTGAAACGTTTGGAAGCGCTGATCGGTGCACCCATCGACATCATCTCCACCGGACCGGATCGCGAGGAAACTATCGTGGTGCGGGATCCATTCAAGGACTGAGAGGCCGCAATGAAAGTCTGCCCCATCGCAATTGCCGTCGGTTGTCCCAAGTGTCCGGCGTTCAAGATCTGTCCGGCCAAGGAAAGTCTTGGCGGGTACAAGGCGCCCGAGGCGCCAGCCAAGTCAGCCGCCAAGACTGGAAAGAAGAAGAGCTGAAAATTGCCGGTTAGCCGCTCGCAAGCGAGCGGCGGAATTGAATCGAAGCGCAAGTTTTCACTTCGCGTGGTGCCGGCCCCGCGACCTTGGGCGCCTTCTGAGTCCGCTTGAGCAGACCTATGCAGTTTGGCCCGTTTCCAGGCACGAAAACGAAAAAACCCGCCAAAGCGGGTTTTTTGAAACTGGTGCCCAGAAGAGGACTCGAACCTCCACAGTGTTGCCACCGCTAGGACCTGAACCTAGTGCGTCTACCAATTCCGCCATCTGGGCTTCAAATACAACCCCGGCACAAGTCCCGGTCTGTAAAATGAAGCGCGAATTTTAAAGAAAAGTCATTCAATTGTCCAATCGCAAAAAAACGTCTACCCCCTCTCTCCGTGCCTCAGATCCTTTCCTGGAGCGCGAGAAGGGCAAATATGAGAATCCTCTCCCCAGTCGGGAGATGATCCTGTCCATGCTGGAAACTGCCGGGATTCCCGTCTTCGAAGAGGACTTGGCCCGCCAGCTTGATATCACCGAAGCCGAGACCGACTCCTTCACGCGGCGGCTGAATGCCATGGAGCGCGAAGGCCAGCTCATGCGCAACCGTAAGGGCGCGCTTTGCCTCATCGAAAAGCTGGACTTGATCAAGGGCCGCGTTCAGGGCCATCCGGATGGCTTTGGCTTCCTCGTGCCCGATGATGGCAGCGATGACCTGTTCCTCGGACCCAAGCAGATGCACAAGGTGTTGCACGGTGACCGGGTCATGGCCAAGGAGATTGGCGTTGATCGCAAGGGCCGGCGCGAAGCCAGCATCGTGGAAGTCATCGAGCATGTGAACGAGCGCATTGTCGGGCGACTGTTCGCCGAACATGGCGTCCTGTTTTTGGTGGCCGAGAACAAGCGCATCAGCCAGGACATCCTCATTCAACCCGGCTATGACGGCGGTGCGTCTCCCGGGCAGGTGGTGGTTGGGCAGCTGGTGGCACAGCCGTCCAAGAATGCCGAGCCGGTCGCTCGCGTCATCGAGGTGCTGGGCAATTACGCCGATCCGGGCATGGAAATCGAGATCGCGCTTCGCAAGCATGACCTGCCGCATGAGTGGCCCGAGGCGGTCCTCGCGCTGGAGCAGAAACTGCCGAAGAAGGTGGCGCCGAAAGATGTCGCCGGACGTGAAGACCTGCGCGCATTGCCCTTCGTCACCATCGACGGCGAGAACGCGAAGGACTTTGACGACGCTGTGTACTGCGAGGCGCGTGGCAAAGGCTTTCAGCTCTGGGTGGCGATCGCCGACGTCAGCCACTATGTCAAGGATGGTGATGCGTTCGACCGCGAAGCGATCGAGCGAGGAAACTCTGTCTATTTTCCGCGCAGGGTGATTCCGATGCTGCCGGAGGCGCTGTCGAACGGACTCTGTTCGCTGAAGCCCGACGTGGATCGCCTGGTGATGGTCTGCGAGATGTCGATTGCCGGCACCGGGCCCTCGGCGGGCCAGATCAAGTCGTATCGTTTCTATCCGTCAGTCATCCATTCTCAGGCCCGACTCACCTACACCAAAGTGTGGAACTATCTGTCGGCCAAGGATGAGCAGGATCGTGCTGATTCCGGCGTGCCGGCGCCGCTGCGGCCACATATTGATGCGCTCTATGCCGTGTATCAGTCGCTGCTCAAGGAGCGCATCAAGCGTGGCGCCATCGATTTCGACTCGGCCGAAACCGAGATGCGCTTCAATGACGACGGCAAGATCGAGAAGATCGTGCCCATTGTGCGCAATGATGCGCACAGACTGATCGAGGAGTGCATGCTGGCAGCCAACGTATGCACGGCCAAGTTCATTCTCGACAACGAACACACCGCGCTGTTCCGCATTCACGAGCCGCCGAACCCGGAAAAGCTGGAAGTGCTGCGCACGTTCCTCAAGGACTTCGCGCTCAGCCTGCCCGGCGGCGAAGAACCCGAGGCCCGCGAATATTCGCAGTTGATCGAGAAGATCAAGGCGCGTCCCGACGGGCAGTTGCTGCAGACGGTGATGCTGAGATCGCTGATGCAGGCCGTCTATTCGCCCGACAACTGCGGCCACTTCGGTCTCGCCTACGACGCCTACACCCACTTCACCTCGCCCATCCGCCGCTACCCGGATCTCCTGGTGCATCGTGTGATCAAGGCGATTCTGCAGGGAGACACCTACCAGCCCGCGCGCACGTGGCACGAGATGGGTGCCCAATGTTCGATGACCGAGCGCCGCGCGGATGAGGCCACGCGCGATGTCGTGAACTGGCTGAAGTGCTACTTCATGAAGGATCAGGTCGGCGAGAGCTTCGCCGGGACGATCAGCAGCGTCACCAGCTTCGGCATCTTCGTGTCGCTCGACGAGGTCTTTGTCGAGGGCCTGGTCCATGTGTCCGATCTCGGACAGGACTATTTCCACTACGACGCCAAGCGCCACGTGATGTCCGGTGAGCGTTCGGGCAAGCGCTACCGGCTGGGTGATCGCGTGACGGTGAGGGTGGCTCGGGTGGATCTTGAGACCAGCCGCATCGATTTCATGCTGGACGAGCACGTGGTGACCGCAGGCCGACGCACCATGACGCTGACCAAGGCGCCTGTCGTCGAGGAATCCGATGAGCCGGTGAAGCCTGCCAAATCCGGCAAGCCTGTCGCGAAGCCGGCACCTGCGAAGCTGCGCGACATCGACAAGCGCGAAGCCAAGGCCGTGTCCAGCGAGCGCAAGGAAAACAAACAGGCCAAGAAGCCCGCGTCCACTGGCACGCTATTGAATCGGAAGAAGCGCTGATGGCCAAGCTGCAGTCGCTGTTCGGATTTCATGCAGTGGGCGGCCGTTTGCGCGCCCGGGCCTCATCGGTACGCGAGATCTACGTGGCCGAGGGTCGCCATGATCCGCGCATGAAGGATCTCTTGAAGACGGCGGCCAATGCGAATATTCGCGTGATGACCGTGCCGGCGCAGCGACTCGACGGCATGGCCGGCGGCGGACGGCATCAGGGCGTGGTGGCCGTGGTCGATGCGCTCCAGTTGCCCCAGTTCGTTGATGACGTGCTGGATGTGCTGGACGGCCCTCCGCTGTTGCTGGTGCTGGATGGCGTTCAGGACCCGCATAACCTGGGCGCATGTCTGCGCGTGGCGGATGCTGCAGGCGCGCACGCCGTCATCGCTCCAAAGGATCGCAGCGTCGGCCTTACCGCATCGGCAGCCAAGGTCGCTTCGGGTGCGGCCGAATCCGTGCCCTATATCACGGTCACCAATCTCGCCCGCACGCTGCGCGAACTGAAGGACCGGGGAATCTGGCTGGTCGGTGCCGATGAAGGGGGCGGGTCCACCCTGTACCAGGCCAGGCTCAATGGCCCGCTCGCCTGGGTCCTCGGGGCGGAAGGCGAGGGCCTGCGCCGCCTCACCCGCGAGGTCTGCGACGAGATCACCAGCATCCCCATGGCGGGCGCTGTGGAAAGCCTGAACGTGTCAGTCGCGGCCGGAATTTGCCTGTTCGAGTCGCGCCGGCAGCGACTCGTCGCATCCGCACAAACTGCCACGAAAACCTGAGCGCGGCGTCGCTATACTCCCCGCCAGTTTCAATCTCCAAGGAGGGAGTCATGAACACAGCCATCGCGCGCCTTGCCGGCGCGCTCGTTCTGCTGCTGGCAACGGCGGCGTCAGCCAAGGATGCACCCAAGGCAACCCCTGCCGCGCCCAAGGCCGCAGCGGCCGCTTCCGCGCTGCCGGCCGGCGTCGAGAAGGTCCATTCGGTGGAAGGCATCACCGAGTACCGGCTCAGCAACGGCCTCAAGGTGTTGCTATTTCCGGATGCGTCCAAGCCTACCGTCACCGTGAACATCACCTATCTCGTTGGCTCGCGCCACGAGAACTACGGCGAGACCGGCATGGCCCATTTGCTGGAACACCTGGTGTTCAAGGGCACGCCCAAGATTCCCCACCTGGACAAGGAATTCAACAAGCGCGGCATGCGTTCCAATGGCACCACGTGGCTGGACCGTACCAACTACTACGAGCTCTTCCAGGCATCTGACGACAATCTCAAATGGGCGATCGAGATGGAAGCCGATCGCATGGTCAACGCCTTCATCGCGAAGAAGGATCTCGATTCCGAGATGACCGTCGTGCGCAATGAATACGAAGGTGGTGAAACCAGGCCATTTCAAGTGCTGCTGAAGCGCCTGCAGAGCATTGCCTATGACTGGCATAACTACGGCAACTCCACCATCGGCAATCGTTCCGACATCGAGAACGTGGAGATCGCCAACCTGCAGGCGTTCTATCGCCGCTACTACCAGCCGGACAATGCCGTGCTGCTGATTGCCGGCAAGTTCGATGAGACCAAGGCGCTGGGCTGGGTCGCACAGGCATTCGGCAAGATTCCGAAGCCCAAGCGCGTGCTGCCCAAACTCTGGACAGTCGAGCCGACTCAGGACGGCGAGCGCAGTTTCATGGTCCGCCGCAAGGGCGAGCTGCAGATTGTCGCGCTGGCCTACAAGGTGCCGTCAGCGCTGCATGGCGACAGCGATGCTGTGAGCTTCGTCAATTTCGTCCTGACCGATACGCCGTCGGGTCGGCTGCACAAGGCGCTGGTGGAAAAGGGCAAGGCGGCCCAGATCGTCGGCTTTCCGATCCAGGGACTGGACAGCAGTCTGCATTTGATCGGGGCCGTGGTGAAGAAGGGCGAGCCGGTCGAGCCGGTGAAGGAAGAACTGATCCGCATCGTCGAAGAATTCCACAAGAACCCGCCGACCAAGGAAGAGCTGGAGCGGGCGAAGAAGAATTTCGCCAACCAGTTTGAAAAGACGCTGAACGATCACGAGTCCATCGGTCTGGAGCTCTCCGAGTACATTGCGCTGGGTGACTGGCGCCTGTACTTCCAGTCTCGCGATCAAGCCGAGCGGGTCACAGCCGAGCAGGTTGCCAAGACCGCTGAGGCCTACTACCGCCGAGACAACCGCATTGTCGGCATGTTCCTGCCCGAAGATGCGCCGCAGCGTGCGGAGATTCCGCGTCCGCCCACGGTCGCGGAAGCCATGGCGACCTTCAAGCCCAAGGCTGCGACGACCCAGGCCGAGGCGTTTGATCCGTCGACGGTCAACATCGACAAGCGCACCAAGATCGTGAAGCTGGGTGATCTCAAGGTTGCGTTGCTCGCGAAGAAGAATCGCGGCGAAATGGTGAACGTTAGCTTGCGGCTGCATGCGGGCGACGAAAAGAGCCTTTTCGGAAAAGCAGCCGTCGCCACCTTGGCTGGCGGCATGCTGTCGCGGGGCTCCAGCAAATACACACGCACCCAGATCGCCGACGAGTTCGACAAACTCAAGGTATCTGGCGGTGTCGGTGGGTTGAACAGCAGCTTGCAGACCACCGGTCCCAATGTCGCTGCGGCCATTCGCCTGGCCGCACATGTGCTGCGCGAACCCGCGTTCCCGGAAAGCGAATTCGAGCAGTTGAAGAAGCAGATCCTCACCAACATCGAGGCTCAGAAGAGCGAGCCCGGACCGCGCGCCAACGAGGCCATGGGTATTCATTTCAACCAGTATCCGAAAGGTGACTGGCGCTATGCCGGTACGCTGGACGAGCTGGCCGAGGCCTTCAAGGCGGTGACGCTGGATGACGTCAAGCGCTTCCATGCCGAGTTCTATGGTGCCGCGCAAGGAGAGGTCGCCATCGTGGGTGATTTCAACGAGGCCGATGTCACCAAGGCGCTGCAGGAATCGTTAGCCGGATGGAAAGCAGCGAAGCCCTACCAGCGGATTGAGTCCGCCTTCAAGGACGTGGCGCCGGTCAACCGGACCATCGAAACGCCTGACAAGGAGAACGGTGTCTTCGCCGCGCGCATGAATCTCAACCTGCGCGATGACGACCCCGACTACCCTGCGCTGTACATGGCCAACTACATGTTTGGCGGTGGCGCCGGCATGAACTCGCGGCTGATGGAGCGGATCCGCCAGAAGGATGGCCTGTCGTATGGCATCGGATCGCAGCTATCGGTCGGCGCACTGGACCGTGCCGCATCCTGGTCCGTGCAGGGCACGGCCGCACCGCAAAATATCGCGAAGGTCGAGGCGGCATTCAAGGAGGAACTGGCGCGTGCACTGAAGGACGGATTCCCCCAGGCCGAACTGGCTGTGGCCAAGTCGGGTGTCCTGCAGATGTTCCTCCAGTCACGTGCGCAGGATGGTTCGCTGGCCGGTGGCTGGGCGGGCAACCTGTTCCTCGGCCGCACCTACGCGTGGCAGAAGCAGTTCGAGGAGCGTATCCAGGCACTGAAGCCGGAGGATGTGCTGGCTGCCATGCGCAAGCACATCGATCCCGACAAGCTCACGATCATCAAGGCGCTGGACAGCAAGAAGGCGGCCGCGGCGAAGTAACCTGCGTCGCATCAGCAAGAAAATGAAAATCCCCGCCTTGGCGGGGATTTTCATTGGTGGCCGAAAGATGGGGAGAGAAATGAGGGCGCGGGCGATCAGGCAGTGCGACGTTGAATGCCCGCTCCGAATTTGCGAATCAGCGACCGCACTCGCGCAGCAGCTCTTCGAATTGCACCTGCATGGCCGGTGAAAGATTGCGCGTGCTGGACTCGAAGCGGGCAAATTCGTTGACGGCCCGGATCTGGTCCATCTTGTCGACCGACTTCGCCTTGCCGCCGCCAATGCTTGCAGTGGTCACCGGTGCAATGCGGCATTCGGCAGCCGGCTGGGCGCTGGTGCTGGCATCAGGCAACGCGGCGCAGCCTGCCAGCGACACGGCGGCGACTGCCATCGCCAAAGGCAGGGAGTTGGATAATCCTTTAGTAAACAATGGGTTGAGTTTCATGGCGGACTCCTTTTCAGATCACTGATTGTCTGATCACTGCGAGCGGAAAGCGTTCGCTACCCTAGTCACTTCATACGATTGTGCGCCTGCTTTGGTTGACTGCAAAGCCAGTGCTGCAATCGCCGGCGGGCCAGGTTGCGGGCTATCAGTCTGCGCCTAAGTGCTGATTTGTTGGACATTTTTCCCGATTTGCGGTTACAATCTTCGGCTCGCGTGAATGGACAGCAAATATTCGCCTCGCGAATGACTGCTGCCCAGCGCCGAAGTTACCCCGGAGAGCCTGCTTTCCGGCCACCTTGCCTCACCTGCGTGCGCATGCGGGGAGGCTTACCGCGGATCGCTCAACGCTGAACGAGCCGCAAACCCGAAAGGAGAATTGAATGCGCCATTACGAGATCGTTTTCATTGTGCATCCCGATCAGAGCGAGCAAGTGCCCGCCATGATCGAGCGCTACAAGGCCATGGTGACCCAGGGCGGTGGCAAGATCCATCGCATCGAAGACTGGGGTCGCCGCCAGATGGCCTATCCCATCCAGAAGGTGTTCAAGGCGCATTACGTGCTCATGAACATCGAGATCGGCAACGCCACGCTGGATGAGCTTGAGCATGCGTTCAAGTTCAACGACGCCGTGCTGCGCCACCTCACCGTGCTGATGGACAAGGCCGTGACGACCCCTTCCCCGATGATGAAGGAAGAGAAGTCGAAGTCCGTCGACACCAAGTCCGAGGACAAGGACGCCAAGGAAGCCAAGGCTCCCGCAGCGGCCTGATCGCGATTCAGCCCATCCCTTGAACCGGAACCAGTTCGTGATCGACGCCGAAATCATCTCGTCGGACACCCTGCGTCATACGCCGGGCGGTGTTCCCGCTCTGGCGCTCACGCTGCGGCACGAGTCGCAGCAGGAGCAGGCAGGCAAGCCGGCAACGGTTCAGTTCGAGATGCCGGCCATGGCCTATGGCATGGTCGCCATGGAACTGGCCGAGGTGCATCCCGGCGAACGCGTCACGTTCAAGGGCTTCATGAATCGCAAGAATCGTTTCAGTGATGCGCCGATCCTGCACATCACCGAATTCAAAACTTTGAATTAAGAGAGGTCAACCATGTCACGTCCCGGTCCCCGCCGTGGTTTCAAGAAGGACGACAAGAAGAATTCGCGCAACCCGAACCGCGGATTGTTCCGTCGCAAGAAGTTCTGCCGCTTCACCGCCGAGAAGATCGAGCAGGTGGATTACAAGGACATCGAAATCCTGAAGGATTTCGTGAACGAGAACGGCAAGATCATTCCGGCCCGCATCACCGGCACCAAGGCCAAGTACCAGCGTCAGCTGGGTGTGGCCATCAAGCGCGCCCGTTTCCTGGCCCTGTTGCACTACACCGACCTGCATGGTCGCGTGTAAGCAAGGAGAACACACATGCAAATCATTCTGATGGAAAAAGTGCTGAACCTGGGTCAGCTGGGTGACGTGGTCAAGGTCAAGCAGGGCTATGCCCGCAACTTCCTCATCCCGCAGGGCAAGGCCAAGCGCGCCACCGAAGCCAACATCAAGGAATTCGAAGGCCGCCGTGCCGAGCTGGAGAAGGTCGCCGCCGAGAAGCTGTCCGCCGCTCAGGCTCGTGCCGAGAAGCTGGAAGGCATGATGGTCCAGATCCCCGCCAAAGCCGGCGTGGACGGCCGCCTGTTCGGCTCCGTCACCACGTCCGACGTGGCCGAGGCCATCACCAAGCAGGGCGTTGAGGTGAAGAAGTTCGAAGTGCTGCTGCCCAACGGCCCGATGAAGCACGTGGGTGATTTCCCCATCACGCTGCATCTGCACACCGACGTCAACGCCAACATCACGGTTTCCGTGCTGGGCGAGGCGGCGTAAGGGCGCATCCGCAGAAATTATTTCTGCATGCTGTGAACAAAGGGCCGCTGTCGCGGCCCTTTGTTTTTGTGGCGCTTTTGTGTGTCCGCGCACAGTTTATTCCCGACTTGTCCACAGACTTGTCCTGTTGTGCTGGCCGCCCGCCACGCGCACAATCGCCCGCTCGCTCCAACATGCTACATGCGAATATTCGCAGGTCGGGCGTAAAGTAATTTGTCTCCCTGCCGTTCCGATTCCGAGTCCCTGTTCTTCGTCAATTTCGCACCTATGGCCAGCGTTCCCACCAATACCGGACCCCAGCGCGTCGCGTACATTTCGCCCGCAGAGAACGACGTGCAGCTGATCAAGCTGCCGCCGCATTCGCTCGAGGCGGAGCAGTCCGTGCTGGGCGGGCTCATGCTGGCCAATGACGCGTGGGACCGCATCGGCGACATTGTCACGATGGAGGACTTCTATCGCCATGACCATCGCCTGATCTATCAGCACATCTCGAAACTCATCGAGGCCAACAAGCCGGCAGATGTGCTCACCATCGCCGAGTCGCTCACGCTGTCAGGCGAGCTGAACACGGCGGGCGGGATGCAGTACATCCACTCGCTGGCGGAGAACACGCCGTCAGCTGCGAATATTCGCCTCTATGCGGAGATCGTGCGCGAGCGCTCCATCATGCGCCGGCTCGCCCAGGTGGGCACCGAGATCGCCGACTCCGCCTACACCCCCGCCGGCCGCAACGCGCGCCAGCTCCTCGACGAAGCCGAAGCGCGAGTGTTTGAAATCGCCGAGGCCGGCCAGCGCAGCGGCACCGGGTTCATGTCCATGGCGACCCTGCTCACCGAAGTGATGCAGCGCCTGGATGAGCTGTCGCAAAACCCGTCAGCAGTGACGGGAGTGGCCACCGGGTTCGTTGATTTGGATGACCGCACCTCGGGTATGCAACCGGGTGATCTCATCATCGTCGCGGGTCGACCCTCGATGGGGAAGGCACAGCCGCTTGATGCGCCGATCAAGACGCTCACCGGATGGAAAGCCATGGGTGAGTTGCAGGTTGGCGACGCACTGGCGTCCATTGACGGCAAACCCTCGGTGGTCACCGGCATTCATCCGCAGGGCCGAAAGGAAATCTTTCAGGTGCAGTTCTCCGACGGCCGGATGGCAGAGTGCTGCGACGAGCATCTCTGGCGTGTGCACTATCGCGAGTGGGATGCGCCGCGAGTCGTCTCCACCGCCCGACTGCGCGAAATGCTGGGCCGTAAGCGTTACCACAATCGGCTTTGGGTGGATGACATTCAGGGTGAGTTCGGTCATCGCGAAGCGCTGCCGATTGACCCGTGGCTGCTGGGCGCATTGATTGGCGATGGCACTCTGGTCGGCCCAACGCCTCGCTTTTCCACGGCAGATGGTGGCATGCTCGAACGTCTCAAGGAAACCCTTGGTACCGGCTACGAATACTCGCAGTCCGGCAAATACGACTGGCGCATATCTTTCAATCATTCGGCGGCCCAGCAGGCCGGCGTGGACGTGGCGACCCTAAGCCACCCGCGCGCTAACCCTTTAACGGACCAGCTGGGTGCGCTGGGTTTGTACGGGGTGCACAGTCACGACAAGTTCGTGCCCGAATGCTACCTCTCGGCCTGCCGTGAAGTGCGTCTTGCCGTGCTGCAAGGGTTGCTGGACACCGATGGCTGGGTAGAACAATGGGGTTCCGTGCGCTTCTCCACGTCGAGCTGGCGGCTGGCACGGGATGTACAGACCTTGGCACGTTCGCTGGGTGCGCATGCGACGCTCTCGGACAAGCGCACCGCCTACACCTACAAGGGCGAGAAGCGTGAAGGCCGGCCATCGTTCGTGGTCAACATCAGCCATCGATCCCCCAGGGAGTTGTTCAGGCTGGAGACCAAGCGCGCCCGCGCGCCGGAATCGTTCGACCGTAGGAAGCGTCTGAACATCAGTGCAATCGTGCCCTCGCGGGTGGCTGATGCGCAGTGCATCTCGGTGTCCCACCCGTCGCGCCTGTACCTCACCAACGACTATGTGCCGACGCACAACACGGCATTCAGCCTGAACATCGCCGAGCACGTGGCACTTGCAGTGAAGCTGCCCGTACTCGTGTTCTCCATGGAAATGGGTGGCACGCAGATCGCGCAGCGTTTCCTCTCTTCCGTGTCCAAAGTGGATCAGCAGAAGTTGCGCACCGGGCGGCTGGATTCGCGCGATTGGGATCGTCTCGGCACAGCCATGGCGCGACTGAACGACTCGCCGATCCAGATCGATGAAACGCCAGCCTTGAATTCGCTGGAGCTGCGCGCCCGCGCGCGACGCATGCACCGCCAGTATGGTGGGCTGGGTCTCATCGTGGTCGACTACCTGCAGCTCATGAGCTCGGCCATGGGGGGCGGCGGCGAGAACCGCGCCACCGAGATTTCCGAGATCTCGCGCGGTCTGAAGGCGCTGGCGAAGGAATTGAAGGTTCCCGTGGTCGCGTTGTCGCAGTTGAACCGCTCGCTGGAACAGCGGCCCAACAAGCGTCCCGTGATGAGCGACCTGCGCGAATCCGGCGCCATCGAGCAGGACGCGGACGTCATCATCTTCATCTACCGCGATGAGGTCTACAACCCGGAGAGCCCGGACAAGGGCACGGCCGAGATCATCATCGGCAAGCAGCGTAACGGCCCCATCGGCACGGTGCGGCTCACGTTCCTTGGACAGAACACGCGCTTCGAAAATTTCGCAGGCGACTCGGGCTATCAGGGCTACTGACGCTGATAGCACCCCGGCAAGTTTTTGCGAGGGGCTTGGGTAGAATCAGCGCTTCTCTTCTTTGCGCTTCGTGATTGAAGCCACCTCCCATGCGCCCCACTCGCGCCGAAATCTCGCTCTCCGCGCTGCGCCACAACTACGCTTTTGCCAAGTCCTGTGCGCCGCATTCACGCGCCTTCGCCGTGGTGAAGGCGAATGCCTATGGCCACGGCCTGGACCGCGCCGCTCGCGCGCTGGCTGATGCTGACGGCTTCGCGACGCTTGAACTGGATAGCGCCATTCGCCTGCGCGAGCTGGGCATCGAGCAGCCCATTCTCATGCTGGAAGGTTTTTTCGAACCCGACGAACTGCGAATATTCGCGGAGAATGATCTCTGGACGTCCGTGCATGCGGAGGAGCAGATCGATCAGCTCGCCGATACGGAGCTTGAACGGCCGCTGCACCTCTTTGTAAAAATGAACAGCGGCATGAATCGTCTTGGCTTCGCGCCAGCGAAATATCGCGCGGCTGTCGAACGGCTGGCGGGTCTGCCGCAGGTGGCATCAATCACGCTGATGACGCACTTTTCCAGTTCCGACGAGCCGGGCGGGATCGACGAACCCATGCGGCGCTTCCGCGAAGCCACGGCGGGCCTCGACTATTCGATGAGCCTCAGCAACTCCGCCGCCACCATCGACCATCGCGATGCCCACGGTGCCTGGGTGCGGCCGGGCATCATGCTCTATGGCGCAACACCCTACGCCGACCGCAGTGCGTCGCGCATCGGCCTAAAACCCGCCATGCGGCTCACGTCGCAGCTCATCGCGATACAGGAATTGCAGCCGGGCGACGGCGTCGGCTACGGTCTCAGCTTCAAGGCAGAGCACGCCATGCGCATCGGCATCGTGGCCTGCGGCTACGCCGACGGCTATCCACGCATCGCCAAGACCGGGACGCCGGTTGCGGTGGAGGGAAAACTCACACGCACGGTCGGCCGCGTGTCCATGGACATGCTGGCGGTTGACCTTGCGAATATTCGCAGTGCGCGCATCGGCTCGCCGGTGGAGTTGTGGGGAGATCTGGTGCCGGTCGATGACGTGGCGAAGGGCGCGGGCACCGTCGGGTACGAGTTGCTGTGCGCGGTGGCGCCACGTGTTCCGGTACAGGCGGTCGAGTGATGGCCAGGCGGCGCAAGTCCGGTTCCATGGAGCACGCAGACAGCGTGCATGCTCGCGTCAGGCGGCATTTGGTACAGCGCCTCTATTGCCGCTTTCACATGTCGCTCATCCTGGCAAGCTCAGCGCTCGCAGCGATGCTGGTCAGCTGGGCCATGCTGCAAATGAACGTGGACAGCATGTGGATTCGGTATTTGGTCGCTGTGGCCGGTTCGTATGCGGTCTTCCTGCTGGGTGTTGCGCTGTGGCTGCGCTATGTTGCACGGGTACGGCGCGAGCCAGATGTGCAGTCCTCAGGCGCCGCGCTCGACGGCGGCGATCCGGTCGATGCGCTGAATGTGGTCGATGTGGTGGGCGATCTGGCCAGCGGTGCCGGGCGCAGCGGCGGGCGCTTGCCCGGTGGCGGCAACTTTGGTGGTGGCGGTGCGAGCGGTTCCTGGTCCGAGCCTGGCCTGCAGCAAGGATTCATGGCCGACAGCGGCGCGCCGATCCGGTCGACCGGCAAGGGGCTCGACTTCAACTTTGATTTCGATCTGGATGGTGACGGCTTGGTGGTGCTGGTGCTGGCACTGGCGGTCATCGCAGCGGTCATCTTTGCGAGCGGCTATATCGTCTGGTTCGCGCCGGACATTCTCGCCGAGGCCGTCGTCGGGGCCGCGCTCGCCGGCAGTCTGGCGAAAACTGCGCAGCGCGAAGATGGCGGGGGCTGGGTATTGGGCGTGGTGAAGAAAACCTGGTGGCCCTTTGCCATCGTCATGGTACTGAGTGTGGGTTTTGCGCTCTACGCGCAGTCCGCCTATCCCGAAGCCAAGACGGCGAAGGAGGTCATGAGTCGCGCGCTCGCACCACCGCAGCCCCCATCCCCGGCCGCATCGCCCGCCAATCCTTGATATCGCACTGAACTGCACCGTCCATGGCCAAATCCAAAACTGTCTACACCTGCACCGAATGCGGCGGCATGTCACCGAAATGGGCTGGTCAATGCCCGCACTGCCAGGCCTGGAACACCATGGTCGAGACGGTGCAGGAGAGTGCCGGCGCGGCAACCCATCGTTACGCCGCACTAGCGTCGGGAAGCGGCGAACGCGGTCTGGTGCAGCAGCTCTCTGCCGTTCAGGCAGAGGATGTTCCACGCAAACCCACCGGCATGGCCGAGTTCGACCGTGTACTCGGTGGCGGCTTGGTTCGCGGTGGCGTGATCCTGATTGGCGGCGATCCGGGCATTGGCAAGTCCACGCTGCTCCTACAGGCGCTCTGCGCGATGAGCGGCAACAGCTCGGTGCTCTACGTGAGCGGCGAGGAATCGGCGCAACAGATCGCGCTGCGTGCCAAACGGCTTTCGCTGGATACGCACGACGTGAAACTGCTGTCGGAAATCGAGCTGGAAAAGATCCAGTCGGTGCTTGCCTCGGAGAAACCCGAGATCGCGGTCATCGATTCCATCCAGACTCTGTATTCCGCTGCGCTGACGTCCGCGCCGGGCTCGGTGGCCCAGGTACGCGAATGCGCCGCGCAGCTCACGCGCGCCGCCAAGCAAAGCGGCACCACCATCATCTTCGTCGGCCACGTCACGAAGGAAGGTGCGCTGGCCGGCCCGCGCGTGCTGGAACACATCGTCGATACCGTGCTCTATTTCGAAGGCGACACGCATTCCTCCTTCCGCCTCATCCGCGCGTTCAAGAACCGCTTCGGCGCGGTCAACGAGATCGGTGTCTTCGCCATGACCGAAAAGGGCTTGCGCGAGGTCACGAATCCCTCGGCGCTCTTCCTGTCGCAGCACAATGCCGGCGTGCCGGGCAGCTGTGTCATGGTCACGCAGGAAGGCACTCGCCCGCTGCTGGTGGAAATCCAGGCGCTGGTGGATGCAACGCAGGGCAATAGTCCGCGCCGCCTCTCCGTGGGGCTGGAGCAGAACCGTCTGGCGATGTTGCTGGCAGTACTGCATCGCCATGCCGGTGTCGCTTGCTTCGATCAGGACGTGTTCATCAACGCGGTCGGTGGCGTGAAGATCGATGAGCCCGGTGCCGACCTGCCGGTGTTGCTGGCGATCCTCTCAAGTCTCAAGAATCGCGCTTTGCCGCTGAAGCACGTCGTCTTTGGCGAGGTGGGCCTGGCCGGCGAGGTGCGGCCGGTGCAGCGCGGTCAGGAGCGACTGCGCGAGGCCGCCAAGCTGGGCTTCACCCACGCCATCGTGCCCAAGGGCAACAAGCCCAAACAGGCGATCGAGGGCATGGAAGTGATCGCGGTGGAGCGGATCGAGCAGGCGGTCGATTACTGTCGCGGGCAATGAACGGAATTCTTCTTGAATGGACCATTGCGAATATTCGCAGGATAAGCAAATGAAAATCAGACACATCATCGCCATGCTGTACCTGAGCGGCCTGTCCATGGCAGCCAATGCCGCCAGCGTCACCCACACTGTCATCATCCAGAACAAGGTCTCTGGCAAGCAGACGGTCGAGACGCTGCCAGGCAACAAGCTCAAGGTCATGTTCACCTATCGTGACAACGGCCGTGGGCCGGACGTGTTCGAGGACATCACGCTGGGCAGCACCGGCCAGATAGAGCAATACACCGTCACCGGCAAATCCACATTCGGCGCGTCCATCGACGAGTCCTTCTCGCGCCAGGGACTGAAAGCCAAGTGGAAGTCGAAGGCCGACGAAGGCCAGAGCGACAATGCGGCAGGCGTCTACCTGCCCATCGAATCCAGCCTCGAAATCCTCGGCATAACCACGCGCGCGCTCTTGCAGGCGCCGGGCAACAAGCTGCCGGGCCTGCCCAGCGGTCAGCTGGCATTGAAGAAGATGGCCGAGGCCACGGTGACTTCAACGAAGAAGCAGAAGGCCAAGGCCACGCTCTACAACATCTCGGGCGTCAGCCTTTCACCTGCCTATGTTTGGATGTGGTCAGGCTCAGGAAAGGGAAAGAGCGGGCCGGGAATGCTCGGCATCGTGAACCCTGGGTTCTCCGTGCTGGAAGCAGGCTGGGAGGGCAACGAGGAGGCGCTGCTCAAAATCCAGAAGGACGTGGACAACAAGGCGCTGGTTGAACTGGCACGCACGCACGCCAAGCGTTTTGAGGAGCCCGTCGTCTTTCGCAACGCGAAGTGGTTTGACTCGGAGTCCGCGACGCTGAAAGGTCCGTCCGATGTTCACGTCTATCGTGGCCGCATCGCCGCCATCCTGCCGGCCAACACCACGCTGCAGGATGCTGCATACGTTGTGGACGGCACCGGCAAGACGCTGCTGCCCGGTCTCTTCGACATGCATGTCCACACCGGTGCATGGGATGCCGTGCTGCATCTCGCCGGCGGCGTCACCAGCGTGCGTGACATGAGCAACATCAACCACTACCTGAACGAGATACGCACGCGCATCGACGCCGGCACCAACCTCGGCCCGCACATCATTCCCGCCGGTTACATCGAAGGTGCCAGCCAGTATCAGTCTTCCGGCGGATTCACCATCAAGGACGTTGAGGAGGGCAAGCGCGCCATTGACTGGTATGCGCAGCACGGCTACCGCCAGATCAAGCTCTACAACTCCATCCGTCCCGAGTGGGTCAAGCCGCTGGCGGAGCATGCGCATGCGCGCGGGCTGCGCGTCGGCGGTCACATTCCGGCCTTCATGCGCGCGGAAGAGGCGGTGAAGGACGGCTTCGACGAAATCCAGCACATCAACCAGGTCATCCTCAACTTCCTCACCAAGAGGGACGACGACACGCGCACGCTGCTGCGCTTCTATCTCGTCGGCGACAACGCCAACCAGATCGATCTCGACGGCCCGGTGGTGCGCGATTTCATCAAGCTCCTGCAGGACCGCAAGGTGACCATTGATCCCACCATGACCGCGTTCGAATACATGTTCCTGCAGCGCCAGGGTGCGCCCAATCCCAGCTTCAATGCCGTGTCGCCCAACGTGCCCGCTGGCCTTCGCCGCGCATGGCTCATCAACTCCATGGACATCAACGACAAGAATGCGGGCCCCTGGGCCAAGTCGTGGCAGACCATGATGGGCCTCATCAAACGCATGTATGACGCCGGCATCCCGCTCGTGGCCGGCTCAGACGACATCGCAGGGTTCACCCTGCACCGCGAGATGGAAATCTACGTGCAGGCCGGCCTCACGCCAGCACAGGCGCTGCAGATCGCGACCCGCAACGGCGCGCGCGTGGCAGGCGTGGCGGATCGCACCGGCAACATCGGCGTGGGCAAGGATGCCGACTTGATACTGGTGGAGGGCGATCCCACGGTGAACATCAGCGACGTACGCAAGGTTGCACTGACCATGAAGGCGGGCACGGTGTATTCGCCGGCGGAGATTTACACGACGCTGGGGGTGAAGCCGTTTGCGGAGGGGGTGAAGGTCCAGAAGATGGAGAAGCCTGCGGCCAAGTGATGAGTGCGAATATTCGCAAGCCAATCCGAATGCAAACGTTGGTCAACTGATTGCGCCATTACGCGCCGCGTAATACGCTGACGCATGATTCAGTCGTTCTCAAGTGCAAGGACACACAAGCGCTGTTTGAGGGGCACACGCCCAAGCGGTTCAAGTCCCTTGCTGCGGTGGCCGAACGGAAGCTGGCGCATTTGGACGCGGCGCAATCGCTAGAGTTCTTGAAGGCGCCACCCGGAAACCGTCTTGAGGCTCTGAAGGGTGATCGCAAGGGGCAGCACAGCATTCGGATCAATGACCAATGGCGTGTCTGCTTCGTCTGGTCGGCATCCGGCCCCCTGAACGTCGAGATCGTTGACTATCACTGAAGGAATTCCATGAACCGTCCCGTCAATCGCATGCGTCCCGTACATCCTGGAGAAGTCCTTCGTGAGGACTATCTTGTGCCGCTGGGCCTCAGCGTCAACGCGCTCGCTGTTGCGTTGGGCGTGCCAGCTACGCGCATCCATGAAATCGTGAAGGAGCGGCGTGCTGTGACGGCGGATACTGCCGCCAGACTGGCGCGCTACTTCGGTGGTGACGCTGCGTCATGGCTGGCGTTGCAGGCGAGCTATGACCTGAAGACGTTGCCGACGCGCAAGGATATCGAACGCACAGTGGCTTCGAGGGGGCGGCTTGCTGCCTGAATAGTCTACTTTGCTGCGAATATTCGCTGGTACAACAGACGCTCCACCCGTATAATTCCGCCTTATGCAGCTTGAAGTCCAGTCCCCACGCTGCGCGTCAATTCTGACCTTCCCCAAGCTGTATCGCTCCTGAGACTGGTTCCCTTCCCCGGGAAGCAGGTCGATCACATGGCCCGATTGCGAAGTTTCGCAGCGGCGCCCTGAAAGAAAAAATCCAAATGTCATTTGCAACACTCGGCCTTTCCGAGGTCCTCGTGCGTGCTGTCAACGAGCACGGCTACACCCAACCCACGCCCATCCAGATGCAGGCCATTCCGGCCGTGCTGGCGGGCGGCGATCTCATGGCGGGCGCCCAGACGGGCACCGGCAAGACGGCGGGCTTTGTCCTGCCCATGCTGCAGCGGCTGATGGCCGCACCGGTGCAGCGCAACCAGAAGCCCAACATCCGCGCGCTCATTCTCACGCCGACCCGCGAACTCGCGGCGCAGGTGGAAGAGAGCGTCCGCGTGTACGGCAAGTACAGTGGCCTCAAGTCCATGGTCATGTTCGGCGGCGTGGGCATCAACCCGCAGATTTCTCAGCTGCGCAATGGCGTCGATATCGTTGTCGCCACGCCGGGTCGCCTGCTGGACCACGCAGGGCAGGGCACGATCAACCTGAGCCATGTCGAATTCCTGGTGCTGGACGAAGCCGACCGCATGCTGGACATGGGCTTCATCCATGACATCAAGCGCGTGCTGAAGCTCCTCCCGCAGAAGCGCCAGAACCTGCTTTTCTCCGCGACGTTTTCCGATGACATCAAGGCACTGGCGGACAGTCTACTGAAGTCGCCCGCGCTGATCGAAGTCGCGCGCCGCAATGCGACCGCGGAGCTCATCGTGCAGAAGATCCACCCGGTGGACCGCGACAAGAAGCGCGAGCTGCTGTCCCATCTCATCAAGACCAACAAGTGGTTCCAGGTGCTGGTATTCACGCGCACCAAGCACGGTGCCAATCGCCTGGCCGAACAATTGGGCAAGGACGGCATTACCGCACTCGCCATCCACGGCAACAAGAGCCAGGGCGCACGCACTCGTGCGTTGTCCGAGTTCAAGTCCGGTGAGTTGCAGGTGCTGGTGGCCACCGACATTGCCGCGCGTGGCATCGACATCGACCAGTTGCCGCATGTGGTGAACTACGAACTGCCCAACGTCCCGGAAGATTACGTGCACCGTATTGGTCGCACGGGCCGCGCTGGCGCGGAAGGCGAGGCCATTTCGCTGGTCTGCGTCGACGAGAAGGCCTATCTGCACGACATCGAGCGCATCATCAAGCGCGATATTCCGAGCGTGGTCATTCCCGGCTTCGAGCCCGATCCGCATGCCAAGGCGCAACCCATCCAGTTGCGCTCGCCCGGCCATCGCCCGCAGGGCCGAGGTCAGGGTCAGGGCCGCGGCCAAGGTCAGGGCCAGAAGAAGCCATCGCAGCCGCGCCAGGGTCAGGGCAAGGGCGGCGGGCAAGGTCAAGGTCAGGGCCGGAATCAGGCCCAGGGCAAGCCGCCTGCACCCAAGCCGCAAGGTGGCAAACCGCCGAACGCGCGCGGCAAGCAGGGTACGCCGCGTCAGCCGGCGGCCACGTCCGGATCAGGTCGTGGCGGCAAGCCGGCGCAGGTGCGCTCCTTCGGCGCTGTCGGCGGCGCGCGCGGTGGCAACAAGGGCCGTTGATGCACATCTGGGTCGACGGCGATGCCTGTCCCGCCGTCATCAAGGACATCCTGTTCCGCGCAGCGGACCGCACCGGCACACGCCTCACGCTGGTTGCCAACAAGCTGCTGCGCGTGCCACCCAGTGCGAATATTCGCAGCATCCAGGTGCCGCGCGGGTTTGATGTTGCGGACGATCACATCGCCGGAGAAATGCAGCCCGGCGACCTGGTGGTGACAGCTGATGTGCCGCTCGCCTCGCAGGTGATTGATCGCGGCGGTGTCGCGCTCAATCCGCGCGGCACGTTCTACACGGCGGAGAACGTGAAGGAGCACCTGGCCATGCGCAACTTCATGGAACAGATGCGTTCAGAGGGCATGGAGGGCGGTGGCCCCGCCGCCTTCAGCAACGCCGATCGGCAGGCGTTCGCCAATCAGCTGGATCGGTGGCTGGCAAGGAAGCAATAGGCTGCCTCTCCTGCGCGGCGTCAGTGCTTGCCCATCACCTTCTTGATGAGCATGACAGCGCCGACAATCACGCCACCTGCTGCGACACCGGTGGCTGCATCCACCAATGTCGGCACCAGGAACTTCATCGCGGCACCCGAGCCCGTGACCCAGCTCGTCACCATTTCCGTGACGCCCGGTGCGCCGTGCGTCAGGATGCCGCCACCCACCATGAACATGGCTGCCGTGCCCACCACTGAAAGGGTTTTCATCAGCCAGGGTGCCAGCCAGAGGATGCCCTTCCCGATCGATTGCCCGAATCCGTCGCCCGGCTTCTTTGTAAGGTGAAGACCGAGATCGTCCAGCTTCACGATACCGGCCACGAGACCGTATACGCCCACGGTCATGATGATCGAAATGGCGACCAGCACCGACACCTTGTTCATGAAGGCTGCGGTCGCAACCGTGCCCAGGCTGATGACGATGATTTCAGCCGACAGGATGAAATCGGTGCGGATGGCGCCCTTGATCTTGTCCTTCTCGAACTGGACCATGTCGACCGCCGGGTTGCTCACGGCTTCGACGATTTCCTTGTGGTGGGCCTCATCTTCCGCCCTTGAGTGCAGGAACTTGTGCGCGATTTTCTCGAAGCCTTCATAGCAGAGGAACGCGCCGCCAATCATGAGCAGCGGGGTGATGGCCCAGGGCAGGAACACGCTGATGGCCAGCGCCGCCGGCACGAGGATGGCCTTGTTGAGGGCCGAGCCCTTTGCGACCTCCCAGACCACGGGCAGCTCACGATCCGCCTGCACGCCCGAGACCTGCTGGGCATTCAGCGCCAGGTCATCGCCCAGAACGCCCGCGGTTTTCTTGGTCGCGACCTTGGTCATTGCCGCCACGTCGTCGAGGATGGTGGCGATGTCGTCTAGCAAGGTGAAGAGGCTGGAGGCCATGGCGTGCTCTTGTTGTGGTTGGACGCGGCATTGAAGCACATTTGCTTGCGTGGTGGCAGCACTGTCACCTACAATCCGCGCCGGGTCGGCAGAACACCCAGGCGTTGCCGTGCGAATATTCGCAAGCTAAACCTGCCCGCAATCCCTTCAGCGTGTGACTCGTGTTTTCAACTCTGAGCGCGCCCTGCTGCAAGTCGGCAACCCCAGCATTCGCCCCGAACCTTTTGGGGGTGCGCAGGAGTTCATCATGTCTCGTACCGACACTGTCCCGCTCTATGCGGACGACATCTCGCAGTTCTGCAAATCCCTGCGCGCGCAGCTCGCGCACGTCAAGGAAACCCCAAGTCATCTCACCTTGCTGAATCTGCTCGCGCGGAGC
Source organism: Burkholderiales bacterium (assembly GCA_033764435.1). Taxonomy (GTDB): domain Bacteria; phylum Pseudomonadota; class Gammaproteobacteria; order Burkholderiales; family Usitatibacteraceae; genus JAEUMY01. The sequence continues at coordinate 108,628 of JANRIX010000054.1, forward strand.
GCGGGGCATCGCAGCTACCAGGCGTTGAAGGCGAGCGCCGCCAATCGCGCCGCGTCGTTGGCCGGGCCGGATGTGCCGCAGCCCATCGTGCCGCCGCGTGGGCCGGAGATTCCCAAGGTGACGCAGCGCGCGCTGTCTCACTTCGACACCGCCGGCCGCCTCACCCGCTGGCCGACACAGTACGCGGTGCAGCAGCTGGCACTGTGGGGTTTGTGGATGCGTCTCCCGGCCAGCCGTGATCTCACCGAGGCGGACGTCACCCGCTACTTCGCCGCATTCAATACCTTCGATGATCCGGTGACGCTGCGGCGTGAGCTGGTGAATGCGAAGCTGCTGTGGCGTACGCAGGATTGCCGCGTGTACCGGCGCGAGGCCAAGCAGGCGCCGCCGGATGCGCATGCGTTCATGAAGCTGCTGCAGGCGGCGGTGAAGAGCAGTCCCGCGCCGGCATTGGCGCGCAAAGGTCGCAAACCGGACTGATCAATCCGGCCGGTCGCGCGGCACCAACGAGAGATACTCCTCCACGGTGCCGCCGGCCAGCGGCTTCAGCATCACGCGGACGGTGTTGGTACGTTGTCCCATGACGAGGCCGTGGCGCTTCCGCGTCTCGATGTAGCCGCACTGCGCCCAGAAGCGCTCGGCGCGAATGTTGCCTTCAACAACGCCGAGCCGCATCCACTCAACACCCTGGAGCGCGCACCAATGCACCAGCGCATCATGCAGCGCGCGGGCGTCACCGTTGCCGTGGCGCGCGGTAGCAATGACAAACAATCCGATGTGCCAGACGCTGAAGGCCAACAGGTTTGACACGATCTCTGCTATGCCGACGAGGCGGTCCTCGGCATCATGAAAGCCGACCAGGAATTTCTTCGAGAAGGCCATTTCGGGCGGCGGCGAATCGTCGAACACTTCGCGTGCCGCACCGGGGCCGGGCGGTTCGCCGTTGACCGACTCGAAGTAGAGCGGATTGGCTTCGAAGAAGGACTGCAGCGCCGGCAAGTCTTCCTCGGTCAGCTCGTAGGCCGTCAGCCCGCGTGCAGTGAAGAGCGTGGCATATTCACTAGGCATGCCGGCCCTGCAACGGATACGCCGGATCGTTGTAGCCGGGCGTGGACGGATGGCCTGGTGCCACCAGTGCATCGACGAACGCTTCATCTTCCTGCGTGATCCCGACGGACAACGCGCCGAGATAATCGGTCCACTGTTCGTAGGTGCGCGGTCCCGCGATCACCGACGAGACGGCGTGATGCGCCAACACCCAGGCGGTTGCGAAGTGGGTCATGGCGACTCCTTTTGCCTTGCAATGTGCAGCCAGCTTCTGCGCGATGACCAGCGATTCATCACGGAACTCGGTTTCCAGGATGCGTTTGTCGCCTCGGCCGGCACGCGTGCCTTCGGCGGGCTTGGCGCCCGGCGCGTACTTGCCCGAGAGCACGCCACGCGCAATGGGGCTGTACGGCACGACACCGATGCCGTGGTGTGCGCACGCAGGCAGCACCTCCACCTCGGGCTGGCGATTCACCAGGTTGTAATACGGCTGGCAGACGACGGGGCCGGGCATGTTGAACTGCTTGGCGAGATTCGCCATCTCGGCGATACGCCAGCCACGGAAGTTGGACACGCCCCAGTAACGGATCTTCCCGTCACGCAGCAACTGTTCGACTGCACGCAACGGCTCTTCCAGGGCCATCCCGTTGAAGTCGCGATGCAGGTAGTAGATGTCGATGTGATCCGTATCCAGCCGCTTCAGGCTGGCCTCGCATTCGCGCATGACCCACACACGCGAATATTCGCACTCGTTGGGGCGCTCGCTCATCTTGTTGCCGAGCTTGGTGGCGAGAATCCAGTCGTGGCGCTGGTGCTTGATGAGTTCGCCCACCATCGTTTCCGAGGCGCCCTTGGTATACACGTCGGCAGTGTCGATGAAGTTCACGCCGTGTTCGCGCGCGTGATCGGTGATGCGGCGTGCTTCGGCGAGGTCCGTCTGGTCGCCGAACATCATGGTGCCGAGACAGAGCTCGGACACTTTCAGCGGGCTCTTGCCCAGTCTGCGGTAGCGCATGGATCAATCTCCCTTGTTTCTTTCGTTACGCCCAGTTTACGCAAAGAAAAAGGGCGACCCTTGCGGATCGCCCTGAAAACACATCAACGAGGAGGAGAGTGTTGATGTGTGGGAGGAGCGGTAGGGCTCAGACCGTGGGTGCGGGCCTTGCCGGAATGCGGAACCAGGCGGCGTACAGCGCCGGCAGGAAGAGCAGCGTCAATGCGGTCGCCACCAGCAGGCCACCCATGATTGCGACCGCCATCGGGCCGAAGAAGTCGGAGCGCGTCAGCGGAATCATGGCAAGGATGGCTGCCAAAGCGGTCAGCACGATGGGCCGGAAGCGGCGCACGGTTGCGTCGATGACGGCGGTGCGGGGCTCGTGGCCGGCGGCGATGTCCTGCTCGATCTGGTCGATGAGGATCACGGAGTTCCGCATGATCATGCCGAAGAGCGCGATGGTGCCCAGCATGGCAACGAAGCCGAACGGCTTGTTCAGCAGCAGCAGGAAAGCCACTACGCCGATCAAACCGAGCGGTGCGGTCAGCACCACGATGATCACACGCTGGAAGCTCATCAACTGGATCATGAGCACGGTTAGCACGACGAAGATGAAGAGCGGCATGCCGGCATTGATGGATGCCTGGCCCTTGGCGCTTTCTTCCACCGCGCCGCCGACATCGATGCGGTAGCCGGGCGGCAGCTTGGTGCGGATTTCATCGAGCTTCGGCGTGATCTGTTTCACCACCGTCGCAGGCTGCACGCCGGCCACGAGAATGTCGGCGCGGATGGTGATGGTGGGCAGCCGGTCGCGACGCCAGATGACGCCATCTTCGAAGCCGTAAGTCACCTTGCCGAACTGGGTCAGCGGCACGGCCTTGCCGGTCTTGGTGGGCACTGCCAGGCTCTCAAGCAGCGAGAGGCGGGCACGCTCCTCCTTGTCGCCACGCACCTGGATTTCGATCAACTTGTCGCGCTCGCGATAGTAGGTGGCGGGCACGCCGGAGAGTGAAGTCTGAAGGAACGCGGCCAGCTCCTGGGACGATACGCCCAGTACGCGCGCACGGTTCTGGTCGATTTCGACGCGAACGACCTTGGACTGCTCGTCCCAGTCGAATTGCACGTTGGCGGTATTGGGATTGGCGCGCACCACTGCTGCGGCTTCTTGCGCGAATTTGCGCAATTGCGGAATGTTTTCACCCGAGACCCGGACCTGAATCGGGAAACCCACCGGCGGGCCATTCTCCAGTCGGCTCACCCGGCCGCGCAGTTCGGGGAAGTCCACCTCAAACGTCTTGATCAGTTCCGCGCGCAGGGCTTCGCGATCCTTCGTGTTGTTGGTGGTGACGACGAACTGGGCGAAGTTGGCGGCAGGCAACTGCTGATCCAGCGGGAAATAGAAGCGCGGACTGCCGGAACCCACATAGCTCACGTAGTTGTCGTAACGATCCTTGCGCGCGTCGAGGAACTTCTCCATCTTCTGTGCCTGCTTCAGCGTCGCATTGAAGGACGAGCCCTCGGGCAGCTTGAGATCCACCACCAGCTCAACGCGCGTCGAGGAGGGGAAGAACTGCTGTTGCACGAAGCCAAAGGCAAAGAGCGACAGTAAGAAAAGCGCCACCGTGGCGGCCATGACCGTCTTGCGGCGCAATACGCACCAATCCACCAGCGCGCGGAAGCGGGTGTAGAAGGGTGTCTTGTAGACCGAGTGTTCGTCGAACTCATGGCCGTGAGGCGATCCTTCCGGCACCATGCGCTTCGCCAGTCGCGGCCCGATGCCGGGGATGTTGCGCGCGAGCCAGTCCGCCCAGCGCCGCGTGCGGTCCGTGATGACGGGTACGCCATTTTTGTAGTTCGGCAGGAATTTGTAGCCGAGATAGGGAATGAGGATGACGGCGGCAAACCAGGAAATGATCAGCGCCAGCGACGTCACCTGGAAGATGGAACGCGTGTACTCACCCGTGCCGGATTTGGCGGTGGCAATCGGCAGGAAGCCGGCAGCGGTGACCAGCGTGCCGGACAGCATGGGGAAGGCGGTCGAGGTGTAGGCAAAACTGGCCGCGCGCACGCGGTCCATGCCTTGCTCCATCTTGATGGCCATCATCTCGACCGCAATGATGGCGTCGTCCACCAGCAGGCCCAGCGCCAGGATGAGGGCCCCCAGCGAGATCTTGTGCAGGCCGACGCCGAATAGATTCATGAACAGGAACGTGGCCGCCAGCACCAGCGGAATCGACAGCGCCACCACGAAGCCGGTGCGCAGGCCAAGACTGAAGAAGCACACGGCCAGCACGATGATGACTGCTTCTGCCAGCGACCGCGCGAACTCGGTGATGGAACTGCGCACCGCCTTCGGCTGATCGTTGACGCGATGCAGCTCCAGGCCCGTTGGCAGTTCCGCTTCCAGCTTGTGAATGGCTTTGTCCAGGTTTCGACCCAGCGCGATGATGTCACCGCCCTGGCGCATGGCGACCCCAAGACCCAGTGACTCCTTGCCCAGATAGCGCATCTTGGAAAAGGGCGGATCGACATAGCCGCGGCGAACGTCGGCCACATCGCCAATCTTGAAGACGCGGTTGTTGGCGCGCAGCGTGAAGTCGCGCACCGCCTCGACACTGGTGAATTCGCCGGTGGTGCGGATGTAGATGCGGTCGGTCGGCGTTTCGAAGGAACCGGCAGGTGCAACAGCGTTTTGCTGCTGCAGCGCATGGAGGATGGTGTTGCCGTCTACGCCGAGTGTGGCCAGCTTGGCGTTGGACACCTCGATGAAAATCTTTTCTTCCTGCTCGCCAATTATCTCCACCTTGGCCACATCGGGAATGCGCAGAATTTCGCGACGCAGGCGATCGGCATAGGTCTTGAGATCGGCATAGCTGAATCCTTCGCCGCTCAACGCAAAAATGTTGCCGAAGGTGTCGCCGAATTCGTCGTTGAAGAACGGTCCGAGGGTGCCCTGCGGCAGCGTGTGGCGAATGTCGCCCACGCGCTTTCTCACTTGGTACTGCGTCTCCGGCACCTGGCTGGAGGGTGCGGAATCCTTCACGAAGAAGAAGATGTTGGATTCACCCGGCCGCGAGTAGCTGCGCATGAAGTCGTAATTGGGCACTTCCTGCAGCTTCTTCTCGATCTTCTCGGTGACCTGCTGTTCCACTTCCGCGGCCGATGCGCCTGGCCAGATCGTGCGGATGGTCATGATCTTGAAGGTGAAGGGCGGGTCTTCCGACTGTCCGAGTTGGCCCCAGGAGAAGAAGCCGGCAATCGACAGCACGACGATGGTGTACAGAATCAGCGGCCGGTTGGCGATCGCCCATTCGGACAGGTTGAAGTTCTTCATTGCGAATATTCGCCGGGATTGAATGCTGTGGTTCTGCGCGGATCAGTGCGCGACCAGGGGGCGGGACGCCAGCTTCGGTGTGCTGAGCGGAACAATGGCCACTTCATTGGCGCCGGTGATGAGCGGGTCGGTTACCGGCTTCACCTGCTGGCCGTCCTGCAGCTTGTGCACACCGGCTGCGACAATGAGCTCGCCCACACTCAGCGGGCCGGTGATGAGAGCCGAGGTCTCGCGGTAGCGCACAACCGTCACCGGACGTGGCTTCACCTTGTTGTCCGCCCCGACGACCCACACCAGCGTCTTGTCCCCCTGCTGGTAGAGCGCGGAAAGCGGTACGGCGATCTGGGAGGCGACGGTGGCGCCGACGAACGCGACGTTGGCGGTCATGCCGAGACGGACATTCTCATCTGCCTGCACGAACGACACGCGAACCGGGTAGGTGCGCGTGATCGGGTCGGCTGCCGCGGCGATTTCACGCACTTTCGCCGGATAGCGTTTGCCGGGCGCGGACGACACCTCGATGAACATTTCGCGCGACTTGTTCTGCGAGCGGAAGTCGCTGATCCGGCTTTCCGACACGAAGATGCCGACTTCCTTTTCGCGAGGATTGGCAATGCGCAGGATGGGCTGACCCTGTGCGACCACCTGGCCGGCCTCGGCCATGACCTGCGTGACCACGCCATCCTGCGTGGCGACGAGCGTTGCGTACGAAGTCTGATTGGTATTGACCGCAGCTTGCGCCGTTGCGCTTTCGAAGCGGGCCTTGGCCGCATCGCGGGCATTCACCTTGGCGTCGTAGGCAGACTGGCTGATGAAGTTCTTTTCCAATAGCGTCTTGAAGCGCTTGGCTTCTGCTTCGGCGAAATCGTATTCGGCCTTGCTGGCATTGACCTGCGCGCGCGCGGCATCGGCGGCCAGCTTCACATCCTGTGGGTCCAGGCTCGCGAGCGGCTGCCCCTGACGAACGGTGGCGCCCTGATCCACCATCCGCGTGATCATCTTGCCGCCGATGCGGAATGCCATGTCGGCTTCGACGCGTGCCCGGACCTCGCCGGGATAGACCTCAGCGTCGATGCCCGCGCCTTCGCCAATCTTGAATACCAGTGCCGGGCGGACAACTGGTGTATCGGCGGGCTTACCGCCGCAGCCGGTGAGCAAGCTGGCGCTCGCTAGAACCGCTAGGGCGGTTAACTGTTTGAAAGATAAGGTTTTAGGAGGTTGTGGCATGGGCGTCACATTTCTTTAATGACTGACGGGTCAGTTAATAACGAAAATTACGCCGGGTTTTGATGGCTGTCAACTGGTATGCATGGAGGCTGCCCAAAAATAGGGGAATCCCGTGCCGAAGGAACGGGTAGCGCCCTCAAACCCGGCGTCGGGTGGGGCAGCAGAAATCTTCGTGTCTGGTGTCGATGCCTGCGCGAGCGACGATCACGCCACCCAGTGCCGTGAGCGCTCGACCGCTCGGCGCCATTGCGTGCGCCGGTTCGCAAGCGAGGCATCCGGCTGCGAGGTGAAGCGCTTTGCGGCCTTCCACAACGAAGCGATCTCCTCACGATCTTTCCAGAACCCCACACCCAACCCGGCCAGAAACGCCGCGCCCAAAGCCGTGGTTTCGGTGACCGCGGGCCGCACCACCGGCACACCCAGCAGATCACACTGGAACTGCATCAGCATGTCGTTCACCGATGCGCCGCCATCGACCCGCATTTCAGTCAGGCGAATATTCGCGTCGGCGGTCATGGCGTCAAGCAGGTCTGCGCTCTGAAAGGCAATGGATTCCAGCGCGGCGCGGGCGATGTGGGCGCGAGTCGTGCCGCGCGTCATGCCGACCAGGGTGCCGCGCGCGTCCGGGTCCCAGTGCGGTGCGCCCAGGCCGGCAAACGCCGGCACGAGATAGACGCCGCCGGTGTCAGGCACGCTGGATGCAAGTGCTTCGATTTCGGCAGCACTCTTGAAGAAGCCGAGCCCGTCGCGCAGCCACTGGACCACCGCACCGCCGATGAACACGCTGCCCTCCAGCGCGTACTGGGTCTCGTCGCCAATGCGCCACGCAACCGTCGTCAGAAGCCGGTTCTGCGAGGTCATGGGCTGAGTGCCGGTGTTCATGAGCATGAAACAGCCGGTGCCATAAGTGTTCTTCGCCATGCCGGGCTGATGACAGGCTTGGCCGAACAGCGCCGCCTGCTGGTCACCCGCGATGCCGGCCACGGGTATGCCGAGTGGCAATCCTTCGCAGCGGGTCACGCCGACGATGCCGGACGAAGCGACCACGCGCGGCAGCACGGCGCGTGGAATGTTGAATAGCGTGAGCAGCGCGTCGTCCCAATCCAGCGTGTGCAGATTGAAGAGCAGCGTGCGCGAGGCATTGGAGACGTCGGTGACATGTTCGCCGGTGAGTTGCCAGATGAGCCAGCTGTCGATCGTGCCAAAGGCGAGCCGGCCGCTCGCTGCCGCGCTGCGCGCATCCGCCACGATGTCGAGCAGCCAGGCGAGCTTGGTTGCCGAGAAGTAGGCATCCAGCACCAGTCCGGTCCGCAGCTGAATGTCATCCGCATGGCCGGCATCGCGGAGCAGCTGGCAGTGGCCTGCAGTACGGCGGTCCTGCCAGACGATGGCCGGTGCGACGGGCTGGCCGGTCTGGCGATCCCAAAGGACAGTGGTCTCGCGTTGGTTGGTGATGCCGATCGCCGCAATCTCGGGCGTAGTCAATTCGCTACGCTTGAGCGCCGCGCGGGCCACATCTCGCTGGGTGGCCCAGATTTCCAGTGCGTCGTGCTCGACCCAGCCGGGCTGCGGAAAGATCTGGCGAAATTCTTGCTGGGCGGAAGCACGGCAGATGCCGGCGCGATCAAACACCATGGCCCGGGAGCTGGTCGTGCCCTGGTCGAGCGCCAGGATCGCTGTATTCGTGCCGGTTTGCATGACGGACCTTGCGAACAGTGACGCTTTCGGGGCGTGAAGAGTGACCTTTTTTGTTCATTCTGCCTCATCCGCGTCAGCAGCCGTATTGCCTTGTTCGCGGTACTTTCGGGCAGACAAATCTGGCTTAGGGCGCTTGATTTTGGCAAAATAGCGCCTACTGAGCGCCCACGCATGCGCAGCAGCAAACAAGGACAGAAAAAATGGGTCTCCTCGACGATCTAAAGAAACAGGCCGAAGCCGCCAAGGGAAGTGAACTCAGCCGGACCGAGATGTTGCAGTCCAACATCCAGGTCACGGAGAATGCGCTGAAGCTCGCGGCCAAGTATTTCGCGCAGCTTTGCCCGCAGCTCAACGTGTTGAAGCCGGTGGCGACGCGCGTCTACTACCTGGACCAGGTGGGTGAGCTGTCCGGCTTCTCGCAGGGCGAATTTTTCTCCGACCATCGCACCGGCGATGTGGATGGCAAGGATCGCTACAAGCAGGTGCTGCTCAATTTCCGTTGCACCCTGCCGGCGCCACTGCAGGTGCGGCGCAACTTCGACCAGTTGGAATCGTTCCGCAAAATCCTGACCCGCTTCGGGATGAAGCACACCTCGCAGGCATTCAAGAACGAGCGGGGCGTGGTCACGCACGAAGTCTTCAGCATCACCGGCGAGTTCCTCGCGCAGGTGCTCTGGGAAGGCGATCACCAGAATGCCCAGATCAAGGTGACCGGCAAGCACATTTCCGAGTTCGGCTTCGTGTGCATGCTGCTGGACGCGCGCAATTTCAATGACGCCACGCTGGACGAATTCACCAAGCTTCTCATCGGCAAACCCAGCCAGTTTTGGCAATTGGGCAAGCGCGTGCCGTTCACCGGCCAGGGCGGAAATCTCTGACAGGACGTTGCAAAACTACTGCGCGGATCAATCATCGTCCTGCGATGCTCGCCGTGTAAGTGACACGGCTGCGCTTCTCGAACGAACTTGACCCGCTCGCGACGTTTTTCAACATCCTGTCGGGGCTGATGCGTGGCAGGTGTAGACTGGCTCCTCTCCATCGGAGGAGGCAAACATGAACAAGAGTGATGCACTTGTCATTTCCGTGGGCACCCGCAAGGGTGCCTTTTTGCTGGTGGCAGACAAGACGCGGCGCAAGTGGCGCGTGCAGGACCCGCCCGCCGGGCCGCACTTCTACGGCCAGATTGTCAATCACGTGGTGCTGGATTCGCGCGATCAGCGCACCTTGATGGCGGCTGCACGGCCGGGCCATCTCGGACCCAGCGTGTATCGTTCGACCGACTTTGGCGCCACCTGGCAGGAGGCGAAGACACCACCCGCATTCCCGGCGGCTGTCGGTCTGGCAGTGAGCCACGTCTTCTGGCTTACCCCCGGTCATCAAAGCGAACCGGGCACCTGGTACGCGGGCACGTCGCCGCAGGGCTTGTTCAGGAGCCGCGACGCGGGCGAGACATGGCAGAGCGTGGATGGCTTCAACCTTCATCCGCGGCGGCGCGACTGGTGCGGCGACCCGACGCAGGACGCGCCGCCGGACGGCGCAACACTGCATTCCATCAACGTGGACCCGCATGATTCGCGCCATCTGCTCATCGGCATGTCGGCCGGCGGTGTGTTCGAGAGCTTCGATGCCGGGGAGAGCTGGACACCGCTCAACGCCGGCTGTGCCGGCGACTTCCTGCCGGACCCGGATCAGGATTACGGCCATGATCCGCACTGTGTGCGCATGCATCGCGAATATTCGCAGCACGTCTATCAGCAGAATCACTGCGGCATCTACCGGCTGGACAGCAAGGGTGGTCAGCGTCGCTGGACGCGCATCGGCGACAACATGCCGAAAGCGATTGGCGACATCGGTTTTCCCATGGTGCTGCATCCGCGTGACCCGAAAAAGCTCTGGGTGTTTCCAATGGATGGTGGAAGCGTCTGGCCGAGGGTGTCTCTCGGCGGCAAGCCTGCGGTCTACGGTTCCAGTGACGCTGGCGAAACATGGCGCCGGCTGGACAAGGGATTGCCCAAGGCGCATGGCTGGTTCACGGTGAAGCGTCAGGCCATGTGCGCTGATGACTTCGATGAGGTGGGCTTGTATTTCGGTACGACGGGCGGCGAAGTCTGGGCCAGTTTCAACGAAGGGCGCGACTGGCACTGCCTCATCCAGCACCTGCCGCACATCTACTCGGTGGAGGCGGCACGGCTGTGAAGGCCGGTGCTGCCGCGCGGGTGGCGGTCAACCTGCCGACACCGCTCACGATCTACACCGACGGCCGCCGCGACGTGACGGCCTCGGGCAGCACGCTGGACGAGCTGCTGCACGATCTCGACCACCAGTTTCCCGGCATGCGCTTTCGCATGATCGATGAGCTGGGGCGCGGCCGCGCACACATGAAGTTTTTCCTCAATGGTGCGCAGCAGCGCGATCTCGCTGCGAATATTCGCGAGGGCGATCGGCTGATGATTGTGGCGGCCATCAGTGGCGGGTAGGGGCCATCGAATGTGGCGACGCAGTGCGATAATCCCGCCATGTCCTCTGCTTCCTCCGAACTGCTTGAACTTGAGCGCCTGACCCTCGCCACTTCCCCGGCGCTGCGCGAGGTCTGGTACGACGACTGGGTGCTGCGCGCATCGGGCACCGACACGCGGCGTGCGAATAGCGTGACTCAATTCGGTCCCGGTGTCCTGCCGCTGGCAGACAAGATCGGGCATTGCGAGCGCTGGTATGCCGAGGCGATGCAGCCCACAACCTTTCGTCTCACCTCAGCGCTCTCGCCGCATGCGCTCGACACGGCGCTCGAAGCGCGCGGCTACGCGGTGGTGACGCCCAGCCACGTGATGTGCGCCAATCTGGATGGCGGGCATGCGCCGCAGAGCCTAGTCCGGCGCGATGAACACATCGTTGCTCGCACACCCACAGAGGGCATCGCCGATCTGCATGGCCTCAAGGGCAGTGACCCGGCCCTGGTGCTGCGTGATCAAGCGCGGCAGTCACGGTGGACGCAGCCGGAGCAGCATCTTGCCTTCATGGAAGATGGGGAAGTTCGCGCATGCGGCCTGGTGCGCGTGGATGGACAGTGGGCAGGTGTATTCAACATGCGCACGGCTGCCGCGCATCGTGGGCAGGGCAAGGCCGGCGCGCTCGTGAGCGCGCTGCTGGATTGGGCATGGAAGCAGGGCGCTCGGCGCGCTTTCCTCCAGGTGGAACAGGCCAATGCGGCGGCTGTCCGGCTGTATCGTCGCAGCGGATTCTCGCCGCGTTACGACTATCACTACCGGGTGCAACCATGATCGATCTGGATGCTTTGTCAGCCGACGTAGGCACTGCACTGCGCGTTCGCGGCTGGATGCTCGCCACTGCGGAGTCGTGCACGGGTGGAGGTATTGCGGAGTGTGTCACCCGGACGGCAGGCAGCTCCGCCTGGTTTGACCGCGGTTTTGTGACCTATACCAACGATGCCAAGCTGCAGCTCCTTGGCGTGCGAGTTCACACGCTCGACAATCATGGCGCGGTGTCCGAGGAGACGGCGTACGAAATGGCCGAGGGCGCATTGCGCGAAAGTGGCGCGCACATCGCGGTCGCAGTGACAGGCATTGCCGGTCCCGGCGGCGGCTCGGCCACCAAGCCGGTCGGCCTGGTCTGCTTTGGCTGGAGTCTGCTCGATGGCGCCACCCGCACCGAGCAGCATCGGTTCGCTGGCGATCGCGCGAATATTCGCATTCAGGCCATCGAGGTTGCGTTGCGCGGCGTGATTGCGCTGGCCACAGCCCGCTGAGCAGGGACTTTTCCGGACATGCCCAGCGTTTCCCGTTCAGTGCTTGTGCCGCATCGCGCCGAGTCGATGTTCAGCCTGGTCGACCGGGTCGAGGACTATCCCCAGTTCCTCCCCTGGTGCGGCGGTGCCGAGGTCCTGGTGCGCGATGCGCGCATCACCCGCGCGCGCGTCGACATCGATTTCAAGGGACTGCGCCAGTCGTTCACCACCGAGAACACCAAGGATGCGCCGCACGCGATGACGCTCAGGCTGGTTGAGGGCCCGTTCAGCGTGTTGGACGGGGAGTGGCTCTTCACGCCGCTGTCGGCCGAGGCCAGCAAGGTCGTACTGGCATTGGACTACCAGTTCGGCAATGCGGCACTGCAGAAGCTCGTCGGCCCGGTGTTTCAGATCATCGCCGAGACCCTGATCGACCGCTTTGTGCAGCGTGCCGATGCCGTGGCCGCACGCGCTGGTAGAACATGAAAATTGATCTGGTGCGCGCATGGGCGGATCGCCATGACGCCGTCACGCTCACACTCGTCGAGGGTGCCACTGTCGCAGACGCCCTGACTGCGGCTGGCTGGGACATTGCGCCAGACGTGCCCGTCGGCATCTGGGGCAAGGGGCAGGGGCGCGACCGGACGCTGCGTGACGGGGATCGGGTGGAAATCTATCGGCCGCTGGTGGCGGACCCCAAGACCGCGCGCCGAAAGCGCGCGACGCGTTGAGCCGGACATTCAGGGCCTGCGAATGTTCGCAGGCAGCGGATCAACGCTTGTTGTCCACCTCGAAGCGCATTGCGATCCAGTCCGTGCCTTTCTTCACCGTGCGATTCAGCCGCACGCGGAAATGCGTGCCGCGCGTGGGAATTTCGAACACGCTGCGTGCCGCGAACTCGCTCTGGCGCAACACGAGAAAGTCGCGCTTGCCCTCGTTGTCCGTACCCGGCAGATAGAGAGCGTCCAAGCCATCGATGTAGGGCGTGACGCCAGTCTTCAGCAACCGCACCGCCAACGCGCGGTTGGACAGGAGTTCAATGCCGATCAGGGTCTGTCCCTGAACGCGATTGGTGAGCTTGCGCACGATGGTGCCGACCGCCCAGGCGCGCTCGCGGGATACGCGCATGGCGATGAGTGTCTGCAAAGGCACCACGTCACCGGTCGCCCGATCGACCAGCAGGCCGACACCGCTCGCGCTGAAGTCGTGAACCCTCCAGGTCTCGCTGGCCGATTCCGTTGAGCCCGCCATCAGCGACAGCGACAGGCCGCCTGCCGTGCTGGCACCCGGTACCAGGACCGCTTGCAACACCGCGTCATAGCCCAGCACAACGCGCATGGTTTGGTCCTGCACCAGCGTGCGCTCGGCAATTCGGTTGCCGCTGTGGGCCAGGATGTTGTTGTACAGCCGTTCGATTGCCGACAGCAGCGTGGCGTGTTCCTCGACGGGAAGATCCGTCACGGCGCCCATGCCGAGGTATTGATGGCCCTGGCGCAGTTCGTTCTTCACTTCCTCAATCTGGCCGCGCAGCGCATCGGCCCGCAAATAGCGGATCGAGTCGCCTTTCACCGCGGGCGTGACCATGTGAAAGCCGGCGTGTTCGGCGAGATCCACGTAGATGAGATGCGAGCGGGGCTGGAACTCGCTTTCCAGCGTGTAGTCGAGACACCACGCGGACAGCCAGCCTTCGGCGATTTCGATCTGGGCGGCGGTGAGGCTGCCGGGATTGATGATGTCGAGCACCAGCGCGCGCAGATACAGCGCCTGGATCGACGGGTTGTAGGCCGCATCCTTGCCGTACAGATCAAGCGGCTGGTGGTGATAGCCGTGCTGCTCGGCAAGGTAGTAGAGCGCGTGCAGCTCCGACCAGGACGTGCCTTTCAAGGTCTCGTGCAGGAAGTAGCTCCACTTCACCAGGGCGGCGAAGCTGTCAATCGCATGGCCGGTTGCCATGCGCAGCCGGATGTCATCCTCTGCAGTGGTGCGCCAGTCATCCTTGCGGATCACGAAGCGCTGGAATGCGCTGGCGAAGTGGGAATGCACCAGTTGGATTTGCTTGGCGAATGCTTCGCTGGCCGTCCGCCGCTCTTCATCCCGGGAGTTGGCGAAGTACGTGGCAAGTTCCTCACGCAGCAGTTGCGCGAAGTGCACCTTGGCCGAGAGCAACTGGTCAAGCTTGTCGGTGGTGAACGGGCCATCGCGACTGCCCAGCACCGACAGCGTCGACAGGATCGCGATGCAATCCTTGGAGTCGGTGAGGCCGCGAATGTTCGCGATGGGATTGGCAGCACTCATGCGGGCACCTCGATGAGCGGACGCCGCAGTTCATCATCCAGCACGACATGCTCTGCCATGAGGCTGTGGCGGAGTTCGATCATCAGCACGTCGGAGGTGAAGTCCATCGGCACGTTGAGCCAGTTCTCGCTCATCGGATCGAAGTCGGCGTCCATCGGCACGCCAAGGCGACCCAGTGCCGCAGAGTACAGCGGCTGGCCCGGCTCGAGCTCGCGGCCGATGTGCTGCACCTTGGGCCAAGCGTCGGTGCCACCGTGTACATTCTTGAATCGCGCGGCCAGATCGGCGAAATCGCCGACACGTTGCTCGAGGCGATGGATTTCGAACAGCGCCAGCCAGAACCGCAGCTGGCCCGGGCGCTCCTCGAACGCATAGGTAAGCAGCTCGATCGCCTTCTGCAGCTGGCCCTCTTCATAGTGGTGGCGGGCCGCGTCGATGATGGAGTCCGGCTCATCGACGGAAATGCTGTGGTGGGCCAACTCCGGGAAGCGCTCTTCCATGTAACGCTGGCGGCGCGACTTGTCCTCGCCACCTTCGTCACCCAGCATGAAGTCGACTGACGTGGCCGGGCGGGTGTCCAGCTCCAGCGATGTCGCGCCCGAATCAATCAGGTCAGGCGGCGCACTCAGGCGTACGGTTTCGTGATGTTCCGCCTCGCGCAGGGCCTGGCGCAGAACGTCGCTTGGCGGCGAGGAGCGGTATGCCGACTGCTCGGGAGCATAGGCGTCATGATCATCCCACTCGCTCTTGGGCAATGCGTCAGACGGGGGACCATCGAGATCCGACGTTGCACGTCCTGTCGCGGCGCTGGCGGCCGATTCATTCACTGTCTCGGACAGCGTGCGGGGCAGTCCGCGACCGCGCTGCGCAAAACGCCAGCCTGCCCAGCCCAGCAGCAACAGCAGGGCGGCGCCGATACCGAGGAAGAGGGGTGACATCCAGAACGCCGCGTCCGGCTGTGGTTCCGTCGGTGATGCGGCTGCGTTGGCAGCTGGTGGCGCAGGTGTCGGCGCGCTGGCGGCCGGTCGGGCCGGTGCTTCCGTGGTGGCGGAGGCAGTCGAGGATGCGGGGACGGTGGGCGGTGCGTCGGAAGGAGTGGCAAGCGGTGCAGTTGCGGCATTGGAGGGTGCCGGTTGCGCCTTCGCGGTTTGCGGAGGCGTGACGACGGCAGCGGCGGGCGGCGCAACGGCTGTAGCAGCTGCGGATGGTGTGGACTTTTGTGCAGGAGGTGCCGGTTCCGCAGCGGTCTTGGGTGCCACGGCCGGAAGCGTGCCGGTGGACAACTTCAGCTGCATCTCGTTCAGCCTGCCCTCAAGCTGTTTGACCGTATTGCGCAGCGCGAGCAGGGCGGCGACCTGATCGTCCGCATCGAGCAGCATCTGCTTGTCGCGGAGCGCTGCGCGGGCGGATTCGCTGACACCCTTGCTGCGAGAGAGATCCATTTCCGCGCCGGAGAGACGCAGCATGAAGCCGGATCCGCCACCGCTTGCAGGTGCGCTCGCAGGTTTCTTGGGCGTGGCAGCTTTCGCTTCGTTCGGGCTCGCCGGCATCCCGACCGCTTCGGGTAGCCGTGCCGGCGACTTCTTCGCTGTGACTCGCTGCGCGGTCTGTTCGCTGGTACGTCGCGCGGGACCTGCAGTGTCACTGCCAGGAGCGGGCGACCGAACACTCGGGCCGGCCCTTGACCTCTCGGGTTCACCCGCTTCGAGGCGCGGACTCTCGTTCGCCATGGCCACCAGATCCGGCAGCCGCAGTTTCATGCCGGGGGCAAGGCGATCACTGTCGGCCGGCAGGTTCAGCTCGGGGTGCGCTGCACGCGTGCGCCGGATGAACTCCGCGCGCATCTTTTCGGAACGTGGATAGATGCCGCGCGCGATTCTATCCAGAGTATCCGCATTGCCGGTGACCCAGATGCCGCCCCCGGAAGACGCGGAGCGCGAGGTGCTGACGTTGCTGTCAGTGATTGACGAGGACTTGACCGTGGCGGCTGCAGCATCGGGCGTCTGGGGCATGGCCACAGCGGACGTCTGCAAACCTGGAATGACCAGGTCGTAGGTTTGCGTCAGGGGCGCGGACTTCTCATCGCAGCGAACTGTCAGTTCCAGGGTCAGGTAGGGTGCCACGACCACTTCCGCCGAACGAACGACCAAGGTGCGCGATTCAAAGGTCTCCTGCAGGCGCAGCTGCCCGGCGGGAACGTTGACGAGCTCGCGGTCGCCCAGTCTTACGCTCATGCAGCCTGTATCCAGCCAATCCGTTCGGTCTGCGCGAATGTTGATGCGCACATCCAAAGGCTGTCCGAGAAAGGAGCGGACGTCTGGTGGGCCAAGCGTCATGCCTGCAGACTGACCCGAAATGGGTGTTGCAAGTGCCAGCAATAGCACCCACTGCTTCACAATGGTGAAGCGATGTCGCGAGCGATCAGAGAGAGTTCCCGTCGTGAAGACCGGGTACGCAGTGGTTTCCATATTGGTGCGGCGAGTTTCTTGTGCGCCCCGCCTGCCGTAGAAGTTACTTGCAGTTCTGAGCGATCTGCTTGCGCAACTTGTCCGCTTCGGCGGCCATTTGCTCATCACTCATTATTTCCTGCTCTCCTGCGGAATTCATTCGCTTCACTCGCCCGCCATCCTCATAAATCCGGAGTTGGCTCTTCGAAGTGTTGCAGTATTCTTCATTCTCTTTCGCGGCTTTCGCCTCGTCTGCCGCTGATTTCGCTTTCTCCGCGTTGACCACTTTCGCGGCGGCCTTTTCCGGTGCCTTGGCCGGTGTGGCGGCTGCAGGCGTCGCTGACGGCGTTGCAGAATTGATCCGGGTGACCTCAGACTTGCCCGCGCCGGGCGGCGGCGGCTGGTCCGAGTACTGGACCTTGCCGTCCTTGTCGACCCAGCGATAGACCTGCGCGCCCACGGTCAGGCTGAGCAGTGCCAGCAAAATGGTCGCGACCAATGCGGTTGTCCGGTTCATGTCTGTCTCCTGACCCTATGTCTTGTCCCGATGTGTCGCTGCCTCGTCAGTCCAACCGCTTGCGCTGCATTCTTAAGGTTGGAAATAAATTCCTGATCAATGGGTTAGCGCACATTTCTCACATTTTTCGCACGTTAGCGGGAAAACCCTTCGACGTCAATCCGGGCAAGGCCTATTCGCGCTGCTGCGATGGATGATTTTGCGTGGCATTTTGCGAGGCCGGGGCGGGCGCGTATAATGCCGCTTTTGTCGGAGTCAAAAACGTGAAAATCGCCCAAAAGGCCCTGACCTTTGACGATGTTCTCCTCGTCCCCGCGCACTCCAGCATCCTTCCGCGCGACGTAGTCCTCACCACCCAGCTCACCCGCTCCATCACGCTCAACCTGCCGATCCTCTCGGCGGCGATGGATACCGTCACCGAAGCCAAGCTCGCCATTGCGCTCGCGCAGGAAGGTGGCATCGGCATCGTGCACAAGAACATGAGCGCCAAGGCCCAGGCGGCCGAAGTCTCGAAGGTGAAGCGCTTCGAAAGCGGCGTGGTCAAGGACCCGGTCACCATCACCCCCACCATGACGGTGCGCGAGGTCATCGCGCTCACGAAGAAGCACAACATTTCCGGCCTGCCGGTGCTGGACGGCAAGAAGGTCGTCGGCATCGTCACCAACCGCGACCTCCGCTTCGAGACCAAGCTGGATCAGCCGGTCAAGAACATCATGACCCCCAAGGCCAAGCTGGTGACGGTGAAGGAAGGTGCCACGCGCGCCGAAGCCATCGAGTTGATGCACAAGCACCGCATCGAACGCGTGCTGGTCATCAACAAGAACTTCGATTTGAAGGGCCTCATCACCGTCAAGGACGTGCTGAAATCCAGCGAGCACCCGGCAGCCTGCAAGGACGAGGCGGGTCGCCTTCGCGTCGGCGCCGCGGTCGGCATCGGTGAAGGCACGGATGAGCGGGTTGAGCTCCTGGTGGAGGCGGGTGCGGACGTGCTGGTCGTCGATACCGCCCACGGCCACAGCAAGAACGTGTTGAACCGGGTGAAGTGGGTCAAGAAGAATTTCCCCAATGTCGAAGTGATCGGCGGCAACATCGCCACCAAGGCGGCCGCGCTGGCGCTGGTGGATAACGGTGCGGACTGCGTCAAGATCGGCATCGGTCCGGGCTCCATCTGCACAACCCGAATCGTGGCCGGCGTGGGTGTCCCGCAGATCACCGCCATCGCCAACGTGTCCGACGCGCTGGCGGCATTGAAGAAGCCGGTACCGTGCATCGCTGATGGCGGCATCCGCTACTCGGGCGACATCGCCAAGGCCATCGCCGCGGGCGCCAACTGCGTGATGCTGGGCAGCATGTTCGCCGGCACCGAAGAGGCGCCGGGCGAAACCGAGCTTTACCAGGGCCGTTCGTACAAGTCCTATCGCGGCATGGGCTCGGTGGGTGCCATGCAGAAGGGTTCCAGCGACCGCTATTTCCAGGACCCGCAGAACAATGCCGACAAGTTCGTGCCGGAAGGTGTTGAAGGCCGCGTCCCGTACAAGGGCCCGCTGGTCAACGTGCTGCACCAGCTGAAAGGCGGCCTGTCGGCGTCGATGGGTTATCTCGGCTGCAAGACGATTGACGAAATGCGCGCCAATGCGGAATTCGTCGAGATCACTTCCGCCGGCATACGCGAGTCGCATGTGCACGACGTCCAGATCACCAAGGAAGCCCCCAACTACCGGGTGGAGTGAACCAGACAAGACGCCCGGCTCCGCCGGGCGTCGCACTTTCAGGGCAGGATTTTTCGATACAGGCTATTCATGAACAAAATACTCATCCTCGATTTCGGCTCCCAGGTCACCCAGCTCATTGCGCGCCGCGTGCGCGAGGCGGGTGTGTACAGCGAACTGCATCCCTGTGATGTCAGCGAGCAGTTCATCCGCGACTTCAAGCCGGCCGGCATCATCCTTTCCGGCAGCCATTCATCGGTGACCGAAGCCGAGACGGCGCGCGCACCGCAGGCGGTGTTCGAGCTGGGTGTGCCGGTGCTGGGCATTTGCTACGGCATGCAGACCATGGCCGCGCAGCTGGGCGGCAAGGTCGAGAATGGTCTGGTGCGTGAATTCGGCTATGCCGAAGTCCGTGCAAGAGGTCACTCCAAGTTGCTGGAAGGCATCCAGGATCGCGTCGAATCCGACGGCAAGGCATTCCTCGATGTCTGGATGTCGCACGGTGACAAGGTCACCGAGATTCCGCCAGGCTTCAAGGTCATCGCCTCGAACGAGTCCTGCCCCATCGCCGGCATGGCCGACGAATCGCGCAAGTTCTACGCGGTGCAATTCCACCCCGAAGTCACGCACACGAAGAAGGGCAAGGAGATCTACGAACGCTTTGTGCACGGGATCTGCGGCCTGGGGCAGGAGTGGGACATGCCCCATTTCGTCCCCGACGCCATTGCGAATATTCGCAAGCAGGTGGGCAACGAGGAAGTGATCCTGGGCCTGTCGGGTGGTGTGGATTCCTCGGTCGCTGCGGCATTGATCCACAAGGCGATTGGCGATCAACTGACCTGCGTGTTCGTCGACACCGGCCTGTTGCGCCTCAACGAAGCCGAGCAGGTAATGGAAACCTTCGGCAATCACCTGCACATGAAGGTGATTCACGTCGATGCCTCCGCCGAATTCCTCGGTGAGCTGAAAGGCGTCACCGACCCGGAGGCCAAGCGCAAGATCATCGGTCGTTTATTTGTCGAGGTCTTCCAGCGCGAAGCGCAGAAACTGCCGAAGGCGAAGTGGCTGGCGCAGGGCACGATCTATCCCGATGTCATCGAAAGCGCTGGCGCCAAGACGGGCAAGGCGACCAGCATCAAGTCGCACCACAACGTGGGCGGGCTGCCGGACACGCTGCATCTCAAGCTGCTCGAACCGCTGCGGGACCTCTTCAAGGACGAGGTGCGTGCGCTCGGTGTCGAACTCGGCCTGCCGCGTGAAATGGTCTACCGCCATCCGTTCCCCGGTCCGGGGCTCGGGGTTCGCATTCTTGGCGAAGTGAAGAAGGAATACGCCGATCTGCTTCGTCGCGCCGATGACATTTTCATCAGCGAGCTGCGCAACACCAAGGATGCTGATGGGGTGAGCTGGTACGACAAGACCTCGCAGGCGTTCGCCGTGTTCCTGCCGGTGAAGAGCGTCGGTGTGATGGGCGACGGCCGGACCTACGACTACGTGGTCGCGCTGCGTGCCGTGGTGACCAGCGACTTCATGACTGCGCATTGGGCCGAGTTGCCTTACGAACTGCTGGGCCGGGTGTCGAACCGCATCATCAATGAAGTGCGTGGCCTGAACCGGGTGGTGTACGACATTTCCGGCAAGCCGCCGGCGACGATCGAGTGGGAGTGAACCCACCGGGATGGACGTGATGATGCCGGCTTCGGATTTCTGGCGGATCAATGCGATGATGCGAAAACTTTCCACTACCTGCTGACCGAGCCCACGACAGACTGGCATGCAAGGCACCCTTCCCGGCATTGAGTCTCCACCGCAGCCCTCCCGCATCGAGGGGCTGTGGTTCTTTGCCCTCCGCGTGCCCGAGACCATTGCCAGTCGCATCACCGATCTAGCGGCCGGCATGCGTGCCCGCCACGGCCTGGCCGGCCAGCCGTTGGAACCCGTGCAGCTGCATCTCCCTTTGCAGGCGCTGCAGCCGCAGCCCTTGCGCAACGAAAGCTGGCTGTCGGCCGGCCTACGCGCGGCTGCCGCGGTGCGCCGTGCGCCGTTTGAGGTGAGCCTTGATCGAGTGCTCACCTTGCCGGCCGGGACCAGTGAGTCGCTCATGCGTTCCGCCTGCGCGCTGGTGGGTGGCGATGAACGCGATTCCGGCGTCATGCGCCTGCGCGACGCCCTGGGCGAGGGCATGCGCGAGGTGAAGCTGCGGGGCGCCCGCCTTGGCCGCTATCTGCCGCACGTTGCGTTGCTCTATGACGACACCGCCGTGCCGCAGGACGCGGTTGAACCGATTTCGTGGACGGCCACCGAGTTCGTCCTGATTCATCAGGCCCACCCGGGTGCCCCCTTCATCGAGCGGGGGCGCTGGCCGCTCGTGGCCTGAAGCGGCCCGCCTCCCGCACGCCTGACCCAGCAAGGAACGCAACGCGTGAAACGACAACTCATCTCCTCCGGCGCCAAGTGGGAATCCATCGTTGGCTATTCGCGAGCGGTCAAGATTGGCAACCATGTGTGGGTCGCGGGGACGACGGCTACGGATGAAAACGGCGAGGTGGTCGGCAAGGGCGATGCAGGCGCGCAGACGCGCTACATCCTGGCCAAGATCGAACGCGCGCTGAAGGAAGGCGGCGCCACGATGAACGATGTGGTGCGCACGCGAATATTCGCAACGGATATTTCCCAGTGGGAGGCCATCTGGCGCGCGCATGGCGAAGTCTTCGCGAATATTCGCCCCGCCTCCACCATGGTCGAAATCAGCAAGCTGATCGATCCGGATCATCTGGTCGAAATCGAGGTGGATGCGTTCATTGCCCATGACTGACGAGGACTTCATGCAGGCCGCGCTGTCACTGGCCCGCGATGCCGCGGCCGCAGGCGAGGTGCCGGTGGGCGCGGTCGTGGTCAAGGATGGCGCCATCATCGGGCGCGGCATGAACCGGCCCATTGCCGGCCATGACCCGTCGGCGCATGCCGAGATTGCCGCGCTGCGTGACGCCGGCCAGCATGAGCAGAATTACCGGCTGGTGGGCTGCACGATGTATGTGACGCTGGAGCCCTGCGCCATGTGTGTCGGGGCCATGCTGCATGCGCGGATCGCGCGAGTGGTGTTTGGTGCACCCGATCCCAAGACCGGCGCCTGCGGCAGCGTCGTCAATCTCTTCAATGAAACGAAACTGAATCATCACGCCACCGTGGAAGGTGGACTGCTGGCCGACGAGTCTGCAGCGGTGTTGAAGGCCTTTTTTGCGGCGCGCCGATGACGGTTGCGACGTTGATCTGACAGGGGGGCGGCATGAAGCAGCTGAGCGCGCTGGACGCATTGTTCCTTCACCTGGAAACGCCCGAGACGCCGATGCATGTCGGCAGCCTCATGCTGCTGGATGTGCCCGCGCGTTCGCGGAAGTCGGTCTTCGCAAATGTTCGCAAGCACATCGCCTCGCGCCTGCATCTTGCGCCGCTCTTCACCCGCCGCCTGCAGTTCATGCCGTTCGACCTGGCCAATCCGGTCTGGGTGGAGGCGGACGACATCGATCTCGACCATCACATCCGCCACGTCACCCTGCCCAAGCCCGGTACGCGTGCCCAGCTCGAGGCGAAGGTGGCGAAGCTGCACGAGGGTCTGCTGGATCGCGCCCGTCCGCTCTGGCAGTTTGTGGTCATCGACGGCCTTGAATCCGGGCAGATCGCGTTCTACGGCAAGCTGCATCACGCTGGCATGGATGGGCAGGGTGGGGTGGCGCTGGCCCAGGCGGTCCTCGATGCCGAGCCTACTCCGAGACGCGTCAAGCCGGAGTCCGCCGGGCCGAAAGCCGAGCTCGACACGGGCACGGCACGGTTGGTCGGTGCGGCGCTCTCCAACACGGTCGCGCAGTACGCGCGCATCGTCCGCGCCGTCCCGGAGGCCGTGAAGGCAGCCAGCGCGGTCGCCGCGACCATGGCCATGAGCCGATCACTGTCCGCCGACATGGGACTGAAGGCGGGCGCCAAGCCGGGCATTGATCCGAAAAAATTGGCGGCCGGTGCGCGCAAGCAGGGCCTGCCGCTGGGCCCGCGCACACCACTCAATGCGGCCATCTCCGCCAAGCGAATATTCGCAAGCGTCTCGATTCCGCTGGACGAGGCCAAGGTCATCGCGCGGCAGCTCGATGTGAAGCTGAATGATGTCGTGCTCGCCACCGTGAGCGGCGCGCTGCGTCGGGCCTACGCGAAGGAGCGCGCGCTGCTGGCCAATAACATGATTGGCGCGGTGCCGGCGTCGCTGCGCGCCCCGGGCGACGCCACGCAGAACAACCAGGTCACCATGATGCTGGTCGACCTCGCCTCGGGCGAGCCGGACGTTTTGAAACGGATCGCGTCCATCCATCGATCCAGCAGCAAGGCCAAGATGCTGACTGGCGGCATGAAGAGCGTCATCCCGACAGACCTTCCGTCGCTGGGACTGCCGTGGCTCATGGGCGCATTGTCGGCGCTGTACAACACGTCGCTTGTCGCCAATCGGATTCCGGTCATCGCCAACCTGGTCATCTCCAATGTGCCGGGTCCGCCGATGCCCCTTTACCTCGCGGGCTATCGCATCGCGGCCTACGTGCCCGTGTCCATCGTCACCCACGGGCTGGGGCTCAACATCACCATCCTGAGCTACAACGGCATGCTGGGCTACGGGTTGGTCGCCGACCCGGCCTGCACCGGCCCGCTGTCGAAGTGGACGACGCACATCAAGGCAGCCCACGCCGAGTTGCTGGCATTGTGCGAGGCATTGGCCAAGCAGCCTGCGCGCACTGCCGCAGCACGAGGCAAAGCGAAAAGCAAAGCCCCACGTAACCTCTCACGCAAAACCTCCAACAAGACACCGTGACCGAACATCGACCCAAAGCCGACGGCGCGCATCGCCGTCCCAAGCAGTCCCCGGACGTTCATCTTCATCACCAGGCGCGAGATGTGTCGCCGCCGGGCGCGCTGCTGGTTGCGCTCGAGGCGCGCGCGCCGTGGGAGTACGGCGCGGCGCTGGCAGCCTGGCCGCTGCTGCGCAACGCGCCGCGCGGCGACGAGCACGCTGTATTGGTCTTCCCCGGCCTGGCGGCACCCGATTTCACCACCCGGCCGTTGCGCAATTTCCTGACCGCGCGCGGATTCGAGGCCCATGGCTGGGACATGGGCTTCAACTTCGGGCCGCGCGAAGGCGTGCTCGAAGCCTGCATCGAGCGGCTGCACGAATTGCGCGTTGAAACCGGGCGCAAGGTGAGCCTCCTGGGCTGGAGCCTGGGCGGCATCTACGCGCGCGAAATTGCCAAGCTGTATCCGGCGGATGTGCGCAGCGTGATCACGCTGGGGACGCCCTTCGGTGGCGATCCGCGCGCGACCAATGCCTGGCGCCTGTACGAAGTCGCCAGCGGCCACAAGCTGGACGATCCGGAACTGCTGGCGCATGTGAAGGCAACGCCGCCGGTACCGACCACATCCATCTTCTCCCGCACCGACGGCGTGGTGGCGTGGCAGTGCAGTTATGAAAAGCCGGGCAAGCGCGCGGAGAACATCGAGATCATCGCGAGCCACCTCGGGCTCGGCCTGCACCCGGCGGCGTGGTACGCCGTCGCGGATCGCCTCGCCCAGCCGGAAGGCCGCTGGGAGCCCTTCCACCGGGTCGGCTGGCGGCAGTGGGTGTATCTCGATCCGGCGCGGCCGGCCTGAAACGCAAGGCTGTGCGCCTGCCTTGAACCGACAGATCCGGAAATCCACTTTCAGCGTAGTCTGAACGCTTGCGAATATTCGCAATGCGACGACACTCTTCTCCGCCACCGGCCTCATGCCCAACGTCTCCGCCAACGGCACCCTGATCGAGTACGAAAGCTTCGGCGATCCGACGCACCCGCCGGTGCTGCTCATCATGGGGCTCGGCCTCAACCTGCTGGCCTGGCCGGAGGCACTGGTGCGCCACCTCGTCGAAGGCGGCCATCGGGTCATCCTGTTCGACAACCGTGACGCCGGCCTGTCGCAATCATTCGATCACCTCGGTGTCCCCAACGTGGTCTGGATGTATCTGCGCCACAAGCTGGGGCTGCCCATCACACCGGTGTACACGCTCGATGACATGGTGGCTGACGCGGTGGGGCTGCTGGACGCGCTGGGGATCGAGCGTGCGCACATCGTCGGCGCCTCCATGGGGGGAATGATCGCCCAGAATCTCGCGGCGAGACATCCCGGTCGGGTGCTCTCGCTCACATCGATGATGTCCACCACCGGCAACCGCAAGGTGATGAAGCCGAGACTGCGCGCGTTGAAAGTGCTGCTCGCGCCGCCGGCGCCACGGAGCCGGCCCGATCTCGCCGCGAGACGGCTTGCCTTCCTGATGCGGACGATTGGCAGCTCAACGCACCCGCCGGACGCGCGCGAATTACAGGCGCTCTGCGAACGCCATGTGCAACGCAGCTATCGGCCAGCGGGCATGGCACGCCAGCTCGTCGCCGTCGGTGCGGCGGACGACCGCTCCGCGATTGTCCGCACGATTTCCCGGCCCACGCTGGTCCTCCATGGTGACGAGGACCCGCTGCTGCCGCCGCCCTGTGCGCGGGACACCGCTGCCCTGATACCCGACGCGCGACTCACGTTCATCCGCGGCATGGGCCACGATTTTCCCAAGCCTCTGCTGCGCGAGATGGCGGACCATCTGCTGGGGCACTTCCGCGCCCATGGCGCGGCGTCTGCCGGCTGACCAACTAGCACATCTTTCAGCACCGGGTTCGCCACTGCGAGCCACCGCGATTGGGTAAAATCCTGAGTGAAAGTTCCAGCTCATGACCGCCCCCTCCGCGCCCGCTGCTTCCCCGGCCCCCGCTGCCCCGTTCGTCCATCTTCGCCTGCACAGCGAATATTCGATCGTGGATGGCATCGTGCGGCCCGACGACGCGGTGGCGCGCGCGGCCGCCGACGGCATGCCCGCATTGGCCGTCACCGATCTCGCCAACCTCTTTGGTGCCGTGCGGTTCTTCAAGGCGGCCCGGGGCAAGGGTGTGCAGCCCATCATCGGCTGCGATGTCTGGGTCGAGAACGCCAAGCAACGCGACCAGCCGCATCGCCTGCTGCTTCTCTGCGCGAGCCAGGCGGGCTACCACAACCTCTGCGTCCTCTTGACCCGTGCCTATGGCGAGAACATGTATCGCGGGCGCGCCGAACTGCGCCGCGAGTGGCTGACGGGCGATGCAACGGCGGGGCTGATCGCGCTCTCCGGCGCGCAGGCCGGCGACATCGGCCAGATGCTGGCGCAGGGCAACGCTGCCGAAGCCGCTCAGCTGGCCCACGCCTGGCAACGTGATTTCCCCGACGCCTTCTACATCGAAATCCAGCGGCCCGAGGGGAAAAAGGGTTCGAGCGAGCGCTATATCGATGCGGCCATCACGCTGGCGGGCGAATGCGATCTGCCCGTGGTCGCGACCCATCCAATCCAGTTCATGGATCGCGACGATTTCAAGGCGCATGAAGCGCGCGTGTGCATCGCGCAAGGCATGATTCTTGGCGACGCGCGGCGCAAACGCGAATATTCGCCAGAGCAGTACTTCAAGACCACGGCGGAAATGACCGAGCTCTTCAGCGATCTGCCCGAGGCGCTGGAGAATGCGGTCGAGATCGCGCGCCGCTGCAACTTCGAGTTCGTGCTCGGCAAGAGCAAGCTGCCACAGTTCCCCACGCCCAACGGCGAATCCATCGAGGATTTCCTGAAGAGTTCGGCACTCGAAGGGCTCGACAAGCGGCTGCTCGTTCTCTACCCCGATGAGGCGAAGCGCGCCGAAGTGCGGCCGCGCTATGTTGAACGGCTCGACTACGAGACCGGCATCATCATCAAGATGGGGTTTCCCGGCTACTTCCTCATCGTGGCCGACTTCATCGGCTGGGCGCGGAAGAACGGCGTGCCGGTGGGGCCGGGTCGTGGTTCGGGCGCGGGCTCGCTGGTCGCTTATTCGCTCGGCATCACCGATCTTGATCCGCTGCAGTACGAGTTGATCTTCGAACGCTTCCTGAACCCGGAGCGGGTGTCCATGCCCGACTTCGACGTCGACTTCTGCCAGAACGGTCGCGACCGCGTCATCGATTACGTGAAGCAGAAGTACGGCGCGGAAAGTGTTTCGCAGATCGCCACCTTCGGCACCATGGCCGCGAAGGCCGTGATCCGCGACGTGGGCCGGGTGTTGGGGATGGGCTACAACTATGTCGACTCCATCGCCAAGCTGATCCCGAATGAACTCGGCATCACGCTGGACAAGGCGATGGAACAGGAGCCGCAGTTCAAAGAGCGGATGAAGGCGGAGGAAGAGGTCAGGGAGTTGATGGAGCTGGCCCTGAAGCTCGAAGGCATGACCCGCAACGTGGGCATGCATGCGGGCGGTGTGCTGATCGCCCCGGGCAAGCTCACCGACTTTACCCCGCTCTACAACGCTGAGGGCTCGGAAGGTGTCGTGAGCCAGTACGACAAGGACGACGTGGAAGCGGTCGGCCTGGTGAAGTTCGACTTCCTGGGTCTCACCACGCTCACGATTCTGGCGGAGGCCGAGCGCAACGTGCGCGATCTGGGCGAGCCTGACTTCGACCTCAACAAGATTCCGCTCACCGATCCGGCCGCGTTCGAGATTTTCACCAAGGGCAACACGGTTGCGATTTTCCAGTTTGAATCGCGCGGCATGCGCGACATGCTGGTCAAGGCCCGGCCGGACCGGCTGGAAGACCTCATCGCATTGAATGCGCTTTATCGCCCGGGGCCGATGGACTCGATCCCGGACTTCTGCGATCGCAAGGCCGGCAAGGCGCGGCCGGAGTACGCCGACCCTCGCGTGGAGCCCATCCTGTCTCCCACCTACGGGGTGATGGTGTATCAGGAGCAGGTGATGCAGATTGCGCAGGTGATCGCCGGCTACTCGCTGGGTGGCGCCGATCTGCTCCGCCGCGCGATGGGCAAGAAGAAGCCCGAGGAGATGGCCAAGCAGCGCAGCATCTTCAACGAAGGTGCCGAGAAGAATGCGGTCAAGGCCGAGGCGGCGACCAAGCTCTTTGATGCGATGGAGAAGTTCGCGGGCTATGGCTTCAACAAATCGCACTCCGCGCCGTACGCCTTCCTCGGCTACCAGACCGCCTGGCTGAAGGCGCGGCACACGGCTGCGTTCATGGCAGCCAACTTGTCGATGTTGATGGACGATACCGACAAGATTCAGCAGGTCTTCGAAGACACGCTGAAGAACCGGGTCGAGATCCTGCCGCCGGACATCAATACCGGCACGACCCGCTTCGTCCCGCTGGACCGGAAGACCATCCGCTACGGTCTCGGCGCCATCAAGGGCACGGGGGCCACCGCGATCGAGAACATCGAACAGGCGCGTCAGGCAGGGCCGTTCAAGGATCTGCTGGACTTTGTGAAGCGTGTGGACCGCCGCATCGTCAATCGCCGCGCCATGGAGGCGATGATCAAGGCGGGTGCCTTTGACACGCTTCATGCCGACCGTGCCTCCCTGCTGGCGTCACTGCCCAACGCGATCGAGATGGCCGAGCAGGCCGAGCGCAATGCGAGCCAGGTTTCGCTGTTCGGAGACGGCGGCGGCGAGGCAGGAGAGGCGCTGACGCTGGTGGCCGCAAAGCCGTGGACCGAACGTGAACGCCTGATGAATGAAAAGCAGGCGTTGGGCTTCTACCTGTCCGGTCACCCGTTCGACACCTATGCATCCGAAGTGCGGCAGATGGTGAAGACGCCGCTGAAGGACATCCAGCCACGACAGGACCCGCAATTGCTCGCCGGCATCCTCACCGGACAGCGCGTGCGCAATGGCAAGCGCGGACGCATGGCGGTGCTGACGCTGGATGACGGCACGGCCAAGATCGAGGTCGTGATGTACAGCGAGGTCTTCAACGAGAAGCGTGACCTCATCAAGGACGACCACCTGTTGATCGTCGAGGGAAAGGTTTCCAACGACGAGTTCTCCGGTGGCATGCGGGTCATCGCCGACAATGCGCTGGACATGGATACCGTGCGCATGAAGTACGCACGCCGCATCGAGTTGAACATCAATGGCCAGGGCAATGTGGCGGAACTTCGTTCGCGTCTGGCACCGCATCAGCCCGGCAATTGCGGTGTGCTCATCCACTATCGCAACGGCACGGCCGAAGCCGACATCACCCTGCCCGAGTCCCAGCGGGTTCGCGTCAGCGATCTGCTGATCGCCTCGCTGGAAGAGTGGCTTTCCGCCGGGAACGTGTTGGTGAAGTACGACGGCATCGTGCTGCAGAGCCGGCCGCGGCAACCCAGCTACGCGTCGAGTTACGAATAGCCCTCTAGGCGCCATCGCGACTATTTGCGCTCAGTCGGAGCCCGGCTTGTTCGGCGCATCGTTCTCAGAGAGTCCATAAGGGGCCACCAGGCGCCACACGTGCGCGGGCACCATCGACTTCAGACGTGAGGGCATGGCGCGTCGCAGATGCACCACGGTTTCGACGGCCTTCATCTCCACCCTGGCCCGGGCGAATTCGAGACCACGCGGGCCGATGCGCGGCATGAGCCAATTCACGACAGGGCGCAGCCAGTTCGGCATGCGGCGCAAGGGCAGGCCGCCGGCCGCTCGCAAGGTGTTGGCGAGGAAACCTTTCACCGGGCCGGCGCGTTTGCCGGCGCTGCCGGGCGCAGAGAGCTTCACTTCATCGCCGAGCAGTTCGAGCAGCGCCGCGCCGCGCGCATTGCGCACCAAGAGCCACTGCTCGCCCTGTCCGCCCATGTAGCCCACGGTGATGTCGGCCAACACGTTGGTGTAGTCGACACAGGTGCGGCAGGTCATCGGGAAGAAATCCGCAGGCAGTTGCGAGATGGGCAGATTCAGGAACGGGATTTCCTTCACCGCGCCATCCTTGAAGCGCATCTCCACCGTATAGTCGGCGCGGAACTCCAGATAGGTCACGGTCTTCGGGTCCGGGGCCAGCAGCTCAAGGAAGCGGTGGAAATTTTCCGTGGTGGTGTTGTCCGAACACGGCGTGCCGATGACCAGCAGCTTGTCGAAGCCGAGCGACTTTTCCAGTGCGCGCAATGCGTACACCTGGCAGGGGATGCCGATCACGGCCAGTCGCTTGTGGCCGCGCGCCAGTGCGGGTTCGAGCAATGCGGTGAGCGGCGCATAGCCCATGCGCATGCCGCGGCACTGCGCCATCCCGGCCGCCTCGGTGACCAGCACCGGCATGGGGCGCCACGGATCGTCCGGGTGCGGCGCCATGGCCAGCACTGCATCGACCTCGCCGCGCTCAAGTAGCTTCTCGGCGATGCGCGTGGTGAGGCCGGTCCACTGCGCGCCGGGGATGGGCGACTTCAACGCCGCACGCCACATGGCGTCGTGCGGCCCGAAGTGCAACTCATCCGCTCTTGCTGGATCTCGCTCCCGCCCATGCACTGCACGTTCCATCGTCGGATAATCGGGTCGGATGAACTGGCATGCCGTGCCGCAACGCTTCGGCTCGGCCGTGCGTGAAATGCCGCAGTCGGTGCAGAGTTCGCGATGCGGCGGCGGGGTGGGCGGGCCGGCGTAGGGCGACCAGATAATCGGCTGCTTGGGCGCGGATGCTGGTGGGGTCATCGCGTGGGCAGCGTATCGATGCCGTTGAAGCGCTGCATCGCTTCGTCCGCGCTGGCCTCGGTGACATCGACATGGCTCACGGCGGCGAGCCTCGGCCCCTTGCGCGCCCACTGCGTCAGCCGGTCCAGCGTGGTGGCATCTGCCTGCACCAGTGCCTCGACGCTGCCATCCAGACGGTTTCGCACCCAGCCGGTCACGCCCTGCCTGGTGGCCTCGTCGCAGAATGCCGCGCGATAACCCACGCCCTGCACCTTGCCGAATATTCGCAACTTGCGGGTGATGGTCGCGGCGCGCTCAGTCATCGTGCGCCACGCGCTTCGAGCGCCCGGTCTTCACCGTGGATCGCTTGGTCTTGGATTCCAGCCGTTTCTTCACCGACGACAGCGTGGGCCGGGTCTTGTGGCGCTTCGGCTTCACGTAGTTGAGTTTCTCCAGCTTCTCGATGAGGCGGGCAAAGGCGGTCTCGCGATTGCGGTGCTGTGATGGCGAGTCCTGGGCGATGACCGCCACACCGGACGGCGGATGCTTCAGGCGCAGCGCGGATTCCGTCTTGTTGACGTGCTGCCCGCCCGGGCCGCTGGCTCGGAAGACTTCCACGATCACCTCCTGCTCAAGCGTGGCGCGATCGGTGGAATAGGGGGGCGGAACAAGCGGCTTCATGCACCGGATTGTAAACGCAGCTCGTAGCGGTACTCGTGGCTGGTTTCGCCCTTGAAGAAATCGGCGTCGCGTTTCTCGCCAACTCGCGCGAAACCCAGTGATTCCACCAGCCGCCAGGAGGCAACGTTGCGCGTGTCCATTTCCGCCACGACCAACCGGATGCGGTGCGCCTGTTCGAGGTGGCGGATCACATGCTCGCAGGCTTCGCGTGCGTAGCCGTTGCGCTGCGCCCCGGCGAAGATGAAGTAGGCCAGATAGGAGTAGTCACCCGGGAAGGTGCTGGTCTCGATGTAACCGACGTACTCATCCGTCGCGGTGACTCGTACCGCCCAGTTCAGCCACAGTTCTTCATCATTGTCGCGCGGGCCGCGCAGGATGCGGGCAAAGTGTTCGCGCTTTTCCTCCAGGCTTGAGGGCGGATCGGCGGGGATGAAGGTGTAGAGCGCGGGATCGGACAGGCCGGGGAATAGGAGGTCGGCGTGTGCGACCGTCAAAGGTTCGAGAGTGAGGCGGGGAGAGACAAGAGGGGACATACGATTTCTGGTCCATTTGGCGCGAGTACCAGCAATCCTTGCAGCGGGGTCGCATCCCCGCAAGCGGGGCCGCTGCTCCTCTCTCCGCAAGGGTTACTTGATCCTCATCCCCGGCACCGCCCCGCCATCCGGCGAAAGCAGATAGATCGAAGTCCCATCCCCTGCCGCCAGCACCATGCCCTGCGATTCACCAAACCGCATCTTGCGCGGTGCGAGGTTGGCGACCATCACGGTCAACCGTCCCACGAGATCCTTGGGGTTGTACGCGGAACGAATCCCCGCAAACACCTGCCGCTGCTCGATGCCGATGTCCAGCGTGAGCTTCAAGAGCTTGTCGGCATCGGGGACCAGTTCCGCATCCACGATGCGTGCGACACGAAGATCCAGCTTGCCGAAGTCGTCGATGCTGATGGTGTCGGACACCGGCAGGATGACGGGCGGCTTGGGCGGCTCGGGCGGCACCAGCGCGAAATCGGGGCCGGTGGGCTCTGCCTTGGCGTCGGTCTTTGCATCACCCTTTGCGGTCTTGGCCGGCGCAGCAGGTGCCGCGTCCTTCGGCGGCTCGGGCGGCTCCAGCAGCGCGTCGATCTGCTTGGGATCGATGCGCGACATGAGGTGCTTGTACGGCTGGATCACGCTGCCGGGCTTCAGCGGGGTCATCACGTCTTCCCAGTCCAGCGGCTTGATGCCGAGAAAGGCTTCCACGTCTTCCGCCACCTTGGGCAGCACGGGCTTCAGGTAAATCGTGAGAATGCGGAAGAGTTCCAGATACAGCGTGCAGAACCAGTGCAGCGCGGCGTCCTGCCCGGCTTCCTTGGCGATCTCCCAGGGCTTCTGTTCGTCCACATACTGGTTCACGCGGTCGGCCAGGAACATGATCTGGCGGATGGCCTTGCTGAATTCGCGGGCGTCGTAGTCCTGCGCCAGCTGCTCGGCGAAATTGCGTACCTCGAACAGGATGGACGGCACCTGGTCATCCGCGCCACCGGCGGCACCGGCCAGCTGGCCGCGCATCTTGTGGAAGAGCTCGCGGCCAGCAGAGAGCGGCTCCTCGGTCAGCTTGCCGTTGAAGCGCTTGGTGATGAAGCCCGCAGCGCGGCTCGCGATGTTGACGTACTTGCCGATGAGATCGGAATTGACGCGCGCGATGAAGTCCTCGGGATTGAAATCGAGGTCTTCCACCTTGCTGTTGAGCTTCGCGGCCAGGTAGTAGCGCACCCATTCAGTGTTCAGGCCCAGCTCGACGTACTTCTGCGGGCTGATGGTGACGCCGCGCGACTTGGAGAGCTTTTCGCCCGTGAGCGTCAGGAAGCCATGGACCAGCACATTCGTCGGCGGCTTGCGGCCCGAGAACTTGAGCATGGCCGGCCAGAACAGGGTGTGGAAGTAGATGATGTCCTTGCCGATGAAGTGGAACTGCTCCACCTTCGGATCGTTCACGTACTTCTCGAAATCCTGGCCCTTGCCGTCGAGATAGCTCTTCAGGCTGGCGAGATAGCCGATGGGCGCATCCAGCCAGACGTAAAAGTACTTGCCCTTGGCGCCGGGGATCTCGATGCCGAAGTAGGGTGCATCGCGCGAGATGTCCCAGTCGCCCAGGCTCTTATCTCCATCGCCGAGCCACTCCTGCACCTTGTTCATCACCTCGGGCTGCAGCTTGCCGTCCTGCGTCCATTCCTTGAGGAAGGCGACACAGCGCGGATCGGAGAGCTTGAAGAAGAAATGCTCCGACGACTTCAGCACCGGCTTCGCGCCCGTCAGGGTGGAGAAGGGATTTTTCAGATCCGTCGGCGCATACACCGCGCCGCAGTTCTCGCACGAGTCGCCGTACTGGTCTGCCGTGCCGCACTTGGGGCACTCGCCCTTGATGTAGCGGTCGGGCAGGAACATCTTCTTGACCGGGTCGAAGAACTGCTCGATGGTCTTGGTCTCGATGAGATTGTTCTCTTTCAAGGCCAGGAAGATCGACGACGCCAGTTCCTCGTTCTCTTTCGAGTGCGTGGAGTGGAAATGGTCGAAGCTGATGTGGAAGCGCGGCAGGTCGCGCTTGTGCGACTCGTTGACGCGGGCGATCAGCTCCTCGGGCGTGATGCCCTCGGCCTCGGCCTTCAGCATGATGGGCGCGCCGTGGGTGTCGTCGGCGCACACGAAATTGACCTTGTGGCCCTGCATGCGCTGGAAGCGCACCCAGATGTCGGCCTGCACGTACTCCATGATGTGGCCGATGTGGAACGGCCCGTTGGCGTAGGGGAGAGCGGTGGTGACGAAGAGTTTGCGGGGCACGCTGCGGACTTTATTGTGATGGATGAAATGCGAAATGAAATTGTAGCAAAGACCCTTGAGCCGAAGGGGGAAATTCCCGGCTTGAATCAATGGGTTTGCGATGATTTCCGTTACACTTCGCGCTGCTTTCACGCCCCACCCAGGACCCATCCATGGCATTCACCGAGCAAGACATCCAGAACGCGCTGCGCGAACTCATCGACCCCGTCACCGACCAGAATTACGTCGAGGAGAAAGCGGTCAAGAATCTGAAAATCGAAGGCGATCGCGTCTATCTTGAAATCGTTCTCGGCTACCCGGGCAAGAGCCTGGTCGACCCCATCCGCAAGCAGGTGCAGGCCCGGCTGAAGCAGATCGCGGGCGTTGATGCGGTCACGGTCAATGTCTATTCCAAGATCGTGTCCCATGCCGTGCAGCGCGGGGTCAAGCTGATCCCCGGCATCAAGAACATCATTGCCGTGGCCTCCGGCAAGGGCGGCGTGGGCAAGAGCACGACCGCCGTCAATCTGGCGCTGGCCCTGGCGGCCGAGGGCGCCATCGTCGGGATGCTCGATGCCGACATCTACGGCCCGTCCCAGCCCACCATGCTGGGCATCACCGGTCGGCCGACGTCCAAGGACGGCAAGACCATGGAACCGATGGAGGGCCATGGCATCCAGGCCAACAGCGTCGGCTTCCTCATCGACGTGGAGACGCCGATGGTGTGGCGCGGCCCCATGGTCACGCAGGCGCTGGAACAGCTGCTGACCGAGACGAGCTGGAACAACCTCGACTATCTGGTGGTCGACATGCCGCCCGGCACCGGTGACATCCAGTTGACGCTGGCGCAGAAGGTCCCCGTCACGGGTGCCGTCATCGTCACCACGCCGCAGGACATCGCGCTGCTGGATGCGCGCAAGGGTCTCAAGATGTTCGAGAAGGTGAACATCCCCATTCTCGGCATCGTGGAAAACATGGCCATGCACAAGTGCTCCAAGTGCGGCCACCTGGAGCACATCTTCGGCGAGGGCGGCGGTGCCCGCATGAGCCAGGACTACAACGTCGACCTGCTGGGTTCGCTGCCGCTGGACATGGCTATCCGCGAGCAGGCGGACGCGGGCAAGCCCACGGTGGTGAGCGATCCGGATGGCGAAGTGGCGATGATCTACAAGACCATCGCCCGCAAGGTGGCGGCCAAGATCGCCAAGCAGTCGCAGGACCGCTCGCACGTGTTTCCCAAGATCGTCATCCAGAACACCTGACCACTGCGAATATTCGCAATGCCGGTTTACGTCATCGGACGCATTCATGTTCGCGATCCCGCACGCTGGCAGGAGTATGTCTCGCAGGTGGGCGAAACCATCTCGAGACATGGCGGAGAAGTCCAGTTTCGCGGAGAGCAGTCGCGAATATTTGCAGGTGACGATGCCGCCGAGCGCGTCGTTGTGATCAAGTTTGCCGACGCAGACGCCGCCGAACGCTGGCATGATTCGAGCGACTACCAACGACTGGTGGCCGTGCGCGACGCGGCTGCGGATGTCACCCTTGTTTCCTACCAAGCCTGATGGAATGACCTCATGAGCATCAAGAGCGACAAGTGGATCCGCCGCATGGCGGCCGAGCACGGCATGATCGAGCCCTTCGAGCCCGGCCAGGTGCGTCACGTTGACGGCAAGCGCATCGTTTCCTACGGCACGTCGAGCTATGGATACGACATCCGCTGTTCGGAGGAATTCAAGATCTTCACCAACATCAATTCCACCATCGTGGACCCGAAGAATTTCGACGAGAAGTCATTCGTCGACTTCAAGGGCGATGTCTGCATCATCCCGCCCAATTCGTTTGCCCTGGCGCGCACGGTCGAGTATTTCCGCATCCCGCGCAACGTGCTGACAGTGTGTCTGGGCAAATCGACGTACGCGCGCTGCGGCATCATCGTCAACGTGACGCCGTTCGAGCCGGAGTGGGAAGGCTACGTGACGCTGGAGTTTTCCAACACGACGCCCTTGCCCGCCAAGATCTATGCGAATGAAGGTGTGGCGCAGGTGCTGTTCTTCGAGTCCGACGAAGTCTGCGA
This sequence comes from Burkholderiales bacterium, assembly GCA_033764435.1. GTDB lineage: Bacteria > Pseudomonadota > Gammaproteobacteria > Burkholderiales > Usitatibacteraceae > JAEUMY01. Next base: position 144,755 of record JANRIX010000054.1, read on the forward strand.
GACCTCGTACAAGGACAGAGGCGGCAAGTACCAGGGACAGAAGGGCGTGACGCTGCCCAAGATGTAGCGGGTCTGCCTTCGCTCGGCAGTACTACGCCGATATCGACACGCGCACCGGCCGCGCATAGCGCCCGGGCTGCACATCCGGCGGCAGCGACAGTTTCACCCGCAATGCATAGCGTTGCGATTTCTCCGGCTGGCCGTGATGGGTGAGCCGGATCGACGCCTGGGCGGCCGTGATCGGCACCGGCGCCCCCAGCCCTTCCACTTCTCCCGCCCGGGACAGTCCCGGATCCGTGCGCAGCTGCAGCAGGAAGCCGCTCCGCGCATTCGATCGCACTTCCATGCTGACCGCAGTGGTGATGAATCCGCGCGCGATGTCGTCCAGGGTGACGTCCAGTGCGACCGATTCTTCCAGCAGATGCAGGCTCAACACTTCCGGAATCTTCACCAGCAGATCGATCCGGGCCGCTGCGCGCTGTCCGCCCGGCGACGTCGACATCCCTGCTTCCGCGAGTGCGGCAGGCGCCAACAGCCAGAGCTTGGCCGCAAGCAGCCAGACGGCCGGACGAACGATTCGTCGCAGGCAGCCGCGCAGCCCGGCAAGGGGGAGGGGTGGGCGCTTCGGGACCATGACGTCTCTATCGGCGGATGGCGTCCAAACTTGAGGCGGCGGCACGACCGCGCCTTGCGGAGCGTCAAGACGGGCCGCTGCCGAAGTGCGACACTTTCCGCATCGCCCCCATCGCTGCCACCGTCCCCATCGCTGGACTCACCTCGCCTTTGCCTGCCCGACCATGCAGCCACCGCCCACCTCTTCCGTCGTGTCCCGCCCACCCCCACTGCCTGAGGTGCCCCCCACTGCGGGCCTCGCCTGGCTGGCCGCAGGCTGGGCGGATTTCCGCGCGCGTCCGCTCATCGGCCTGCTGCACGGCCTGGTCATGGCCGCATTCGGCGGGTTCGTCCTCGTCGCGGCACACGACCGATTCTGGCTCTTGGCGGGCGCGTTTTCCGGGTTCCTGCTGGTCGCACCCGTGGTGGCGGTGGGGCTGTATGCGATCAGCCGCGCCCGCGAGGCCGGCCAGGCGGCCGGGCTGGCTGACGTCATCGCGGTCTGGCGGTCCGGCGATCGACGGCTGATGACATTCGGCCTGTTGCTGGCCCTGGCCGGCACGGGATGGGTCATGACCTCGGCCGCCTTCATCACGCTTTTCAGCAGCGTGCCGGTGAATGCGCCCGCTGATTTCCTGCGCCATGTCGTGCTGGGTCGCGACTGGCTGTTCGAAGCCTGGCTGCTGCTGGGTGGACTGCTCGCAGCGCCGGTGTTCGCGTCCAGCGTCATCGCCATTCCGTTGCTGCTGGATCGACCCGTCAGCGTGCTGGTGGCCGTGCTCACCAGCTGGCGCGTCGTGCTGGCCAATCCGGTCGCGCTGGGAATCTGGGCCGCGCTTTTGATGCTGCTCACGCTCATCGGCATGCTGGCTGCGCTGATCGGCCTCGTCGTGGTGATGCCGGTGCTGGGCCACGCCAGCTGGCATGCCTACCGTGCGCTCGTGCCGGATGGCACGGCGGGCGAGGGGGCGCGCTGATGTTCGGTTTCACCGAGGAGCAGATCGCGAGCTTCGGCCTCACCTTCGGCCTGGGCGGCTTCATGCTCTACATGCTGTTCATCATCTGGAACCTGGCGCGGGAATCGAAGGCGGGACGCATGGGCACGTTCGTGCTGTTCCTGGTGCTCGCCTTCGGTATGATCGGCTTCATCGCCAAGGGTGTCATCCAGATGGTCATGGGTATCGAATGACGCAAAGCTGCCGAGCTCGCATCGCGTTCGCATGGGTTCTGTGCGGGTGGGCTGTGCCGCTTGTCGCGCTGGGCTGCCCGCAGCCGCGCGAGACGCCGTCCGCACCGCAGGATGTCCTCGGCCGAACCAATCCGCTGCCGCCGCTGCCCGTGCATCTCAAGGCCGGAGAGCGCCTTTTCAACGGCCGTGGCAACCAGCACAACTGTGCCGATTGCCATGGCAAGGCCGGCGACGGCAAGGGGCCCATTGCCAACCTGTTCCAGACGAAGCCGCGTGATTTCACCTGCACCACGCAGATGGAAACGCTGTCGGACGGACAGCTTTTCTGGGCCATCCGCACCGGCATCAACGGCACCGTGATGCCGGCCAGCCCACGCGTGAGCGACGAACAGATCTGGCAGCTCGTGCTCTACATCCGCCAGTTTGCGCAATAGCGCTCTACGCCGCGCCTTGACGGGAACCGGTGGCGTTCGCGCCTGTCAGGCATGATGTGCACCGCGGCAATGACATCTTCACATCCGCCAGTCAATTCATATCTTGCGAAAGTCTCTCTTCATGTCTCCCATGCCGTTCAAGTTGCTGCTTTCCGCCTTGCTCATGTTTGCCCTGTCCCAAGCGGGCGCGAACTCACCTGAAACGGCGCCGGCGCCGGGCAAGGCCGCACAGCGTTTCCTCGTCGAGGCCAGGATCCGCCTGGATGGTGCGTTACTGGGTTCGCCGTCCGCCACCGTCGAGCCGGGCAAGGAATTTGCGCTGGTGCTGGGCAAGGAAGGCAGCCAGCGTGTGACACTCACAGGGATGACCGCGCCCATCAATGAACGCAGCGTCGCGCTCGACTTCACGCTGGAGCTGGAGCAATGGGGCAAGCTCGGCATCGCAAGTCGACGCGTGTCGCAGACAGTCAAGCTGGCACCGGGTGAGCGCTACCTGGTCGATGGCATCAAGGACCCGGACGGCAAGCCATTCGGCATGGACATCAGCGTGCGCGCGGTCACGCGCTAGCTGCAGCGCGAACCGTACTCAGCCTGCGCGCCGCCAGGTGTTGCGCCCCGCATGCTTGGCTTCGTAAAGCGCCTCATCGGCCGCTTGCAGCAGCGTGGCCGCATCGGGACGCGCTGCTGCCGTGCATTTCAGACCCACGCTCAGTGTCACCTGCGCGGCGGTGGCTGAGCGTCCGTGTGGTCTGCCTGCCGCCACAACCGCCTTCACCAGGTGGCCTGCCAACGCTTCAGCCGCAGTGGTGTCCGGCAGATGCACCATGGCCGCGAACTCCTCACCGCCATAGCGACAGGCCAGGCCACCGGCGTCGCGCAATGCAGCATCGAGGATGCCCGCGACGGCGGCAAGACATTCGTCACCGACCAGGTGGCCGTGATGATCGTTGTACGCCTTGAAGTGATCGATGTCGGCGATCAATACCGCCAGCACGCCGTCGCCGGTGAAGGCCTCGCACGCCGCCGCCAGTCGTTGGCCGAACTCGCGCCGGTTGGCGATGCCGGTCAGCGCGTCGGTGCGCGCCAGCCGATCGAGATCGGCGTTGGCGCGGGCCAGTTCCGACGTGCGCTGTCGTACTTCTGCCTCCAGCACGCGCTTGCGTTCGCGCAGTGCGCGAAAGCGTAGCCAGGGCGCCAGCAGCAGCGCCGCGAAAATGATCGCGCCCGCGCCGAAACGCGCCCACCAGGTCTGGTACCAGGCGGCCTTGACGGTGAACGTGAATCGCGTAGGTGCCGCATCGCTGCCCACAGTCTGCCCGCTGTTGCGCGAGGCTGCGACCTCGAATGTGTAGCTGCCCGGTTTGAGGCCGGCGAAGAAAGCCGTGCGCCGGGCGCCAGCATCGACCCAGTCGGGCGAGTCAGGTAGCAGCCGATAGCGGAACTGCACGCGCTTGGGCAACGTAAGCTCGGGCAGCGTGTAATCGATCTCGATGTCGCGTGCAAGCGCCGGCACAGATTCACCCGGTGCGAGCAACAGCCGGTCCGCTCGAATCGCATCTATGGCCACGGCAGGCAGTGCGTCGCGGCGGGGTGCGGCGCTGGGATCGATGCGGATGAGGCCATTGATGGCGGGCAGCCAAATGCGACCAGCGCGGTCCTGCCAGCCGCCGGGCTGCGCGCCGCCGTTTGTTTCTGCGGTCGGCAAGCCATCACGTTCATCGATCACATCGACTCGCGGCTGGCAGTCGGGTACATCCAGGCAGGCGAGCAAGTCCTGCCGTGATGCCCGCAGGATGCCGCGATTGGTGCCCAGCCACAGCCAGTCGGCACCGCCCAGCATCAGATCGTTGGCGGCTCGATCAGGGAAGCCGTTGCGGCGGTTGATGTGCACGTGGCGCGCGCCGTCGACAATCAGCAATCCACCCGCTGCTGCCCACAGGCGTCCGGCATCGTCCTGCTTCAGGCTGAGGATGGGCACCTTCACTGGGGGAGCGAGTTCGGTCACGTCCCCGCCTTCGCGTACGGCCACGAGGCCGCCTGCGCGCGTGCCGACGACCAGAGAGCCATCGGCGCGCTCGATGATGGCGCCGATGTTCGCGGGCAGTTCAGGAAACGCGGTGGCCACCAAGCCGGTCTCGGTCACGCGCAGCAGGCGGCGGCCCTTGCCGATCAGCAGGCGCCCATCGGCGAGTCGCAGGAATACGCGCGGCAAGGACTCGCCTTCCTGTGCCCGGGCCAGCCAGGTGAGGCGGTCGTCGCGCTCGAGTCGCGCAACACCCGCCGTGGTCGAGACAATGGCACGGCCGTCGTCCCAACTATGCAGTGCCCACACGGTGTCGATATCCGGCACGCGTCGTATTGCACGATCACCGCGCAGCACGGTGACGCCATTGCCGTTGGTCGCGACCCACATGTCTCCCTTGGCATCTTCCTGCACGGCCCAGATCCAGTCGCCGGTCAGCCCGTCTTTCTTCTTGAGTACCGTGAGCGGCACTTCCGACAGCCGCGCGATGCCGCCGCCGGCCATGCCGATCCACAGATTGCCGGCACGGTCGCTGTGCAGACTCATCACGCTGTCGCTGGCGAGACCATCCGCGGTGCCCAGGGACTCGAAGCGCTCCTCGGCCGGATGGAACCGCTGAACGCCGCCGCCCGGCGTGGCGATCCAGAGTGAGCCGGCGATGTCCTCTGTGATCCAGCGCACCGTAGTCAGCGCGAGTCCCTCCTTCGGCCCGAAGCGCCGAGGTTTTGCGCCGCTGGTGCGCGCTTCATCGCGGATGTCATAGCGGATCAGGCCGTTGCGACCGCCCAGCCAGTACACGCCAGAGCGGTCGCGCTGCACCATCCACGCCGTGCGCGGCGGCAGACCAAACTCGCGATCCAGATGGCGCACCTGACCCGAGGCGTCAGCAAGGTGGAAACCGGATTCTGCGCTGATCCAGAGCCGCCCGTCGCCGTCATCACGCAGGTGCCAGATGGGGCCTTTCGGTCCGTACCCGGCCGGCTTGGCGGCGGGCACGCCGTCTTGAACGGTCATGATGTACAGGCCACGCTCGCTGCCCAGCCAATAACCACCGGCCCTGCGTACGGCGATGGCGCGCACGAAGCCCACATCCGGCAGTGCATGGAGCTGCCAGCGCTGATCGATGCGGCGAGCCACACCGCCTTCGCTCATCACCGCCCAGGTGCCGTCCGGCCCGAATGCCACTGAACGGGCGAAATAGTCGATGCGCTCGTTACGCGCGGGCAGCGCATGGCGGAAGCTGACACCGTCAAAGCGCGTCAGCCCGGTCAGCGTACCGATCCAGAGGAAACCATCCGGGTCCTCGGTGATGAGATGCACCGAGCCGTGGTTCAGGCCGTCGTCGACTCCCCACTGGGTCAGGCGGAATTGCGAAAGCGGTTTGGCCGGGTCAAGCGCGTGCGTGACCGTGCTCGTGAGACCGAACGAAAGGACAGGTGCCAGTAACCCGATCCGCAGGATCGCGAGTATTCGCATGGGTTGAGGATACCGGCGGATGCTCGTCAAGGCCAATACCCCGGATGCGATCACATGCATCGAGGTCGGCGCGCCGCCCGTCTCGCTGGACGACAGTCATGGGTCAGTAACTGCGCGGCTGAGCATCGAGAAGAACTTTTGCGCGCTCCCAACTGAGGGGCAGCTCCTGTGCAGGCACGACCACGCGGCTGAAACGCACGGTCTTCAGTGCAGGACCTCCGGCCGCCATCGCGGCGCGATGCTCGTTCGAGGCCACGAATCGGGCGCGATCCGCCTCGCTGCGCCACACGGTGATCGTCCACACCTCATCGCCGAAGAGCTCCTTGCGCACGGCATAGCCGATCAGGCCGGGCTGTCCGGGCAGGCTCTTCACCACCTTGCTCACATGCTCATCGAACGGGCCACGCTGATCACGATTCACCGTTGCGTTGGTGATCGAGACGACCACTTCTGTGTCCGGCGCGGCCTGGGTCACCTTGCCGTCCGCGAATCCCGGACCGCGAAATGGTGTGGAGATGACACAGCCGCCCAGCAGCAAACCCAGCAGCGCGGCAGGCAGGGACAGCAGCGAGGGCATGTGTGGCGAGAACCGGTTGCGATCGAGCTTGCGAATATTCGCATTGGGCGGGGCAGACATGGCGATCCTTTCAATGTGCGCTTTGAGATTTGTAAAATGAGGTTGACAGTGTCAACCAGTATGCCGCACTATGGTGGACACTGTCAACTACCGACCGCTGTCTAGGGATGCTTCACCCACCGGCTTGTCGGTTCCGGTTGGCTGCCATCCGCTACCCAGGCCCAACTTCAAGGAGTCCACGATGAACGCTTCCATTGAACTCAGACCGTCCGTTCAGCATCCCTGCCGCTCACCCCGGCGCACTGCAGGAAATCATGCTCTCCACCGCGCACTGCGGACGGGGATGTTTTGCAGCCTTGTGGTTGCGTCAGCGGGTACGCTTGCTGCCGAACTCGAGGTGGTCGTGGCGGGCGAGCGTGTCGCGCCAGGCATCGTTGGTTGCGCGCTGTACGCCACCGAGGCTGGCTTTCCCATGGATCCGACCCAGGCGCGCATGGTCTGGGTACCCTGGCAAACTGAAGGCGTGCTGTGTCGATTCACCGGCCTGACCGAAGGACGCTACGCCGTGTCGGTCATGAATGACGAGAATGCCAACCGCAAGGTCGATACAAACTTCCTCGGCATGCCGCAGGAGGTCTGGGGTGTCTCGAACAATGCCAGGCCTACCTTGCGCCCGCCGCGCTTCAACGAGGCCGTGTTCACACTGCAAGGGCCTGTGACCCGGATCGAAGTGAGGTTGGCGAAATGAGCGCTTTCAAAGGGGTTTCAAGTGAATCCAGCCTCATGTCATCCGCCCGCACCGCCAGCTTCCGCGCGCGTTACGGCGACTGGGCGGTGGTAACGGGTGCCTCGGACGGCATCGGCCGTGCGTTTGCGGAATCGGTGGCCGCACGTGGGTTGAATCTGCTTCTGGTCGCACGACGTGGGGATGTGATGGACACGCTGGCAGGTGAGCTCTCCGCCAAACATGCCATCCAATGTGACGTCGTGGCGACAGATCTGGCGACCGATTCCGGGTTGGCCTGTGTGCAGGCCGCGGGCGCTGATCGGGATATCGGGTTGCTCGTTTCTTCGGCAGGCTTTGGTACCTCGGGTGAATTCGTGCAGAGCTCGCTCGATGTGGAGCTCGACATGCTGGCGGTCAACTGCCGCGCGACAACGACGCTGGCCCATCACTTCGGACGCCGCTTTGCTGCCCAGCGTCGCGGCGGGATGGTGTTGATGAGTTCGCTGCTGGCCTTCCAGGGCGTACCGCGCGCGGCGCACTACGCGGCGACCAAGGCGTATGTCCAGGTCCTCGCGGAAGGGCTGCGACACGAGCTGCGAAACTGCGGTGTTGACGTGATTGCTGCGGCGCCTGGACCGGTTGCAACCGGGTTTGCGGAACGCGCAAACATGCAAATGGGCCTCGCGGCGCGACCGCGGGAGGTTGCCGAGATCACGTTGCACGCATTGGGCAGGCGAACCACGGTGCGGCCCGGCTGGCTCGCCAAATTGCTGGAAGCATCGCTGGCACCGCTGCCGCGCTGGGGGCGGACCCGCATGCTGAAACGGGTGATGGGAGGCATGACCGCGCACCAGCGCAGCGATCCGACACGTTCGTCTGAAAGGGCTGCGGGCTAGGCGACGACTGGCAGCAGCGGGTATGCGCGGGATGAGGCATCATGCGGCGATCATGAACACCGTTCGCCCCCGCATACGCAAGTCCGCTTCCAGGACCACTGCGAATATTCGCGCCAAGGCTGAAGCCCCTGCGGACTTGCGCGAAGCCTGTGTCGCTGCAGCCCACGCGGTGATCGCCGAGCAAGGCATCGAGCAACTGTCCCTGCGCGATGTCGCGCGGCGGTTGGGCGTGTCGCACCAGGCGCCATACAAGCACTATCCCAGTCGCGATCATTTGCTGGCCGAGGTGGTGAGGCGCAGTTTCGTGCGCTTTGCCGAACACCTGGATCGGCGCGAGCGTTTTGACGATCCGGAAAAGGATCTGGAGTCGCTCGGGTTCGAATACCTGCGCTTTGCGCTGTCGAATCCGCTGGAATACCGGCTCATGTTCGGCACACCCTGGCCGAAGGGCGCGGAACATGACGCGCTGGAACGGGATGCCCGCTATGCCTTCGACATCCTGCGCGATGCCATCGGCAGGCTGCACGGAGCGAAGGCGATCAAGAGTGGTCTGGCCGATCGCGATGCCATGTTCGTGTGGGCCGCGATGCATGGTCTGGCTGGCGTCCTGCAGAGCAACATCATGCCCAGTCTCGCGCTGAAGCCTGGCGTGCTGGAGAACGCCGTGGCGCATGTGATGTGCCGGGTGAGCGATGCGATGGGCCAGCCGGCCAAGGGCGCATAGCTCGCAGCGCTTCGACGGCGTTTCACACCTGAATTGACCTGGCCCCTCGTGCGGTGGGGCCAGGTCTGCACAGCGGCCAACGGATGTGCGGGCTTCAGTTCACCGGCTTTGCAGTGGTTGTGGCCAATTTTTCATGTTCGATGCCCGCCAGTGCCAACGTCTTCTTCGGATGAATCAGGTTGATGCGTCCATCGCGCTCGGCCCCTTTGAGGATGAGATCCTTCACCTCGCTCGCTTTCAAGTCCGGTTTCAGCGCGAACAGCTTGCCCGCGAGGTTCGCCACCTGAGGTGCCGCCATGGAGGTGCCGGAGAACTTCACCTTTTCACCACCGGGAATGTAGGACAGCACTTCGAAGCCGTTGGCATGCACCACCACGGTTTTGCCGAAGGTCGAGAACGAGGTTTCCTGTCCCGCCACATCGACCGCACCGGCGGTGATGAGATTCGGCAACTGCAGGCCGGCCGGAATGTACTGGGCGAAGTCGGCGCTGTTGTCCTCATTGCCGGAGCCTGCGATGAAGAGAATGTCCGGCGCACCCGCAATCGCCTTTTCCAGCGCGGCCTTTTCGATCTCGAACAATTGCTTCGCCCGGGCCTTGCGCTCTTCGGCTGACTTGCCCCAGCCGTGGTAGCCCAGCATCGCCTCATGGGCGGTCGGTCCGTAGCGCCAGCTCATGTTGACCACGCGCGCGCCGGCGGCCTTGAAGCTCGCGACGGCATCGGTGAATGACTTTGCCCAACGCTGCGAGCGGGCCTCGTCGGGGAGATCGGGCACGCTCTGGTTGCTGTAGTGCATGGCGACGGCGGTGACTCTGGCAAACGGATTGCCGTCGATGGCGATGCCAGCCACGTGGGTGCCGTGCGACCACGTGCTGAGCGCGGAGAGATCTTCCTGGAACTGCTTCACTTCCTCCGGTTTCAGGCTGCTGATCTTCTGCTTGAGCGCCCGTGCGTCCGGCGAGTCGATGGCAGCGCGCAGATCCCAACTGCCGCGCAGATACTTCTTCAGCTCCGGCATCCGCGCCTGGGCCTCGCCCATGTCGCGCAGCAGGTTGGGGACCGGATTCATCTGCGCATCGAAGGCGATGCCGGGCTTGGCGGCATTCGGGAAGAGCTTCATGTCCACGCCGCTGTCCCAGATGCCGATGACGACGGGCGATGCCTTCGCCGTCGGTGCAAGCGTGACCAGGCGCTCTGTCCACTTGTCCTGCTTGACCACCTGGTTCTTGTCGATCAGGCCCTGCATCACGGCGACCGCTTCATCCCGGTAGGGCAGCATCCGGTCAAGCGTCACCCGGGCCGAGAGGATGCCTGCCACCACGCCGGCGGGCACGGTCATGTTGCCGTTTTTCGCCACCGGGTCGAGATTGGTGCGGAAGCTGCCCAGCACGACGTTGGGCGACATGATTTCAAGACTGCTCTTGCCCGCCTTCAGCGCGTCTCCGACCTGCGCCCACGGCATGGCGCTCCAGCGCGACTCGAGGTCGGCGCGAACGCGTGTTTTCTTCTCGGCGATGCTGCCGCCCTTCAATTCGGCGCGGGCCACGATCTCGGTGAACACGCCACTGGTGAGCTTGTCGGCGGGCTTTTCCTGCTGCGCGCGGACGGCCTCGGTGAGCTCGATGGCCAGCGCGTGGTCGCCGCGCAGCATGGCCATCGCGGCGCGCATGGACATCATGGCGGTGCGCGTGGCGCGATCCTGGATGTCGTAGGCCGCCAGATCGGCGGCCACATCCTTGTCCAACTGGGCGATCAGGCTCGCGAGCTCCGAGGTCGGTGCTTGCAATAGCTCGCTCGGCAGCTTGTCGAGTGTGTAGGTGCGACGCGGCAACTGGTCGCTGTTGGTGATGACCTTTTTCGCAGGTGCGGCGGCGGGTGGCTTGGTGTCCTGTGCCCGTGCGGCCGGGCTGGCTGCTGCGGCCAATGCGGCGAGGGCAGCCAGCGTGGAAGTGGCGATCAGTCGGGATGGGCGATGCGATGTCATGGCGGCTCCTTGAAGTGAATGACGCCGCGCAGTCTTGATGGACATCGCCGGAACGAAAAGTCCGGTGCGACAAACCCGGAAATTCTTTGGACGAGCAACGAGTTCGCCGGATGATTCACGCAGCCACACTCTGTCACATGCGCATTGCGAATATTCGCAATGCGTCACGGGACACGCTCAACATCGGCGGCGACGATGGTGCCGAAGGATCAGGCAGCCTCGCGGCAGTCCATACACAGCCGGGCTTGTGCCAAATGCGGAATCTGGGCAATTACGCGCTTCAGGGCATCTGGCGTGAAGGGTTTGGTCAGGAATTCATCCATGCCGGCTTCGAGACAAGCCTGACGATCCTGCTCCATGGCATTGGCCGTGAGTGCCACGACGACGGGTTGGGCCAGGCCTTCCATTCGCCGCAACGATCTGGTGGCAGTGATGCCATCCATCTCCGGCATTTGCATGTCCATCAGTACCAGATCGTAGTGCTTGTGGCGAATGTGCTCCAGCGCGAGTTGGCCGTTCTCCGCCAGATCAGCTTCGATACCGAATGACTTCAGCATCCTCAATGCGACGATCTGGTTGAGCCGGTTGTCCTCGGCCAGGAGGACGCTGATGCCGCCATCATTCGCTGCCACGGCAGGCGCTGCGGTGCAGGAAACAGCGGCGCCGGCGGGTTCGGGCGCAGCATCGCAGCGCTCGATGGGGAGTGCGATGTGGAATTCGCTCCCGCGCCCAGCCACGGTGTCGACATCGATGCTGCCCTGCATGGCCTCGACGAGGCGCGCACAGATGGCAAGCCCCAGTCCGGTGCCGCCATGCTTGCGATGCAGGAAATCCGCCGCCTGCGAAAACGGTTTGAACAGGCGGTGCTGCAGCGACTCCGGAATACCGATGCCAGTGTCGCGCACGCTGATGCGCAGCGTGTTGCCGCGATCGCTCGTGGATTGGACCGACGCCGACAGCGTGACCGATCCCCGCTCGGTGAACTTGATCGCATTGGACAATAGGTTGCCCACGATCTGGCGCAGCCGCACCGCATCCATGTGCACGCTGGCTGGCAGGTTTCGGGCGAGCTCCAGTTTCAGTTCCAGTCCGCGCTGCTCCGCCATACCCTGGAAAAGACCGAAAGTGCTGGTCAGTTCCGCGCGCGGATCGGCCGGCGCCAGCGTGATCTCCAGGCGGCCCGCTTCGATCTTCGACAAGTCCAGGATATCGTTGATCAGTGTCAGCAGCGCATCGCCGCTTTGCAGAATGTGGCCGACATGCTGCTTCTGTTCCGGGTTCAGGTCGCTCATCATCAACAGATGCGACATGCCCAGCACGCCGTTCAACGGTGTCCGGATTTCGTGGCTCATCACGGCCAGAAACTCGCTCTTGGCGCGCGTGGCCTCCTCAGCCTTGTGCAGCGCCGCGACAAGCTCGCTGGTGCGCTTCCGGACATGCTCTTCCAGCTCGGCCGCCATGCTCTTCAGCGACCGATTGGTTTCATAGAGCGCCAGACTCTTCTCCTCCAGCAGGCGCTCCGCCTCAAGGCGGCCCAGGCGCTCGCGCTCCGCGCGTCTGCGCAGCAGCTCGAGTTCGGTGCTCATGACATCCTGACCAGCGTGAATTCGACCGGGCTGCCCTGCTCTGCAGGATGATGGCGACGGATGTCGAGCGGCTCGTCAAAGTATGTTGAGCAGCCTAGCAGCAAACCATGTGCGAGGTCCGCCAGGTGTCGGTCCGAGCGATACACCATCGAGAGCGTGTGACCGTCCAGTTGTTTCACGTCGAATCGTGGCAGCTCGGCCTCCGGATACAGCTTGCGCACCTCCGCATGCACCACCGATTCGAGATTCACCAGGAAGTCGAATGCGCCTTCCACGTTATCGAAGAAGTGCGGGTAGTGCTGGGTGAACCGGTGGAAGAGATACTCGCCGAACGCCCGGATGAGATCCGGAACCGGGACGCCGGTGAGCTCGGAGAGCTTCACCACCATTGCCGCCATCTCCGAATGCGGATAGGTACCCACCGCCGTGTAGACGCCGCCCGACGCCAGCTCGGCGCCTTCGATCATCTGGTCAGCAATGTCGAGGGAGAATCGGCTCTCGACGAGATCAATGAACTCGGTGAAGACAATGCCTTTCATGCCGCGCTCCTTTTTTTCCATTGCCGGGAAGCCGGACGCAACACGCCCGACGCTCATGTCCGTTGGGATATCGGCGGTAAACGGCTGGACTTGAGCTTGGGGGCGGCAGGTGGGCCGGGAGTGTGGGCGGGCTGCGAATATTCGCTATATTCGCCAGTTCCAACACCACCTTTCACGCCGCCGCCTTCGCCCATGACTGCCATTCGTTGCGCCATTGCCTTGCTTTCCATTGCTGCAGGTCTCTACGCCGTGCCTGCCAAGTCTGTCGTGTCCGCTGATCTCACCACCGTGGCGGAACAATCCGGTCTCACCCGCACCGGTCGCCATGTGGAAGTGGATGCCCTGTGCAGGGCGTTCGCGAAGAAGTATCCCCAATGGGTGAAGTGCCAGCACTTCGGCACGACGCCCCAGGGCCGCGCGATGCATCTCATGGTGATCTCGCAATCCGGTGCGCTGACGCCGGACCGGGCGAAGCAGCTGAAGTTGCCGGTCACCCTCATGCAGGGCGGCATCCACGCCGGCGAAATCGACGGCAAGGACGCAGGCTTCTGGGCGCTGCGCGAGTTGCTGGAGGGCAAGCTCATGCCCGGCGCGCTGAAGGACCAGGTCTGGCTCTTCGTGCCCATTTTCAACGTCGACGGCCATGAACGCTTCGGCAAGTGGAATCGCCCCAATCAGCGCGGCCCGGAAGAAATGGGCTGGCGCACCACGGCGCAGAACTACAACCTGAACCGCGAGTACATGAAGGCCGACGCGCCCGAGATGCAGGCGATGCTGAAGCTCGTCAACACCTGGGATCCGCTCGCGGTCATCGACCTGCATGTCACCAACGGCGCGCAGTTTGAGCACGACATCGGCATCATGGTCCAGCCCACCAATGCCGGCGATGCGGAACTGCAGAAGGCGGGCACGCTGTTTCGCGATGCCGTCGTTGGGTATCTCGCCAAGAACGGTTCGCTCTCGCTGCCGTTCTATCCCGCGTTCATCGAGGGCGACAATCCCGCATCCGGCATTCGCGAAGGCGTGCCGACGCCGCGTCTGTCGCACGGCTACTTCTGGCTGAAGAACCGCTTCGGCATGCTGGTGGAAACGCATTCGTGGAAGGACTATCCGACGCGGGTGAAGGCCACGCGCAATGTCATCGCGTCCGTGCTGGACGAGATGGCGAAGCACGGCAAGGCCTGGCGCAAGCTCGCCGATGAAGCGGACGCGCGCACCGCACAGCTCGCCGGACAGGCCGTGCCGCTGACCTACAAGAACACTCCGGAATTCAAGGAGATCGAGTTCCGCGGCTATGCCTACACCCGGACGCGATCTGAAGTCTCTGGCGCGCTGATGACGCGGTATGACGAGTCGAAGCCTGAAGTATGGAAGCTGAAACTGTTCGACCAGGTGGTGCCGGACCTCGTGGTCACGGCCCCGAGGGGCGGCTACATCGTTCCGCCGCAGCATGCGGAGCGCGTCACGCGCTGGCTCAACCTTCACGGCGTGCGCTACATCACGCTGAAACAGGCGGCGGCCGCGAACGACATGGAAACCTTCCGCGCCACCCGCGCCACACCGTCACCACGCCCGGTGGAGAATCGCCAGCGCATGACGCTGGAAGGGGAGTGGAAGCCGGAGCAGCGGAGTATTCCCGCCGGTTCGCTCTTCGTTCCGATCCAACAGGCAGCCGCGCGCATGGCCATGTCGCTGCTGGAGCCGCGCGCGCCGGATTCGCTGGCAGCTTGGGGCGAATTCAATATCGCCTTCGACAAGCGCGAATACATGGAAGCGTATGTCGCAGAGGCAGTGGCGCGCGAGATGATGGCCAAGGATCCGGTGCTCGCTGCCGTCTTTGCGAAGCGTGTGGCCGACGATGCCGAATTCGCGCAAAGCCCGTCGGCGCGGCTGGAATTCTTCCATCGGCTGCATCCCAGCTGGGATGAGCAGTACAACCTGTATCCGGTGTTCCGCGTGGGCACGGTGCCACGCTGATGTGGCGACGAGCCCAGACGCAAAGGTGAAAAGCATGCCCACAGTCATTCGTGCCGCATCGATACTCTCCCTGGTATTGATGCTATCGGCTTGTGCAAGTTCGCCCTTTACGGAGAAGCGCCTTGTTCAATCCCCCCGCCCGTACTTTGCATTATTGAAGGATGCGGAGCAACGATACGAGAAGTTGGCCGGCACACCGTCGCCCGAGTTGACCAGGGCATTGCATGATGTGACCCTCTATCGATCTTGGCTGGGAGACGAAGAGGGTTCGCTGCTAGCGTTTGATCGTTCGCTGCCACGAGGAAAGCCTTTCGCACCTCAGTCGACCGCCGGAAGCTTTCCGCAGGACATTGAGGTGGAACCGGCGATTCAGACCATTGTGAGAGAGGCTGCCAAGCATCAGATCGTCATATTGAATGAATCGCATCATCGGTCGATGCACCGCGCCTTTGCGCTGAAGGTTGCGCTTGAGTTGCGAAAGCTGGGCTTCACCTATCTCGCGGTGGAAACGTTGAACACAGCCGCGCCCAACGGGTTCGCGAGGATGAATCGATTCAGTGGCTTCTACTCCCAGGATCCCGTGTTTGCGGAGTTTCTGCGCGAGGCCAAGGATGTGGGCTATGAGTTGGTAGCGTACGAGCACATTCCAAAGGCAACTCAGTCGGGTGAGCAGGATATTTCCGAGCGGGAAGAGGGGCAGGCAAGAAACCTGATCTCGGCGGTGCTTGACAAGAATCCAGCTGCAAGAGTCTTGGTCTTTGTCGGGTTCTCGCATGTCATGGAATCCCCTCAATCGCCGAAGTTGGAGTGGATGGCTTCCAGACTGAAGAGGTTGACGGACATCGACCCGCTGACCATCGATCAAACGACATTGATGCGAGGTGGCGTTTTCGGTATCAGTCCTGTGTACGAGTTTGTATTGCGCCGACATGCGCCAACAGTGCCAGTGACGCTCAAGTCTGCTCATGGACAACCGATTGTGGTTGGGCAATTCCAGGGAAAGGTGGACTTGCAGGTGCTGCATCCTGACTACCCGACTGCTCATGGACGACCCGGCTGGCTGGCGAGTCTTGCCGGCAGAAAGCCGCATCCGATTCCGATCGAGAACTTGCCCCAGTCCGGTCGGAGACTCATCAAGGCGATGCACGACGATGATTCAGAGTCGGATGGCGTGCCGTTGGACATGGTCATCGTTGAGGCCGGAAAGGCTGCCCCTATGCTGATGCTCCCCGCGCGAAATTTCAGAATCCTGTTTGAAGACTGATCTGATGGAAGCCGCCGTGTCTGCATTGCACAATCTGCGAATGCTGGCCCGTTACATCACCTGGGCCAATGTCGTTCTGTTTGACGCGCTCGGAAAGTTGCCGGCGGAGGTGCTAATCGCATTGCCGAGACTGCGAATATTCGCAATGAGTTCATCCTGACGCCCCCATGATCCGTTTCGGCGCGATGAGCATCATCCTGCTGCTGGGCGCGCTGTACGGCGTGCTGGTGGCGGCCATGCTGTGGTGGTCGGCGAGGAATCGGCTCGCCAATCGCTTCCTCGCGCTGCTCATCCTCGTGATCGTGGCGCGGCTTCTGCCCTACATCATCGGCTATGCGGGTTACTACGATGCGTATCCGTGGCTGAGCTTCGCGCCGTGGAATGTTTCCCTGGCGTTCGGGCCGCTGCTGTTTCTCTATGTGTGGTGCCTGACCCGGCCGCTGCCGGCGCGCTGGGGCTGGCACTTCCTGCCGGTCGCCATCCAGTTCGTCTACTACTGCGTGATGTTCATGCAGCCGCTGGCGTTCAAGAATGACTGGGACACGCACTGGCAGCGGCCCATCATCGGGCCCATCCAGACGGTCGCCACGTTCGCGAGCCTCGGCGTGTACTGGTGGCTGTCGCTCACCCACTATCGCGCCTGGCAGCGCTGGCTGGAGGCACACGTCAGCGACCGCGAGGACCAGCACCTGGAATGGGTGCGCAATTTCCTGATCGCGCTCGGGGCGACGCTGGCGGTGTGGATGGCCTGGGAGGCGTTCGAGGCTTTCGTCGTGCGGCTGGACTACTTCCAGCGCTTCCCCCTGTATGTCTGGCTGGCGGTGCTGGTCTACTACCTCGGCACCGAAGGGCTGCGGCACGCCCGACGCGAATATTCGCAATGGCTGCCCGAGCCGGCGGCGGCCAATGATTCGGTGCTGCCCACGCCCTGGCCCGGCGCGTCCGATCGTGACTGGCGGGCGCTGGGCGAGCGCTGGCGCGATGAGTTGCAGCGCGAGGGCTGGTGGCGCGACCCGACACTGTCGCTGGGCAAGCTCGCGCGCAAGCTCGGGACCAACACCAGCCACCTGTCGCGCGCCATCAACGAAGGGCTGGGCCAGAACTTCAACGAGATGGTGAATCGCCAGCGGGTCGCCGCCGTGCGGGCGGTGCTGGATGCAGGCGGCAGCGAGGCGGAGAGCGACCTGCTGGACATCGCGCTGGCCGCCGGCTTCAGCTCCAAGGCCAGCTTCAACCGCAGCTTCAAGGCCTATGCCGGCGTGACGCCGAGCGAATACCGGGAAGGGGCGCGGCGCAAATCGTGAATGGCGTCTCAAATCCTGAATTTCCCATCGAATCAGTGATTTTGAGGCGCGTTGCAGGCGGACTTTCGTCATGCTCCGGGCATCGCAACCGTCCCGAGGTCATCATGCCGCGCCTGATTTTTACCCTGTTCCTGCTCTTCGCCTGTCTGGCCAATGCGGTCCAGGCCGCCCCGCCGATCAAGACCCTCACACCCGCCGAGGCCCGCGCCGACATCGCGCTGGTCCGTGCCGCCATGGAGGAAATGCACCCGGGCCTCACCCGGTATGCGTCCAGAGCCGACATCGATTCGGCGTGGACCCGACTTGAGGCAGCGGCGACCAAGCCGATGACCGAACTGGACCTGTATCGCGAGCTGTCGCTGGCGCTCGCAGTCATCCGCTGCGATCACACCAAGGGCGAATATTCGCAAGTGATCGAGGCCTATCGCCGCGAGTCGCCGACCCATCTGCCGTTCCGCTTCCGCCTGTTCGCAGGCGAGACAGCGGAGCAGGGTGAGCGCATGTTCATCGCCTCCAGCGACCCGGCGCAGCCCTTGCCCTTCGGCGCGGAAATTCTCGCCATCAACGGCGAGCCGGTCGGCAAGCTTACGAAAACGCTTGGCAGCGTCGTCGCCATCGATGGCTTCACCGAGCCTGTGCGCCGGCAGAAGCTAATGCACGACAGCGATTTGACGGGCAACGGCTTCGACCACTACTGGCCGGCTTTCTTCGGTTTTCCTGCCGCCTGGAAGGTGACGCTGCGCGAGAGGCCTGACGGACCGATCACCACACGCGAATTGAAACCGATCAATTTCACCCAGTGGCAGGCCCTGCCCTGGCCGGCCCGCTATCGCGAGGAATTCCATTCGGGCATCTCCTGGAGGCTGGCAGGAAGGACTGCGGTGCTCAAGATCAACACCTTCGTGAACTACCGCAACCCGGTGGATGCCGAGGCGCTGCTGTCCGGCTACTTTCGCAGTGCGAATATTCGCAAGGTCGACCATCTCGTCATCGATCTCCGCGACTCCGGCGGCGGGTCGAACGATGCAGTGCATGCCGTGCTCGCGCATCTCATCGATCGCCCCGCGCCTTGGAGCCGCCGCACCAGCGTGAAGGCCCTGAAGGCCGGCGACTGGGTGAAGCACACCGAGCGTTGGGATGGCCGGCCTGGCGAATATTCGCTGCCGGAAGCCGACTACGTGAATGCCGCAGACGGTTTGTGGGACCGGAAGTCGGGCCCCGACACGCCCGCGCTGAATCCAGTCGCACCAGCACCCGATGCATTCAAGGGACGCGTCACCGTGCTCATCGGCCCGGCCAACAATTCCGGTGCCACCATGCTGATTGCGAAGCTGAAGGATCTCGGGCGCGTGCAATTGGTCGGCGAAGCCACGGGCGGCAGCGCGGAGGGGCCGACCGCCGGCAATCTGCTGATGCTGCGCCTGCCGGCCAGCGGCATCCTCGTGCGTGTGCCGCTCATCTTCTCGCGCATGGACATCCGCGCGTTCGAGCCTGGCATGGGGGTCGCGCCCGACGTGGAGGTGAAGCAGACGCTTAAGGACTTCCTCGCCAGCAAGGACAGCGTCATGGAATGGGTGCGGCAGTCCGCCCAGGCGCCCGCACAACGGTAGACGCGAAATCGTCCCGGCTTTCCGGTATCGTTGCGCTCGTTCTCATTCCCTCACGCCGCAGAAAGGATCGCCATGAAATTCGCCGTCACCATCGCCCTGGCCCTGACCGTCGCCTTCGCCGCGCCGGTGCTCGCCCAGAAGGGGCCGAACATCAAGGAAATGAAGCCGGGCAAGTATTCCTACACCATAGAAATGAACAACCCCGGCCTGCCCATCAAGATGCCGCCCATGACCTTCAACCAGTGCGTGACCGCGAAAGATATGGACGAGGGCCGCGCATTCCAGGCGCAGAAGGATGCTGGCGTGGATTGCGCCTACAGCAACGTCAAGGCCTCGCCCGGCAGCTTCCAGTTCACCGCGGTGTGCAAGATGCAGGGCGGCATGGGCATGGAAGCCGACTATGACGGCAAGATCGCCGGCAACGTGGTCACCATGAACGTGAAGCAGAAAATGACCGGCGGCCAGATGCCGGACAACATGCGCAACTCGACCATGAAAATGGTGATGACGCGCCAGGGTGATTGCTGAGCAGCGCGCTCTCGGTTCGCTATCTCAGGCCCGGTCTGTCCAACGGCCCCGTGCCGGCCCGCATGCTGCGGCCGCGCCCGGGGCCGTTACATTTTGGCAAGAACGCAGCCGCATGTGGCTGCTATCTTGCGGTTTTCCTGACTTCATTTTCCTGTCCCGCCATGCGCATCCTGCCCCGCATTCTCGTTATCGCCATTGCCGCCACTGCCGCGTTGTCAGCGCCGCCCACGCATGCCGATTCACGGGCGACCTCGCTGCCCCTGGACACCGCCGCCATCGACCAGGCCATCGGCCGGCTCATGGTCGAGCAGAACATTCCGGGTGCGGCCATCGCGATCGTGCACAAGGGCGAGCTCCGCTACGCCAAGGGCTACGGCAAGGCCAACCTCGAGCATGACATTGCGGCCACGGCCGACAGCGTGTTTGCCATCGCGTCGGTGAGCAAGCCGCTCATCGCGCTGGGCGTGGCAAAGCTGGTGGAGCAGGGCAAGCTCGCGTGGAACGATCCGATCCAGAAGCATCTGCCCGGCACACCCGACACCTGGCGTGCGGTGACGCTGGCCCATCTCGCCAATCACACGTCGGGCATCGTGCGCGAGTCGCCCGCGTTCGAGGGCGACAAGATCAAGTCCGATTTCGAAGTTGTCGCCGCCGCCTACCCGGTGCCGCTCGCGTTTCCCACCGGCACCAAGATGCAGTACTGCAACGTCTGCTATTTCGCGCTGGCCGAGATCATCACCCGCACGGCGGGCGAGCCGTGGCAGCGCTTCATGGACCGCGAAGTGTTCCAGGCCGCAGGCGCGAAGGACACCCGGCCCACCAGCGTGCGCGACCTCGTGCCGCGCCGCGCGGCATCGTATGAGTGGAAGGATGGCAAGCACCACAACGTGCGCGAGTACGTGGCCCTGCGCCCGAGCGGCGCGTTCCTGTCCACCGTGAACGACCTCGCGCGCATCGAAGCCGCGCTGACCGCAGGCAAGCTGGTCAAGCCCGATTCGCTGAAGCTTGCCGAGACGCCGGCGCGTCTCAACGACGGCACGGTCGGCAAGATGAATCCCAACTCGGCGGGCTACGGGCTCGGTTGGGAGCTGTTCGACGCCGAAGGCAAGCGGCGGGTGGCGCATGGCGGTACCCTGGCCGGCTTCAGAACCATGTGGGCGCGTTATCCCGACCAGGGCTGGGCGGTCATCATCCTGACCAATGGCACCAGCGCGCGACCCAGCACGCTAGAGGCTGCGGTGGTGAAGCTGTTGCCGAATCCCTGAGCCAGTACCCAGCCTCGTCCGGCCGGTATATCCTGATCGCTCAACCCAAGATGGAGTTCGGCCACATGCCGAGATCACTGAAAGTTGTCATTGCACTGCTCATCTTCTCCGGTCTCATGGCGTTGGCGGATGTCCTTACCGCTTTGGGCTCAGGCGCGATAAAGGTGACGAGCGGCCTGCTCTTCCTGGCAGCTGCCTGGGGGCTGGCGCGATCCAGCGAATTCTGGCGCGTCGCGACCCGATTGTTGCTGGGCATCGCAACCCTGATGGGCATCGTGCTGCTGGTGTTTGGTCTGGCGATGATCTTGAAGCCGTTAGCGCCGGCGTCCGGAACAGCTGCGCTGCCTTGGGTGATGACGTTGCTTGCAGCTGTCTCGATTGTGATCAACCTCTGGATGATCCGGGTGCTGGGGTCGGTCGCGGTGCGGCGCTGGTTCGAAGCCGCTGATTCCCAGGCGAGCGCGACCGTCGCGTGATCATGCGGAAATACTGCGAAACCGATTCGTTCATTCAACGCAAGGAGTAGCCATGAACTTTGTGCTCATGTTTCTGGTGTGGTGCGTACTCTTCGTGTTGGCGTGGCCCATCGCCATCCTGGCCTTGATCCTGCTGCCGATCGTCTGGCTGCTGTCGATACCGTTCCGGATTCTGGGTGCGGTGGTGACCGCCATCCTCGCGTTGCTGAAAGCCATCCTCATGCTGCCCGCGCGGGCGCTCGGGCATCGCAGCTGATGGGACGCGAATATTCGCGTCCGACGACTGAATCGATGGCCGCCCGTTTCGGTGACATGCATCCTCTGATGTGACCGCCGTCATTTCGCGGCAACCGATGCGCGCAGCAACGGTGCGAGTCGGGTGACGGACAGATCCACAAAGGCGCGTACTGCCGGCGACAGGCTTTTGTGCGAGGGGAACACTGCATGGACGTCAAGTCGGCGCGTCGCCCATTCACGCAGAACCGGACGCAACTGCCTTCCGGCGACAGCCGGGGCCGCGATGAAGGCGGGCAGGCTCACGATGCCACGGCCCATCGCAGCGATCTCCCGCATCAGCACGGGATCATTCCCGATTAGCTGTCCCGTCACCGCCACCGAGCACGTTTCTCCGCTGGTGTCGTGGCTGAGTGTCCACGATTGCGGCGACGGTAGTGGGGTGCAGTCCAGAAGCGTGTGTTGGGTGAGTGCATCTGGCTGCCTGGGCTGCCCATGCCTGCGCAGGTAGGCGGGCGATGCGTACAGCCGCGACGCGACACTGCCGAGGCGCCTCGCAACGAGGGATGAGTCAGGCAGGTCGCCGGCGCGGAGCGCGAGATCGATGCCTTCCTCAAGCAGATCGACTCGCCGGTTGTTGAGGTCGATGTGCAGGCGAACATCCGGATGCGCCGTCGCGAACGCCGCGACGAGGGATGGCAGCAGTGCCTGACCCAGGACGACGGACGCACTGATGCGCAACATGCCCTGTGGCCTGGACTGAAAACTGGCCACCATGCCCGATGCCGCGTTCAGGGAGCTCAGTGCGAGCTTGGCTTGCTCATGATATCGACCGCCAACCTCGGTGAGACGCAACTGGCGTGTGCTGCGCTCAAGCAGCCGCACGCCAAGGGACTGCTCCAGCCGGGCGACGCGATGACTCACCGTGCTCTTTGGCCAACCCAGCCGCGCCGCCGCGCGTGTGAAGCTGCCGCTGTCGGCGACGTGAGTGAATGCGAGAACATCATTGAGATCTTCCATGGCGGCTTGTCAGGTTAGGCGTGTGATTGTCCAATGCCTTGGACAAAGTTTACATTCCAGCGGGCTTGTACAGAAGGGTTCGCGCTCCGATCATCGCGTTCATGAAAATCACTCTCATGAGATTGAGCATGCACGAACACAAACGAGGGCCCGGTCCGGTCCGGCAGGCTTTGCAGTGCCGGCACGCGCGAGTGAGCGTGTCCCGTGACTCGATTGCCCGGGCTGAAGTTCGCTCCGCCAGGACTCCTTCATGACAGCGCGTGCCTGGCCAGAGGCACCGGCGTGGACGCATCACACTGCGACGATCGGTGCACTCGCGTCGCAGCATTGGGTTGAGTCCGGTACGGGTGATGTCGTGCTCCTGCTGCATGGGTTTCCGCAACACAGCTGGATGTGGCGCCGGGTGTTGCCCGCGCTCGCCGAGCGCTGGCGGGTGATCGCGCCCGACCAACGCGGGATGGGGGGCAGCTCCATCACGCCGGCAGGCTACGACAAGGCCACCCTTGCCGGGGACATGCGCGCCCTGCTCGATCATCTGGGCGTGGAGCGCGCCCATGTGGTGGGCTACGACCTCGGTGGCGGCACGGCCTATGCCTTCGCGAGCCAGCACCCGGGACGGACGCGCAGCCTCGTGGAGCTGGAGTACGCGCCGCCGGGATTCGGCTATGAAGCGGGACTGCAGCCCGTTCCGGATTGGCAGGGGTGGCAGCTCGCCTTTTTCACCCAGCCGGATGTGGCGGTGCGGTTCATCGCCGGCCGTGAGCGCGAGCTACTGGCCTGGTACTTCTGGCATTGGAGCCACAATCCCGACGCCATCGACATGCATGACTTCGAGATTTATGTGCGGCAGCTGCAGAAGCCGGGCGCGTTGCGTGCGGGGTTCTCGCATTTCGCAACGGTGTTCGAGGATGCGATGGCCGTCAAGAATTGGTCCGCCAACAAGCTCGCGATGCCGGTGCTCGCTCTGGGCGGTGAGCGTGGCGCCGGGGCCTACATGCTGCCGGCCTGGAACGCTCTTGCGCAGTCAGTCGAAGGTGGTGTGCTGTCTGGCGCGGGTCACTGGCTCGCCGATGAGCAGCCCGAGGCCTTGTCAGAGCGGCTATCGGCGTTCTTCCAGAGGGTCGAAGCCGGAGAACGCCGTTGACAATTCAGGCACGCAGCATCCACACCATCGCGCCACTCCGCGAGCAACGCATTGGCGAGCGGTTGATGACCCGTGACGCACAGACAGGACTGATCGGCGCAGATCTCGATCCCTTCATCATGGTGTCGTTCTATGCCATGCGTGGTCCGACGTTTCCGCCGCATCCTCATGCCGGATTCATGGTCGCCACGTACATCCTTCCCGAAAGCAGGATTGGATTCATCAATCAGGATTCGCTTGGCACTCGCAATCGCATTGCTCCCGGTGCCTTGCACGTTACTGTGGCCGGACGCGGCGTGCTGCATGAGGAGCAGCCAGAACAAGAGGGTGATCTGGCGGAAGGCTTCCAGATCTGGATCGACCTGCCCGAGGCTGAGCGGGAGAGTGCTCCGCATTCACTGCATCTGCCTGCGGATGACGTGCCGCGGCTCTCGCAATCGGGCCTTGACCTTCGCGTCGTCGCGGGTGAACAGGCGGGCGCTCGCTCACCGTTGCGGTTGCCGACGGCAATCAGCCTGCTTGATGTCACGTTGGCGCCGGATGCGGAGGAATGGATTGCACTCCCTCATGGCGAGCGGCCGTTCGCTTTCATGCTCGGGGGCTCGTTGCGCGCCGGGCAGCAAGAAGTTGGCGCAGGTCGGCTTGTCTGTTGGGACGAGGATGGCGATGGCATCGCACTCAAGGCAGGTATGAGTGGTGCGCGTTTCACGCTGTTTTCCGGCGGCCCGCTGCGCCAGCGGCGTGCCATGCGCGGTCCTTTTGTCGCGAGCAACGAAGCCCAGCTTGCCCGATTTGGCAGCGACTTCGCAGCGGGACGATTCGGGACACTGCGACCGCTGTCTGCAGGCTGAAGCGACAGCCGCATGCGTGAAGTCGGCACGGCTGCCGTGCACTGGTGCGCGCAGTCACTTTGCGAATATTCGGAATCACCGACTGTCGGCCGATTGTTTCACAACGGTTTTGCATAACGCAGCGTCCAGCCCCGAGACTCATACGACGGGTTGCCCGCGTTCACGCCTTGACCGTTGGATACATGCATGTGCCGCCAGCCGGCAGTGAGGGCGCTGCCGCGTTCGCCTTCGCCCATGCGCCAGGTCAGGCTGGGGCCGATCTGGCCCATGCCGTTGTAACGGTCGCCGCCCGCCGGGAACTTGCGGTCGTAGAGCAGCACGCCTGCGGTCGCATCCAGACTGCCTGACAGGCGACCCGCCTGAAACAGCTTGAGGCGCGCTTCCGCCATGGGGCCGATTCCCCAGCCGGGGCTGTCCAGCGTGACCGGGCGCAGCGTGCCCTCCTCGTAGCTGCCCTGCAACTGCTCGATGCTGCCCGTCGCGCGACTCACCGTCATGCCCAGCTTCAGCTTGAGATTGAGCGGCTCCCACTCCTTCTCGCGCAGGAAGAGATGCACATTCGTGGTGTTGATGTGTCGGTCGGTCTTGACGTCACGCGTCAGCCGATCGATGCCGATTTCGCGGATGGGGGTCGCGGGCGTGTCTGTGAGGCCGTAGCCCGCGAAGAGTCCGCCGATAATGAGGGTGCCGATGCCTGCCATATGCCTTCTCCGGATGGGGAGTCAGCATGGTCGCGTCGCTGTGTAAACCGTTTGCGAATGCCGCATGTCGAATCAATGCGGTCACTGTTGAAGGCCGCTAGCCGCGCCAGAACATCCACGCGGCACTCGCGAGGTAAAACGCGCCGATGGACCACACGGTCCAGCGCGTCCACTTGCGGAAATTTGCGTCGGTCATCTTCTCCAGCACGCTTTTCGACAGTGTGGTGCCCACGAAAGCGAGCGCGATCATCACGCCCATCAGCCACGGGTCGATATCCGCAGTCGCCGGCACAATCGCGCCGAAGTAGATGATCTTGAGGAGATGCCCGAAGCTTTGGGTGCTGGCCTTGGTGGCGACCACCTGCTGGCGGTTCATCTTCGCCCGTACGAAGAAGGAATCGAGGATCGGCCCGGACACGCCGGACGCGAGCTGCAAGGCCGTGCAAATGGCACCGCAGACCATCGGATGCCCGCGTCGCTCAACGTTCAGATGCCAGCTTTCCGGGAGAGCGGTCGCAATGAATGGCGTGAGGCCGAGGATCAGATACGCCACCGGCTTGGACACGATGAACTGGATCAGTGTGTACAGCCCGAGGATGACCAGCGATCCGAGCGCATAGCCTGCGAATATTCGCCGGTCGATGTGGCTGCGCCACAACCAGGCGCGCCACCCGTTGGAAGCAAGCTGAGTCGTGCCGTGCAGCAGCATGGCGGTCGGCACGCTCACCAAGGCGAGCAACACGCCCATCAGGATCATCCCGCCGGCCATGCCGAGGATGCCGCTGATGAAAGACGTGATCAGTGCGCTGGCGGAGAGGAGGGCGAAAACGAGGGTGGCGGACATGGCGGCTTCCGACGCGAAGCCGCCATTGTAGACAGGGACTGGATCAGTACTCGAAGATGAAACGCTCCAGGAGAGGCGTCCGGCTGACGGATCCCAGGCTGATCTGGACGCCGCTCGGGGTGACGTCCCAGACACCGATTGGGGACCCGGCATGGAATCGCTGTGGATCGTGCGGCGCCGCGTACGGCGTGCCCGTGGGCCGAAACAGGTTTCCGTAGACCGGGGAGATGGAAAATCCTTGACCCGGCCGTGGCACGAGGTTCGCCAGCCCGCCGTACACCCACATGGCACGCCCAGCGTCGTCATAGGTGAGCAGGGTGGCGTGGCCCTGACATCCGCTGTACGCATCCGCCGAGCCTTCGACGAAAGCGCCCCAACCCAGCAAGCCGCGCACCTGCTGCAGGCGTCGGTCCCCAGAGCAGACGAATCCGAATCGCGGACTGCGTATTTCAAATCGCTGGAGATTCTGGATGCCTGAGCGGCCGTTGATCGACCAGCGAAATTCCACGCTGGATGCATTGGAGAATTTCAAGGTGAACCGTCCCACCGCCTCGGCGGCGAATGCGACATTGCTTCCCGGCGCGGAAAACGGCTCCCCGCGCGGCGCGAAAGCGGTGCCGCTGACTTCACCCGGATCGCCGGGGGTGCCGTTGCTCATGAAGAACCAGATGCTCTGGCCATTGTCGTCGTACGTGAGCCAGGCGGCGAAGGTGGCGCCGCGCTCGTTGCGGTCGATGATGAGTGCGCTGCCGGATTCATCCGGATTCCACCACATTCCATTGGCCGCCTCGGGGATACGCGCCATGTTGCCAGGTGTACCCAGAGCGGGGATTTCATACACCGCGTCCGGCGCGCCGGCCGGCCAATTGCCCCGGAGTCGGAGCGTGAAGGCGCGGTCGGGATCAAAGCTCGTCTGCAGCGTGTTGATGCTCAGGGTCACGGTGCGGGTGCCGCCCAGTCGTGTCATGCGATTTAGCGCTTCGGCATCGGTGTTCACGCAATTCACGGCAAACGGGGAGCAATTGCCGACTTGCGCCGGCGGAATGACCTGCAATCCGCTGGCTCCGGCGCACTCGCCGGGATAGCCAAGGGAAGTGCCTGCGGGCCAGTTGACGCCCGTGCAACCATGCTCGACGCCATCCTGAATGACTGTCAGACGAGGCCGCCAATCAACCACGCCGGGCGCCGCCGACAGCCGCAAGCGCAGTTCCGACGTACCCAGATTGAATCCGCACGGACGTCGCTTCAGGCTGAGTGCATAGCCTACGGCGGGACGGCCGTCGGATGCCGACAGTGCCGGAAAGTAGTGCCCTTCCGGAATCAGGGCTGGATCATCAGCGTCGCGCGTGCTTTGGTTCAGCGGACAACTGCCCGGCGGGTAGGCCCACTGGCGAATGGTCTGCGCAGACGCATCGCCGACAACGGTGAATGCGGACAGGCAGGTGAGCAGCAGCAGGCTCGCGGCGAAGTTCGACTTCATGGGGCACGCTCCGGCAATTCATGTTGCAGGAGCGATGCTAGCAGCGCGTGCAAGCAAATTGTGTGGAGATTTGTCGGGGAATGGCGACGGACCAACCGGACTGCGCTGCGAATATTCGCGATAGACAAACGCAGCCTCAGCCCGCCACCACCCGATCCCGCCCAGCGCGCTTGGCTGCGTACAACGCCTCGTCCGCACGCTTGAGCCAGCTCTGCATCGAATCCCCTCTGCGGAATCTGGCGACGCCGAACGAGGCCGTGACCCGGCTCACCGGTTCGATGGGCGCCTCGCAAATCACCTGGCGCAGATCGTCGGCCACGCGCACGATGCCGGCCTCGCCGGAGCCGCGAATGAGAACCAGGAATTCCTCGCCACCCCAGCGGGCGAAGATGTCGTTCTTGCGCAAGAGTGTTGCGCAGCGCGCCGCGACTTCCTTCAGCACCGCATCGCCGACGTCATGACCGAAGTTGTCGTTGATGGATTTGAAGTGGTCGATGTCGAACAGGATCAGCGCATCCGCATCATCCGGCCCGGACAACATGTTGCTGAGAAACGTCTCGCCTGCGCGCCGGTTGTAGAGGCCGGTCAGCGCATCGCGCTCGGCCAATGCCTGGGCGTGGGCGCGCTCCCGGTGCAGCTCGTCCATGCGCTGTTCCATGCCGCGATGGAAGGGGATGAATAGCACCACCATGAGCGTCACCGGACCCAGGGTGATGAGCATGTCCAACCCGCGTGGCGAGAGCAGCGCATCGGGATGCCCGATCAGCCAGACCAGGATGGGCCCCGCGGTCACCGCCCAGGCGACCAGCGCTGCACGAAAGAGCTGGCCCGGCGGGGTGAAGAGGATCATCGCGAGCAGGAAGGGCAGCAGCGCGGCGGAAATGGGCGGCAATGTCTCGGTAAGCGGCGCAGCCCCCGGTTGCCACGCAGCCAGCGAGAACACCCATGCCGGTGTCGCGATGCCGATGAGGCCGGTGGCAAACCCGGCCCAGACGACGGTGATCAGTTTGTCCGGCCAACGCCAGAGGATCAGGGAGAGCGCGGCATAGGCCACGCTGAGCAGGCCTGGCAGCCAGCGGTTCAGCGTGTCCGCATTCGGCTGCCAATGGTGCGCCGCCGCTGCCAGGCCCGTCGCCAGCGCCGATGTGATCAGCAGCGACAGCAGGGTGGCGCGAAAGAAGCGTTCGTGGGTGGTGGGGGGCATGGCGGCAGCGCTGTTTGAGGCGGAGTGTAGTGCATCCAAACCCATCATTGCGACTCAGTCATGCGAATATTGTTCCCGCATCGCTTGAGGCGATGCGGGAATCCCTGCGGGACCGCCTTCGGCGTCCAGCCGGAGTCTCCCAGACTCCGGCTAGTCGCACTGCTTTGCGCGAAAATGTTGTTCATGAACTCCAAACTCCCCCATATCGGCACCACCATCTTCACCACCATGTCCGCGCTGGCCGTGGAACGTGGCGCGGTCAATCTCGGCCAAGGCTTCCCTGACTTTCATTGCGATCCGCGTCTGGTCGAGGCGCTGAACGACGCCGCAAGCGCCGGGTACAACCAGTACCCGCCCATGGCTGGCGTGGCGGCACTGCGTGAGCGCGTCGTGGAAAAGGTGAGCGCGCTGTACGGGCGCGAGTACGACGTGGCCAGCGAAATCACCATCACCGCCGGTGCGACGCAGGCCATCCACACAGCCATCACCGCGCTGGTGCGGCCGGGCGACGAGGTCATCATTTTCGAGCCGGTCTACGACAGCTACGAGCCCAGCATCACCATGAATGGCGGCAAGGCCGTCTATGTCACGCTCAACGCACCCGACTACCGGCCGGACTGGGCGGCGGTGCGGGCCAGCATCACGCCGCGCACCCGCGCCATCCTCATCAACACGCCGCACAACCCCACCGCCACCTGCTGGCCGGCGGAAGACATGCGGGCGCTGGCCGACCTGTTGAAGGGCACGGACATCGTCGTCATCAGCGACGAGGTGTACGAGCACATGGTCTACGACGATCAGCGGCACGAGAGCGTCGCCCGCTATCCCGCGTTGGCCGAGCGGGCCATCGTCATCTCCTCGTTCGGCAAGACCTATCACGTCACCGGCTGGAAGATTGCCTATGCGTTGGCGCCGCGCGAGCTGATGACTGAGTTCCGCAAGGCGCATCAGTTCATCGTGTTCACGGTCCACACGCCGTCGCAGCACGCGCTGGCCGCCTACATGGCGCATGGCACGCATCTCACGCTGCCCGCGTTCTATCAGGCCAAGCGCGATCTCTTCCGCGAGGCCGTGCGCGATGTGCCGCTCGCATGGATGCCGTCACCCGGCACGTACTTCATGTCCGCCGGCTTCCGCCATCTGGAGGGCTATCGCGAATATTCGGACCTGCAGTTCGCCGAGCATCTCACTCGCGAGGTGGGTGTCGCGTGCATTCCGCTCTCGGCGTTCTATCGCGAAGGCACCGAGACGGGGATCGTGCGGTTCTGCTTTGCGAAGAAGGATGAGACGCTGCGTGAAGCGGCGGGGCGGCTTCGGCGTCTGGACGCGCCAACAGGTGGGACCTGAGATGCCGAGCTCGGTGCTTTGCCTGGGTATCGCTGCGCGTCCATCACTCCAACCGATGGCGGCGCGCGAATCTTGAACGTGAATACCGCCTCCCTGAACCAGCAACTCGCCTTCCTCCGCGAGATTGACCAGCTCAAGACTGTCCTTCGTCAGTCGCCCATCCTCGACAAGAGCCGCAGGGAGAACAGTGCGGAGCACTCGTGGCATCTGGCGATGTACGCACTGGTGCTGCAGGATTACGGCACCGGGGCGATCAACCCAGCGCGCGTGATCCAGATGCTGCTCATCCATGACATTGTCGAGGTGGATGTGGGCGACATGCCCATTCATCAAGCCAACGCTGGCCCGTCGCAAAGCGAGCTGGAGGAGGCGGCTGCAGTGCGAATATTCGGCATGCTGCCGGGTGCCCAGGGCGAGGCCCTACTGGCGCTCTGGCGCGAGTTTGAAGCGGCAGAGACCGAGGATGCGAAGTTCGCCAAGGCGCTCGATCGCGTGCAGCCGCTACTCACCAATGTCGCCACCGGCGGCGGGACGTGGACGCAGAACAACGTCACCCATGAGCAGGTGCTGGAACGCTACGGCCCGACCATCGCCCGTGGGTCACCTGCACTCTGGGCGGCGTGCGAGCAACAGGTGCGCGCGCATTTCGCCAAGGTGAAGTGAAGGACGTATTGCCTACAATGACGGATTGGCCGCCCGCGAAAGCCAACGAGCGCGGCGCGAAACTGCAAGCGGAGGAAGCGTGAAAAGCATTTGTGTCTACTGTGGTTCCAATTTCGGCAACTCGCCCGCCTATCGTGCGGCGGCGGAAGAACTGGGCCGCGCCATGGTGGCGCGCGGCCAGACGCTAATTTACGGCGGCGGCAATGTCGGCCTCATGGGTGTGGTGGCCGATACCGTCATGCAGGGCGGCGGCGAAGTGATCGGCATCATTCCGCGCTCGCTGCTGGAGCGCGAAGTCGGCCATCGCGGCGTCACGCGGCTGGAGGTGGTCGAGACCATGCACCAGCGCAAGACGCGCATGGCTGAACTCTGCGATGCCTTCATCGCCATGCCCGGCGGTTGGGGCACGCTGGAAGAGCTCGCCGAGGCTGCGACCTGGACGCAGCTCGGCATTCATCGCAAGCCGGTCGGGCTGCTGAATATCCTGAATTTCTACGATCCGTTTCTCGCCTATCTGGACAATGCGGTCGCGGCGGGTTTCATCCGGGCACCGCATCGCGGGCTGGTGGTGTCGTCGGATACGGTGGAGGGCGTGTTGCAGGCCGTGGAGACGGCAGAGCTGCCTATGTTGCAGAAGTGGTTGGAGAAGGAGCAGGTTTGATGGAAATGGTCGACGACATCAAGCGTTTGCTGGGTCTGTTTGCCGCCAAAGTGCAAGACAGAGAAACACATGGTTGGGTAGCGTCCATGGTGGCAGACGAAAGGAAGTGGGTGCTGGCGCATGATGTTTTCGACAAGATTCGCAGCCGCAATTTGGTTTCCCAGGATTCTCGATTGTGTGCACAGTATTTCTTCGAGGAGATATGTTGCAAGAGCATCTGGAACGAAACTGACACGGATGCTCCATTTGATTCAGATGCACCGCACTTCATTATCAAGTCTGCGATTGGTCTCGCAAGGGTGCTTGCAATTTCTGACTCCGAAGTACTCCTAGTGGTAGTCCCAATACATGATCCACATCTTCACTAAAGATTTTCTGCATGGGAGTCGAGTACCACTTTGTAGTTCCTGAGGAGTCAAGAGCCAAGGTCGCCGATGTCTTGGCAGCTCAACTCCGACCAATTCTGGCGCGCCTGGACCCTCGAGCCTCAGATTCGTTTCCGAATGTCTTCGTTGAAGCAATCCCCGAAGGACTGTACATCTGCGATAACCTTAGTGATGCGGTAGTGGCAGCACTTGTCATCCGAAGCTTCACTGATCTGCTGTTGGCGCATGCACCTGAAGTTCGAATTGTCGATCTTTAGTGAAATTGGGCTTCGCTGAGTTGGAAAGGGCTTCTACTAGCGATTGAAGTGATGAGAGTGCATATGCTGCCTGCAACTAGCCAGTTTGAATTTCTCAATGTCTGCTCCCAAATTCTTCCCTGAGTCCAAAGCCTTCCGCACCTGGCTCGAATCCAACGCCGCCACGGCCCCCGAGCTCCTGGTTGGCTTCCATAAAGTCGGTTCCGGCAAACCCAGCATGACCTGGTCCGAGTCGGTGGATGAGGCGCTGTGCTTCGGCTGGATCGATGGCGTCACCAAGCGCATTGACGACGCGTCCTACACCGTCCGTTTCACGCCGCGCAAGCCGACCTCCATCTGGAGCAAGGTCAACATCGCCAAGTACCACAAGCTGGAAGCCGAAGGCCGCATGACGCCAGCGGGCGCGAAGGCGTTCGCGCTGCGCTCGGAGACGAAGTCAGGCGTCTATTCGTTCGAGCAGCCGGGCATGCCGGAACTATCCGCCGCCGAGCTGCGCGTGTTCAAGCGGAACAAGGCCGCCTGGAAGTTCTTCGAGGCGACGCCGCCCGGCTACCGCAAGACCGTGCTGCATTGGGTCACCACCGCGAAACGGGAAGAGACGCGGGCCTCTCGATTGGCCAGGCTGATAGAGGCGTGTGCGGCTGGAGAGCGATTGCGGTGAGCGGCCATGCGAGTACTCGCGATGTGGCGCTGCCATCTGTTGCGCTGCTGGCCAGATACAACGACGGCCACTCCTTCACCGATAGCTACGTCACCGAGATCGACGGCACCGTCCCGTTGGCGGCCTTCGTCGAAGCCTTCTACACCACATGGCTCTTCAAGCTGGAACGCTTCATCCTGACATGGCTGGTGCGTCGTCCGTCGACGGATGAGCAGGCGCGGGCGCTTGCGGCGGGAAAGGCCAGTGCGTTTGCGGCCTGGCGGGTCGAAAACCGGAATGACCATCAGCTGCTGATGAATGCCGGGCGCACGTGCTCGTGGTTCATGGTGGAGCCTGTCGTGGGCCGGGAGCGCGCCGCCACCCGCCTGTACTTTGGCTCGGCAGTGATCGCCAAGGCCGACGCCGCAGGCGGCAAGCCAGAGCTGGGCTTTGTCTTCAATGCGCTGCTGGGCTTCCACAAGCTGTATTCACGGGTATTGCTGAGTGCTGCGAGAGCCCGGCTGGCCCGGCGCACGCGCTGAACGCGAAATTTTGCCGCGCATCAGGTATCGTGATTGCCATTACGAACACCGGAGAGATCATGGCCAAGCCGAATTACCAATTTGAGAAACGCCAGCGCGAGCTGGAGAAGAAGAAAAAGAAGGAAGAAAAGGCAAGAAAGAAGTCGGGTGCGGCAGGCGACGCGGGGACGTCGGAGGGCGGCGCTGACGCCGGTCAGGCGCCCCCGAAGGAAGGCTAAGCCCTGCGGAATGGGGCGGGCTGTGGCAATTGACAGCTGTCTCTCTGTCTGGCGGTTGTCGTCAGCCGAGCGGCTGCCAACTTCATGTGTGATCTTGCGAGATTGATTTCCATGCAGATTTACTGGACTCTGAAGGGCATTCCTGAACTGGCGCATCTCCCGGCTCGGTCACGCTTGCTCGCCTGGCAGCAGGTATCTTGGAACAGTTTCAGGCACTGGCAAACATGGATGGGCTTGCTTCTGGCAGGTGTTTGCGCGGGCATTGGCAGCCATTTCGGAACCCTATGTGAGTACCCCGTGTCAGGTGCTGCATTGGGTGGGGCCCTTGGTGGCTTTGTCTTCGCCCAGATTTCGATTTCCATCGTGCGTCGTCACTACCGCGACCAACTGACTGCGGTGGCGAGCGAGGCTGCTTCCGCCTGAGCGGTGGTGCACGCGGCGATGGCGAACATTCGCGTGGCGCCAGCCTGCGCACTGGTTGGATGCGTCACTGCATCCGTGATGACAACAGCTTTGCGATTCTCCGCATGAGCTATTTCACCCATTCATTCGAGGCGACCGTTGCGCTGCATCCCGTCGGTCGCTATCACTACACCGTCGTGTACCTGGACCCCGCTCTACACGATTCGCTGCCATTTGCGCAGCATCCTCGCCTGCGCATTGAGGCGGACATTGCCGGCGTGCCGGTCAAGGGTGCATGGCAGCCCGCGGGTGGCCGCTGGTACCTGATGCTGCCCAAGGATGGCATTCGCAAGGCGGGTTTGGGTATCGGATCGCAGGTTGAAGTTGCCTTCAAGGTGCTGCCACAGGACGCTGTTGATGTGCCGGACGAACTGACCGAGGCGATACGCAAGAACGCCAAGGCGCGCACGGCCTGGACAGCGCTCAGCCCCGGCAAGCAGCGCGCGCTTGCGCACATGGTCGCGTCGGCCAAGCGTGACGAGACGCGTCAGGCTCGGGTTGATCAGGTGATGGAAGTCCTGTTGGGCCGGGCGCCATTGCCCTGGCTGAGGAAATGAAGGGGGTCGCACATGGCAGAAGAACTGCGCAACTATGTCAGTCAATTCACCTATTCGCCGCAACCTGAAGATGGCGCGCCGCCGTTGGAGCGGCGGCAGTTCAAAGTGGCCGATCTGCCCATACGCGGGGCGTGTCTTGGATTTTGCGACGCGTGGGCCACACCCAACGACGCGGTGACGGTGGACGTGCCGGCCGGCACGTATGAGGTGCACGTCGAAGCCTTCTCCTATGGAACCGATGGCCGGATCGCGCGACTGATGGCGTATCTGCCCGGGGTCACGCCGATTCGCGGCAAAGCCGTCGGCGAGTTCGGCGTTGATGTCGCCACGGCCGCTGTATTCGATGTCGAGGTCCTGGAGAGATTCATGGACAGCGACGAGGCAGCCTGGGAAGGTTGGATCGATGAATACACCATGCGCGAGTACGACGAGCTGGACCGGGCCGGGCTGTATCCCTGCCCGGGTGCGGACACGGCCATGGTGTATTGCAGTACCGGCTTCGGTGATGGTTCGTATCAGGTGTTCGAGCTCGTCCGGGACGGCCTGGTGGTCGGTGCGGAAGCGGTGTTTCTTACGCCTGACCAAGGCTACTTTGAATATGACGACTGAATGGGAGCTACCGGACGGACTGCTGCGGTAGTGGGGCTCGTGCCATGTTTCGGGTCGAGGCATGCGAATATTCGCATGCCAGGTGCAGGAAGGAGTGCTCTTGATGCAGCTACGCTCGCTCGTTTCGGATAGCGAAGTCGTCGTCTACCGCGAGAAGTGGGGCACGCTCTTCATGGGTCTCGTCACCGGGCTGGTGTGCATCGGCTTCGGCCTGGGTTTCTACGCGCTGGTTGCCGAGCAGGCGAAGGATTCTCGTTTCTTTCTCGGGATTTTCTGCGCTGCGTTTGTGTTGGTCGGCATTGCGATTCTCTGGCGCCTGCCCAATCAGGCAGTCCACATGTTTGCTGAAAATGGTTTGAGGGTCCTGACTGCGAACCAGACAGGTCTTTCCATTTCGTCGCTTCCGGGTGCACCCACGCAGCCACTTGCCTGGGAGGGCATTCAGGAGATCCTGCTTGCCGAGCGATTGGTGCTGGTGGACCCTGACGAAACCACACACACCTGGCGCATGGTGGTCATTTTCGTCGCGGATGATCAGCTGAGTGGCCGCGGATGGCTGGATCGACTGCAGAACGCAGTTTCGCGCTCGGGCGAAGGGCGCCCCTACCTGCTGTGCGACTATTCGGCTGGCGATGGCGAAAAATTGGCGACCGGTCTGCGCCGACTTGCGCCCGGACACGTGTCTATTCGCTTTCGACAGCGCGCGAAATTCGACCTCAAGGCCGGAGTGGATACTTTTTCTGAGTGATCTCGCGGGCAGGCGCCAGGGGCGGCACAAATGGAATGGTTTGTGCGTGCGGCCCTTCTGCCGTTGCGAATCTTCGCCATAGGATCTGTGCACCTGCCGCGCGAAGGCTGAGACGCTTGCTGTTCGGCTTCGCTCCCGCATGTGGCAAGGTGCGCGGAATGCCGCTTCACCCACGCTCATCCGAAGGGATCTCCCATGACCGCATCCGCCACCGTGCTCGCATCGTCTTCACGCGCAAGCTTACTCACCAGGTTCTCGCCTGCGGCCAGGTTTGCCGGCGTGTGCATGATCGCGATGTTCATTTCGCTCGGAGCCTGCAGCAAACGCGGCACAAGCCCCTGGGAGTCTCTGAAGCTCGGCACCTCGGCGGACCTGCGCACTGTCTGGTTCGAGGACTCGCAAAACGGCTGGGTGGCGGGAGGCGCGTTCAATGTGGTCGGCGGGCTGGTGGGCCGCACGCGCGACGGCGGCAAGACCTGGCGGTTTCAGAGCAACATTGTCGCGGATGGCGGCAGTCGCGGCGGGTTACTCGTGAGCAGCGTGCGTTTCTCCGGTCTTGAGCGCGGCATCGCCGCGACCGGCGGTGCCGGCATTTTCGTGACGGCGGACGGTGGCGAGAACTGGTCGCGCGCGACGGTCAATGGCGGCAGCGGTTACTTCAGCGACATGATGTTTCCGGGCGACGCCACCGGCTGGGTCGCTGGCGACCAAGGCGTCTGGCAGACCGGCGACAATGGTACCGAGTGGCAGAAGATCGCGCCGCAAGACCCGCAGGCAAGATTGGGTGGCCGGGCCGTTCATTTTGTGAGCAATGCGACCGGCTGGCTTGCGGGCACCAACGGCAGCCTGATGCGTTCAGACGATGGTGGCGTCAGCTGGGCGCCCGTTGCACTGCCGCTGCCGGAACAGGGGCGGCCGACGTTTTGGGACATGCACTTTGCCGATGCGCGCACCGGCTGGGTGGTGGGTGACGAGGGAACCATCTTTGCGACCCGCGATGCAGGTGCAACGTGGCAGCGCCAATCCACCGGCGTGGCCGATGCACAGTCGAAGACCAAGCTGGAGACGGTGACGCAGTCGGGTGGCAAGTCGGTGACCATTGACGCTGGTGATCGCACGCCGGGCCTCACCTTGTCGGCAGTGCGCTTTGCCGATGCATCGCGAGGCTGGATCACGGGTTACTACCCGAATCACGGCCGCTCGCTCATCCTGCACACCCAGGATGGCGGCGCGACGTGGCGCGTGGAGGCGGAGATTGCAGGGGAGGAGTTGCGTGCGCTGCACATTCAGGGCAGCAACGCGGTGTGGGCGGTCGGCAGCCGCACGCGCGAGGGACCGCAGTCGATTCATCGCCGCTCGCTGGGGGTGGCGTCAAAGTGAATTGAGCCCACGAGGCGGTCGAATTCCTTCAGGTGTGCCGCGTGGCCCAGGATACCGAGGTAGATGGCCAGCAGATGTCCATCGTTGTCGATGACGACAATCCGTTTCTGGAAGTCCTGCGTGCTCTTGGTCACGGTCAAGTAATCCATGGCCGGTTTGCCACCGAACGTGGTTTGCGTGCGCGATTGAATGGCGCGCCGCCGGTCGTGATCGGCGAGTGGCAGGGCCGCATCGCCCAGCGCTTCGATGCCGGGTGTCGGGATGGCAGCGAGTGCTTCGTGCCAGTCCGCAAAGCGCTGGTTGAGCTCGGCCTCGGGCAGGCTGCGTGCTGCGGGCTCCAGCAGCGGCAGCATGGCGCTGGACACCTGTGTCCGATGTTTCATGTCGACAAAGCGGTTCACGTTCTGATACAGCCGCTTGACCCGTGCTTGCGCGCCGTCCGCATTGCCGCGCCAGAGCGCCATGATGCGTGCCGCCTCGCGCTGCATGGCGGCGGGTGACGCAGGGCCGAGAGCGTGCAGCACAATGGACGCCTCGCCCTTGCGCACCTCCCATTTCTCCCCCTGATTCACCGTGTGCCAGCCGGAGGGCACGGTCACGGTGCCACGATGCACACCGATTTCTAGCGGTTGCGTCTTGCCGCCCGAGCATGCGGTCAACAGCAGGATCAGGCCGATCGCGTACAGGGCGGCGGATGACTTCGTGGCAGGCAGTGCGCGCATGGGGAGCTCGAACCTGGACGGGAAGCGTAGTGTCGTCCCATTCGGTGCGCCGCTCAAGAGCCGAAGCCGGAATTTCCTGCGAGGCGCGCCCAACTTGCGCTGCGTCGCCAGCCAGTGCGAATATTCGCAGTCGATTCATCGCTCAGTGAGGTCTACACGACATGCCCAATCTGAAACTTGTCGAAGATGAAATCGCCCGCAAACTGAAAGAGGCCGCCGAGACCGGCGAGCTGCAGGGCGCCGAAGGCTACGGCCGGCCCATGATCGAGGACATCGGCTGGGAATCCACGCCCGCCGAATTCCGCATGCCCTTCAAGATTCTCAAGAACGCTGGCGTGGTGCCGCCGGAAATCGAGCTCTTCCACCAGCGGGCAAAGCTCCGCGCCGAGCTTGACGCCGCGACCACGAATGAGGCGCGCGCGACCGCCCGGCGAGCGCTTTCGGAGCTGGAGCAGCGGTTGGCGCTGCGTCTGGAGGGGTTGCGCGCGAACGGGAAGCTGTAGCTGGATGGCAGCCATTCAACGATTGTGTGACTGCGAATATTCGCAAAGCGGTCACGCCCCGGCCAGACGCAGGCGCTGAGCGCATGGAGAAGACAGGATTCTGGGCGGGCCTGAGCCTCGGGGTGCAGCGGAACGCCAAGCTGCTGGGTTGGGTTGCGCTGGTCTGTGTCGTGGTGGTGCTGGCCGCTTTCGCAGCGGCCGGTCTGCTGTACGCCCGCGATGTCGATCCGTCACCGGTGCTGCAATTCTCGTTGTTCTACGCCGGCACCGGCTTGCTCGGCTGCGCCGTGCTTGCGCAAGTGGCCTTTTACTTTGACCCGGACCAGAAGCCCCGTCACTTTCCGCAAAACGATCCGGGCCAATACGGGCGCGGGGTGCTCATGCTTTTCGTGGGCGCGCAGATGCTTCTCTTTCTGGGGCTGCTGATTGTGCTGCCCTGGGTCTACTTGCCGAAGATCTTCAGCTGACAGATCCTGTCAGCACGTCATGGCAAGCCGCTTTTTCCGCGCCGGCTCACGCAGCCGCCCTTGCAACTGCTGGAAGTGCGACAGGTGGGCAATGGTTTCGCCGAATTGCGCTACGCGGTGCCGCGTCCGGCCTGAGCGTCTTTGCAAGGCCCGACCAGCCGCGGCTCACTTCATCTTCATGTCCAACGCTGACTTCGCGCGCTCACGAATGCCGGCCCGCACCTTGTCGATGTCGGCCGCCGACTTGCCACCTTCCGCAAGATCGGCGGCGGTCAGGTTGAGCGGCGCCAGGTTTTCGACGTAGATGATCATGAGCTCCTTGCGCCGTTCGTCGTTGAGCCGCACCCAGCGAATATTGTTCAGTCTCGCTCTAGGCGATCCTGAATCCCTTCGGGACCGCCTGCGGCGTCCAAACGAAGTCCACCGGACTTCGTTTAGTCGCAGCATCGGTCGGCAACTTGATACCTTTCGATTCCAGCATCTTCATCACGCGTTCCGTGTCCGAACCTGCGCGCGGCTTCTGCGCCGGGTCCATCTTGCGGAAGGTCACGCGATCGAAGAAGGTGTGACCGGAGAGTTCAGTGCGGAACGGTTCCTTGTCGTAGTTGTAGGTGTGCGGCTTGTCCGGCAGGTAGCCCTCGAACTGCACCCAGACGAGACGCTTCAATGTCTTGTCCGCATCGGTTTCGGCGAAGACGTGAATCTCGCAGTCGGCCACGCCGTAGAGCACCCACTTGTCCGAGCCGACGTAGGTCAGTTTCTCGTCCACCTTGATTGTGCCTTCGGGGAAGCCGGTGGAGGTGATGGTGTGGCCCTGGGTGCTGCTCTGCCAGGTCTGGGCGAGGGCGGTGAGCGGGAGGGCGATGCTGGCAGCGAGCAGCAGGCAGAACTGGGCAAATGTGCGCATGAGGCCTCCTTGTGTGGTGCAACTTTCTGTGGTGCCAATGAGACGCTCGGAGCTGGGTAAGCGGATGTGTCTTCCAGTGCGAAGTGGTCACCGAATATGCGTCGCAAGTGCCTGAATGTGCGCAGCTATCCGCTGCTTCTGCATAAGCCGTGCCAGCGTGTTGCGGCGCAACAATTGCTTTGCAGTACGTGATGGATGACGCTTGACAGCGCCTCTTGAACAGGCGCACAGTCCGCCGCTTCTTGTTCTTGTGCAATGCAGCATATGCGAATATTCGCAGGGAGTGGGTGGTGAGAATTCTGCTCACCACTATCGGCACCCGCGGCGACGTGCAGCCATTCCTCGCGTTGGCGCTGGGCCTGAGGGCCGCCGGGCACGAGGTGGCGATGGCCACGTGCCCGCGCTTCGAGTCCTTCATCACCGATCACGGTCTGCGCTTCCTGCCGCTCGATGAAGGCTTGCTGACCCTGCTTGAATCGCCATTCGGTCGTGAAGTGTTCAGCAACCTGAACAGCCTCACCGGTGTGTTGAAAAGCCTGCCCGGCATCCTGCGCAGGGTGGGACCCATTCATCACCGTCTGGTGGCGGATGCGTGGTCTGCAGTCGAGGCGCATCAGCCCGATGTGATCGTGTATCACCCCAAGCTGTTTTGCATGCCCGCGTTCGCGGCTGTTCGCAAAGTTCCCGCCGTGCTGGCATTGCTCAATCCGATGTTCGTGCCAACCGGCGAATGGCCGCTGCCGGGTCTGCCGCGCTGGCCGCTGGGCAGGGCATACAACCGGGCGACGTGGCGGCTGATGCATGGCGTGATGAACATGTCTTCACGCGGCTACGTCAATGCGTGGCGGCGTCGGCACGACCCGACCGGGAAATCGGCAGAGAGCGCACCCAGCCGAATTGCGCAGGGGCGTCCCGTGCCCGTGTTGCACGGCTTCAGCGCAAGCGTCGTGCCGCCGCCGGCGGACTGGCCCGATCATGTTCACACCACCGGGTTCTGGTTCATGCCGCCTGCAGAAAGTGCTGCGACTGCCAGACCTTGGGCACCACCGGAAGCGTTGCAGCGGTATCTGGATGCGGGGCCGCCTCCCGTCTATGTCGGTTTCGGCAGCATGGCCGGCACGCGGCCGGAAGCGACCACGCGTCTGGTGCTTGACGCGATCCGACAGGCGAAGGTGCGCGCGGTCATCGCAACAGGCTGGGGCGGCATGACGGAAGCGTCCTTGCCGTCATCGGTGTTCATGCTCGATGCCGCGCCGCATGAATGGTTGTTCCCCAGGATGGCTGCCGTGGTGCATCACGGTGGCGCGGGGACCACGGCGGCAGGGCTGCGGGCAGGCTGTCCCACGGTGATCTGTCCGTTCGGTCTCGACCAGCCGTTCTGGGGACGCGCGGTCGCTGCGCTGGGCGCGGGACCGGACCCGATTCCGCAGAAGCGGTTGACCGCTGAACGACTTGCGGCAGCCATCGCACGCGCAGCGGGCGACGCGACGATACGTTCCAACGCGGCGCGCGTGGGTCGCTCGATTCAGGCGGAAGACGGCGTTGCGCGCGCGGTGGCGATCATCGAACGCATTGCAAGCAGCAATCCCGCCTGATCAACCCAACGCAATGCGCGCCACCTCGGTCACGCGATGGCGTGGCGACAGGTGAACGCCTTCCCCGGTGAGACTCAACAGGCTCACATGACCCAACAGTGCGCGGTACTCGCCTGCCAGGTTGCTTTCGGCCATGTCCAGCGCACTGGCGAATATTTGCGGGTCGGTCGATCTTGCCAACGTCACATGCGGCAGGTAGTCCATGTCATCGCGCAGGTAGGGTGCAAGGATGCCGCCATAAAGCCGGTCGTGGAGCGCAACGACGCTGCCTGCGCCGGTGCGCGCGTTCAGCAGCACGAACTCGTCCTTGAGATTGCGAATGCCGGAAAACACGACCGGCATCTGCGGCCAGCGCGCCGTGCGGCGGCGGATGTGGGCAGTGAGCTGGGTGGCGTTGAGATGCGCGGCGAACGGAAAGACCAGCCAGAGGTGGGGCGCCAGCGTGGCCGCCAGCGGGTCGTGGGCATTGCGCAGGGTGGCAATGGCCTGTGCCGTCTGCGCGCTGAATTCGGGAAACCAGACGATGCCCCAGCGCGGCGGTTTGACCAGCTTGCGTATGACGATGCGTTTCATGTGACGGTTACAACTTGATTGCGGCGAATGGCAGCGTGACGCGAAGGTGGCATCGGACTGTGCGCCGCAGCGGTTGCGGGCAACTGGCCTATCTGCGAATATTCGCCGCATTGCCGCGATCCATCGCGCCAACCACGCCGTCGATAGTACCGTCTCTGGCCGGCTGCATCCTCGGATCAAAAAAGAACGTAGAAGCAGTACACAGCACGGCGCACAGGGCCCACGACTGTACAGGGCTCCTGGCCACACCCGGGGAGGGGATGATGTCCGCCATTCGTAAAATCGCGGTGACGACCGGCATGTTCTGGGTCGAAGTGCCGGAAGCGGGTCTTCGCCTGCTCTGCGGCTGCCCGGTCGATGCGGTGAAGCATTTGCTACGCCGGGGACTCATCGTGCCGGCTGAAGTGAAGGGCGTGGCCTGCGAAACGGGTCCCAACGCGATCCTGCTGTCCGACCTGCCCATCCAGAACGGCTGGCCCAGCAATCATGCCGAGTTTCCCCTGCTGCAGATGCTCTACAAGCAGGGCATGATCATTCCGAATCATCCGGGCAACACCGGTGCGCGGCCGCTGCTGGTCGGCTCGAAGAGCCAGGTGCACGCGCAGATGGAGTATCTCTTCCGCGGCAACTATGGACTGTCGTCCACGGAAGAGTTGGTCGAAGCTGGCGTGCCCACCTACATGGCGGCCGAGCTCATGCGCATGAAGCTTGCTTTCGCCTTTGGCCGCATCATGCCGACCGAAGAGCTCTGCCGCCCGGTGTATGTGGAGCGCGAGCCGCATGAGATTCTCAACGGCGTGACCATCCGCCGTCTGCGCACCAATGTGTTCGAACTGGCCTACAAGGATGAGTCCATCGAGATCGATCTCAATCTCGCGCCGGACCAGTCATTCGAGTGCCCGTACACGCTGGACAATCATTTTCTCAAACGCGATTACTTCGCCATTGTCCATACCGGCGATGGCGACGGCTGGGACCTGAACCGGCCGCCGATGGGCAGCATCGTGCTCTTTCAGGGCCGGGTGTATCTGGTCGATGCCGGGCCCAACATTGAATACGCGCTGACCGCGCTTGGCATTGGCGTGAACGAGATCGATGGCATTTTCCACAGCCACGGTCACGATGATCACCTCGCCGGCCTCACGGCACTCATCCGTGGTGATCGGCGCATCGCCTACTACGCCGTGCCCATGGTGCGCACGTCAGTGTTCAAGAAGCTGTCGAAGTTGATGCGAATCCCGGAGGCCGAGTTCTCGCAGCTCTTCGATGTACGAGATCTGTCTCTCGACCATTGGAACGACATCGAGGGTCTGGAAGTCAAGCCCATCCTGTCGCCTCATCCGGTGGAGACCACGATTTTCCAGTTTCGCGTCATGTGGGAGGGCGGGTATCGCAGCTACGCCCACCTTGCCGACATCACTTCGGCCGATGTGCTGAAGAAGATGGTCACGGACGATCCGGAGAAGCCCGGCATCAGCCAGGCCTTGCACGACCGCACCGTGGCCGCCTATGCCGAGCCGGCCGACATCAAGAAGATCGACATTGGTGGCGGCATGATCCATGGCGAGGCCAAGGATTTCACGTGGGACGTGTCGAAGAAACTCATCCTCGCTCACACCGCAAGAAAGCTCACCGAGCAGGAGCGCGCCATCGGCTCCGGGGCGCCGTTCGGCACGGTGGATGTGCTGATCGAGGGCGTGTCCGAGCCGCTGCGCAGCCAGGCGTTCCAGTACTTGTCCGAGTATTTCCCCGATGCGCCGTTGCATCGCATCAAGCACCTCATGAACGGCAATATCCTGTCGTTCAATCCGGAAGTGCTGCTGTACAAGACGGGTCAGCCGCTGGATGCGGTGTATCTCATCGTGAGCGGCCTTGCGGAGCTGCTGCGTCCCGGCGCGGTGTCCAGCCTCGTGTCGTCCGGCTCCATCCTGGGCGAGGCGCCGGCGCTGATGGGGTCGGTCGCCGAGGAAACCTGTCGCGCAATCTCGTTCGTGCAGGTGCTGCGCATGCATCGCGATCTGTATCTCGACTTCGTGGCCGACCGGGTGAAGCATCAGGAACTGGTGGATTCCCAGCAGCATCTCGAATTCCTGCGCCGCAGCTGGCTGTTCGCCGACAACGTGTCGGGTGTCACGCTGCATCGACTGCTGCGCGCGGCCGAATCGGCGCGGTTCAAGGAGGGCGAGGTCATCACGCCGCCTGCGGACGCACTGATGCTGGTGCGATCGGGGGGCGGGGTACTGACCACGCCGTCGGACTACAGCGAGACGCTGGTGCCGGGCAACCATTTCGGCGCGGCGCAGGTGTCGGGCTTCACGGCGGCGTCCGCCAGCATCCGCTTCAGCGCCGACACCGAGGCGTGTCGTCTGCCGGTCGCGGCCATTTCGGACATTCCGGTGGTGCGCTGGAAGCTGATGGAAACCCACCGCAAGCGCTACATCGACAACTAGCCGTCGCCGCCCGTCTCCAGCGCGGCCTTTTCTTCCAGCGTGTTGATGTTGCGGAAGGCGTCTTCCTCGTCATCGAACGCCACCTCGACCAGCCGGCGGGTTTCATACCAGCGGTCGATCTTGCGCTGACCGCCCGCCAGAAACTCGCGCAGACTGGCGAGCACGTGCTTCTGCATCAGGCAGAAGACCGGATGCGCCTGGTCGCCGGTCCGGGCCACCGCGATTTCAGCATTCTCGCGAGCAAGCGCGGTCGCAAGGCGCGTCACCAGATCTGCCGGCAGGAACGGCGAGT
The DNA here is from genome assembly GCA_033764435.1 of Burkholderiales bacterium. Classification (GTDB taxonomy): domain Bacteria; phylum Pseudomonadota; class Gammaproteobacteria; order Burkholderiales; family Usitatibacteraceae; genus JAEUMY01. The sequence continues at coordinate 189,403 of JANRIX010000054.1, forward strand.
CGCAGGGGGCCGTGACCACCAGATCGTGCTGCGCGTGCGTCAAACCGCGCTCGAACCCCGCCAGCGGGCCGACAAAGCCTTCGATTTCGTCGGCGATGACGCGATGCCCGAACGTGGCATACGTGTCGAGGTTCTGGTTGGCATTGATGATGAGCTCGTCGACTTGGGGGCTGAGCCGTTCGATCACATGCATCACCATCGGCTTGCCGCGAAAGGGCTGCAGGCCCTTGTCGACATGACCCATGCGCGAGCCCCTGCCGCCGGCGAGGATGACGGCAGTGATGGCGGGGCGGGCGGGCGTGTCCATGACGCGAATATTCGCATAGTCTCCCGCGGTTCTTGCGCAGCAGGTGGCCGTGGACGTACCGTTCGCGCCGCCTGACGACCACTGGCGCCGCGTGGCCCAGGGCCTGTCGCAGCGCGCGGAAATCCCGATTCGTTCAGGCTAACCTTGGCGCATCTCAGCAGACGGAGTGCATTGATGCTTACCGTGGAGGGACTGAAGAAGACTTATGGCAGCCGGACCGTCGTGGACGGTGTGTCGATGACGGTTGCCGCCGGCCGGATCGTGGGCCTGCTCGGGCCGAACGGGGCCGGCAAGACCACAACTGTGTCCATGATTTGCGGACTGACGCCAGCCGACGCTGGCGAGGTGGCCCTGAACGGCCAGCGGATCGGTGGTGATGCGAGTCCGGTCAAGTGCCGCCTCGGTCTGGTGCCGCAGGACCTCGCGCTGCACGAAGAGTTGTCCGCACGCCACAACCTGGCGCTCTTCGGTTCGCTCTACGGCGTGAACGGTGCTGCGCTCAAGTCGCGTTCGGAGGAAGTACTGGCGCTGGTTGGGCTGGCCGATCGCGCCGATGACCGGCCGGCCACGTTCAGCGGCGGCATGAAGCGCCGGCTCAACATCGCCTGTTCGCTCATGCACGATCCGGACGTGCTCATCCTGGACGAGCCGACCGTGGGGGTGGACCCGCAAAGTCGCAACGCGATCTTCGCCAATCTGGAAACGCTGCGCGATCGCGGCAAGGGCCTCATCTACACCACGCATTACATGGAAGAAGTGGAACGGCTCGCTGACGAAATCGTGATCCTGGATCACGGCAAGGTCGTGGCCGAGGGCACGCTGGATGCCGTGAAGCGCAGGGTGCCGCAGGTCGCGTCGTTGAGTCTGCTGCCGGCGGCGCCGTTCGACGCGGCGTTTCTCGCCGACTTGCCCGGCGTGCAGGGGACCGAGTGGCGCGACGGCAGGATGGTGGTCAGTCTCGCGAGTCTGGATGCAGCCGGCTCCGTGCTGAACCGCATCGCCGCAGCCGGACACACGGTGCTGGACATCCAGTCCGGGCGTGCCACGCTCGAAGACGTGTTTCTGGCCCTGACGGGTCGCCAGTTGCGTGATTGACGGTGGATCGATTGACGGATTGAAGGAGTGAAGCGATGCAAGCCTTTCTCGCGCTGATCAGAAAAGATCTGGTGCTGTATTTCTCGAACAAGCGGGCACTGCTGGTCAATCTGGCAGCGCCGATTTTCATCGCAGTCTTCTTTGGCTCGCTGTTTGGTGGTGGCGACAAGAAGACGGCGCCCATTCCCATCGCCGTGATCGACCAGGACCAAAGCGAGGTGAGTCGGCGAATCGTCGCCGGCCTGCGTGCCGATGCTTCGCTCGAAGTGCGCGACCTGCCGGCCGACGCGGCCGCGGCCCAGGTGAAGGCCGGCAAGCTCAAGGTCGTGCTCACGCTGCCGAAGGACTTTGGCAAGGCGGCTGCGCGCACCTTGTTCGCGCCCGGAGACCGGCCGGTGATTGACGTCCAATTCGACCCATCGCAATCCATGGCGCTTGCCGTGGTGCGCGGTCTCTTCACGCAGCAGGTCATGCAGCATGTGACCGGTGCCCTCATGGGCAGTACCGACAATGTGACGCAGGACCTGCTCAAGGACATGCGTGCCCAACTGGCCTCCAGCGCGGGTCTCGCGGACGGTCAGCGCCGCGACCTGCTCAACATGTTTGATGCCATCGAAAAAGTGCAAGCCGGCGTGCCCGCCGCGCCGGGCACCCAGGGTGCTGCCGATGCTGCGAGCAGCGCCGGGCAACCGGCCGCCCCGGCGCGTGGCGGACTGCGCACCCCGTTCGAACTGCGCGAAACCGCAGCCAAGGCCAATCGCGCCGCCGCCTACAACGCCTACTCGCAATCCTTTGGCGGGATGGGCGTGCAGTTCATCCTGTTCATGGCCATCGATCTCGGCATCGGTCTGCTGCTGATGCGGCGCATGGGACTGTGGAAGCGCTACCGCGCGGCGCCGCTGTCGCGGCTGCAGCTGCTGGGCGCATCACTGGCCAGCATCGCCGTCATCGCCTTCACGCTGCTCATGGTGATCTTTGGTGTGGGCATGCTGTTTTTTGGCGTGCGCGTCGAGGGCAGCCTGCCGGGATTCATCCTCGTGGTCGCCGCTTTCTCGCTGCTCACCGCCAGCCTCGGCCTGCTGTTGGCGGCCGTGGGCAGGACGCCGGAGGCCACGCGCGGCCTGGCGATCTTCGTCACCCTGATTCTGATGATGGTGGGCGGTGCCTGGGTGCCCAGTTTCGTGTTTCCCGAGTGGCTGCAGAAGGCAGCGCTCTTCATGCCCACGACCTGGGCCATCGAAGGGCTGGCGGCGATGACCTGGCGCGGGCTCGATTTCGGTGTTGCGGCGCTGCACGGCGCCGTCATGGTGGCGTTCAGCGCGGGGTTCGCCATACTGGCGCTGGTGCGCTTTCAGTGGGAGGAGTGAGCGTCAGCGGACTGCGGATTAGCGCGTGGCCCGCCAGGTCACCACCAGCACGTCACGCCAGGCAGGTTGCTTCGGATCGAGCGGTGTCACCGGCGTCACGCCGTGCAGGCAGCGATGATCGTCAAGCAGGGCGGCGTCGAATGGCTGGGTCAGCGTGAAGCTGTCCAGCACCGCGCCATCGGGGGAATGAATGGTGGTGGTGCCGCTCGCGATGTTCTGTCGCGTCACCATCATCACCACCACGAAGTCCACGCCGTCGCGGTGCACGCCTTCGGGCGTGGGCTTGCCAACTTCGTCGGCGCTGGCCTGGATGCGGAACTGGTGCGCTTCAATGTGCCAGGGAACGTGGGGTTTCAGCACCGAAAACATCGCCGTGCAGGTTGCGAATATTCGCGTGAGCACGGGGCTATGCAGGACGCTGTCGGGAATCGGTTCGAACCAGCGCGCAACGCCGCCATTGAGCCGGTTGTAGTCGGTGCTCTGGAAATGCGGCTGGTGCGGCGCCACCGTGATCTTGCCGGCCTTGTCCGCAGTCAGCGTGGCATAGCGGCGGAAGCGGTACCGGCCGCCATCGCCCATGTACTGGTCGCGTGGCATGCCCTCCCAGCTTGCGGCGAATGCCGCCCATTGCTCGTCCTCGGGCAGCCTGAGCGCTTCACGCATGGCCTCGGCGCCAACGAAGGCAAACCCCGGGTCGCGCAGGGCTTGCAGGGCAGTGAGACGGGTTTCGGCGATCACGTTGGGGGCGTCTTTCAGCAGGATTGAGGCGGGATGATAGTGCATCGTGCGCCGCAAAGACTGTGGGGTTTTGCACTGTCGGCGACCGGGCCTGTGCCAAACTGCGACGCATGTCATCCGCCCCACGTGCCATGTCCGCCATGCCCCACCTCGCCGACGCCACCTTCGACAACAGTTTCATCCGCGAGCTCCCCGCCGACCCGCTGGACGACAACATCCCGCGCCAGGTGCGCGGCGCAGCCTACACGCGCGTCACGCCGACGCCGGTGAAGGCGCCGACGCTGCTGGCGTGGTCGGACGAGGTCGCCGCCATGCTGGGACTGGGCGCACCGGGACAGACCGAGGCCGACATCCTCGGCGGCAACGCATTGGCCGCCGGCATGGCGCCCTATGCTGCGCGCTATGGCGGTCATCAATTCGGCAACTGGGCCGGGCAGCTGGGCGATGGGCGCGCGATCACGCTGGGCGAACTGATCACGCCCGGGAACCAGCGCTACGAACTGCAATTGAAAGGCGCGGGCAGGACGCCGTACTCCCGCACGGCGGATGGCCGCGCCGTGCTGCGTTCATCGGTGCGCGAGTTCCTCTGCTCGGAAGCCATGCATCACCTGGGCGTGCCGACGACGCGCGCGCTGTCGCTGGTGGGCACGGGCGAGGATGTCTGGCGCGACATGTTCTACGACGGCAATCCGGCAACCGAGCCGGGTGCGGTGGTCTGTCGCGTGGCGCCCACGTTCATCCGCTTCGGCAATTTCGAGATCTACCTCGCTCACAAGGAACCGGAGATTGCGAAGCGCCTGGCGGACTGGGTTATCACGACGCACTACCCGCATCTTTCGGATTTGCAGGGTGAGGCACGCTACGCCGCCTGGTTCGAGGAGATCTGCCATCGCACCGCCATGATGGTCGCGCACTGGATGCGGGTCGGCTTCGTGCATGGCGTGATGAACACCGACAACATGTCCATCCTCGGCCTCACCATCGACTACGGTCCGTATGGCTGGTTGGAAGGCGTGGATTTCGACTGGACACCCAATACCACCGATGCGGAGGGCCGCCGCTATGCCTATGGCCGCCAGCCGGCCATCGCGCACTGGAACCTGGTGCGGCTGGCCAATGCGCTCACCCAGGTCATCGAGGATCCGGAGGCGTTGAATCAGGGATTGGCCACCTTTGAACGCACATTCGACACGGTGGCCAAGGACATGCTCGCGGCCAAGCTGGGGCTCGTCGGTCTTTCCATGCCCGATGACGCCGCGTTTGTGACGCGCATGGCCGAAGTGCTGACGCAGGTGGAAACCGACTTCACGATCTTCTTCCGCGAGCTGGCGAAGGTTTCAGCGTCCGCCGAGCTCGACGCGAATATTCGCAATGCACCATTGCTGCCTGCGCTGTACGCCGAGCTTTCCGTGGCGCAGCACGAGGCACTCGCCGCGTGGCTGGGCGAATGGGCTGCGCGCATCCGCGCCGAAGGGCGTCCCGCTGCCGAGCGCATCGCAGCCATGAACGCGGTCAATCCGAAATACGTGCCGCGCAACTATCTCGCGCAGCAGGCCATCGATGCGCTTGCTGCGGGCGATGATTCGGTGCTGAAGCGTCTGATGCGTCTGATCCGGCTGCCCTATGACGAACAGCCGGAATTCGAGGATCTCTACGCGCGCCGCCCGGAGTGGGCGCGGCACAAGGCCGGATGTTCGGCCTTGTCGTGCAGCTCCTGATCAATCCTTGCCGAGACCGGCCCCGAGATAGTCCATCTTCCCGACTTCCACGCCGTTCTCGCGCAGGATGCAGTAAGCCGCCATGACGTGGAAGTAGAAGTTGGGAATCGCCCAGTTCACGATGTAGCGCTCACCCTTGAACTTGCGCTCGACGCCGCCCGGCATGATGACGATGTCGCGTTCTTCCTGGCCGTCGATGTCCTTAGGCTCGAAGCTGCCGATGTAGGCCAGCGTCTTGTTGATGCGCGCCTGCAGTTCGGCGAATGAGGTCTCGTTGTCCTCGTACTTGGGGATTTCCTGGCCGCTGATGCGGGCGCAGGCACCCTTGGCCACGTCGGTGGCGATTTGCACCTGGCGGGTCAGCGCGAACATGTCGGGGTAGAGCCGCGCGTTAAGCAGCACGGACGGATCGATCTTCTTCGCCGCTGCGTGATCTTCGGCTTTGCGCAGGATGTCCTTGAGGCAGCCCAGCGTGTGTTCGAACGCGGGCACGGTGATGCGGTAGAGCGATACGGTCATGGTTTGCAACTCCAGGGAAAGTGGCCGGGACCGAGTGTAGCAGCGTGGATGGTGGCAATGCGTGAAGACCCCGCGTTTACAGCGCGCGGCGCATTCATTACAGTCTGCCCCACCGGAGGAGGATTACAACAATATGACTGCCTTGCTCGATCGCATCATCCCGCAGCGCTACTGGGCCTGGACCGCGTGCGGACTCGCCGCGGTGCTCTCGTTCGCGTTCATTCCGCACTCGCTGCATTTCGCCTGGCCGGCGCTGATCTTCGCGGTGCTGTGGCTGGTCGGACTGATTGACTTCAGCCAGACGCGTCAGGCCATCCGCCGCAACTACCCGGTGCTGGCGCATTTCCGCTTCTTCTTCGAATTCATCCGCCCGGAGATCCGCCAGTATTTTCTGGAGGCGGACACGGACGAGTTGCCGTTCTCCCGCGCGCAGCGTTCCATCGTTTACCAGCGCGCCAAGAATGCGGTGGACAAGCGCCCGTTTGGCACGCAGGCCGACGTGTACGAGCCGCATTACGAGTGGATCAACCACAGCATCGCGCCGCTCGATCTCAAAAGCCACGACTTCCGGGTGACCGTGGGTGGCCCAGCCTGCAAGCAGCCCTACGCAGCCAGCGTGTTCAATATCTCGGCCATGAGTTTCGGTGCGCTGTCGGCCAATGCCATCCTCGCGCTGAACGAGGGGGCCAGGCGCGGCAAGTTCTTCCACGACACCGGCGAAGGCTCGATCTCCAAGTGGCACCGCGAGCGTGGCGGCGATCTCGTGTGGGAAATCGGTTCGGGCTACTTCGGCTGCCGCAATCCGGACGGCACATTCAGCGCGGAGAAGTTCGCCGAGAACGCCAAGTCCGAGCAGGTGAAGATGATCGAGCTGAAGATGTCACAGGGCGCCAAGCCCGGACACGGCGGCGTGCTGCCCGGCGCCAAGGTCACTGGCGAAATCGCCATCGCTCGCGGCGTGCCGGAAGGCGTGGATTGTGTTTCACCGGCGCGGCACTCGGCGTTTTCGACGCCCATCGAGATGATGCAGTTCATCCAGACCCTGCGCGATCTCTCCGGCGGCAAGCCGGTGGGCTTCAAGTTGGCGATTGGCCACCCGTGGGAGTGGTTCGCCATCGTGAAGGCGATGCTGAAGACCAGCGTCACGCCCGACTTCATCGTGGTCGATGGCGGCGAGGGCGGCACCGGTGCGGCGCCGCTGGAATTCACCGATCACGTCGGCGCGCCGCTGCGCGAAGGCCTGATGCTGGTGCACAACACTCTGGTCGGCGTCGGCTTGCGCGACAAGATCCGCATCGGCGCCTCTGGCAAGATCGTCACAGCATTCGACATGGCGCGGGCCATGGCGTTGGGTGCGGACTGGTGCAACTCGGCGCGCGGGTTCATGTTCGCGCTGGGCTGCATCCAGGCGCAGTCCTGTCACACCGGACACTGTCCCACCGGCGTCACCACGCAGGACCCCGTGCGCATGCGCGCGCTGGTCGTGCCGGACAAGGCGGAACGCGTGTTCCAGTTCCACCAGAACACGCTGAAGGCGTTGAAGGAATTGCTGGGTGCCGCGGGGCTCTCGCATCCGTCCGAAGTCGGCCCCGAGCATGTCATCCGCCGCATCTCGTCAACCGAAGTGCGCTCCCTCTCGGCGCTCTACCAGTGGCTGAGGCCCGGCGAGCTGCTCGACAGCGTGCCGTCGCATCCGGTGTTCAAGGTGTTCTGGGAGGTGTCGACGGCGGAGACGTTTGCGGCACCGCCGAATGTGTTGACGGTGAGGTCGAGCAAGACGCGCGAAATGGCCATGCCAGGTTGACGAGATGAAAGGTTCCGGTGGATCGGCCGACCCAAGTCTGAACCGATCCGCCTGGAGCTTGCATGCCCAACACCCGACTGAAGCGATCCGACACCTCACTCATCATTGCCGCGCGGCACGCTGCGCAAGCCAATCTGCTCAGGGCGTTGGCCATTTCTTCCGGGGCGCATGCGTACGTGGCGTCGCCTGACGCTGCGCTGGATGAAGAGCTGACGCGACTGCGGTATGCCCACCATGAACGGTCGGTGCTGGTGGTTGACCTGGCAACGCTTGCGGCACAGGGCGAGCCCCCGGGAACTGTCATTCAGCGTCTTCAGGCGACCCAGCCGGCATTGGGCATCGTCGTGCTTGCGGATGAATGTCTGGCATTGAGCCCGGCGCAGGAAGTGTTGCTGAAGCAACATGGCGCGTTGGGCGCGTTCCCTGCGCTGTCCCGCTTGCGACTGAAGGAGACACTGTTGCCCGTTCAGGCATGCGTGCTGGGTGTGCCGGTGACCGATCTGGACGTTGCGGAACTCGAGCCCTATCTGAAGGTCATCGCGCAGGACCATGAACTTTCCGGCCCATTGGACGATGCTCAGTTGGCACTGGCCAAGTTGCCTGGCCGAGGCTTCACCCTGAAGGCGCTGCTTGACGAATTGAAAGGCCCGCGTGGCTTCAATGTCACCGACCGCAGCTATCGCCTGAAGTCCTATCCCGAGTGTCTGGTGGCGTCTGAGGGGGTTGACGCGCTGTGCGCCATTACCGGCGCGTCCCGCGGTTCAGCCGTGGCACTTGGGCAGGCGCTGCAGCATCTGGGCTATCTGCATCACGTCGCGGGCGATCACGTTTTTGCCGATGAGGACCTGTTCTTTCGTTTTTCCCCGCCCACTGAGAACACCGAACGCGCCGATCTGGTGGCCTTGCTGGACGCGGCGCGCGGCGAGGCGGGCATTCCGATCAAGGACAGAACCCATCTCGGCAAGCGCTATCCGGCCTGTTTCACCGGGGCCGAAGCGGCAGATTGGCTGCGCAAGCACGGCCGATTGAATCGTTGCGAGGCGCTGCGGGTGGGGCAGTCACTCCTGGCGCTGCATGCGTTCCGCCATGTGACCGATGATCATCCGTTCTCGGACTGGGAATACTTCTACCGGTTCGCCTGAAGGTCGACTGCGGGCGGCCCGATCGGGGCAGCAATCAGCCGCCAGATACCGCCGCGCCCGGATCGGACCGGGCCTTCATCCAGGCGCGTGGCGGCATGCCGGCCCGTGCTGCGAATATTCGCGAGAACGTCGCACTGGAGGCATAGCCGACCTCCCCGGCGATGAGCTTGAGCGGGTGGCCCTTGCTCATCAGCGATTGCGCGAGTCCCATGCGCCAGTCGGTGAGGTAGTCCAGCGGAGTGAAGCCGGTCGTCTGCTTGAAGCGTGCGGCGAAACGCGCACGTGACAGATTGGCGACAGCCGCCATCTCCGCAAGCGTCCAGTTGCGTCGCGGGTCCTCGTGAATCGCCATGACCGCCCGGGCGATGCGGCTGTCGGCCAGCCCGGCCAGCACGCCCATGCGCACCTCGCCGCGATCCACCACGTGACGCAGCATGAGCAGCAGGCAATATTCGGTGAGCCGATCCAGTGCCGCCTGACGTCCTTCGTGTTGCCCCATGGCTTCCTCCACCAGCAGATCCAGCACGCGTGACAGCGGCGCCGACTCGACCAGCGCGACGTTCAAGAGGTCGGGAAACGCTTTCAGGAAGGGATTGTTGGCGGTTCCGCCCAGCCGCACGGACGCGCACAGGATTTCCGCCGGCTCGCCGGGCACCGGCACGAGCCGGTGATCACGCGGCTTCGGAAAAAACAGCACGGCAGGCTGATTGATGGTGAGCGGTGTGCTGTGCTTTTCCGCAAAGCTCAGCGTCCCGCGCCGGACGATGTGCAAATGGCCGTGGCCGCCCGCGGCAGCGAAATCTGCCGTGTTGCAGATGTCCCCGGCATAGAACAGGTGGGCGGACAGGGGAAAACGGCCAAAGAGGGCAGACAACGCATCCATGCGAGACGATTGGCAAAGAATCCAAGACGATTCACATGCTACCGCATGCATCGAATCGGCCATCATCGTGGTCACAGGGTTATCCCTGCCACCCCGGAGCGCCGCGTGTCGAAAATCCATCCTGTTGCCACCGCTCATTTTGCTTCGTCACGCGTGTCCCAACGCCATCGCGAACGCGAGCGGACGCAAATGCGCGGTCGCGCACGCGACACTCGCCCGTCCGGTGACTCGGGCGACCTGATCGCGCATCAGCGCTATCTCACGGCCTTCGCCCGCAGCCGCCTCGGGCCGGATGACGAGATCGAAGATCTGGTGCAGGAGACCTTGCTGGCTGCCTGTGTCAACAAAGCGTCATTTCGGGGCGAGTCGACTTATCGAACCTGGCTCACTTCCGTGCTGGTGTTCAAGATCGCGGATCATCGCCGGCGCAAGGATCGCGCGAGCGCACTGTCCATCGAGCAGATCGAAGAGGATCAGCCGGGCTGGCTGGACCGGGTCGCGCCGCCTGCGGAAGAGCCGGCATCGCCCGAACTGGCCGACGCCACCCGGGCCAGGGTGCATGCCGCACTGGGCCGGTTGCCGGCGAATCAGCGCGATGCGTGGTTGCTGGCCGAATGCAACGAGCTGCCGACCGCGACCATAGAGCGCATCCTGGGGGTCAGCGCGGACAATGTCTGGGTGTTGTTGCATCGCGCCCGCAAGCGGCTGCGCGAAGAGCTGATCGGCATGGAGGTCGGCGCATGAGCGGTGATGCGTCCATGGCCGGGGTACAGTCACTGTCGGCCCGGGCACTCTCGGCCCGTGATATCGCAGATTGGGTGCCAGTCGCGGCGCCGCCGGCGGACCCGATGCGGGCCGCCCGCGAACGCATGACGCGTGCCGGCCAGTGGGCGCCATGGCAGACCATCGGGCGGCGCATGGCCATCGGTTGCGTTGCGCTGGAGATCACCCAGCGCTGCAACCTCGATTGCACGTATTGCTATTTGTCGGAGAGTTCCGAGGCGTTGAAGGACATTCCGCTGGAAGAGGTCTACCGGCGCATTGACCTGATCGCGGAACACTATGGCGCCGGCACGGACGTGCAGGTCACGGGCGGTGAGCCCACACTGCGCCGGCAGGATGAGCTCATCGCGATTGTGGAGCGCGTGGTGCAGCGTGGCCTGCGGCCCTCGCTCTTCACCAATGGCATCAAGCTCACCCGGCCTTTGCTTGAAGCGCTGTCGCGGGTGGGACTGGTCGATGTGGCGTTTCATGTCGATCTCACCCAGGAGCGGAAGGGGTATCCGACCGAGCAGAGTCTCAATGCCGTGCGGCTCGAATACATCGCGCTGGCGCGAGGGCTGCCGGTCGCGGTCATGTTCAACACCACTTTGTTCGCGGGCAACATCGACGAGCTGGAGATGCTCGGGCGATTCTTCATCTCGCAGCATGCGAATATTCGCATGGCGTCGTTTCAGCTCGGTGCGGATACCGGCCGAGGCGTGGACGCCCCGGCCAGCGCAGCAGAACAGATCGACAAGTCCCGCGTGATTCGCGGCCTGCAGCGCGCGGCCGGCGCGCCGCTCAATTTCACCGCGGTCAGCGCGGGCCACCATGCCTGCAATCGCTACGGGTTCGCGCTGATCGCGGGCGGCGTTGCGCAGGATCTCTTCTCCGATACCCGCCTCGCGTGGGATGTGCTGGCCGCGACCGCCGATGCACGCTTTGATCGTCGCAGCAAGTTGCGCTCACTCGGGGCATTCGCAGCCGCGATGCTACGCCGCCCCGGTCTCATGCTGCGCGGCGCAGCATGGCTGGTCGGTGCCCTGTGGCGCCTCAAGGCTGGCTTGCTGCGTTCGCGCGGACGCATCGGCAAGCTGTCCTTCTTCATTCACGACTTCATGGACGCACGCGCGCTCGATGGCGAGCGTTGCGATGCCTGCAGCTTCATGGTGATGACGCCGGAAGGGCCGCTGTCGATGTGCGTGCACAATGCCAAGCGGGATACCTATCTGCTCCAACCCGCGCGCGTGGCCAGCGGCGAAACCATACGCTTCTGGAATCCGGCGGATGGCAGCTGGTCGGCCGAACCACCGGCGCGCATCGCCGTCTCGCTCACGCGCAAGACCGCACGCGGACGCGCCCGCAATCAGGTGGGCAAGCCGATCGGGAAGGCGGCATGACTGCGAATATTCGCACTGCGCTGGTGGTGCTGATGCTCACGCTGGCAGGTTGTGCCAGCGTGCCGCGCCCGACGCTGATGGCCGAGCCGGATGCGCGCGAGCCCATCGAGGCCTGGGCGCGCGTGCTGGATCGCTTCGTGGACGACGCCGGTCGCGTGGACTTCAAGAGCCTGAAGGCGGACCGTACGGATCTCGATCGCTACGTCGCGTGGGTGTACGACCATTCTCCGGCCAGTCATCCCGCGCTGTTTCCGAGTCGCGAGACGGTGCTGGCGTTCCATCTCAATGCCTACAACGCCCTGTCGATGCACAACATTCTTGAGTCGGGCATTCCGGACACGCTGGCCGGATTCGCCATGGTCCGCTTCTTCTGGCTCGCCAAGGTTCGGGTGGGCGGGCAGGATATCTCGCTGTATGACTACGAGAACAAGGTGATCCGGGCGCTGGGTGAACCGCGTGTGCACTTCGCGTTGAATTGCATGTCCGTGGGTTGCCCCACCTTGCCGCGCGTTCCGTTTCTCGCGACCACCCTTGAGGCGCAGTTGCAGCGCGAGACCCTGCGCTTCATGAACGATCCGCGTCATGTCCGTGCGGATGCTTCATCCCGGACCGTCTGGCTCTCGGAAATATTCGACTTCTTTCCGTCGGATTTTCTGGCGGTTGCGCCGTCATTCATTGCGTACGCCAATCGCTACCGTGCCGATCCGCTGCCCGCTGACTTTCAGGTCAAGTTCATCCCTTACGACTGGACGGTCAGCGCGCAGCGTTGAGGATTCGCCGATTCGAATCGGTCAAGGTGTTCGGAAACGCCCTGCGCCAGGAAGCAGCCCGCCCGCCTCCGACCAGATGACAGGGCAGTTCACGACGACATCCAGAATCGCAAGTTTGACGCGACCGGCGTCTTCGGCTTTCAGGATCGCCTCTTCGGACTTCAGTTCATCCGGTGTACTGCCCGGCACCCAGGTGACCTCCACCAGTTGCCAGAGCGGGCTGTAGCTCGCGTCACGACTGGCGGGTCCTGTCGGCAGCGGAATGGAAGGGAACACGGCAGGCTGATTGAAGTTCACGATCTTGTAGACCCGCTCGAGCGCATGCCGGCGGCCGGGCACGCGCGGGCCCTGCGGGAGCGCATCGCGAAGGCGAGGCGCGTAGTTGGCATTGGCCTTGGCCGCCATGGCTTCATCGGAGACATCGGTCGTGATGTACTGCGCCCGGCGGCCTTCATGCCACGCGTCGAGCAACGGCAGTTGCGCCATCATCACGGGTGCAGATGGGGTGACCGGTGGCGCGGTTTCGATGAGTAATGCGCAGCCGCCCAGCAGCGGTGCGATCAGCAGCAATGACAGACGGTTCGTGCAGAGTTTCTTCATTCCAATCTCCTGTTGAATGTCAGTCGTCGTTTGCGCGCGCAACTTTCACGGCCCTGGCCGGATCCACCGCCGCCAGCAAATCCTTTTCGACAGGCATCGGCTCGCCTTCCAGCTGCGCCGCGATGATCTCGCCCGCGAGCGTGCCCCACAGGATGCCGCGTGAGGCGAAACCGGTTGCGCAATACAGGCCCGGCAGCCGGCGCGTGCGGGACGGGGTTTGCGTCGAAGACTCGGGATCGGGCAGGGCGCCGATGAGCGGCAGGCGATCCGGCGTCACGCAGCGCACGCTGGCGCGACCGGCCAGTTGCGTTGGTTCCAGAGCTGAGAGATCGGCGGTCACGATCTCGGCCACCCGGCGCAGATTGTCCGCGTGGTCAGCATGGCGCACGTCGGTGGCCTCATCACCCGGTCCGTAGGTCGCGCCGCTCACGATCTCGCCGTCCAGCGCTGGCAGCAGGTAGCCGTTGCCGCACACGCACGCCTTGAGATCGGGAAGCGCACTGCCGGGAAGATGAGTGAGCTGACCACGCACGGCTTTGAGCGGAAGCACGTGCTGGGGCAGCAGGCGCGCAGCATCCAGTGCGTTGGCGAGGATGAGGACCGGTGCGCGCGCAATCTCTTCGCCTGATTCGTCGAGCACGCGCCACTCGTCTTGCGAATATTCGCATTGGCTCACCGTCGTCGCGAATATTCGCGTGACGCGTTTGCCGCTGGCGGCGAGCTGTGCTGCGCAAAGCGAAGCCGGCTGCAGCCAGCCGCCCTGCGGAAACCACAAGCCGCCGTCCTTCAGCGGTGCACCGGTCAGGGCGGTGGCCGTGGTGGCATCAACAGCAGAGACCAGCGTCTCGGGCCAGTCATCCACGGGCGGCAAGCCCGCCCCCTTGCGCCGCTCGCTGGGCAGTTGCAATGCGCCGCTGGCTGACCACCGGAACGGGTGAGCGGCATTGAGCGCGGACCATCTCCGCAGATTGTTCAGGAACGCCGCGCGTGTGAGGCGCGCCAGCAGGTTGTCGTCGCGAGACATGACCGGATGGAACGTCCCGGCGAGGTTGCCCGAGGCTTCCTGCGCCGGACCGGGCTGACGATCCACCAGCGTGACCCGCCAGCCGCGCTCTGCCAGGGCATGGGTGATACCGCAGCCGGCCAGGCCCGCGCCGATCACAATCGCGTGCCGTTCCGTGGGCACAAATGCCGGTGGGCGCACGTAGCCGGTGAACACGCCGTTCAACTGGTGACGCTTGCCGGCGTAGCCCGGCTCGCGGTTCATGGTGAACCCCACCGCGCTGAGTCCCTCGCGAACGGCGGCGGAGGCGGACCAGGTGGCGGCGGTCGCTTCCTTCGCGGCCAGCTTGGCGAGACTTGCGAATATTCGCGGCGACCAGAGATCCGGATTCTTTTTCGGCGCGAAGCCATCGAGATAGATGGCGTCGGCCGACAGTGAAAGCTTGGGCAGCACGGCCTCTGCGTCACCAAAAGCCAGGGTGAGGCGGATGCGTCCGTCAGCAAGAGTGAGTCGGTGCAGTCCTGGTGTCAGCAACGGCCACTGCGCGATGAGTTCATTCGCCAGTCGACGCACGTGATCGTCGGTGGCGAGCCGCGCCCAGAGTGTGCGCAGATCGTCCTGCGTGAACGGATGCTTCTCGACCGAGACGAAGTGCAGCCATTCGCCACGCGCCGGATCGGCCAGCCACGCGCGCGCCGTCGCGATGAAATTGAGCCCGAGGCCGAACCCGGTCTCGAGCACGGTGAAATGGCGGCGATGCTGCCAGCGTGCGCCGCTGCCGACGAGCCCGTTGCCACGCAGGAACACCTCCTCCGCCTGGCCCCAGGGGCCGCGCTCGCCCGACGCGCTGTGATACACGTCGTCAAAGGCAAGCGACACCGGTGTGCCGACGGCGTTGAAGTCCAGCCTGGCGGGCACGATACGGGCAGAGGATGAAGGGGCGGCTGGCATCGCGGCGAGTATAGCGTCGCCCACCCTGCGTGCCGGGCCCTGCTGCAGCGTCGCCATTTCCCGACACGGCTGCGGGCTGACACAAGTGCCACGGTCCCGATGGCTATAATCGCCCGATACCACCACGCTGCAGGATCTCCCATGCCGGCACCTTCATCCGCTCCGCGTTCCATTCTCGGTTCCTCGCTGCTTGCAGCACTTGCCCTGCTCGCCACCGGCTGTGAAATGCTGCCGATGTCCAAACCGGCGGAGCCGCCCAAGCCCGCGGTCGAGGTCAAGCCCCCCGTGCCCCCTGTGCCTTCCTATCCTGCCGTGCCCATCCGCCCGGTGACCGACAACTATCACGGCACGCAGGTGGTCGATCCCTATCGGTACATGGAGGATCTGAAGAACCCCGAAGTGCAGGCCATCATGAAGGCGCAGAACGATTTCGCGCGCGGCGTGCTGGACCGCATCCCCGGCCGTGCGGCATTGGCTGCCCGCATCAACGAGCTGTCGCAAGCAGGAGTGGTCATCACCGGCGTGAAGCTGGCAGCGGGCAGGGTGTTCTATTTCAAGCTGGCGCCGGGTGACAGCAAACGGAAGCTGTACGTGCGCGACGGCATGAATGGCCCGGAGCGCCTGCTGGTGGATCCTGACAAGGTCGGTTCGCCCGACGAGAAGCTCTCCATTGACTGGTTCGTGCCGTCACCTGATGGTCGGCATGTGGCCTACGGCACCAGCCCGCGCGGCAACGAGGACAGCACGTTGCGCATCGTGGAGCTGGGCAAGGGCAACGACATCGGCATCGTCATTCCCGGCACGCGCTACGGCAGGGTCGTCTCGTGGCACCCCAACAGCCGCGAGCTGTTCTACAACAAGCTGCCGCCTCCCGAGCCGGGCGCCGCTCTGGGCTATGTCAACAGCAAGGTCTATCGCCACCAGCTGGGCAAGCATCCCAACACCGACACCGTCATGTTCGGCATCGGCGAAAGTGTGAGCGGCCCGGCCGCAGCCGAGCTGATCGACATCGACATTCCCCAGATCCTGGTGCCGCGCGGCAGCACCACGGCACTGGCCATCGTGCAGCGCGGCGACGAGAACGAGCGCACGATCTATGCGGCCCCGCTCGCCAGCATCGGCAAGCCGGGCACGCCATGGAAGAAGATCGTCGACCGTCGCGACCAGGTGGTGAAGTACGCCGCGTACGGCAAGGATCTCTTCGTGGTCACGCATCGCCAGGCCATGAACCGCAAGGTGCTGCGCCTCGCACTCGACGCCCCCGACATCACCAAGGCCAAGGTGGTCGTGCCAGAGACCGACAAGGTGGTGAGCGACATCGCGATTGGCGGCGACGCGCTGTACGTGAAGTTCGTCGTGGGCGGCGTGGATCAACTGCAGCGACTCAACTTCAAGAGTGATTCCTTCGGCGCGCGGATGGAGTTCGTGCGGCTCAAGTTTGACCTGGCCGTGCGCGAGCTGATTTCCGATCCGTCGGTGCCTGGCGCGGTCCTGCGTCTGGAGGGCTGGACGGAGGCGCCGCATTACGCGATCGTGGAGGCGAAGACTGCGAATATTCGCGATACGGGCCTGCTGCCGAAATCGCCTGTCAACTTTGACGACTACGACGAGGTGCGCCTCTTCGCCCGCGCGTCCGATGGCCAGCGCATTCCGGTGTCGATGATCTACAAGAAGGGCACGACGTTGACCAAGGATCACCCGACGCTGCTCTCCGGCTATGGGGCCTATGGCATCACCGTCAGCCCCAGCTTTGTGCCCCAACGCATGGCGCTGCTGGAGCGTGGCGGCATTTTTGCCACCTGCCACGTGCGCGGCGGCGGCGAGTTCGGCGAGATGTGGCACCGCGGCGGGCAGAAGGCCAACAAGAACAACACCATCAACGATTTCATCGCCTGTGCCGAGTTCCTGATCGAGCGTGGCTTCACCAATCCGCGGAAGCTCGTCGCGACCGGTGGCAGCGCCGGCGGCATCACGGTCGGCAATGCGCTGGTGCGTCGTCCCGATCTCTTTGCCGCGGTGATTCCGCGCGTCGGCGCGCTGGACATGCTGCGCATGGAAACCACACCCAATGGCAAGCCCAACGTGGTCGAGTTTGGCACGGTGACCAAGCTGGACGAGTTCCGCTGGCTGTTCGAGACGTCCGCCTTCCACAACGTGAAGGACAAGGTGGCATATCCGGCCGTGTTGCTCACCACCGGCGCCAACGACCCGCGCGTGGAGCCGTGGAACTCGCTCAAGTTCGCCGCCCGGCTGCAGTCGGCCACGCTGTCGAGCGAACGCGAGAAGCCGGTGCTGCTCAGGCTGGATTACGGCGCGGGCCACAGTTCGTCCGTGTCGCGCTCGTCGGCCAATGAAGAGCTGGCGGATGTCTACGCATTCACGCTGTGGCAGACGGGGCAGGCGGGGTTCCAGGTGCCGGAGGTTGTGGCTGCACCTGCGACTATGCCGGCTGCCCAGCCTGCTAGACCTTGACCTGTCTGCGCTGATCGACCCATGCTCCGCTTCGACATCCCACCCGTCTGGTCCAACGTCGCCCGTTTCGAGGCCCTTCTCACCTTCGCGTTCTGCTGGCTGGCACTGGGCGTGTCGCCCTGGTTCATGGCGGTGCTTGCCGCGCAGGGCTTTATCCGCGGCTTCTTTGGGCATTTCCGTGAACCCATGCATGGCGTCTGGTCCAGGCTGTTCGAGGCCAGGGGCTGGGCGGGCAAGAAGGAGAACGCGGGCGCCAAGATGTTCGCGGCCAAGCTGCTCTGCGTGGCCAGCGCGGTGGCGCTGGGCCTGTACCTCGCCGGGCAGGGCTTCTGGGTGGTGCCGGTCTATGTGCTGATCGTGTTCTCGTTCCTCGAGTTTGCGTTCGCCTTCTGCGCTGGCTGCTGGGCGTACACGCTCTGGTTCCGGGCATTCCCGCCGGGGCAGTGAGGCACTTCCCGCCACGCGGGGGCGGGGGGATAATGCGGCCCATGTCGTCCAACAATCGAGCGACATGGGGTTCCGTGATGGCCGCGGAACGACTGACAATAATTCGAATGCCGCCCACGTGACCGACAAGACCGTCCGCGAGTTTCACCAGATTCTCCTCTGGCCGTTGCAGTTGCGGCGCATCAACCGTGACACCGGCTTCACGGCCTACTGGGACATCCTCAACAAGAATCCCGGCGCCTGGAAGAAGGTGGCCGATCCACTGCTGATCGAGGATGAATCGTGCGAGGTAGGCTATGAGGAGTTCGTCTATTTCCTCCCCTACGTGCAGCGCTTCCTTTACGGCGTGGGCGAGGACGGCAAGGTGGCCGCCGCTTCGATGCACATCTTCCGCCGCGACGACATCGCGAATATTCGCGTCAGGCTGCATGCGGACCAGGAACCGGTGGAGCTGGATGTCGGGCGACTGCGCCTCTATCTCTTCCACGACATGGACATCGCCATCGTGGCGTTCGAGGTATTCGGCTATGACCTGCCACTGGAACAGGCGGTGGAGTTGCTGGACCGCTTCGGTCGTCCCTATCCGCCGGCCTGGGAATCGTCTTCGCAGGGTGCGCATTGCACCGAGTCCGTCGAGTTCCTCGACGCTGCAGGCAAGGTGCTGGCCACCAGCGATTATGGCGATCGGGCGCGCTATCACTCGCTGGTGCGCGACGCGCGCCAGACGCCGTTGGCCTCGCACTGGGAATTCCTGCTGCAGCCACTGGTGCCGAGCTACCGAAAGGGCGGCGTGATCAAGTATTTCCAGATCGAGAACAAGCGCATCCCGCTGATGTCCTATCTTTCCTTCGACGAGCCGCGCAATCTCTCGCGCGGAGATGTGATCCGCATCGGCTCCGCGGCCAAGTGGGGGCCATCGGACACGCTGCCCTATGCCGAAGGCTTCCTGTCCAGCTTCGAGAAGGTCAACTGCTACGACCGCTACTGGGATGCCGACCGGCCGGACACCGGCATGAACACGCGCTATGTGTTCGCCGGCCTGTCATTTGCGATGATCACGAAGTACTCCGACGATCGCCGCGATTTGAAGCGCCATTTCCGCCATCCGTTCTACCAGATCGGCCTCATTGCGCATTTCCACAAGGCGGCGTTGCTGTCCTTCTCCAATCGCTTCTCGCGCGCGGTGGAGCGGCTGGACGTGCACAGCGTGGAATCGGTGAAGGATTTCAAGCGCAACGTGCGCCAGGCGCTGGAGATCTTCCTGCGCTTCAATCATCGCTACTGGTTCCACGAGATTTCCAACCAGGTGCAGGCCAGCGACTTCTTCCTGAAGTGGCGCCAGGAACTGGGCACGGACCACATCTACAAGGAGGTCCGCGAGGAAGCGCACGACATCAACCAGTACCTCGACAACGACCGCATGAGGAAGCAGGCCGACAGCACCATGAGGCTCACCGTCGTCTCGGCGTGCGGGATGGTGGGCACCATCGTCACCGGTTTCCTCGGCATGAATATCTTCAACTACGCCGACCAGAACCAGTGGAGCAAGATCGGCATTTTCTTCGCAGTATTCGTGCCGACCACGTTGCTGGCGCTGTATACCGTGGTGCTGTCGCGGCGCATCTCCGATTTCATGGAGGCGATGGCGTCGGAAACCATGCCGTGGAAGGAAAAGTTTGATCGCTTCGGCCAGATCTGGCGGTCGGGACGGAAGAAGCGCCAGCTCACTGGCGGCTTCGACGCCAACGGCGGCGCAGAATAAAAAAGGCCGCGATGCATCACGCATCGCGGCCAGAACTCCACTCCAGGGGACTTGCAACTTCCAGGCGCGGGCAACGGCCCGCGCCGGTGATCACTTCTTTTCGATGCGCTCGATCTTCACCGCGCCGGCCAGCCTGCCCAGCGGGTCCTGCACGTCGTAGTCAGCCGGCACGCGAAACAGCTCGGCGGACTGTTCGCTGCGCTTCAGGTTGGCCACGCGGTAGATCACGTCGCCCGAACGCGGATCGCTGTGCTTTGAGTACACAGTGATCTGCAAATCGGGCGAATACCAGGTCTCGGTGCTCACGGTGATGGGCCGCACGTTGCCGACCTTGCCGGCCGGAATGGTGTAGCTCACCATCTTGCCCTCGGCAATCACGCCATCGAAATTCCTGGTGCCGAGACTGGTGGTGGTGCGCTCGAAGCTCTTGTCCATGCGCACGATGTTGGGTTCGCCGTGACGCCAGGCCATGGCGAAGGCATCACCCGCCGCCGCGAAGGCGTCGCTCATCACGTTGAGTTCGGACAGATCCGCCAGCTCACCCAGCTTGCCCAGCTCGCCCAGCGCAGCGAGACCGCCATTGCCGGAGAACGTGAAGGAGCGCGGGCTGACCTGCACACGGATCTCCTCACGCTTTTCCTTGCCGTCGGCGTCGATGCGCTTCACGACGATGTTCTCGGATGACCGCACCACGGTCTCGCCATTGTCACTCTTGAATACCATGGTCCTTTCGCCTTCCGGTCCCGGCTTCCGCGCAAAGGTCGCGATCTTGCCATCCACCAGACTCTTCGGCGTGCCGATCTTCATTGCGGATTTTTTCGCTGGCGTCAGCACAAAGCGAGTGCCTTCCGCATCGCGAATGTGCACGACTTTCAGCTGACCATTGCCGTCGAGAATTTCCTGGCGGGTCGCACCCTGGCTGTCGCGGAAGACGCGGTTGCTGCTCTTCTTCACCAGCTGGTTGCCGTCGGGCAGGGTCTGGATGCGCTCATTGATTACTTCACCTGAATAGGGCGCGTTCTTGATCGACTTCACGTTGCCAGTGGTGAAGCTGTAGGCGACGGAGTTGGAAATGGCCTCCCCCAGTCCGGACACGTCGGGCATGACAATGTTGGCGGGCATGCGCAGACGAACCTCCTCGCGGATGCTGTCTGCCTGGGCGCGGACTCGTTCACGCGACTGCTGGGCATGCTTGCGCGCCTCTTCCGCATGGCGACGAGCTTCCTCGGCGTACTTTCGCGCTTCATCGCCTTGCACTTGCTGCCCATTCACCTCGACGATGGTTGTCCCGCCGGTTTGGGACACTTCGATTTCAAACTCCTGCTCCAGCATGGGAATGGCGCCATTCTCCATCGACATGGCGGGCAGTGCGGTGGCGAGGGCAAGGCAGAGCAGCGTGCGGCGGAACTTCATGATGTTCTCCAGTGGTCTTCTCTAGAAATGTCGAGGCGAATATTCGCGATGGTTGGGCTTATTCGATGATGCGCAGCGCCAGCGGCTGGCCGCCAGCGGACAGCAGCATGTCGGCGCGAACCGGCTCGCCGGCGCGCTCCGGGCTCACCGGCAGGCCGTAGTTGGCCAGCAGTGCGCGAGGGAACGTGGTGGTGACGACGGTGGCGTCCCGCTCCTGGGCAATGCGTTCCATCGGTTGCAGGGCGATGAAGGGTGCGTCGCCCGATTCGGATTGGCTGACCGCTGCATTCATGCGCGGTGCCTGGCTGATGAGCGGTGCGAACGTCATCCAGCCTGCAAATCCGAGCGAGAGCGCCAGCGCGGCCGCCGGGACACCAAACTGGCCGAAGCCGCCGGTGCCGTGGTGCCCAATCGAGCGACCACCACCGCCCATCCAGCCCAGCAGGCCAGGACGGGATCGCTTCTGCCATTGTTTCAACAGGTCCGCTTCCAGCGAGGCGCGCGGCGCAAGCTCAGCGCTGGCTGCACGCAGGACATCCAGTTCGCGGTCCAGGGCGGCGGCTTCGTGGGGCGGCAGTTCGCCGGGAAGGGGTTTGAGGGTCGGGGTCATGGGAGTGGGCACGATCAGGCCTCCTGCTTCAGTGCAGCGTCATTTGATTCTGTGGTGTCTGGATGGCTCAGTCCGGCGCGGTTCAATGCCTTCAGCAGCAAGGCCCGGCCGCGATGCAGCCGGGAGCGCACGGTGCCGATATCAATGCCGCAGGCCGTTGCCGCTTCGGCATAGCTGAAGTCATGCATCTCGTACAGGATCACGACCTCGCGGAAGTGCGGCGGTATCTTGGCCAGCGCGGCCCGGACCGCCTCGGCGGTTTCGTTGGCCAGCAGGCGCTCCATCGGCTGAGGGGCGGCATCGGCCCAGTTGGACTCGCTGTCGTCCTCATGTTCGTTGGACACCCAGCGGCGCGACTGCTCCAGCGCCCGCCGGGACAGGTTGCGTGCGACGCCGAACAAATAGTTGCCGAGGCTGCCCTGGGTCGGGTCGAACTTGCCCTTGGCGTCCATCAGCGCCAGGAAAGTCTCCTGCACGATGTCATGGGCCAGGTCCGCGCCGCCACACTGCAGGACGGCAAAGCGGTACAGCGGCCCGCTATGCTTCCGGTACAGGGCGGAGAGGGCGGCCATGTCCCCGCCGCGCAACTGGCGCAGCAGGTCAATGTCGGGTTGGGGGTCGGTGAGCGGCATCATCGTGAAAGGATGTTTGCTGACTATTGCAACAGGTCGGGCAAAAGGTTCCAGCTTTTTTTGACGTGCGCCGGCACGTCCCCCGATGCCCCTCCACGTGCTGTCACTTTGTGTCACCTCGTGAGCGTTCAAATGGAGTAGATTGTTGGTGTGCCGAAGGCACCGGCCCCGGCGCGAATTGCGCAATTCCGTCTTCACAGGAACCGAGCGTGCAGTCCAACCCTTCCTCCCTGATCAACGTCAAGACAGCTTCCCGACTTCCGCAGATTGCGTGGTGGGGCATCATTCTGCTTTCAGCGCTCTGGATGGCATTGTCACCTCCACCGGTCGCAGCCGCAGACCCGGCCCAGCCACTCAGCCGGGCAGACCGTGTCGCGATTCAGGCGGTGATCAATCTGCAGTTGAAGGCCCTGGCGGCAGACGACGATACCGCCGCGTTTGCGTTGGCGGCACCCGATGTGCGCCGCCAGTTCGGCACGGCGGAGGCGTTCATGGACATGGTCCGCAAGGGCTATCCGCCGCTGTTCCGTAATCAGTCGACGGCGTTTCTGGAAGCGGCGATCATTGATGACGACGTGATCCAGCCGTTGCGCATCACCAACCGCGACGGCACGGTGGTGATTGCCCTGTTCAGCATGGAGCGCCAAACCAACGGCGACTGGCGGGTGTATGGCTGCCAGTTGGCGCCATCAGACCTGCAGGCGGCCTGAACCGGGCCAGAAGTCCCGGCCACGTGGTCCCGGCCAAGCGGCCCCAGACACGCGGTTTCGGTAACGAGCTTTTCGCCAAAGAGCTCTCAAAGCGTCGCGCCGGCAGCAGTCACTGCGTTCAACTGGTGGCCGTCCGGCGCCTCCGCAGCCGTCGGTATCCAGCGTCCGTAGCAGCTTCGATCCTTGAGGCAGGGATCGGTCAGCGTTTTCAGGAATTCCACGATCAGCGTGGCCGATGAAAGCGGAACGGTCGCGGTATTGAGAACCGGCATGGTGTCGGCGGGATTGTTCGTCCTGTCCGCTTTCATTTTGTTGAGCGCCGCCTGGCTGTTGCGGGTGACGGTGGTGACGTCGGTGCAGGTGGCACCGTTGCGGAACTGCGGCAGGTTGCACCAGCCTTGGTTGTTGAGAAAGCTGGCCAGCGTGGCGTCGGGATCAATGTAGTGCGCCACGGCCGTGTTCAGATCGGCATAGGTGCCGGCGTGGCCGTAGGGCGCGGACAGCTCGATGTTGAGCAGTGACGGCGTGCGGAACTTGTAGCGGTCGCCGGCTGCCTGCGTCTCGCGGCCGCGGCCGAAATCTTCGGAAGCCGCGGTGCCATCGCCCATGCCCGGCCCGATGTGCGGGAAGCCGATACTGTGATGGCGCTCGTTGGTGAAGTTGTCACCAGCATGGCATTGCACGCATTGCGCGCCACCCTGATTGGCCTGGCGGAAAAAGAGCAGCGCGCCGTCCTTGGCGTCCTCGCTGATGGCCGCATTGTCGCCGCGCAGAAAGCGCACCCACGGCGTGTCCACGAATGTGGCGGAGCGCTGGTACTCGGCAATGGCAGCGGCGATGTTGTCGAAGGTGATGAGCTGCTCGGCCGTGCCGTTTGGCTGATTGAACGCGGTGCGGAAGCGCGCCAGCCATGCACTGGAGGCCAGTTGTCCGGCCCCGGTGCCATAGTTGCCCAGCCGTGCGGCAAGGTGGGCGCGCAGCATGTCGTCACTGCTGCCGGCCAGCAGATTGCCGCGCATTTCGGTCACCGACGCCACCGGAAAGCGCGCTTGCGCCGCCGGCAGGGTCTGACCGGCATTCGGATCGGCCGCGCCCAGGGACGTGCTGGGCGTCCGGATGCCGCTGCCGGCGCCATTGCGAGTGACCAGCTTGCCCAGACTCTCCACGCGCGAATCCCAGAACAGGCCGTTGTCGAGCAGACCGACATTGAAAAACGTGTTGGCATTGCGCGGCGTGCTGACGCCGCCGTTGGCCAAGCGACGCCCCGGTCCCATGACGGCGGGGTCGACGGCGCCGGTGCCGATGGAAAGCGACAGACCATCCGCCCCGCCCAGCCCCGGGTGGTGGCAGGACGCACACGCCGTGTCGAGATTGCCCGACAGTGCCTTGCTGAAGAACAGCAGCTTGCCCAATTGCGGCAGCGGATCATTGATGGATGGCAGGGTCCGGCCGGCCAGCGGCTGACCGGTCTGGCCGGTGACTTGGGCCAGCATGCGCACCTGCTGATCCTTCTGCGAGGCTTGCGCGGGCGTGGTGGTGCACGCGACGCCATTGAGCGGCCCGACGATGCGGGAGAGATCAATGGTCAGGTTCTCCGACCCGGCGTAGCGCAGCCGCATCTGGGTGCAGGAGATGTAGTCGAGGTTGATGGTGCCAGCGTTGGTGCGCTGGACATCCTCGGACCGAAACTGAGCGCCGAAGCGGGCGCCGCTTGCCGTGACCACCGGCACCGCCACGGTGGTGGCACCGTTGGCGTAGGTGGTGGCACCCGTCATCCAGCTGGTTGCACCGGTGGAGGTAAACGTGAAGAACGCGACCACCGCGTAATTCTGGCCGCCCGCCGATTCGAAGCTGACCATGATGCCTTCGCCATTGCGCGCGGGATTCCACCAAGCGCCTGACAGTGCGCCGCTGAACGACTGGGCCTGAGCAGGCAGGGCAAGTACGCTGGCCGCGAAAAGGACAGTGCAGAGCGGGGCGCGGATGACGTGACGAAACAGGCGTTCTAGCATCGACATGACAATTCTCCTTGCGGGACGGCACTGCGCAGGGCGAGGGTGGGCAGCTCAGGCGTTGTTATACCGCGTCGGGTTGACGCGAGGGTTGCGCCGTATCAAAGGCGGGCAGCTTCATACAGGCATCAAAGATCCGCATGATCGTGGGACAGGGTGCCAAGTCCACCTTGAAGCGCTGGGCATTGAAGACCTGGGGCACGAGGCAGATATCGGCGAGCGTCGGTGTTCCGCCGTGGCAGAACGTTGACGGGTGCCGGGATGCGAGCATCTGTTCGAGGACATTGAAGCCTTCCCTGATCCAGTGCTGATACCAGGCGCTGCGCGCGTCCTTCTCGACATGCAGCACGGTGTCAAGGTAATCGAGCACGCGGAGGTTGTTGAGCGGATGGATGTCGCAGGCGATCAGGTTGGCCACGCCACGCACGAAGGCGCGATCCGCGGGATCGCCTGGCAGGAGCGCAGGATCCGGCCGGGTCTCTTCCAGATATTCGATGATGGCGAGCGACTGGCTGAGCCGCCGCTCGCCATCGATCAGGTAGGGCACGAAGCCCTGCGGATTGACATCGCGGTAATCGGGTAGCCGATTCTCCTTTGCGAGCAGATTGATGGCCCGCAATTCAGCGTCGAGACCCTTGAGGTTGAGCGCGATGCGGACGCGGAACGCGGCCGAGGAACGAAAGTAGGTATAGAGGATCATGGATTGACCGTGAACAAATGAGCGATTCGATGAACGATGGCGAAAGGGCGGATGCGAATATTCGCGAAGACGTTGCACCCGGCTGCGCTGCTAGACTTCCATGATGTTAAGCCGATTCTTATGTTGAACCGAGACGAACTTCTGCGCCGGCTGGCGGTGGCCGATGCATCCCCTGGCGGCTTCAGCGATGACGGCGATCTGCCCCAGCCGCGACCCGTCCAAGTGCTCACGCCGGCTGCCGTGCTCATCGGCATTCTCAATCGCCCCGAACCCACGGTGCTCTTCACTCAGCGCACAGCGCATCTCAACGACCATGCGGGCCAGATCAGCTTTCCCGGCGGGCGACGAGATCCGGCGGACCGCGACGCGGCCCACACCGCCTTGCGTGAGACCGAGGAGGAAACGGGGCTTGCGGCCAGCCGCATCGAGGTCGTGGGCCGGATCCCGGAATACACAACCGGCACTGGTTTCCTGGTGACCCCAGTGGTGGGTTGGATCGATGCGCCCCCCGACCCCGGCGAATATTCGCATGATGCATTCGAGGTGGCGGAGGTGTTCGAGGTGCCGCTGGCGTTCCTGATGGACCCGCGAAATCACCGCCGCGAGACGGCGATGTTCAAGGGCCGCATGCGCAGCTATCACGCCATGCCCTGGCAGGGCCGTTACATTTGGGGTGCGACGGCCGGTATGCTGCTCTCGTTCTATCGCGTCGTGACCGATGCGGCTGGCGACCCGGTCAGTGATCCGCTCAAGGCGCCGCTGGACTCGGGATGACGTCATTGCGTGGCAGTTGTCCGGTCATCAGGGTTTTCCCGATCTGCTTTTCCTGCGTCTCAGCCGTTATCATGGCGTCTCGATCAGGATCGGGACGGCATTGAAGCGGCAGCCAATCCGTTTGCTACCTGACCAAGACAAGCCCGCAACATGATGGCCAGTCAGCCACGCGCGAATACACGGCGAACGGGGAACAGGGTAACGGCAACCATTCACGGAGCAAGAACTTGGCAAAAATGAAAGTGGCGGTGATCAGCGGCGCCAATCGCGGCCTAGGGCTGGAAATCGGGCGGCAATTGCTGGCCGAAGGCGTCTCCCTCATGCTGGGCAGCCGCGATATGGATAAGGGTCGGCGCGCAGCGCAGCAGTTGCTGGCGCAGGTGAAGCCGGAGACGGCGGAAGTGCATGCAGCGCCGCTGGATGTGGCCGACAACGCCAGCGTCGCAGCCTTCGTCGCAGAGGCGGCCAAGCACTATGGGCAGTGCGATATCCTCATCAACAACGCTGGCATCATGCCGGAGGCTCGCGACGGGTCACTCATGCAGACTTCGCCGGAACAGTTTCTGGAAATCTTCGACATCAACGTGGTTGGCGCAGTGCGCATGTGCCAAGCGTTCATCCCGCTGATGAAGAAGCGCGGCTATGGCCGCATCGTGAACCTGTCCAGCGGCTTGGGCCAGTTGGAACGCATGGGTCCAGGTCTGCCGGCCTACCGGCTGTCCAAGACTGCGCTGAATGCGTTGACCCGGACGCTGGCAGCCGAGCTGCAGGGCTCGGGCATTCTGGTCAATGCGGTCAGCCCCGGCTGGGTGAAGACCGACATGGGCGGCCCAAATGCTGATCGCTCGGTGGAGGAAGGTGCCGAGACGGCGACCTGGCTCGCTTTGCTGCCCAGCACCGGTCCGACCGGCGGGTTCTTCCGCGACAAGAAGGCGATCGTCTGGTGATCGCATGGCAGAGCGCACGCTGAAGTTGCCGATTCATCACGGGCGCATCGTACTGCGAGTATTCGCAGGTGTCAGCGCGCTGCTGCTGGTGGCCGCATGCAGCATGGCGGGCATGGCTTACAACAATGCCGTGCCGCTGGCCTCCTGGTACATCGACGACTATGTCGATCTGGACGAAGCCCAGACCGCGCGTTTTCGTGAAGGCATGGAGCGTCTGCAGACCTGGCACCGGAAGAGCGAGCTGCCCGAGTACTCCCGGGTGCTGGAGGAAGCGGCGCGCAAGGTGGATGGTCCGGTCAGTGCGGCAGATGTGCGCGCGCTGTATGACGATGGGCGTCGCTTCGCCAATCGGGTGGGCGAGCGCGCACTGGGCGAAATGGCCGACATTCTGCTCACGCTTTCGCCGCAGCAGATTGCCAGCATCGAAGCCCGGCTGAAGCGGGACAACGAGAAGATTGATGCCGAACGCATACGCGCACCGGCCGGCAAGCGCGAGAAGGATCGGGCGGAGCGCTATGTGCGCAACCTCGAATCCTGGCTGGGACCGCTCACTGCGGAGCAGAAGTCGCGCGTGCAGACCCAGATTGCGAAGGTGCCGGCGGGTGACGCCATGCGTCTTGCCGACCGCCGGCGCTTGCAGGGTGAGTTTTTGGCGCTGGTGCGCAATCCGCCACCCCGGCAGAAATTCATCGAGGAATTGCGCCACATGCTGACCCGTCCCGAAGAGGGTCGCGATCCCGCCTACATCGCCGCCACTCGCGAATGGCGCGAGCAAACTGCCGCACTGTTCGCCGACACGCTGGCGAGCGCCACGCCGGCGCAGCGTGAGCACCTGAAACGCAAGCTGCGCGGCTACGCCAGCGATGTCATGGCCCTGGTGGCGTCCAACTGACTCAGGCGCGTTCCTAGAGCGCTGTCAGGCGCAGCTTCATCTGATCTGTCGCCGCGACCAATGCGGCATGCGTACCCGGCTCGAAAGCCGAGTGGCCGGCATCGTCGATTACCTGAAAGGTGGCCTCGGGCCAGGCGCGCTTGAGATCATGCGCGGAGATGAACGGGCACACGATGTCGTAGCGACCCTGGATGATCATGCACGGCAGATGGCGAATATTCGCAACGCCATCCAGCAGGTGGTTGGGCGGCATGAAGAAATCGTGGAAGAAGTAGTGCGCCTCGATGCGCGCGAGGCCGAGGGCTACGCGGTCGGACGCGAAATTGGCGACCACGTCGGCGTTTGGCCGGAGTGTGGAGCAGGCGCCCTCATACGAGCTCCACGCGCGCGCCGCCGGCATGTGCACGGCCGGGTCGGGGTGCGTCAGCATGGCGTAGTAGTTCGCGCAAATATTGTCCCGCTGATCGGCCGGCAGAAAGTTGACCCAGGCTTCCCAGTGCTCGGGAAAAATCTGGCCGATGCCGCGCATGAACCAGTCCAGCTCCTGCGGCCGGGCGAGGAAGATGCCGCGCAACACCAGGCCGAGGCAGCAGTCCGGGTGGCGAATGGCGTAGGCGAGCGCCAGCGTGCTGCCCCATGAGCCGCCGAACACCAGCCAGCGGGTGATGCCGAGCTCAGACCGCAACTGCTCCAGATCGGCGACGAGATGGTCCGTCGTGTTGTTCTCGATGTTCCCGTGGGGCGTGGACCGGCCTGCACCGCGCTGGTCGAAGATGACGATGCGGTAGGCCTTCGGATCGAAGAACTGGCGGTGTGCCGGGCTGGACCCGGAGCCAGGCCCCCCATGCAGGAACACCACGGGAATCCCGGACGGGTTGCCGCATTCCTCCACGTACAACGAATGCACGGGGTCTACGTTGAGACGGAAGGTGCGATACGGCTCGATGGGGGGATAGCTCATGGCAGGGTAAGAAAGTAAGAAGAGGGGCAAAGCGCGAATTGAAGGCGGTTATGTTGCATGCTCGTCAGTTTTGCTGCGCCGCCACATGAGGTAGACTGGTTGAAATGATTGGAGAAATCCATGCTTTATCAAGTACATGAGATGCAGCGTGCGGTATTGGAGCCTTGGCGGATCTGGGCCGAGCTGGCCAGTGACGCCTATAGCCACCCGCTGTCGCCGTTGTCGTACCTGCCCCAGTCGCGCAAGTTCATGGCCGGCTATGAGTTGATGCTCAGACTGACCCAGCGCTATGGCGAACCCGAGTTCGGCATTGAAACCGTCACGGTGGCGGGAAAGCAGGTGCCGGTCCGGGAAGAGATCACTGTCGACAAGGCTTTCTGTCGCCTGACCCATTTTGCCAAGGATGGCGTGAAGGCGCAGCCGGTGGTGCTGGTGGTGGCGCCGTTGTCCGGCCACTTCGCCACGCTGCTGCGCGACACAGTGCGCACCATGCTGTCCGACCATGACGTCTACATCACCGACTGGAAGGATGCCCGCGAAGTGCCTCTCAGCAAGGGCCCGTTTCGCTTTGACGATTATGTGGCCTATGTGCGCGAGTTCATCCGCAAGCTGGGGCCGGCGGTACACGTGGTGTCGGTCTGCCAGCCCACGGTGCCGGTGCTGGCCGCGATTTCGCTCACGGCGACCGACAACGAGAAGGTTCAGCCGCGGACCATGACCATGATGGGCGGCCCCATCGACACGCGCCGCAATCCCACCCAGGTCAATACCTTCGCCAAGAATCACAGCATTGCCTGGTTCGAGCACAAACCTCATCCAGCGCGTGCCCAACAAATACGACGGCGCGATGCGCAAGGTCTATCCCGGCTTCCTGCAGTGGATGGGCTTCGTGGCCATGAATCCGGATCGTCACTTCAATTCGCACTGGGATTTCTACGAGCACCTGGTGAAGGGCGATGGCGAAAGCGCCGAGGCACACAAGCGTTTCTACGATGAATACAACGCGGTGATGGATCTGCCGGCCGAGTATTACCTCGATACGGTGAAGCGCGTGTTCCATGACCATGCCCTGGCCGTCGGCACGCTGGAAGTGGCGGGTCAGCTGGTCGAGCCTGCGAATATTCGCAAGACAGCGCTCTTCACCATCGAAGGTGAGCTGGACGACATCTCCGGTCATGGCCAGACCGAGGCGGCGCAGTCACTGTGCACCGGGCTGCCTGCATCGAAGAAGCAGCATTTCCTGGCGAAGGGTGTCGGGCACTACGGCATTTTCAGCGGCCGCAAGTATCGCGAGATGGTGTACCCGAAAATCCGCCAGTTCATTGCGGACCATCCCTGATGAGCCACAAGCCGGGAACGCCGGTCACGCCGCAGGACTATTTCGAGCTCATGCAGAAGATGGCAAGCCCCGGCGGCCATTCCTTCCAGAGCCTGTTCTTTCCGCCGCTGGACGTGAAGGAAATCGAAAAGAAGATCATTGAGCTGAAAAGCGTCGAGCACTGGCTGCAGGCCAACCTCGGCATGCTCAAGCTTTCCATCCAGACGCTGGAATATCAGAAGGCATTGCTCTCACCAGCGAAGGAGGACGGCAAAAAGGCAGCCGGGGCGGCTGGCGACAACGCGGCCAACCCCGCCATCTGGGCCTGGCAGATGATGAACCAGGCCACCGAGCAGTTCCAGGCCGCAGCCCAGCAGGCCATGCAGTCCGCTTCGACGCCGGCTGCACAACCCGCACAAAACGCCAAGCCCAAGGCCCGCGCGTCGAGCCGCAAGCGTTCCAGCTGACGGGCACCTCCAGCCCGTCCAGCTGTTGCGAATATTCGCTGCCACCATTGACGACCCTGAGTCGTTCACGTTCGCTTTCCGGGCTCGCTTGATGCATCCCGCCGCGCGGGTTTAAGCTGTCCACAAGGGGCGCGGCAAAAGCCCCGGCTAAACGCACACAATTTCCGTACCAGCAGCTTCCGGCCGTGATCGACAACGTGCGCCGCAGGCATGGGGTGGCGCCAGACAACGATTGCCGCACAGCGTGCGGCGAGAGAGGAGAGCGTCGTGCCCAAGTACGCCACCGAGTCCATTCACACGCTGGCCCTGGTTGGGCATGGCGGTGCCGGCAAGACCACCCTGACCGAGGCGCTGCTGGCGAAATCTGGCGCCATCGCGGCCCCTGGCAGCATCGAACGCGGCACCACGGTCAGTGACCATGATCCGCTGGAAAAAGCCCACGGCCATTCGCTGCAATCGTCGCTGGTGAATTTTCCCTGGCAAGGGATTCATGTCCACCTGATCGATACGCCCGGCGCGCCTGATTTTTCTGGCCAGGCCATCGCCGCGCTGGCGGCCGTCGAGACCGCTGTCATCGTCATCAATGCGCAGAACGGCATTGAGCTCAACACGCAACGCATGATGACCTGGGCAGCGAAGCGCGGATTGTGTCGCATGCTTCTCATCAACAAGATCGACGCGGAGAACGTCGATCTGCCCGGACTGGTGTCGCGCATCCAGGAGGTGTTTGGCAAAGAGTGCCTGCCCATGAATCTGCCGGCGGGCGGCGGCACGCGCGTGGTGGACTGCTTCTTCAATCCGGAAGGCGAGTCCGACTTTTCATCGGTGGCCGACGCACATGCGCGCATCATCGACCAGGTGGTGGAAGTGGATGAGGACTTGATGGCGCTGTATCTGGAACAGGGCCAGGCGCTGACGCCCGAGCAGCTGCATGCACCGTTCGAGAAGGCGCTGCGTGAAGGGCACCTCATTCCGGTGTGCTTTGCCTCGGCGAAGACTGGCGCGGGCGTGGCTGAATTCCTCGACATCCTTGCAGGCCTCGCACCCAACGCCACGGAGGGCAACCCGCCACCTTTTCTGCGCGGGGAGGGGCCGGATGCGGAGGCATTTCATGCCGCGCCCGATGCCTCGCGTCATGTGCTGGCCCATGTGTTCAAGGTCGTGATGGACCCGTACGTCGGGCGGGTCAGTGTGTTCCGAGTGCACCAGGGCAGGATCAGCAAGGACACCCAGCTCTATGTGGGTGAAGGCAAGCGCGCGTTCAAGGCGAGCCACGTGTACGTGCTGCAGGGCAAGGAGTATGTCGAGACGGATGCACTGGTGCCGGGCGACATCGGCGCCGTGGCCAAGGTGGACGAGATCGTGTTCGATAGCGTTCTCCATGACTCGCATGACGAAGACCACATCCACCTGAAGCCGCTGGAATTTCCGTTGCCCATGCACGCCATCGCAGTGGAGACGAAGAAAAAGGGCGACGAGCAGCGCTTGTTCGATGTGCTGCACAAGCTCGAACTGGAAGATCCCTGCTTAATCGTTGAGCGCCATGCCGGCACGAACGAAACCGTCATCCGCGGCCTGGGTGAATTGCACATGCGCGCCAAGCTGGAAAAGATGGCGCAGCAGTACAAGCTGGAAGTCACCACCCAGCCGCCCAAGATTCCCTACCGCGAGACTATCACGCGATTTGCCGAGGGCCACTGCAGGCACAAGAAGCAGACCGGCGGCGCGGGCCAGTTCGGCGAGGTGTTCCTGAAGATCGAGCCACTGCCGCGCGGCGCGGGCTTCGAGTTCGTGAATCAGGTGAAAGGCGGCGTCATCCCGACCGTCTTCATTCCCGCCGTCGAGAAAGGTGTGGTGCAGGCGCTGCAGCATGGCGTCATCGCAGGATTTCCCGTCGAGGACCTCCGCGTCATCGTCTACGACGGCAAGCACCATGCGGTGGACTCGAAGGAGATCGCCTTCATCTCCGCCGGGCGCAAGGCGGTGATCGACGCCATCCTCAAGGCCAGCGCCATCGTGCTGGAGCCTATCGTGAACATTTCCATCACCGCGCCCCAGCGCCATGTCGGCGACATCACCAGCGATCTCGCGGGCAAGCGCGGGCACGTGACCGGCAACGATTCGATGGGTGCCGATGGGGCACAGGTGAATGGGCAGGTGCCGCTATCGGAACTCGCCGACTATTCGTCACGCCTGCGCGCCATGACGGGAGGGCAGGGCAGCTATTCCATCGAATTCAGTCACTACGCGCCGGTCTCTGCAGCAACGCAGGCGCAGCTGGCAGGCCGGTTCAAATTGGCGCAGGACGAGGACTGAGCGCGTTCACGCCGCGCTCAGCCGGGTGATTTTTCGTAAACGACCAAGTCGTATGCGTAGGGATTGCGCTCATCCGCCGGCTGCGACTCACGGCTGACTTCGTGCCAGCGCGCATCCAGCGGCGGAAAGTGGGTGTCGGCTGCGAAATCTGCATGAATCTCGGTTGCGAATATTCGCGTGGCGAGCGGAAGGGCCGCGCGATAGAGCTGACCGCCGCCGATGATCATGACCTCCGGCGCTTGCGCACACAAGGCGAGCGCCGTATCGAGACTTGCTGTGGTTTCCACGTCAGGGGTTGCCAGCGCACGCGAGGTCACCACAATGTTGCGTCGACCCGGCAGCACGCGGCCGATGGACTCGTGCGTGTTGCGACCCATGATGACCGGCTTGCCCATCGTGGTGCGCTTGAAGTACGCCAACTCGCCGGGCAGATGCCAGGGCATGCGATTGTCCTTGCCGATGCCACGCCGGCGATCGTGGGCGACGATGAGCGAGATTTCCGGCATCAGATTGGTGCCATCAGACGGCGATGGGCGCCTTGATGGCCGGCCAGGGATCGTAGCCGTCCAGCCGGAAATCCTCGAATCGGAACCCGAAGATGTCGCGCACCGCCGGATTGATCCACATCGTCGGCAGCGGACGTGGCGTGCGGGCGAGCTGCTCACGGGCCTGGTCGAGGTGATTGAGGTAGAGGTGGCAGTCGCCGCCCGTCCAGATGAATTCGCCCGGCTCCAGATCGCACACCTGCGCCATCATCATCGTGAGCAGCGCGTAGGACGCGATGTTGAATGGCACGCCGAGGAAGATATCGGCGCTGCGCTGATAGAGCTGGCAGGACAACTTGCCGTCGGCGACGTAGAACTGGAAGAAGGCATGGCAGGGCGCCAGGGCCATGCGGGGAATGTCCGCCACGTTCCAAGCCGATACGATCAGGCGACGCGAATCCGGTGATGACTTGATCTGCTTGATCAACTCTGCGATCTGGTCCACGTGCTCGCCATTCGGCGTGGGCCAGGATCGCCACTGGTAGCCATAGACGGGGCCAAGGTCGCCGTTCGCGTCTGCCCACTCGTCCCAAATGGTCACGCCGTGTTCGCGCAGATAGCGAATATTCGTATCGCCGGAGAGAAACCAGAGCAGCTCGTGGATGATGGACTTCAGATGCAGCTTCTTGGTCGTGACCACCGGGAAGCCTTGGCCAAGATCGAAGCGCATCTGGTGGCCGAAGACGGAAAGGGTGCCGGTGCCGGTGCGGTCGGTTTTTTTCGTGCCGGTCTCCAGCACGTGGCGCATGAGGTCGAGGTAGTTTTGCATGGCGCACGCATTGTAGCGAAAGCGCCGCCACGGTTCCGGGCGGTACGGACTATTCTGTAGATTCCCCGTCCAGCCGATAGGAGATTTCCGCTTGCCAGGCATAGCCGGCGATGTCGCTGTCGAATCGGCATGCGCCGGCGTTGAGTACGTTTAGGGCAGCACGATCGAACATTCTCCGCGGCTGGGCGTTGACCACTTCGGCGTGGAGCACTCGTCCATCGGCGCTGATGCGAGCCGCGATGGTCACTGAGCCCTCCTGCCGCGAGCGGCGCGCGTCGCGTGGGTACGAATCGCGGAATGCCGCAAGGCACGCGGCGCGGTTCACGATTGAGCCAAAACCGCGAGGCTCGGCGGCTGCTGGCGCTGGCGAATGACCGGTGTCCTGGCGTGCGGCTGATGCGGGCGGAGCGGGCTCTGAGGGCGGCGCCTCAGTAACAGCTGGGGAAGTCGCGTCGCTGTCAGTGATTGCCGGTTCCAGTGCGATAACGCGGGCAGTAACGCGCGGTGCCAAAGGTGGCGGTTTGGGCGACTCCTGATGCCGTGGAGGCCGCTCGTTGGGTGGTCGCAGGATGTGCGCGATGATCGGCGGCGAGGGCACATGTGGTGCGATGCGCTGCGCACCGCTTAGAACCAGCCACAGGACCCCACCGTGAAGCGCAGCGACTGCGACTAGCTGGGCCACTGAACGGCTGCGGAAGCTGTGTGAGCTGGACACCGCTGGCTTTGACCAGCCCGTTGCCCCGTTCAAGGTCACGACCGCCGCTTCGACGCTGTGCATGATGCCTCCGGAAAAGAATCGACCAGCGCATTCAACGCGGCGGAGGCCGACAAAGGGTCAACGTAGGCGATGCTGCAACGCTTCTAGGCCATCACAGCCATGCAGCGTTGGTTGCCGTGTAGAGGTTGGGACGACAGAAAAGACAAACCCCGCCGAAGCGGGGTTTGTCTAGAAGGGCAATGTGTCCCGAAATCTTCTGATTTCAATCAGCCGATTCGCCGGACAGCTTGTACCCGATCTCCAAGACAGCCTGATAACCGGCGGTGTCAGTTTCAAACACGCACGCGCCGGAATTGATCACGCTTAGCGCAGCACGGTCAAATACTCGGCGGGGATTCGAATTCACCACCTCAGCCGACTGCACCTTTCCATCTGGGCCTACGCGCACGGATACTGTCACCGTGCCCTCCTGCGAGGCGCGGCGAGCCTCTCGCGGATAGGATTGCTGCAGCGCCGCTGCGCAGGCGCCGCGATTGGTGATCGAGCCAAAGCCACGCGGACCTACCGGCCGAGGCGGCGCGACCGGCTGAGGCGGCTGCGGCACGTACACGGGCGGCGGCGGCGGCGGCGTCTGCACAGCCTCGATCACAGGGGCTGTGGTCGACGGCGGCGCGACTTCCGGTGGCGGCACGAAGTTGGGCGGCGGCGGAGGCGTATCCAGCTTCTGCTTCGGCGGTTCCGGGGGTTTCGGGGGCGGCGGGGGCGGTGGTTCAGGCGGCAGCACGACCTCGACGATCGAAGTCGGGACAACGGCCTTCACGAACTTTTGGCCCGCACCGGTCAGGATCAACCAGAAGGCAACGCCATGGACAAGCGTCACGGCAATGATGCCAGTCAGGTGCTTTCCGGGCTGACGCTGCTTCTGCGCCCAACCGGACATCACAATCGTGCCATCGACTTCAGAATTGGCAGTACTCATTAACAGGTCTCCAGCCTCTATTCTTTGCCCGCAACCCGTACAACGAACAAACTAACGGAATAGGGTTGCGGATACGCACGCATCAGCGGAACTGCTCACCGCCAATGATGGCCATCTTGTTCAATCCCCGACGCTGACAATTGGCCAGGATGAAGGCGACGTTTTCGTACTTCGCCGCCTTGTCCGGGCGAATCAGAATGTTGGGCTGCGGGCTGATCTGGGCCGTCTCGGTCATTTTGGCGTCGATCCCAGCCCGGTCCAACTGCTCACCATTCCAGTACATGAGACCGGCAGCATCGATGTCGACACGCACTTCCTGAGGCTTGTCCAGAATATTGGGCGGTTTTCCAACCGGCATTTCCATGTTCACCGAGTGCAGCTGGATCGGGATGGTGATGATCAGCATGATGATCAGCACCAGCATGACGTCGATCAGCGGCGTGGTGTTGATGTCCATCATCGGTTCCGGATCGGAACCGCCTCCACCTTGTCCTACATTCATACCCATGATGAGTCTCCGGGATGGGTCCGGCGGTGACTCGAGGTCACCGCCATGCCGTCATTGATTGGTGGGGTCCGTGACGAAAGCAACCTTGGTCAGGCCCACTTCCTGGATGGCCAGGATGGCGCGACCAATCGGTTCGTAATTCGACGTCACATCTCCACGGATATGCACCTCAGGCTGGGGCTTGTCCGCCTTTTTGGCACCGTCGCGCGCGCGACGGAGTTTGTCCTTGAGGTCTTCCATGTCCTTGACCCGCGCGTCGTAGTAGAACATCTGCCCTGTCGGGCTGATGGACAGAATGATGTTCTCCGGCTTGGTTTCCCGAAGCGCGTTCTTTTCCAGTGGCAACTGCACCTTCACAGAGGTGGTCACCACCGGAATTGTGATCAGGAAGATGATGAGCAGGACCAACATGACGTCGACCAACGGCGTCGTGTTGATGGTCGAGTTGAGACTCTCTTCGCCTTCCGACGGACCGATTTGCATGGCCATGACGAGGCCTCTTACTTCTTGGCGTTGGCGGAAGCGAGCAGCACGGAGTGCACGTCCGAGCCAAAGGCACGGATCGCGTCGATGCTGGTCTTGTTCTTGCGAACGATGAAGTTGTAACCGAGCACGGCGGGCACGGCGACAGCCAAGCCAATCGCGGTCATGATCAGCGCCTCACCCACGGGGCCGGCCACTTTGTCGATCGATGCCTGACCGGACACGCCGATCTTCACGAGTGCGTTGTAGATGCCCCACACCGTACCGAACAGGCCCACAAACGGGGCGGTCGAGCCGACGGTTGCCAGAAACGCCAGGCCGTCCTGCAGGCGGCTTTGCACGTTGTCGATGGCGCGGGAAATACCCATGGTGATCCAGGTCGAGAGGTCGATCTGACCAAGGAGGCCTGTGTGCTTCTGCGTGGCCTCGAGACCCTTTTCTGCGATGAAGCGGAAGGGGCTGTCTTCCTTCAGCGCGTCTGCACCAGCGCGTACCGAACCGGCCGACCAGAAGTCACGTTCCGCGGCCTTGGCTTGCGCGGCAATCTTGCTGCCCTCGTACAGCTTGGTAAACATGATGTACCAGCTGCCCATCGACATGATGATCATGATGAACAGGGTGATTTTCGCAACCCAGTCACCATGCTCCCACATGGCCTTGAAGCCATACGGATTCTCTTCGGATGCCTTGGCAGGTGCGGCAGGTTTGGCAGCTGCAGGTGCCGGGGCGGCTGCAGCCGGCGCAGCTTCGGCGGGTTTGGCAGCATCGGCGGGTGCCTGGGCAAACGACACCGTGTTCAGCGTGCCAAAGCCGATCAGCGCGAGGCACACCATGAAGCGAGCGAAAAGCTTTTGCATAGGATCTCCATACGGGCAGCATCTGGGTGATGCCGCTCAATCAACAGCCTGTGAAGGCGACTAGGGGCAAAACTGGTGGTTGCCTAACATCACAACCGGCTCGAAAAAAGCCCGGATTGTAAACCAAAAAGGTTTCATCCGTTGTGACAATGACCCACCGGGTTCCGGACTGCTCTTCGCGGCCTTTTTGCATACCGGAATACGGCCACATTGTAATACTGTTTGAGTGCCGTGACTGGATTCGCCAACTGTTGGGACAAAGCGAGTAAATAGCTGATCGGGCTTGGGAAACATCTGAAAAACTTGTTGCGAGAATGCCAGAATCGTGCGTCGCATTCCTGTGTTCTAGAATGTTGCAAAGGGATTGTTGATCGCCAGCACTGGTCGCTTTCCGCTGGAATGTTCCCGAGAACGAACTGGGTGGAATAAGCGCGACTGAGCGCCCGCCCCGCTAACTGGAGAATCGGCATGGACACAGGCGCTGTCTTGCAAAAGACTCGTAAAGGACTGGATGAGGTTGAGACCCGCTCGCATCGACTGCCAGGCAGATTGAGGGCCGTGCTGATCATGGTCGACGGTCAGCGTACTGGGGCGCAGCTTCTAGAGCAGGCGGGTGAACTCGCCGATCAACTCGCGAGCCAACTCAATGATCTGATTGTGCTGGGCTTCATAGAGGAATTGCGCGCGCAGCCCGAATCAGCACCGATGGCGGAGCAACTGATTCGAACATCTTCAGGCGTCACGACCGGCGCATCACCGTCAGCCAAACAAGGCGATTCGGACACTTCCGCCGGGACGCCATCCGCCTCTTTACCAACGTGGACCACGGTGCCGCTGGATGTCCTGAAGGGGCGGCTGGGGAAAATGCTGACCGATTCTCTCGGCATGCGCGCCATGTTTCTGACTGCACAGCTGGACAGCGTGCGCAATCACCGCGACCTCGAGGCGATGGTTGACGAAATGGCGCAGTCGCTCGCGACGTCAATGGGCGCGGATGCAGCGCGCAAGTGGCGCAGTGATGCCCGCGCCAAGATCGGGATTCCGGGCTAGTCAGTCCCCGCATACCAAGCCCGCCAGGCGCACGCTTGGCTTCGCGGTAGGTGGCCCCGCCTGACTCTTGTTCGAGCTGTTCACTTCAACGTGCCATAACCCTCTCGGCGCTATCACATCCGCCAGCATTTGTTGCAGCTTTGCAACAAATGTGCGACGTTTTGGCGCAAGCCGCAACGCAACTGCCGGCCTCGCTTTCATTTGGCGTTAGACTGTGACGGCTGTGTGAAAAGGTGTCTGAATTGTGTCTGATTCTGACGTTTCCTTCTCACCCATCTCAAATGACGGAAACTGCTCGCCGACACGTTCCTCCGCACAACGGTGGCGCGGGTCGAGGCGGAGACCGACATTTTTCAATTTCCTCATTTTTGGGAGGCGTATATGAGCAAAACCAAACAGTCGACAACGGCGTTTGTGCAGAAGCCCAGCGTGCTCGCGACAGGATTCGCGCTCACGTTGATGATGGCCCAGTCGGCCTATGCGCAGCAGCCGGCTGCTGCGGCAAAAAAAGATGAAAAAGTCGACAAAATCGAAGTCACGGGAACCCGTATCCCCCCGCCGAACCTGGAAGGTGCCAGCCCCGTCACGGTGATTGACGCGGCCGCAATCAAGGTCGACGGTCTCGTGCAGGTCGAAAATCTGCTGAACAATCTGCCGCAGGTGTTCGCTGCCCAGGGTAGCAATATTTCCAACGGCGCAACCGGCACTGCAACGGTGAACCTGCGCGGCCTCGGCACCGCCCGCACCCTGGTCTTGGTCAACGGTCGTCGCCTGCCCCCCGGCTCGCCGCGTATTTGGGCCGCCGACTTGAACCAGATTCCCGCAGCACTGGTGAAGCGGGTCGAAATCCTGACCGGCGGTGCTTCGTCAGTTTATGGCTCGGACGCTGTGGCGGGCGTGGTCAACTTCATCATGAACGACAAGTTTGAAGGCGTTCAGATCGATTTGAACCAGAGCGGCTACAACCACGAGCAGGGCAATTCCGTGTCATCGATTGTCGCGGGCCGCGCTGCAACCAACCCGGCGCAATTCAAGGTCCCTGGTGACAAGAGTTTTGACGGCAAGATCTTCGACATGAGCCTGACTCTGGGCTCCAGCTTCGATGGTGGCCGTGGACACGCAGTTGCGTTCCTGGGCTATCAAAAGGCTGACGCGCTGCTGCAATCCGAGCGTGACTATTCGGCTTGCGCACTTGGCTCCAACGCTGCAGGCTTCGTGTGCGGCGGCTCGGGCACCAACGCGACGGGTAATTTCATCCCGCTGAGTGGTGGTCTGGGTTCCTTCACGATTGCCGACTCGAACGGCACGACCCGTGCATTCAACGGCGCGCTGGATCAGTACAACTACGGACCGTTGAACTTCTTCCAGCGTCCGGCAGAGCGTCACACGTTCTCGACCTTTGCGCACTATGACATCAACGACAAGGCTCGCGTCTACACGGAATTCAACTTCCATGATGATCGCAGCGTGGCCCAGATCGCGCCCTCCGGCATTTTCGGTCAGATCGCCACCGTGAGCTTTGACAACCCGTTGCTGACTGCGTCTTCACGTGCTGCACTGGGACTTACTGCCGCTGGCCAAACACGCGACGTGCTGATCCTGCGTCGCAACGTTGAGGGCGGTCCCCGCCAAGATGATATCCGTCACACCTCATACCGCGGCGTGGCTGGCATCAAGGGTGAACTGGTCAAGAACTGGGATTACGACCTCTACGCTCAGCGAGGCGAGGTCATTTACCAGAGCACGTACAAGAACGAATTCTCAGTGGAGCGCACCTTGCGCGCACTGGACGTTGTGCGTGATCCGACAACGGGCGCCGCAGTTTGCCGTTCCGCGACCAACGGCACCGATGCATCCTGTGTGCCATTCAACCTGTGGCGGCTGGGCGGCATCACCCCTGACCAACTGGCATATATCCAAGGTCAGGGCTTCCAGCGCGGCTTCACTTCGCAGTCCATCGTCGGCGTCTCGCTGTCGTCGGATCTGGGCTACATGGGCTGGAAGCTGCCCGGCGCCAAGAACGGTGTCGGCGTTGCTTTCGGTGCCGAACGTCGTAGCGACCAGCTTGAGCTGGACACGGATCGCTCGTTCGAAACCGGCGATCTCGCTGGTCAGGGCGGCCCGACGATCGATGTGGGTGGCAAGGTCAAGGTGAAGGAGATCTTTGCCGAAGCTCGCGTGCCGATTCTGGAAGGCCAGCCGATGGCTGACTACCTGAACTTGTCCGCCTCCGTGCGTCGTTCCGACTACAACACGGGTGTCACGACTGACACGTGGGGTCTGGGTCTGGAATACGCACCGGTCAAGGACTACCGCTTCCGCGGTTCCGTGTCCCGCGCTGTACGTGCACCGAACGTTGTGGAATTGTTTGCAGCCCAGGGTCTGGGTCTGTACGACAACGACGCCGATCCTTGCGCCGGCGCCACGCCGCTGCGTTCCCTGGCTGACTGCCAACGCACCGGTGTGACCGCTGCCCAGTACGGCAACATCATCGACAATCCGGCAGGTCAGTACAACGCACTGTTTGGCGGCAACCCGAACCTGAAGCCTGAGAAGGCCGACACGTTCACGCTGGGTCTGGTTGCAACCCCCTTCAAGAACTTCAGCGCAACGCTGGACTACTTCAAGGTGGAAGTGGATGACGTGGTGGGCACGGTGGCACCGACGATCACCCTGCAGCAATGTCTGGATACGGGTAGCCCTACGTTCTGCAGCCTGATCACGCGCGACCAGATTGGCTCCCTCTGGGCGCTGACGACGGCGCGCATCGTGTCGACGAACCAGAACATCGCCAGCTTGAAGACTGAGGGCTACGATATCGGTGCCAACTACTCCATGAAGCTGGATGGCGGCTGGGGCGGTCTGAATTTCAACATGACCGGCACTTACATGACCAAGTCCGAAGTCGAGCCTCTCAAGGGTCTCGGCAAGTACGACTGCGTCGGATTGTATGGGCCGAACTGTGGCACACCCACCCCGGAATGGCGTCACAAGTTCCGCGCCACCTGGAACACACCGTGGAATCTGGATCTGTCGCTGACTTGGCGCTACTTCGATGCCGTGCTGCTGGATCGCACGAGCTCGAATCCGCTGCTCCGTGGCACAGTGAACTCGGTTGATCGTGAGCTGGCTCAACAGAACTACATTGATCTGTCGGCTGCCTACAACATCAACAAGATGTTCACGGTGCGTGCAGGTATCAACAACATCACCGATCGTGATCCCCCGCTGTCGGCTCAAGTTGGCGCTGGCTTTGGCAACGGCAACACCTATCCGCAGGTGTATGACGCAGTCGGCCGTCGTATCTTCGTGAACTTCACTGCTAAGTTCTAAAGCTACGAGCACCACATTGTCAGAATGAAACGGCGGGCCGCGAGGCCCGCCGTTTTTTTATGTCTGACGATCACGCGGAATGCACTCAGCCGTCCGGGTCACGGCTTTGTTGAGTTGCTGCGTGGGCCGCGGCGACTAGAGTTCGTAGATCGAGAGGTCGCCGGTGAATCGGTTTACCGATGACATCAATTCCGTGATGAGCTGGCGCTCACCCAAGTCCAGGTCGGGATGCCAAACGTCAAACATGAGAATCACGCGCATCTTGTCGGACATGTTCCAAGCCTCATGTTCGACCGTGTCATCGAACACCCAGGCTTGGCCTGGCACCCATTCCCGCGTCGTGTTGCCTACTCGGAAACCGCAACGCTCGGGAATGATGAGGGGTACGTGAGTGATCAGCCGGGTGTTGCTGACGCCGACATGCGCGGGAATGCGCGTGCGCGGCTTGAGAATCGAAAACATAGCCGCGGGCGTGCGTCCCGGCTGCTCGGGCTGCGGTGCCTTGGATAGTAGTTCCATCGTGACCGGACACTTGCGGGCGTGATCCTCAACGATCATCCCGGCCTGCTTAAGGTGATAGGCACTCCAGTTTGGCGAGTTGTTGAGCTCGGCGAACTGATTGACCGGCGACCCCGGCGGGTAAGTCAGATAGGGCACGAAGCCTTCCTCGGACTGCAAGACCTGAAGGAACTCTTCACGGACTTCATCCGTACGCGCCTCGAACTGATCCAGCCATGCAAAGCGGCTGCGGTCAAAGAATTCAACAGGCACGAGGCCGGGGTAGTGGAAGACCATGGATTGCGAGTCATAGCGCCGCTTGCGCCCGGTCATGATGTCCACTGCGAGCATGAACCGCTCTCGCTCTCGCGCTGACAAAGCATCAACCTGGTCGGTGAGTCGATCGTCAAGGAACTTGCCAAACTCCCGGTTGTACGCATCCCGATACTGCATCCCGTGGATGACTGCGGATCGCAGGTCCGGGCTGAGCTGATCGATGGGTGGGGCGACAGCTGCCACTGCACCATGAGCCACTGCTGCCTTGTGTCGATCGCCCTGGCGCTCCAGCATTCGAGCCTTGCAGATCAAGGCAATGAGATGCGTGGGTTCCAGAATCAGTGCCTGCTGAATGGCCTGCGCTTCACCCTGTTCATCTTCCAACTGTGCGCAGGCTTGCGCCGCATTGATCCAGTGCAGTGGATTGGGGTGCAACTTGGCCAATTTCTCGAAACGATCACGCGCCTGCGAATATTCGCGAGCGCGCATTGCACATTGCGCGGCAACCTCCAGCGCCAATGCATTCTCGGGGTGATGCTCCAGCAATGTGTTGGCGATCGACTTTGCACGGGCTTCGTGGCCCTGCATCAGTGCGGATTGGATCTCGCGTTCAAGCTGGCTGCTGGAGAGTTGCGCTGCAGGATGATGTTGCATAGGGGACTCCGGACGGCTGATGGTGTGAATTGGTGTTTTGGCGCCCTTGACGTGCGCAAATAGCAGGCTTAGTGCCTGCGTGTGGCGATGAGGGACCAGGCTACCGGTCGCCCATCATCCAGGATCGGTTCGACGGCCACTACGGTCAGCCCCTGTTCTGCAAACCGGTTCTGCGCATCTTGAAGACTTTCAACCGAGAGGGCGGCTTCAATCATCCACCGGGTGCGGGCGGCATAGCTTTCGACAGATCCGGACATCCGGGTGCACCACACGCCGACCTCGTCGCGATCGTATC
Organism: Burkholderiales bacterium; assembly: GCA_033764435.1. GTDB lineage: Bacteria > Pseudomonadota > Gammaproteobacteria > Burkholderiales > Usitatibacteraceae > JAEUMY01. The sequence continues at coordinate 233,860 of JANRIX010000054.1, forward strand.
GCGACAGATTTTCATGCAGCGTGGCGACCTCGCGATACAGACGCAAAAGCGAGCCCGCCGCGATGTCGGGACCATGCTGGTGCAGCACGGCTTCGGTGCCCTTTACCGCCTGGATGAATGCGTTGCGGATATGGATGTCGCGATCGTTCGCGGCAAACCGGGCAAATGCTGGCAGCAGTTGACAGGCCTGAAAGGCTTCCACTGCCGCAAGAATGGACGTGTTCTCCTGGTGCAGTGCACCCCCGCTGTGGTGCATGGCCAGCGCCACGGTGCCGCCCGGCGCGATGACGCGGGCACACTCATCCAAAGCGTGCGGCCCCGCATATTCGACACCAAACTGGCTGATCACCACGTCCATGCACTGATTGGCGAAGGGCAGTCGAGCTGCGTCGCAGCGCACTGCATGGTCACAATTCCGAGACTGGAGTTGCCGGGCGGCGTCCTGTGAAAGGTCGCACGCGATGACCGCGGGAGGGGTGGTGCGATGCTGCTGCAGATAGGCAGTCAGTCTTGCGCTCAAGTCGCCATTCCCCGCCGCGATGTCCAAGCATGGCAAATCCCTGAGGTTCGGAGCCAGCTCGCCAAATATGCGGTCCCAATGCATGTTCAGTATCGCTGTGAGCCTACCCTGTGCCGCATACGCGGGTTGGGCGTGCTCGCGGGACCAATAGTGTTCCCACGCGGCGCGATTGGATGCATCCGATCGCTTAGTCATCGGGACCTCAGATGTCCCAACTGGGTGCGTTCTGGCTTGCTCCATCGAGTCCCCTGAACAGGGACTGAATTGCACGCCGTTCAACCTCGCTCAGCTCCGGACGCCACACTTCGAAGAGCAGAATGATCCGCGTTTCGTTGCTGCGGTTCCAGGCCTCGTGCTCGATCGAATCGTCGAACAGCCACGCCTTGCCCTGCGTCCACTCGCGTGTCTCGTTGCCGACGCGCAGAAAGCATCCGCTTGGTGTGACCACGGGCAGATGGCCGATGAGACGAATATTCGCGAGTCCGCAGTGGGACGGAATGTGCGCGCCAGGTTTGAGCAGCGAGAAGAGTACCGAGGGCGAGCGCCGGGGCAATTCGCAGAGAGGCAATGCCTGAATGGCTGCCATGGTTGCGGGGCAGCGTGCCGCGATGTCGCCCACTACTTGGCCATTGCGTATGAGGTAGCAAGCGCTCCAGTCGGGATTGTCTGTCATGCCGTCTTGCGTCTTGCGCGGACGGTCGGGATCGGACTGCAGGTAGGGCTGAAATGCCGAGGCGTCCTGCAACAGCCTGACCGCCTCTTCGCGAATATTCGCGCACTGGGCCTCCAGCGGGGCTACCCAGTCAAAGGATTCAGTTGGAAAGAACTGTCGCTGGGGAAGCCCGGGGTAGTAGTAATAGCGCGGCGACTGCAAGTAAATCTGCCGGCGTCCGAACAGGATATCCAGGGACTGGGTGAAGAGTGCCAATTGCTCATCGGCATTCGTGTCAGCGTGCCCGATCGACTCGCGTACGTGATTCTCGAGCTGCCCGGAAAACTGCGCGCAGAAGTTCCGTGCCTTCGTCACTTCTGCAGCAAGCGCAGCCGGCAGTGCGCCATGCTGATCGGCGATGCGCAAGGCGTTCATGAGATAGCTCAGGGCAGCCACGCGGTCGCCTTGCGAGGCGAGATGTTCGCCCTGCAGTAGATTTCCCCATAGGTTGCCTGGGTCCTGAGCCAGCAGGCTGCGCACGGACTCGGCAAGCAGCTCCGTTCTGCCCAATGCTCGAGCGGCCAAAGCGCTGGCGATCAACCATGGTGTCCTGTGCCCGCCTTCTGACGAAAGCGCGGACAAGGCAGCCAGTGCCTCCTCCGGTTTGCCGGCGGCAATGAGGTCAAAGGCAAGCGAGGGCGATGAGGGGTGCGCCGACATTGTGGATTCCTGATGGGCATCCTGCCACAAATGAAACGGGGGGCCGAAGCCCCCCGCCGACTACATGCTGCAACAACCTGTGATCAGAACTCGTAGCGAGCGTTGAGCACGAAGTTGCGGCCCCAAGGCTGGTACCACACGATGTTGAACGGACGGGCCAGCGGGTCATCCGAGGGCTTCGAGTTGGCGACGTTACGGATGGTGCCCGTCAGCGTCAGCTTCTTGAAACCACGGTAGGACGTGCCGACGTCAACCGTCACATACTCCTTCACGCGGCAGATGCCCAGATACGTGCCGTTCGGGTTCGCGCAATCCCGGATCGCTGCCTGGCCCGCTGCCGAGTTGACCTCGGGGTTGGAGAACGGCTTGTAGCCGTCCAGCCAGTTCACGTTCAGGGTGTTGACCCAGTTGCCGATCTCCCAGGAGTTCAGAAGCTGGGCACGGTTTTCCGGGGCATTGCGGAAGCCACCGAAGCTCGTCAGACGAGCACCCGGCGCACCAGATCCGCGCTGATCGATGTAGTGGGAGAACAGCAGACGGCTGTTCAGCTTGCCCCAGCTACCCAGTGCAAAGCGGATGCGTGCATCCACGTCGATACCCTTGACACGAGTTTCGCCGAGGTTGTCGTAACCGGTGCTGACGAACAGGATGGCGCCCGGATCGTTGGGAACCTGGGTGCTCGTGTTGGTCGGGTCACGCACAACGCGGTTGGCATAACGCGGGTCGGTCGAGCCTTCGTTCAACAGGATCTCGTTCAGCGACAGGAACGTGATCTCGTTGCGACGAGAGATCGAGTAGTAGTCGACGCTCAGGTTGGTGTTGTCGGTCGGCTCCAGAACGATACCGGCGGTATAGGACATCGCCTTTTCCGGACGCACCAGCGGGTTGGCAACGATCAGGCCAGGAATGGACAGACCGCAACCAATCGTGATGGTCGGACGCAGACAGCGACGTGGATCATCCACGCCATTGAAGAAGCCGGACGTGGCCGAACGGGTGATTTCAACCAGTGACGGCGCACGGAAGCCGCTGGCATAGGAAGCACGCCACTTGATCTTCGGCGTCATGGCCCAAGAAGCTGCGATCTTCGGCGTGAAGGAGCTGCCGTAGTCGGAGTAGCGGTCATAACGCGCTGCCAGCTGCATTTCCACCGTCTTGGTGAACGGCAGGGCCAGTTCAGCAAAGAGTGTCGTCACATTCCGCGAGCCATTCACGGTCGCCACGCCGCGGCCGAACACTTCGCCGCGAGTCTTCTCTTCCTGGGGCACCACGCTGCGCTCTTCACGACGGTACTCGAAGCCGGTGGCCATTCCGATCGGGCCGCCAGCCAGCGTGCCGACTTCACCGGACGCCTTGATGTCGAAAATCGAGAACTCGGATTCAGCCTTGTCGCGTGCGTTGATGCGCAGCGAGTCAGGCGTCACCGTGCCGCCGGTCGGATTTGCGAAATTGAAGCCGCCGCCGGTGATGCCAGCCACGAGCTGCGAATAGCGCAATTCGTTATAGTTGAAATTGTCGATTTCCGACTTGTTGTAGAGGAAGGACGTGTCGATATCGAACTTACCAACCACGGTCTTCATGCCCACAACAGTGCGAAGAGTTTCACTCTCAGTTGCGTTGTCCTGGCGACCAACAGAATCCATGCGACCGCGGAAGCGCACCGTGGTGGAATACGGATTGTTTGGATGACCAACCGGCAGTACCTGGGGCGCGGCGTTCAGCGCACCAGTTGAGGGGTTAAACGTGCCGCCGGTACCGAAGCCTACTACCCTCGGGAAGCCTTGGAAGAAGGTATCCTGCTTGACCAGACTGGCTTCCGCATAGAGCGACGTGTTAGCCGTCATGTCAAACGTGCCGCGCAGAAACACGCTCTGGCGCTCGATATCTGGAGAAACCAGGCCATCCGAAACAACGTCATATGCACAGACAGAGCCGGCGCCTGGCGTCAATCCCAACAGGTTAAAGCCCTCGAAGTTCCAGGGACGCACCAGATCGGCTGGGCAGCCAGCACCCGGCACACCCACCGCAGAGGTGACTCCGTTGACAGGCTGGACGGTGACGTACGTAAGGAAGGGAGAAAAGGCACTCGTAAACGGAATGCCCGTGCCGTACACGCGACGGTATGAGTCGCGATTCAGGTAGCTGTCAATCTGCTTGAAGAAGACCGGATCCTGCTGGAAGATTTCAAAGTTACCGAACAGGTTGTAACGGTCCTTGCCCAGATCGCCGATACCGAAGCTGCCGGCAATTGTCTGGTTCTTCCAGACATTGTCGAAATTGCGGAATCCGGACACATCCAGTTGCGCGCCGCGATAATCTTTCTTCAGGATGATGTTGATCACGCCTGCGATGGCCTCGGAGCCGTAAATGGCCGATGCACCGTCTTTCAGGATCTCGATGCGCTCGATGGTATTGAGCGGAATGGAGTTCAGGTTCACCACGCCACTCTGGCCGAAGTTCGGGTCAGCGAGGCCGTAAGGGGCAATGCGGCGACCGTTCAGCAGCACCAGCGTCGCAGTGGAACCCAGGCCGCGAAGCGATGCGGTTGCCGCACCCGCAGAGAAGCTGCCGGAACCACTCAATTCGGTCAGGCCACCTGCGGCATTGATCGGCAGCTCACGGAGCAATTCGGTGACGGTCTGTCTTCCCGAGCGCTTGATCTCGTCAGCCGTGATGATCTGAATCGGGGCAGCGGTCTCGGTATCAACGCGCTTGATGTTTGTACCCGTCACTTCGATCTTTTCGACCTTGCCTTGCTGGGCAAAGGCGGGCGAGGCAATCAGCGCCACGCCGATCACGCCCAATACCGCTTGTGGCAGCATTTTCTTCTTTGCTTTCATTGAGTTACCCCTCTAATGTGGTGTTCAGGAAAATTTGATACAGATTGCTTCGCAACCTGTAGAGAATACCTGTGGCATTGGTTGAGTCGCAACCGAATGTTGCGATTTGTTGCGTCGCTGCAACAGTTCTTTGCCACATGGGCTCAAGTGGCATGCGGGGTCAGTATTGGTGGCAAACCCAGGTGCTTCTGCCGGGATCGTTCGGCCCGTTGATGGAGGCTTCCCACCAGCCTGGGGGCGGGCGGGCTCTCTGGATGCGCCTGTCCGCCTGTTCGCAGGATTAATTGCATGGTCAGGCGAAATTCTTGCTATACTTTCAATCTATTCAATGAAATGGGCCTTGTGCCCATTTTTTATTTGCGTTGTGCGCATGAAAGTAACTGCTGAATCTTTGGGCCCTGTTCTAGCCGGATTGGGCTATGAATTGGTTGATCTCGAATGGGGTCAGCAGGGATTGTTGCGGCTGTTCATCGATCAGCCCAGCGGTATCAAGGTAGAGGACTGCGTTCGTGTCAGCAACCACCTCACGCGGTTGTTCGCAGTCGAAGGTTTTGACTACGAGCGCTTGGAGGTGTCCTCGCCGGGCCTTGACCGGCCTCTCAGGAACATCGCTGACTTCAAGCGTTGGCTGGGTAGCCTTGCGAAGGTAAAGCTTGCGGTCACGGTCGGTGGAAGAAAGCGATTCACTGGGCGCATCGCCCGAATCATTGATGACGGGGGCTATGTGGTCTTTGTGGGCGTTGACCCACAAAACCCGGATGTTGAAGTCAAGTTGGCGATGGACCAGATTGAAAAGGCCCGGTTGGAGCCGGAGCTATAAGTCATATATCGGAGACGCGGCAAATGAGTAAGGAAATCCTGTTGCTGGTTGATGCGCTGGCGCGAGAGAAAAATGTGGCGCGTGAAGTGGTGTTCATCGCCCTTGAGCTGGCTCTTGCCCAGGCGACCAAGCGTCACATCGAGCAACAGCTGTCCGCTCAGGCGAATGCCCTGTTCAAGGACAAGATCGAAGTGGACGTGCGCGTCGAGGTCGACCGCAATTCTGGCGACTTCCAGGCTTACCGCCGATGGACCGTGGTGGAAGACAATGACCATGAGGAGCCAGCGAGCCAGATAGCGCTCACGGATGCGATGCTCATGGATCCCCCCTTGGGGCTTGGAGATGTCCAAGAAGAGCCGGTCGAGGGTGTCGACTTTGGGCGTATTGGCGCGCAGGCGGCCAAGCAGGTCATCCTGCAGAAAATCCGCGACGCCGAGCGCGAGCAGATCCTCACCGACTTTCTTGCACGTGACGAAGAACTGGTTACCGGAACGATCAAGCGGATTGAGCGCGGCGATGTCATTGTTGAGTCCGGCCGAATCGAGGCACGCATCCCTCGCGATCAGGTGATTCCCAAGGAGAACCTCCGGGTCGGCGACCGGGTGCGTGCGTTCCTGATGAAGATTGACCGAAACGCTCGCGGCCCGCAATTGATCCTGTCACGAGTCGCCCCGCAGTTCATAATGCGGCTTTTCGAATTGGAGGTGCCTGAAATTGAGGAGGGCATTCTCGAAATCAAATCAGCGGCACGTGATCCCGGGCTGAGGGCGAAAATCGCAGTCAAGTCGAACGACCCGCGTGTTGACCCGGTCGGCACTTGCGTAGGCATGCGTGGATCACGCGTGCAGGCCGTCACCTCCGAGTTGGCGGGCGAACGTGTTGACATCATTCTCTGGTCTGCGGATCCCGCCCAATTCGTCATCAATGCACTCGCGCCGGCCGAGGTCAGCTCGATCCTCGTGGACGAAGAAAAGCACTGCATGGATGTCGTGGTGGAGGAAGACCAACTGGCACAAGCCATTGGCAGACTCGGACAGAATGTGCGGCTGGCGTCTGAGCTCACCGGCTGGCAAATCAACATCATGACCCAGGAAGCGGCTGACCAGAAGCAATCCGCAGAAACGTCGACGATCCGCGCATTGTTCATGGAAAAGCTTGATGTTGATGAGGAAGTTGCAAATATCCTGATCGAAGAGGGCTTCACCAATCTGGAGGCCGTCGCCTACGTGTCGTTGCAGGAAATGCTGGAGATCGAAGCCTTCGACGAGGATACGGTCAATGAACTGCGTCGCCGTGCACGCAATGCACTGCTCAACGCGGAGATTGCCAGCGAAGAAAAGATCGAGTCCGCAGCCACCGATTTGCTCAGCATGGAGGGCATGGACAGCCAGACCGCGAGGGCACTTGCGTCCAATGGTGTCAACACGATGGAAGATCTGGCGGATCTGGCAATCGATGAACTGGTAGACATGACCGGCATGGATGCCGAACGCGCGAAAGCGCTCATCATGACGGCGCGAGCGCCTTGGTTTGCAGAGCAGTCTGCCTAGTTGACTCAAGGCGCCTGATCGCTGCAGCTTGAAGTAAAACCCGAACAGATTCGGAAGCAAAGACGCATGGCCCAATCCACAGTTGAACAATTCGCGCAGGAACTGAACAAGGACGTGACTGACCTGTTGGAACAGTTCAAGGCCGCAGGTGTCCGCAAGAAGGCGGCGGAAGACAAGGTCACCGAAGAGGACAAGACCAAGCTTCTGGAATATCTGCGTGAGCTGCATGGTCACAAGGAAGAGAAGAAAAAGATCACGCTGACTCGAAAGCAGACCACCGAGATCAAGAAGTCCGATGCGACCGGCAAGGCGCGAACCATTCAGGTCGAGGTCCGCAAAAAGCGCGTGTTCGTCAAGCGCGATGCTGCGGATGCGGTCGAGCCGGAGGTGCCGGAACCGGTAGCCGCTGCACCGGCCATTGATGCTGAGGAATTGGCCAAACGCGACGCCGAGGCCAAGCGTCAAGCTGAACTGATTGCCCGGCAGGCCGAAGAAGCCAAGTCAAAGACGACCAAGCGAGTCACCAAGACCAAGAAGGCTGAAGAAGCGCCCGTCGCGGAAGTCGGAGCCGAGGCGGCGCCTGCTGAGTTGCCGGAAGCCAAGCCGACCCAGACCGGTGATGTGCCCAAGACAGCAGGGGACGCAAAGACGGCTCCCGCACCCGCGTCCGAGGGGACGCTTCATCGGCCTGCGGCCAAGCTCGGTGACGCAAAGACCGACAAGAAGCCACCCAAGAAGCCAGTCAAGACGGCCAGCGCAGCATGGGCCGAAGAGAGCGCTCGCCGCCGTGCGATCAAGACACGCGGCGATGCAAGCGGCGGTCGGGAAGGCTGGCGCAGCCCGCGAGGGCGTGCCCGTCACGGGGATGACGAAGCCAGTTCTTCGTTTAGCGCACCGCTCGAACCGATTGTCCGTGAAGTTCTAGTGCCCGAGACCATCACCGTGGGCGAACTCGCCCAGAAGATGGCGGTGAAGGCCGCAGAGGTTATCAAGGCGCTCATGAAGATGGGGAGCATGGTGACCATCAACCAGGTTCTCGACCAGGACACGGCAATGATCGTTGTCGAGGAGATGGGTCATGTTGCGAAGCAGGCAAAAACGGATGATCCAGAATCGTTCCTCGAGGAAACGCAAGGTCACGAGAGCGAGGCGATCGTCCGCCCGCCGGTGGTGACTGTGATGGGCCATGTGGATCATGGCAAGACGTCGCTGCTGGACAGTATTCGGCGCGCGCGGGTCGCATCCGGCGAAGCGGGAGGCATCACCCAGCATATTGGCGCCTACCATGTGGAGACGCCCAAAGGCGTGGTCACATTCCTGGATACACCCGGCCATGAGGCGTTCACTGCCATGCGCGCTCGCGGCTCACGCATCACGGACCTGGTGATTCTGGTTGTTGCAGCCGATGACGGTGTAATGCCGCAGACGGTTGAGGCCATCTCGCATGCCAAGGCAGCCGGGGTGCCCCTCATCGTGGCATTGAACAAGATCGACAAGCCGGAAGCCAATCCTGATCGCGTCAAGCAGGAGCTTCTCAAGCATGAAGTGGTCGCTGAAGAGTATGGCGGCGACGCAATGTTTGTTGAGGTGTCTGCCAAGACTGGCAAGGGCATTGATGCACTTCTGGATGCGATTCTGCTGCAGGCGGAAGTGCTGGAATTGCGAGCGCCCCAGGACGCGCCCGCGAAAGGCGTCGTCATCGAGGCACGGCTCGACAAGGGGCGTGGCCCTGTTGCGACTGTGCTGGTCAAGTCCGGCACGCTGAAAAAAGGCGACATCCTGCTGGCTGGTGCCGTGTTTGGTCGTGTGCGTGCCATGCTCGATGAAAATGGCAAGAACGTGAACTCGGCGGGTGCCTCCATCCCGGTGGAGGTTCAGGGCTTGGCAGATGTGCCGAACGCCGGTGAAGATGTCATGGTGCTGAATGACGAGCGCAAGGCGAGGGAGATTGCACTGTTCCGCCAAGGCAAGTTCCGCGACGTGAAACTGGCGAAGCAGCATGCAGCCAAGCTGGAGAATGCGTTTGAGCAGATGACCGAAGGAGACGTGAAAAGCCTCGCGCTCATCATCAAGGCAGATGTGCAGGGCTCATATGAGGGCCTGGCACACGCGTTGGGCAAACTGTCGACTGACGAAGTCAAGGTCAATGTGGTTCACAGCGGCGTGGGCGGGATCACCGAATCCGATGTCAATCTCGCGCTGGCATCGAAGGCGGTGATCATCGGTTTCAACACCCGTGCCGATGCTGCCGCGCGCAAGCTCCTGGAAACTGCCGGCGTGCAAGTCCGCTACTACAACATCATCTATGAAGCGGTCGATGATGTGAAGGCGGCGCTGTCCGGCATGCTCTCACCCGAGAAAAAGGAAAGCATCCTGGGTCTCGTGGAAATTCGCAACGTATTCAAGATTTCCAAAGTGGGCACGGTCGCGGGCTGTTTTGTGCTGGATGGCATCGTCAAGCGCAGTTCCTCGATCAGGCTTGTCCGTGGCGGTGTCGTGCTGCACACCGGCGAATTGGACTCGTTGAAGCGTTTCAAGGACGATGTTCGTGAAGTCAAGGCGGGTTTCGAGTGCGGTCTTTCGCTCAAGAACTACAACGACATCGAAGTGGGCGATCAGCTCGAAGTCTTCGAGGTTGTTGAAGTGGCCAGATCACTGGCCTGATGCCGCAAGCTGCCGTGCAGAGGAATCAGTCGCGCAACCGCCGGATCGCCGATCAGATTCAACGCGAGCTTTCAGAGTTGATCCGATTGGAGTTGCGCGATCCGCGGGTGAATATGGTCACGCTTACCGGCGTGGAAGTGGCCTCCGACAACTCTCACGCGAAGGTGTTCTTCACGACGCTGGGCAATGACGCGCAGATCCAGTCATGTGCCCATGGACTTGGGCGAGCAGCCGGTTTCTTGCGCAGCCAGTTGGCGGCACGGTTGTCCATTCGCACGGTACCCGTGTTGCACTTCGAATTCGACGCTTCCATCGATCGCGGCATGCGATTGTCGAAGTTGATTGACGAGGCGATCGCGGACGACGCCAAGCAATCCGGCGAAGAAGGATGACCGGATTGGTCGACGGAGGTGTACTCCTGCTGGACAAGCCGGTGGGATGGACCTCCAATGCCGCCCTCGGTCGGGCGCGGCGACTGTTGGGCGGGGTCAAGGCCGGCCACACCGGGACGCTTGATCCTTTCGCCAGCGGCCTGCTGCCTGTGACGGTAGGAGAGGCCGGTAAATTTTCCCGATATCTGCTTGATGCGGACAAGCGCTACGAGGCGCATTTGAAGCTGGGATTCATCTCGTCCACAGGCGATCCTGAGGGCGCCATCACAGCAACCGGCGGTTCGGTGCCGTCGAGCCGCACTGTGCTGGACCAGGTGCTGTTGGGATTCATGGGTGATCTAGACCAAATCCCGCCGATGCACTCCGCGCTGAAGCAGCAGGGTGTGCCGTTGTATGAACTCGCAAGAAAAGGGCTGGAAGTCCCAAGGGCGCCTCGACGCATTTGCATCCATACATTGGACGTACTGGCGTGGTCAGGCGGCGATGAGCTCGTGATCGATGTGCGCTGCAGCAAGGGGACCTACATCAGGGTGTTGGCCGAAGACATTGGACGTGCGCTGGGTTGTGGGGCCTACCTGACGGAGCTGCGCCGCACCGAGGTGGGACCGATGAATATCAGCCAAGCCATTGAATTGTCAGACTTTGAGCAGTTGCAGCCTGGCGAAAGAACGCTCCGATTGTTGCCGCCAGCAACGCTGCTTGCAGCGCTGCCTCGAATCGAGATTGACGGCAAAACAGCCAGAGATCTGCTGAGTGGCAAACATCCGGGATTTGTCGGGAATGCGACCGGCGAGCTTCAAGCGTGGGCGGTGGAAGGCATCTTCATCGGTGTCGTGAGAGCAAGCGGTGACGGGCCCACTAAGCGGCTGGCGCCAGTGAGAATGATGTCACCATCGGTATTGCCTTGAGCGTTATTTCCGGGTTAAAATCCGCGTTTGTCTGAATCGCGAACACGCTGAATTTATTGGGGTAATTTCAAATGGCTTCCTCCACTGTCATCAACAAGGCCGAAATCGTCGGTCAATACCAGCGCGCCAAGAGCGACACCGGGTCTCCTGAAGTCCAGGTCGCCCTGATGACCGCGCGCATCAACATGCTCACCGAGCACTTCAAGGCTAACGTCAAGGATTTTCACAGCCGCCGCGGTTTGCTGCGTCTGGTCAGCCAGCGTCGCAGCATGCTGGACTACCTGAAGCGCACCAACGCCGACAGCTATCGCAAGCTGATCGACCGTCTCGGCCTTCGCAAGTAAGCTGTACAGAACACAGGCCCCGCTGACACTCGGTTTCCGAAGTCAGCGGGGCTTTTTGTTTTTCGGCCTTCGTTGCTGTTCATTCCCGTCAGGGAATTGGCGCGGTGACACGGCCGGTAGATTTCACCATAGAGACCAATCGAGGGAATTCCCACATGAAAGCAATTCAGAAAACATTCCAGTTCGGGCGTCACACCGTGACGCTGGAAACCGGCGAAATCGCCCGCCAGGCTGACGGCGCCGTGATGGTGACGATGGATGACACGGTGGTCTTGGTCACCTGTGTTGCGCGCAAGGATGTGAAGGCTGGCCAGGACTTTTTCCCGCTGACGGTCGACTATCAGGAAAAGACCTTTGCGGCTGGCAAGATTCCGGGCGGCTTCTTCAAGCGTGAAGGCCGTCCCTCCGAGAAGGAAACGCTGACCTCCCGCCTGATTGACCGTCCCCTGCGTCCGCTCTTCCCGGATGGTCTCTACAACGAAGTGCAGGTCATCGCCACCGTTCTGTCCTGCAATCCTGAAGTGGATCCGGACATTCCTGCGCTGATCGGTGCATCTGCTGCAGTGACCCTGTCAGGTGTGCCGTTTGATGGCCCGATTGGCGCAGCGCGCGTGGGCTATGCCAACGGTCAGTACATTCTCAACCCGACGAAGACGGAACTCGAGACCTCGGAGCTGGACCTGGTGGTTGCCGGCACCGAGACTGCAGTGCTGATGGTGGAATCCGAGGCCAAGCAACTGTCTGAAGACGTGATGTTGGGCGCCGTGGTCTTTGGCCATGAGCAGCAGCAGGCTGCGATCAAGGCCATCCTTGAGCTGGCCGATGAAGCGGGCAAGGATCCCTGGAATTGGGAGCCGCCGGCCCCTCCGCAGGCACTGATCGACAAGATCAACGAGATGGCTGCTGCCGACCTCAACGAAGCCTTCCGCATCAAGTCCAAGGCAGTCCGCTCGGACAAGCTCGCAGAAATCAAGAAGCGCGTCGTCGATGCCCTGTGTACCGGAGAAGAGGGCGCTCCGGACAAGAACACGGTGAGCTCGCTGCTGTTCAACATCGAGTCGAAGATCGTTCGTGGCCAGATTCTCAACGGCGAACCGCGTATCGATGGTCGCGATACCCGCACCGTGCGTCCCATCGCCATTCGCACGTCGCTGCTGCCGCGTACCCACGGCTCGGTGCTCTTCACCCGTGGCGAGACACAATCGATTGCTGTCGCCACGCTGGGGACCATGAAGGAGTCCCAGATCATTGATGCGCTGCAAGGCGAGTACACGGATCGCTTCATGCTGCACTACAACTTCCCGCCTTATTCCACGGGTGAAACGGGCCGTGTGGGCTCGCCCAAGCGTCGTGAGATCGGTCATGGCCGTCTGGCCAAGCGCGCCCTGGTCGCGGTTCTGCCGACGGAAGAGGAGTTTGGCTATTCGATGCGCGTCGTTTCCGAAATCACGGAATCCAATGGCTCGTCTTCGATGGCCTCCGTGTGCGGTGGCTGTCTTGCGCTGATGGACGCCGGTGTGCCGATCAAGGCGCATGTGGCCGGTGTGGCAATGGGCCTGATCAAGGAAGGCAACCGCTTCGCCGTGTTGACCGACATCCTGGGCGACGAAGATCATCTTGGCGACATGGATTTCAAGGTGGCCGGGACGGAGAATGGTGTGACCGCCCTCCAGATGGACATCAAGATCACCGGTATCACAAAGGAAATCATGGATGTCGCGCTGCGCCAGGCCAAGGACGGCCGCATGCACATCCTCGGCCTCATGAAGCAGGCCATGCCGACGCCGCGTGGCGAACTGTCCCAGTTCGCGCCGCAGATCATCAAGATGAAGATCAACCCAGACAAGATCCGCGAAGTCATTGGCAAGGGTGGCAGTGTCATCCAGGCGCTGACGCGTGAGACCGGTACGCAGATCGACATTGATGACGACGGCAACATCAGCATTGCCTGCGTCTCTGGCGAAGCGGGCGCAATGGCCAAGAAGCGTATCGAGGACATCGTGGCCGAAGTGGAAGTGGGCCGCGTTTACGAAGGTCCGGTCATCCGCCTGTTGGATTTCGGTGCGATCGTGCAGCTGTTGCCTGGCAAGGACGGTCTGCTGCATATCTCCCAGATCGCCCACGAGCGCGTCAATGCGGTCTCCGATCACCTGAAGGAAGGCCAGATCGTGAAGGTCAAGGTGCTGGAGGCCGACGACAAGGGACGTGTGCGCCTGTCTATGAAGGCGTTGCTGGATGCGCCCGCTCGGGCCGAGCGCAAGGAAGAGGCGCCGAGCGACAGCCAGGGCTGATGCGGTTTGACCCCGTGGCGGCGCGGCGCGTACAATGCGCGACTTGCTTCGCCCGGGTGAACCGGCGTGTATGCATCGGGGCGTAGCGCAGCCCGGTAGCGCGCCTGCTTTGGGAGCAGGATGTCGTAGGTTCGAATCCTATCGCCCCGACCAGTTGCAGTGCTCGCCTGAAGGTTTGGCAAGCGGATTCGCAAGCGCCCGTAGCTCAGTTGGATAGAGCAACGGCCTTCTAAGCCGTGGGTCAGGGGTTCGAATCCCTTCGGGCGCGCCAGTTTCAAAGCCTGCGAATATTCGCAGTGATGTGTTGCAGATCAATGGTGGCTATAGCTCAGCGGTAGAGTCCCGGATTGTGATTCCGGTTGTCGTGGGTTCGAATCCCATTAGCCACCCCAAACAAAAAATCCGGCCTTGAGCCGGATTTTTTTGGGTGGCGGTGCCACGCGGTGAGATCAGCTGAATCACTTGCCAGTCAGCTTCACCAGCACAAAGGTTACAGCAACGGCACCGATGACAATCGCCACAATGCCAAGCGGAGTCTTGAGCCAAGACGCTTCGTCCTGCTTCGGCTCCGGCTTCTTCACGGTTGGTTGAGGAGACGGTTGAGGAGTTTCCGTTGCGCCTGCCTGCGGGCGCCGAATCATGATGGTCTTGTTATGCTCTTGCTCGTCGCTCATATCGGTCGCCTTCGCGGTCAGTTTGACGTATGCGAGACGTTATCACACAGCTCCGCAGGGCTGGCAAGAATGTCAGTCGCAAGTGTTGAAACCTACGTTATCGGGTCGAGCGCTTCAATATTCGTTGTTGCTCGCGCTTCCAGTCTTTTTCAGCCTCTGTCGCACGCTTGTCATGCTGCTTCTTGCCCTTGGCAAGTCCGATTTCCAGCTTGATTCGGCCTTTGCTGTAATGAAAGTTGAGCGGCACCAGGGTGTAGCCTGCGCGCTCCACTTTACCGATGAGCTTGTTGATTTCCTCAGCATGGAGCAGCAGCTTGCGCGTCCTCACCGGATCAGGATTCACATGGGTTGAGGCTTCAGGAAGCGGGCTGATGTGCGAGCCGATCATCCACAGCGCGCCTGACTTCACGATGATGTAGGCCTCCTTGATCTGGGCGCGCCCCGCGCGGATGGCCTTGACCTCCCAGCCCTCCAGAACCAGACCGGCCTCGTAGCGTTCCTCGATGAAGTAGTCGTGGAAGGCCTTGCGATTGTCGACGATGCTCATTTTGCTAAATATTTGAAATTCAGGGGATTTTAGCTTAATTGCGGATTCTGGCCGGCCCCACCGAAAAAACGCTTGACGGCAGAACAATCGTTCGGTACTGTGCCGAACATTCGTTCTGAGAACGATTGTTCTGTCGCAGAATCCTTCGCGAATATTCGCAAGGAACCGTTGACGGGCAATCCCGACCACCCCGACATGAAGCCGCAACTCGACCCCATCTACCTCGAAAAGCTGCAGGACTATTACGCGGAACACAAGGTGATCCCGTCGTATTCCGTGCTCGCCACGCTATGGGGCATTTCTGCCAAGTCGTGGGTCGCCGAGTGTGTCACCCGTTTCAAGGAAGCGGGCTTCCTTGACCATACCCCGGACAAACAATTGAAGCCCGGGCCGCGCTTCTTCGAACGACGCCTGGCCACGGCAACCGTGCGTGCGGGCCTGCCCAACCCGGCGCTGGATGATGGCTACGACATGGTCACCATCGACGACTACCTCGTGCGGGTACCGTCCAAAACCACGCTCATTCGCGTGAAGGGCGATTCCATGATCGATGCAGGCATCCACGAGGGTGATCTGATCGTCGTGGAGCAGCAGCCCAATGCAAACATCGGCGACATCGTGGTTGCAATCGTCGATGACGAATTCACTGTGAAGTACCTCGACCGGGAGAAGGGTCAATGGATCCTCAAACCTGGCAACCGGGCCTACCCGGTCATCCGTCCACAGGGAAAGCTGGAGATTTTTGGTGTCATGGCCGGGTTGATCCGCAAGACGCGGTGATACCCCATCAGCTCAACACAATGATTTCAGGAGGCGCCGACATGAAGAATCGAATTGACAAGGACACCGCGGTGGAGCGACTGGTGAATGCATTCAGCCCGTTCCGCTGCAAGCTGCTGCCGCTGGACCGCGACATGCACAACTTCGACCTGCGCATCGTGGGCACTGCGGGTCAGGAAGTCGACATCCCGCTAGACGTATCGCCCTATCAGCTTCGTGACGTGCAGCGTCTCGAAAGGCTGATCGCATTTTGCCACCGCTACATTGCAGAACACGGGCTGGTGATGCCGCCCACATCCGTGCGCCAGCACTGAGCAAGGAAGATTCCGGCGCAGACTTTCACCCACTCACGTATGGGATAATTTCAATGGACACCGTCGTTCCCTTCCGCAACACCTCTTCAGGACATTCCATGGACGAAAACAAGAGCAAGGCGCTGGCTGCCGCGCTGTCACAGATCGAAAAGCAGTTCGGCAAAGGCTCCATCATGAAACTGGGCGACAACGAAATCGCCCGTGACATCCAGGTGGTGTCCACTGGCTCGCTTGGACTCGATATCGCCCTGGGCATCGGCGGCCTGCCGCGCGGCCGCATCGTCGAAATCTACGGCCCGGAATCGTCGGGCAAAACCACGCTGACCCTGCAGGTCATTGCCGAGATGCAGAAAATGGGTGGAACGGCCGCGTTCATCGATGCGGAGCACGCGCTGGACCCGCAGTACGCACAGAAGCTCGGCGTCAATGTCAATGAGATGCTGGTGTCCCAGCCCGACAACGGCGAACAGGCGCTGGAGATTGCCGACATGCTGGTGCGCTCTGGCTCCGTCGACGTTGTTGTCGTGGACTCTGTTGCGGCCCTCACGCCGCGCGCCGAAATCGAAGGTGAGATGGGTGACCAGCTTCCCGGTCTGCAAGCCCGCTTGATGTCACAGGCGCTCCGCAAACTGACTGCCAATATCAAGAAGTCCAACACGCTGGTCATCTTCATCAACCAGATCCGGATGAAGATCGGCGTCATGTTCGGCAACCCTGAAACCACCACAGGTGGCAACGCACTCAAGTTCTACGCTTCCGTGCGTCTCGACATTCGCCGCACCGGCTCCATCAAGTCTGGCGAAGAAGTCATCGGCAACGAAACCAAGGTCAAGGTCGTCAAGAACAAGGTGGCTCCGCCCTTCAAGGTGGCGGATTTCGACATCCTCTATGGCGAGGGCATTTCCCGCGAAGGTGAAATCATCGAGCTCGGCGTGCTGCACAAGATCGTCGACAAGTCTGGCGCCTGGTACGCCTACAAGGGTGATCGCATCGGCCAGGGCAAGGACAACGCCCGCATTTTCCTGCGCGACAATCCGGCGCTGGCGGAAGAGATCGAGGCCAGGATTCGCGAGGCTGTGGGAGTGGGTGGCGCAGGGGCAGCAGCAGAAGCGGCTGCGGACTAGGCGGAGCGCTTCCATGGAAGCCGCCACCGCCATCCGTACGCTCGAATTGCTTGCCGATGGCAGGGATCCCGAATCCGGGCAACCCTTGCCGGCAGCGAGTCCCTTCAACCAGTCGGTTGTCGTGCGGTCACTGTTCGCTGCGATTCGCGCGCTCGATTCAGCGTCCCGACAGGCAGTTGCAGCGCCCGCCATGGGGGCCAAAGCTGCGAAAGCCGAAAAGGCCGCCAAAGCTGCCCCGGTGCACACGGCGGCTGCAGCAAACGGCGCCGCGCCGGCAGCGACCCGGGTTCAGCCGACCAATGCGGGCAAGCCATGGACAGCAGACGAAGATGCAGCGCTGTGCGCTGCGTTTGATCAAGGCCTGCCAATCCGGGAGTTGGCAGGCAAGCATGGTCGCTCCACGACCGCACTCAATGCCCGGCTGTTCAGGCTGGGGAAGATTGCGGATCCCGGTATCCCGCTGAGGCATCCAGTGACCCAGCTGGCGGGCCACGTGGGCCAGCCAAACAAAACGGCGCCGCGATCCCGTCCATCATCGAGCTCGCCTGCCGCATGAGGCAGGCGTAGTCGATACTTTGCGTCTGCCGATTCGGATCCGGGGCGTGTCATGGCTCGCCCGCCGCTGAGCTTGCGGGCAAAGGCGCTGGCATTGCTCGCGGCTCGCGAATATTCGCGTCAGGAGCTTGCACGCAAGCTCAAGACCCACGCCAGGCGAACCTTGCAGCCGGACGACGCGCAAGTCGACACTGATGCCGACGGCGCGGCGGCCGCGCAAGCCGCGGAAATCGAGGCCTTGCTGGATGAATTCACCGCGCGCGGCTGGCTCTCCGAGGCTCGCTATGTCGAGCAGGCCGTCAACCGGCTTTCCCGGCGCTATGGGCCGCGACGCGTGATCCAGAATCTGGAAGCGAAAGGCATAGGCAAGGAATCCGCTGCGGCGGCACTGCCGTATCTCAAGACAGAAGCATTGGCCACCGCCCGCGCGCTGCTTGCCCGCAAATTCAGGGAACCGATCCAGTCCTCTGAAGACCGGGCAAGAAGGGTGCGTTTCTTGCAGGGCCGAGGCTTCGATTATGATGTCATCAAGAAAGCGCTTGCCGAGCCGCTGGACGACCCGCTGACAGAGACTGAATCCTGCCCGTAGTGTGGCCGGAATCTGTGTGGCAGCGCGAAGCGGCAGTCTGCAAGCCACCACCAGATGCCCAGATTGATCGCCACCCGCCAACATTCCGCCGGTTTTGTCGGTACCAGCCCATCCACCTCGCAAGTCCGCGATGTGCTGGTCCTCTTCGGCAAAGGACGCGACTGGGACGAACGCGAATATTCGCACCAGCGCCATGATGGCGCCTTCCGCTTTCATCACGAAGGCTTCGATCTGTTCAGTTTCCCCAGCAATGCGCGTCTGATGTGGTTCGACATCCTGCGCTTCGTTGATCGCATGGTGGCGAAGTACGGCGGACGGGTGCAGGCCGTGGTGTCGAACAACGAGCAGTTCGGCGCGCTGGCTGCGGCCCTGATCGCTCAGCGCCTGGGGCTGCCGGGTACGGACCCCAGGGCCATCCTTCACACCCAGCACAAGTTCCAGATGCGTGAGCGTCTTCGGGCGGTGATGCCAGAAGCCAATCCCAGCTATGCAGTGTTTCCGTACACCTTCCAGACCGCAGACGATCTGGGCATCGAATTTCCCTTCTTCGTAAAGCCCATCAAGGCCGCCTATTCAGTGCTGGCACGTCGCGTGGAGAACTTTGCCGAGCTGCGCGAACACATGACCTTCCGGCCGTTCGAAAAACACATCATCAAGCGCCTGGTGCGCCCCTTCAACGACGCCTTCGCCGTTCACGGCGGCCTGCCGGAGAGCCAGGTGGATGCCCACTGGATGATCGGCGAGACGCTGCTCACCGGCGAGCAGATCAATGTCGACGGCCTCGTCTTTGATGGCGAATGTCATGTGCTGGGCATTGTCGACGCGATCATGTACCCGGGCACCCAGGCCTTCATGCGCTTCGACTATCCCAGTCAGCTTCCCGATGCCTGGCAGGAGCGGGTGACGCAGGTGGCCTGCCGCGCGATGAAGGCGATGGGTCATGACCACGGCTTCTTCAACATCGAAATGACAGTTGATCGAACCCGCGATGAGATCAAGATCATCGAAATCAATCCCCGCATGGCCGATCAGTTTTCGCGTCTTTACTCGCGCATTGATGGACTGAATCTGCACGATCTCGGTTTGGACATGGCGCTTGGTCGACGGCCGGATGTGACCCGCAGGCAGATGGAAGACCGTGTTGGCGCCAGCTTCGTGTTCAGGCGCTTCTCGCTCGATAACCTGCCCACGCCACCCACACGGGAGCAGATGTACTGGCTGGCGGGCTATGCGCCGCACGCCATCCTCGCCGACTTCTTCAAGACGGGCAGCCAACTCACCCGCGAAATGAAGTGGCTGGGCAGCTATCGCTACGCGGTGCTCAACCTGACGGCGCCGTCGCATGCAGCGCTGATGGAAAAATACGAAACCATTCGCCTGCGCATGGGGTTCGACGTGAGCGCCGAAGACCATTTGCAGGCGCCGCGTACCCTCGCCTGACCTCTACGTCGGCCGCCGCGGCTGTCCGCCTGCCGACGGGGCAGCCGTCGTTTGCACCGGCTTGAATTTCAAGCGAAAATCTTTCTTTTTTGCGCGTTGCAGCATGGGCCGCAGCCGATGCACCGGCAGCCATTATTCGGCGGGTGCATTGCGAATATTCGCGCAAGCCGAATCCCACACCTCCATGAACGTCTCTGAAATCCGCCAGCAATTCCTCGACTTCTTCGCCCGCAAGGGCCACACCGTCGTCGCATCGAGCTCGCTCGTGCCCGGCAACGATCCGACGCTGCTCTTCACCAACTCGGGCATGGTCCAGTTCAAGGACGTGTTCACCGGTCAGGACAAGCGCAGCTTCGTGCGCGCCACCACCGCGCAGCGCTCCGTCCGCGCGGGCGGCAAGCACAACGACCTCGACAATGTTGGCTACACCGCGCGGCATCACACGTTCTTCGAGATGCTGGGCAACTTCAGCTTCGGCGACTATTTCAAGCGTGACGCGATCAAATACGCGTGGGAGCTGCTCACCACGGTCTACAAGCTGCCGCCCGAAAAGCTGTGGGTGACCGTCTACGCCGAGGATGATGAGGCATTCAACATCTGGGCTGACGAAGTGGGCGTGCCGAAGGAGCGCATCGTTCGCATCGGCGACAACAAGGGTGCGCGCTACGCTTCCGACAACTTCTGGATGATGGGCGATACCGGGCCCTGCGGACCGTGCTCGGAAATCTTCTACGACCACGGCCCCGATGTCGCCGGTGGCCCCCCGGGATCGCCCGAGCAGGACGGCGATCGTTACATCGAGATCTGGAATCTCGTGTTCATGCAGTTCAACCGCCAGTTGGCGGACGGTCCGATGATTCCGCTGCCCAAGCCCTCTGTGGATACCGGCATGGGCCTGGAGCGACTGGCCGCCGTGCTGCAGCATGTGCACTCCAACTACGAAATCGACCTTTTCCAGGCGCTCATCAAGGCCGCCGCGCGCGAAGTTTTTGGTGAACAGCTCGGTGCCAAGGACCTGACGTCGCCCAGCCTGCGCGTGATTGCTGATCACATCCGCGCCTGCGCCTTCCTCGTGTGCGACGGCGTCATCCCCGGGCCGGAAGGGCGCGGCTATGTCCTGCGTCGCATTGCCCGTCGGGCGATGCGCCATGGCCACAAGCTGGGTCAGAAGCAGCCGTTCTTCTACAAGCTGGTGCGAGATCTGGTGCTCACCATGGGCGATGCCTATCCCGAGTTGCGCGACGCGGAGGCCCGGGTCACCGCGACGCTCAAGGCGGAGGAAGAGCGTTTCGGCGAGACGCTGGAGCATGGCCTGCAGATTCTGGATGCCGCGTTGAAGGCGGATGCCAAGCATCTCGACGGCGAGACTGCGTTCAAGCTCTACGACACCTACGGTTTCCCTATCGACCTGACCGCCGACATCGGCCGCGAGCGTGGCTTCGAGGTCGACATGGCCGGGTTCGAGAAGGCGATGAGCGCGCAGCAGGAACGCTCCCGCTCCGCAAGCAAGTTCAAGACCGGTGCCGCGCTGGAGTACTCGGGCGCCAAGACCCAGTTCAAGGGCTATGAATCGCTGGCAGAAGAGGGTCGCGTGGTCGCGTTGTACAAGGACGGCAGCAAGGTGGATCGTCTTGCCGTCGGCGAGCAGGGCGTGGTGGTACTCGACAAGACGCCGTTCTACGCCGAGTCCGGCGGCCAGGTCGGTGACCGGGGCGAGCTGTCCAAGGGTGGCGTGTGCCTCAGCCTGTTCGACGTGCAGGACACGCAGAAAATCCAGGCCGATGTGTTCGGCCATTACGGTGAATTGAAGACCGGCGAACTGGCAGTCGGCGACACCGTGGCCGCGCAAGTCAATCAAGCCTTGCGTCTGCGCACGGTGCGCCATCACTCCGTGACGCACCTTATGCACAAGGCGCTGCGCGAAGTGCTGGGCAGCCACGTACAGCAGAAGGGCTCGCTGGTGGATGAAGACAAGACGCGCTTCGACTTCAGCCACAACGCGCCCATGACCGCAGACGAGATCCGCCGCGTGGAAGACATCGTCAACGCCGAGATTCTCGCCAACGCCGCGACCAGTGCACGCGTCATGGCGATCGATGACGCACAGAAGCTGGGTGCCATGATGCTGTTCGGCGAGAAGTACGGTGACGAAGTGCGTGTGCTCGACATCGGCACCTCGCGTGAACTCTGCGGCGGCACGCACGTGGCGCGCACGGGCGATATCGGCTTCTTCAAGATTGTCAGCGAGGGCGGCGTCGCTGCGGGCATCCGCCGCGTTGAAGCCATCGCCGGCAGCGTCGCGCTCAACTTCGTGCGCGAGCTGGATCAGAAGGTGAGCGCCGCAGCGTCCCTGCTCAAGGCGCCGCCGCAGGAATTGGAAGCGCGCATCGGCCAGATGCTGGACAGCGTGAAGACGCTGGAGAAGCAGCTCGCCACCCTGAAGGCCAAGGCCGCCGCGTCCGCGGGTGATGATCTGGCGGGCCAGGCTGTCGAAGTGAAGGGTGCGAAGCTCCTCGCGGCAAAGCTGGATGGCGTGGACTCGAAGTCGCTCCGCGACACGCTGGATCAACTCAAGAACAAGCTGAAGTCGGGCGTCATCATTCTTGGCGTGACCGAAGGTGACAAGGTGAGTCTGGTTGCAGGGGTGACCGCTGATCTAACGGCCAAGGTCAAAGCTGGCGAACTCCTGAACCATGTGGCCACGCAGGTGGGTGGCAAGGGCGGCGGCCGGCCGGACATGGCGCAGGGTGGCGGCACTGAGCCCGCAAAACTGTCGGCAGCACTCGATTCCGTGCGTGCCTGGGTGGAGGCGAAGCTGTGAGCGCGCATACCGTCGTCTTCGAAGCGCTGCAGCAGTCCAAGGCTGCGCTGGATGGCTTGATCGCCAACGCAGGCGCGCAGGACAGGATTGTCGCGGCCAGCAAGTGCATTGCCGAATCCTTCAAGGCGGGTGGACGCGTGTTCTCGTGCGGCAATGGCGGTTCGATGTGCGACGCCATGCATTTTGCTGAGGAGTTGTCCGGCCGCTACCGCGACAATCGCAAGGGTTTGCCAGCCGTGGCCATCAGCGATCCGGGGCATCTGTCCTGTGTGGGTAACGACTATGGCTACGAGCATGTGTTCTCGCGCTATCTCGACGCGCACGCCCGCAAGGGTGATGTGCTGGTGGGCATTTCCACATCCGGCAAGAGCCGCAATGTGATCCTTGCCGCGGAGAAGGCGCGCGAGCTCGGTGTGCACGTGGTCGTCCTGAACGGCAAGTCTGATACCGAGCTCGGCAAGCTGGCCGACATCGAGATCATCACGCCCGGCACCAGCGGCTATGCGGATCGCGTGCAGGAACTGCACATCAAGGTCATCCACATCCTCATCGAACTGGTCGAGCGCGAGTTCTTTCCGGAGAATTACGGCAAGCAGTGAGCGCTCGACCGACGAAGCCGCTTCCCACCTCCCGCCTGTCCGAGGCGGCGCTCACCGCCTCCATCACGGAGACGTTGGAGGGCTGGAATCCGCGCGCGGATCTCTGGTTGTTCGCCTATGGCTCGCTGATGTGGAGTCCCAACTGCGAATATTCGCAACGCCGCCCAGCGCGAATATTCGGCTATCACCGCAGCTTTTGTCTCTGGTCGCGCATCAATCGCGGCACGCCGGACAAACCCGGGCTGGTCCTGGCGCTGGAGCGGGGCGGCTCCTGCCACGGTTTCGCGTATCGCATACCGCGGGGATGTGTGCAGGACCTGATGATGCCGCTGTGGAAGCGGGAGATGCTTTATGGCTCCTACAGGCCAAGCTGGCTGAACTGCCACTTCACCGATTCCCGCACGTCACGCAATCAGCGTGCACTGGCCTTCGTGATCAATCCCGAAGCCAGCGGCTACTGCGGTCATCTGTCCGAGGACGAGCGCGTGGAGTGCATTGTGAATGGCCGTGGTATCTACGGCACGTCGGCCGAGTATCTGTTCAAGACGGTGGAATCCTTGGACCAGCTCGGTATCCATGACGTGAGCCTGCATCATCTCGCCAGACGTGTGACCGATCGGATGCGCGGCGTATGAGTCTCGAAGTCTTCAACTATTGCCCGCGTTGCGCGAAGCCAATGGCCGACCGCCCGCTGCTGGACGATAGCGGCATCGAGTTGCTGCGCCGCGCCTGTCCCGATGATGCTTGCGGATTTGTGCAATGGGGCAATCCAACCCCTGCGGTGGGCGCGCTGGTGGAGCACGAGGGGCGCATGATCCTGGCACGTGGCGCGGGCTGGCCGGAAGGCTGGTTTGCGCTCATCACCGGCTATCTCGAAGGCAAGGAAGATCCCAAATCAGGTGTGGCAAGAGAAGTGAAAGAGGAGATCGGCCTGGATGTCCAGGAAGTCCATCTCATCGGCAATTACATTTTCGAACGCAAGAACGAGATCATGTTGTGCTATCACGCCATTGCGACCGGAACGCTGAAACTCGGTGCCGAGATCGCGGAGGTGAAGTACCACGCGCCACACGAACTGAAGCCCTGGCCGCGGGCCACGGGCTTCGCTGTCGCGGACTGGATGAAGGCCCGCGGCCTGCCGTTCGAGTTCATCGACTTTCCGGGACGTCCCGCCGACCCGGCTCCACAGAAGAAGACATCAACATGAATCCCAAGGAATTTCACCCAGAGAGTGTGGCTGCGCAGGCGTTGGGCTGGGTGGACGAGACCACGCGTGCCATCGCGCCACCCATTCACACGGCAACCACCTATCTGCGTGATCCTGACAATCAATACCGCTCGGGTCGCGTGTATGCGCGCGACCACAATCCGAGTTTCGATCAGGCCGAAGCCGTGCTTGCGGAACTGGAGCAAGGTGCGGAAGCGCTGCTCTTCGCCTCCGGCATGGCCGCCGCGACGGCGGTGTTTCAAGCGCTGAAGCCGGGCGATCATGTGCTGGCGCCCAAGGTGATGTACTGGTCCTTGCGCAATTGGCTCATGACGTTTGCCACGCAATGGGGACTCGAAGTCGAGCTGATCGACATGCATGACATGGACACG
The DNA here is from genome assembly GCA_033764435.1 of Burkholderiales bacterium. Lineage (GTDB taxonomy): Bacteria > Pseudomonadota > Gammaproteobacteria > Burkholderiales > Usitatibacteraceae > JAEUMY01. Next base: position 258,603 of record JANRIX010000054.1, read on the forward strand.
CTTGCGAAGAGTCTGCGACCGGGAAAAACCCAGCTCGTGTGGCTGGAAACGCCGGCCAACCCGCTCTGGACCATCACCGACATTCGGGCTGCCTGCGAGCTTGCGCATCGCGTCGGGGCGCGCGTGGCGGTGGACTCGACCGTGGCAACACCGGTCCTGACCCAGCCGCTCGTGCTGGGCGCGGACATCGTCATGCATGCGGCGACCAAGTACCTCAATGGTCACTCCGATGTCATCGCGGGTGCGCTGGTCACCCGAGAGCAAGACGAACTGTGGCAGCGCATCCGGGCGATTCGCGCCCAACTGGGCGGCGTGCTGGGCCCCTTCGAGGCGTGGCTGCTCACGCGCGGCATGCGCACGCTGTATCCACGCGTTCGACAGGCCTCGGTCTCGGCGCAGCAGATTGCCGAACACTTTGCCGCACACGCGAATATTCGCGAGGTGCTGTATCCCGGCCTGAAGCAATGCCAGGGATACGAGGTGGCTTCGCGGCAGATGCGAGGTGGGTTCGGCGGCATGCTTTCGCTTTGCGTCAAAGGTGGTGAAGCCGCCGCGATCGCAACCGCCGCAAACGTGAAACTGTGGAAGCGCGCCACGTCATTGGGCGGGGTCGAAAGCCTCATCGAGCATCGCGCCAGCGTCGAAGGCGTGGGCACGCCGGCACCGGCCGATCTGCTCAGGCTCTCGGTAGGCATGGAGCATGTGGACGACCTTATTGCTGATCTGGAGCAGGCGCTGCGGCGAGCAGGGGAGCTGGCGAAATGAACGACAAGATGAAACTCATCAGTCACTGGCTTGATGCGACCGGTGTGCGCGGCAGAGGCGTGAGTCCCGTTGCCATTGAGCAGGCATTGGCTGACCTTCTCAATGCCATCTCGGGCGAGCAGGACGCTGTCGAGGCTGGCGCGCTGTATCGTTATCCGGTGCCCATGCTGTCCGAGGACGGTTCCTGCTCGATTGTCGACGAGTTGTCCCCGACACCCTACGACCTCGCGCCGATTCTTGGCGGTGAGTCGGCAGACACCACGCGCAAGCTCATATTGCTCAATCAATTGGTGGATCGCGCGACGGGAGTGAGCGGCGCAGGATGGCTCGGCATTTATCAGAGCCGGCGCAATGCATCAGGTGGCGACGTGCTGGTCAAGCTCGCCTATCGCGGCCGCCCGAGTCGCGCGGAATTTCCGCTCACGGCCGAGTTTGCTCGCGGTAGCACCAACAGCACGGTGGGGCTCAGCGGTCGCGCTGAAGTGATCGATGATGTCGCCGCGCATGTCGGCGCGGGTGGCGGCTTCTACGTCTGCGACGCAGCGGTGCAGTCGGAAGCCTGCCTGCCGATTCTGGCGCCAGCCGGCGATCGTGTGCTCGGCATTCTGGATGCAGAGGCTGAACCGAAAGCTTTCTTCACGCCCGAGAGGCTCGCGGTGTTGGCCGCTGCGTGCTTGATGGCGCCGAGCCTCTTGCCCTGACCGAAACTACTTTGCGCTGAGTGCGGAGCGAATGGCCTCGATGCGCTTGCGGTTAACCTGAAAATCTCTGATGCCAAGTCGACTCGCCGACCGTACCTGGATGACGGAGCGCTGGTGATCAATGGCAAATTCGACATCGTCCACGAAGCCCAGTTTCTCGCTCTTGAACTCGATGTGGATGTAGCCCGGCTGCTCCAGCACGACGGCGGCGTTGCGAATATTCGCGATGTGAGCACGGAGCTTGCGCCAGTCCGCGCCGAGGTCGTCGGAGAACTTGAACGGGGCAATGAAGTGCGTGTTATCGGACGCCTCGGCTGTGGACGAGACGCAGTTCGGCTTCCATGAGCAGGGCTTGAACTGACCCGCCTTGAAGCCGAGGTCTTTGGGTCGTGTGCCGGCAAATAGTCCCATGGCATTCCCTGAAGCGATTTCGATGAAGATGATTGCACCAGCCAACAGAGCGATGCCAATCACGCCGAGTGCGATGCGTTTCAGCCAGCGTTTCATGGTGCAGTCGAGGTCGATGAAACAGCGGTTGGCGAGTACAGCGTACGCGGGATCAGCAGCGTAAAGACGCCACCGGTCAGTGCGCCCAGCGCGTTCGCGATCATGTCTGCGCTTTCGAAGTGGCGCAATCCTGATACGCCCTGGAGAAACTCAATCAGGACGCCCATCAGGGCCACCCCGATCACGCACATCACCTTGTCACGAAGCCGAGTTGCCAGCGCACACCAGAAGAAGCTGCACAGTGCATAAGCGGCGAAGTGGTGGATCTTGTCTCCCCCGGGCATGCGCGGCGGTGCCGGCATCAGCGAGCCGATCCAGATTGCGGCGACGATCAGGACACCTGCCGCGATCCACCAGCGCCTCAATCCGCTGAATGCGAATATTCGCAAGGATTACCTCTTCTTCTGCGGCGGCAGATCCGTGCACACACCTTCGAAGACCTCCGCAGCCAGTCCGACGGATTCACACAGTGTCGGGTGGGGGTGGATGGTCTTGCCGATGTCGGTTGGGTCGCAGCCCATTTCGATCGCCAGTGCCAACTCGCCAATCAAGTCGCCTGCATGTGTGCCGACGATGCCGGCGCCGATGATGCGATGGTTGGATTCATCGAACAGGAGTTTGGTGAAGCCTTCGTCGCGACCGTTGGCGATGGCGCGGCCGGACGCTGCCCACGGGAAGACGGACTTGCCGATCTTGATGCCCTTGGCCTTGGCGGTCTCTTCGGTTTCGCCGACCCAGGCAACTTCAGGATCGGTATAGGCCACGCTGGGAATGACCCGTGCATCGAAATGCGATTTCTGGCCCGCCGCAGCTTCGGCGGCGACATGGCCCTCGTGCACGGCCTTGTGTGCCAACATGGGCTGCCCAATGATGTCGCCGATGGCGAATATGTGGGGCACGTTGGTGCGCATTTGAGAATCGACATTGATGAAACCGCGGTCCGTGACGGCTACGCCGGCTTTGTCCGCAGCAATCTTTCGGCCATTGGGTGAGCGGCCGACCGCCTGAAGCACGAGGTCGTAGCGCTGCGCCTCCTTGGGGGCAGATTCGCCTTCGAACGTGACGTAGATGCCATCCGTTTTTGCCTCGGCACCCACCGTCTTGGTCTTCAGCATGATCTGGTCGAAGCGCTTGTCGTTCATTTTCTGCCAGACCTTGACCAGATCGCGGTCCGCACCCTGCATCAGGCCATCCAGCATTTCGACCACGTCAAGACGGGCGCCCAAGGACGAATACACCGAGCCCATCTCCAGGCCGATGATGCCGCCGCCCACGATCAACATCTTCTTCGGCAGCGTCCGCAGCTCCAGCGCACCCGTGGAGTCCACGATACGCGGGTCTTCGGGCAGGAAGGGCAGCTTCACGGATTGCGAGCCAGCTGCGATGATCGCCTTGGCAAAACGGATGGTCTTCTTCGAGCCATCAGCCGCAACGACTTCAACGTGATTGGGGTCGAGAAAGCTGCCGACGCCTGTGACCACGGGCACCTTGCGCGCCTTGGCCATGCCGGCCAGACCGCCGGTCAACTTGCCGACGACCTTGTTCTTCCAGCCCTTCAGCTTTTCCAGGTCGATGATGGGTGTGCCGAAGCTGACGCCATGCTCGGCCATGGAGCGGGCCTCATCCATGACCGCCGTGACATGCAGCAGCGCCTTGGAGGGAATGCAGCCCACGTTGAGGCATACGCCGCCCAGCGTCGGATAGCGCTCGACCAGGACAGTGTTCAGGCCAAGGTCGGCTGCGCGGAATGCGGCGGAATAGCCGCCAGGGCCCGCACCCAGCACCACGACATCACAGGTCACATCTGCGGAACCGGCAAACTTTCCCGCGACCGGTGCGACGGCGGGTGCGGCTGCCTGTTGGGGCGCCGGTTGTGCCGGGGCGAGCGGCAGGGAAGACTGCGCCGGTGCTGCAGGGTTCGCAGTGGCCGCTCCTGCTTCGGCGGGATCCAGCAAGAGTACGACTGTGCCTTCGCCCACTTTGTCGCCGACCTTGACCTTCAGTTCCTTCACCACGCCGCCATGGGACGAAGGCACCTCCATCGTGGCCTTGTCGGATTCCAGCGCGATGAGGGAATCTTCCTTCTTGATGGTGTCACCAGGCTTGACATACACCTCGATGATCTCGACTTCCTTGAAGTCGCCGATGTCTGGCACCTTTACTTCGACGATGGCCATGTGTCTTTCCTAGAGAACCAGCTTGCGGATGTCCGCAACCAGGCCGGAGAGATGGGTGATGAAGCGGGCAGCCAAGGCACCATCAATGACGCGATGGTCATATGACAGCGAGAGCGGGCACATCAGGCGCGGCGTGAATTCCTTGCCGTTCCACACCGGCTTCATGCTTGACTTCGACACACCGAGAATCGCGACTTCGGGCGCGTTGATGATCGGGGTGAAGAACGTGCCGCCGATGCCGCCCAGGCTGGAAATCGAGAAGCATCCACCTTGCATCTCGGCAGGGGAGAGCTTGCCATCGCGTGCCTTGGCTGCCAGCTCGCTGGTTTCCTTCGCGATTTCGATCACGGATTTCTTGTCGGCGTCCTTGATGACCGGCACGACCAATCCGTTTGGCGTATCGGCCGCAAAGCCAATGTTGAAGTACTTCTTCAGCACCAGATTTTCGCCGCCCGGTTCCAGCGAGGCATTGAACTCGGGAAACTTTTTCAGCGACGCCACGCTGGCCTTGATGAGGAAGGCGAGCATGGTGACCTTCACACCGGACTTGGCAATCTCTTCGTTGGTTTTCACCCGGAAAGCTTCCGCGTCGGTGATGTCCGCCTCATCGTGCTGCGTGACATGCGGGATGCCCACCCAATTGCGATGCAGATTCGCACCGGACAGCTTCTTGATGCGCGAAAGGGGGCGTGTTTCGATGCTGCCGAATTTGGTGAAGTCGACCGCAGGCATTTCAGGAAAGGCAAAGGCGCCGCCCGTCGTTGCGCTCCTGGGCTTTGACAATTCGCCTTTGACGTAGCCGTGCACGTCTTCCTTCGTGATGCGGCCCTTCGGTGCCGTGCCCTTCACCCTGGACAAGTCCACACCCAGTTCGCGCGCAAGCGCCCGGACCGATGGAGAAGCGTGAGGCAGGGCGCCACTGGCGTCGCGCTGCGAGGACGGTGCAATGGCAGGTGCGGCCTGCGTGGTAGCCGGTGCCGGTTTGGCTGGCGCCGGCGCGGCTGAGGGAACAGGGGGGGCAGCAGGCGGGGGGGCGGCAGGTGTGGGAGCGGGTGCAGGGCTGCTTGCAACAGCGGGCTGTGGCGCCTCACCGGCTGCTGTTTCGAGCAGCAGCACAACAGCGCCTTCGCCCACCTTGTCGCCGACCTTGACCTTCAGTTCCTTCACCACGCCGCCATGGGACGAAGGCACCTCCATCGTGGCCTTGTCGGATTCCAGCGCGATTAGGGAATCTTCCTTCTTGATGGTGTCACCAGGCTTGACGTACACCTCGATGATCTCGACTTCATTGAAGTCACCGATGTCCGGGACTTTGACTTCGACCAGATTGGACACGCCCAATCTCCTCTCGTTGTTCGGTGGGGGCTGCGCTATTGCGAAACTCAGGCGCTGAACTCAGGCGCGGAACTCAGACGGTCCAGGGCGCCGGTTTCTCGGGGTCAATGCCGTACTTCTTGATGGCCTCACCCACCGTCTTCATCGGCACCTGCCCGTCGTCGGCGAGCGCCTTCAACGCAGCAATCACAACGTAGTAGCGGTTCACCTCGAAGAACTTGCGCAGTTGCTTGCGGGTATCGGAACGGCCAAAGCCGTCGGTGCCCAGCGTCACGTAGCGTCGATCCCCGACATAGGGGCGAATCTGTTCAGCGAATATTCGCATGTAGTCCGTGGCCGCAACGGCGGGACCCTTGCGGCCCTTGAGACAGTCGGCCACATGGCATGATCTGGGCGCTGCGTCCGGATGCAGCAGGTTCCAGCGTTCCGCTGCCATGCCGTCACGACGCAGTTCGGTGAATGAGGTGGCGCTCCACACATCGGAGGCAACACCCCAGTCCAGTTCCAGCAATTCCGACGCGGCAATCACTTCACGGAAGATGGTGCCGGAGCCCATGAGCTGCACCCGGGGCTTCTTGGCATCCGGCCCCTCGCGAAATAGGTACATGCCCTTGAGAATTCCCTCCTCGGCGCCCTTGGGCATCGCGGGGTGGGTGTAGTTCTCGTTCATCACGGTGATGTAATAGAAGATCGGTTCCATCTTCTCGTACATGCGCTTCAACCCGTCGTGCAGGATGACCGCGAGCTCATAGCTGAATGTCGGGTCGTAGGAGATGCAGTTGGGAATGGTCGAGGACATGAGATGGCTGTGGCCATCCTCGTGTTGCAGGCCTTCCCCGTTCAGCGTGGTCCGGCCCGAGGTTCCGCCCAGCAGGAAGCCGCGCGCCTGCATGTCGCCTGCCGCCCAGGCCAGATCGCCAATGCGCTGGAAGCCGAACATCGAATAGAAGATGAAGAACGGAATCATGTGCTGGCCGTGGTTGGCGTAGCTCGTGCCTGCCGCCATCCAGGAGCAGAATGCGCCGGCTTCGTTGATGCCTTCCTGCAGAATCTGGCCGGCCTTGTCCTCTTTGTAGAACATCAGCTCGCCGGCGTCGACCGGCTCATAGAGCTGACCCACGGAGGAGTAAATGCCCAACTGGCGGAACAGACCCTCCATGCCGAATGTGCGCGATTCGTCGGCCACGATGGGCACCAGGCGCGGGCCGAGTTCCTTGTCGCGTGTGAGCGCGGTGAAGGCGCGCACGAAGGCCATGGTGGTGGAGATTTCGCGCTCCTCTGTGCTCTTCAGCAGAGCGTCAAAGAACGACAGGTCTGGCACCTTCAGCGGCGGCACATTGGTGTGGCGCACGGGCAACGAACCGCCCAGCTTGGCGCGGGCGGCGCGCATGTATTGCAGCTCGGGGCTGTCGTCGGCAGGCTTGTAGAACGGGATGTCGGCGATCACGTCGTCTGCCACCGGCACATTGAAACGATCGCGGAACTGCTTGAGCGAGCCGACATCCATCTTCTTCTGCTGGTGGGTGATGTTCTGGCCCTCACCGGCACGGCCCATGCCGTAGCCCTTCACGGTCTTGGCCAGAATCACCGTGGGCTGACCCTTGTGCTTCACTGCCGCGCTGTAGGCTGCATAGACCTTGTATGGATCATGTCCGCCGCGATTGAGGCGCCAGATGTCCTCGTCGGACATGGAGGCGACCATCTGCTTCAGCTCCGGGTACTTGCCGAAGAAGTTTTCGCGGACATACGCGCCGTCCCGGGCCTTGAAGTTCTGATACTCGCCGTCGACAGCCTCCATCATGCGTTTCTGCAGCAGGCCATCTCGATCCTTGGCAATAAGCGGGTCCCAGTAACGACCCCAGATGACCTTGATCACATTCCAGCCCGCGCCACGGAAATCACCTTCCAGTTCCTGGATGATCTTGCCGTTCCCGCGCACCGGACCGTCGAGGCGCTGTAAGTTGCAGTTGACAACAAAGATCAGGTTGTCGAGCCCCTCTCGCGCAGCCAGCGCGATGGCGCCGAGCGATTCGGGTTCGTCCATCTCGCCGTCGCCCATGAACGCCCAGACCTTGCGACCTTCAGTATTCAGGATGCCGCGGTCATGCAGATACTTCATGAATCGCGCCTGATAGATCGCCTGCAATGGGCCCAGACCCATTGAAACGGTCGGAAATTGCCAGAAGTCCGGCATCAGCCAAGGATGCGGATAGGAAGGTATTCCCTTGCCGTCCACCTCGCGACGGAAATTCTCGAGCTGCTCTTCGGTGAGGCGTCCTTCCAGATATGCGCGGGCATAGACACCTGGCGCGGAATGACCCTGGATGAAAATCATGTCCCCGCCGTGGGTGGCGGATGGCGCATTCCAGAAGTGATCGAAGCCGACGTCATAAAGCGTCGCTGCCGACTGGAAGCTGGCGATATGACCGCCCAGATCGGAGTTCTCCTTGTTGGCGCGCAGCACCATGGCGATCGCATTCCAGCGCACCAGTGCGCGAATGCGATGCTCCAGCTCCTGGTCGCCCGGCAGCAGGTCTTCGGCTGCGGGTGGAATCGAGTTGATATAGGCGGTATTTGCGCTATAAGGCAGGAACGCACCGGAGCGGCGTGCCTTGTCGATGAGCTGTTCCAGCAGAAAGTGAGCGCGCCGTGGCCCTTCCGCGTCAAGAACTGATTCAAGTGAGTCCAGCCACTCCCTTGTTTCCTGCGGGTCGGCGTCCTGTTGCGTGAAGTTGGGGCGGTCCATGAAGCTCCTCTCGATTCTGCTGCAGTGCTTGACTGGTGGCAATTCTCGCTCTTCGGGCGAGTGCAAGGCATTTTGCCACCATTCGGTCGGTCTTCCCCTTGTCTTGCGGCAACGCTATGATTCTTTGAGAGATTTGAGTGCCGCAGGTCAACATGGGGGAATCCCTTGGCCAAATCCTGAATTGTTTCTTAAAAAAGTTTTTTAAGTTATTATAAATGCGGACTTTTGCACCAACGGGCATGGACAAGTACTCGGAAATGCCCCGTCTGGTTGTGGAAAGATAAGCGGTATGTGCTTTGAATTGCCGTGGGAGGCGGTGTGGCACTGGCGCAGGCTCTACAGATCGTTTCTAAGACTGACCCGGGCCGGGTGCGGTCGCACAATGAAGATTGTGTCGAGTCCCGACCGGAGCTTGGCATCGTCGTGCTCGCCGACGGCATGGGCGGCTATAACGCCGGGGAGGTCGCCAGCGGTATGGCGACGAGCCTTATTGCGGAAGGTTTGGGCGGTGAGTGGAAGATCAAGGAGCTCGGCAAGCTGGATCGTAGCCAGACCATGTCGCTTTGTGAAAAGGTCGTCCGCGCGCAGATCGCCAGGGCCAATACTGCAATTTTCGAAGCAGCGCAGAAGGACCCTCAGTGCGCAGGTATGGGCACGACGCTGGTGGTGGGAGTTTTCTATGACAACTACCTTGCGGTTGCGCACATTGGCGATTCGCGTTTGTACCGGATGCGCGGTGATGTGCTGGAACAGGTGACTCGGGACCATTCGTTGCTGCAGGAGCAGATAGATTCCGGACTGATCACCAAGGAAGATGCAAGGCTGTCGCATAACAAGAATCTAGTAACAAAAGCGTTGGGCATCGATCCGGAGGTGGAACCTGAGTTTCATATCTATGAAACCCAGCCCGGCGATGTGTATCTGCTGTGTTCGGATGGTCTCAACGACATGATCGAGGATGAGGAAATCCAGATGACGTTGATTGCACTGAGATCCAATCTCGAGCTGACCGCCCAGCAGCTGATTCAATCTGCAAATGACAATGGTGGCCGCGATAATGTGTCGGTCATCATGGTGAAGGTGCTCTCCAGCTTCGCGGTTGAACGTGGATGGCTGGCGCGTCTCAAGTCATTGTTTTCTTGAAACAGGCAACTGGCCACGAGCCAAGCAAAGTAAATTCAGGGATCACAAGCCATGGCAAAAATCATCCTCAGCGTTGATGGCACAGTTCTCAAGGAGGTTCCTCTTACCAAGGAGAGAATCACCATCGGACGGAAGCCACACAATGACATCCCGGTCGACAACCTGGCCGTATCGGGAGAGCATGCCGCAATCATCACGATCCTGAATGACTCCTTTATCGAGGATCTCAACAGCACGAATGGCACGTTGGTCAACGGGAAGCCGATCAAGAAGCACTTCCTGCAGCACAACGACGTCATCGAGATTGGCAAGCACAAGCTCAAGTATTTCAACGACGCACCGGCGGCGGCGGCGTCTGCGGACTTTGAAAAGACCATGATCATCCGCAAGCCGTCTGCAGCACCCGCTGCGCCGGCCCCTGCACCCGCTGCACCTGCGGCGCCTGCTGCCCCAGCAGCGGCTCCGTTGGCGGATACGCAATCCATGAAGCCTGCTGCAGCAACGCCAACGCCTCCCACCGCGCCAGCCCCTGCGCCCGCTTCACCCGCGCCCGGCGGATCGGGGCGCGAGGGTGCGATACAGGTGCTGTCCGGCGCCGCGGCGGGCCGTACGCTCGACCTGACCAAGAATTTGACAACCATTGGCAAGCCTGGCACGCAAGTTGCCGTGATTACGCGCAGGCCGACGGGCTATTTCATCACCCATGTTGAGGGCGCAAGCTTCCCGACGCTGAATGGTTCCCCGCTTGGCCCCCAAGCTCACCAATTGAACGACCATGATTTGATTGAGATCGCCGGTGTAAAGATGGAGTTCTTCTACAAGCCTTGACCGGACGCGGGCGAATAATCCGCATGCGGCCAGCCTGGAGACCAGTGCTGGCCGTTTTTGTTCCCGGGGAGTCCCCTTCATGGCATTGGCAGCGGCGGGGGAGGAAAACTAGAATGTGCAGTGATCGTGCAAGTGGCCGGGCCCACACGTCGAAGTGGTCCCGGGTCCGAGTGCAGGCAACTGATGGAACAGGTGAACGAACATGAGCGCAATGCCCGAACAGCGTCCAGGACCGGCCAATGTGGCCGACATGACCACCAAGCTTGCCTTCTCCAAGAAGCTGCAGGCGGTCACCAATCGCATCCACTCGACCCAGAATGTCGATGAGATCATGCTGGATGTGACTCGGGACATCTGTCAGCTGTTTGACGCGGATCGCCTGACCATCTACACCGTCAGCGAGGACGGGCAGTCGATCGTGTCAAAGGTGAAGTCCGGCTTGAATTCCTTCAAGGACATAAAGCTGCCGCTCTCGGAGAGCAGCATCGCAGGATGTTGTGCGCTGAATAAGCGATTCATGAGCATCAAGGATGTCTACGATGACTCCGAGCTGAAGAGCTACTCGCCAAATCTATCCTTCTTGAAGGCAGTTGATCAGCGCACCGGCTATCGCACGAAGCAGATGATGGTGGCACCGATCGTGACAGCCGAGGGCAATGACCTACTGGGTGTGATTCAGGTGATCAATCACCTTTCCGGAACGGCTTTCCCCGGATTGTTCGAAGAAGGATTGGTCGAGCTGTCGAAGACTTTGGCCATCGCCTTCCGTGTGCGCCAGCAGATTCCCGGCCAGATCAAGTCGAAGTATGAGTATCTGATAATCGACAACGTGATCTCCGAAGGCGAACTTGAACTCGCCACCCGGACAGCACGGCGCAAGAACAAGAGCGTTGAAGACATTCTGGTCGACGAGTTTCAGGTCAAGATTCCAGCCCTGGGCTCCGCGTTGGGCAAGTACTTTGGCGTTGAGTACGAACCTTTCAAGAAGGATCGCATCAAGCCAGTCGATCTCCTGCGCAACCTGAAGCGTGACTACGCCGAGGGCAATCAATGGCTGCCAATTGAAGATGCCAAAGAGGGGCTGATCGTTGTGTCTCCAGATCCGGAGCGGGTGAAAAGCTCGCGCATGGTGGAGAACGTTTTTCCGAAGGCGAAGATCAAGTACAAGGTCTGTACGCAACGTGATTTTGCTTCCACGCTGGGTCAGTTCTTCACCGAGGATGGCAGCGACATCGATATCAGCGGCATTCTCGACGACACCGAGGATTTTGGCGGTGAGAATGTCGCGGACGAGGCATCGGCCGCGGCGGACAACGAACTGGTCAAGCTGGTCAACAAGATCATCATCGATGCCTACAATCAGGGCGCGTCGGACATTCACATCGAGCCGATGCCGGGCAAGAACAAGACGGGTATCCGGTTCCGCAAGGATGGCTCGCTGGCACCATACATTGAGGTCCCTGCGAGCTATCGCAGCGCCCTGTCGGCGCGTCTCAAGATCATGTGTGATCTGGACATTTCTGAGAAGCGAAAGCCCCAGGACGGCAAGATCAAGTTCAAGAAGTTTGGTCCGCTCGACATTGAGCTTCGTGTGGCAACGATTCCGACTGCGGGTGGCGTTGAAGACGTGGTGATGCGTATTCTGGCCGCGGGCGAGCCCATTCCCCTCGACAAGCTTGGTCTGACAACAAAGAATCGTGAAGCGCTGGTTGCGGCCGTATCCAAACCGTATGGATTGTTCTTTGTCTGCGGGCCGACCGGTTCAGGCAAGACGACCACATTGCATTCCGTGCTCGGGCATCTCAACACCCCAGACACCAAGATCTGGACGGCCGAAGACCCGGTCGAAATCACCCAGAAAGGCCTGCGCCAGGTGCAGGTCAACAAGAAGGTGATCGATTTCGCTGCAGTGATGAAGGCGTTCCTGCGAGCGGATCCGGACATCATCATGGTGGGCGAGATGCGGGATGCCGAAACCACACACATCGGCATCGAGGCATCGCTGACCGGCCACCTGGTGTTCGCCACGCTCCACACCAACTCGGCGCCGGAAGCCATCATTCGACTCCTCGACATGGGCATGGATCCGTTCAACTTTGCGGATGCCCTCATCGGAATCTTGGCCCAGCGCTTGGCCAAACGTCTGTGCGGTTCCTGCAAGGAAGCGTATACGCCGGACGGTGAGGAGTTGAAGCAGTTCATGAACGAGTACACCACGGACCTTCGCCAGACGGAGCCTTGGCGCAAGGACCCGCAAGGCGAAGCCAAGAAGCTTTACGACTACTGGCTCAAGGAATATGGCAAGGACGGCAAGCTGACCTTCATGCGTCCCAAGGGCTGCGATGCCTGCGGGGGCAGTGGGTACAAGGGTCGGGTTGGTCTGCATGAGCTGATGATTGCGAGCGATCCGGTCAAAAAGCTCATTCAGGAAAAGGCTCGTGTGGCTGACATCTTCGTGACCTCCGTCGATGAAGGTATGTCCACTCTCAAGATGGACGGTATGGACAAGGTCATGATGGGGCTGACCGACATGAAGCAGGTCCGCGCTGTCTGCATCAAGTAGAGACAGGCAGAGGGAGAGACTGTTTCGATGGCTGCCGAATCATCCTTGCCTGGCACTGAAGTCGGTGGCCAGAGTCTCATCACGTCGCTGGAGTACCTCAACGAAGTTGGCATCGCGTTGTCGCAGGAGAAGGACATTACCCGGCTGCTGGAGAGCATTCTGGTGGCCGCAAAGCGTATCACCAATGCCGATGGGGGCACTCTGTATCGGCTGATCGATGACAAGCTCAACTTCGAGATTGTCATGACCGACAGCCTTGGCATCAAGTTGGGTGGAACTGCTGGCGGCGCTGTGCCGTTCTACCCGATTCCCCTGCACGACAAGGATGGGCAGCCAAACTACAGCATGATTGCCGCCTACGCTGCGCTCACTCACAAGACAGTCAACATTGCCGACGCCTATACCGCCGAGGGCTTCGACTTTTCAGGAACGCGCAACTTCGACAAGAAGACGGGATATCGGTCGCAGTCGTTTTTGACGATGCCAATGAAGAATCATGAGGGCGAGGTCATTGGCGTACTTCAACTCCTGAACGCACGTGACCCGGCGACGGGACGCGTGATCACCTTCACAGCGGAAGATCAGAAACTCGCCGAGTCGTTGGCATCCCAGGCCGCGATAGCGCTGACCAATCGTCTTTTGATCGGCCAACTTGAGTCACTGTTCGAGTCGTTGATTGAGCTCATCAACACTGCGATTGACGACAAGTCGCCCTACACCGGAGGCCACTGCAAGCGCGTGCCGACGCTGACCATGATGCTGGCCGAAGCAGCTGCCTCAACAACGGAAGGTCCGTTGAAGGATTTCACGATGACCGACAGGGATCGGTATGAGCTGAAGATTGCAGGTCTGCTGCACGATTGTGGGAAGATCACCACACCAGTTCATGTGGTGGACAAGGCGACGAAGCTTGAGACCATTTTTGACCGAATTCAGCTCATCGACTCGCGATTCGATGTGCTGATCGGCCAAGCGAGAATTCGCTATCTCGAAGGATTGCTCCAAGTTGGTTCCGAGCAGGAGGCGGCCCGAGATTTGGAGAAAACCTACGAGGCGAGCTGTGCACAGTACCGTTCAGACCGTGACTTCTTGCGCAAACAAAACGTCGGTGTCGAACGGATGAGCCCAAAGGATCAGGAGCGGGTCAACTCGATTGCGCGATACACAATACTTTCGGATGATGGTCGCGAAGTGCCGTTCCTGACTGAGGACGAACGGCTGAACTTGAACATTGCCTATGGCACTCTAACGCTGGCTGAGCGAGAAATCATCAACAACCACATCGTCGCAACAATCAAGATGCTTGAGGCTTTGCCCTGGCCGAAGCATCTTGAGAATGTTCCGGAGTACGCTGGAGGGCATCACGAGCGAATGGATGGCAAAGGCTATCCGAAGGGCCTGACTCGAGACCAAATGTCGGTGCAGGCTCGAATCATGGGGATCGCCGACATTTTTGAAGCGCTTACTGCCAAGGATCGCCCATACAAAAAAGGCAAGACGCTGAGCGAGTCGTTGGAGATCCTGGGTAAATTCAAATTGTCAGGCCACGTGGACCCGGACTTGTTCGATGTCTTTGTTCGCGAGCAGGTTTATTTGCGCTACGCACATGAATTCCTGTCGCCAGAGCAGATTGATACTGTCGATCCATCGACCATTCCGGGATACCGCTGAGATATGAATTTTCATCTTGCTGACGGGTGCAGTTTTTAGCCGCTGGCATGAAGCTTGCTGTCTTTAGCCGCTACTCCCAATTTGCCCATTACTCCTGAAAATCACATCACGATGCGCGTACCAGTCTGGGTCTTTCTATTTCTTTTCACGGTCTCGGGCTTTGCCGGGCTGATTTATGAGTCAATCTGGAGTCACTACCTCAAACTTTTTCTTGGCCATGCGGCGTACGCGCAAACGCTCGTGTTGGGCATCTTCATGGGCGGCATGGCGCTGGGTTCCTGGCTGGCAGGGCGCTTCGCAGGCAGGATCAGACATGCGCTGATCGGCTACGCGTTCGCCGAGCTTGTCATCGGTGTTTTGGCACTCGGCTTTCATCAGATTTTTGGACTTGTCACCAATTGGGCATTTGATTCGCTGATTCCAGCGCTCGGCTCACCACTGGCGATAGATCTCGCCAAGTGGTCGATTGCCACTTTGTTGATACTTCCGGCCTCAATCCTGCTGGGAACCACCTTTCCGCTGATGAGCACGGGGATCATGCGCGCCTATGGCGACAGCAGCGGGCGCTATTTGCCGTTGCTCTACTTCACCAACTCTTTTGGTGCGGCGATCGGGGTTTTGGCTTCCGGGTTCATCTTCATCGAGAAGGTTGGACTGCCGGGCACTATCTTTTCTGCGGGCCTGTTTAATGTGTCCTTGGCATTGGTGGTCTGGTTGATCTCCAAGCGCATTACTGAAGAGGTGCCACCGAGTGATTTGGGTCGGGGATTCTCTATGCCCCTGTCCAGCCGGCAGCTTTCGCGCGTAATGCTCATTGCGGCATTTGCAACTGGCGCCGCTTCATTCATGTTCGAGATTGCATGGATCAGAATGCTGTCCATGGCGATAGGCGCATCCACGCATTCCTTCGAGGTGATGCTGTCGGCATTCATTCTTGGAATAGCCCTCGGTGGTCTGGCGCTAGGCACTATTGGCAACAGGTTTCGAAACTATCCATTGCTTCTCGCAACTGTTCTATCGGCCAAGGTTGTTTTCGCTCTGTTAGCAGTATGGATTTATCCGAATCTCCTCGACATGGTCAAATGGTTGTATGGTGGTCTTGCGAGAACCGAATCAGGCTATTCGCTCTACCTCCTGGGTAGCTACGCTGTTTCGGGTCTGATGATGATTCCAACTGCATTCTGCGCTGGGATGACATTGCCGCTGGCCACTAGGACGCTGCTGGACAGTCATGTTGGTGAGAAAGCAGTAGGGCAGGTTTATGCCTCCAATACTTTGGGTGCGATCGCAGGCACATTCTTCGCCACGCATGTTGGAATGGAATTACTGGGTGTCCAGGGCATTACCGCCTTTGGTGCGGCTATCGAGTTGGTGGTTGTAGTGATCATTCTGGTTGTCGTTGGCAAGGTCGGGATTCGGCGCACCGGGGTGATGGTGGTTCCTTGCATGGTCTTATTGTTAGCATTCAGTTTTGTCTTCGAGCTCGACAAACTCAAAATGGCCTCCGGTATATACAGGTTCGGCCAATTCATGTCCGACCAGACGGCAGTCGAGTTCCACCGTGACGGGAAGACAGCAACAATTTCGGTGCTGAGAACCGCGATCTCGCGAGACATACGCACCAATGGCAAGACCGATGCCGCAATCAGAATTGTTGACCGCGAGAAGACCAGCACGCCGGACGAACATACGATGGAATTGGCTGCCATTTTGCCGTTCATGTTCGTGCCTGACGCGCAGGTTATCGGCAACATCGGTTTTGGATCGGGACTCACAACGCATACTGTGCTTGGTAACCCTGGTGTTAGGCAGGTCGATTCCATCGAAATCGAAGCCGCAATGGTAGAAGGCGCCAAGCTTTTCGCACCAATCAACGAGCGCGCTTACAACGATCCACGAAGCAATATCTATATTGATGATGCCAAAACGTTCTTTTCGGCGAGGAAATCTAGCTACGACATCATCATTTCCGAACCGTCAAATCCGTGGATCAGTGGAGTTTCGACGCTATTCTCGGACGAGTTCTATGCGCGCATTAAGAAGCACATCAGTCAACGCGGTGTGCTGGTGCAGTGGATTCAGCTTTACGACACCAAGCCGTATGTGCTTGCATCGATCCTCAAAGCATTAGGCGGACAGTTTCAAGACTATGTGATCTACTTCGCCGGCCCGGGGGACGCAATGATCATCGCTTCTCCATTTCGGCCATTGACCAAGGAGCTCGCTGATCCATTTGTGGTGAAGAGTTGGGCAGCTGCACTGAATCGTTTGGGATATTTCCGAGCAAGCGAGCTGCAGCTCTTGCGAATTGGCTCCAAGCGCGCGCTCGACCCGATGGTGAGGAGCTTTGCCGTGCAGAAGAACTCCGACTATTATCCGGTCGTGGACCTGAACGCGCCGAAAGAGCGATTCATGGGCTCGAATGCCATCGCTGATTTCGGCATATTTGGCACGTCTTTTGTGCCTTTCGTCGATGTTATTGATCAAGTCAAACTTCCGACACTGGCTGATATTTCTGCAATTGGGGCAGTCAGGCTCAATCCTGAGGGAACGCCAGCCACGTTGGCGCGCGCATTGATTGCGCACGACATCGCACACTCGATCGAGAGAGGGGAGATGTTGCTCAGTAAGAACGCGCCCGAAAAGCTGAAGTATAGCCTTGGCATGGTCTTGATCGGTCAGCGCACATGCACTGCCTCTGTTGCATCGGTGTGGGTGAACGCTTATGAAGTGCTTATGAGCGTATTGGCCGGCAGTCTTGCTAGAGAGGACAATCTCAGGACGCTGGCGTTATTGAAGTCTGCGGAGTGCATGAAGTGGGCTGAAAAGCAGGACGTTCTCGCTTTGCGCCTCAAGCTGATAGAGAGCATCATTGCCCGTGACTTGTCTGCGATGCATTTGGCAAGTAGTACCCTGATCGCCCGACAGAATTTGGCTGCAGAGCTGACGGCAGAAGAGGACAGGGAAGCAGTGTTCCAGGCATTCTTGGCATCCTCGCTTTTCCTTGGGAGGCAGGCTGAAGCGAAGTCGGTCCTGGAAACCATGAAGAATGACCGAATGCTGACGAAATCTTTGTTGACAGTTGCCCTGATTGCGCACCTCGAACAAAAATGAGGGTGACGTATTTCGTCAGGTGTGCCTGTGTGGCGTCAGGAATTGCTGGATTGTCTGCAACTTGGCCGTTGATTCGTTGACACGCAGTTTATGGCATGGAATTTGCAAACAATAGTTCGCAGTAACCTGCATTCTCAATCCTTAAGGAGATTTTGATGAAACATGTTCAACAGGGCTTTACGCTCAT
This sequence comes from Burkholderiales bacterium, assembly GCA_033764435.1. Lineage (GTDB taxonomy): Bacteria > Pseudomonadota > Gammaproteobacteria > Burkholderiales > Usitatibacteraceae > JAEUMY01. The sequence goes on from JANRIX010000054.1 coordinate 276,340, forward strand.
CGAACTGATGATCGTGGTTGCGATCATCGGTATTCTGGCTGCTGTTGCAATTCCGGCTTATCAGGACTACACCGCAAAAGCCCAGGCTTCCGAGGGCTACACCCTTCTGGGTGGCATGAAGACGCCCATTGCAGAGTCCATTTCGGCTGAAGGCGCTGCTGGTTGCGTCGTTCCCACCGGCGCAGTCTCAGCCGGCAAGTACGTGCAAACGGTTGTTGCCGGCCCATTTGCCAGCCCCAACTGCCCGGTAGTCGCGACATTCAAGGCTACCAACATCAACCCGAAACTGACGGGCAAGACCGTGACTTTCACGTTTGCAACCGATACCGGTGCGTGGGCCTGTGACACTAATGTGCCGGCAGAGCTTCGTCCGAAGTCGTGCTAACCCACGGATTTTGACGGCGAGAAGGCCGAATTCCGGCCTATTCACTGAGTGGAATACACCCGCCCTACGGCGGGTGTATTTTTTGAGGGAGCCCGCCGCGATTTCAGCGCAATTCCGGGCCCGAATCGAGAGAGAACCATGGCGAGGTCGGAAGACTTTTCGCTGTACCTACCATGGCTTGGCATTTCGCTGACACTTCAGCGAGATGCTTGTACCGGACTCCCACAACTCGACGGGTCCCAGATCCACTGCAAATGGTCCATACGGATAGCGGGAATATTGAACTCTGCCGTCCATTACGCCCAGGAGCGTATCTGTACCGTTGTGACGCCGAAACCACACGGCGCCAACCTTCGTGGGATAACCCCCGGGGGCCGGGAACAGTAGAGGACAGGCGCGCTGTACGTTGTCCATGGCCATTCGTATCCGTGGCCGCTCGAATTCTGTGCTGGCGTCCGAATTGTTGCCGTGTTCTAGCTCGCAGGAAAAGACGAGGCGCGGCAACGCGCGCGATCCGCGCAATGCCGCAAGTTGCTCCGGCGTCAGGTCTCGTCCCGCCATCGATACTGTGATGTGGGTGCACTTGCCGGGATTGACGCGCATTCCCCAAGGGGAGAGCTGGCTGTCGGAGTAACGGATGAGTGCCTGGTCGTCTTCCACGTTGCCCTGCGACCCGTCGAACACTGCCAGCATGCGCAGCCGATATCGATTCCTCTCGATGAATTCCCTAGCGCGACTGCCGCCCGGTCCTTCAGGGTCAATTGGGTCAAGACCAACCAGGCTCATGAACGAGGAGCCCGGTGCGACGAAAGGCGCAATGTAGGCGGTATTGCTGGTGTTCAGGTTCAAGTAGGCATATGGCGTATCAAGCAAATCTCGATGGGCGATGACATCAATCCAGTTGCGCGTCCACGGCCCGGCATCCCAGCGCGGGTAGCCGGCCTTCGCCGCGTGTCCGATCTGCATACACAAGACGACAAGCAGTGTACCCACGCGCCACTTTTCGCTCCGCCATACTTGCTGCACAACGACCACCAGTAGCGGGCCCGTCAGAAGCAGAAGGGGAATGGCATATCTGCCATTGCCAGATGCCATGGCCCAAGCTACCAAGGCGAATGTGTAGAAGGCGGCGATGAAAGGCACCGGTCCTGTCAGAGCGGGCAGTGTCAGCGATGGCGACCCCGTGCGGGCCTCGTACACAAGCCTGGCAAGTGCCGCCGCTGTCAGGACGACGAGCAGCGCCACCCTTATGTCGGGTGCCACGATCTCCACGTATACACCACTGTTCAGTTGCATCATGCGCAAAGGCAGAATCAAGAGGTCCTTCAATCCGTATGCCTTGAATCGGTCATGATCAAGATTGAAGGGGGGGAAGTCAGGTGAGGCGAAAACTTGATTGAGCAGCGGGAACACCGGATTGCCAAATTCGAGGTACATTTGCACTGCCCAGTATCCACCTGTCGCGACGGCACCCAGCGAAGCTGCCACCACGTAGGTGGCCATTGGAACGAGACTTCTGCTCCGTATCAGTAGCGGGAAGAGGGCAGCGACAGTCGCTGCCACATACAGGATGTTGGTGAGCTTCAGACCGGTCGCGAGCCCCATCAGCAAACCTGCCACAGCGAAGCGATAGCCCCGCGTCTTCTCAAGTGCCAACGCGTTTGCGATGAGTGCCACGCCACCCAATATCAGGACCGATAGCGTCGCGTCCAGAAAGGTTCCGCCAATGACTGCGATGAACACGGGCGATACTGCAGCCAAAGTCACTGCAATCCCGGTGTAGAGCAACCTGTTGGATGCACCCGCAAACAAGTGTCTGTAGCAGAGCCTTGCAAGGAACACAAGGTTCAGCGCGTGTACGGTTGCAAGCAGCATCCCAATGACAATGCTGTGCCAACCGGCTTTGAGCATGAGGTAGAACGGAAGTAGGCCAACCGGATTCAGGTAGCCTTGCGTCCCGGTCCCCATGAAGTCGCTTTCGTACTGACCTGTCCAAAGAGCGTGTGCAGAATAGACGTGATATCCGAGCAGGTCCGCATTGATGTCCTTCCCCATGGCGTATGCGACGAGACACGCCATGAGGACTGATGCGATGTCGAGCCAGCGGAGCGGGTTCACCTTAGAGGACCATTTCACTGTCTTGCAACCCTTCTAACGGTTGGTTGGAAAGCGGAGCCTGACCAATGGGAACTTGGCAGCCTGCATCAGCGAGTGCTGGCAACTAAACTGACCTCACGCACGGTGGTCGACGGATCTGTCGCGTCACGCTCGAGTCAACGTACCAGGTAGGTTGCGTTACTCATACCGCAACGCCTCCACCGGTTTCAACCCGGCCGCTCGCTTGGCGGGGTAGAACCCGAAGAATACCCCGATTGCCGCAGCAAACCCGAACGCCAGCACGATGCCTGACGTGGACATGCCGACCTTCAGCGGCGAGAAGTTGCTGACGGCCAGTGTCCCCAGATAGGCGACGGCGACGCCAATCGCTCCTCCGCAGACACAAATCACCACGGCCTCGGTCAGGAACTGCAGCAATACGTCACGACGGTTGGCGCCGAGCGCCATGCGGATGCCGATTTCGCGGGTGCGCTCGGTCACCGACACCAGCATGATGTTCATGATGCCGATGCCGCCGACGAGCAGCGAGATCGAGCCGATTGCGCCAAGCAGCAGCGTGAGGCCTGTAGCGATGCCGGCCGCCGCCTCGGCGATGGCCGAGAGATCACGCACCGTGAAATCATCCTCCTGGTCCTCACGAATGCGATGCCGCACGCGCAGGGTCTGGGTGAGGTCGTACTTCACGTCGGCCATGGTGCGCGCCGACTGCGCCTGGACCATGATGTAGTTCACGCTGCCCGGGAACCACTGCCGGATCACCTGCTGGCGCGCGGTGCTCATCGGAATGTAGATCGAGTCATCCTGATCGCTGCCGCCGAGGTCGCTGCCCTTGTCGGCCAGCACGCCGATGACCTCGAAGGGGCGGTTCTGGATGCGGATGGTCTGGCCGATCGGGTCGAAATCACCGAACAGATTGGTGGCCACACTCTGGCCGATGACGGCCACCCGCGAGATCGAGCGAATTTCCATGTCGCCGAACAGGCTGCCGCTGCTGGTGTCCCAGGCCTTGATGGCGAAGAAGTCGGGCGTGACGCCGTAAACCATCGTGTTCCAGTTGCTGAAGCCGGACTGCACCTGGAAGCCGCGCTGGATGACGGGCGCGACATAATCGACGTTCTCCAGGTTCTGCAGGGCCAGGGCATCGCCTTCGGTGAGGTTCTGCATGCCACCCCGGCCGACCCGCACGCCGCCGCTGCTGGTCTGCGAGCCCGGGAAGATGATGAACAGGTTGCTGCCCATGCTGGCAATGCGCTGGTTGATGTCGGCACGCACGCTCTCGCCGATGGCCAGCATCATCACCACGGCGCCGACACCGATGATGATGCCCAGCATGGTCAGGCTGGTGCGCAACTTGTTCATGCCCATGGCGCGCAGCGCTTCGAGCGAAATCTGGGTGAAGTTCATAGGTGTGCGTCCTTAACCGGGCCGTCATAGGTGACGAGCCCATCCTTGAGCCGCACCAGCCGTTTTGCATAGCGGGCGACATCCGGCTCGTGCGTGACCAGCAGCATGGTGATGCCCTGCGACTGGTTCAGCTCCGTGAACAGATTCATGATCTCGACGCTGGTCTGGGTATCCAGATTGCCGGTGGGTTCGTCGGCCAGGATCAGTGGCGGATCATTCACCAGCGCCCGGGCGATCGCGACCCGCTGCTGCTGACCACCGGAGATCTGATTCGGCAGACGGAAGGCAAAGGGACCCAGCCCGGTCTGCTCCAGCCTGCGCTGAGCGCGGCTGCGTGCGTGGGCGCGATCCTGGCCGGCATAGAGCAGCGGCAGGCCGACGTTGTCGATCAGCGGCATGCGTTTCAGCAGGTTGAAGCCCTGGAACACGAAGCCGATGGTGCGATTGCGCACCCTCGCCAGGTCGTCGTCGCTGAGCGTGGAGACTTCCTGACCGTCCAGCGAATATTCGCCACTGGTGGGCGTATCCAGGCAGCCCAGGATGTTCATGAGGGTCGACTTGCCGGAACCGGATTGACCCATGATGGCGACGAATTCGCCGCGACCGATTTCCAGATCGATGCCCTTCAGGACCGGCGTTTCGATGTCACCGGTCACATAGCTTTTGCGTACGCCCTTCAAGCGCAGAAGGGGGGAGTGCGCGGGCAGGGCGGCTGCGGCCACAGCCATCACTTGCCCTCTCTCGACTTGTCCTGCAGATCGCGGATCACCAGCTCATCGCCGGGCTGCAGACTGCCCGAGACCAGTTCCGTGTGCTGATTGCTGGCGATGCCCACCCTGACTTCCACGGGCACTAGCTCGCGCTTCTCATTCAGCTTGTAGACGCGTGCCGGCGGGCGGCGCGGGCCGGCGGGTGGCGCTTCTGCCTTGCCTTCTGTCTTCTTTAAAGGGGCGGCCGCGGCTTTCTCGTCTTTCTTGTCATCCTTCTGCGCGGGCTTGGCCGCCGCCTTGTTGTCCTTGTCATCGCGCGGCGGCTTGAAGCGCAGCGCCGCGTTGGGAATGCGGATCACGTCCTGCCTTTCACCCACGACAATGTTCACCTGCGCGGTCATGCCGGGTTTCAGCAGCCCTTGATCGTTGGTCACGTCCACAATGACGTTGTAGGTCACCACGTTCTGCTGGATGGTCGGATTGAGGCGGACCATGCGCACCTTGCCCACGAAGTCTCGTTCGGGAAACGCATCGGTGGTGAAACGGATGGGCATGCCGGCGGACAGCTTGCCCACATCCGCCTCGGCGACGCTGGTATCGATCTGCATGTTCTCCAGATCGCGCGCGATCTGGAACAGGGTGGGCGTCTGGAAGCTGGCCGCGACGGTCTGGCCGATGTCGACCTTGCGGTCAATGACGATGCCGTCAATCGGCGAGCGGATGATGGTGTAGGCGAGGTTGGTCTTTTCCTGCTCCAACTGGGACTTCACCTGCGCCACTTGCGCTTTTGCTACGTCCACTTCCTTGCGGTTCTGGTCCAGCGTGGACGGGGAGATGAACCCTTTCGCAACCAGCGTTTCATTGCGCTGCAGGGTGGTTTCAGCGAGCCTGAGCGTCGCCTCGGCCGAGCGCAGGGTCGCCTCGAACTGCTGGATGCGCGCCCTGATCAGGGCCGGATCGATTTCGAGCAGCACTTGGTTGGCCTTCACCGGCTGGTTGAAGTCGGTGTGCAGTTTCAGCACCGTGCCGGACACCTGCGTGCCCACGTTGACCACGCTCACGGGGTTCAGGGTGCCGTTGGCGGTGATCCGCTGCACCACCGATCCGCGATCAACCTGCGCGGTGCGGTAGCGTTCAGCCTTTGCCTTCTCCGCGCGCTCCTTGAACTGGACATAGAGCACCGCACAGGCGGCAATGGCAAGAATCAGGACGAGATAGCGAACTTTCAGCAGGGAACGGAGCATGGCGCGGAGTGGTGGGGAGCCGTGGGGAAACCGGGAATTCTACGGACATCCCATTGCAGGCGCGCAAACCGCCGATCAGCGAGTGTCTTCCCGCTCCGACGGGTCGTACTTCTTGTCCTTCTTCAGCTCGATCAGCTCGGCCTTCAATTCGCGGGAACGCGCCTCGGCACTCGAACGCTCGTAAAAGTTGCCGTCCTTCTGCTTGAGCGCCAGATCCAACTGGTTCACGGCGGCGGCAATCCGCCCCCGGCGATAGTGCGCCTCGGCCAGCGCGCGATGCTGCGCGAGCTGCCGACCGGCGGCCGCATGGGCCTTGGCCAGCAGGTCATACAGCCGGACATCCTCGGGCGTTCGCCGGAGCCGCGCCTCGATTTCGGTCAGCGCCTGGTCGGTGGCGCCCGTCTCGAGCAGACTGGCCACGTGGCCCTGAAACAGGGCGCGGTTGCCGGGCATGACGGCCAGCGCTTTCTCGTAGGTGTCGCGTGCCAGCGCCGGTTTGCCCTCGTCCATGCGGATTTCGCCGGCAAGATTCTCGATCCACGGGCTGGGGCCACCCCCGCGCCGGGCCTCCTGGACGCTTGCAAGCGCGCCAGCGAAGTCTCGCTGCCGTTTCTGTGCCACCGCGAGGCCGTAGAGATCGGCGCGGGAGCGGCGGATGGTCTTCTCTGCGATCAGGTTGCGAAAGTGCTCCGCCGCATCCGCAGGCGAGCCTTGCAGCGCGCGGAGTTTCGCCTGGGCAAACTGGAAGTCGACGGAGTCGGGGACATTGCGCGCGGGCATCAGCGCGACCCTGTTCTGCATGTCGGCGATGCGGTCCGTGGTCAGCGGGTGGGTGCGCAAATAGCCGGGCGTGCGCCCGTCATTGTGCCGATTGGCACGCTGCAGGCGTTCGAAGAACGAGGCCATTCCGCGCGGGTCGAAGCCGGCCCGTTCGACCATCTGGAAGCCCAGTCGGTCGGATTCACGCTCAAAGTCGCGGGAATAGTCGAGCATGGACTGGATCTGCAGGCCGGACGCCGCGGCAATGGCGGCTTCGGGGGCTTGTGAGGAGTTTCCGCCCTTCGCAGCGAGGATGGCCAGCGCCATCGCCACCAGTGAACCCAGTGCGGCATTCTTCTGTCCGGCCAGCATCCTTGCCTGGTGCCGCTGCAGGATGTGGGCGATCTCGTGGCCAACCACGCCGGCCAGTTCCGATTCGCTCTGTGCCGCCAGTATCAGGCCGGTGTGCAGGCCGATGAAGCCGCCCACCAGCGCAAACGCGTTGATCGAGTCGTCCTGCAGCAGGAAGAACTCGATGTCACCGCGGGTGCTGCCGGATGCGAGCAGCAGGCGCTGACCCAGGGCAGTGGCGTAGTCGGTCAGTTCCGCGTCCTCGACGAACGAGCGATCCGCCCTGATTTCCAGCATCACCCGTTTGCCGATGCTGCGTTCCTGGGCTTCCGGCAGCGAAGATTCAGCGGAGTCGCCGAGATCGGGCAGCGTCTGCGCCTGGACCGGCCCGACGGCCAGCTGCATTGCAACCAGTGCCGCAACGGATTTTTTGAGGAGGGCTGTGCTCGGCATCAGTTCGGTCTCGGCATCGGTCTCGGAACATTTACTGCAAAGGCGTTCAATGGGGCAAGGCGGGGGACGTGCAGTCCGTAGTGGTACGATTTGCACCCGCGGCCGGAGTTCCCTGCCGCGCTTCCCATTGCAGCCATTGTAGTCGGGTTGATCGTTGCGTTCGCCGATGGGCCGAGCGCTCATTCCCGGCCCCCACACTCATGACCGTCCCAGACAGCAAGACCGCCGCCGGCATGTCCGACACGCTGACCCATTTTGATGCGGCCGGTCAGGCGCACATGGTCGATGTCGGCGCCAAGGCCGAAACCCATCGCGTGGCGCGAGCGACTGGCCGCATTGTGATGCGGCCCGAAACGCTGGCGCTGGTGCGCCGGGGCGATGCCAAGAAGGGCGACGTGCTCGGCATTGCACGGATTGCCGGCATCCAGGGTGCGAAGCGCACGGCAGACCTCATTCCGTTGGCCCACCCGATTCCGATCAACCGCGTCGCAGTCACGTTCGATCTGGATGACGCCGGCGCCGCAGTCGACTGCGAGGCCGTCGTGGAAACCTTTGGCCGCACGGGCGTGGAGATGGAGGCGCTGACCGCCGTGAATGTGGCGCTGCTCACCATTTACGACATGCTGAAGGCCGTGGATCGTGGCATGCGCATCGAATCGGTCCGGCTGCTGGAAAAGGCAGGTGGACGTTCCGGGCATTGGCACGCCGACGATCCGGCGCCGGGTGCTTGAATCCAGCAGTTTCCGCCTCAATCTGCAAACGAATTCGGTCTAACAGGTCCTCGTACGTTTTGTGGGACCCGCACTACCGCTTCTCAAGGAATCCGACCATGAACATCAACAAAGAACTCGACGTCAAAGGCCTGAACTGCCCACTGCCCATTCTGCGCGCCAAGAAGGCGCTCAGCGAACTGGAATCCGGGCAGGTCCTCAAGGTGGTTGCGACCGACCCCGGCTCCGTGAAGGATTTCCAAGCGTTCTGCAAGCAGACCGGCAATCCGCTCCTGGAGCACTCGGCCAATGCGACCGAGTTCATCTTCCTGATGCAGAAGAAGTAGCGTTCGGGCTACTCGCCGCGGAACGCCGGCTTCCGCTTCTCCACGAAAGCGGTGACGCCTTCCTTGAAGTCATGGCCCGACGCACAGTCGGCGAAGGCCTTCACTTCTGCATCCAGTTGAGCATCCATTGGCCGGTCGAAGGTCGCGTTGATGAGTGCCTTGGTGTTGGCAAAGGCGTGTGACGGGCCGGCCGCAAGGCGTTGCGCCAGCTTGAGCGTCTCAGCTTCGAGCGCTCCCTCAGGCACCACCCAATTCAGCAGGCCGAGTTCGAGTGCTTTCGCCGCGCCGAAGGCGTCCGTGAGCAACGCCAGTTCCATCGCCTTGCGCGAGCCCACGATGCGCGGGAGGAAATGCGTGCTGCCGCCATCCGGCGACGTGCCGATGCGAGCATAGGCCAGGGTGAACTGGCTGGTGTCGGATGCGATGGCCAGATCGCACGCCAGCATCACCGACAGACCACCACCCGCGCAGGCGCCTTGCACGCTGGCAATCACCGGCTTGCCCATGCGGCGGAGGGTCGTGATCGAATCGTGGAATGTGCCGCCCAGCTCGTGGAAGAGGGAAGACACCTCGTCCTTCTTTGCGTGGAACATGGCCACGTCGCCGCCGGCCATGAATGCCCTGCCAGCACCCTTCAGGATGACCACGCGAATATTCGCATCCTGCTCCACGCGGGCCAGGACCTCGCGCAGGCCGTACATCATCGCGTCATTCAGGGCGTTCAGCTGTGCCGGGCGATTGAGCGTGACGGTGGCGATGGCGCCATCGATGGACAGCAATACCGTGTCGTTGTTGGCCGTGTCATTCATTGGTTGGGGTCCTGTGCGGGCGGCGGGATGATGCCCCGCTCGATGTAGATGGGGCGTAACGCATCGCGGAAGCGTGGCAACTGCCAGGCGAAGACCAGGCCGGTGACGAGGCAGATGCTGCCATTGATGAGAAAGGTGAACTGCGCGCCGATGTGATCCGCCAGCCAGCCTGAGGCCAAGTGGCCCAGCGGTGCCGCGCCGATGAACGATGCCGTGTAGAGCGAGACGACGCGGCTGCGTTTGTCGTCGTCCACAATCGATTGCAGGATGGTGTTGATCGTGGCGCCGGCAGTGATGAAGCCGAATCCCAGCACCGCCATGCACGCCAGCGACAGCCAGACGTTTCGCGAGAAGGAAAAGCCCGCCGTAGCGGCGCCGGCAACGATGGCCGCGATGGCGATCCACTTGGCCATGCCGCGCACGTTCTTTCTGGCAGCCAGACGCAGGGCGCCAATGAATGCGCCGAGTCCAACCGCCGCGATGAAGTAGCCGACGAGCTCCGAGCCGCCCTGAAAGCTTTTCACCACGATGGCTGGCATCAGCGTGACATAGGGGCTGATAGTGAAGCTGATGACGCCAATCACCACCAGCAACACGCGGATGACCGGCAGGCCGAAGGCATAGCGCCAGCCTTCCATGAGTTGCGCGGCGAAGCCGGCCGCCTTGCGAATATTCGCATCGGCCGCTTCCGCAATGCGAATATTCGCAAGCGAAATCAGCACCGCAATGGTGAGCACAGCGTTGACCGCATAGCACACCGTCTCGCTTGTCGCGGCAATGAGGATGCCGCCCAGCGCAGGGCCGACAAGCCGTGTCGCGTTCATCAGGACCGAGTTCAGCGCGATCGCGTTGGGCAGATCGGCACGATCGTCGATCAGCTGAACGAAGAAGGATTGGCGGGTGGGTGTCTCGATGGCGTTCAGGATGCCGATGATGAACACGATGCCGACCAGCCAGGGCACGGTGATCAGCCCGAATCCCACCAGCAGAGCCAGCAGGATCGATTGCACGATGAGGAGCGATTGCACGACAAACAGCATGCGCCGCTTGTCGAAGCGGTCCCCCATCACGCCGGCAAATGGGGCCACGAACAGCATGGGACTGTGGGCCACGAAGCCGACCAGCCCGGTGATGGCGGTGGATCCCGACAATTCCCACGCGAGCCAGGTGTTGGCGATGCTCTGCACCCAGGTGCCGATCATCGAGATTGCCTGACCGGCGTAGTAAGTGCGGAAGTTGCGATGGCGCAGCGCGCGCAGCGCGTCGGGAAGCGGCATCTAGTTCTTCAGTTTGTCGAGCTGGGCTTTGAGTTGGTCGAGTTTGTTGCTGAAGTCGGCAAGCCGCGCCTTAATTTCGTTGACGACGGATTCCGGAGCTTTGTCGACGAAGTTCTTGTTGGCCAGTTTAGCGCTGGCGTTGGCAGCCTCTTTTTCGTATCGGGCAATCTCTTTGCCGATGCGCTCACGTTCGGCAGCGACATCGATCTGGATATCCAGCATCCATCTACCGGCGCTGGTGATTGCAACTGGCGCGTTGGCATCAGGTAGCGCTGCGAATATTCGCGCTTCAGCGATTCGCCCGAGGGCATTCACATACGGCAACTGCGGTTCAATGCTGGCTGCGTCACCCTGAACGAAGAGCGGCACCTTCAGCGCGGGCGACACATTCATTTCGCCGCGCAGGTTGCGCACGGCGTTGGTGCTTTCCTTGAGTGTGGCCACAAACGCCTCGGCCGCCGCATCAATCTTTTCCGGCTGCGAAACCGGGTAGGGCTGCAGCGTCACCGACTCGCCCTTCTTGCCAGCGAGCGGAGCGACCTTCTGCCACAGCTCCTCGGTGATGAAGGGGATGATGGGATGCGCCAGGCGCAGCACCGTTTCCAGTACGCGCAACAACGTGCGGCGGGTGGCGCGCTGCTGGGCTTCGCTGCCGTTTTGCAGTTGCACCTTGGCGAGTTCCACGTACCAGTCGCAGTACTCATCCCACACGAACTTGTACACGGCGGCAGAGGCCTGGTCGAAGCGGTAGGCGGCAAACGCCTCGGCCACTTCGGCTTCGGTGCGCTGCAGCTGGCTCGTGATCCAGCGATCCACCTGCGAGAAATCCAGATAGCCGCCGGGGCCGCAATCGTGCGTGCATTCCTCGATGCCGCGCTCGAAATCGCTCTTGCCTTCCACGTTCATCAGCACGAAGCGGGTGGCGTTCCACAGCTTGTTGCAGAAGTTGCGGTAGCCCTCGCAGCGCGAGAGATCGAAGTTGAGCGTGAGGGACAACGGGGCGAGCGAGGTGAACGTGAAGCGGAGCGCATCCGCGCCATAGGCCGGGATACCCTGGGGGAAGTGTTTGCGGATGTACTTCTCCGCCTTCTCTTTGTGCGCGGCCAGCATCAGGCCCTGGGTGGATTTGGCGACCAGCGGTTCAAGCTCGATGCCGTCGATCAGGTCCAGCGGGTCCAGCGTGTTGCCCTTGGACTTGGACATCTTCTGGCCTTCCGCATCACGCACCATGGCGTTGATGTACACATCGCGGAAGGGCACCTTGTCGGTGAAGTGGAGCGTCATCATGATCATGCGCGCCACCCAGAAGAAGATGATGTCGTTGCCCGTCACCAGCACGGAGGAGGGCAGGAAGGTCTTCAGGTCCGGCGTATCTTCTGGCCAGCCCAGTGAGGAAAAGGGCACCAACGCAGAGGAGAACCAGGTGTCGAGGACGTCAGGATCGCGCGTGAGCTTCTTCCCGCCGGACTGCTTCAGGGCCTCCGCTTCATCCCGGGCCACGTAAACATTGCCGGCTTCGTCATACCACGCCGGAATCTGATGCCCCCACCAGAGCTGCCGCGAAATGCACCAGTCCTGGATGTTAGAGAGCCAGTGGTTGTAGGTGGCGCTCCAGTGATCGGGGTAGAACTTCACCTCGCCCTTGGCGACCGCATCAAGGCCGCGCGCGGCGAGGCCGTCCATTTTCACGAACCACTGGTCGGTGAGCATGGGCTCCACCACTTCGCCGGTACGGCCGCAGAGCGGCACCATGTGCTTGTGCGGCACGGTCTTGATGAGCAGGCCTTGCGCTTCCAGATCGGCCAGCACTTTCTTGCGCGCCACATAGCGGTTCAGGCCGCGATAGGCCGCCGGCGCTTCGCCCGCCATGTTGGCGTCGAAATCCATGATGACCACCAGCGGAATGTTGTGGCGCAGCGCCGCCTGGTAGTCGTTGAAGTCATGCGCACCGGTGATCTTCACGCATCCTGAACCGAAGGCCGGATCGACCATGGCGTCGGCGATGATCGGTATCTTGCGATCGCACAGTGGCAGGTCGACGTACGTGCCCACGAGATGCTTGTAGCGTTCGTCATCCGGGTGGACGGCTAGCGCACCATCGCCCAGCATGGTTTCCGGACGTGTGGTGGCGATGGTCATGCCCTTCAGCTTCTCGCCAGCGAGTTCACCGCCGCCATCCTGTTCGCCGTCGCTGAACGGATAGAGGATGTGCCACATGTTGCCGTTGCGTTCCTCCATCTCGACTTCGAGGTCGGAGACGGCGGATTTCAGTACCGGGTCCCAGTTCACAAGGCGGCGGCCGCGGTAGATCAGGCCCTGCTCGTAGAGGCGGTTGAAGACTTCGACCACGGCGTTGGACATCTTCGCGTCCATGGTGAAGTAACCGCCCTGATGGCCCTCGGTGTCGGCATAGGTCCAGTTGGCGGATGCGCCGAGACGACGCATCTGGCGGGTGATAGTGGAACCGGAGTGCTGTTTCCACTCCCAAACGCGGTCGACGAAGGCCTCGCGCCCGAGGTCATGCCGGCTCTTGCCGTCTGCCTGCAGCTGGCGCTCCACGACGATCTGTGTCGCGATGCCTGCATGGTCCGTGCCGACCACCCAGTTGGTATTGTCGCCGCGCATGCGGTGATACCGGATCAGCGTGTCCATGAGCGTCTGCTGGAAGGCGTGACCCATGTGCAGCGTGCCGGTGACGTTGGGCGGCGGGAGCTGGATGCAGTAGGCCGGCGCATCGGCCTTGCCGCTGTGCTTGAAATAGCCGCGCTGTTCCCAGATCGGGTACCAGCGGGATTCAATGGTCTTGGGTTCGAAGGCCTTGGAGAGTTCCGGGGCCTGTCCTGCAGTCTGGGTTTCGGTGGTCATGGCGTGCTGCGAATATTCGCAAGGGGCGGACGCGCCCTGCGGCTACTTCGGAGGATGTTGGGAGGGCGGGTTGAGCAGGGCTTCGTTGATGGCATCGCCGATGACATTGGCGATGTCGGGACTGAGGTCGGACAGGACGTGGCCAATGGTCACGCTGATCTGTGCGGCCATGCGCTCGGTCAGGCGCTCTTCGAATCGCGTGGTCAGCTCCTGTTCCACCCGGGCGAACACACGATCGAAGATCTCTGCGGCGAGCTTCCTGGCTTCCTCGTCGCTGATGCCGCGCGGCAGCGCCACAGGGGTGACCGGCTTCCAGTCCGGCGCGCGCACGATCTCAGACAGCACCGGGATGTTGCGATCTTCGGTACCTGACGCGTGGCGCTTCAGCAAGGCATCCACCTTGCTGCCGAGTGCATCCAGTGACTTGTCCGGTGGTTCAGTACTCACGTTGCCTTCCCCATGTCCTGGTGAGAAATCTCGAAGCCGCGCGATTTGTAGAAGCGCGCCCGTTCGCGCGCCTTGGCGCGGTCCGTCTCGTCCTGGCTCACGATCTCGCGAAGAAGCTCGAAGCGGCTGAAGAAGGGCGGCGGCTCATCGGCCAGATTGAGCAAGGCTTCGTGATGGTGAAGCCCGGTTTCGCCGCTCGCGATGACAATGGGTGTTTCTGCGGCCAGCACATCACCTGCGCGCACATGGGGGACAAAGGACAGCTGCTGAAACGTCCACAGCATGCGGTCGAAGGTGTCTGCAACATCCCGGTCGGGTGCGTAGACGATAAGGCGCTTGCCTTCGTCCACCGCCCGCTTGGCCAGCTTGCAGGCGAAGCCCAGCTTGTCCGGCACGTTGTAGAACACCTTCACCTCGGTCATGCCTGTGCGCGTCCCTGCGCTTACTTCAGGCCAGCGCGACCCAGCAGGAACTGGGCAAGCAGCGGCACCGGACGACCGGTGGCACCCTTCTCGGCGCCCGACTTCCACGCGGTACCTGCGATATCCAGGTGCGCCCAGTCATACTGCTTGGCGAAGCGGGACAGGAAGCAGGCTGCGGTAATGCTGCCTCCGGCGCGGCCGCCGCTGATGTTGGGAATATCGGCGAAATTGCTCTTCAGCAGATCGTTGTATTCGTCAAACATCGGCAGGTGCCAGGCGAGGTCCAGCTTCTCGTTGCCGGCAGCAACGAGCTCGTGCGCCAGTGCGTCCTTGTTGGCGAAAACGCCGGTGGTGATGTGGCCCAATGCAATGACCATGGCACCCGTCAGCGTGGCCGCATCGACGACCGCGGCGGGCTTGAAGCGCTCGGCGTAGGTGAGCGCGTCGCACAGGATCAGACGGCCTTCGGCATCGGTATTGAGAATTTCGACCGTGTGGCCGCCCATGCTCTTCACGATATCGCCAGGGCGGGTGGCGTTGCCGCCCGGCATGTTCTCGCAGGTCGGAACCAGCATGACCACGTTGAGGGGGAGTTTCAGCAGGCCGACCGTCTTCATCGTGCCCAGCATCGCGGCAGCGCCGCCCATGTCGTACTTCATCTCGTCCATCTCGGCGGCGGGCTTGAGCGAAATGCCGCCGGTGTCGAAGGTGATGCCTTTGCCAACCAGCACGACCGGCTTGTCGACCTTCTTGCCGCCGTTGTGCTCCAGCACGATGAATTTCGGCGGCTGGTAGCTGGCCTTGGAGACGGAGAGCAGGGTGTTCATGCCCAGCTTCTCCATGTCCTTCTTTTCCAGAATGGTCGCCTTGAACTTGAACTGCTTGGCCAGCTGCTTGGCGGTATCTGCCAGGTAGGTTGGCGTGCAGATGTTGGGCGGCAGGTTGCCCAGGGTCTTGGTCAGGCTCATGCCTTCGCCGACGGCTTCGCCGCGACGCAGGGCCTCCTTGGCACGGGCGGCATCATGCTTGGCCGGAATGTGGAATGCTACGGCCTTCCCGACATTGCGGCTGTCGCCATTGCTCTTCAACTGATCAAAACGATAGGCGGCGTCGATGGCCAGGACCGCAGCCTGTTCCAGCTTCCAGTACAGGTCGTCACCGGCTTGTTTGGTGTCGAACGAGAGCAACACGTCGGTGACGGCCGTTCCCTTGAGGGCCTTGAAGCCAGCAGCCAGTGCGGCGGCAAAGGTCTTGCGGCTGTAGGATTTCTCCGCGCCCAGGCCGACGAGCAGCACTCGCTGCGCGGCAATGCCTTTATCGATGTGGAGCAGCAGGGTGGAACCGGTCTTGCCCGAGATGTCGCCACTCTTCACGGCGCGCGACAGCGCCTGCCCGGTGGCCTTGTCCAGTTTCTCGCCGGCTTCATCCAGCTGCTTCGAATCGTAGACGCCAACCAGGATGCAGGCGGTCTTGATCTGGCTGAGGTCACCACTCTTTATGCTAAATTCCATGCGCTCTCTCCGGGGTACGTGCTGTTGCGTGCAATTGTCGACTGATCCGCCGGACGGAACGCGCGAAACGCGGGCTGCGCTTCAGACACGTCGTGCCCTGACGAAAAACATGAACCGGAAATTATACGCGTGAGCATCTTCAATCGCAGTTTGATGCGGGAATTCCTGTCCGTCGGCGGCGCCGTCGGGCTGGTGCTGCTGCTCATCATCCTCACGCGATTGCTGATCCGCTTTCTGGGGGATGCGGCAGGCGGTCTCGTCGAGGCCGAAGCGGTGCTGGCGTTGATGGGATTCAGCCTTCTTTCCTATCTGCCAGTTGTCCTGTGTCTCGCCGTGTTTGTATCGGTGTTGCTGACACTTTCACGGAGTTATCGGGACAGCGAAATGCAGGTGTGGTTCTCTTCCGGGCTCTCCCTGCTGGCATGGATCCACCCGGTTATGCGAGTGGCGCTCCCGGTCGCGATTGTCGTGGCGCTGATGAGCCTCTTTCTCACACCTTGGACGCTGGCGCAGAGCCAGAGCTATCTGGCTAAGCTTAAGAGTCGGGATGACGTGTCGCGTGTCACGCCGGGCACCTTCTACGAATCCAAGAGCGCCCAGCGTGTTGCGTTCGTGGATGCAACCTCGGATACGCAGCAGAACGTCAACAACGTGTTCGTCGAGTCCAAGCGCCAGGACAAGGTGAGCGTGGTCGTGGCCGAACGTGGCCTGCAGCGAACAGAGCCGAATGGCGAACGTTTCCTCGTGCTGGAAAGAGGCCGGCAGTACGAGGGCGTGCCAGGAACGGCCGAGTACCAGATTGTCGATTTCGAGACCTACTCCATGCGGATTGACAACAAGGAACCGGTCCCGGAAACGCCCTCGACTCGAGCGATGAGTGTGCAGGAGCTGTGGAAGAGTGCGTCCCCGGAGTCGTTCGCGGAGTTCCACTGGCGTATGGCGTTGCCCATCGTCACGCTACTGCTGGCGCTCGCCGCCATCCCGCTGTCTTTCGTCAATCCGCGCTCCGGCCGGTCCTGGAACCTGCTGATTGCCATTCTGGTATTCGTCCTGTACTACAACACCTTGAATATTTTCCAGGTGTGGACGGCCAAGGAGCGCATCCCGGTCTGGGTGGGCATGTGGCCGGTGCACTTCGCGATGTTGCTGATCCTGCTTGGCCTGTTCTCTCGGCAGATGCTCGCATTGCGCTGGCTGGTCTTTTCGCGCCGTTGACATCGTGCGGGCTTGTCAGACTTCGCGGATTGCTCGTGGTCGACCCAACAGCTATAATCATCGGCTTTCCCGGCTTGCTGATCGTGGGAAATGTCTGAAATACCGCGGAGAGATGGATGAGCGGTTTAAGTCGCACGCCTGGAAAGCGTGTAAGGGTTAACAGCCCTTCGGGGGTTCGAATCCCCCTCTCTCCGCCACACCCCCCACCCTATGCGTCCATCGTCTGACCCTGCCGGTAGTCTGCCGTTTACCGGTGAGCGCTTCACGCCGGAGTGCATGGGCAGCATTTGGCATGAACACTGGCATCGGTACGTTCTCGCTGCTAGGCTGGCTGAGGGATTGGACGTGCTTGATGCCGCATGCGGCGAGGGCTTCGGTTCCCATCATCTGGCGCGTTTTGCTCGCTCTGTTCATGGCGTCGACATCTCGGCCCAAGCGATCGAACATGCGCGCCAGCGCTATGGCGGTCAGGCAAATCTGAGCTATCACGAGGCATCTGTCACCGCATTGCCGCTAACCGATGCGAGCGTCGATTTGGTTGTTTCGTTTGAAACGATCGAGCACCTGCGCGAACAGGACGAGATGCTGGCTGAGTTCAAGCGCGTTTTGCGGCCGGGCGGACTGCTGGCACTTTCCAGTCCCAACAGGCCTATTTACAGCGACGAGGCCGGTGCGCGCAATGAGTTTCATTTGCGCGAACTGGATCGCGATGAGTTGCAACGTTTGGTCGGGAATCAGTTTGAATCTGCGGCTTGGTTCGGACAACGCCTGCTATTCCAGTCCGTGATCTGGAGCGAGGCGGCAGAAGACGCTGGCGGCGAAATGCTGAGACACGAAGGGGGCGAGAATGTAACCGTCAGGCAAGCGCCCGATCCCATGTACTTCATTTTGCTGTGTGGATCACCGGCCGACGTGGCACGCGCCGTTGCGCGCTGGCGCAGCCTGTCCTGTTTCGCAGATCCTCAGCTTTCTTTGCTCAGGGAGTATGAGTGGCTTGCGCGATATCGCTGGGATGCGCAGCAGCAGATCGGTGACCTCAATGCCGAAGTGGCCACGCTGCGGGCAAAGGGAATCAGCGCAGCGGAACAGCCGGATTCCGCTGCGCTGGCCCAGGTCGTAACCCTTGAGCAGCAGCTGTCCGCGAAATCGGCACAGTTGGCGGCTGCGCTGCGGGATCGCGACGAGATGGCGCGCCGCTGGCGGCACCGGGAATCACTGGCAGGCTGGCTGAAGTGGCCGCTGCACATCATCCGGCACGCGCTCTCGGCAGGTTCACCTGAAGTGCCACCCCCGTACATCACCATCCCGGTGTACAACGGCGGAGATGCCGCGCGCCGATGCATCGAGAGCGTGCTGTCATCAGATCTGCCGAAGCTTGTGCGTGTCCTGGTCGTGGATGATGCGTCAACTGATGAGGCCTTGCGGTCCCACCTGGATCAGTTGGCGGCCGGCGGCAGAATCTCGCTGTTGCGGCATGGTTCCAATCTGGGCTTTGTTCATGCCGCAAACCGGGGCTTGTGCCATTGGCCGGATCGGGACGTCGTGCTATTGAATAGCGACACCGAGGTTGCCAACGACTGGATTGCGCGCTTGATGCGTTGCGCGAGGCAGGCCGATGATATCGGCACGGTCACACCCTTCTCCAACAACGCGACCATTTGCAGCTTTCCGCGCTTTTGCGAGAGAAATCCATTGCCCAAAGGATTCGACGTCGGTACTCTGGATCGTCGGTTTCGTGAAGTCAATCAAGGGCGCTTTCACGAGATTCCAACGGCGGTGGGTTTCTGCATGTACATCAAACGCGCCTGCCTGGATCGAGTCGGGCTTTTTGATGCCAAGCGCTTCGGTCGGGGATACGGTGAAGAAAATGACTTCTGCATGCGGGCGTCTACAGCCGGCTGGCGGCACATGCTGTGCGCAGACGTGTTCGTTTATCACGAAGGTGGCGTCAGCTTTGGTCTCGAGTCAGAAGAACGAGTTGCTGCAGCTCAAGCGGTGTTGCGACAGCTTCATCCGCAGTACGAATCCCGCGTGAGGGATTTTGTGGCTAAGGATGGCCTCAGGCCGCTGAGAGATGCCGTGAGCGATGTGATCGATTGGCATCAGATGGATGATGGCCAGAGTGTCTGATGCGTCGGATGCATGAAGTCAAGATGAAGAAACCTGATCCTGATCGCCCCCTGCTGGTTTATGTGTTGAAGGGGAGCGCCAACGACGAGCAGCTGACGGAGACTGTTGCCTCCCTGAAGGAGGGTGCGCTGATCTCGGATGTGCCGCCACGGATCATCGAAGTCGAAGCAACACTGTCACTCCAGGCAATGTGGCGTGACGCGGAAAGCTCTTCCGGCATCGATATTGCTGTTGTCCTGGCAGGCAGCGAACTGCCCTGGGCCTGGGATGCGCGGCTGCGCAAAGCAGTCGATGCAGACGCGCATCTGGGTGCAGCGGTGCCTCTGGCCAACGCTGGTCCGCTGTTCGAGTTGCTGCCGGACAGGCTTGCTGGGGACGCCACCAATTCTTCGCTGGACACCATTGCTTACTGCCTCGGTGAGCGGGCGTTCTATGATGTTCCGACCTTGCACGCAGCCGCCATATACTTCCGGCGAGAGGCCCTTGACCGCACTTTTCGCAGCGGCTTGCTGGCAAACTTGCCTGCCGAGATGGGGCTTTCCGAGCAGCTGCATGCCTTGGGCAGGGCTTTGCAGATGTCGGGATTCAGCATTGGCCTCTGCGATTACCTCCATGTGACGTATCGAGGAGCGGAGATTGTATGTTCCGCAGACGTTGCGATACCGGCGGTCAAGACCCTTATTGAGCGGCACCCGCTTGGCGTGCTGCGCCGGGCAGCGTTGCCTGCCCTGAATGCCATGAACGCCGGTGGCCAGCAATGGCCTATGCCTGGTTTGGATCCCCGTCCCGTTCAGCTACACATCCTGCACGCATGGGGGGGCGGACTGGAGAAGTGGGTGCGCGAATATTCGCAAGCGGACACGGCCAGAATCAACCTTTCTCTCGTATCGATCAGAGTCGGCGAATCTGGCGGGCAGCGCTTTGTACTCTATCCAGGTGCGCCCGGCGGCTTGCCGCTACGCACGTGGGACACCGCCGAGCCCATACCCTCCACGGCGAGCACCAATGCAGAGTACCGGCGCATGCTGGCGCAGATACTTGATGAGTTCAGGGTTGATGCGATACTCATATCTTCTCTGATCGGGCACTCACTGGATGCCTTGTGCCAACCAGTTCCGACGGCGGTAGTCTGCCACGACTACTATCCCGTGTGTCAGGCGATCTTTCCCAGCTTCGGCCAGACCTGCAAGAGTTGTAAGCTGGACGAGCTTGCGCACTGTGCAAAGGAGAATCCACTCAACAGGGAATTTACCGATCGCAGCTCGGAAGAGTGGCATCTCATGCGTACCCGGTATGTGGATCTAGCGAGGCAACATGGCGTGACGCTGGTGGTTCCGACGGGAAATGTCAGAGAGACCATGGAACGCCTGTCCCCTGCCATGTCGGATTTGAAGATTCGGCAGATTCCGCATGGAATCTTTGCCATGCCCCGGTTGGCTAATGCGATGGGCGGCTATGTCCCGCCGGTCGCTGGAGAGCGGTTGCGACTGATTGTACTGGGCCGAATGAATCAGCTGAAGGGCAGCGAGCTGCTGCGCCAAGCTTCTGCCGGTATTGCTGCGTTGGCCGAAGTGGTATTGCTTGGCTGTGGCAAAGAAGGCTTGACGCTGGCCCAGGAAACTGGCTGGGCAGCGATCGAACACTACAGTCTGCACGAACTGCCAGAGCTGATTGCCAGGCTTCGGCCGCATGCCGCCATCCTGGCGTCCAATTATCCGGAAACATTCAGCTACACCTTGAGTGAACTGAATGCTCTGCGCATGCCGTCCATTGCGACTAACCTGGGCGCATTCAGCGAGCGAATTGTCGACGGCGAAACAGGCTTCCTGTTCGAGCCAAATGCTGATGCGCTCGTCGCGATGCTTCGATCGCTGGCTGAAACGCCAGATCGGTTGCGCCGGGTGGCAGAACGTTTGGAAATCCTGCCTAAAAGTCGTACGGTCGAAAACATGGTGGCGGACTATCATGATTTGTTACCGTTGCCAGCACATCGTCCGGTGCGTTTCGAAGTCGGATTGGGTAAGCGCACAGGTCTAACCGAGGCCTACGTCCACTTGAGTGATGCGTATCAGGAACTCACCAGCGAATATTCGCGTATGCACAATGCCTATGAAGAACTGCACAGAGCTTATGAATCTGTTGAGCAGGCCTATGCAAGAACCCGCGAAGCAGTGGATGCGGGTCAGGCAGAAATCATTGCATTGCGTGATGTCTACGGGAATTGGCTGGCCCGTTTCGAGGCCTTGGAATTGAATCGTCACCCATGGAGATTTCGTCAGGCAATTCGATTGACGGAGGAATTAGGCCAGCAACTCGGGGGCTGCGGCCCAAGAGTGCCTTGATTGACGTGTTTCCCTATAATATTTTCATTTCCCATTAGGAATCCTGATCTTGGATTGTGCAAACAACTTTCTTTGGGCCGAGCGCATGTCTCCGGAGCTGCTCAAGTCCCCATGGTGGATCGGGCATATCCCATTCGCGTTCGAGATAATCGGGCGTTTGAAGCCGACCAGCGTCGTCGAGCTGGGCACCTACAGCGGCTCATCGTTCGCGGCATTTTGCCAAGCCGTTCAGGAGAATGGCATCGACGCAAAGTGTTACGGGATTGACCTGTGGGAGGGCGATGTTCATATGGGTCGTTTCGACGACTCGCTCTATCAGGAGATCGCCGCCTATGTAGGCTCTCGATTCCCAGACATTGGCGTACTCGTGCGCAAGGACTTCAACGAAGCGGCGAAGGACTTCTCAGCGGGTTCGGTGGACTTGCTGCACATTGATGGCACACATACGTATGAAGCTGTCAGCAATGATTTCCATACGTGGTTGCCCAAAATGTCCGATCGTGGAGTGATCCTGTTTCACGATATAAACGTGACTGTGGAAAACGCTGGTCCTGCCGCGCTCAAGTTCGGCGTGCGAAAGTTCTTTGATGAAGTACGGGGTGCTTATCCGAGCATTGAGTTTTCTCATTGCTATGGCCTCGGCGTTCTGCTGGTCGGCAGGCAGGTCCCGGAATCAGTACGTGAGTTGGTCGGCTTCTCGACGGATCCTGCTTTTGCCGAGTACTTCGCCCGCAAAGGGGCCGCGGTATCGAATCGGTTTGAGGACATGTCGATTCCTCTGCCAGTGCATTCACCCTATGGCGCCGACGCAGGGCTGTTGCGCCGCGCCATGAATAAAGTGCATCGCATTATCCGCCGCTTGGGCGGTGCAGCACGTCCGACCTGACAGGTCGGCGCGATTTCAACTTTTACAATTCAACTGACCGATCGAACATGAACCAGGACTCACTGGTCAAGCTGCTCGCCTTCTACTTCCCTCAGTTTCATGCCATTCCCGAAAACGACGCTTGGTGGGGCAAAGGCTTTACGGACTGGGTGAATGTCAAGAAAGCTCGCCCGCAGTTTGCGGGCCACTACCAGCCACGAAAGCCTCTGCATGATCGGTATTACGATCAATCCCGGAAGGAAGTGATTTCGTGGCAGATCGACTTGGCGAAGCAGTACGGCGTGCACGGCTTCTGCCACTACCACTACTGGTTTGATGGCAAGCAGATGCTGGAGACGCCGACCAACATCGTCATGTCTTCGCCAGAACTGGATCTGCCGTTCTGTTTGGCATGGGCCAATGAGACCTGGTCGCGACGCTGGGACGGGCGCGACCATCACATTCTTCAAGAGCAGACGCACATTCCTGAGCGTTCACGCTGGGAGAAGCATTTCGATTACCTCTTTAAGGCCTGGAGTGATCCGCGAGCGATCAAGATCGATGGCAAGCCGATCTTTCTTGTCTATCGCGCTCACCGGATTACGCAAATCGGCGACATGTTTGATTGCTGGCGTGAGTGGGCGCAGCAGCGTGGATTGCCCGGCATCTACCTGATATCGATGAAGCAGTATGAGTTCCCGATTCCGGAAGTGCTGAAGCACTTTGATGCAACGATGCAGTTTCAGCCTTTCGAAGCAATCTACTCCCCGGATTACGAAGGTCAGGTACTCGAAACCAGCAAGGTCGTTGCCCCGCTTCGTCTGCTTCCCGAGAGATTTCAGGACGTGCTTCGCGCACTGCGCTACAAGCTGATGGCGGGCCTTACGTTCTACGATTACGACATGGTATGGAAGCAGATTCTCAAAGTCGAACGCGAAGCCGGCATTCCTGCGTTTCCCGGGGCCTTTGTCGACTGGGACAACACGCCCCGATATGTGAAAAGGGCCCGCATCTTCAAGGGGGCTTCACCTGAGCGTTTCGAGTATTGGTTCCGTCAGTTGGTAGAACTGACCGCAACTCGCCCAGCACCGGAACAGTTCATTTTCCTCAATGCATGGAACGAATGGGCAGAAGGCACCTACCTCGAGCCGGACCAGCGGCATGGATACAAGTATCTCGAAGCTGTGCGCCGTAGTCTCGTGGAGTCTTTACCTAATTCCAATTCCGGTATGGCAATCTGATGATAAATACTTTGAGCTGCCTTGCCGCAACCGCTTCTTCCTGGATGATTTACGGTATCGGCAGGGAAGATTTGCTTGTCATGCAGCTGACCCGAAGTGAATTCTGAGGCGCACCGAGATGCAGCCATCCTATCGTGTCGTTCGCCGAGTGACGGAAGATCCGGACTCTGAGCGGAAACGACTGATTGAAGGTCTGACGGCAACACGGCCCTCGTTGTCACCCAAATACTTCTATGACGAATTGGGTTGTGCCCTGTACGGCGCAATCTGTCAGTTACCCGAGTACTATCCGACCAGAATCGAGCGATCAATCTTCGAGACCCATCGCGATGCAATTGCGCAAACCGCTGGTGAGAACAAGCAATTCGTTGATCTGGGTGCAGGTGATTGTCGCAAGGCGCAAGATTGGTTTCCATTTGTTCTCCCGCGGCGTTATCTCGCGGTTGACATTGCAGGCCCGGAAATTGAGAGCGCATTGGCTAGGCTGTCAATCGAAGTTCCCGATATGGAGTTGCTCGGCGTGGAGATGGATTTTTCGGCATCCCTCGACTTGAACGACTTGCTGACCAACGATGCGGCGACATTCTTCTATCCCGGATCGAGTATCGGCAATTTCGCGCCGGCGGAGGCGTTGGCGTTTCTCTTGCGAATATTCGCGCTGTGTGCGACTCGGCCAGGCAGCGGACTGCTTATAGGTGTCGATGCGAAGAAGCCCGTCCCCACGCTGGTTGCGGCCTACGATGATGCCCTGGGTGTGACGGCGGCATTCAATCGCAATGTGCTGCTCCATCTCAACCGTCGGTTTGGTTTCGATTTCGACCTCAATGGCTTTTGCCATCGCGGCCTCTACAATGAAGCCGAGGGCAGGATCGAGATGCACCTCGAATCGCTGCGGGAGCAGGTTGTCTCGCTGGGTGCAGGCCATCACCGCTCCTTTCGTGTCGGGGAGCGGATACACACCGAGAACTCGTACAAGTACACCGCCACCGAGTTTGCCGATCTGCTGGCCAAAGCAGGCTTTTCCGACGTGTCGCGGTGGACGGACCGCGACGAGCAGTTCAATGTGTTCTACGCGCGCTAGCGACGGTGAAATCGGCTGGCTGTGAATCCGCTGGCCAGATAGTTCTGCGCCAACGGGGCGGCATCCACCCGGCCATCCTCCAGGCAGTCCATCAGCACCGCCCAGGGCTTCTCCAGTGCATGCACATCGGTCAGGTAGCCCTTGTGTCGCCACTTCACCCACGCATTACCCGGCCAGAACCAGCTGGCGAAGAGCTTGCTACCCGTTGCGGCCACACGTGCGCGCGGGACGCCCTGTTCGAACAGGTGTTCCAGTGCCTCCCGTGACTGCAAAAGGTCATGCGTGTAGCTGAAGAGCCAGGCGTTTGCCGTTTGCGGCAGCCGCATTGCGCGACCTTCGGATTCATAAAGTAGCACGTTGGTCCACCCAGCAGCGGAGACTTTTTCCCTGGCCAGCGCCAGCATCGAAGCGGAGGGTTCGAAGCCGATCACGAGCCCTGACTCCCCAACGGCGTCACGCAACGGACCCAGACAGTAGCCCGTGCCGCAACCTGCATCCACCACGGTTTCGCCGGGCTGTGGAGCGAGCCGCGCGATGGCGGCGAGGCGAGTGCGATTGATCAGGCGCGTGGCGCGGTCATACGTCGGCGCGAGTGCGTCGTAGTGCTTGAGTGCCTGATCGAGGTCCGTACTCAATCCGTAATGTCCCGTGCCAGCCTGAGGCCGGAGAACTGCCAGCGCGCCGCTGGCGGAAAGAAGTTGCGGTAGGTCGCACGGATATGCCGTCGAGGCGTGGCGCAGGAGCCGCCGCGCAGGACGTATTGGCCGCTCATGAATTTTCCGTTGTACTCGCCGACCGCACCAGGCGCCGGTCGAAATCCGGGGTACGCGCGGTAGTCGCTTTGCGTCCACTCCCACACGTCACCGAAGATTTGCAGCGGATGGTCTGAAGGTGACGGCCAGCGCTGTGCACGCAGCGGCATCGGATGCAGCGCATCGCTCTCAAGGAAGTTGCCCTCGATCTCGCAGTTTTGCGCAGCGATCTCCCACTCGGCCTCGGTGGGAAGTCGGGCACCCGCCCAGCGCGCAAAGGCGTCCGCTTCGAAGTAGCTGACATGGCAGACCGGCGTGTGGGGATCGACGGGAACCATGCCGTGCAAGGTGAACGTCTGCCATTCGCCGCCGTGTTGTTCCCAGTAGAGCGGCGCTTGCCACTGCTGCTGGATGACGCAGTCCCAACCGGCGGAAAGCCAAAGCTCGGGGCGGCGGTAGCCACCATCCGCGATGAATGCCATGAAATCGCCATGCGTGACCGGAAGTGAAGACAGTTCAAATGCCTGCGAATATTCGCAATGCTGCGGGGATTCGTTGTCAAAGGCGAATATCTCGCCCTCATGGCCGATGTTGTGGAGGCCCTTCGGGAACGCGATCCAGCTCGCCGGACCGGGGTCCACGGAGGCAAGCGGCCACTGCGACTGGTACGCCGGGCGGAGCGGGTTCTTCCACAGCAAGTGCTTCAGATCGGTCAGGATCAATTCCTGATGCTGTTCCTCGTGGTTGATGCCGAGGATGAACAGACTTGCCAGTGTCTCGTCCAGACCCGATGACAGCGCCGCGGACATCGCCTGGTCCACGTGCGCCCTGTAGCGCAGGATGTCGGCGAGACCGGGGCGGGAAATCAATCCACGCTCGGATCGCGCGTGACGATCACCGACTGCGACGTAGTAGGAATTGAACAGGACCCGATAGGCGGCATCAAACGCTTGGTAGCCTGGCAAGCTTTCCAGGATGAAGGTCTCGAAGAACCAGCTGGTATGCGCGAGATGCCACTTGATCGGGCTGGCATCCGGCATGGACTGCAACGCGCAGTCCTCCGGGCTCAGCGGCTCAGCAAGACGCACCGTGCGTTGCCGAGTGGCAATGAATAGCGCCAGCAGAGATGCTCTGGGCTGGCTGACTGCGGCAGCGGCTGGTCTCGGATTGATGGTCATGCTTGGTTGACGTGGACGTGGGGCGCGCCCGCTCCGATTTCGCCGATGACACAGGCAGCGTCAAACCCGCCGGCCTTGAAGATCTCGATGACCCGTGCGGTGTCTTCCGGCGCACAGGCGACGAGCAGTCCACCACTGGTTTGTGGATCGGTGAGCAGCGCCCGCTGTGCCTCGCCAAGCCCCGGCGCCAGTGTCACGCTGTCACCATAGCCGGCCCAATTGCGGGCGGATGCACCGGTCACCATGCCTTCTGCGGCGAGTTCCAGCGCAAGCGGCATTTTCGGCAGGGCGGCAAAATTGATACGCGCGTCGACATTGGAGCCCCGGCAAATTTCGAGCAGATGGCCCAGCAGGCCAAAACCGGTGACGTCCGTCAGCGCGTGCACGCCGTCCAGTTCGCCCAGCGTTGTGCCGGGGCGGTTCAATTTGGTGGTGCTTGCGATCATGGCCGCGTAGCCCGCATCGTCCAGCTTCAACTTTTTGAGCGCTGCGCTATAGATGCCCACGCCGAGCGGTTTGCCCAGCACCAACTGGTCTCCCGGCCGAGCGCCAGCATTGCGCTTCAGCTTGCGGGGATCCACGAGGCCGATGGCGACGAGGCCGTAGATAGGTTCCACGGAGTCAATCGTGTGGCCGCCCGCAATCGGGATGCCCGCGTCGCGGCACACCGATTCGCCGCCGTCGAGGATCCGCTTGATGGTGTCCAGGGGCAGCGTGTTCACGGGCATGCCGACTAGCGCCAATGCGAAAAGAGGCGTCCCGCCCATCGCATAGACATCCGAAATGGCATTGGTCGCGGCAATGCGGCCAAAGTCGAACGGGTCGTCAACGATCGGCATGAAGAAATCGGTCGTGGCCACGATGGCCTGGGTGTCGTTGATCTGGTAAACGGCGGCATCGTCAGCCGTTTCGATACCGACCAGAAGGGCCTTCGGCATGATCGGGTTCTCAGCCTTGGACAGGATCTGCTGAAGCACTGCAGGCGCAATCTTGCAGCCACAGCCGCCGCCATGGGAGAGTGAGGTCAATCGGGGAGGGGAATCCGGGGCATTCATGGCAGTTTCTGGTCCTGTATCGGGGCTGGGTGGGAGTTGAAATCGCACATTGGGTCAAATTGCGATGATACTGCGGTGAGTCAGTCGGAGATCAAGCCAAAAACCAACGCCTCCAGCCTGCGCCGCTCCTCAGCGGGGGCGAAAAGCTTTGCCCGTGCGCTGCATGCATTCGCGAGTCGAGCCCGGAAATTGGCATCGTTGAGTGCTTGCATGAGCAGTCCTGCCAACGCGGCGGCGTCGCCAACGGGAAAGTAGCCGGGATAGGTCTTGCCCAGCATGCCGATGTTGCCCGACATTTCCGATGCCAGCACCGGTGTTCCCGAGGTGATTGCTTCGACGATGACGTTGGCGCCGCCTTCCATGACGGACGGGTGGAGTAGTAGATGGGCGCGCTTGATCGCGGCCCGGGTCAACCCATGCGGCAGCGGGCCGGTCCAGTGATAGCGGGGTTCTCCGGCGGCTTCGGTCTCGAGTTCGGCGGCGAGTGTCTGGTCGAGCGCGCTGCCGATGTGTTGAATGCGCACTGGCGCGTCTGGCGGCAGCAGTTTGAGGGCGCGAAGTGCGGTCATGGGATCTTTCTCGTGCCGAATGTGACCGACCATGACACAGTTGATCTGCCCCGATGCTTTTTCCGCCGCAGAAAGCGATTTGCTGGATTGGTAGATCACCTGAGTCTTGCTGCGATGACGAACCGGAATGTACTGCAGAGCGTCTTCCTGAAGGACCACCAGACGGTCCGCGAGTTCCAGGGAGCGATCCGCATCCGGATCACGACCGATATCCGAATAGAGATCTGTCCCGGTCAGGCATAGCGCCAGAGGCACCGGTTTGCCGGCCTCCGCCCAGTAAGATATCGACCTGGCGCTACGCCGCGCATGCAGGGCAATCAGCCCATCGCAGGGCTCGCCCTGCCAAGATTGGGTGACTGCCGTGCGACACTTGGCTGAAAGCAGGTCAGCCCAGCGCCTCGCAGTTCGCCAGTTGCCGTTGTTGCTGTCGGCCCTGGCAGGTGTGATGATCAGGATGCGAGGCGGTCGGGTTTTCATTTCAGGACGAACAGGATGCAGGAAAAACGCGATCTCATTGAAGTGGGTGATCTGGCACGGAGTCTGCGAGAGGCCCGTATGCGTCTGCTCGCAGTGTATGCCGAATTGCCGCCGCATTACTGGGACTGCGCGGCGGTTCCATACGCGGAAATCA
This sequence comes from Burkholderiales bacterium, assembly GCA_033764435.1. GTDB lineage: Bacteria > Pseudomonadota > Gammaproteobacteria > Burkholderiales > Usitatibacteraceae > JAEUMY01. Next base: position 305,211 of record JANRIX010000054.1, read on the forward strand.
TCAATCCGCCGCTATGGGAGTTGGCGCACGTTGGATGGTTCCAGGAATACTGGTGCTTGCGCTACGACCGTGAGATTGACGGCCCCGCGGTCCCGAGCGCGCTGACTGACGCAGATGCACTGTTTGATTCAAGGCGTGTTGCGCATCCGGATCGGTGGACAGCTCGTTACCCGGCAAAGTCCGAGGTGATGGGCTATCTGGAGCAAACGCTTGAGGCGATCCTTTTGGGCGAGGGCATTTCCACGTCCGAGGGTCAGTATTTTCGTCGCCTTGCGCTTCATCACGAACACATGCATGCAGAAGCACTGTTGATGACCTTGGCGACTTTGGGTTTGCCGATACCTGAGGGCTTTCCTCTGCCACGCGTTCTTCCGGAATCATGCCGCTGGGTGACTGTGCCTGGCGGGCGGCATGTCATTGGCGCGACGCCGGAAGCAACGCACTTTCTCTTTGACAACGAAAAGCATGCTCATGAGATCGAGCTGGAGGAGTTTCGGATCGCGTCCAGGCCGGTCACCAATGCTGAATTTGTCGCCTTCATCGAAGCTGATGGCATGCGGCGGGATGAGTTCTGGACGCCCGAAGGACTTGCCTGGCGCAACAGCCTTGCTCGAAGCGATGAGCCGGGACGGTTGGATTCCGGCGCGGCTGGTGGCCATGGCCGGATTGGCGACTGGGCAAATCGAGCGGTCTGCAATGTAACGTTGCATGAGGCGCGTGCTTATTGCCGGTGGGCGGGGCAGCGGCTCCCGACCGAAGCCGAGTGGGAAGCTGCAGCGAGATTCAACAATGGATTGGCCGACACGGGCGCGGTCTGGGAATGGACGGATTCCCCGTTCGAACCCTTTCCCGGTTTCAGTGCCGATCCCTATCGCGAATATTCGCAACCCTGGTTTGGTGATCATTTCGTGCTGCGAGGCGGAAGCTGGCTGACTCACCCGGATCTGAAACGCCCCGGATTTCGCAACTTCTATCGACCGCAGCGAAATGATGTCTTCGCGGGATTTCGAACCTGCGCGGTATAATCATCGCGGGCGGGTCTCCCCGCATTCAGCCTTTGTGAACCTGGTCAGGTCGGGAACGAAGCAGCCACAGCAAATCAGCTGAAGTGACGGGGGTCAGGCTCGCCTCTCCCGAATTCATTCCTGCCCTCAGCACATCCATGGCCCACCAGGTACTTGCCCGCAAGTGGCGACCGCGTCGCTTCGAGGATGTTGTGGGTCAGGACCACGTGGTCCGGGCGCTGGGCAATGCCCTGCAGACCGGGCGCATACATCACGCCTACCTGTTTACCGGAACGCGTGGTGTGGGCAAGACAACGCTTGCGCGCATCCTGGCCAAGGCGCTGAACTGCCGGGGCGCTGATGGCCAAGGCGGCATCACGGCCAATCCATGCGGTGTTTGCGAGGCGTGCCATGAAATAGACGCCGGGCGCTTCGTGGATCTCCTTGAGGTCGATGCTGCGACCAATACCAAGGTTGACGAAATGCGCGAGTTGCTTGAGACCGCGCAGTACATGCCAGTTTCGGGCCGCTACAAAGTCTACATCATCGACGAAGTTCACATGCTCTCCCGCTCGGCATTCAATGCCATGCTGAAGACGCTGGAAGAGCCGCCAGGGCATGTCCAATTCATTCTGGCAACGACGGATCCTCAAAAGCTCCCGGTCACGGTGCTCTCCCGCTGCATCCAGTTCAACCTCAAGCAGTTGCCACCAGCGATGATCGCGGGTCATCTGACGCGGGTTCTGGAGGCTGAGGGTGTGCCTAACGAACCCGCGGCGTTGCATATGCTGGGCCAGGCCGCCCAGGGCAGCGTGCGGGACAGCCTCAGCCTGCTGGATCAGGCCATCGCGTATGGTGCAGGCCAGGTGACTGCGGCAGGTGTATCGGGCATGCTCGGCGCGCTGGATGACAGCGCCTTGGTCCGTATCGTGGACGCGCTTGCCCGTCGTGACGCCAGGACGCTGCTTGCCGAAGTGGATGCCATGGCGGCGCGGAGCTATTCCTTTGAAACAGCGCTCCGAGAGCTGGCTGCTCTTTTCCAGAGGCTTGCCGTGGCGCAGTCGGCGGCTGACAACACCGATCTTCCGGAATCACTTTGGCACTTGGGACAACCGTTCAGCGCCACCGAGCTGCAGGTGCTGTATCAGGTCGCGATTGTCGGCAGGCGTGATCTCTATCTCGCGCCCGATGAGCAAGCCGGGATAACGATGTCACTGTTGCGGATGCTGACGCTGCTTGGGTCGGCGGGGCGGGTCGACAGGGCTGCTGAGGATCGCTCCAGCGCAGCTGTTTCGGTTTCTCAGGGAAAGGTAAGTGCAGCGCCGTCCGCTTCGCTGCCGGCTCAGCCTGCCACCCCGATCCGAACCCCGGCTGCGACTACCAGTGTGTCGCCGCAAATGCAGGCTGAAGTTGATTCAGCCATGGCGGCAAACTTCGACGGCGACTGGCCCGGGCTGGTGCGAAAACTGAATTTGCCCAGTCTTTCGGGCATGTTAGCGCGCCACTGCGAGCTGGTTTCCATTCGGGATGGCGTGCTGGTCCTGTTGCTGCCAGACACGCAGAAGCACCTTGCCGAACGCGTTTATCAGGACAAGCTCCGTGAGGCGCTGGAACCCGTGTTCGGAAAGGGGCTGCGTCTGGTCGTGGAGATTGGCGAGCCGCGCGGTCACAGTGTGGCGGCTGCGGACACGCGGTTGATGAACGATCGGCAATCTGCGGCTGAGCAATCCATTCGCAGCGATGACTTCGTCAATGGCTTGATCCGGGAGCTCGGTGCTGAGGTGAATCCGGCATCCATTCGACCATCTTCCGATTCCACAGCGGCTTGACCGCATGACTCAATGATTGGAGAGCGTTCATGATGAAAGGTGGACTGGGCGGCCTGATGAAGCAGGCCCAACAGATGCAGGAGAACATGCGCAAGATGCAGGAACAGCTTGCGCAGACAGAAGTTGAAGGGCAGGCAGGTGCAGGCATGGTCAAGGTCACAATGACGTGCAAGCACGATGTGCGCCGTGTCGTGATTGATCCTGCATTGCTGTCTGAAGACAAGGACATGCTTGAAGATCTGGTCGCTGCCGCAATGAATGATGCGGTCCGCAAGGTCGAAGCTGTCACCCAGGAGAAGATGGGCGGCTTCACTGCGGGCATGGGCCTCCCGCCCGGCATGAAGTTGCCGTTCTGATCTGCGGCGCGCAATGGTTGGATTCTGATGCAATCGTCTGCTTTGGAGCAGTTCGTCGAGGCCTTGCGCTGCTTGCCGGGCGTGGGTCCCAAGTCGGCACAGCGCATGGCTTTTCACTTGTTGCAGCGCGACCGCGATGGCGCGCGGCTGCTCGCCAACGCGTCCCTCAAGGCGCTTGATCGGGTCAGGAACTGCGCACGTTGCAATACATTCTGCGAAGAAGAAATTTGCGCCATCTGTGCGTCGCCCAAGCGCGATCCGTCGCTGCTTTGCGTTGTGGAGTCGCCGGCTGACCTGGTGATGATGGAGCAGTCGCACAGTTATGGCGGACTGTATTTTGTCCTCATGGGAAGGCTGTCACCGCTTGATGGCGTGGGCCCCAAGGATATTCACGCCGATCGCCTGATCAAGCGCGCGACGGAAGAGGGTGTGCGTGAAGTCATCATGGCCACAAACTTCACTGTCGAGGGCGAGGCGACCGCACACTATCTGGGTGAGTCTCTGCGTGCCAGGGGGCTCAAGGTGACACGGATCGCGCGGGGCTTGCCAGTGGGCGGTGAGCTTGAGCATGTCGATGCTGGGACGCTTGCCCAGGCCGTCATCGAGCGTAGAGAGATTCGCTAGGGCCGTTTCCCGCTTGCTGGCGCGGATGACATGCCCATGTATTCCATTCCCTTGTTCAGCAAGCGAATGACGCCTCGCCATAGCTTGGGCAGTAGCCAAGCGACAACTAGCAAAAATAGCAGCAATAGAAGTGCAAACACAACCGGGTGCGTCCACGCCAGCCACAGCCCGAATATCACCAGACCATCTTCGAGGAGCGATGCGCTCCAGTTGCTGAACGGTTCGGGCGAAGTATTGATCACCGCCCTACCGCCTGCCTTGGTGAAATGTGTCCCAGCTGTGATGGTTCCGCCAAGCAGCGCCGCCACCAGTGCCCAGGCTGGGCCATCTTGAGGTGCAATTAATCCTGCGGCCAGTAGGGCGCCTACTGGAATGCGAACGAAGGTATGCAGGGCATCCCATATTGAATCGATGGCGGGAATCTTGTCGGCGAAGAATTCAAGGAGCACCAGCGCCCCGGTCGCTGCCATCACCCATCCGTGAGCAATCAGCCGCATGTCTTGCGGTAGCGACACCCAATCTAATCTGTGTGCGGCACCCATGATGAACAACACCGCGTACAGCCGAATGCCGCTTGCCCAGGCCAAGGCTGCAGCCAGAATATAGGTTGATATTTCGTTCATGTGACTTGGCGTCGCCTGCTAAGTACTTGTTGCAACAAGGAGGTGAAGCCTTTCTGTAGGAAAAAGTGCGGACGGAGTTGACGAGTTTTCGGCAGTATGCGTATAATTTCACCTCTTCGCTTCTCGGACGCGGGGTGGAGCAGTCTGGCAGCTCGTCGGGCTCATAACCCGAAGGTCGAAGGTTCAAATCCTTCCCCCGCAACCAGCCTGCGAATTCGACGTTGAAGTTGGCGTCCTTGCTCTTTAAAAACATGAACAGCCGATGAAGGTGGGTGCTGTGGTGTTGGGTGTGATGGCTGGGTGGATGGCTATTGGGTACTTAGGTATCTGATGCGAATCCAGTTCAGTTCACTCTAAACATTGTGGTACTCACTTGTTTAAGTAATTTCCTTGGAAATTGCTTTGAGTGAGAAGACAACCTCTTAATTGGGGTGTCTTGTGCAAACAGAGATTGAACTCAAGAGTTTG